>CAWBEP010000008.1:0-853052 GCA_963787915.1 uncultured Acidobacteriaceae bacterium | reverse complement strand
CTCGCGAGCGGACGGCCGCCGCGGCCTCACCGCAAGCGCCCGGCGCGGCCCGGCACAGCGCGTCGGGTCCGTTCGTGCAAGGCTTCATCACCAACGTGCTCAACCCGAAGGTCGCGCTCTTCGTGCTCGCCTTTCTGCCGCAGTTCGTCGAGCCCGCGCGCGGCCACGTCGGCCTGCCGATCGCCGAGCTCGGGTCGATCTGGTACGCGACCGCCGCCGTCGCGTTCAGCTTCGTCGCGCTGGCCGGCGGCGCGTTCGACGCGTGGCGGCGGCGCAATCCGCTCGCGCAGCGGGTCGAGCGTTACGTGACCGGCACGATCTTCGTCGCGCTCGGCGCGCGGGTCGCACTGCCGTAGGCGTTCGCGCAGCCGTGGTTCCCTTCGAGATTTGGGCGTCGCCGGAACCGACCGTCGCGCGCATCGACGCTTCGACCTATCGCGATCAGCTCGCCGAGACCGGGCACGAAGCGCGCGAAGGCGACATCGCGCGGCTCGCTTCGCTCGGCGTCGCCGCGACGCGCTATCCGGTGCTGTGGGAGAAGACCGCGCCGCTCGACCCGGCGCGGCCCGCGCTCGAGTGGGCGCGGCGGAGGCTCGAAGCGCTGCGCTGAAAGTTGGCTGCGGCCGCTGTCGCCGGTTTCCGCTGAGCGCTTTGGCGATTACGCCCGCAATCAGCAGAATTTCGTTGCTGGTCTACTTCGGATGAGCTGAACTCACGTCCTTGCGGGCCGCAACTGTTGTCACGCTCGTTCCGAAGAGAAGCATCAGAATTGCGAACGGATACCGATTGGGATCCAGGAGGCCGAACAGGCATTCAAGGAGGATGATCAGACCGGAAATTCCGATAAGCGCGGCGCCAAACCTGATCGCAATATCGCGTGCCCGTCCTCGAAGGGCCAGCCCCGAGATGAAGATCAAACCACCTAAGACAGTTACGAGCTCAGCCATTACTTTTATTCCTACCCATGTAGACATTGTCATCTCCTTTGATCTGTTCACTGAGTTCGTCTCGATATGTGGATATAGCTGCAGGCTCACTCGCGTCGCGCGGTACGCAGCGATACGAGTGAGCCGACAAATATGTAGAGCACCATCATGGTGACGAGGAGGTGCCATGCAGAGACCGGTTTCACAAGGCTCATGCGTTCGGCCGCGGCCCACAGGAACAGCCCGCCCTGGCCGATTGCGAAGGTCAACGCCGCGGTCGTCGCCGTAGTCTGGCGGACAAATTCGTCGGAAACCCGCCACAGAAGGAAGTTGTAAACAGTTTGCACGGCGAAGAGCAGCGCGATGCCAGCATAGTAGAGCTCCCGGTGTTCCAGGTTGGCGGCGAAGAGCCGAGCCCCCAAAATGGGCAGAGCCAGAAGAATTCCTGCGAGTGCTATGACTAAAGCCTGATAAGCGAAACTGCGGACTTCGTCATCGCTGGCAGGGGTTTCGGCGGATTGACCTTCGAGAATGCGGGCCAGCCTCATGCGATTGCTGGCGATCCACAGCAACGCCACCGTCGTGCCGATAAAGAAAGCTGCCAGGCCGAGCGCTGTTAGATCGGCGCCCTGGACATGCAGCCCGGGGTGAATATGCCTGGTAACCTTGCCGATGACAAAGCCGACGCCAGCTCCGGTCACCATGCCCGCGATCAGAAAGGCGGTGATCCTTCCCCACCAGTTGTTTTTCTTCCTGGTCGATTCACTGGTTATCACTCCTTCCGCCGTCATCGCTCTCTCCTTATAAAGTCTCTTTCTCGGGTTCGAAGATTTGTTCGATCGGCATCCCGAAGAGCTCGGCCATCTTGAACGCTAGCTCCAGGCTCGGGTCGTGCTTTTCTGTTTCGATCGCATTGATGGCCTGCCGCGAGACGCCCAGCCGCTGGGAAAGTTCTCCCTGACTCCACTTGCGTTCGGCCCGCAGCACTCGCAACTTGTTCCTCAATCGGTGATTTTTCCTCGATCCCTGATGTCGCTTCTTGCTGACAGAAAGTAATGTATACCTGACAGATTGAGTTGTCAACTATACCTGACAATATTTTCTTTCTTGGTATGGAAGGGACGAGAACCGTAGGCAGTTTCAAAAGCTGTAGTGGGCCGTTCAAGCCACAAAACGCATTCACTGGTTCAGTAACCTTCAGGTTGGCGAACCAGGAAAATGCGCTCCGTCAGCCACGATTCAGCCGGAATGGCCACGCTGGCGAGTCTTACTTTCGGGTCCCGCGAATTTGCCTCTCAGCGGACTAGCTGTTTTCTGAAAGCCGAACGCCGACCGCAGAACGCTGCTTTACCACCAGCCGCGCCACCAGCAAAACCCCAAGCACCACCGTGATCGCCAGCGGTGTCTTCACCCCGCTCTTCACGCCCCACCAGTAGTGGACCACCCCGGTGATCGCCGCCAGGTACGTCAGCCGATGCAGACGGTTCCAGTTCTTCCCGCCCAGCTTCCGGATCGACCACGTCGTCGACGTCAGCGCCAGCGGCACCAGCATCAACCACGCCGCCAAACCTGCAGTGATAAACCGGCGCTGGCTGATATCGTCCACCATCGCCGGCCAGCTGAAACCTGCATAGAGCCACACATACGTCATCAGGTGCAGGCACGCATAGAAGAACGCATACAGTCCCAGCATTCGCCGGAACTTTACCAGCCAGCTCAGTTTCGGAATCAGTCGTCGCACCGGCGTGACTGCCAGCGTGATCACCAGCAGCCGCAACGTGCCGCGCCCGGTGAAGAAAGTGACCGTGTGGGTCGGATCGGGTCCCAGCGCATTGGGATTCGTGGTCCCCGACAGATAAAGGTGCCAAACCAGCCACGCCACCGGCCCAAGACACGCCGTATGCGCCAGCACCTTCAGCGCCACAATCCACCGCTTGCTCATCGCTCCGTCTTTCTGTCACCCATGATGGATTGTTTTTTTCGGTGGCTCGTAACTCGCTAACCCGCTAACTGGCTAACCCGCTGACTGGCTCGCTCCCAGATCCCAGCTGCTCTTAGTAATTCTTCCTCAAATCCATTCCTGCATACAGCTTGGCCACCTGGTCGCTGTATCCGTTAAACATCAGTGTCGGCTGCCGCTGCTTCCAGATTGGAAACCCAATCCGCCGCTCCGTCTTCTGACTCCACCGCGGATGATCCACATTCGGATTCACATTGGAATAAAACCCATACTCCTGCGGCGAAAGATCGTTCCACGTCGTGTGCGGTTGATCCTTCACGAACCTCACCTTCACAATCGACTTCGCCGACTTGAACCCGTATTTCCACGGCACGATGACCCGTACCGGCGCCCCATCCTGATTCGGCAATACCTCGCCGTACAGACCAAACGTCAGCAGCGTCAGCGGATGCATCGCCTCATCCATCCGCAACCCCTCGGAATACGGCCAGGAAATCCCCGCATTCCACGGCAGGAGCTCATGCTTCGGATCTTCCAGCGAAAGAAACTGTACATACTTTGCCGACGGCAGCGGATCGCACGCATTGATGAACTCAGAAAGCGAATACCCCGCCCACGGGATCACCATGCTCCACGCCTCGACACAGCGGAATCGATAAATCCTCTCCTCCATCGGCTTCAGCTTCAGCAGGGCGTCGATGTCAAAGGTCTTCGGCTGCTTCACCAGACCCTCCACCTTCACCGACCACGGCCGCGTTTGCAGCGTCGCCGCATGCTGGGCCGGATCGCCCTTGTCCGTGCCAAACTCGTAAAAATTGTTGTAG
Organism: uncultured Acidobacteriaceae bacterium; assembly: GCA_963787915.1. Classification (GTDB taxonomy): domain Bacteria; phylum Acidobacteriota; class Terriglobia; order Terriglobales; family Acidobacteriaceae; genus Palsa-343. Next base: position 849,342 of record CAWBEP010000008.1, on the reverse strand, counting down.
TGCGTGATGTCCTCAAACGAAGTCAGCGTCTCGCCCTTCGTCGACAACGGGCTCGGCACCGTCGCCAGCTTCTCCGCCGCTTCGACGCCCAACGGGCGCAGGATGCGCGACACGCGCTCACCCGCCACTGCCGCCACTCCGGTTGCCGCCGCCGCCGCCATAAACGCGCGCCGGTCCATGTACGTCTGCTTCGGCGTGATCTCCGAAGACGGAATATCGTTCTTTCTCAGAATCACCATGAGTCCCTACTTTATCCTTCTTCCATTCGACGCTCCAGCGCCCCATTCGCTTCTCAAATTCGCCCGGCAGCGCCAGTGACTCGTTTCAGATCGCCTTTGCTAATCGTTTTTCGCAACTCGACTCCTGCTTGCTGCACGCTCGACTCTCGCTGGAATTCTCAGCTGCCTTAAGTACGCCGAAAACGCCTCCCGCGGATGCTCTGCCTCTCGAACGACTTGCGCCAACAGCCTCGTTTTGCGATAGTCAGGTCGAACCAGTCTCGAGGTCCCATGCGTTACCCAGCCATTCTCGCCCTTTCGCTCATCGCATCCTCCTGCGCCTTCGCGGCGAGGAACGTTCCCGTTCCCGCCTCGTGCACACCCCAGGTCAATCAGGGCCTCGACGACCTCATCGCATCCGGCACCCGGCGCGATGTCGACAACATCATGGTCTGCGGCACGGCGGTACAAAGAACCCGGCTGCAGCGCGGCGGCCGTTACGGCGATCACCACATCACCTCCATTTCCGTCTCTTTGCCCTCCGGACGTACCGTCAGCGTGCAGGTCGTCACCAACGATGATCTCGACGGCGTGGTGACCGCGCAGGTCAACGACCCCGTCTTCGCTTATGGCCAGGGCTACATCGCACACGGCCCGTGGGCTGCCGGCATTCACGACGTCCACTGTTCCACCCATCCCGGCGCCGACAACGGCTGGGTGGTCGTGGCCGGCGTCAAAACGCCGGGTAGTTGCCCACGCTTCTAGTTGCCGGTCGCAGAAATTTCGTTAGCACTACCAACAAAAATGGGTGCCCCAACCTCTCGATCCCGGGACGTGGGTTGTCCACTCCAACCCGTACGAATTCTCTGCGACAAGCCACTCGCTCCGGCACGCCCCTGCTAATCTGAAGGCGTCGTCACCCCTTACACTGGATCGCATCGCACATGCGTCACCGCGCATCGCTCTTCGTGTATCTGTCGTGTCTCTGCATCTCGACGAGCGCGCTTTCCCAGCCCGCGCCACCACCCGCGCCTGTTCCGGTGAAAGTTATCATCGTCACCACCTTCGAAATTGGCAACGACACCGGAGACAAACCCGGGGAATTTCAATTCTGGGTCGAACGCGAGCATCTGGACCGCGTTCTTTCCTTTCCGGGCGGCATCCACGCGCTCCTCACCAATGCCGACGGCTCCATCCTCGCCCTGGTCACGGGCATGACCATCGGACCCGCCGCCAGCTCCATCATGGCACTCGGCCTCGATCCCCGCTTTGATCTCACCCACGCCTACTGGCTCCTCGCCGGCATCGCAGGCGTCGACCCCAACGCCGCCTCGGTCGGCTCCGCCGCCTGGGCGAAGTGGATTGTCACCGACGTCCGTCAGGAGATGGATCCACGCGAAGCACCACCGGACTGGCCTTACGGCATCCTCGCCATCGGCTCTGTCCGGGCCGGCGAACCACCCGACCCTGCCCGCATCTGGGCAACGGAGCCTCTCGCCTACGCTCTCAATCCAAAGCTCGCCGACTGGGCCTTCAACCTGACGAAAGATGTCCCTCTCGACATCCCCGTCATCAACACACCCGCCGTCACCGTCTTCCGCGCCACATACACCGGCTACCCGAACGCCCAACGCCCGCCCTTCGTTCTCGAAGGCGACATCCTCGCCTCAGACTCCTACTGGCACGGCGTCATCCTCAATCACTGGGCCGAAGACTGGCTCCGCATCCACACCCACAACCAGGGCCGCTTCGTCATGACCGCCATGGAGGACTCCGGCGTGGCCGAAGCCCTCACCCGTCTCGACCAGATGCATCGTGCCGATTTCCGCCGCTTCCTGGCGTTGCGCACCGCCTCCAATTACTCGCTCCAGGCGCCCGGCCACACCGCCGCCGAATCCATCACCGCCCCCTACATCGGTGGCATCCCCGCCCTGGAAGCGGCCTATCGCGTCGGCAGCCCGGTCGTCCACACCATCCTTGCCCACTGGGACCTATACAGAGATCGCATCCCTGGCGATTCTCCGTAGACCTTAACGCTCCACCCGATGCAAAACAACCGGCGTGCTGGTCGGGAAGTGCATGTTCGGATTTCGCGAGGGGTCCGACCCATCCGGCGGCGGGCCAACCGCCGGGCGCGGGCCGGTCGGCTCCTCGGGCTGCGCCAGAGAGAAGCCCAGATCGACGGCGCGTTGCAACTCGATCTGATCGCCCTCCAGCGTTCCGGAATACGTGTTGTTGCCGGCCTTGAAGTAAACATTTCTGCCATCCACCTTGCCCTCCGTGATCGGGATGCCCGCGTCACTTCCTCCGAAGAAACCGCCGCCTGCGCCCTCCACGGTGCCGGTGAGCGCACTTCCGTCCTGATGCAACGTAAACAACGTCGTGTCGCCGCCGACAAAGAGCGCCATCAGCCCGGTCGCGCCGCCCGAACCCGCGATCGGCCTCCACAACCCCGTGATGCCCGATCCCAACGGAACCTGGCGATTCCACGGTGCAACCTGCGGGCGCAACGTGACCTCATTCGCTGCCATCGTCACGGTCGTGCTGGTTAGCCCCGCAGATTCCGCCTTCACCGCGATCAATCCCGGCGCGTTTGCGGACTGGACCACAGCCATGCAATATCCGCCAAATGCTTTGCGCACCGTGCCGCGGTCCGATTCGTGATCGGTGGGATCTCCATTCCCAACGCCAATAAGCTTGCCGGCTCCCTCCACCGTAAACTTCACAACGTTGTCGGTGATGGGCAAGACGCGCCCTTGTGCGTCCTGCACCTCAACAGCGAACATCGCCACATCCTCTCCATCGGCGCGCAACTCGTGACGATCCGCCTTCACCACCAGCTTCGCGGCGGCGCCCGTCGTCTCGCGTCTCGTGGTCATCACCACCTGGCCGCCTTTGGAGCCGCGCGCCTCGATCGCTCCCGGTGTGTACGGCACATCCCAGGCGACGTGCGAATCCTTCTTCACATCCTTTGCGCCCAGACTCTTGCCATTGAGAAACAGCTCAACGCTTTCGAGATTCGAATACACCCACACCGCGATTTCTTTACCTTCCATCCCCTCCCAGTTCCAGTGGGGGAAAAGGTGCAGCACCGGCTGCTCCGTCCACCAGGCCTGGTAGTAAAAGAACGAATCCTTCGGAAAGCCGCAGGTGTCGATGATTCCGTACTGCGAGCTGATGTTCGGCCATCCATTGGGCGATGGCTCACCGCGATAGTCGAAGCCCGTCCACGCGAATCCGCCAGCCAGCCATTCCTGGGCATTGCAGAAGCGCCACCAGCCCTCAGCCGATGCGCGTCCCGTTGTCGTGTACGGATCGTACGAGCCCACATAGCCCTTGTCGAAGTCCGTGACGTAAATCCCGCGCGTGCCCACCGCGCTCACCGTCTCCGTCCCGATCACTGGCTTGTCGGGATGCGTCTTGTGATACGCCGCCGCCTGCGGATCCATGTAGTTGTAGCCCATCACATCGCACTCCACCAGGCCGCCTACCCCAATGGCGCGTATGGGCGCGATCGACACCGGACGCGTGCCATCATGCTCGGTAGCTACTGCCTTCATCGCTGTGAGGATGTGGAGCCCTGTCTCGGTGTTGGCCTGGCCCTCTTCATTCCCCATCGACCACATAAAGACGCTGGGATGATTGCGGTCGCGCCGCACCAGATCGCTGAACTGCGCCAGCCCCTCGGGGTTCGACGACATCATGCGCGTCTCGTCGAACACCAGCATCCCCAGCTCATCGCAGGCATCCAGCAACTCCGGCGTCGGCGGATTGTGCGAGGTTCGAATCGCGTTGCAGCCCATCTCCTGCAGCTTGCGCACGCGATAATACTGCACCGCGTCGGGCAGCGCCGCACCCAGCCCGGCGTGATCCTGGTGATTGCACGTGCCCTTCACCTTGACCGATTTGCCGTTCAGAAAGAATCCCTTCTCGGGATTGAATTCGATGCTGCGAATCCCAAAGGGCGTCTCGTAGCGATCCACGATCTCGCCCTGCGCGCTCACCTCGGTCACCAGCCTGTAAAGGTTTCTCTCTTCGAGCGACCACAAAAGCGGCCGCCTCAAAACCATCGTTTGCTCGTACGTCTGATCTCGGCCTGCCTCGATGGACGCTGGAGGCGCCGCCGCCTTCGCTACCGGCTTACCGGAGGGATCGAGGATCGTCGAGGTCACGCGAGCCGTTTGAGCATCCTTGCCATGGTTATTCACGTCGGTCCGGAGCGAAACCGTCGCATCCCCATTCGTAACCTTAGCGGATACAAATGTTCCCCACTGCTTCACATGCACCGGATGCGTTTTCACCAGCCACACGTGGCGATAGATGCCCGCGCCCTCGTAGAACCAGCCATCGCTGAGCGTGGCGTCCACCCGCACCAGCAGAACGTTCTTTTGTCCCGGATAAACGAAGTCCGTTACGTCGAAATGAAATGGATCGTACCCGCCACTGTGCACCCCGATATAGAAACCGTTAAACACCACCATCGTTTCTCGGTACGCGCCATCGAACTCAAGCGTGATTCTCTTGCCCGCGTCCGCAGCCGGAATGTCAAACACGCGGCGATACCAGCCCACGCTCGTGTCCGGATAGTTGCGTCCCAGCGGATAAAATCCCTTGCTGGCCAGCGCCGGATCGTTTTCAAAGGGAAGTTCGATTGCCCAGTCGTGCGGCAAATCCACCTCCCGCCATTCGCTGTCGTCAAAGGCCGGCGAACTGGCGGCGATAAAGCCGCCGGTCTTCTGGAAGTTGCCGGCCCGCGAGCCTCCAAATCCGAAATCCTTCGCAGGATCGTTCGCGTTGCCGAAGTGGAAGCGCCATCCAAAATCCAGCAGAAGCCGCTCGCAGCCCGCGCCTGGCTTCAGGGATTCAGCATGCTCCCCCATGGGACTCGGCGCTGCCGCGTCTTGTGCCGCATGCATCGCAACCGCACTGAATGGGCCCATCCCCTGCGCCGCCGCCGCTGCCGCAGGCGCCAGCAAACCTGCCTTCAACACGTCCCGCCGTGATACCGGTTTCATTGGTGCCCCCAATCCTCAAATCGATGCTCACAATTCGGCCCCGCGCTTCATGGTCAATTCAGAGCGTCGCAAGTATAAACTTCTGTCTGATTCTCTGCGCGAGCAGGTTTTCTTCACTGGCCAACGATCGGCTTTCCCGGTTCCGCGTATCCGGTCATTTCCAGGTATCCGACTCCGCCGACTGGCGCATGATCGCGAGTGCCATCTGCATCGATTGCGCCCTCCCAGTAGCTTGGTCCCAGTCCACCGCTCAGCTCCTGACTTTTCAGCGGCGTCGATACATCCAGTTCCATCTTCAGACGCGGAATGGACACATGCCACCTGACTGGATACCGCGCCTTCGTCGCCGGGCTGCTCCAGACATCCGTTCCCGGTGTCATGACAAAATCCCGCGCCGACAGAAATTGAGATCTGCCGCTCGCATCGATATAAGTGCCCGACGAAAACGGATCGATGCTCCCATCCCTGTGTCGCAGCCGATAGAGCATCAGTTCGGCACCGTCTCCTGTCTGCACGCTCAGCCAGTCCCAACCGGTTTCAACCGTACTCATCGAGGCGGTAAAGAACTCATGATCGACCCACGATGTTCCGTCCACCGTGTAGGTTTTTTGATTGAGGCTGATCGATCCCGAGGTCAAAACCCGGCTCAATGAAAAATAGTGCGAAGCGTGGCCGGCTCCCTCGGCCTTCCGGCTCACTCCGTTCTGCCCCTGGATCACAGGCTGTTTTACCGGAACAAGCTTCAGCGCCAGACTGAACTTGTCGCCAACGCCACGCAGTTCTTCCTCGTCGCCTGCAATATGCGCCTGCCAGTTGCCGTTCCATACCAGCCCTGTCTCGGCATCCACGCCGGCGATGCCCGGACCGGATCGATTGAGCCGCTCTTCGCAGTAAAAGCGCTGTCCATTGATGTCGCTCAGCGCGAGGTGCGCCATCCACAGGTCGTGCACAAACCACGGGCCGCTTCCGTCGCCACGCGAGACTCCCTGCCGGAAGAACGTCAATTCATAGCCGAAACGGCGGCCGTCGGTTGACCTCAAATTCCCGGTGTAATACCACCACTCGGTCTGATAGTCCTCGTGGCTGAAGTAATCGCGCGGAAACTCAAAAACGTATCCAGGCCGCGCGATCCTGTGCTCCTGCGCCGCGGCGCAGCCCATGCTGAGCAGGAGCAGGGCAATCCACTTACTCTTCATGCAACACCTGTATCGGATCCAATCGAACTGCCAGCCTCGCTGGCGCCAGCCCGGCGAGCACCGTGGCAATATAAACCGCGCTCAGGGAACCAAGAAGCACCGCCACCGGCCAGTGAAACTGAATCGTCCATCCAAACGACTGCTTGTTGATGACGTAAATCAGCACCAGCGAAAGCACGTACCCCAGCGCGACCCCCAGAACGTTCGCAAGGATCCCAATCAGGCCGGCCTCCACCAGGATCAGCTTGCGAATCTGTCCGCTCGTGCTACCCAGAAACCGCAGCACGCCAAACTCTCGCCGCCGGTCCATCACGATCGAAATCAGTGCGCCCGCAATCCCCCCGATCGCCACAAGAATCGAAATGGTCTCCACGGCGTAGGTAATGGTGAATGTCTGGTCGAAAACCTGCATGGCCTGCCGCCGTATCTCGCCATTGGACAGCATCACCAGGCTTCTGTTTGCAATCGCCTTGCGGATCGCGGAGCGCGTCTGCTCGAGGTCGGCTCCCGGTGAAAGATAAACGGCAAGGTTGGTCGGCGCGCTCTCCGGCAGATAACGGAGCATGGTCTTCCAGTCCAGCAAAACAAGACCTGCTTCACTGCCGTAATCGTAGAAAACGTCGATTACGCGAAACGTCACCCGCTGTTCGCCCAGCGGAAGCGTGATCCTGTCACCCGCTCGGACGTGATGATTGTTTGCAAACGGCTCGCTGACAAGCGCATTGTTCCCCTCCCCCAGTTCCCGGAGCACCTCAACACTCCGCCGTCCCGAAAAGAACCTTAGCCCCTGATGAAGCAGCCTCAGATCATAGGTCGCGGCGGCCAGCGACGCAGGCAGCCCCTGGTATTGAATCTGGAAAGCACGAAACCGGCTCACGCTGGCCACTCCCGGAATCGTCGCAATCCGATCGGCTACTTCCGGGGCAATCGTCGGATGCAAATCGCCACCAATGGCTCCCGCAGGGGCAAGATAGAGATCGGCCGGCAGTTCTCCATCCAGCCACGTCAGCACAGTTTGCCTGAAGCTTCCCACCATGATGCCCACCGAAGTCATCATCGCGATCGCCGTGGCCAGTGCTCCCACCAGCACCGCGGTTCTTCGCAATGATCCCCCCAGGCTGCGCGATGCCAGCAACGCCTCGACCCCCAGCAGTCTGCCAAGCCCTCCGGATGCGTTCGATACCGCCCAATACACTAACAGCGGAGCCAGCAACGCAGCGGAAGCGACGAAAAGTAACGCCGACAAATATCCCATCAATGGCTTCCCCTCGATGGCCGGGGCCTGCGCCGCGAGCAGACCGGCAATCGTCAGCGCCAACGCGTAGAAGGCGTCACGCTTCCGCTGCACGCGCACCTCATATTCCCGTCGTCCCTGCCCCATGGCTTCGGTGGGCGGCACCATGCTCGCCTCACGCGCGGGGGCGAGCGCCGACACCAGCGCCACGCCTGTGCCTGCAACCAGCGCCAGAATCACCGAGCCCATTGAGATCTGCATAGCGCCCGGACGGCTCGAGACATAAAGAGCATTCACCGTGGACGACAGCATGCCCACCGCCCCCGCCGCGAGAATCCTGCCCAGGGGCAAAGCAAGGAGGGAGCCCGCCGTGCCGAAAAACGCCGCCTCGATCAGAAATGCGCTCATCACCCCGCCACGGCTCGCGCCCAGCGCCCGCATGGTGCCGATATCCGCGCGCCTGCGCACCACCGAGACAGAGACTGCGTTGTAGATGAGGAACGCACCCACCAGCAGCGCAATGCCGCTGAGCATCTGCAGATTCCAGCGGAACGCGGCGAGCATGCGCCGATTCACAGCAGTCTCTGTGCCCTGAGCATTGAGCAATGTGCCCGAAGGCAGTGCCTGCCGCAGCCTGCTGCGCCACACTTCGAAATCGCTGGCGTCAGGAATCCGGATGAGGATGCGGTCCACACGTCCCGATTTCCCCGTCGCCTGTTGCGCAGCCCCGATGTCCATCAGGATTGCGTCGGTGCCCACCCTGGCTGAGTCCGGAATCAATCCGCGCACAACGTAATCACGCACCTGATCGTTGATCAGCAACTGGATCTTCTCGCCAACCGCCTTTCCCAGTCCGCGGGTTATCCAAATCGCATCGGGATCGTTGATGTGCCGAAGTCCCTCGGTCGAAGTCGCCTCTCCGATGCTCGTGCCGGCCCGGTTTGCCTCGGCAACAACGTCGATTCCGATCAGGGGAACGGTCTCGCCAGTGGCAACAACCATGGCGTGATCTTCAATGCGCGGGCTCACACGCAGCGCATACGGCAGGGTCGCAAGCCTCGCAACGATTGCCTCCGGGACTTCGCCGGCCGCAGTGACTTCGAAATCGTCCTTCCCCGCCAGCGTTTCCATCGACGAATGGAAGGAGCCCGCCGCGGCATCGCCTGCCAAATCGATCGCAACCACGGCAGCATCGCCAATCGCCACCGCGAAAAGGATCAGCAAAGCGCGCCCGGGCTGATGGAACACGGGCCGAAGGATCAGCCGATAGAGAAGGACCAGACCACCCATGTTCAGACCCGCTCTTCCACGATGCGTCCATCGCGCATCCGCACGACGGAGTCGGCCAGCGCAGCCGCCTCGGGGCTGTGCGTCGCCATCAGAACCGTCACTCTCTGCTCGCCGCATACGCGCCGCAATAACTCGAGGATCGCGTTGCCGGTTGTGGTGTCGAGATTGCCCGTCGGTTCATCGGCGAGAATCAGGCGGGGGTCGTGCACCAGCGCCCGCGCGATCGCGACGCGCTGCATCTGCCCGCCGGAAAGCTGGTGCGTCATGCGATGGGCCAGCTCTGCCATTCCGACAGCGGCAAGCCGCTCCATGGCCCTGGCGCGTGCATGCGCTGCCCCCGCCAGCAGCAGCGGAACCTCAACGTTCTCGACAACGCTCAGCGTATACAGCAATTGAAAGGACTGAAAGACGAAACCGATCTTCTGGCGGCGCAGCTGCGTCAACCCCGCCTCGTTCAGCCGATCGGTCGCTGCGCCATCCAGCCGCACATGGCCGGCCGTGGGGAAATCGAGAGCGCCCGCCAGGTGAAGGAGCGTTGACTTGCCGCATCCGCTTCTGCCCATGATCGCAACAAACCGGCCCGATTCGATCTCGAGCGAAACGCCATCGAGCGCGCGCACGCGTTCACCCGCGTCGGCATAGTCCTTGACCACATTGTCAAACGAAAGCAGCGGAGAGGATGTCGGGGACGAATTCTGCAACAAGGCTCCAGGCTCTTCAGGGTGGGCGGAAGGTCCGTTGCACGCGGTGACCGGGACAGGAACGTGCGGAGCGAAGCGCACGGCTTTACTGGATCAAACATACCTTAGACGTCCTGGGTGCGGCGAAAGGCTCCGCCGGCAACCAACCTTCGCCATGGGTTGTCCCCATTCCGTTCCCGGGATTACCCATCTGTGTCATTGAGTGTTGCGCCGACAGCCCTCAGGATGCCCGTATGCGAGTCAACCTCAGCACACGGCCTTCCGATCGCGCCGCATACAAACCGGGGACGATCCCTCTCACGCTGACGATCCGCCCATCACGCGGGCTGCCCGGAGACTACGAGTATCCGACCGACAGCGCGACGCTGCTCCGCCTGCTGCGGCAGCAGACCGATCTGCCCGGCTACGTCCTCGAACGGTTTGAAGAGAGCCTCCGCGTTCCCGTGGGCGCGCGCCTGCTGGGTGTGGAGCTGAGTGAGAGCGTGCTGACCGAGATCGGGTACTTCATCGACTAGAACGGCACGCGTCCGGCTCGATCCGGAATACGCGGCGCGTGCGACTCGCCGACTCAGCGGCTCCCCTGGAGCCACCCGCCCTCACCCCCCTCCCCCCTACCCTTGGGACTGTGGCAAACCATTGAAAAATAAAACCGCCTTTTTGTTGTCAAGGTTGACAACATCGGATGACGCTGCCCGCTTGGTTGAATTGATTGGCTTGTAGCTGCAGCTGACCTTGCCCACAAAACTGAAATTCAAGGGTCGAACCCCTCTGGATGTCGTTGATTTCAAGGGCTCGATTTTTACGGGAGCCCCTTTGGCTGTCGAAGTGGTAAACAGGGGCGAAAGCTCACGGGACTCACCACAGAGATCACAGAGGTCGCAGAGGAGTTCTTTCTAGAATCGTTTTCTCAATTCGATCGAGAAGGTTCATTCGAGGGGGTTGACCCCTCTGGAAGTTGTTGATTTCGGAGGCTTGGGTTTTGCGGGAAGCCCCCTGGTGTTGGCGAGTTGGTTAGCTTTTAGCTAATAGCTTTTAGCCGTTAGCGGACCCCCCGAAAAACATAAAATTCTATAGTCGACCCCTCTGCACGTTGTTGATTTCGCAGGCTTGGGTCTTGCGGCGACCCCCCTGGGGTTGTTGAGCTGGTTAGCCCTGCCGGACGCTGGCGGTTGGTACACACAGATCCTTCCGTCTCGTGAGGCCGAGACGTCAGGATGACAAAGCGCGTGATGATCCGGGGCGCTGGATGCATTGTGGGATGGCAAAGAACGCGACGGGCTCCTGGGAGTCCTGAACGGCAAAGGGGATTGTCTGCAAGGCAGACAATCCCCTGGATTCAGGCTAGAGCGAGCGGCGGAGGAGAGCAAGGGAAACTGGAGGGCGAGGGGGTACGGAAGTTTTGGGGGTGGCCAGTTAGGATTCCGCCTGAGGCCCACCAGCTTCCTCGTAGCTGATTTCTGTGGAATCCCGGGTCTCAAAATCGAGACCCGGGGCAGCCAGCCAGCTTCCCTCGTAGCTGATTTCTGTGGAATCCCGGGTCTCAAAATCGAGACCCGGGCCACCCAGCCAGCGAATCGTAATGGAAAGGGAGCGCACAGAAGCTGCATGGCGGAGAGACAGGGATTCGAACCCTGGATACCTTGCGGTATACACGCTTTCCAAGCGTGCGCCTTCAGCCACTCGGCCATCTCTCCGCGATCGCGCGCTTAACCCTGAATCTACCACACGCTCCGGCCCGCACGCCCTCCCCTAAAATGGGTCATCCCCATGGCTCCCGACGAGATCCAGGCCGGCCAACTCCCCGATCTTCCCGTCCAGGCGAGCGAAGCGCCGTCGCCCGAGCTGGAGGTCTTCGAGCAGGACCAGCACGCCACGCGGATCGGCGAAGAGCTCCGCGCCCTGCTGACGCTGGCCATCCCCGTCGTCCTCTCCGAGCTCGGGTGGATGACGATGACCATCGTCGACCTCGTCATGGTGGGCCGGCTCGGTCCCGACGCCATCGGCGCCGTCGGCCTTGGCAACGCCATTTACTATGCGCCTTCGCTCTTCGGGATCGGCCTGCTGCTCGGCCTCGACACGCTGGTCTCGCAGTCATGGGGCGCCGGGCGCTTCGACGACTGCCATCGCTCGCTTGCCCAGGCCATCTACATCGCCCTCGCCTTCACGCCGCTGCTGATGGCCGCCATGCTCGTGGCCCAGCGCCTCTTCACCGGCCACGGCGTCGACCCGACGGTCGCTGGGTTGACCCGCTCCTACGTTTCCATCCTGAACTGGGGGACGTTTCCGCTCCTCGTCTATGGCGGATTCCGCCGTTACCTGCAGGGAGTCGGCCAGGTTCGCCCGGTCGCCTTCGCGCTGATCACCGCCAACCTCGTCAACCTCGCCTTCAACTGGATTCTCATCTACGGCCACTTTGGCTTCCCTGCCCTGGGAGTCGCCGGCTCGGCGCTCTCCACGTGCCTCGCGCGCGTTTACATGGCGGGTGTACTCGTCTACGCCGCCTGGGCGCACGAGGCCAAACGCGACCACGCCCTCTTCGAACACTGGCCGGCGCCGGACTGGGCCCGGATCCGCGCGCTCCTCAAGCTGGGGCTGCCCGCCGCATCCCAGGTTGTTCTTGAAGTCGCTGCCTTCGGCGCGGTCACGGTTATGTCGGCGCACCTGACGCCCATCGCACTCGCCACGCACGAGATCGTCCTGAGCGTGGCGGCTTATACCTATATGGTTCCGCTGGGAATCTCCGCCGCGGCCGCGGTGGCCGTCGGCCACGCCATTGGAGCCGGCAATCCGGCGCGCGCCCGCCGCGCCGGCATCCTTGCCATCGCCATCGGCGCGGGATTCATGGCAGTCATGGCAGTGCTGCTCGTCGTCATCCCGCGGCCCATTATTTCCATCTGGACCCGCGATCCCCGCGTGCTCATTCTGGGCGCGCATATCCTGGCCATCGTTGCGGGGTTTCAGATCTTCGACGGCATCCAGACCGTGTCCACCGGCGCGCTGCGCGGCCTCGGCGAAACGCGCTTCCCCATGCTGATGAACTTCACCGGGTACTGGATCCTCGGATTGCCCCTGGGGGCGGTGCTTTGCTTTCGGCTGAAGTGGGGGCTGTCGGGGCTGTGGACCGGGCTGACGGTGTCGCTGATTTTGATTGCGCTGGTGCTGATCGTGAGGTGGATGACGGATTCGCGGAGGCAGATGGCTCCTTCGTGATCGCCCCGCCGAGCTGCAATCAGGCGGCAAGACAGGCGTCGCTCGCGGCAGCACTTCTCGAGAAGAGGGCTTCGTTTCAGGGGAGGACTGCGACGGTTCTGGTCCGGAACCAGGCGACTAGCTAACAGCTAATAGCTAATAGCCGCTCTACTACTTCTTCGCCTTCTTCCCAGCCTTCTTGGCCAGGTCGTTGAGCGTCGTCTTCTCCAGCTCGTCGCGCAGCGCGCCTTCGGCGTTCTCGAACACCTTCTTGAGCACCAGGCCAACCTTCGCCGCATGCGTCCCCGACAGCGCGGCCGCATGAAACAACTCTCCGCCGTCGAGGGCCTTGTAGATGTCCGCCAGCGTAATCGTCTTGGGCGAGCGCGCCAGCTTCGATCCCCCATGCGGACCCTTCTGGCTCTCCAGCAACCCTGCCTGATGCAGCAGCGAGAAGACGCGGCGAATGACCACAGGATTGATGCTCAGCTTGCCGGCAACGTCTTCCGAGGTCTGCAGCCCCTCCGGTTCGGCGGCAAGCAGGACCATGGCGTGTACGCCGGTTGCGAATCGGGTGTTAGCGGCCATGGCATTCAACCTACCACAGCGGTTTCCCACTGCGAATGAAATCTGTAACAATCCCCGTGACCTGTCCCTGTACCCTGCGGCGGGTACCCTGTACCCTGAATTCCATGCGCATACTCTTCGTCGGCGACGTCTTTGGCAGCGCGGGACGCCGCATCGTGCGTGAACACATCGGTCACGTCATCGCCAGCCACGGTGTCGATCTGGTAATCGTCAATGCGGAAAACGCCGCCGGCGGGTTCGGCCTCACGCCCACGATCGCCGACGAGATCTTCGACCTCGGCGCGCACGTGCTGACCACCGGCAATCACGTGTGGGACAAGAAGGAGATCATCGACTACCTCAAGTCCGCGGCGCCCGACGGCCACGAGCGGCCGCGCCGCGTGTTGCGCCCCGCGAACTACGCACCGGGCACGCCCGGCTATGGTGTCTACGAAGGCACGCTGAACTCTGGCGTCGCTTATGCCGTCCTCTCCCTTCAGGGCCGCGTCTTCATGGCCAACAACGAAGATCCGTTCCGGGCCGCCGACAAACTGCTCTCCGCGATCACGGCGAAGATCATCGTCGTCGACTTCCACGCGGAAGCCACATCGGAAAAGTGCGCGCTCGGCTGGTACCTCGACGGACGCGTCACCGCCGTCATCGGCACCCACACGCACATTCCGACCGCCGACAACCGCGTTCTGACCAAAGGTACTGCTTATCAGACCGATGTCGGCATGAGCGGACCCTACGACAGCATCATCGGGGTCGAAAAGGAGCTTGTGCTCGAGCGCTTTCTAACGTCCATGCCGTCGAAATTCGAAGCGGCGAAAGGCGATCCCCGCATGGCCGCCCTGCTCATTGAAGCGGACCCCGCCACGGGCCGCGCGCTCTCGACCGAACGGTTGCTGCTGGGCGAGTAGTTGCGTAGTTATCAATGTGTAGTTACAATAGAGAAGCTGCCTGACCCTGTTCGAGTGGGATCCGGTCAAAGCGCGAAGCAACCGGCTCAAGCACGGACTTACCTTCGACGATGGCATGCGCGTCTTTGATGATCCTTGGGCGCTTTCTCAGCAGGATCGGATTGTGGACGGAGAATTGCGGCGGCAGATCACTGGCGTGTTCGAAGGGCAGTCCCTCCTCACTGTTGCTTACGTTGTCATTGAAGATGAACCGGACGAGGTCATCCGCATCGTATCGGTAAGAAGATCAACCAGAAGGGAGCGCAGGATCTATGAGGAAACTCGTCAGAAAAACCATGGCTGATTGCAAACCATCGGCTCGCGAAATCAGAAGAGTCGCCGCGCTCGCCGCTCGCCCAGACAGCGAGATCGACCTCTCCGACATTCCTGAGCTGTCCGAAGAAGCCTGGCGCAACGCCATCCCTAACCCCTGGTACCGCCCGGTCAAAAAGCAGCTCACCGTCCGTCTTGACGCCGACGTCATCGCCTGGCTGCGCAAACAGGGCAAGGGCTACCAGACTCGGTTGAACGCGCTTCTCCGCGCCGCCATGCTGCGCGAGACGGCCCCCAAACGCAAACGCGCCAGCTGATCGGGCGCCTCGAAACCTGCGAAAATAACGAAGAGAGGCTTTTCCCGTTGTCCATCCACACGCCAGAAGAACTCGCCGCGATGCGCACCTCCGGGCGCATCGTCCGGCTCATGCTCGAAGCCATGAAGGCCGCCGTGCGCTCCGGCATTTCCACCTCCGAGCTCGACCAGATCGGCGGCGACGTGATGCGCGAACACGGCGCGATCTCCGGCCCCATCACCGTCTATCAGTTCCCCGGTGTCAGCTGCATCAGCGTCAACGACGAGATCGTCCATGGCATCCCTTCGGGCCGCAAGCTGCGCAACGGCGATCTGCTCAAGCTCGATGTAACCATCTCAAAAGACGGGTTCATGGCTGACGCCGCCGAGACCGTCACGGTTGGGCCGCCCATCACGCAATCCGCGATCGGCAGCCGCCTGGCCGCCTGCGCGCAGCGCGCCTTCGCCGCCGCAATGGAGGTCGCACGACCCGGCCACCGCGTCCGCGACATTGGCCGCGTCGTCGAAAAAGAGGTGACCGAGGCCGGCTTCTACGTCATTCGCGATCTGTGCGGACACGGTATCGGCCGCACCATCCACGAAAAGCCCAGCGTCCCCAACTGGCCCGACCCTTCGGCTTCCGATGTCCTGACTGAAGGCCTCGTCATCACCGTCGAGCCGATCATTGCGAGCCGCTCCGGCAAATCCGTCCTCGCCAAGGATGGATGGACCGTGCGCACCGCGGACCGCGGCCTCGCCGCTCATTACGAGCACACGCTCGTCATCACGAAGAACGAGCCGATGCTGCTCACCGCCGCTTAGCGTTTCGCAGCAGAGAGTCGTCATCGATCGGAACTGTGCCAACCCACGTCTCAAGATCGAGACGTGGGCACCCACTTCGATGAGGGGGCCTTCCCCTTAGCTGTACCGCAGCCAGCGCAGCATCTCGGGCAGGGTGGCACGCTTGCCGTACATCAGCACGCCCACACGATAGATGCGTGCCGCCAGCCACACCATCGCCCACACCGACCCGAACAGCAGCACGATCGACAGGGCCACCTGCCACAGCGGCGGCATCTGCGCGCAAATCCGCATATACATAATGATGGGCGCAAAGGGCGGCAACAGCGACAGCACGACCGCCGTCGTCGAATTGGGATTCGACAGGACGAACGGCAGCAGCACCACGCTCACCACCAGGGGGGAGATCAGAATGAAGCTGAACTGCTGCACCTCCTGCTCGCCGCTGACGCTCGATCCCAGCGCCGCCGCCAGCGCGCTGTACAAGTAAAATCCGCCTAAGAAGAAAATTACGAAGAACCCCAGTTCGGCCTTCGTGATGCCTAACGAACCCAGCCCGTGGATCCCCTGGTTGGCCGCCATCGCCGAGCCGGCATAGAAGACCAGCAGCGCACCCCAGATCGCCATCTGCGTCAGTCCCACCGCCCCCACGCCCAGCAACTTGCCCAGCATCAGCGAATCAGAAGACGCGGTCGACAGCAGCACCTCAAAGATCCGTGAGGTCTTCTCCTCCACCACCGAACGCGCAATGTTGATGCCGTAAATGAGCACGGACGCGTACAGCACGATGATCAGTGCATACGCTCCCAGAAAGCTGCGCTCCGAATCCGATGACACGACCGCCCCATTCTTCAGCTGCATCGTATCGAGCGGCGCGGTCTGCATCAGCCCATGGACCTGGTTCTCCGGCATCCCCCGCGCCTTCAGCTGCTCCCGGATCATGGCCGACTTCACGGCACTTTCCATCTGCTCTTTGCCAACCAGGTTGATCGAGCTCCCCGAGATCCATGTTGACTTCGGATCGGCCTCGCCCGGAACCTGCTCGAGGGTGAGGTAGCCGCCGATCTGATGCGCCGCCACCTGGGTGTTCACAAGCGCCCGATCCGCATCCGTCGCCGGCGCAAAGATCTCCACCTGCTTCGGGGGAAAGGCTCCCTCTTCCAGCGCTGCCTTTACCTCCTCGGCCAGTTCCCGATTGCTCGAGACGATAGCCAGATCCTGGACGCCCTCCATCTTTCGCCCGCTGAACTGACCCAGCAGCGCCAGCCCCGCCATGCCGATCGGGACCAGCAGCGTGGTGATCCGGAAAACCTTGCTCCGGATGCGCTCCATGTACTCGCGCTTCGCAATCAGAAGAGTATTTCGCAGCATGCCGTTATGCATCGGCGCGTCCTCCCACGGTCTCGATGAAGATCTCCTCGAGCGACGGTTCGACCAGTTCGAACCGCGTGATCCTGGCTGCCCCCGCGGCCGCTCGCAGCAAATCCTGAGCGTCCGCATGCGGCTTCAGTTTGATCTCGGCATGGCCCGCGTAGCTCTTGTACTCCTCAATCGAGGGGTGCTTCAGGAAGCCGTCGTCGCCCTCATACTGCACAATCACACGGTTACGCTCGTAGCGCGATTTGATCTCGCGCATCCCGCCGGAGAGCACTGCTTCGCCGCGGTTCACCAGGCATATCGTGTCGCACAGCTTCTCCACCTGATCCATCCGGTGGGTCGAAAACAGGACGGCGTTCCCGTTCTTCTTCAGCTCCAGCAGTGTGTCCTGGAGGAGCACCGCATTGACCGGATCGAGCCCGGAAAACGGCTCGTCCATGATGATCAGCTCGGGATCGTGGAGCAGGGTCGCGATGAACTGGATCTTCTGCTGCATTCCCTTCGACAGCTCTTCGGTTCGCTTGTCCATTGAATCGGCAATCTGCAACCGATCCGACCAGGCCCTGGCGCGGCGCGTGGCTTCGAGCGCGCCCAGGCCGCGCAGCTCGCCCAGAAAGACCAGCTGGTCGATCACCTTCATCCGCTTGTACAGGCCGCGCTCTTCCGGCAAATACCCGACCCGATGGAGTGCCGCCGGACCGAAAGGCTGGCCGAAGAGCGATACCTTGCCCGCATCCGGCAGGGTGATGCCGATCATCATGCGGATCGTGGACGTCTTGCCGGCGCCGTTCGGCCCCAGCAGGCCGAACATGCTGCCCGCCTCGATCTTCAGGCTGAGATCGCGAACCGCGGCCTTGTCTTCGTAGGATTTTGAGACGTGATCCAGCTCTACCAGAGCTTCCATACCGCGCAACTCTCCCGCAATCAAAGGCAGATTTACAGAGCCCTCAGCATAACAGGCACCCTTGATTGCGAGCCCGGAGCGCGGGCCGCGGTTCTGTCAGGCGCAGGCCAGGTCCTCCCCGTGGCCATTCTGTAACACACAGAGGTTTGTTCGAAAAACCGACGGCCTGCAACGGAGGATTGACCTTCAAAGTCCTCGTCTGGCCTTACAGTAGGTGAGCGCGTTGGCGGGGCGCTGCCCCCCGTGAGCGTTCGCCTGACGCGTGGAACGAAACTTTCCCGGCGGCTCGGGGTCTCAACAGCCGACTGCCTTCAGGTTTTGGATTCCCATTCGCCCGCGAGGCAAGCGAAGGCGAAATCTTCCTGATCACCTTGGTGTTCAAGGGTGGTTACTGTTTTGGCTCCTCCCCTAACCCGATCTTGGGATAGTGGATACACCCACCGAAAGCCTAAGTTTTCATCATGAATTTCGCAGAAGGACAACGCGTTCGGGTTAAGGACAAACAGGTCGCCGGCAGCATTGTAAAGAAGCTTTCTTCTCTCGATGATGTCTACGTGGTCCTGTTCGAAGAGGCCTCCCGGCGGGAAGAAAAGCTGGTTCGCGGCGCTGACCTGGAACTGCTCCAGACGGAAAACCAGAAGCTCGCCTAGGGCATGCTGGGTTTCGGCCCGGTAGCGTCCATCCGTCAAGACCTGGTTCTCGCTCCGCTGCGGATCGGTAACGCCTTCCAAGGCCCCGATCCGGCCAGGCTTTTCCCTGCTGTCGCCTCGCTTCCCCAAGGCTTGAGAGACGCGCGCTGTGACCGATGGGTGGGCTATCACCTGATCTCCGGGTCTCAAAGTCGAGAACCGGGCCAGCCAAGCCGTTGCTTTTGCCTGGCGAAAGTTTCCCTTCCAGGCAGCTGGACCCCCCTCCCCCCCATTTGGAATCAACAATATGGCGAGGGGTCACCCCCCCCCAGGCGTTGGCGAGTCGGTTATCCCCAATTGCCCGTTTCCAGTCGCCAGTTTCCAGTTCTTCGTCTCCAGCAATTGGCCTCAGAGCCGGCCGAGCTCGAGAGCTGTTGCCGCGAGATTTTCAAAGAGCAGGTTGAAAAACAAAAATGGGGATTGTCCGCCTGGGCGGAGAATCCCCTCTGCTTCGAAGGTAGGGCGCGGGGTACCCGGAGGCAAGCAGAAACGATGTGGGAGGGGGTACGGAAGTGCCGTGGCAGCCGGCGCAAAGAGTGTTGACAATAGCTGGAACGGAACTTAATATTATGCCAAGTAAGGCGATAAGAAAAGTGTCGATGGAGCTGCCAAAGAGCCAAAACGGCCAAAGCAACTCAACCGATCCGGGGCGCGGGAGATCGTACTAAAGGCGCTGTCTGACGAAGGTTCTTATCGAGAGATGCAGACGATCCATTCCGCCTTCGATCATCCCGAACGCAAAATTGACTTTAACGATGTCCTTTTCGGTCTGAAACGGGAATGGAACGGGTTTCGTGTCTGCGGCTTCAACAAAGACGAATGGCAATGGAAATACGAGATCTCGACGCAGGATATTGACGAGCGCGAATTCACCGTCGTCATCGCAATTGACCCGCAGTACAACAGATTCGCAATAGTAACGAGATGGCCCAATGATTGAGCACGTTTGCAAGAAAAGTGACCTTGTCGAACACTCTGCAACGCCCGAAAGACCTTATCGCTTTCTGGATTCCGGACTGTCGAACGTTTATTTGATCGGCATCAATTACTGGACCTGCAAGGTATGCGGAGCGGTATCGGCTGAGATCCCTGCGCCAACCCAGCTGATGGACGTAATCGCCGAGTTGGTAGTCATGAAACACGGAATCCTGGTGGGAGAAGAAATCAGGTTCCTGAGGAAGAGAGCGGGGAAGAAGGCCGCGGAGTTCGCAGGTCTGGTGAGCACTACCCCTGAACACTTTTCAAAGCTGGAGACGAGTAAACTGGCCCTCACAGAGCCCCTGGATAAGCTAATCCGACTGACGTATGGACTTTTGTCAGACGATACGGTCCTCTTGAACAAGATCGCTAAGAACGTTGAAGCGTGGTTCAAGTCCATTCATAAGGGAAAAGTGGAAGAACCCATCCAGATCAAAAAAACCGGTACGAGCGACTGGCAGCAGTTTAAACGGGCTGCTTAGTTCCTGCGAGTGGGATTAACCGTGGAGAGGCCTTCGAACGATCTTCTAAACGGCAGACGCTAAATGGTTTACGCTACTCCGCCGGCGTCTACTTCAGGCTCGCCAGCTTTTGTGTGGCGATCTGACCGGCGTCGGTGTCTTTGTTCTGGTCCTTAATCTCCGCATAGATCCGGCGCGCCTCGCTGGGCTGAGTGGTCTCGTAGAGTTGAGCCAGCTGGAGCTGCGCGGCCGGCTTCGGCACGGTGGTGGTCGGATGCTGGATTACGTCCTGGAACAGCGTAACGGCCTGGGAGTTCCGTCCCGTCTGCTCATACAGGTTGGCCAGCGCGATTTTGGCCAGCGCCGCGAGATTGCTGTCCCCGGCCCGCGTCGCCTTGTCGAGGTCGGCTTCGGCGCCCTGCTTTTGCCCAAGGTCGAGTTCGGTAATTCCCGCAAAGTACCGGGCCATCTCCCCTGCCGAGAGCCAGCCGTACTGGTCGGCAGTCTGGCGGAAGAGGGGATACGCGGCCTGTGCCCGCTCCGCAGTGGTCGCATAGGTTTTCTGCCCGGGCTCGGCCGGCTGATTCGGCTTAGCCAGGGGCGTCTGGTAGATATCCATGGCCTGGCCGAGCAGCTGATTCGCCGCGGCATCGCGCTTTTGGTACATGATGATGGCCACGACCACAATGGCGATGGCAAGCACGGCGCCCACAGCCCACGCCAGAACGCGGTTGCGATGCGCGCCCACCCACTCGATGCCGGTGGTGGTGACGTTAACAAATTTGTCCTGTTTCAGCGCGTGACGGGTCTGTGTATCCACTGATTTTCCCGGATTTCCTTTGGGCGGCCCAAATGCTTTCGGGCGGAGAATCGCGGACGCGGCTTTGCGCCAGCGTCCGCCTGAAAAGATACGTTCAGTCTACCATGCGCTCAAAGGACATTCGGGATCAGGCAGCTCGGACCACATCGTCGATCTGACCCGATTCGATCTTCTCCTGGCACTCGATGCAATACGGCGTCGATGGCAAAGCTTCGAGCCGCTTTTCGCCGATGGTTTTTCCGCAATGCATGCACTGGCCGAAGGTGCCTTCGCGCAGCCGCTCCAGAGCCAGCCGGACCAGAGACAGCTGGCTGTGGCCCTCGGTTCCCTGCGTAAAAAGCAGCTCCTTCTGATAGGACAGTACCGCCTGATCGGCGACGTCCAGACTATCTTCCGCGATGGCCTGACGGCCTTCTTTCGCCGCGGTTAACATGCTGCGCTCCAGTTGCCGCTGTTGATGGCGAAGCCGCTCTTCGAATCGCCGCAGTTTAGGGGTTTGCGATGAACTGGTCACTGAGTAAGACTCCTCGGATAAAAGGCTGGTCGCCCGTGCAGACAGATTGATTGGACGCACAAACACCGTGAAAATTTGTTTTTATTTCTGCGTTTCCCATGGTTATTTCCTGGTCAACCCCGGCACGGAAGGTGTTATGCCGCTTGGCGGGACTTCGGTTGGTGCGGCGAAAGCCAAAATGCTCTACGCTGAAGAGGCTATGTACGAAGACTTCCACGCCACCGACCGCTGGAGCGGAGACGACCTGCACTGCCGCTGGAAGGCCAATATTGTGGCCATCGCCACGCGCCACGCGGATGCAGTCGACATCCGGTTCGATGTGAACGACAGGCCCGTCTCGATTGCCATGCCCTGCCTCGCCTGGGTGGAGCAGAAGAAGCGCACCGGGCACGCCATCACCGATTCGCTCGCCGCGCAGGCCGCCGGCCGTTATCTCAAGAAGGCGATCGAGTCCGGATACGACTACGGCCGCGAAATGTACGCGATGACCATCGAGGAAGTCCTGGACCAGGTCGATGCGGTGCTGCATGAGGCGGGGCACACGTCGAAACTGCCGCACCTCGTGCCGTCGGACGACGCGCAGCCGCAGTCGTAAGCGGGGCGCGGGGCCGCCTGGACCGCGCACGAGTCAGACGCACGAGTCATCCGAGGTGATGCCCTTCGTCTGCGATGGGTTGTTACTGCCGGCGTTCCTCGCTCCTTTTCTCCTTTGCATCCGCTGGACCGGATGGGACAATAATGTGTTCCCTTTGACCCACGGAGGCCCTCCCGCATGGGAATGACAATCGCGATGCAGGACCTGAAACACCTGACCGAAGGACTGCACGCCCATCGCAACCTCTCAACGCCGCAACTGGTAGAGACGGCGATCGCCCGCGGCGAAGGCCGCCTTGCGGCCAATGGCGCGCTCGTGGCCATGACCGGCGCCCGCACCGGGCGTTCTCCCCGCGACAAGTTCACGGTGGAGGACGACCAGACGCGCCAGCGCGTCCACTGGGGCAAGGTGAATCAGCCCTTTCCGCCGGAAAAATTTGAGGCGCTGCTGCATCGCGTGGTCCAGCACATGGCGGAGCGCGATCTGTACATCATGGATCTCGCCGCCGGCGCCGACCGCAACTACCGGCTGCCCATCCAGGTGATCTGCGAATACGCCTGGCACGCGCTCTTTGTGAAGCAGCTTTTCGTCCGGCCGGAATTGCACGAACTGGCCAGCCACGCGCCGGAGTTTATCGTGATCGCCGCGCCCGAATTCGAAGCGGTCCCCGAACGCGACGGCACTCGCTCCGGGACCTTCATCCTCACCGACTTCACCAGGAAAATTGTGCTGATCGGCGGCACAAAATACGCCGGCGAGATGAAGAAGTCCATCTTCGGCGTGATGAATTACCTGTTGCCGGAGCGCAACGTCTTCCCGATGCACTGCTCGGCGAATGTCGGCGAGGACGGCACGTCGGCGCTGTTTTTTGGGCTTTCCGGCACGGGCAAAACCACGCTTTCCGCCGATCCGGAGCGCCGCCTGATTGGCGACGACGAGCACGGCTGGAGCCCCGACGGCGTCTTCAACTTCGAAGGCGGCTGCTATGCCAAATGCGTCGACCTGACCCTCGAGAAGGAGCCGCAGATCTACAACGCGATCCGCTTCGGCGCTGTCCTTGAGAATGTGGTGCTCGATCCGCTCACCGGCGAGCCCGACTACTCCGACATCCGGTATACGGAAAACACCCGCGCTGCTTATCCGATCGAGTTCATCGCGAACGCGGTGATTCCTGGCATCGGCGGCCATCCCCGCAACGTGCTTTTCCTCGCCGCGGATGCCTTCGGCGTTCTTCCGCCGATTGCCCGGCTTACGCCGGACCAAGCCATGTACCACTTCTTGTCCGGATACACCGCGAAGCTGGCGGGAACCGAAGCAGGCCTAGGCAGCGAACCGGTGCCTGAATTCTCCACCTGCTTTGGCTCGCCCTTCCTGCCCCTTGCGCCCGCCGTCTACGCGGAGATGCTGGGACGCAGGCTGCGCGAGCACAACGCGCAGTGCTGGCTCGTGAATACCGGCTGGTCAGGCGGCGCCTTTGGAGTTGGCCAACGCATGAGTCTGCCGCATACCCGCGCTATCGTCCACGCGGCGCTCGATGGACGGCTGGCGCAGGCGGAGTTCACGACCGAAGAGGCATTCGGCCTGAGCATTCCGACGGCTTGCCCCGACGTGCCGGCTGAGCTGCTGAATCCGCGCAATGCGTGGGCTGACAAGAATGCCTACGACGCACAGGCACGGTTACTGGCTTCGAAGTTCGCCGAGAATTTCCGCCAGTTCGAAGTGCCGGACGCGATCCGCAACGCCGGACCGAAAACCAACTAGAGGCTGATCGTTGCCGGTCGAGGTTGCGGGAACCCATGTCTCAAAATCGAGACATGGGGCAGCCATTTTTGTGGTGGTGCGAAATCGTTGCCGGTCGAGGTTGCGGGAACCCATGTCTCAAAATCGAGACGTGGGGTAGCCATTTTTGTGGTGACGCGGAATCGTTGCCGGTCGAGGGTCCGGGAACCCACGTCTCAAAATCGAGACATGGGGCAGCCACTTTTGTGGTGGTGCGGAATCGTTGCCGGTCGAGGTTGCGGGAACCCATGTCTCAAAATCGAGACATGGGGCAGCCATTTTTGTGGTGGTGGGAATCGTTGCGGATCGAGGTTGCGGGAACCCACGTCTCAAAAGCGAGACGTGGGGCAGCCATTTTTGTGAGGTGGGAATCGTTGCCGATCGAGGTTGCGGGAACCCATGTCTCAAAAGCGAGACATGGGGCAGCCATTTTTGTGGTGGTGCTCCCGGGCTACCGGTTCCCTTGCTTGACTCTTGACAACCCTGGTCTTAGTCTCGAAATGGAGGCGGCGGCGGTTCTTCCCTGCTCCGCGCTTTGTCCAGGAGAACGGCCATGCAAACCCATCCGTACATCTGGAATTACCTGCCGCTCCTGCTGCAAATCATCGTCGTCGGCGCGATGTCCTTCGGCATGGTGACCATGTCCTGGTTCATCGGCCGGCATCGCAACATCAGAGAAAAGCTGGAAGCTTACGAATGCGGCATTCCTGCCGAGGGCGACGCGCGTGGCCGTTTCTCCGTCCGCTTCTATATGGTGGCGATGCTTTTCATCCTCTTCGATGTGGAGGCGGTCTTCATGCTTCCCTGGGCGGTGATCTTTCGCAAGCTCCCCGAGATTACCGGTTCGCGGTTTTTTGGATTCTGGGAGATGGTTGTTTATCTGGGATTCGTGGCACTTGGAGTTTTTTACGTCTGGAAGAAGGGCATCCTCGACTGGGCCGCCGATAAGGCTGATCTGTAAAAACCGAACGCAGGTTACGGGGTGCGGGGTACAGGGCTCGGCGTACGGAGCTTCGTCCACAAGCGAATCAAGAGAAGTTTTGTTCGAGAGGCGTAAACGTTAAGTGATGCCGGAAGCATTGTTGAACAAAGAGGCTGTGTTTGAAGGCCTCGCGCAGAATGTGGCTGTCCAGGCCATGCGCGCCGCGCATCCCGATGCCGTCACGAATGCCAAATTCGATCGCGGCGAGCTGACCCTGGTGATCGCAGCGGATTCAATACGCGCCGCCTGCCGCACCCTCCAGACCGCCGGCTACAACTTCCTCGAAGACGTCACCTGCGTGGACTGGTATCCCGCGGAACCGCGCTTTCAGGTGACGTATCACATCCTTTCGCACAAACTGAAAGAGCGGGTGCGCCTGCATGTGATGGCCGCGAGCATCGATCCTTCGGTCGACAGCATTACGCCGGTCTGGCCTTCGGCCAATTTTTACGAGCGGGAAGTCTGGGACCTTTTCGGCGTCCGGTTTCACGGCCACCCGAGCCTGCGCCGCATCATGCTGCCCGAAGAGTGGGATGGTCATCCGCTGCGCAAGGATTATCCGGTGGAGGGCTATCGCTGATGCCCGACTCTCCCAAGCATGAAATGCCCGAGATTCCGGGTTTCGTGGAGACCGCAACGCTGATTGCGCCGCGTCCCGAAGAGGGCTCGAAGGACCACACCATGGTCCTCAACATGGGACCGCAGCATCCTTCGACGCACGGCGTGCTCCGCGTAGTGCTGGAGATCGACGGGGAAACCGTCGTGAAGCTCGTGCCGGATATCGGCTATCTGCATACCGGGATCGAGAAGACGTGCGAGGCGAAGTTTTATCAGCAGGTGGTGCCGCTGACGGATCGGATCGACTATCTGTCGCCGATGACCAACAATCTCTGCTATTGTCTCGCGATCGAGAAGCTGCTCCAGCTGGAGATTCCCGAGCGCGCGCAGTGGATGCGGGTGCTGCTGAACGAGCTGACGCGCCTGAACTCGCATCTGGTCTGGCTGGGAACGCACGCCATGGACATCGGCGCGCTGACCGTCTTCCTCTATACCTTCCGCGAGCGCGAAGAAATCCTGCGTATTTTTGAGCACGTCTCCGGCCAGCGGATGATGACCTCCTACTTCCGCATCGGGGGTCTGGCGCTCGATCCGCCTCTGGACTTCTTTGACTCGGTGCAGGCGCTGGTCAGGATTCTGCCCGAGAAGATCGACGAATACGAGAACCTGCTGACGGGCAATCCAATTTTCATCAACCGGCTTAAAAACGTCGGGTATCTGAGCCCGGACGATGCCATCGCGCTCGGCGTGACCGGCCCTCCGCTGCGGGCCAGCGGGGTGGACTGGGATCTGCGGCGGGACATGCCTTATTCGAGCTACGAAAAGTTCAGGTTTGAAGTGCCCGTCTCGAACGATGGCGACGTGTGGGCGCGCTACGTCGTGCGCCTGCGCGAGATGCGCGAGTCGGTGAAGATTTGCCAGCAGGCGCTCGACGGCATGCCGGAAGGCCCGATCAAAGCCGATGCGCCGCATGTGGTGCTGCCCGACCGCGAGAAGATGAAGACGCAGATGGAAGCGCTCATCTATCACTTCAAAATTGTCACCGAAGGTTTCCAGGTGCCGGCGGGCGAGGTGTATCAGGCGGTCGAATCGCCGCGCGGCGAGATGGGCTACTACGCGGTTTCGGACGGTACCGCGAAGCCGTATCGGGTGCACATGCGCAATCCATCGTTCGCGACATTGCAGGCTTTGGAAACAATGTGCGTCGGCCGGCTGATTGCCGATGTCGTCGCCGTCATTGGGTCAATCGACATTGTGCTGGGGGAGATTGACCGGTGAGCACCGCTCTCGCACCCATGATCGAAACCGAGTTGTGGCTTTCGTTCGTCTCGCTGCTGCGGTCGTACGCGGCCGCGGCCAGTCTGCATGCAGGTGAAGTTCGCGTGACGACGAACGAGAATGCAGTGACGATCAGCAACGGAAATGCGCAGCTGGCCATGACCTTCGATGCCGAGTCGAGCGAGGTGAGCTGGCGGAAAAGCCCCCCGGCCGGCGCAGCCGTTACCGGAACCTTCGCAATTCAGCACGATGGGACGGCCGGCATGGACGGCGTCACGAAAGACCTGGACCACGCTGCGATCGACTTCATCGCGTCCGTGACAGAGCGCGCGGAGGGAGGCTCACGATGACTACCCTCTTCTCTCCTGCGCTGGCGGCGCGCTTCGACAAGCTTGTGACGATTTATCCCGTCAAGCGTTCCGCGCTGGTCCCCATGCTGCTCTACGCGCAGGACGAGATCGGTTATCTCTCCGACGCGGTGATCGCCGAAGTCGCCGAGCGCATCGGCATCTCGGAGCTCGAAGTCCGCAACGTGATCAGCTACTACTCGCTGCTGCGCACCAAGCCCGCGGGAAAGTATCACGTCCAGGTCTGCACCAACATCAGCTGCATGCTGCGCGGGGGAAACGAGATTCTGGAACACTGCAAGAACAAGCTCGGAATTCCGAACAAAGGCGTGACCGCCGATGGCGTGTTTTCGCTCGAAGAGGTCGAATGCATCGGGGCGTGCAGCTGGGCTCCGGCGGCGCAGGTCAATTACGACTTCCACGAGAACCTGACGCCCGTTGCCATTGATAAGGTGCTGGACGGCTACCGGACAAAGTCCAAAGACGGGACGGCGAAATAATGGCGACGCTCTCCACCCATCCCGATTGCGTTCCGGTTGTCTCGTACCGTTTCGGCAAAGGCGCCACCAATATCGACAAATACGTCGAGCTGGGTGGGTATGAGTCCGCCCGCAAAGCCATCGCCCTCGGCGCCGAGGGAATCATCAGCGAGATGAAGGCCTCGAACCTGCGCGGCCGCGGTGGCGCAGGGTTCCCCACCGGGCTCAAGTGGTCGTTTGTTCCGAAACAATCCGCGAAGCCCAAGTACGTCCTCGTGAATGGCGACGAATCCGAGCCGGGCACCTGCAAAGACCGACTCATCTTCGAGCACGATCCGCACTCCGTGATCGAAGGCACGATCATCGCGGGGCTCTCGGTCCAGGCCAGGATGGGCTTCATCTACCTGCGCGGGGAATATCGTTATCTGCTCGAGATTATGGAGCGCGCGGTCGCGGACGCGTATGCGAAGGGCTTTTTAGGCAAGAACATTTTCGGCAGTGGCATCGACTTTGACGTCGTCACGCAAACCGGCGCGGGCGCATACGAGGTCGGCGAAGAATCGGCGCTGATGGAATCGCTCGAAGGCAAGCGAGGCATCCCGCGCATCCGGCCGCCGTTTCCAGCCGTCGTTGGGCTCTACGGCGGACCCACGATCATCAATAACGCCGAGACCATCGCAACGGTCCCGCACGTCTTCCGCCTCGGCGGTGCGGAGTACGCGAAGATCGGCACGGAGCGCAATGGCGGCACGCGTCTCTTTTGCCTCAGCGGCCATGTGGAGCGGCCCGGGGTCTATGAGCTGCCGATGGGCTACAACCTGAAGAAGATGATTTACGAGGTGGGCGGCGGCATTCCCAACGGTAAGAAGCTCAAAGCCGTGGTTCCCGGCGGCTCATCGACGCCCGCGCTGCTGCCGGAAGAGATCGACATCGGCATGGATTTCGATCAGGTGGGGAAAGCAGGATCGATGCTGGGTTCGGGCGGCGTCGTCGTCCTCGACGAAACCACCTGCATGGTCGAGTTTGCGCTGCGCACCATGAAGTTTTATCAGCATGAGAGCTGCGGCTGGTGCATTCCGTGCCGCGAAGGCACCGACTGGCTGAAAAAGTCACTGACGCGGTTGCATGAAGGCGGCGCCGTCGATAAGGACATCGACAACATCCGCTACCTCGCCGAAAACATGCTGGGCCGGACGTTTTGTCCGCTGGGGGATGCGGCCGCCATGCCGACGATTGCGTTCGTGAAGAAGTTTCGGAAGGAGTTTGAGGACCACCTGGATGGCAAGGGGTGCCCGTATCACCACGCGGCGTCGAGGGAACCCGCACTGGTCTGAGCAGGCAGTTTCGAATAGGCAACAAGGGCTGATTGCGAACAGAAGGAACACGTTGAAAGCCCGTGAGATTATTCGCATCATCGAGAGGGATGGCTGGGAGCTGGTGCGGCAGACAGGAAGTCACAGACACTTTTCTCATCCGATGAAACCGGGAATCGTAACGGTGCCGTTCCACGGCAGTAAGGACCTGCCAAAGTTCATCGTGGCAAGTATCCTGAAACAAGCGGGGTTGAAATGACGAGAAAATATCTGGTCGTTTACGCAAAATCCCCTGGCAGCAACTTTGCCGGACAGGCGCCGGACGTGCCTGGCTGCGTCTCCGCCGGCGACACTCTGGACGAGATGCGTGGCATGATGCGTGAGGCACTGGAATCGCATTTTGAAGTACTGATGGAACACCGCGAAACAATCCCAGAGCCGGCAGCAACCACAGTCGAGTTCAAAGACGAGGATTTTGATGACGTTGAGTATTTCATCGTCGATCACCTCGAGGTCACGGTCCCTGTAGAAAAGCCGCACAGCGCCGCAATTTCCGCTTAAGGAATTCATGGCTGACGTAAACTTTACCGTCGACGGCAAGAAGCTCACCGCACCCGCGGGGACGCTGCTCATTGAGGCCTGCCGTGCGCACGGAATCGAGATTCCCGCCTTCTGCTACTACCCCGGCCTTTCTCTCCAGGCCGCGTGCCGTATGTGCGTGGTCCGTCTCGAAAAAGTGCCCAAGCTGCAGACTGCCTGCACCACGCCGGTCGCCGAGGGCATGATTGTTACGACGGAGAGCCCGGAAATCGCGCAGGCTCGCAAGGCGACCATCGAACTGCTGCTCGGCAATCATCCTCTGGACTGCCCGGTCTGCGACGCGGGCGGCGAGTGCGAACTGCAGGACATGACCTTCAAGTACGGCGCGCACGAATCCAAATTCGTCGAGATCAAGCAACATCGGGAAGAGCAGCAGTGGTCGCCGGTCGTCTTCTTCGATCGCCCGCGCTGCATTCTCTGTTACCGCTGCGTGCGCGTCTGCGGCGAAGGCATGGATGTGTGGGCGCTCGGCATCCAGAATCGCGGCGCAGGCTCCGTGATCGCACCCAACAAGCAGGATCATCTGGAGTGCGAAGAGTGCGGCATGTGCATCGACATCTGCCCGGTCGGCGCGCTCACCTCCGGGGCTTATCGTTACAAGACACGGCCCTGGGAGATGTCCCACGTGGGCACGGTCTGCACGCACTGCGGCGACGGCTGCAAGACCACGCTGGGCGTGCGCCGCGGCAACGACGGCATGGATATCGTCCGCGGCGACAACCGCGACAAGAGCGGCATCAACGGCGACTTCTTATGTATCAAGGGCCGTTACGCATTCGACTTCGCGAATCGCGAAGACCGGCTGACGACGCCGCTGGTCCGCCAGGCCGACGGCAAACTGGCGCCGGTGAGCTGGGACGAAGCTCTGGATTTCGCCGGTAAACGGCTGCGCGAGATTCGTGAAGCGAAGGGCGGCTCGGCCATCGGCGTCATCGGATCGAACCGCACCACGAACGAAGAATCGTATCTGTTGCAAAAATTTGCCCGCACCATACTGGGCACGAACAATATCGACCACCACCGTACCGCCGATTATCCGGCCTTCGCCGCGGCGCTCAAAAATAAGCCCGAGGCTTCCCTGCGGGAGATCGGAACCGCGAAGGCCATCCTTCTTCTGGGCAACGATCCCACGGAGCAGCATCCGGGGCTCGCGTGGCAGATTCGAACCAACGTTCGCCTGAACCAGGCACGGCTCTACGTCGCGAATCACAACCTCATCAAACTGCGCCGTCAGGCAACCGGATGGCTGCAGATTTCCGAAGACGGCTACCCGGACCTGATCTCGTACCTCGGCGGCGCGGCCACGACGCTCGACGCCAACCAAGATGCCGCGGCCTTCCGCGACGCCATCCGCAAAGAAGAATCCCTCGTCATCGTCTTCGGTTCGGAGTTCCGCGGCCGCGACCTTGAAGCGCTTATCGCATGGGGCGCGACTCTGCCTGACGTGAAGTTCGCCTGCCTCGGCGATTATGCCAACTCGCGCGGCGCAGCGGACATGGGACTCTATCCCGATTTACTGCCGGGCTACCGTCCGGTGTCGTCCACCGGAGATTTTGCCGCGGAATACGGTCCAGATCTTCCGGCGCAGCCCGGGCTCGATCTTGTCGAGATGCTCGACGCCGCAGGGCGCGGGACGCTCGGCGCGCTCTACGTGGTCGGCTCGAACCCCGTATCTCGCTATGGCGCCGATCCATCGGCGCTGCGCAACACCTTCCTCGTGGTCCAGGACATGTTCCTCACTGAGACCGCGCAAATTGCCGACGTTGTTTTTCCTGCCGCTAATCTCTATGAGAAGGCCGGCACGGTCACCAATACCTTTGGCGACCTGCAACTGGTGAAGAAGGCCGCCGATCGGGCAGGCGTGCGGACGGATTTCGAGATCATCGTGCGCCTCGCAGCCGCCATGGGCGCGGATATCAAGAAGCTCGTTCCCTTCGGGCAGCGCGGGGTGCGCGCCGACTTCGGGCAGGCACGCGGAGCGCAATCCGGCGAAGCGGATCGTCACGGCGTATGGCTGGTCGCGCAGCATCTGGAGCCGCGCCTCAGCCCCTTCGATCCCTTTGCGATCTTCGATGAGATGCAGCGGCTCGTTCCGGCCTATGCTGTGCCCCGGCTCGATCTGCTGGCCGGCAACGATCAGCACCTCCGGTCCGAGCTGGTGCAAATCGACAATCTCGCTTCACGGCGGGACCTGGTTCTGCCGTCGCACGACACCCTCTTTACCTCCGGCACTCTGGGCCATTACAGCAAAACGCTGCACTCGGTCCTTGAAGCACGCAAGCCCGCGGAAACAGCCGCGGATTAGTGAACGATTGAAAGGCTGTGGATGGAAACCAGCTTCCTGGTGTTTCTGCTGATCAGTCTTGCCAAGGTCATCGTGGTGGTGGTGATCCTGCTCATGTGCGTCGCCTACACGGTGCTGCTGGAGCGCAAGCTGGTTGGGCGCATTCAGAATCGGTGGGGCCCCAGCCGCGTGGGCCCGTTCGGCTTGCTGCAGCCGCTGGTGGACGGCGCCAAGCTCTTCCTGAAAGAAGACCTGATGCCGGAGGCGGTCTATCGGCCACTCTACATTCTGGCGCCGATGATCGCGCTAAGCTGCGCGCTGCTCTCCATTTCTGTTGTGCCGTTCGGCGCCGATGTTCGCTGGAGGGGCGTCGAACTTCTGCAGATTTCCGACACCAATATCGGCCTGCTCATCCTGCTCGGCATCACCTCGATCGGCGTGTACGGCATCGCGCTCTCGGGGTGGTCGTCGAATAACAAATACTCGCTGCTGGGCGCGCTCCGCGCCAGCGCGCAGGTGATCAGCTACGAGCTGGCTCTCGGACTGTCACTGGTCGGCGTGGTGCTGCGTTCGGGATCGCTGCGGCTTCGCGACATCGTCGATGTTCAGGCGACCCACGGCTTGCTGTCGTGGAATTTCTTCGGCGGATTTCAGTTCGTCGCGTTCTTTATCTACCTGATGGCGGCCTACGCGGAAACCAATCGCGCTCCGTTCGACCTGCCTGAAGCGGAGAGCGAACTGACGGCCGGCTATCACACCGAATACAGCTCGATGAAGTTCGCCATGTTTTTCATGGCGGAATACGCGAACATGATCACGGTGGGCTGCGTGGCCACGCTGCTCTTTTTTGGAGGATGGACCAGCCCCTTCGGCCATCTCTTCGCTCAGCCGTCGAGCCCGGTGCTGGGGGCTTTGCTCTCTCTCTTTTGGTTTGTCGCCAAGGTATTTGCCTTTCTCTTTCTGTATATCTGGGTGCGCGGGACGCTTCCGCGCTTCCGTTACGACCAGCTGATGGGACTGGGATGGAGATTTCTCGTGCCTGTGGCCATCGCCAACATCGTCGTCACCAGCTTCTGGTTATCACTGCGGCCGCCACTGCACTGATTTACAATTCTTGGTTCCGGCCTCCGGTTTTTCCCGTAGCTTTATCCGCAGTTTGCGAGCGATCTGAAGCACATGCATCTGGCCTTGTTCGTCATTTTCGCGGGATTGTGTGTGGCGGGAGCGCTGAATCTGCTCCTGCAGCGCCACCCGATTAACAGTGCGCTCTCGCTCATTGTGGTGATGAGCTCGCTCGCGGTGCTGTATCTGCTGTTAGGCGCTGAATTCCTGGCCGCCGCGCAGGTGATCGTCTACTCCGGCGCGATCATGGTGCTGTTCACTTTTGTCATCATGCTGCTCAACGCGGGGAAGGAAGAGCGCACGCACGGCAGCAGGATGGCGTACATTGCCGGTTTCCCAGGGGCGGCCGCACTGCTCGCCACTCTCGTGTTCATCTTTCTCTCGCGGCGCAACAGCTTCGGTGAGGCGCGTTTGGGAGAATACCTGGCGACCACCGGCGATCTGAGCCGTGTGCTCTTCCGCGATCTGCTGCTTCCTTTTGAAGTCACGTCGGTGCTGATCCTCATCGCGATTCTTGGCGCCGTCGCGCTGGCCCGGAAGGAGCACTGAACGATGGTCCCGATCTCGTATTACCTGGTGCTCAGCGCGATCCTCTTCTCGATCGGAGTCGCTGCATTTCTCATCAAGCGGAATATCATCACGGTCTTCATGTCGATTGAGCTGATGCTGAATGCTGTAAACCTGACCTTTGTCGCGTTTTCACAACGATGGAGTCAGGTGACCGGCCACCTGCAGGTGAACGGTCAGATTTTCGTTTTCTTCGTCATGGTGGTTGCCGCGGCAGAAGCCGCGGTTGGACTGGCCATCATCATCGCCATCTTCCGCGCGCGGAATACCCTTAACGTCGATTCGATCGACCTGATGAAACTATGAACGACCTTCACCTGTGGCTCATTCCGCTGGTTCCCTTCGCCGGATTTCTGGTGAACGGTCTTCTCGGGCGCAAATTCCCGAAGCCGGTTGTGACGGCGGTCGCGCTGCTTGGCGCGCTCATTCCTCTGCTTCAGGTGTCGGCGCTCGTCTTCCGATTTGGTTCGCTCACTGTGCCTTATATCGAGAACTTGGGAGCCTGGATTCAGGCCGGCTCGTTCCGCGCAAATTTCTCCTTCCAGCTCGATCAACTGAGCCTGGTCATGTTGTGCGTCGTCACAGGCGTGGGATTTCTGATTCATATTTACTCCGTGGGCTACATGGCGGAGGAAGAGGGTTACTGGCGCTTCTTTGCCTACATGAACCTCTTCATGTTTTTCATGCTCACGCTGGTGCTGGCGGAGAACTTCCTGCTGATGTTTGTCGGCTGGGAGGGCGTGGGGCTGGCGTCGTACCTGCTGATCGGCTTTTACTTCACGCGGCCTTCGGCGGCCAATGCCGGGAAAAAGGCATTCATCGTCAACCGCATTGGCGACTTCGGCTTTCTGCTGGCGATGTTTCTGCTCATCGCGCATTTCGGCACGCTGAGCTTCAACGAAGTCTTCAGCCAGATTGGATCGCATCCTGCATGGCAGGGTGGTTTCCTCACCGCTATTGGGCTGTTCCTGCTGCTCGGAGCGACGGGTAAGTCGGCGCAGATTCCTCTCTACGTCTGGCTACCGGATGCGATGGAAGGTCCAACGCCGGTCTCCGCGCTGATCCACGCAGCGACCATGGTGACAGCGGGCGTTTACATGGTCGCACGGACGCACGTCATCTTCGATCGCTCGGCGTTCGCACTGGGGGCCGTGGCGATTATCGGAACGGCGACGGCTTTCTTTGCCGCCACCATCGGCACCGTGCAGACAGACATCAAGCGCGTCCTGGCTTATTCGACGATCTCGCAGCTGGGCTACATGTTTCTCGGGTGCGGCGTCGCGGCTTACTCTGCCGGAATCTTTCATCTCGTCACGCACGCCTTCTTCAAGGCGCTGCTCTTTCTCGCGGCAGGTTCGGTGATCCACGCACTCAGCGGTGAGCAGGACATGCGGGCGATGGGCGGGCTACGCACGAAGATTCCCATCACCTTCTGGACGATGACAGCAGCCGTCTTCGCCATCTCCGGATTTCCGCCGCTTGCCGGTTTCGTCAGCAAGGACGAGATCCTCTACCAGGCATTTATCTCGCCGAATGGCGGCAAGATTTTCTGGGCGGTCGGCCTCATCACTGCAGGACTGACATCCTTCTATATGTTCCGGCTCTGGTATCTGACGTTCTTCGGCGAACGCCGCGCGCCCGCCGGAGCGCATGGAGAAGAGATTGCAGCGGTCCATGCGCGCTCCGACACGAAGCTCACTCTGGAAGCCGAACCCCATGCCCATCCGGTGCACGAGAGCCCGTGGGTCATGCTCGGACCACTCGTGATCCTCGCCATCCTGTCGGTGATCGGCGGCTTCATGGGATGGCCCGAGGGCCTCGGCGGCAGCAACTGGTTCTCGCATTTTCTCGAGCCTGCGGTTAAGGCGGTTCACCTGCCGTTGGAACAGGCAACCGCTGCCCTCTCCACCGGCGTGGTTAACACACCCAACGCTTCTCCCGCCGGGAGTAAGCAGGTCGAGCTTGTTCTGGCGTTCATCTCAACGCTGGTTGCGCTCGCCGGTTGGTTCATCGCGCACATCCTCTACTTCGCGAAGCCCGAGCTGCCGGCACGCCTGGCCACGCAGATTCGCGCTCTCTATTCTTTGCTCAACCATAAATACTGGGTCGATGAGATCTACGGTGTCCTCATCGTCGCGCCGATCCTTTTTATCGCGCGCTGGCTTCTGGCTGCGCTGGTCGAGCGCGGAGTGATCGATGGCGGCACGCTGACTGCCGGTTATACCGCTCAGGGATTGGGCGCGCTGGTCGCGCGCATTCAGTCCGGCAACATTCGCTCTTATGCGGGATGGCTGGCCCTGTTCGGGGCTCTCGTCCTGGCGTCGTCTTACTTTGGTTGGACGGCTTTTTGGTTCTCACGATGATCGCAGCTCGAAGGAAGATATTGTGCTGAACGGCTATATTCTGACCGCGATCACGCTGCTGCCCACCGCGGGTGCGCTGGTGGTTGTCTTCCTGCCGAGGAAGGGACGCGCCATCCAGTGGTTCACTCTGCTGGTGACGCTGGCGACCTTCGTGTTGTCGCTGCATCTGCCGGCGCACTTCGATTACACGCGGCACGGCTTCCAGTTCGAAGAAAATCGGCCATGGATTACGCATCCGGCGATTCGCTACCATCTCGGCGTCGATGGTCTCTCGCTTTGGCTGGTCCTGCTGACGACTTTCCTCGCGCCGATTGGGATGGCGGTTTCCTGGCGCGCGATTGAAACGCGAACGAAAGAGTTCTACTTCCTGTTTCTGCTGCAGCAGACGGCCATGATCGGCGTCTTCGTCTCTCTGGATCTGTTTCTTTACTACGGCTTCTGGGAGTTGTCGCTGATCCCCATGGCGATTCTGATTGCGATGTTTGGGCCGAATCGCGGGCGGCAGGCGGCGCTGAAATTTTTCATCTACACGTTCCTGCCGTCGGCGCTGTTTCTCGTCGGCATCCTCTGGCTCTATGCGAAGACCGGCACCTTCGACTTCGTGCAAATCCAGAATGCGTTGACGAACCGTCCCGACTTATTCAGCCCGCATGCCCTGAGTTGGGTGGCGCTGGCTTTCCTTGTCGCTTTCGCGGTGAAGGTCCCCGTGTTTCCGCTGCACGGTTGGCTGAGCGACGTCATCCAGGAAGCGCCAACCGCGATGGCCATGGTGGTCGCCGGCAAGTTAGGGCTCTACTCGATTTTCCGATTTAACTTAGGACTTTTTCCGGCGCAGTCGCGTGCCATCGCTCCGCTGATGATCGCCCTCGCCGTTGTCGGCATTCTTTACGGAGCTCTCGTGGCGCTGGCGCAGACCGACATGAAGCGCCTGGTCGCGTACTCGATCCTCGGCAACCTCAGCTTCTGCACCCTCGGCATCTTCTGCTTTGCTGTGGCCGGACTGAACGGCGCCGTTTACCAGACGCTCAATGAAGGACTGACCGGTGGTGCACTGCTGGTGCTGGTGAGTTTCCTTTACGAGCGTTATGGGACCTGCGACATGTCGCTGTACGGCGGCCTCGCAACCAGGCTTCCGTGGCTGGCGACGCTGTTTGTCATCACGGCGCTGTCGCTCATCGGCCTGCCGCTGTTCAACGGATTCGTCGGCGAATTTCTTGTGCTGAGCGGCAGCTTTCCGGTTCGGCCGGAATGGGTGGGCGTTGCCACCATCGGCGTCATTCTGAGCGCCTCTTACATGTTGTGGATGGTGCAGCGCATCTTCTACGGAGAACCCTCTTCGCTGATCGTGAACCGGCCTGCACCCGATCTCAATAGCCGCGAGCAGGTCACGCTCTGGCCCATGGCGATCCTGATGCTGGTGATGGGTGTTGCTTCTCCTTACTGGATCAAAGCCATCGACGGCGCGGTCACCGGACTTTCGGCGGGTGCAGCCGCTTCCGCCAGCCAGACCGCAACGACTGCGGCCGCTGGTCAGGAGCAGCAATGAACGACGCGCTGCGTATCCTGCCCGAGTTCGTGTTGGTCGCCACCGGCGTGCTGGTGATGGTGGTGGACGCGCTGATGGGCAAAGCAGCGGATCGCAAGCCGCTCGGCTGGCTCGCTGTCCTCGGAGCGCTGGCCGCCTTAGCTGCCAGTTTCTGGCAGTATGGCCTTCCCGCCGGCACGGCATATTTTGGAGTCGTACAGACGGATGCGTTCAGCTGCTTCTTTCACGTCCTGATTGCGGGCATCGTCCTCGCTTCGCTGCTGATCACCCTGGATGCCGTCACTCCGGAGACCGAAGGACTCGGCGAGTTATTTGCGCTGATGTCGTTCGGCGCCGTCGGCATGATGCTGATGACGAGTGCGGTGGAGCTGCTGCTGGTTTTTGTGGCGCTCGAAATTTCTTCGATCTCGACCTACATCATGGCCGGCTATCGGCGCCGGAGCGCGAAGAGCCCCGAGTCGGCGCTCAAGTATTTCCTTCTGGGCTCTTTTGCCACAGCCTTTTTCCTGTACGGCATCGCTCTTGTCTTCGGGGTAACCGGAACCACGCGTATCGAAGACATCGCCAACGCGATGGCCGGAAGCAACGCACACGCGCTGTTTTATGCGGGCCTGGCCATGATCGTCATCGGTCTCGGCTTCAAAGTATCGGCAGCACCGTTCCATGTGTGGACTCCGGACGTCTACGAAGGCGCGCCCTCGCCGGTGGTCGCGCTCATGTCCACGGCGCCGAAGGCCGCGGCCTTTGCCGTCCTGCTGCGCATTGCTTATGGCGCGTTTCCGCTCTTGCATGGGGACTGGGTGCCGCTGCTGTGGTGGCTGGCCGTCCTCTCCATGACCGTCGGCAATCTCGGCGCGCTGCGCCAGCAAAACCTGAAGCGCATGCTGGCCTACTCCTCGATTGCGCACGCCGGATACATTCTTGTGGCCTTCACGGCGCTTTCGCCAGACGGTGTAGCCGCTGCCAGCTTTTACGTTGTCTCTTATGCAGCGATGAACGTCGGCATCTTTGCTGTGATCAGTCACGTGGGCGGATACGATGACCACCTGACTTCGATCGACGACTATCGCGGCCTGGCCTACAGCTCTCCGCTGCTGGGCGGAGCCATGGCATTGTTTCTGATCTCGCTGATCGGCATTCCCTTCACCGGGGGATTCTTCGGTAAGTTCTACGTCTTCTCCGCAGCCCTGCATTCGGGCATGTTGTGGCTGACTATCATCGGCCTGATCAACAGTGGCATTGCGGCGTTTTATTATCTGCGCGTTTTGGCTGCGGTCTACTCGCGACCCGGAGAACCCGCGCCAGGCATGATCGTGCAGAAGCCTTCCCTGGCTTTGCTTCTGGCGCTCTTCCTGACAGCAGCGGCTACGTTGACGCTGGGCATCGTTCCGGGTAACGTGCTGCACGCTGCGCGAGCGGCGGCGCAGATCTTCTATCCCGCTCCGGAGACGCCAGGGTCTTCGACGGTCAATATAGCGGGCGGCGAGACTCACTAAGAACGGCTCAATCCCCACATCCAGACAAGGCAAGGACGCCTCAAGGCAAGGGCGCCTCAGCACAAGGGCGCTTCGGAACAAAGCGAAGGCGCCCGGTGAAGGGCGCCTCGGCTGATGATCCGGCTGTGATCGTTTCTCAGGCAGGGTTGGTGTTGCGGGCGTAGGGTGGCAAGTCGCGCGATCCCAGAGAAGCCAGCGTCGAGCGATCCGCGTGCGGTTCGGCGAAAGCCGATGCCGGCGCGTTCAGCACTTCCTTCCAGGCCACCTGGAACTTCTGCATCTCGCTGCGTGTGCCCACGGTGATGCGCACATAGGTGGGCCAGATGGGCCAGACGCGTCCGATGTAGACGTTCTTCTCCGCCATGGCGGCGACCACCTGGTGGCCGGGCCGTCCGGTATCGACCATAAAGCAGTTGGTTTGCGAGGGAACGAACTTGTAGTTGTTGGCTGTGAGCCAGGAAAAGGTCTCGTTGCGGATGTCGGTGTTGATCTTCTTGCGTTCGGGGATCAGCTCGGGAACCTGCAGGCTGCTGGTGGCCGCGGCCACCGCGAGGATCGGCATAAAGTTCATGCCATAGGGTTGAATTTTGGCGAGCAGATCGGGACGGGCAATGGCCAGCCCGCAACGCAACCCGGCCATACCGTAAATCTTCGAGAAGGTGCGCAGGACGATGATGTCCTTGTCCGCTTTCACCAGATCGAGAACCGTGGTGGCGTCGGAGAAGTGGATGTAGGCCTCGTCGACCAGCAGGATGGAGCCGGCTGGCTTGTTGGCCAGCGCCCATTCGATGTCGGCGCGGCTGGTAATGGTGCCGGTGGGATTGTTGGGATTGCAGATGTAGAACAGGCCCGCGTTGGGATCGGCGGCGATCATCGCCCGCACGTCATGGGAATAGTCCGCGGCGAGGGGAACCTTGACGACTTTCGCGCCGTTGGCTTTGGCGGCGTACATGCCGGCTTCATAGCCGGGATCGGCGGTCACGTAGCTGCGATCTTTTGAGGTGAATGCGAGAACGGTGTACTGCAGCGGCTCGCTCGATCCAGCATAGGTGAGGATGTATTCCCGTTTGAGACCTTCCTGGGCGCTGAAGGTTTCGATCAGCTTGTCGGTGAGGTCGAAGTCGTAGCGGCCGCCTTCCGGAAGAAGGCTGGACATGGTGGCGCAGGCGCCACTACAGGGGCCGAGCGGGTTTTCGTTGGCGTCGATACGAACCGCGCCGGGAGGCATGGCGCGGGGAATGTTCATGCGCTGGGCGCGGGCAAGCTGAAATTCACTCAGAACGGGGATGGCGGCAGCCGCGGCGGCCATGCCGAAAAAATTACGGCGAGACAGACTGGTGCTCATAGGCACCTCCTGGATTGAAGATCGGGCCTGCTTTGACAGCGATAATCGCGCGAATTGCCGGGGACTCGATGGAGCTGGACTTCAACTGGCCACCATTATGACAGAATTCGGGTTCGCCTCGGAAAAAAGGGCCCGTGGCCGGAGACAAGAACCACGGGCTTCAGGGAGGCTAAAACAAAAGTTTGAGAGCCAGCTGCACATTGAACGGCTCACCCGGGCCAATCCCAGGAGAGAAATTGCCGGAACCAATCGTGGAACTGGTTGTGCCGAATCCACCGCTGGAGTAAGCCGAGCCCACGCCGGCAGCTCCGTCCCAATAATCGGTGCAAAGCTGCGTGCAGGCCGGGCTGGAAAGGTTCACGCGGTTAAACAAGTTGTACATTTCCGCACGGAACTGGACATTGATCGGATAGTCGTGGAGGGCGAACTTCGTGTTCTTGAAGACGGAGAGATCGAAGTCGCCGAATCCAGGGCCAAAAACGCTGTTGCGCTGCACGTTGCCGAAAGCGCCTGCCGCCGGCTGGCTGTACGCATTCGGATTGAGCCACTGCACGAACGGCGAACCGCTGGCATCGAGCTGGATGCTGTGGTTAGCCGCTTTCTGGCTCGCGCCGGGAACGATGTCGGCGCGCTGGAAGCCTTCACCCACCGAGCTGGTGTCACTGGCGGTGTAGACCGTGATCGGCTGGCCGCCTTTAAACGAAAAGGCGGAGTTAAGAGCCCAGCCGTTCGTGAGCAGTTTGGGTCCGGCGAGATGCGGCAACGCGTAATCGAGATAACCTACAAAGGAATTGTGGGTGTCGAAGTCCGAGTCACCGTATTCGCCTTTGAAGTTATAGCTGTCCTGGGGAAGCGCGCCGCGGTACTGCGTCACTTCGTCCAGGTTATGACCCCAGGTATAGGCCGCCTGCGCCGTCAACCCATGCCAATCGCTGGTGCGC
This sequence comes from uncultured Acidobacteriaceae bacterium, assembly GCA_963787915.1. Classification (GTDB taxonomy): domain Bacteria; phylum Acidobacteriota; class Terriglobia; order Terriglobales; family Acidobacteriaceae; genus Palsa-343. The sequence continues at coordinate 808,263 of CAWBEP010000008.1, read as the reverse complement.
AGGATGGCCTGGAGTGAGTTGTAGTTGGAGGTGCCGATACTCTCGATCTGGTTGATGTCGCTGTAGTAGTTGCCGCCGATAGGACCGTCGTAGGCTCCGGCGGCGCCACTGCCGTAAACCTGGTTGATATTCAGCAGACTGAGTAGTTTGCGGCCCTGGCTCCCAACGTATCCAACCTGGAAGAAAGCCTTGCCCATCGACTGTTCGATCTGGAGGCTGTAGTTCACGTTGTAAGGAGAGCGGAATCCTTTATCCACGCTGAAAACGCCGCATGGATTGGAGGCCGGGCAGGGGTTTCCCGTTCCCGGGGTTGGAATGATTTGCTGACCGGAAACGATAACGTTGTCGGAGGCGGTGGCGTTGACGACCGGATTGCTGCCGCCCGGATTCCCCTCCAGTCCATTGGGGGCGGAGTTGCCCGGCCGGTTATCGAGAAACGGGTTAGCGTTCGGCGTGTCGAAGAACAAGCCGCCGCCTCCCCGAATCACCGTATTGTGGAGCGCCTGATAACTGAAGCCGATCCGTGGGCTCAGCGCGTTGTACTCGGTGGAGTAGATCTGGCCGATCTGAGCGCCCTGGAAGGCGATTCCTGTGGGCGTCAGGCCCGGCCGGAAAACGGAGAGGTCCTTCTTGCTGTCGTGCATAGGCTGCATGACGTCGTATCTGAGGCCGTAATTGAAATTGAATTTGGGGAAGATCTGGTAGCTGTCCTGGGCGAAGAAGTTGAACCCCTTTGAGTAAACCGTGCGCTCCGGATTGCCGAAGGCAATCGATCCTGAGTACAGATACCCAGCCAGAAAGTCGGCGAGGGTAGCGGTCTTGGAAGGGACTGCGGGGTCGTTCTGCCACGGAGACGGATAACTATTGGTGAATTTGAAATTACCTGTCGCATGGCGGTGATAGAACTCATTCACCTGAGCCTGGCGGTAGCCGCCTCCCAGACGAAGCTGATGCTTTCCCTTCACCCAGCTCACGGCATCATCGAGAAGTCCGGTGATGTCGTTGCGGCCCTCCGGCGGAGTGTTGCCGGTCGGTTCAAAGCCGCTGATCTCGATGTTGGGAGCGTTCGGCAGGCTCGAGCCGTCGATGAATCCGGCCGAGGCCACATCGGAGAAGCTGGTTTTTGCATCGGAGAACGTCTGGTTGAAGTAATTCACTCCAACCGTAACCTGATTCGTGATGGACGGGGTGACAACCCAGTTATCCGCGACCGAGTAGTTATAAACGTGGATCGGGCCGATTTCGAAGAACCATGGATTGACGTCGGTGGTTCCAACCGGGGCGGTCTGGTTTCCCTGACCGAGAAACGCCCGGGCGGATATGCTCTGCTTCGGGTTGAACGTGTGGTCGATTTTCAGGACGCCATTGTTGCTGTAGCCGAATTCGGGAGCGGATGATTGAACGCTGGTCGCCGTACCGCTTAACAAAGAAGACGGCCACAAAATCGAGAGCAGGTTCATCATCGTCGGATTCACCGGCACTCCATACTTGCTGAGCACCGCCTGAGCCGCTGCCTGATAGCCCTGGTTGGGCTCCACGCCGGTGTTTCCAGTAGCAATGTTGAATTTCTGCTTTTCGAAGTTCGCAAACCAGAACGTGTGATCCTTCCAGAAAGGCCCTCCCAGCGACGCGCCCCACTGAATGTTGGAGAGCGGCAGATCGCCGAGGGTGTTGAAGGGATTGCTTTCCGCCAGGGCCTGGTTGCGTTCGTAGTAGTAAGCGCTCCCGTGGAGCGTGTTGGTTCCGGACTTCGTGACCAGATTGACCGTTCCACCTGGGTTACGGCCCACTTCGCTGGAGGATTGCGTCTGCAGGCTGAACTCGGCGATGGAGTCGATGGGGAGTGTCACACCGGCGATGTTTTCGACGCCTCCCTGATTCACAGCCGGAATATTGTGCCACCAGTCATTGTTGTCGGAGCCGTCAATCTGCCAGTTGACCTGGTTGGCGCGCGTTCCGTTGACCGATCCGTAGCCGCCAAGGGAGTAGCCCGCGAAGCCTGGGGCAAGGCCAATCATCTGGGTGAAATCGCGGCCATTCAGAGGAATATCCTGGACGGTGGTCTCCGGGATGTCGGTAATCTGCGTGACCGTAGTCGTGTCCAGAGCCAGTCCGGACGCGGCGACTTCGACTGTGGTCGATGTCTTCGCCACCGACAGCTTGAGAGGCAGGCTGTAGATCACGCCAGCGGTGACAGGGACATGGTCGTACTTGAGGCTTTCAAACCCCACCATCGTGACGGTGACCGTATAAGGACCGAGGGGCAGGTCCTGGAAAGTGAATTCACCGGCGCTGGAGGAGATGGTGCTGTGGGAGACCTGGGTCGATTCTTCGACGGCCAGAATCTGGGCTCCGGGAAGGGCGGCGCCGGAGGGATCGGTAACGGTACCGTTAATCCCCCCACGGAAAGTCTGCGCGTGCGCGAAGGCAGCTGCGAACAGAAGCGGTAAAAGAACCGGAAGAACCCTGCGGACCGAGGACAACTTCATATACGACCTCCAAAATCGAAAGTGAGCCCGTCACGGGTGTGCCCCATGATGCGGCGATACTGACGGGGCGCAGCAACACAGCTGCGTCGTAGCCATTCAGCTCTTTTTAATTACGGGATTCTTCGACAAGGAAGGCCGTCGCGCTGGATTTGCCGTTCTGACAGGGAAGGCAAATTTGTGATCTACGAAAGGCGACGGGTGAACACGGTCCTTCATTGTTCACACAGCTACGGAAAAAATTCAAGCTGCTTTCAAAAATTGTGGCTGATTCAGCTGCAAAACGAAGCTTGACGACTCTGCCGCAAGCCCATGATGGCGCGCCGCTTGGCGCAAGTGTGCGGATTCGCGACAAAAAGCCGGGGTACTTTTGTGGGCCATAAAGAAATGTTGTGCCGCACATCACATACATTGATACCAACGAAAGTGCAGCATTAGTTCTCGGAAAGGAGGGTTTTATGCCGAATCGAATCCACGTCGCATTCGTGGCGGGGCTGCTGGCCACTGCCGCTTTCGGAATAGCCCAGACAACGCCGATTATTAAGGAAGTGCCGGTGAAGCAGACTTCACCTGCATCCGGGAAACAGATGTACACAACCTATTGCGCAGTATGCCACGGGGTGGATGGGAAAGGCAGCGGACCAGCCGCAGCCGCCCTGAAGGATCACCCGACAAACCTGGCGCAGTTAGCCAGGGAGAATGGCGGAAAGTTCCCGGATGCTCACATTTATTCTGTGCTGCAGTTCGGAATGGAAACGCCGGCCCATGGATCGAAGGACATGCCCGTTTGGGGTCCCGCGCTCCGGTCGCTGGACAAAGGAAGTCCGTCTCCCGATATGGCGGAACACCAGAGGCTTGCGAACCTGACGAATTACCTGAAGTCCATTCAGCAGCAGTAACCTCCTCCAACACAAAAACTCCCTGCACCTGGCAGGGAGTTTTTGCATCTGGAGTCGAATTACGCGCGGACAACCGCAAAGATGATGAGCAGCGTGAAGAGCGCCAGCGATTCCATGAAGGCCAGGCCCAGCAGCAGCATGGTGAGAATGCCCGCCCGAGCACCCGGATTGCGGGCAAGAGCTTCCGTAGCCGAAGCCGTCGCGCGACCCTGACCCAGACCGCAGAGGCCGGAGGCGATGGCCATGCCGATACCGGCGCCGATGGGAACCCAGCTGGGCGCGCCGCTGCCGCCGCCGGGGGTTTGTGCGAACGCCGGGGAAGCCATGAAGAGCGCTGCCAGCGTCATGAAAAGATATTGCAGTTTCCGCATTGTGTTTCTCCTTCCCGTTTTGCTGCTTCTCTGCCTCTCCACCTCTGCGATGGGCAGCCGGCTTTCGATTGCCGGCTGCGTCCAGCCTGATAGTTTCGGTCGAGTTGCACAGCAAAATCGGGCCTGCTTCCGTAAGATTGCCGCCAGTGGGTGGTTGAGGCTCACCGTGCTGGCCCCCTCACGCTGAACGGCGTTTCCTTGCCGGAGTGGAAGCGGTCTCCGGCGGAAATTCTAAGCATGCTCCGGGTGCGCTGTCGCCTCCGCGAGATAAATCGTCGTCAGCAGCATGAAGATGTAGCTCTGAATCAAAGCGACACCGAAGTGCAGTCCCAGAAAGATGATGGGAACGGCTGCCGGGATGAGCGAGAAGAAGACGACCGTAAGCAGATCGCTGGCAAACATGTTGGCGTAGAGACGAACCGTGAGCGACATGATGCGGGCGAGGTGCGAAATGATCTCAATCGGGAACATCAGCGGCGCAATCCACCAGACGGGACCCATGAAGTGCTTGATGTAGCCGATCGGGCCCTGCGCGCGAATCCCGTTCCAGTTGTAATAAGCGAAGGTGAAGAGCGCGAGGCCGAGGGGCACCGATGGGTTCGCGGTCGGCGTTTCGATCCCTGGGAATAATCCGATGCAGTTGCACAAGAGGATGAAGAGCAACAGGCAGGTGAGGACCGGCAGGTGTGGATCGTGTCCGTGGCCCATCACCTGTTCCGCCTGGTTGTTTACGAACTCGTGGGTCATCTCGGCCAGATGCTGGGCCGGCCCGGGCGTCTCTACGCTGAGCCCTGAGCGGACCAGGAAGAAGAAGAGGATGAGGCCGGTGAAGACGATCAGCTCGAGGGTCAGCGAGTTGTTGATCGGGTGGGCCGGATGGGCAGGATGAATGCCGAGCGCGCCGAGCACCGCGTCGAGGGGCGTGGCGAACCAGTGATTCAGCAGGCGAGTGAGAAAGTTGATCCAGGCGAGCATATTGGTTTTAGTTCCGCAGGAGGCGAAGAGCCTCGATGGAAAGTGCGACGACCGCCAGTCCGATACCCGCGACGAGCGCGTAAATGCTACCGTGCAAACATTTTAGACTAACATACAGGATGGCCGCGACCATGCCGAGGCGGAGGAAAAACATGACCAAAGTGCGTCCCATGGGACGCGCGGCCTGCTGATTGTCCATGCGGGCGAAGATGGCCAGGGACAGGTTGCTCCACTCGCGGATACCGGTCCAGGAGATGACGGCTCCGGCGAGCTCCAGCAGCCCGGTTTGCCATCCCAGGGTCAGTGTGAAGATGACGAAAAGAAGCAGCGCCAGGATCACCACCGTCCGCAGGGCGCGGCACAGCATCTCCTGCAGATCGGCGTCCGTCATCGATCCGGTCAGATTCGAAACGGGGCCGTTTTCCGCGTTCACTGGCCGTCTTTCTCCATCTGCTTCTCGTTGTTCTGAACGAGGCGGACAATCTGCACGAAGCCCGCGGCGCAGCCGAGGATGATGCCGGCGAGATAGATCCAGTGCTGGTGCAGCCATTTGTCGAGGCCTGCGCCGGCCAGCCATCCCACGAGGACCGCGGCCGGCAGGATGAAGGCAATCTGCATCAGCCGCTCGGCGCGGACGATGCCCCCGGTCATGCCGGATGGCTGTTGGTTGCCCTCGCGTCGTGGTGGCGTCTCATCCGGCATAGCGTCCCGTTTCGTTATACACGCAGTCGCCGCATAAAATCAGGAGCAGCTGACCGGAGAGACTTATGTCGCTGATGCACAACCCTCCCCATCCAGGAATGGTCCTGCGCCAGTACCTCGGCGCGATGGAAGTCTCCGAGGCGGCGGCGCATCTGAACGTGTCGCGCACGACGCTGTCGCGGGTCCTGAACGGTAAAGCCGGTATCTCGGCCGACATGTCTCTGCGGCTCTCCGACGCGCTGGGCACTCACCCCGGATTCTGGTCCGGGCTGCAGATGGACTTCGACCTGTGGCAGGCCAGCCGCAAGCGGAGGCCGAGGATCGAGAGGTTTCGCAAAGCTGCCTGAGCATGGCGGACCCGGCGGTGGTGAAGCCATCGTTATACTCGAACCAGACGCATGAGTTACGACCAGTTCGAGTCCGAATTTGAGCGCAGCCTGTATGCGCTCCGCCAGGAAAAACTGAAGCAGATTACGGGGCTCGGCCAACAGGCCTACCCGAATTCCTTTGCCGTCACCCACAATCTCGCGCAGATTCGCGCTGACTACGATTCGTGGACCGGCGAGCAGTTCGAAGCCACGCGCATTCCCGTCGCTGTCGCCGGGCGGATCATGGCCATCCGGCAGCAGGGTAAGGCCGGCTTCGCCACGTTGCAGCAGGAGGGCGCACGCCTGCAAATTTATGTGCGCAAGGACGCAGTCGGCGACCCGGCCTTCGAGCTCTACAAGTTGCTCGATCTCGGCGATCACATCGGTGTGACGGGGTACCTCTTCCGCACCCGGACCAATGAGCTGACTATTCACGTCGAGACGATCACGTTTCTCGCCAAGGCTCTGCTGGCGCTGCCGGAGAAGTACCACGGCCTCGCCGATGTGGAGCTGCGCTATCGGCAGCGGTACGTCGACCTGTTCATGAATGGGGTGCTCAACGAAGCGAGTGAGGCGCGGGAAGCCGAGAGTCCGGAAGCCGAGAGCCCGGAGCCCGGAGCCCGGGGCTCGGAGCCCGGGATTCATGTGCGCGATGTCTTCATCAAGCGGGCGCAGGTGCTGCGGGCGATTCGCAAATTTTTCGACGGGCGCGGCTACGTCGAGGTCGAGACGCCCATGATGCAACCGATCGCCGGCGGAGCTGCGGCGCGGCCTTTTGTGACCCACCACAACACCCTCGATATGGATCTGTTCCTGCGCATTGCCCCGGAGCTGTATCTGAAGCGGCTCGTCGTGGGCGGCTTCGATCGCGTGTATGAGATCAATCGGAATTTCCGCAATGAGGGCATTTCGACGCAGCACAACCCCGAGTTCACGATGCTGGAGTTTTACCAGGCCTATGCGAACTATCGGGATCTGATCGTGCTGACACAGGAACTGATACAGTTCGTCGCCAAAGAAGTGAACGGGACGACGATTTGCAACTTCAACGGTTACGAAATTGATCTCGCGAAGTGGGAAACGCTGACCATGCGCGAGGCGATCATCAAGTGGTGGCCGGAGGGTGCCGGACGTAAGCCTTCCATAAATGAGTTTCTGTCTCCAGCCGATGTTCGAGAGATGCTGTTTCGACTCAAAGCTTTTGACGTCAACATTGGCCATCCCGACTATGTGGGCGCTTCGCCGGATGACAAGTCATCGGGCAAGTTGATCGCACATATGTTTGAAGCTGTGGCCGAGGAACACCTGATTCAGCCGACCATCATCTATGAGTTTCCGTTGGCCGTCTCTCCTCTCTCGAAGCAGAAGCCTGACGAACCGGATTGGGTCGAGCGCTTCGAGTTCTACATTGGCGGGTTCGAGCTCGGCAACGCCTTCTCCGAGCTGAACGACCCCGAGGAGCAGTTCCGCCGCTTCAAAGATCAGCTCGAACAGCACGCGCGCGGCGACGAGGAGGCCCATCAGATGGACCTCGACTACGTGCGCGCGCTCGCCTACGGGATGCCTCCGACGGCGGGCGAAGGCATCGGCATCGACCGGCTGACGATGATCCTGACCGGTGCGAAGTCGATCCGGGATGTGATCCTCTTCCCGCTCCTGAAGCCCACCACCAGGCAGGAAGCGCCGGACGAGCCGCGCTAAATCCTGCTTGCTCGGGCTGTGGGGGCAGATCATCGACAATATAGGTATGCCGCCATTGGAAGAGGAGACAACTCGATTTCTCGATGCCTGGATGCAGGTCCGGCAGCTCGTGCAGGCTTCTAACTTCAATCGCTTTCAGCGCGCAGGTCTCAGCGCGACGCAGTTCATGACGCTGAACATTTTGCCCGAAGATGGCATGACGCTCTCTGCGATCGCGCGCAGGCTGAATCTGAGCGCAGCCACTCTGAACGAAACGGTCAATTCATTGGTGCAGCGAGGGCTTGCCATCCGCACGCCGGATCCCAGAGACGCCCGCAAGATTGTCATCCGTGCGACAAAACAGGGGGAAGAGATGCAGAACTCTGCGTCGAGAGAGTTCCATGCATTCATGACCGGTCTATTCGCACGGATGAGCAAGACGCGCCGTGAGGGCCTGCTCTCCGGTCTGGAAGAGATGGTGGAGCTCAGTCAGACTGGCCCGGAAAAGCCTGCTCGCCGTGCTGGTGGCGCTCCTCCGGGGAAGCATAATTCTCCGCAATTTCCGCGGCGGTGATTTTGATCGTGCTGTTGCTGCGAATGATCGACGCTATCTCTTCGTCCGTCCTGCCGCGTTTACGCAGCATCTCAATCTCGTCGCTCACCATGCCCACAAACGCCTGAACGGGGAATTGTTCTGGTTCAAGTCCGGCAGCGGCGCGGAGCGACTTTTGGGCCTTCATCGCCTCTTCCACGGGGTATGTCCTGGATTCGCTCATGGGCATTCCTTTCGTAGTACGAAATATGTATATCAACAAAAGGATTGCCTTGTAAAGCGCTGGGTAGAACCTGGAGCAAGCAGACACTCCGGACTGCGGAAATTGGGAAGGACGAGTCTTTTTCGATCAGCAGCCTGATGGTCGTGGCTCGGCGGCGCATAGCTGAGCTCGAAGAAAGATGCGCTTCTCCAGGTGGACTGCCAATAGAGGTGCTTCACGACTCCTCTGACCAGCCCCGATGAGGGCGGAACAGCCTTCTACGGCCCGAGTTTCTTCACGATGGCGGCGGCAAAGGTAGCGTAAGCGCTGTCGCTGTCGGATTCGCCGTGGGCTATGGCTTTTTTGGAATTGGCCTTGCGCATGGAGTATTGCAGAAGGACGCCGTTGTCCCTGAGGGTGTCCTTCAGCATGAGGGCGTTGTCTTTGTTCGTGGTCACCTGGGTGTGGCCGAGCGTACCGCCATAGCTGGGGCTGTCGGGAGTCAGCTCCATGCGCCATGTCGTGACGATGTCGGTGCAGTGGCGGCGCTCGGCTTCAGCGTCGATGTCTTTGGGTCCCGCGTCCGTGACCGGCACAACCGCGAAGGAGGCCCCTCCGGAGGCGCGGGCTGCCAGCTCTTTGGTGAGAGCTTTTACGTCGAGGGCTGAATCTGCATTGATGCCGCGAAGCTCCTTGGCGGGGAAAACACATACGGTGACGCCCTGGGCGAAGGCGCCGGGAGCGATGAGGGCAGAGAAGCCAGCTGCAAGGAGAAGAGAGCGGGTCAGAAGGCGAGTCATGGGTGCGGTCTCCGAAGCGGTTACTCTCCGGAGCAATTGAGCGGGCAGCCGCCTGATCCGGAGGGATAAGCAAGAAGATACCCCTGACTTATGGAATTGGGAAGGGGAGACTTTTCGATCATGAACATGAAAGTAGTCGTTGGGCAGCCCAGCGCAGCTGAGTGTGGTAGCTCAGTGTGCTCCGCCGGGACTACACTCGGGCGCAGGCAAATACAGGATTCCGCGGCGGGCCGGGAATCGCCGGGAAGAGGTGAGGATCGATGAGAAAACGGGGATTGGTTCTTTTATTGATGGCCGGGGTCCTGGCCGGATCCACATACGCGAAATCGAAGAAAGATGCGCCCCTGCCACAGGTCTTCTGCCAGGCGCAGTACGTGTACGTGACAACCGTCGATGGCGACCCTGCGAATCCCAATGTACAGCCCGAGGATCGCACCGCAGCCAATGGGCTCTTCGATAACCTCCAGGACTGGCATCGCTACACACTGGTGAACGAGCGGCGGCAGGCCGATCTGATCTGGGTGGTGCGAACAGGACGCATGGTCACCGGTGTGGGAGGAACGAATGCCGGCGGAGTCGGCAATGGTGACCCAGGCGTTCGTGTGCCGGTCGGCGCAGGTCAGGGGCGGAGTCCGGGGGCGGCCGGAGGATCGGCGGGAGGCATGGGACAGGGCGCCGGCGGGATGGACGACCCTCCGGGCATGGGAGGCTCGCAATCCGGAACTCGCGGCGGCATGGGCGCCGAGGTCGGACCGCCGGACGATCTGCTGTGGATCTATATGAAGAACGGTGACGGAGGCCAGGGCGCGGTGCTCTGGAAGCGGTCCATGGACGATGGCCTGCGCGGATCGATGCCGCTGTTTCAGCAAATCCGCGGTGCTGTGGAAGCGGCTTGCAAAGCACAGCCGGCAAAGACGAACTGAGCGCGTTACCGGCTGGCCCGCTCCGTTCCGGCGCCCGCAAGCGCCTGTTGATGGCTCTCCCGGGGGAAGCGAACCGCCAGGAGAGCAGCCATAACCGGGAGAGGGAGCAGGTAGTAGATGAGAAAGGGCGGCATAACCAGGTTCGTGCTGAATCCGAAGCAGAGGCCCAGCGCAGCGCACAGCGGTGTGATGAGGAGGGCGAACAGGACCGCCGCCCCAGCGAGCACGCGGAGGAGTTTCGGGAAAAACCCGGCAGGGCGGCTGACCGCGAGGATAAGGATTGCGGGAGTCAGCAGCAGATTATTGAAGACGAGCCAGGGATTTGCCGGAATAAGGCAGGTGGTTGCGGCGAGGATCAGAGCGGCCGAATGAAAGAAGGCCGGCGAAGCCGGAGGAGCGCAACGCAGCTTCCAGAGCTGGATCGATAGGCCGGCGAGCAGGGCTCCATCGACCAGGATGCCAGGTTTGGAACCGAGGACGAATGCGGGCAGCGCAATCTTGCCAGCCGTGTGCGTATAGGCGATGACGGCATGGAACCAGTGCGGGATCCAGCCGGGAACGAAGACGACGGCGCCCAGAACAAGCAAAGCGAGAGCGAGGAAGAGAGCGCAGACGAAGCGCCAACGCTGCAGCCGGATGGCGGCGAGGAGCATCCACGCGCAAGGCAGGATCATGAGCTGTGGCTTCACCGTGCTCAAAGCGAGAAAGATGCCGGCAACGATGTCGGAGCTGCGGCTGAACCAGAGGATCGAAAACGCGAGAGCGGCCATAACGAAGATTGAAGGCTGGCGCTGATAGCATCCCCAGACTCCCGGCCAACTGGCAACCATCAGGATCGGAACGGAGAAGCTGGTGATGCGGTCAAATGTGGAGCCGCCGATACCTGTTCGGAAGAGACGAAGCCAGGCCCACCCGGTGGCAAGGATCACGAAGGGGGTGAGGATCGCGAAGAGGCGCTCGACCACCGGCCACGCAAGCTGGGTAAACGGCGCGAGGAGAAGGGCGATGTAGGCCGGATAAACAAAGGCTTCGGGATCGTGCAGGTCGGCCGGCTGGAGGGTGTGTCCGTAAATCGCTTGCTGGATTTCGGCTGTAATTGAGGGCGAATAAGGATCGCTGCCGTGCAGAACGGCCCGCGCGCCCCGCCACGGCGAATACAGATCCGAATAGGTGTCGGGATCCATCTGCGCGACGAAGCGGAGCTGGATCAACGGGCCAAGGACGACCGCGGAAACCAGACAGACCAGCAGCGCCGTATGAACGCGGCTCGACGAGAATGGCTGTCGGCGTGAGTCGGCGTGAGAGGCCATCGTTGACCCCAAACATACAGACGGCAGGGTCGCGCGGGAATGCCAATGTTGGGGCATTCGCGATGGCCGTTGCGATTCTGCTGACTAGAGATGGGAACGGATCGACGCGATCGCGTCAGGCGCCCATCTTGCGGCGAGAGGGATCGTCGGAAGACAGGGTAACGGCCGAGCCGGAGGCCGGCGTCGTGGAAATGGTGATCGACCCCTGTTCGCTCGGCGCGGGTCCACCGCGTCCGTCATCCCTGTCCGAGGGCGGAAGGTTCACTTTGTGCGGGCGCATGTTGGTGGGCAGAAATATGCTGAAGACGGTGCCGTGGCGCGCCGGGGCAACGGAGGAGCGCAGCTGGATTTCGCCGCCGTACCGCTGCACGATCGAGCGCGTGACCCACAGTCCGAGACCGGTTCCGCGCTGGCCTTTGGTCGTGAAGAAGGGCTCGCCCAAACGGCGCTGCACATGGGCAGGAATGCCCGAGCCGGTATCACCCACGGAAATCCGGACCCCGCGAACGCCGGGATCGCCCCAGCTGCGCGTGCATCGTATCCGAAGGCGCAGGCGGCCGTTTGGTGAAGAGGCTTCCACGGCATTCGTGACGAGATTGGATAGCACCTGCCGCATCTCGCCGGGATAGACCACGGCTTCGACCGGACAATCGTACTGGCGCTCCACGCGCAGGTTTTTTTCCATGATGCGGCGGCTGTAAAGAGAGATCACTTCCTCGAGGAGTTGATCGATGTGCGCACGCACAGGGCCAGCGGTCTCGCGGGAGAAGTTGAGGGTCTGGCGGCTGATCTGGGCTACCCGTTCAAGCTCCCGCTGCGCGAGGGACAGGTAATTCCGAACTGCGGGCGTAAGGTCTTTCTCCTCCCCCAGCAGATAGAGAAGATTGGTGATGGACTCAAGAGGGTTGTTGATCTCGTGAGCGATGGAAGCCGCGAGCCTGCCGATGGTGATCAGCTTTTGATTTTCGCGGAGCATCACTGCGGTATGGTCGAGTTCCTGCTGCGCCTGGCTCTGCAGGACACCCGACTGGCGCACCTTCAAAGCGCGGGCGATGGCCGACGGCACACCTTGCATTTCGCCGGACTGAAGGACTTCCGCAGCGCCTTCGCGAAGGATACGAACGGCCTCGCCTTCGGCTACACGTCCCCCGGCAAGGACGACCGGAATGGGCGGCTGGGCGGTACGAGCCCGCTCGATGACTTCGCGAATTTCTATATCAGGGAGACCTTCAGAACCAGCGATGATCAGGTCGGTCGCATTGCGGCGGAGCTCTTCGAGAAATTCCCGGCGATTCTCGGCGAATTCGATATTGAGGGGCAGACCGGCATGGCGCGCCGCGGCCCGGACGGCATGGTGCGACAATGCGGAACACCGCAGCATCAGCACGCTCGGAATGGAGGGGCTGCTCATGTCGACAGAACCGTTATGGACTGCAGCCAGATAAGGCTTCAGCCAATGCTTTGCACTTCGTACCGGAAGCATCTCGGCTTCCAGCGTTCCCATACGAGCCTCCCGATTCGTTCAGCTTCCGTCGCTTGCAGTACCGGCCAGTCAATCCTCGGAAAATTGGCAGGCGGAAGATCGTGCGCGCGGAGCCCGCAGCCTTTCTCAGGAAATGGGATGTAACGCATTCCGGCGGTGTTGCTTATCGAGTTTGATCCGTGGCGGTTTGAATGTGGATAAAGGGACGGATTTCGATGCGGTTCGGGAGAGACGCGTACTCGGTCATATTTTTGGCAACGCAAAGCGGGTATTCTGATCTAAACAGAAGACATCCGATGCCTTTCGAGACAATGAGTTACAGAATCGTGGTGGCAGGCGGCGTCCTGCTGGGAGCGGTAGCGGGTACGGGCGCGGCAGCGCAGAGCAATCCCACTAATTCTGCGGCGAACCCATATGCGGGTAGCGTGCAGGCCGTGGCCTTCGCGCCGGAGCCGAAGGCGCTTTCTCTCGACGAGGCGATCCGGCTGGGCATCGAGAACAATCTGGCGCTGACGGTGGCGCGCGAGCAGCAAAAGACGGCAAACGCGGAGAAGCTGCAGCTGGTGAACGTCCTGCTTCCGAGTCTGACGCTGCATGGCGAGACGGGCGTGCACCAGTACAACCTGGAGGCGCAGGGATTCAGCCCGGCGATTGAGCCGTTATTCGCGAAAGTGCTGCCACCCGGGACGAATTTTTCATCGTTTCACCTGGTCACGAAGGTCGACACGACGATCGGGCAGGTGAACTTTTCCCAGGCGCTCTTCAACTGGGCCGGTTATGACGTGTGGCGCGCGGCTCAGGCAGCGGAGAAGGCCGCGTACTACAACGCTCAGTCGTCGCGCGGGCTGGTCGTGCTGAACGTCGGCAATACCTATTTGCAGGCTCTGGCCGCGAAAGCCCAGGTGGACTACGCCCAGGCGCTGGTGAAGACCGACGAGACGGTCTTCAACCAGGCGCATGAGGAACATCTGGCGGGGACGGCGGCCAATCTGGACGAGTTGCGGGCGCGCGTGCAGTTGCAGCAGCAGCAACAGGCGGTAATCGCGGCGGAGGACAACTTCGAGAAGGCGAAGATTACGCTGAATCGGGAGATCGGCCTGGCGCCGGAGCAGCAGATTACGCTGACGGACTCTGCTCCTTACGCTGAACTGCACCCGATGGATCTGGACGGCGCGCGGACGGAAGCGTATGCGAACCGCCAGGACTTCCAGATGCTGAAGCAGGAGCTGCGCGTGGCAGAGCTGGAGCGGCGCGCCACGACCCACGAGCGGTATCCAACCCTGACCTTTGGCGGCAACTGGGGAGTAACCGGGGTGTCGGGAGGCGTCTATCACGAGACGTTTTCGGCGGTGGGAACGCTGAGCCTCCCGCTTTTCAAAGAGGCGCAATTCCGCGGGGACCACGACGTGGCGGTCGCGCAGCTGGGCGAAATCCAGTCGCGGCTCGACGACCTGAAGCAGAAGATCGATCAGCAGCTTCGCGACAGCCTGCTCGATCTGGAGACGGCAACCGAAACGGTGCGGGTGGCGAAGAGCAATGTGGATCTGGCGACCACGGCGCTCGACCAGTCGCAGCAGAGCTTTGCGGCGGGCGTGAATGACAGCCTGCCGGTGGCCGAGGCCCAGTCAACCCTGGCGCAGGCCCAGACCCAATACGTCAACAGCGTTTACCAGCTGAATGAAGCGCGGCTCGGGCTGGCACGCAACCTGGGAATTATCGATACGCAATACAAGGTCTATCTCCAGGGAGGCATGCCGCCGGAAGTGAAGAGCGACAAGGCTGCGGGCGAACCAAAGGTTGACAAGTAGGACAGCGTTCAGCGAATTGGACGCGCTGATTCCCTTCCTTCGTCGGCTGACGCCAACCCATCACGTTCAGACGTGCGATTCTTGATGCGTGGAGTCCGTTGAAGCGACGCTTCGCCGTCTGCTGTTCGAAAGCAAAGCGCGCATGGAACGCGAGCGCAGGCGGCATTTCTGGCTGGGATACGCCAAGCTGGGCGATTTCCTTGCAGGCGTGATCGCGGCGGGAGTTTTGCTGCATACCCACGGACCCTACGCTCTGCTTCTCCTTCCCATTGCCGTTTTTGTGACGCTGATCGTCGTGCACGATCGCGTCATCCGGCGGCTGGAGAAATTTGTGCGCGTGACGGAGTTTTATTCACGCGGGCTGGCGCGGCTTGAGGACCAGTGGACAGGGCAGGGCGAAACCGGAGAGCGTTTTCTGGATGCGACCCATCCCTACGCGCGGGACCTTGACTTGTTCGGCAGGGGATCGCTGTTCGAGCTGCTGTGCACGGCGCGCACGCTCGTCGG
The DNA here is from genome assembly GCA_963787915.1 of uncultured Acidobacteriaceae bacterium. Lineage (GTDB taxonomy): Bacteria > Acidobacteriota > Terriglobia > Terriglobales > Acidobacteriaceae > Palsa-343. The sequence goes on along the minus strand of CAWBEP010000008.1, from coordinate 793,196 downwards.
CGAACAAACACTGGCGGGCTGGCTGATGGCCCCGGCGCTGCCCTCGGAAGTGCGCGCGCGGCAGGCGGCCGTCAGCGAGATAAAGGATCGCGTAATGCTGCGCGAGAGACTTTTCACCGCGGGCGAGAAGGTGCGAATCGGGGTCCATCCGGAGGCACTGGGTGCATGGGGCGACGCGGAGGTCTCGCGCTCGCCGGCCTGGCTGCCGTGGCTGCTCGGGCTTCTGGCAGCGGTCTGGGTGACCACGATTGTGTTTTGGATATTGACCCGCAACTGGGATTTGCTGCTGTTGGCTTCGCTCATCAACTATGCGGTGAGTTACAAAATGCAGCGGAGGGTGCAGGCATCGGTCGAAGGCGTGGAGAAAGCCGCGGTCGATCTGAAGATTCTGGCCGAAATCCTGGGGGTGATGGAGGGGGAGACCTTTGCCGGGGAACGGCTGCTGAAGCTGAGGGCTTCGCTGGACACGCGGCACGTTGCTGCATCCGCCGCGGTAAGGAAGCTGGAACGCATTTACGACTGGCTCGAGGACCGGCGCAATGGGTTTGTGGCGATTTTCAACCCATTCGTGTTCTATGCGGCGCAGTTGTCCATGGCAGCAGAACGTTGGCGCTCGCAGTTTGGACCGGCGATTCGCGGATGGCTGGACGCGGTTGGAGAGTTTGAAGCCCTCGCTGCCCTGGCAGGTTATGCGTACGAGCATCCCGCCGATGTGTTGCCGGAGTTTGTCGAAGAGCGCGGGACCTTTCGGGCGGAGGGCCTCGCGCATCCGCTTTTGCCGGCGGGCAAGGCGGTGGGCAACGATCTCACGCTGGGGCCGGAGGCACGGCTGATCGTGATCAGCGGGCCCAACATGGCGGGCAAGAGCACGTTTCTGCGCGGGGTTGGGCTGAACGCGGTGCTGGCCCAGTGCGGCGCTCCGGTGCGGGCAAAGCGGCTGCGGATGTCCCCGTTGGCGGTGGGCGCATCGATCTGCATATTGGATTCACTGCAGGGCGGCGTCTCGCGTTTTTATGCCGAGATTCAGAGGCTGAAGGTTCTGTCGGACCTGGCGCAAGGCCCCATCCCGCTGCTCTTTCTGCTGGACGAGCTGCTCTCGGGAACGAATTCCCACGATCGTTTGGAGGGAACGCGGTTTGTGGTTCGGGAGCTGGTGCGAAACGGGTCGATCGGCCTCGTGACGACCCACGATCTGGCGTTGACCGCAATTCCGGAAACGATGGAAGCGGGGCAGAACTGCCATTTCGAGGACACAATCGAAGACGGCGAGCTGCACTTCGATTACCGGCTCAGGCCCGGCATCGTTCAGACGAGCAACGCTCTGAAGCTGATGAAGGCGGTGGGACTGGCGGTGGAGTGAAACCAGCGTTCAGTTGTCAGTCCCTAGTTCGTCAGTCCCCAGTTGTCAGTCCTCCAGTTCACCATTCAGCCATCGGCGATCAGCTCTTCTCGTCGGCCGGTTCCCAGAGCTCGACGCGATTGCCCTCAGGGTCGGTGATCCAGCCGAACTTGCCGTAGTCGGCGGAGTCGCGTTTGGGATCGATGGTCACTCCCGCAGCGGCGAGCTGGTCGAGAAGTTTGTCGAGGTCGTCGACCTGCAGATTGATCATCGCGGGCTGCGTGGTTGGGAAGTAGTCACTCTTCTCAGGGAAGAAGGAGAAAGCGATCATGGCGCGCTCGTTTTCGGCGGGGATGGCGAAAGAACCGTAGGCCAACGGGAGGCCGAGGTGCTTCTCATACCAGGCGTAGAGGGCTTTGGGATCGCGCGCGCGGAGGAAGACTCCGCCAATGCCGGTGGCTTTTGCCATTTTAGGTTTCCTCGGTGAGCAGGTCGCTCAGGGATTTGGGGTGCTTTTGACCCCGTTTGGTTTCCCGCGCGGTGTTGGGGATCACGCGCTCAGGCTTCGGCTGGCCCACACGCTGGCGGGCGTTGGCTTTGACCGCTTTGACAGTGGAGAAAGTCTTCTTTTTGGCGCGCTTTCCCGGCATTTGTGCGTACGACAGCTACGAATTCTCCGCAGCCCGCGAGGGGCGCAAAGCTCCCGTCGCTTCTCAATTGACCTACAAAGTACCATTCCTCGCGGCGGCGATGTGAAATACTTTCATTGAAATCTTTTGAATGGAGTGGGGCCAATGGAAGAACGTGAGTTTTTCGATGAGAAATCGGAACTACGGACGCACACGCTGACCTGTCCGCACTGCGGTCAGGCGGGGGAATACAAAGTGCGCTGGCTGGTACGCATGAGGAAGGCTTCGGTACCGCGGAATGCAGACGAGCGCGACCGGGCGCGATTCGCGAAGGCGCAGTCGTACATGGTGCGGCAGGACGATCTGGTGGCCTGCACGAATATCCGGTGCCGGAAGCGGTTCGAGGTCACGAGCCTGCAATCGGTGGCGTTTTTGCAGTCAGCGTAGGAAAGCAGCCGGGAGCCGGGAGCCTGGACCAAAAACGGAGCTGGGCGCCTCGAGCCATGAGCGGACGCGTATGAGTCACGAAGGGATTCGTCTGGTCAGCGCGGAGGAAGCACGGCGCGCCGATGCGCCGGAGTTGCCGCGCGATGCGGTAACGCCTGCGAAGGTGCGCGTGCAGCAGTCGACCGGCGAGGGCCTCGAGATTGACTGGAAGGATGGGCATCGCAGCCGTTGGGGCTTTGTCTGGCTGCGCAACGCCTGCCCTTGCGCAACCTGCCACGAAGAACGCGAAGCGCAGGGACGGCAGCCGGGCGAGGGCAAGGGGAAGGCGTCTGGCCTGTTGCCGATGTATCAGGCGCCGGCGCGGCCCGAGTCGGCAAGCCCTGTGGGCAACTACGCGATCAGCTTCAAGTGGAACGACGGGCACGCGAGCGGGATTTATTCCTGGGATTATTTGCGGCGGCACTGCGCGTGCGATAGCTGCAAGGCGAGCAACGCAATTTCTCGATAGCTGCTGTGGTTCCCGGGTCTCAGAATCGAAACCCGGGCCAGCCAATCATTTGCGGTTCACGCTTTGCTTCCCTTCTTAGCTTCAAGAGCTGCGGCCACCTTCGCGTAAAAAGCGGCCAGGTCTTCGGTGGGTCCGATGGTGAGGCGGCGGAAGATCTTCAGCAAGGGATAAACCTGGGAGCCGCCGACGTCGAGAGCGGGCATGGCGAGTTCGGTTCCTGTATCGGCGCGGCCGGAATTCAGTTGTCCGGGATACACCGCCATGATCCAGTCGGCGGGGAATTTACGGCGAAAAATTTCTCCGTAATAGGCGCCCCAGAGGCGGGTGGCTTGTTCCTGTTCCGCCTCCGGAACGGGACTGCGCGCGCTGAGAACGGTTTCCAGCTGCCCGATTGATTCCGGCGAGTAGTCGAGGGTCATGCCGTGATCCTGCGCGGCCAGCTGCACAGCTTCTTCTGCGTAGGCGCGCATCATCGCGTCAAGGGAGTCGAATTCCTGTTGGGATGAAGGCTGTGGGCTGCTCATGCTTCCTCAGAGTACAGGAGGCCACCGCGACTGGAGCGGGACAGAACGCGGCCTGCCCATGTATCTTTGAAGTTTGCCAGGACAATTGAGAATTTCAATCTTTCCTGATGCATCCGGAGGATTTGTCTGTTGAAGAGCAGGTGGGGTTTTCGAGGGTTTTTGGCGGCGACGACCGCCGTGATCGGCCTGATGGGAGCGGGAGCCGGGGCGCAGGTACAGACTCCGCCACCCAATGTTCAGCTGCCGGCTCCGACGCCGCTGGCCGGCGTACGGTACGACTATCCGTGGGAGCTGTACGGCGGCTTTGCGTACTCGCACTTCGACGCGGGTCCGCATCTGCTGCAGGGCGCGAACCTGGGCGGATTCGACGCACGGGCCGTGCGCGAGCTGAATACGCGCTGGGGTGTGGGCGTGAATGTGCACGGCTATTACGGCACGACGGGCGTTGTGCCCAACTGCGGAAGCTGCACGGGAAGCGGATCGAACGCCGGGCCGATCACCGGACCGTTCGTCAGCGAGCACATTTTTGCAGGAGGACCTGAATACCGTTTGGCCGCCAACGAACATGTGGCGATGATGCTGCACGCTTTTGTGGGCGGCGCCTACGGCAACTTCCAGAGCGGACTCGGCGGCGTAAGTCCCGCGTCGCTGGGGCTGTTCTCGAATCAGTTCACCTTCGCGGGTGTATTTGGCGGATCGATCGATCTGAACCGGTCGCCGAGGCTGGTTTTCCGCATCGCCCCGGATGCGACGATGACCAACTTCGGCAGCAATGGGTTCGCCGAGCAGTTTGCGATTTCAGTGGGCGTGGTGTACCGGATGGGAAGGCAGTTCCGGTAAACAGGGTTCAGGGTTCAGGGAAATGAGATGCGGGAGAGAAGGCTCTCCCGCATTTTTGCGTTGCGATGCTTTATGCGCCGAGCGAACTCATGTCGATAGCGAAGCGGTATTTCACATCGGCTTTGACAACGCGATCGAAGGCTTCGTTGATCTGCTGGATTTTGATGACTTCGACGTCGGCGGTGATGTTCTTCTCGGCGCAGTAGTCGAGCATCTCCTGGGTCTCCGCCATGCCGCCGATGATCGAGCCGGACCAGCTTCGGCGCTTGAAGAGCAAATTGCCGGGATTGATGACGGGGGGCTTATCGGGCAGGCCCACCTGGACGTAGCTGGAGTCGCGCTTGAGCGCTTCGAGATAAGGATTGATGTCGTGCGGGGCGGAGACGGTGTCGAGGATGAAGTCGAAGCTGTTGGCCTGCTTCTTCATCGCAGCAGCGTCCTTTGAGATAACGACATCATCCGCGCCAAGGCGCTTTGCGTCGGCCGTCTTCGATTCCGAAGTCGTGAACTGCACAACATGCGCGCCGAAAGCATGGGCAAACTTCAGCGCCATGTGACCGAGGCCGCCGAGCCCAACCACGCCAACCTTCTTGTTGGGGCCAACTTTCCAGTGGCGCAGCGGCGAATACGTCGTGATGCCGGCGCAGAGCAGTGGCGCGACCCCCGCCGGGTTCAGCTTCGGCGAAACTCTGTGTACAAAGTGTTCCTGGGTGATGATGTTGTTGGAGTAGCCGCCCTGCGTCAGGTCGCCGTACTTGTCCTTCTGGCCGTAGGTGAGGGTGATGCCGACCTCGCAGTATTGCTCTTCCCCGGCCTTGCAGCTGGGACAGGTGCGACAGGAATCGACGATCACGCCAACGCCAACCAGGTCGCCGGGCTTAAATTTCTTGACGGCGGAGCCGACAGCTTTGACGGTGCCAACGATCTCGTGACCAGGCACCATGGGATAGACGGCGTTGCCCCATTCATTGCGGACGGAGTGGATGTCGGAGTGGCAGACGCCGCACCACTGGATGTCGACGTGAACATCGTGGTCGTGAAGTTCGCGGCGGGTGAACTTGAACGGGGCCAGCGGAGTGGTGGCGTTTTGCGCGGCGTAGCCGTGAGACTGTGTCATTCGTAGTGCTCCTCAGAATTCAATATGCGGGAAGAGGTAAGGGGGATTCAGGGCAGTTTCGCCAGGCGAGACTCGCCGGGAGATTTTTATGGACCCTTTTCAATGGGCGCGTTGAGAACCGGGTGGTCGAGGCCCTGCAGCTTTCGGCCGGATTGGCCCTCCAGATCGAAAACGACAACCTGATTGGAACCCGGCTTCAACCATGGTGCAGGCAGGTAGAGCGCCTTCTGCGGTCCCACATGCCAGAAACGGCCAAGCGGATTGCCGTTGATCCAGACCTCGCCTTTGCCAAGGGCGCTGGTGTCGAGGAACGTGTCGCTGGGCTTGTCGACCGTGAAGGTGGCCTGGTAGAAGCATGGACCGGAGCAGGGCTGACTGGAGTAGGCAAGCTGGTCCGGGGCCAGCATCGGCAGCGAGTAGTTGTCCCAGCCAGTGAGCGGATGACCCGCCAGTTTGACGCCCTTGAGGAGCCCGACGCGTTCGCCGGGAAGCGCCGGTCCGAAATTCACGCGCCCGGTGTTCTCCAGGAGGATGTCGAGGCGCGCATGGGGCGTGTCGATCGTCAGCGGCAGAGAACGCTGGTCGATGCGGCGGTCGATCGTGCCGGCGAGTTTGCCGTTGACATAGACCTGGGCGAAGTCGTGGACCGCGCCGATGGCGAGGTCCCCTGTCACTGGACCGTCAACGGTCGTGCGATAGAGCGCATAGCCATAGGACTGATCCATCGCTTCCATCGTCAGCGGGTATTCGGAGTGCACAGGCGAGGGCAGGTTATCCCAGAGCGACGCGGCGCGGTCGAGGGTGAAGGCCGGGACGGCAGCCGCCGGCGGAGGCGTGGGAACGGGCGGCGGCGTGACGCCGGCTTCGCGCGCGATCACGTCGCGGAAGAGAAAATATTTTGGGGTGGCTTGGCCGCTCTCGTCAAGAACGGAGTCGTAGTCGTAGCTGGTGACGTCGGGCTCATAGTTACTCCCATTAGAGTTGGCGCCGTTCATCCAGCCGAAGCTGGTGCCCCCGTGAAACATGTAAATGCTGATGGAGTAGCCCTGGTGCAGGATCCAGCGGAGATCGTCAGCCTGTTGATGAGCGTTGGTTTTGGCGTGGGGCGCGCCCAAGTGATCGAACCATCCGTCCCAATATTCGCCATTCATGTAGGGGCCCTGGGGACGGAGCGTTTTGAGGACGGCGAAAGACTTCTGCGCCTCGCCCGGCCCAAAGTTGATCACGGCGGGAAGTTCGGGCAGGCTGCCCCGCGGGACTTGCTCCGCGCCGTCGGCGGTGTAGAGTTGCGATTGCGTGAATCCCGCGTCGATGAGGATGTGGTGAATGGCCTCCATGTACTCGTGATCGTCGCCGTAACTGCCGTATTCGTTTTCGACCTGCACAGCGATGATGGGGCCGCCGTTGCCAATCTGGAGAGGCGCCACTTCCCTGCCGAGACGCAGCAGCCATGTGCGCGCGGCGGCGAGAAATTTTGGATCGCGCGAACGCACGACCATGTCCGGGTCCTTGAGAAGCCAGGAAGGAAAGCCTCCGAATTCCCACTCTGCACACGAGTAGGGGCCAGGCCGCAGGATTACGTAGAGACCCTCCTGCTGGGCTTCGCGCACGAACTCGGCCACGTCGAGGTTACCGGAGAAGTCGTAGACGCCAGGGCGCGGCTCATGGGCGTTCCAGAAGACGTAGGTGGTGACGGCATTCAGACCCATGGCTTTGGCCATGCGCAGGCGATTGCGCCAATAAGCCCGAGGCACACGCGCGTAGTGAATTTCGCCGGAGATGATGCGGAACGGCTTACCATCGAGCAGGAACTGGCCGTCCGCCGCGCGAAAGGAGTGTTGCTCAGAGGAAGCCGGTGGGCGCGCAATGAAAGGCAGGATGGCGCATGAAGCGAGGATTGTAAAAAAGAGAAGCGAGGAAGAGCTTTTTCGATTCATAACTTGCAGCCTGCGGATTGCGGGTCGTTCAACGTTCTACTCCGAAAAGCGCTCGGACGCGAGTGGTCCGCACCATCCACCTAGAAAGTGAGAAGGACGGCCTTGAGGACAGCGATGGCGGGTCCCACGATGAAGCCAACCACGCGGCCGCCAACCAGAAAGATGATGAAGATGCTGATCATGCCCAGCGAGTCGTAGACGCGCAGTGCCTTGTAGGGCAGCATGTGCCGGAAGACATGAGAGCCGTCGAGTGGCGGCAGCGGGAGCAGGTTGAAGGCCGCCAGGAAGAGGTTGAGGATCATCGCGAGATAGAAGAGCAGAACCAGCGGCACCAGAGTGGGACTGGAGGCCATGAGCGCGGGATCGAGGCCGCCCGTAGCGGCAATCTGGTGAACAATGTTCGCGCCGTTCGCGCTGGTACGCGAGAGCAGGAGCAGAATGAGAGTCGCAGCGATGGCGGCGAAAAAGTTGCTGGCAGGGCCAGCAACAGTGGTGAGGATGTCGTCGCGCGTAATGTTTTTGAAATTGCCCGTCGTTACAGGTGTGGGCTTCGCCCATCCGAAAAGAAAGCCTGGGCTCACGAACAGCATGATGAGTGGCAGGATCACCGTACCGAGCGGATCGATGTGCTTAATCGGATTGAGCGTGATCCGGCCGAGCATGCGGGCGGTGGGATCGCCCAGCCGGTTCGCCATCCATGCATGAGCAGCTTCGTGCAGACTGAGCGAAAAGAGAAGTATCGCGAACTCGAAGATGGCAATGATGACGCGCGTTTGATCCATCGGAAGTCGATTCGATGGTATCAGGAGTGCAGCCGTTCGCCGGTGGCTGGCTGCCGGTTCCTCGCTGGCGTTGTTAGTCGTTGGGCGGCAGCTCCACGCACGGTCCCTCGCCGGTGCGATCGTCGAGCCGATGCGCTTCGCTGGTGGCTTTGATCTTGCGCGCGGGCACTCCTCCGGCGATCGTGTTCTCGCCAATGTCGTGTGTGGCCACGCCTTGCGCTCCGAGCATTGCTCCTTTGGCGACGCGTACGCCGGGCATGACGAGCGAACGATAAGTAACGCGCGCTCCGGGACCCACTTCGGTGCGGCGCTGCTCGATGATGCACGCTTCCACAGGATCGTGCGCGTGCGAAAAGACCGCCGCGTGTTCTGAGATGGAGGTGCCTTTACGGATGATCAGCTCGCCGCGGTCGTCGAGGAGAACGTGGTTGTGGATGATAACGTCGTCTTCGAGGGTGAGGTTGTAGCCGAAGGTGAACTCGACGCCGTGATAGATCTTTACGTTGGTCCCGATGCTCTTGAAGATATGTTTGCCGAGCATCGCGCGCAGCCGGAAGCCCAGCCAGTGATTGAGGGCAACCGGCGAGCGATCGAACATGCGCCAGAACCAGACAAGGGGCTTGATCAGCGCGTAACGCTCGGCATCGATGTCGCCGTAGTACTCGGGCTCGAGGGTCACGTTGGCTGGATCGAGCGAGAGCTGCAGAACATTAAACGGAAGCTCGGTGGTGAGCGTGAAGTTGAGACGTCCACCGTGCGGCCGGCCCAGGATGAGCTGATGCAGGTTATCGCGGACAATTTCGCCGCGCAGGGCGATGTTCTTGTGGCGGGAGAACTCATCATCGAGGGACTCGATCCAGCGGTTGAAGACTTCCTTGGCTTCCCGGGTCGGCTCGATCTCGCGGTATCGATAGCGGGGCATAGTTTCTAGATTATCCGCCGATGCAAAGAGATGCATACCGGGAGAAGCGAATGCAGTTTAGCGTTGCAGTGAGCCGTGAGCTGCGATACATTTCTCCATCAGCGGTTCCCCAGGAAAGGAAAGCCAGGCGGTTATGGACGAGACGACAGAAGTTCCGGTGCAGAGGAGCTACTCGGGAGTATTGATCGGGGTGCTGGCGCTGGCGGTCATTTGCGCGCTCGCCGGGCTGGTGTGGAGCTATACGCTCGCCGGCCGCCTGACCCACGCCGAGACGCAGCTGAATTCGGCGCAGCAACAAAACCAGAAGCTGGCGGCGGCGCTGGACCAGACCAACGCGCGGCTGAAGGTGACCACTGAGACGCTGGGCCAGTCGCTGGGCATGACGCAAAAGCAACTGGAAGCGAAGGCGCAGGACCTGCTCAATCGCCAACAAGCAGACGCGAAACGGCTGGATCAGGCGCAGCGGCAGATCAGCTCGGTTTCGAGCGATGTCTCCGGAGTGAAAACGGACGTGGGCGGGGTGAAAACGGATCTGACTGCAACGAAGACCCAACTGCAGACCGATGAAGCTTCGATGCAGGCCATGAAGGGCGATCTTGGGTTGCAGAGCGGGCTGATTGCGACCAACGCGAAAGAGCTCGACGTGCTCAAGCACATGGGTGACCGTAACTATTACGAATTTACGCTGGATAAGAATCAGAAAAAAGCCGTGGCGACCGTGGCGCTGGAACTGAAGAAAGCCGATCCGAAGCACAGCAAATTCACGCTGGTCGTGTACTCCGACGACAAAGAGATTCAGAAGAAGGACCGCAATCTGGACGAGCCCATTCAGTTCTATACGGGCAAGGATCACCTGCTGTACGAACTGGTGGTGAACAACATCGACAAGAATCAGATCAAGGGGTACATCGCGACTCCCAAAAATGCACCGGTGCCGGTGACGACATCCGGCGAATAGCTCGGCGCTGCTTCCCGCGTGGCCGATAGTTCCGGCGCCGCGCGGTCGCTACAATCGGTAGCGTGAGTGAAAGCGGAAGCCGGCCATTCAGATTCGGTCAGCGCGCAGCGTTGTGGATCGTCCCGAAGCTGACAGCGCTGCTGCTGGCGATGGTCGGGGCAACGCTGCGGTTTGAGGTGATCGCCGAAGAGGGAGTGGTTCCCGCGACGCCGCCCGCGCGCGGGATTTTCTGCTTTTGGCATCGCTGCACATTACCGGCTGCCTGGTATTTCCGAAAATTTCGCTGCTCGATTCTGATCAGCCAGAGCTTCGACGGAGAGCTGATCGCGCGGACGCTGGGCTTACTGGGCTACAACAGCGTGCGCGGGTCGAGCTCGCGCGGGGGCGCGGCGGGGCTGATGGCGCTCCGCGACGTGTTAGCCCGGGGCGAGCCGGTGGTGTTTACGGCGGACGGTCCGCGGGGTCCCATCTACCAGACCAAGATCGGTCCGGCGAAACTGGCTGCTATGACGGGCGAGCCGATCGGCAGCTTCTATCTGTTGCCGAAGCGCGTTTGGGCCATTCGATCCTGGGACAGGTTTATGGTGCCTGTGCCATTCTCGCGCGTCGTGGTGAGCTGGGCGCGTTCAGTGGCGGCGCCCGCCGCGGATGCGGATGCGGCGACACTCGAGGCGAAGCGGCTGGAGTTAAACGATGCGCTCGAACGCGCGCGGCTGCGGGCCGAGGCGAAACTCGCCGCTCCGACGTCGCCCAATGAAACGCAGAAGTAAAATCGTCGAGGCATGCTGGTTTCGGACTTCGATTTTGATCTTCCTGAAGAACTGATCGCGCAGCAGCCACCTGCGGATCGCGCTGGGGCGCGGATGCTCGTGCTCGATCGCGCGTCGGGCGCCTGTCGGGATCGTGTATTTCGTGACTTCCCGCAAATGTTGCGACCGGGAGATCTGCTGGTGCTGAACGATAGCCGCGTCATTCCGGCGCGCCTCTTTGCGCATCGGGCGGGATTGCATACGCAGGCAAATCACGAGGCGATCGGTCGAGTCCAGGTGCTGCTGGCCGAACAGTTTTCGGAGTGGGAGTGGAAGGCGCTCGTGCGGCCCGGGCGCAAAGTGCTCGCCGGCGAAACGCTCGTGTTTGGCGATGGGGATCTCCAGGCCGAGGTAATTGCACATGGAGAGTTTGGGGAGCGAACGCTGCGGTTTACGCCCGTCTCGGATTTCCTGGGAGTTGTGGAGCGGCTGGGGCACATGCCGCTGCCGCCTTACATTCATCGCGAGGACGAGGCTGGCGATCGGGAGCGGTATCAAACCGTCTACGCGCGGGAGCGTGGTTCGGTGGCGGCTCCGACGGCTGGTCTGCACTTCACGCCGGAGATTCTGAGCGCGATTCGAGCACGCGGCGTGGAGATCGCGTACATAACGCTGCATGTCGGGCTGGGAACGTTTCAACCCGTGCGCGTGGAGCGAGTCGAGGACGTTCGGCTGCATGCGGAGCGCTATACGATTTCCGATGAGACTGCGGCAGCGCTGAATGCGGCGCGACGGGAGGGTCGCCGGATCGTCGCGGCAGGAACGACGACTGTGCGGACCTTAGAACACTGCGCTCGGGGCGGCAGCGAGTTTGCGCCTCACTCTGGATCGACAAGTATCTTTATTTCGCCGGGATTTGACTTTCGGGTCGTGGCAGCCCTGCTGACGAATTTTCATTTGCCACAGTCGTCGTTACTTATGTTGGTCAGTGCGTTTGCTGAACGAGAACGCGTGCTGGCAGCCTATCGGCATGCTGTTGAGAACGGGTATCGGTTTTTCTCTTACGGGGACTGCATGTTGATTGATTGATCGGGATCCCCGGGTCGCAGAGAGCACAGACGGTATCCATTGTGTTTTTCTTCTTCGTGAGCTCTGGATCCTCTGTGGTGAAAAGAGACTATTTCCGCGGCGGACCCTCCCGATAGATCACCAGATTTTGCACATCTTCGCGCTCACCATGGGCTGGCCAGCTTTGCAACCGAAGGCCTGCTGGAACTGCGGCAGGTCGGAGACGATGCCGTTGACGCGATATTTGCCGGGCGAATGCGGATCGGTGACTGCGTTGACGCGTTGGTTTTCCGGCCGCTCATTTTCGCACGCCCATTGCGCATATCCGATAAAGAATCGCTGATCCGGAGTGAAACCGTCTTTCGATTCGAGGTTCATGCCGGCGGTCTGCTTTTTCCACGCGAGATAAGCAAGCAGCGTGCCGCCGAGATCGGCCGTATCTTCGCCGCTGGTCAGTTTTGAATTGATGTGAATGTCATCGACGATGACGTAGCCGGCAAACTGGTCGCGCAGGCAGTCGATGTGCTCCTCAAAGCCCCTGGCATCCGCGGGTGTCCACCAGTCTTTGAGATTGCCCTGGCCGTCGAACTGGCGGCCCTCGTCGTCGAAACCATGGGTGAGTTCGTGGCCGATGGTGCCGCCGGTATCTCCATAGTTGGGCGCATCGTCTTCCTTCGGATCGTAAAGCGGAGGCTGCAGCACGCCCGCCGGAAAATTGATGTTGTTCATCTGCGGGTCGTAGTAGGCGTTGACGGTGGGCGGGGTCATGAACCACTCCCCGCGATCCACAGGCTTGCCCACCTTGGCCCAGTCGCGTTTTTCCGCGAAAACGTGGGCGCGCTCGGCATTGCCGAAATAGTCGTTGCGCTCGATGGTCAGCGACGAGTAGTCGCGCCACTTGTCGGGATAGCCGATTTTGTTCTGCACCAGATGCAGCTTGACGATGGCAGCCTGCTTGGTCGCGGGGCTCATCCAGTCGAGATTCTCGATTTCGTTTTGCATGGCCTGCTCGATCTGCTCGGTCATCACGACGACCTTCTGCTTCGTGGCAGCCGCGAAATTGCGGGCGACAAATTCCTGGCCCAGGGCCTCGCCAAGATAGCGGTCCACCTGTCCCTCGCAGCGCTTCCAGCGCGCCGGCATCTGCGGCACTCCGCGGAGATATTTCGAATAGAAATCGAAGCGAGCATCTTCGAAGTTGCTGGAGAGACTCGGGGCCGCGCCATTCATAGCATGGATGCGCAGGTAGGCCTTAAGACTATCGAGCGGCTCGTTGGCGAGCTCGGACTGCAGCGCGGCGAGAAATTTGGGCTGGGCCACGTCAATGTTCGAGAACGTGGAATCGGGGAGATGCTCCTGTTTGAAATAAGCACTCATCTCGAGCGCCGGCGCGAGGGTATCGACGGCTTCTATTTTCATCGGGTGATAGAGGTTGTACGGATCGCGGCGCTCGACGCGGGTGAGCGAGGCGGTGGCGAGCGCGGTTTCAATCTTCATGGTGGCGGCGGCGTCCTGGTCGGCCTGTGCCTGCGGCTCACCAGCCAGGACCAGCAGATGCGACATATAAGCAACGTAGTGCTGGCGCGTCTCTTCACTCTTCGCATCGGTTTTGGTGTAGTAGTCACGGTCCGGCAGGCCAAGGCCGCCAGCACCGATGGCGGCGATCATCATGCCGGCGTTCTTCGGATCCTGTTCCGCGCCCGCGCCAAGAAAGTAGAGGCCGCGCTGGTCGGCTCCGTCGCGCAGGAACGCGGCCAGCTCTTTGCGGTCGTGGATGGCCGCGATGCGATCAAGCTCCGGCTTCAAGGGCGCCAGCCCGCGGCCGTTGATGGCTTCGGTATTCATGCACGCGGCATAGTAGTCGCCGATCTTCTGTTGAGCAGGCGTTCGGTGCGGCAACTTCGCATCTTCCTCAAGAATGCCCCAGAGGAACTGGCGATTGTCGTTGGCGAGCTTCGCGTAAACATCCCACGCTGCCTGATCGGGAGGGATGGGATTGTTTTTCATCCACCCACCGCAGACATATTGATAGAAGTCGACACAGGGGTCGGCGGTGCGATCCATGTTGGAGAGATCGAGGCTGGGCGAATGGGGCAAAGCGGTGATGGGCTTTTCGACCGAGGCAGGAGCCAACTGCGCGAAACACGCGGGAAGAAAGGCCGCAACGAGGGTGAGCGGCAAAAGGCGGTGCATCATCGATGATTCTCCGTGCGGGCATTATAGCGGCAGCACGAGCGGCGCCGCACAGCGTGGTGCAGCGTCGTAGTCAGGGAGATACACTCGATTTCGTGGCTGTGACTTCGAGCAAACCGACAATTTACCTTCTCGATGCGATGTCGTTCATCTTTCGCGCGTATCACGCGATGCAGCGGTCGCGGCCGATGTCCACCCGGACGGGTGTGCCGACGGCGGCAACGTACGTGTTCATCAACATGCTCAACAAGCTGCGCAAGGATTTCTCTCCGGAGTACTTTGCCGCAGTCTTCGACGTGAGCGGGCCGGTGTTTCGCGACGAGCGAGCGCGTGGTATGACAGTGAACAAGTTCAGCGCCGAGACGCAGCGTTTTGAAAGCGTGGCGACGGGCGGATACAAAGCGAATCGCGAGGCGATGCCGCCGGACCTCGCACAGCAGGTGCCCTATGTGCGGCGCGCGCTCGAGGCCTTTCGCATCCCCATTCTCGAAGCGCAGGGCTTTGAAGCCGACGATGTGATCGGTACGCTCGCGTCGAAGGCGGCAAAAGCAGGGCACCCCGTGTTCGTCGTCTCAAACGACAAGGACATGATGCAGCTGGTCAACGACCACGTGAAAATTCTCAACCCGGTCAAGGACAACCTGATTCTGGATCGGGAGAAGGTGGTTGAGACGCTGGGTGTGCCCCCGGAAAGAGTGGTCGATGTGATGGCGCTGCGCGGCGACTCCATCGACAACATTCCCGGCGCGCCGGGGATTGGCGACAAGGGGTCCGTGGAGTTGATCCAGCAGTTCGGCAGCGTGGAAGCGGCCCTCGACCGGGCGGACGAGATCAAGCGAAAAACGTATCGAGAGTCGTTACAAAATAATCGCGAGGCCGTCCTGCTGAGCAAGGAATTAGTGACGATTCATTGCGAAGCGCCCATCGACTTCGACCTCGATGCCATGCGCACGCAGGAACCGGATACCGCGGCGTGCCGGGCCTTATTCACGGAGCTTGAGTTCACGACGTTGCTGCGAGAGCTGACGCCCGCGGTGCCCACGACGGCGATCGAGTACATCCTCGAACCCACGGCGGAACAGATCGCCGCGTTCATCGCGCAGGCCCGCAAAGACGGATTCGCCCTGGCATTGCCCGCATCCGAGCTGGAAGAAGCGGCCGAGCAGGTCAGCGAGCAGGAGTCCGAGTCGCTGGAGGAACGCGAACCGGAGCTGAAGACGATGGCGCTGCTCGATTTTGGAGAGCCAGCGGAGGCATGCGCGGCGAACAGCACGACGCCTGAGTGCCGCGTCGGTGTTGCTGCCGCCGCCGGTCAGGCGATGCTGGTACCTCTCGAAGCGGTCAGGGAGTTGCTGGAGGACGCTGAGGTTCCGAAGAGCGTCCACGATCTGAAAGGTGCGTTGCGGGTTCTCGCGTCGCACGAAGTCGAGCTGCGGGGAGCGAGCGACGACGTGATGCTGTACTCCTACCTGATCAATCCAACGCATGCGACGCATCGGCGGGGTGATGTCGCGGCACGTTTTGCCGGAGGTTCCCCGCATGAGAACGGAGACAGGCAACTGACGGAGGCCGCCCACCTGACCCACGCGCTGGCCGTAATGATGCGGGAGGAGGTCGACGCCCTGAAAGAGCGGCGCGTTTACGAGGAAATCGATCTGCCGCTGGTGCCAGTGTTACTGGAAATGGAGAAGGCCGGCATACGCATTGACTCCGGCGTGCTGTCGACGATGGCCGAGCGCCTGTCTGCGGACATGCAGAGAATCGGCGAGGACATTTTTTCGCTCGCGGGTCATCGCTTCAATATCAACTCGCCGAAACAGCTTGGCGACGTGCTCTTCAACAAAATGGGACTGCCTCGGCCGCTGAAATACGGCAAAGGCAAGGTCATTTCGACCGCGCAGGATGTGCTGGAGGAACTGGCCGCGCATAACGACGTGCCGCGGATGGTGCTCGAGTATCGCCAGCTGGCCAAGCTGAAGTCGAACTACGCGGATTCCCTTCCCCTGCTCGCCGACAGCGAAGGGAGGGTGCACACAACGTTCAATCAGGTCGGGACGGCGACGGGGCGATTGTCGTCTACGAATCCAAACCTGCAGAACATCCCCATCAAGACGGAGCTGGGCCGGGAGATTCGCGCAGCCTTCATCGCGGCGCCGGGATGCGTGCTGCTTTCCGCCGATTATTCGCAGATCGAGCTGCGGCTTCTCGCGCACTTCTCGGGCGATCCGCTTCTGGTGCGGGCCTATCAGACGGGCCAGGACATCCATACGCTGACGGCGGCCGAGGTCTTTGGGGTTCCCGCGGAGACGATGAGTAAAGAAACGCGCAATCGAGCGAAGGCCGTGAATTTTGGGATCGTGTATGGCATTTCGCCGTTTGGCCTCGCGGCGCAGCTCGGCATCGAGCAGAACGAGGCGCGGCTTTACATCGAGACGTACTTCGAGCGCTATGCGGGCGTGCGTGCGTATATCGATCGCATGCTCGAAGAGACGCGACGCGAGCAGATGGTGCGAACGATCTTTGGGCGTGTGCGCCCCATCCCGGATATTCAGAGCCGTAATGCGAATCAGCGAGGATTTGCGGAAAGGACCGCAATCAACACACCGTTACAGGGGACAGCCGCGGATCTCATCAAGCTGGCGATGATCCGAATCGAGCGGCGCTTGGCTGATGAGAAGCGGAAGACGCGGATGACGCTCCAGGTCCACGACGAGCTGGTGTTCGATGTTCCGGAAGATGAGGTTGAGCCAGTGAGCGCGATGGTGCAGCACGAAATGGAACACGTGATCGAACTCAGCGTACCGCTGGTGGCAGATGTCGGAGTAGGACCGAACTGGCGGGACCTGAGCTAGTCGAACGGAACGTTACTTTAAGTCTCGAAAATGGCTGGGCGAAGTTGATGAGCGCGCGCTTCGACCTAAACTGAGCCCGCCTCCTTACAAAGGGTGCAATGCCGGAGATCGGCTCAGAAGACGGAGCCGACGGTTCGCTCGCCGCTACCAGCGACCTGCGACCTGCGACCTGCGAATCGTTCCAATGAAGGGGGCAGGCCCATGGACAGAAAAGCGTCCTGGACACGAATTGCCATCACATTCGCCATTGACTGGCGCTTTATGATGGCAATCGTGATCCTTGTGGTCTTCGTGCTGCTGATGAAGTAGCACTAACCTCCCGGGAGGTGCACCTCCTTCCGGGAACTACTTCAAGGCCAGTATAGCGCTGGGTTTGGTCCGACAGCGCAGCTATTTCTTCTCATGCCGCACTGCGCCTGTCCCGTTTTGGGACGGCTCGCTCAGACTCCCAATTCGGCACGTATCGCCGCGGCGATGAGGTCGGCGTGACGCCGCATGGCTTCTTCCGATTCTGCTTCGATCATCACGCGCGCCAGCGCCTCGGTGCCTGAATAGCGCACGACGACGCGGCCGCTCTCCGCCAGTTCGGCTTCGGCGGCGCGGATTGTATCCGCGACGGTGGCAATTTGATCGAGCGGCTTCTTCTCCCGCACGTGTACGTTCACGATGACCTGCGGGAAGACCTTGAGGTCGGCGACGAGTTCGTGAAGCGAACGGCCGGAGCGGCGCACCACGTCAAGAACGACAAGAGAGGTGAGCAAGCCATCGCCGGTCGTGGCAAGGTGAGGAAAGAGGATGTGGCCCGATTGCTCGCCGCCCAGGGAAGCCTGCTCCTTTTGCATGCGCTCCAGCACGTACTTGTCACCCACCGGCGCGCGGAGCATACCGATGCTGTCGCGGCGCAGGGCAGCTTCCAGCCCCATGTTGGACATCGTGGTTGCGACCACGACGCCGTTCCGGAGAATGCCGCGCTTCTTCATATCGCGCGCAGCCAGCAGCATCACGGCGTCGCCATTGACCACGTTGCCGTTGGCATCGGAGAACATGGCGCGATCGGCGTCGCCATCGAAAGTCACGCCCAGATCGGCTCCGAGGTTCCTGGTCTCCGCGGCAACAACATCGGGGTGCAACGCACCACAGTTTGCATTGATGTTGCGGCCGTCGGGGGAAACGTGGGTCAGGTGAATCGTTCCGCCAAGGTGCGCGAAGAGCTCCGGGGCGATAGCCGAAGCGGCGCCGTTCGCGCAATCGAGGACGACGCGGAGGCCCTTGAGGTCAAGGCCGGGCACAGCTGAGCGGAGAAAATTCTCATAGTCGCGCCGGTAGCTCTCCTTTACTGCCGGAGCGTGGCCGGGACGCTGTGCTTCGACACCGTCGAGACGCCGGAAAATCTCCGATTCGATGCGCAGCTCCGTTTCATCCGGCAATTTGTAACCGTCGCCGCCAAAAACCTTAATGCCGTTGTCCTGCCAGGGATTGTGCGACGCCGAAATGACCACGCCTGCGGAAAACCCATGCTGCCGTGCGAGGTAAGCGATGGCCGGAGTGGTGATGACTCCGGCGTTCTCCACATGGGCGCCAGCCTCGGCCAGGCCCGCGGCAATCGTCGCCGCGATCCATTCTCCCGATGCGCGGGTGTCCATGCCCAGCAGGACTCGCGGATGCGGGTGCACACCACTGAGCTGATGGGCTAACGCAAGCCCCACCGCATAAATCGTCTTCTCATCCAGTGGAGCTTCACCGGCGACAGCACGAATTCCGTCCGTACCAAACAGCTTTCTCATGAGCCCTGCGTTTCCTTCTCGATGGCGGTCACTCGGCTGCGCACGCGGCCGCGCGCGAGGCGAGCGACGATCGACTGTCCTTCTGTAATGTGCTCTGTATCTTTTATCAGCACACCGCGGTCATCGTACACCAGCGCGTAGCCGCGGCTGAGCACAGCGAGGGGCGAGAGCGAGCTCAGCTGGCGCTCGAGGCCGGACTGTCTTTCGTGCCGGACGCGCAAATGGTCGCGAACGGCCCGGACCAGGCGGCTTTCGGCTGATGCGAGGCGCTCGCGGCCGAGGCGAGTACGGCCGGCGACATCCTGTCGCAGAAGGCGGTCAGAGAGATGCTGCAGCCGATCCGCGAGCTGGCGCTGGCGGGTGCGCCATTGCGCATCCATGCGCTGGCCCAGGTCGTCGACGCGCTGCTGTTTCCTGCGCAGATGGTCGCGTTCCCGGATGAGAATCGTCTCAACGCGCACCCGGCTCAGAGCATTCGTTGCCTGCATCAACCGATAGCGTGCGGCGCGCAGGAGGCGGTGATCCAGCTCGTGGACGCGCTCAGCGATGTTGTGCAGCGCCGCTGTAACCAGCTCTGCAGCCGCGGACGGCGTCGGGGCGCGAAGATCGGCGACAAAGTCCGCAATGGTGAAGTCGGTTTCGTGCCCGATGGCGGATATCACCGGCAGTTCGGAAGCCGCAATCGCTTCCGCGAGGAATTCCGTATTGAAAGGCGCGAGGTCTTCGAGCGACCCCCCGCCGCGGGCGATTACGATGACGTCAGCGGTACGGGTGCGGTTGAAATACGCAAGCCCCGCGGCGACCTCGGCCGCAGCCGCCTCTCCCTGTACCAGCGCTGGATAAAGCAAAACATGCAGACCGGCGTGACGCCGATTCACGATGTTAAGGAAGTCGCGAATCACGGAACCGGTGGGCGAAGTAACGATGCCGACACAATGCGGGAATGCGGGCAACGGCTTCTTGCGCTCTGGATTGAACAAGCCGCGTGCGTCGAGCCGCTGCTTGAGCTGCTCGAAGGCGATCTGCAGCGAGCCCGCGCCCACGGGCTCCATGAATTCCGCGACCAGCTGCATTTGACCGCGCTGCTCGTAGACAGAGACTTTCCCCCGAAGAAGCACGTGCAGGCCATCGGCGGGCTTGAAGCGCAGTAGCGACGCCTGTTTGCGGAAGAGCACAGCGGGCAGCTGCGCATCGCCGTCCTTGAGCGTGAAGTAGACGTGGCCGGAGGGCGCCGGTCGCAGGTTGGAGATTTCGCCCTCCACCCACAGGTCGCCGTACTCGCGCTCAATATGGAAACGCACATCGCTGACCAGGTCGCCCACCTTCCAGATGCGCCGCGTCACGGCCGACTCGAAGGTGAAATCGAGCTGGCGTTCGCCCGGAACGGCCGGGTTGCGCTGCGGATTGGACGCGCTACTCACCATTGCCGAGTATAAGACCGCGAGGGTGGGAGCGAGATTTGAATTCCGTGCCCTGCGCCCGGATAATGAGCCAATCTCTTTCACCGAGGATGGGCGATGATGCGACGGCTCGCGGTTGTGGCGTGCGGTTTTCTCTTTGGTCTGAGCGCGGAATTCAACTTACCCGCGCAAAGCTTCACACTCGAGCAGGTACTGAGTGCGCCGTTCAGCTCTGAGCTCCAGGCATCGCCCAAAGGCGGGCGTTTTTTGTGGATCGCGAACCAGGAAGGCAAGCGCAACATCTGGGTCGCCGAAGCCAGCGGCTCCGCCTACACGGTCCATCGCGTAACCAGCGACGACGCCGATGATGGCATCGACCTCGGCGAGATCGCATGGACGCCGGATGGAGAGCACATCCTGTATGCGCGGGGCGGCGACTATGAGTTTCCAGGGAAGCCAGCGGCCAATCCCGCGATGCTGCCGCAGGGGCTCACCGAAGAGATTTGGATGGTCGGCGTGCACGGTGGCGATGCGCGCAAGCTGGCCGAGGGTCGGGCGCCCGCCGTGTCTCCCAATGGGGCGACGGCGGCATACCTCGACAACGACCAGATCTGGACCATCGATTTGCGCGATCCCGCCGCAAAGCCGGCGCAGCTTTTGCATGGACGCGGCGATCTGGGTTCGCTGAGCTGGTCGCCCGATGGAAAGTACCTCGCGTTTACGAGCGAACGCGGGGATCATGGGTTTGTCGGAGTCTTCTCCTTCGCGGATCAGTCGCTGAAGTATCTGGACCCATCGACCGAAATCGACCGCGAGCCGGTGTGGTCGCCGGACAGCAGCCAGATTGCGTTCGTGCGGATTCCGCCGGACACGTCGGGGATCGACTTCAAGCCAGAACGCGCCGCGCAACCGTGGTCCTTGCGCGTTGCCGATGTGAAGACCGGCGTCGGCCGCGAGATTTGGCGGGTACATGAAGGCCCAGGCAGCGTCTTCCACGAGATGGAGTCGGCGCGGCAGGTCTTCTGGAGTGCGGATGGTCATATCGTCTTTCCGTGGGAAGGCAACGGATGGGTGCATCTTTACTCGGTCGCGGCGACGGGCGGCCCGGCGATCGAGCTAACTCCGGGCGACTTTGAAGTGGACTATGTGGCCTTCAGCAAAGACCGTAAGACGCTCGTCTATTCATCGAACCAGGTCGTGGACGATCCTAAGGACCTCGACCGGCGGCATCTGTGGGAGGTAGCGGCGGACGGCGGCTCGCCGCACGAGCTCACCCACGGCGATGGCCTCGAGATGATTCCGGTGATTGCGCCCGATGGGACGGTGGCCGTTTTGCGATCGGATCCACGGGTGCCGATCCGTCCAGCCGTGGTCGGGAGGGACGGCGAGTTAAAGGACCTCGCGCCGCAGATGATCCCCTCGGAATTCCCTGCGGCGAAGCTCGTGACGCCCGAGCAGGTGATCTTCTCGGCGGCGGATGGGATGAAGATTCACGGACAGCTCTTTCTGCCGGCTTCGGCGGGCGACGGTAAGAAGCATCCGGCGATCGTGTTTTTTCACGGAGGTTCGCGGCGTCAGATGCTGCTCGGCTGGCATTACATGGATTACTACTCGAATGCCTATGGGATGAATCAGTATCTGGCCAGCCTGGGTTACATCGTGCTCTCGGTGAATTATCGAAGCGGGATTGGGTATGGGCTCAATTTTCGCGAGGCGCTGAATTACGGAGCTGCGGGCGCGAGCGAGTTTAACGATGTGCAGGGTGCTGGGTTGTATCTGCGGAGCCGCCCGGATGTGGATGGGGCAAGGATTGGGGTCTGGGGCGGGAGTTATGGCGGCTATCTGACAGCGCTGGCTCTGGCGAGGGCTTCGGATATGTTTGCGGCGGGCGTGGACTTTCACGGCGTGCACGACTGGAATATCGAGTTACAAAACTGGCAGCCGAAGTACAACCCCGATGCCGATCAGCAGGCGGAGCGCCTGGCGTGGGAGTCGTCGCCGCTGTCTTCGGTGAAGACGTGGCGCTCGCCGGTGTTGCTGATCCAGGGCGATGACGATCGCAACGTGCAGTTCTCGCAGACAGTGCGCCTGGCGGCGGCGCTGCGCGCGCAGGGGACGCCGTTCGAGGAGCACGTTTTCCCGGATGAGATTCACGGCTTTCTGCTGCACCGGTCGTGGATCACGGCGTACGGCCTCAGCGCGGACTTCTTCGGGCGCAAGCTGAAGGCGGAGAAGTAAAGATCGCGGTCCTATGGAGATCACGAGTCGCGATGTTTTGATTGTTGTCGATGTGCAGAACGATTTTTGTCCGGGCGGATCGCTGGCGGTTCAGGATGGCGATGCGGTGATTGCGGTGATTCATCGGATTGCGCCGCGTTTTGAACACATTGTGTTGACGCAGGACTGGCACCCGTTGGGGCATTGCTCGTTTGCGTCGAGCTATCCGGGGAAGAAACCTTTCGAGGTGGTCGAGTTAGAAGGGAGAGAGCAGCGGCTTTGGCCGGATCACTGCGTGCAGGGGACGCGCGGGGCGGAGTTACATCAGGATTTGCGGCTGGATCGGGCGGAATTGATTTTGCGGAAGGGTTTTCGGAAGGTGATGGATTCTTACTCGGCGTTTTTCGAGAACGACCATGTAACGCCGACAGGTTTGGCGGGGTATTGCCGGGAGCGCGGGTTGGAGCGGATGTTTTTTGCGGGGCTCGCGTATGACTTTTGCGTGGGATTCTCGGCGCTCGATGCCCGGAAGGCTGGGTTTGAGGCGGTGGTGGTTCGGGATGCTTGCCGGGCTATTGATGTTGCGGGGTCGGTGGGGAGAATGGAGGCGGTGTTTGCGGCGGCGGCGGTGACTGTCGTGGAGAGTGGAGACCTTGTCTAGATTTTCCGGCGGAGGTCAACGCCGCGTTGACAGGTGCCGGGAATGTGTTTACAGTGGCGGGCAACTTTGGTACAGACGCTTGTAGGAGTGTCTGAAACGCGATTCTCACCGCTCCAATTCTGATCCATGGGAGGCCTTGAATGAAGCTGTGTATTTGTTTGCTCGTCATCTTTGGGACTTCGTCCGTGTTGGCCCAAACAGAATCGCGGAGTGCGGACGAAAAAGAGCTCATTGCGCTGGAGCAGCAGATGGGCCAAATGGAGAAGATGGGAAATTATCCCCAGCCCTTTGTTCAGGACCATCTGGGAGCCGATTTGATATGGGTATGGCCGATGGGATTTGGGGGACGGGATTCATTTACGCAGCCTGATCCACCCGATCAGCTTCCCCTCGAGGAGAAGATCGAGAATCTGAAGGTGCGGTTCTACGGGAATATGGCGGTGGTGGATGGCACCTGGTACAAGAAGGGCAAGGGTTCCGATCAGGGAATGCACGGGTATCTTGTGGATACGTGGGTGAAGCGGGACGGCAGGTGGCAGCTGGTGAGCGGGGCAGCCGGACCGCTCGGGCCGGGCGCCAGTCTGAAGCCTTTGGGCGCTCCTGACTTGCCAGGTCCTCAGAGCAGTTCAAAATAATCTCGCGACGAGGTGCGGCGTCTCCGATCACGCGGCGGGTTCGCGGTTGGTTGGGGCGACGCAGAGGCGCAGTCCGAGGGCGTGGACGACGCGGAGGACGGTGGCAAATTCAGGGTTGCCGTCAGCGCTGAGGGCTCGATAGAGGCTTTCGAGTGAGACGCCGGCTTCGCGGGCCACTTCGGTCATTCCTCGAGCACGGGCTATGCCTCCAACGGCGTCGGCGACAAAGGCCGGGTCTCCGCTTTCGAGGGCTTCGGTCATGTAGGCAGCGATGGAGTCGCTGTCGTCGAGGTATTCGGCGGGATCGAAGGGTTTGGTTTCTTGCTTGGTCACGCTGCCTTCCTTTGGTCTCCGGGTGGTTTCAGTTCCTGGATCCGTTTGGCGGAAAGCAGCTCAAGAAGGCGGCCAATTCCCTTCGGACGGATTCAAGGACATCCAGATCGTTGGAGAAGACCTGTCGATACGAGTGCGCGGCCATGCGAAGGTTATAGAGGCGAACGAAAGTCTCGGAAACGGATGTGCTGTCGGGAGCGAACTGGCCGGTTGGGTCCACGAGGAGCATGGCCTTTTTCGGCGAAAGCGGATAATACAATTCGAACTTTGCTGGTGGCTTTGTGTCTTGAGGCCCGGATGCGACGTTGATCACCGGCTGATCGGCCGTGATGAATGGAATGCTGGTCGAATTGTCTAGCAACATGATCACATGCTTTTCGCGTTCGGCGTAGAGGCTGAAACCGACATTCGTCGCCACAATATGAATAAGAGGATTTGCAATCCGCAAATACAGTTCCAAGCGTGCCTGATCCATTATCGCGCGGGTCTGCTTGATGTGATTTGTGCGCGCATATTGGACAGACAGTCCCCTATAGAATGCCGCAGCCTGTTGCGCATCCATTAGGAATGTCAGGTTGCCAGAAAGCATCGCAGCGAGTTGCGGCTGGAAGTCGTCCTCAATGCTTGTGTGCAAATTTTCGTTGAGTTCAATGATTTGCCGGTCAATCTCAGCTATATTCTCGGGAGTTGCGCGACCAGAAGATTCCAGTTCTCGCTTTGCTATATATGGCAGTGTGAACGCGTAGAGAAGCTGTTCATGAGAAGCCCTGAGGCCCTCTGGCGAGTCCTTAATAAATTGGCGCAGGAAGTCGACATCTTGAGGGCTCAGTTCCTGTAGCCGGTAGAAGTAGTTTTCTGCGGCGAGGTTTCTCAGACTGTCGAATCTGATCTTGTTTTCCTGGAGACAGTAAACCTTTTAATCTTCGGCCCATGCGCGCAGATGGAAACGTGGGACAAAATGTTGCAACTTCTTGCCGACTGCGGTCATTGCACCCTATCTTTTAGATCCTAATCTTCTAGTTAGTGGAAATCGTGGAAGTTAGTGGAAGTTGTGGGAGCGGATTTCTACGGCTCTGTCGTCGAGCGGGATTAGGCGGGCGGCTTTTACGTGGACTACGTTGTCCTGGTTTTGGAGCGGGCCCTCTACTAATAAGAAGCGGGCGCGGGTGACAGTGACCTGGTTCTGTTCGTACATCTGCGGCGTGACGATGACGTTGGCGATGCCGGTTTCGTCTTCCATGGAGAGAAAGACGAAGCCCTTTGCTGTGCCCGGTCTTTGGCGGGCGATGATACAGCCGGCAGCTCGAACCCATTCGCCGTCGCGGCGGGTGCGGAGTTCCTGGGCGGTAAGGACTTTTTGGGCGCGGAGTTCGGCGCGGCGGTAGCTCATGGGATGGCGGCCGGTGGTGAGGCCGGTGCCGGAGTAGTCGGCTACGAGGCGCTCTTCGGGAGTCATCTGCGCGAGGGGTGAAAGGTCCTGCGGGTCTTTGAGAAGCGCGCCCGTATGCGTGAGGAGCGGGCCTTCGGGTTTGCCGGCGCGTTCGACCTGCCAGAGCGCATCGCGGCGGTGGCCGATGCCGGCGACGTTGTTGAGGGCCCCTATGTTGGCGAGCAGGGTGATTTCTTTTTTGTTGAGGGCGGGGACGCGGAGGGCGAGGTCGTCTACGGAGGTGAAGGGGCCTCCGCTTTTGCGGGCGGCGACGATGGCGCGGCCGACGTCTTCGCGTAGGCCGCGGGCGTAGCCTAGGCCGAGGCGGAGAGCTGGGGCTGGGGGAGAAGAGTTTAGAGTTTGGAGTTTAGAGTTTGGTGGGTCAGGGTGCAGAGCACAGGGCTCAGAGCTCAGAGAATCTGGTTCAGGATTCGACGAGAACCATCCCTCAGCGGCTAAAGCCGCATTCTCTTCACCGCTGTTATGGCACGGCTGAAGCCGTGCCCCTTCACTTATTCGTGCCGGAGGTAAGAGGGTGGCTGGTGGAAAGCCGGGGCTAAAGCCCGAATTTTTCTTTGGGCCTGTTTCGGCACGACTAAAGTCATGCCCTGATACAAAGGCAACCGCAGGTTCCTCGCCTTCGCGCTCGCGCTCAGTTCGGGATGACAGATCTTTATTTGTCACATTATTTGTGACAAATAAAGAGTGCGATGATGCACGCTCTTCGTGCTCGACGGTGCACGCCCACTCCGATACCTGGACGTCGATGGGGCGGACCTTTAATCCGTGGCGTTGCGCGTCCTTCACCAGCACCGCGGGTGCGTAGAAGCCCATGGGTTGGTTGTTGAGGATGGCGGCGGTGAAGGCGGCGAGATATTTCACCTTGAAATACGCCGAGGCATAAGCGAGGAGCGCGAAGCTGGCGGCGTGGGACTCGGGGAATCCGTAGAGCGCGAAAGAGCTGATGGCCTGGACGATTTCGTCCTGCGTCTTAGGGGCGAGGCCGTTGGCGGTCATGCCGGCGCGCAACTTCACTTCGAGCTCCTTCATGCGCTGCCAGGAGCGGCGCATGCCGACGGCGCGGCGGAGCTCTTCGGCTTCGGCTCCGGAAAAATTGGCGACGGTCATCGCGATGCGCAGGAGCTGTTCCTGAAAGAGGGGCACGCCCAAAGTTCGCTTGAGCACGGGCTCAAGCGAGGGGTGCGGGTAGGTGACGGCTTCCTTCTTCTGACGCCGGCGCATATAAGGATGCATCATCTTTCCGACAATGGGTCCTGGCCGGATGATCGCAACCTGGACGACGAGGTCGTAGAAGCGGTCGGGGCAATTGCGCGGGAGCGAGGCCATCTGCGCGCGGCTTTCGATCTGGAACATGCCGACGGTGTCGGCGCGCTGCAGGACTTTGTAGACTTCCGGATCTTCGGGGAGCTGCGCGAGGCCGATGGGCTCGCCGTAGTGCTCGGGGATGAGCGTGAGGCAGTCTTTGATAACGGCCATCATGCCGAGGCCGAGCAGGTCGACCTTGATGATGCCGAGGTCGGCGCAGTCTTCCTTGTCCCACTGGACGACGGTGCGGCCGGGCATGGAGGCGCGCTCCAGCGGAACGACGTGGTTGAGCTGGCCCTGGCAGATGACCATGCCGCCGGAGTGCTGGCCGAGGTGGCGCGGCAGGTCCTGGAGGCGGACGCAGAGCTCGAGATACTTGGCGATGCGCGGGTGCTCGACGTCGAAGCCGGCGTGGTGGAAGGAGTTGGCCATGGTGTCGGATTCGCCGCGCCACTCCCACTGGCTGACGAGCGAGGTGAGGCGGCCGAGCGATTCCTGATCGAAGCCGAGAGCCTTGCCAACCTCGCGCGCCGCGGATTTGCCGCGGTAGGTGATGACGTTGGCGGTCATGGCGGCGCCGAGTTCGCCATAGCGCTGGTAGACGTACTGGATGGCCTGCTCGCGTTTTTCTTCGGAGGGCAGGTCGAGGTCGATGTCGGGCCACTCGCCGCGGTTCTCGTTCAGGAATCGCTCGAAGAGCAGCTCCATGCCAACGGGATCGATGGCCGTGATTTCGAGCGCGTAGCAGACGGCGGAGTTGGCGGCCGAGCCGCGTCCCTGGATAAGGATGTCGTTGCGTTTGCAGTACTGGACGATGTCCCAAACGATGAGGAAGTAGCCGGCGAAGCCGAGCTTGGCGATGAGGGCGAGCTCGTGGTCGATTTGTTTGCGGGCGCGGGCAAGGAGGGCAGCGTCGTTTTTGGGGCCGTAGCGGCGGAGAACGCCTTCGTCGGTGCGCTTGCGCAGGAAGGTGTCCATGGTTTCGGAGTCAGGGACGGGGTAATGGGGGAATTCGTAGCCGAGGTCGCTGAGCTCGAAGCGCAGGCGCTGCGAGATTTCCTGCGTGTTGGCGATGGCTTCGGGGATATCGCGGAAGAGGGCGGACATTTCTGCGGCGCTCCGCAGGTAGCGGTGGTTGTTGGTGGCGAGCAGACGGCCGGCGTGGTCGAGGTCCGTGTGATGGCGGATGGCGGTGAAGACGTCGAGGACTTCGCGGTCGTGGGGTTGGGCGTAGCGCACGCCGTTGGTAGCGACAACAGGAAGCTGCATGGAGCGGGCGAGGCGGAGCGCGGCCTGGTTACGGGCTTCCTGATCGCGGAGCTGGTGGCGTTGAAGCTCGACGTAGACGTTGCCGCGGCCATAGAGGCGGGTGAGATTTTCGAGCAGGGCGCGCGCAGCGGGCTCGCCGCCGTTGGTGAGGGCTGCGGCGAGGGGGCCTTCGTCGCCACCGGTGAGGCAGATGAGTCCGTCGGAATATTGGGCGAGGTCGTCGTGGGTGGCTGCGCCTTCGGCTTTGGTGAGCTCGCGCATTTTGAACTGCGTGATGAGCTGGCACAGATTCTGATAGCCGGTGCGGGACTCGCAGAGTAATGGCACCTGCGGTGTGGCTAACCGCGCCTTCGGCGCAGGCACCTGCGGTGCGGCTGATCGCGCCTTCGGCGCAGGCACCTGCGGTGCGGCTAACCGCGCCTTCGGCGCAGGCGGGGCCGTCCAGGCGGAGGTGGTGATCTCGACGCCAACGTGCGCGCGGATGCTGTTGCGCTGGCCGGAGGTGTGCATGCGCACCGAGCCGTAGAAGCCGTTGCGGTCGAGCAGAGCGACAGCGGGGATTTCGAGTTGCATGGCGCGCTCGACGAGGTCTTCCGGCTGCGAGGCTCCTTCGAGAAAGCTGAAGGCCGAGGCTGCGTGGAGCTCGACGTATGATTTTGTAACTGCTGCGGTCACATATATTCCTCGCTTTTGTATCAGGGCACGAGTTGACTCGTGCCGTAGCCATGGCAAAGAAATGGGGCTTTAGCCCCTGCGAGTCGCTGAGGCTCGTCGCTAGTCATACAACTCCTCGATACGCCATTCGGGCAGATTCGAGGGGCGCATGGGATTGCGGGCGATGGCGCAGCATAGAGTCGCACTGTCGTCGACAGACAGGGCGGCCAGGTCCCACTTCTCCATCGACCAGCACTCGATGCCCCACCAGTGGCCCGAGAAAAACCATGGTCCCCAGGCGCGCTCGACGGTGTAGCGCTTGCTCCGGAAGACGAAGCTCGCGGGACGGCGCTGTTGCAGGGTGACGGTGATGGGTTCGGGCGGACGCAGACGCCGCTGGGCGGAGCGGGCCTGCGCCTGCGGTTCTGCGATGGTGGAGGTTGCGTTTGCGGGGATTGAAAAGGCTTCCACACGAAACGCATCCGGCCGGTGGGTGTCTTCGAGGACGGCGCGTCCGACGCGATTCTCGCCCACGATAGCGCGGATGCGGGCGAGGGTGACGTCGAGGCGGGCGGGCTCGGGGAGTTGCGGTGAGAAGAGGCCGAGCTGGACTTTACTGGTGCTGCCGGGGTCCGCGCTTAGCGTGACGGAGAGAATCGCGGCGGAGGGCGGGTGCGCCTGCAGGTCGAGATGGAGCAGCTTGAGCCAGAGGCGGCGATCGTTGCCGGGCAGCGCGGGGCGGACCGTTCTTAAGTGCGTGCGCGTGGGCGTGCCGCCGCCTTCGAGAGTCAGCGTGACGGTGACCGAAGCCAGGGCTAGGATTTGCGCAGCCGCGCGCGCGATGAGGTGATCGAGCAGTACACCGAGGACGAAGAGGAGCGAGTCGAGGAGCTCGACCGGCGAATCAAGTTCGATGCGTTCTTCGAGGGTGAAGGCGGATTCCGTGGGGACGAGCAGATGCGAAGCTTCTCCGCGCGCCAGTTGACGCAGGCGACGGCCTTCCTGGCCGAGGCGGGCGATCAGCTCTTTTTCCGGCAGCGCAGCAAGCGCTCCCAGCGTCAGGATGCCCCAGCGAGAGAAGGTTTCGGCATGCTCAGGAGTGAGAGGGAGGACAGCAAGTGGCAGATGCTGGAGCGCGGCCGCTTCTTCTCCCGAAGGGATGACGGCTGTGCTCCAACCCGACAGGGGTGAGGCAGCAGCGGTGCGGGGGTTAAGACTGCGAGCGAGGCAGAGGGCGGCGTCCATGTTGGCGCTGGCCACAATGCATACCTGGAAGCCGAGGGTGCGGACGGCGGCGAGGAGTTTTTGGACGAGTTTTTCGGGAGGGCCGAAGAGCCTTTCGGTTCCGGCGATGTCGAGAATCGCGCAAAACTGGGTCCCTTCACTGCGGTCTTCCACGCGCGGAGAAAATTGGCCTGCGCACTGGAGCAGAGCCGCCCGGGCGCTGCTTTCTTCTGCGAGCGAGCGAGGCAGGAGTGTGGCGGAGGGGAAGACGTGGAGCTCGGCGCGGGTGGTGCCGGTTTCAATGCCGAGCGCGTGGGCGCGGGCGTTCAGCGAGCAGACACGCTGGCGCGGCGGGTCGCCTTCAAGAATGACGACGGGGCTCTCTTTGAGCTGAGGGCGAAGGCGCAGCATGGCCTGCGCGGGAAACTCGCGCACGTAGAGACAGGCGTAGAGGGGAGTGGTCATGGGCGGCCTGCCTTCTGTTGGCGAGTCGCGGCCCGGACTGCGGATGCCCACGGTGTGCGCGTTCCCCAAAGTATGCTGTGGTCGCTTTGCGGCGGCTTGCGGCGGTCGAAGTCGACGACCCTGGCGAAGCGCTCGCGGGCGATAGCGACGCGGTGTTCGGCGCCGGTGAAGACGGTTGTGCAATCAGGATCGGCCTGGCTGGGCTCGCAATGGAGGACGAGGCCTGCACTGCTTTTGGTGCAGGCATGCTGGCTCAGAAGGACGACGCTGGCGTGCGTACGCTCGGCCGCGGCGCGGTAGCGGAACCAGCTGGCGAGGGGAACGCGCAGGGCGAACTCCGGCGCAACCGATCCCATGTCCAGCACGACGGCGCTAAAGCCGCCCGCATGGAGAAGGAGGTCGGTAACGCGGAGCGCCTGATCAAGGCGCGAGTATGGCTTGCGTGGGTGTGAAGATGGGCACCGAGCACCCAGCACCGGGCTCCGGGCAGAGCTCAGAGCACAGAGCTCAGAGCTCAGGAAAGACGACACCTGATGTCTGCCGGCCGGCGGTGGAGAAATGACTTCCCTGGCGTGCTGTCGGACTTTCGGCACCGGCTCGGCGCAGCGTGGGGCGAGGACAGCAGGGGCGAGGTCAGCAGGGGACAGGTTACAGGTTGCAGGTTGCCGTGGAGCCGAATTCAGAGTTTGGAGTTTAGAGTTTGGGGCACCGGGCACTGGACGCCGGGAACTGGTTCGTGACAACAATTTTTCATTCGTGATTTTCTCAGCAAAGCCGGGGAGGGCGAGCTGTTCGGCGGGCGGACCGCAGCGAATCCAGAGCAGGCGGTTGAGGTCGACGCCAGCGGCAGCGGCGGACTCGGGATGCAGCGTGTCCGACACGTCGACCCAGGCGCAGACGCGGCCCGCGTTCGTCAGACCAGCCACAAAGGAGAGCGTGAGCGAGGTGCGCCCGGAGCATTCGGGTCCAGCCAGTTCCGTGATCGACCCGATCGGAAGCCCGCCGCCAAGTGCATCATCGAGGGCCGGGATGCCGGTGGCCGCAGTGGGACGAATGACGCGCGGCGCCGGCGTGAGCGCCGAAGGGATGCGGCTGGCGAGGGCGGCTTCGATCTGGAGGCGGAGGCTGGCGGCGGAGGGCATGCGGAGGCACTTTCGCCTTATCTTCGCCTATGAGGAGGCTGTGCGCAAGGGGGGAAATCCACAGGACAGCGGTCAGCCAGGAGCGGTCCGCTCCAAGGCGGTTAGCGAACCATAGAAATGCTGATAATGATTCCAACTTCTGCCCATGCCTTAAGATCGCCTGAGTGCTCACGCTTGAAACTCCGGTCCAGTTTGTAAAAGGCATCGGCCCCGCCATCGCCAAAATGCTCGCGGAAAAAGGGGTCTCGACGGTCGAGGACCTGCTCCTCCACCTCCCTTTCCGCTATGAGGACCGGCTCAATCCGCGCGGGCTGAACGAGCTCAAGCCAGGCGAGATGGCGAGCGTCATCGCCGAGGTTCGCGGCGCGGCCCTGCTGCGGACGAAGCGAATGCCCATCTTTGAGATGACCGTCGGCCAGGGCCTCACCTCCATGAAATGCCTGTGGTTTCACGGAACCTATCTCGAGGGCAAGTTCAGAACCGGTCAGATGGTCGCGCTCTTCGGCAAGGTGGATGCGTCGAAGTCGGGGCGCGGCTTCAAGATGATCCAGCCGCAGTTTGAAGTGCTGCCGGACGGCCACGACGACGCTCTCGACCGCATCCTCGAAGTCGGCCGCATCACGCCGGTCTACGAATCGCTGAGCGGCAGCAAGCTGGCCTCCCGCTGGATTCGGCGGACCGTGTGGAACATCCTCGATGAGCTGAAAGGCATTCCCGAGACGCTGCCGGTTTCTCTGGTGGAGCGGCTGGAACTGGAGCGCCGTGAAGAGGCGCTGCGCGAGGTGCACTTCCCTCCGGCGGGGACCTCGATGGCGCAGTTACAGGCCTCAACGACACCGGCCCACAGGCGGCTGATCTTCGAGGAGCTGTTCTACCTCGAGCTCGGCCTCGAGGTGAAGCGGCGTCGCTTCCAGGAGAAAACCGGCATCGCCTTCGAGACCAGCGATAAGGTGCGCGCGGCGCTGCGGGAGATTCTGCCCTTTCATCCCACGACAGCGCAAAAACGCGCGCTCGGCGAGATTGCCGCCGACATGCGGCGCGGCGTCCCCATGCGGCGGCTGCTGCAGGGCGATGTGGGCTCGGGCAAGACGATCGTCGCGCTGCAGGCGATGCTGATCGCGATGGAGAACGGCCACCAGGCCGCTTTGATGGCGCCGACCGAGATTCTCGCGACGCAACATTATTTGTCGGCGAAGCGCATCCTCGAAAAAGCCGAGCCCAGGTATCGGATCACCCTGTTGACCGGTTCGCTCGACGACGATCGCAAGCGCGCGGCGCGGCGGCGGATTTACGAGGGCGAGACGGACCTCGTCATCGGCACGCACGCCCTGATCGAAGAAAAAGTCGAGTTTAAGAACCTCGGCCTGGTCGTCGTCGACGAGCAGCATCGCTTCGGCGTGCTGCAGCGTTTTCGCCTGATGAAGAAGGACGGCGCGGAGCCGGACGTTCTGGTGATGACGGCAACGCCCATCCCGCGGACGCTGGCGTTGTCACTCTACGGGGACCTCGACCTGAGCGTGCTCGACGAGCTGCCGCCGGGCCGCACGCCGATCGTCACGCGGCAGGTTGCCGACGAGCGGTCGGATGAGGTCTGGGAATTTGTGCGCAAACAGGTGGCAAAAAAACATCAGGTGTATGTGGTGTATCCGGTGATTGAGGGCCCGAAAAACGATCAGCCAGAGCTGGATTTCGCCCTGCCCGACGAGGCGCCCGAGCCAGAGAAGCAAGCCGCGAACAAAGGCGCTGCAAAATCGAAATCCGCCTCTCCGCCCGCAGCGCTCTTTCCCAAGCTCCCGCTGAAATCCGCGACCGACATGTATGAGCGGCTGCGGATGCAGGAGCTCTCCGGCTTGCGTGTCGGCTTGCTGCACGGCCGCCTCGATGCGGATGAGAAAGAAGTCGTGATGCGTCGCTTCCAGCGCGGCGAGATCGATGTTCTGATCGCGACCACGGTGATTGAAGTCGGCGTCGATGTCCCCAATGCCACGGTGATGGTCATCGAGCACGCGGAGCGCTTCGGCCTGGCGCAGCTGCACCAACTGCGCGGACGCGTGGGCCGCGGCGGCGCAAAATCGTACTGCATTCTCATGACCGGCGGCAAAATTTCCCCGAACGCCGAGGAGCGGCTGGCCGCCATGGTCCGCACCCAGGATGGCTTCGAGCTGGCGGAGCTGGATCTGGAGCTGCGCGGGCCCGGTGAGTTTTTTGGGACGCGCCAGGCGGGGCTGCCGGATTTTCGCGTGGCCAATCTGCTGCGCGACCGCGCGCTGCTGGAGCTGGCGAAGGTGGAGTCGGCGCGCTTCGTGCAGAAGGCGAATGAAGAGGCGACCCCTGAAGAGAAGGCGCGCATCTGGGCGAGGCTCAAGGATGCGTGGCAGCGGCGCTACGGGCTGGCCGAAGCGGGTTAACCCAAAAACAGCGTCGGCAATCGGCCTTCAGGGTTCAAACTTCGCAGTCCGCCCCCTACAGATACCGCAGTCCGCCCACAGAGTTTCATCCGGGGCCAAAGCACAATCTCACCAGCGTGTGAGAGGATGGTGAGCGGTTCGCTGGAGGCTTCGGCGAATGGCGGAAATCGGCATTCATTAAGGAAGCAAGAAGGAGATCGAACGATGCATCTCAGACGAATGATTCTTCCGGCACTCGCGTTAGCAGTGGTCGCGATGGGCGCGCGTGTGGCCAGAGCAGATGGAGCAACGCCGGGACTGCAGGGGCCCGGTTATGGGCAGGGACCAGGTTACGGGCCGGGTCCAGGCGGATGGGACGTCCCTCCCCAGGAACTGAACGACATTCAGCGGCAGGGCTTTCACGACGGCGTCGAGGGCGCGCGACGGGATTTTGAGAACCATCGCCCGTCGAACGTCGACAATCGCGACGAGTATCGTCATCCGCATCTGCCACCCGAGCAGCGCGAGGCCTATCGCGAAGGCTTTCGCCGTGGATACTACCGGGCGATGGCCAATCTCACCGGGACGCCTCCGCCGGAGATGCATGCCGACTGGGATACCGTTCCCGAGGAATTCAACGCCATCCAGCAGCGCGGCTTTCACGACGGCATCATTGGCGCCCAGCGGGACTTTGAAAACCACCGCCAGCCCGATGTCGACAACCGCGACGAGTTCCGGCATCCGGATAACGTTCCGCCGGAATTCCGCGACGCCTACCGCGATGCATTCCGGCGCGGCTACAACCGGGCCATGGCGCATCTGATGGGACAGCCCTGGAGGTACTAAACCGAGGCTCATCGAGCAGAGGCGGCGTCTCAGGATGCCGCCTTTTGCTTTTGGTTGGGACGGCGAGCAAAGCGCGTGGTCGTCGGGGATCGGAGTTTGGGAGCTTCTTCCGTCGGCTATCGTTTCCGGACTAAGGACTGGAACTCGGGATGGGTTTCGACGATGTGGTGCGCCACGGGACACATGACATCGACCCGGAGGTTGTGATCTTTGGCATATTGAAAGGCCGTCGTGACCAGCTCGAGCGCGATGCCTTTGCCGCGCTGCGACTCGGCCACTTCCGTGTGCCAGAGGGTCAGCCAACCATGGCCATCGGTCTCAAATTCGAGATAGCTCGTCTGCCCGTCCTGGTGCTCGATCTCGAAGCGGCTGCGGGTGACCTGGGTGGGATTGTTCATGGTCGTCTCCGTGGGTTTGATCATAGCGGGCTCGACGTTTGAACGACGTGACTTCGGTTTGGGCGCTGCCCGCTTTTGTATCAGGGCATGACTTCAGTCGTGCCGCCACCGGCGTACAAAAAAAGTGGGCTTTAGCCCCTGAGCTGCGATGCGACCCTCTGCTCCGATTGATCGCTAATCCGATCAGCCTCCTCCGACACCTCGACTGGCTGCTGCATGATGACATCGAGCGCGGTCAGGAATCCGAAGATGACGGTGAAGAAGTCGATCGTCAACGCCGTGATATACGCTGCTGCGCCGTAGTGGAGGCCGAGTAAAACGTAGCCCAGCATCGTCAGCGTCACAACAGATCCCAGCACAACGAAGACCGCGTAGATGGCGGGCGGCGGTACAGTGCCGACTACCTTGCGGCGTCGACGCGGATAAGTGACCTGAAGAAACAGCATCGGTAGTCCGAAAAGCACACCCGAGCCTTGCCAGATCCACTTGTCCTGAATGCTATAGAGCGCAAACAGGGCCGGCAGCAGCGCTCCCGCGGTCAATACGAAAATGTGCGTCATGACAGTCTTCGCGAGGTATCTGTCCAGCATGGACAGCCTCGCTCCCGCGGCCTGCCGGACCACGAACAAAAGCGCTGAGAACCCCGCGAACGTGATCATCAGGCCAGCCAATGTGTACAAAAGGGTTGCGCCCTGGGCTTCCATCTCTTGCTCCACCGGATCAGTGTCGTGGCTCGTTCTTGATCTTATGACAATTGCACCGGAGGGCCGTCATCCATGGGGAGCGCCGGAGGAAACCTGGCACAATGTGGATGGGTCACGCTGGACTCGTGTCGCAATTCAGCTTGAATCGGACCGAGACTCTGCGGCTCTTGCCCGATGCGGACTCCGGGAACTTCCATTTCGAGAGCGCATCGATCACGGCGGGCTGAAGCATCCGACCTCTTGGCTCGCTTACAAATTCAATGTTGGTTACGAGTCCGTCCTTGCCCACGTCGAAGGTTGCCTCCACAAGGCCCTCGACATGTGCCAGTTTCGCGATGGCCGGGTACTTCGGCAACTCCGCGGAAATGGGCGTAACCGGATCGATGCTCTCGATTGTTACCGTCGGCTGCGACGGTGGGCCCTTAACCGCCGCGTGCGCGATTTCCGAAACCTTAGCCTCGACGCCGAACAGCGAATCAAACTCTCCGCCTTCAATTCGCTGGATGAGGGGGGTGGCCGGCGGGAGCGCAGTTTCTGAAGCTCCAAGTGAGAACATCGGTTTTTCCATCACGCCGGGACCGAGCACCGTATCGAGTTGCTTCAGGACCGTCATGCTCCATGAGGTGTTTTTTGGTGTGCCTGCGGCGGGGTCGAACAGATCTCGGTCCAGGATGTCCATCCGGATCTGCCGATCCTTGCCGGCGCAGCTCACCTGCATCGTCACATTCACGCCGCTGAAGACGAGGCACTTCCTGCAGCGTTTTTGCTCTCGATGCAGCTCTTTTTCCGGAATCGCGCAGGGATTCCTCGACGCGAGCAGTTGTTGCATCGTCTCGTGGAGAATTCCGGATGAGAGTTCAACGGTTGGTGGCTGCAGACAGGCGTTCCCGGGTGGGGTCACCAGTGCTCTCTGGACTGAAAGGTCGCTGCCATTGCGGTCGACCTGGATGACCTCGTAGAAATCGTTCGGAGGGCCGAAATCGAAAAAAGTGTGGCGAGCGATTACGAGATGCTCGGGCATTGCGGGCGAAGTGGTTTGTGCTCCAGCCGCACAGCAAACAATCCAGAGAATTCCTGCGAATCGCAACAGGACGCGTTTCATGCGCGCGATTATAGGCTCAGGCGGCGAAAAGCCGGCAACTGCGCCGGGCCTGAAGGCCTCGTCGTTGAGGCGGCGTGACGCGGGGCTGAAGCCCCGCTCTTCTACCGTCGTGCCGCTTTGCGGCACAAAAGGAAGCTTGGCATTTGTGCCGGGCCTTTGATTTAAAAGCAGGTCCCTCGCTTCGCCTACCCCATCTGCGATGGGGCCCCAGGGCGCTCCACTCGGGATGACAAATCAAGTTATATGCCGACATCTGGATATGCCGACGTCTGTTATGTGCCGACACATCTGGATATCCGCCCCTGGATATGGCGGGCTATGAGTGTTGGATTCAGTTGGCGCGAAGCGCGTGCGCCCGGGCGGCTAGCCCTCTGCGGGAGTCTCTTCCGCCGCCTTCGTCTGCGCCACCGTCCACGTCGGGTCGCCTACTTTGAAGCGCGCGAACCTGCGGACCGTGATGTTCTCGCCCAGCTTGCCGACCTTCGTCGCGATAAGGTCCTTGATGGTCTGGCTCTGTTCCTTGATGAAGGGCTGCTCCAGCAGGCAGACCTCTTCGTAGAACTTGCTCATCTTGCCTTCGACGATCTGGTCGACGATCTTCGCCGGCTTGCCCAGGGCCGCGGTCTGCGCGCGATAAACGTCCTTCTCGCGGGCCAGGTCCTCCGGCGTCACGTCTTCGCGGCGGATATAGCGCGGATCGGTCGCCGCGATGTGCATGGCGATGTCCTTGAGCAGCTCCTGGAAGTCTTCGGTGCGGGCGACGAAGTCGGACTCGCAGTTGACTTCGACGATCACGCCGATCTTCCCGCCAGCGTGGATGTACTGGCCGACCGCGCCCTCATTGGTCGAGCGCGCAGCCTTCTTCTGAGCCGAGGCCATGCCCCGCTTGCGCAGGATCACGAACGCCTCTTCCATCTCGCCTTTCGACTCCTGGAGGGCCTTAAGGCAGTCGCCCATCGGCGCGCCGGACTTCTCACGCAGTTCTTTTACGAGCTTGGCATCGATCTTTTCAGTCACCGTAGACATCCTTGTTTCACCTTTTCCTTTTCATCTTTTCATCCCCGGCGAGGTTCCCGCAATGTGCGAGGTCCTCCTGGGGATCGCGCAAACTTTCTGCGCACACAAAAAGCGTGGCTCCGATCGACGGCAGCCACGCTTTTGGCACGGGGCCGTCCGGCCCGGTTTTCTAAAATCCGCTTTCGGCGGCCTCAGCTTCTTCGAGTGCAGCCACGATGGCCGGGGCCTTGCGAATGCCCCCGCCCAGCGCCGCTTCGAGGTCAACCACTTCCCCGCCCTCGACATCGTCGGCAGGTGCAGCGGCCGATTCAACGGCAGCGGTTTCGCCGTCGGCAACAGCCTGCATATCGGAGGAAGCGACACCGGCCATCTCGGTGGCGAACTGCTTGTCGGTCGCGGCTGCGGCGCCTTCGGCGATCGAGTCGGCGATCTTCGAAGTGAAGAGCCGAATCGCGCGCAGTGCGTCGTCGTTGCCCGGGATCACGTAGTCCACCACCGTGGGATCGCAGTTTGTATCGACGACGGCGACGACCGGAATGCCGAGCTTGCGGGCTTCCTTGACGGCGATGGCTTCGTTGGACGAATCGACCACAAAGATCGCGTCGGGGAGGCGGCGCATCGACTTGATGCCCGCGAGGTTCGCCTGCAGATGCTTGCGCTCGCGTTCGAGCTTGATCACTTCCTTCTTGGTGAGCAGGTCGTAGCGGCCGTCCGTGGCCATCTCATCGAGTTCCTGAAGGCGCTTCACCGATTTCTGCACCGTCACCCAGTTGGTGAGCAGGCCGCCCAGCCAGCGGTTGTTGATGTAGAACATCCCGCAGCGGGTCGCTTCTTCAGCGATGGCGTCCTGCGCCTGGCGCTTGGTGCCGACAAACAGAATGACCTTGCCGGAAGCGGCCAGTTCGGTGACGAACTTCGAGGCCTCCTTAAACATCTTCAGGGTCTTCTGCAGATCGATGATGTAGATCCCGTTGCGCTCGCCGAAGATGTATTCCTTCATCCGCGGATCCCAGCGCTTGGTCTGATGCCCGAAGTGGACTCCTGCTTCGAGCAGCTCCTTCATGGTGATAGTGGCCAAACGACCTCCTTATTGGACTGCATTCCGGCATTGTTCTTCGGGCCGGAATTGATGCCCCGGTTCGGGGCAGATTGAACTACCTGAGTACAGCCGCCAGTTTCCAGTACCCAGTCCCCGTTAGAAAAGACTGGCCACTGTTGACTGGCGACTTCTTTACCGCTTCGAGAACTGGAAGCGCTTGCGAGCTCCCTTTTGTCCGTACTTCTTGCGTTCCTTCACTCTTGCGTCGCGGGTGAGCAGCCCTTCGCTCTTGAGCGTCTTGCGCAGCTCCGCGTTGAACTGGAGCAGGGCGCGGGCAATGCCCATCTTGACCGCATCGGCCTGGGCCGCGACACCGCCGCCGGAGACCGTCGTGACCACGTCAAACGTCGCGGAGGTCTCGGTGAGCACCAGGGAGCGCTTCGCAGAAACGCGCTGCTGCTCGGTCACGAAGTAGGTGTCGAAAGCTTTGCCGTTGATCCTGAACTCGCCGCTGCCAGGGCGAAGGTAGACGCGCGCGATGGCCGATTTCCGCCGTCCCGTGCCGTAATACTGAACCTGATCTGCCATGAGTCTGTCTTCCTTATGCGCTCACTTCGAGCGGTTGTGGCTTCTGCGCGGCGTGCGGGTGCTTGTCGTCGCGATAGACGTTGAGTTTGGTGGCCATCTTGCGGCCGAGTTTGGTCTTGGGCAACATCCCCTTGATCGCCTCTTCGACGACCTTCTCGGGCCGGCGATTGATCAGGCGCACAAACGACTCCTCGCGCAGACCGCCGGGGAAGCCGGTGTAGCGGCGATAGGTCTTGCTCTGGCTTTTGAGGCCGGTGAGGCGCACCTTGCTGGCGTTGATGACAATGACGTGATCGCCCATATCGAGGAAGGGCGTGTACTTCGGATTGCGTTTGCCGCTCAGCACGCTGGCGGCTTCGGTGGCCAGGCGTCCCAGCGTCTTGCCGTTGGCGTCGACCACAAACCACTTGCGATCGATACTGAGCCCGCTCGGAATATAGGTCGACATCTCTTAATCTTCTCCCGGCCCTGCGATTACCGCTGCGCAGCCCCCCAAAAAAGCGGCCTTGACAGCGCCCTTCAAGAATTACCCACGCAACGCCCATCCACGGAATTCGAACTCTTCCGCGGCTTTCGGATGCTGTTCGCGTGAGTTGGCGCAGAATTCAGAAACCCGAGTGAAGATTGATTCGGGAACCCAAGTCCCTGGTCTGCGGCACAAACGCACAGACGCGAGGACGCACACTGCGCAAGGACTTCAGAATACGGGAATTCGGGGGTGGAAGTCAATTGTGGAAGGGGGCGTTTTCGGGGGAGGCGCGGTGGAATCCCGCGTCTGCCAGCACCATGCAGCTGCGGGCCAGCCCAGGGCGGGTGTCAGCGCAGGGGGCGGAAAAACTGGCGGAGGTCTTCGGCCAGCAATTCCGGCTCCTCGGCGGCGGCGAAATGTGCGCCGCTGGGCATTGCGGACCAGCGCTGCAGGTTATAGCCCCGCTCGACCCAGCGCCGGGCCGGGAACGGGTCTTCCAGGGGAAAGCGCGCCACCGCGGTGGGCACGCGGACGAAGTCGCCTTCCTTGAAGTGGAGCGGGGCAAGCCTTCCCTCCATATAGAGGCGGAAGGAGGAGGCGATGGTTTGGGTCATCCAGTAGAGGGTGACGTTACTGAGCAGCTCATCCTGGCTGAAGCGGCTGAGCAGGTCGCCATCGCAGTCGGACCATTCGTGAAACTTCTCGAGGATCCATGCGGCGAGGCCAGCTGGAGAGTCGTTCAGGCCAAGCGCCGCGGTTTGCGGGCGCGTTCTCTGAATGTGGGCGTAGGCGCCACTCGTCTCATACCACTCCATGGCGGCAGCGAGGGACGCTTGTTCGTCGGGATCGAGGATTTCGCCGGGCTTGACCCAGGGGCGATAGCTGCCCGGGATGTAATTCAGGTGGATCCCGGCCAGCCGGTCCGGATGGCGGAGCCCGAGCAGGGTGGTCACCGAGGCGCCGATGTCGCCGCCTTGCGCTGCGAAGCGGTTGTAGCCCGCCGCGGTCATGAGCTCGGCCCAGCAGTCGGCGATGGCGAAGGTATTGACGCCCCGGACGGAGGGGCGGTCGGAGAAGCCATAGCCCGGCAGGGAGGGGATGACCACATCGAAGGCATCGGCAGGATCGGCGCCGTGGCTCGCAGGGTCGGTGAGGAGCGGCAGGATCTGCTGCATCTCGAGGAACGAGCCGGGCCAGCCGTGCGTGAGGACCAGCGGAAGCGGGTTGGGGCCTTTGCCGCGCTCGTGGATGAAGTGAATGCCCCCGTTGGCGCTCTCGTACCGGAAATGATGGAGCTGGGAGAGCTGGTCGATCTGGCTCTTCCAGTCGAACTCCTCTTTCCAGTAGCGGCAAATCTTTTGCATGAACTCGAGGCTGATGCCGTACTCCCACGCGGCGCCGGGGATTTCGTCGGGCCAGCGGGTGCGCGCGAGGCGGTCGCGGAGATCATCGACGGCGGCCTGAGAAAAGGGAAGGGGGAAGGGGACAATGGGCATGGCGACCATTGTTCTACATACCGGCTTCAAACCGTTGCCGGAATTCGGGTTTAGCTGGCGAGGACGGAGAAGCATCGGAATCCGGGCTGGCCCGTATCTGCCCGCCGTTGGCAGATGCGGGGACCTGCTCTTGCGCGGGGTACAACCAAAGGCACGTACCGCTCCTCCAAACCGCCGCTGGAGTTGTGTTGTGGCGGCCGGGGCGTCACACTATTAGCTGGGAGCCGGAGCGAAGCAGCCGATGCGCGAGTCGATCATGACCATGGCGGAGCAGCGAGAGCCCTTTGGCGGGGCCATGACCGGGTCGTTCCTGCTGCACATCGGGTTTGTGTCCGCGATCGCGCTGCTGATGTTCGTCAACAACAAATTTCACGGCAACCAGTGGGGCACGACCGGCACAGGGGCTATCCAGGCAAACCTGGTGAACTCGGCGCCATCGATTCCTCTGCCGCAGACCGCGCCGCCCACGCCGAATGTGCTGGCCACCCAACTGCCCAGCCCGGCGCCTGCGCCTCCGTCGAAGGAGACGATTCCGATCCAGCAGCCGGACGCGATTCCTATCGCCACGCATCAGCCGAAACTGAGGCCGGCTCCCAAGCCACAACCGGCTTCCCCGCCTCACGCCCAGCCGCTGAATCAGCAGAACCGCGCGAACTATGGCGAAGCGGCGCCGACGCAGCTCGAGCACTCGAGCAACACCACGGCCCACAGCAGCAACAGTCCGGTGAGCGTGGCGGGCGGCGATTTCGCCTCGCGGTTTCCCTGGTATGTGGACAAGATCACGCGCCTGGTCAGCCAGAACTGGTACACCCAGCAGATCGATTCCGGCACGAAATACGGCAGCCAGGTCTCGGTCACGTTCACCATCGAGCGCGACGGGAGCGTGAGCTTCACCAGCATCCGGCTCGACCAGCCCAGCCCCTCCGCCTCACTCAACAAGACGGCGCGGGAGGCGGTGCAGCGCGTGGGAAGTTTCGGGCCATTGCCTGATCAGTACACAGGTCGAAACGTGTCGGTGGAGTACACTTTTACTTACGATCAGCCGTCGCACTGAGCGGCGTTCCGATCGTCTTTGACGTGTCGATTCATCAATTTCCGATAGCGGCTGCGCCATCCTTCCATGGCCATTGCGCTTCCCACAGGACGGACCCCCGCACCCGATTCAGCCAAATCATTATGGAAATGGAAAAAGCATGATCGCGAGTTCCCCACGGAAGCTTGTTTCTCTTCGCATCGTTCTTCTCCTCGGATCAATAGCCGCCGCCAGCTCCGGACTTCAGGCCCAGGACTGGGTCCGCACCGGAACCAACCTCGGCGTCTCGAAGATTCGCATTGCCGCCGCGGATTTCAAACCGGGATCGAGCGATGCGTTGACCGGGGGGCTGAAATCGGCCTTCGACCAGACTTTGTATAACGACCTGCGCTACGCGGGCATCTTCGACGTTGTATCGAAGAGCATGATCCCGAACGTGATGCCCGGGTCGCCGCAGGAGATTAACCTGCCGCAGTGGGCGGCCGCGCCTTCCGGCGCTGCCATGGTGGCCTTCGGGTCGCTGGCGGTGAGCGGCGGACACATGTCGGTGCAGGGATTTTTGTACGACACCCACAGCCAGCAGAATCCGCAGGTGCTCGGCAAGCAGTATGGGGGCGACGCCACAGCCGAGGCTTCGCGGCAGATCGCCCATCGCTTCGCCGATGAGATTATCGAGCGGCTGGGCGGCGTTCCGGGAATTGCGGAGACGAAGATCTATTACGTTTCTTCGCGCGGCGGCAGCAAGGAAATCTGGGTCATGGATTACGACGGCATGAACCAGCGCCAGTTGACCCACCTCGGAACGATTTCCCTCTCGCCCCATGTTTCTCCGGACAATTCGCGCGTGGTGTTCAGCTCCCTGGGGAAAAACGGATGGTCGCTGCGCATGTTCTCGCTCGACCTCGGACGTCTGACCGCCTTCCCCGCATGGGGCGGAACGACGCTCTCACCGGCGTGGTCCAGCGACGGGACGAAGCTGGCTTTCTCTTCCGACCGCAGCGGCGATCCCGAGATTTACGTCAGTGATGCATCGGGCGGTGAAGCGCGGCGGTTGACGGCGTTTCGCGGGCCCGACGTCTCTCCAGTCTGGAATCCAAAGACGAACTCGCAGATTGCATGGGTGAGCGGACGCACCAGGCTCCCGCAGATTTACATTATGGATTCCGACGGCGCGAACATCTCGCGGATGACCGATGGCGGCTACGCCATCTCGCCCTCCTGGTCGCCCAGCGGACAGTTTCTGACCTTCGCGTGG
This sequence comes from uncultured Acidobacteriaceae bacterium, assembly GCA_963787915.1. Lineage (GTDB taxonomy): Bacteria > Acidobacteriota > Terriglobia > Terriglobales > Acidobacteriaceae > Palsa-343. Next base: position 749,458 of record CAWBEP010000008.1, on the reverse strand, counting down.
GATCGCAAGTACGGCCCGGGAGCCCCGGGTGGTTACGACATCTACGTGATGGACATTGCCAGCAAGCGCTGGACGCAGCTCACGCACGATGCCGGGGCCAACGATTTCCCGTCGTGGTCACCGGACAGCCGGCACATCGTGTTTCAGCGCGAGCAGAACGGACAGACCGAAATCTGGATGATGCTGGCCGATGGTACGGACCAGCAGCAGCTAACCCACGGCGGCGGAAGGAATACGATGCCTAACTGGAGCTGGAAATGAGCTGATCCCCTGCAGGGCGGATATCGTCCTGTTTTGCCCTGGTTAACCCCCGACAACGCTCCTTAAAGGAGGAGAGAAACGTGCAACATGCAAATCGCCAATCCCTGATTGTGGCCGCAAGTCTCGCGGCTTTGCTAACGGTAGCGGGATGCCACAAGAAGAATCCGGCGCCTCCACCGCCGCCCGCTCCGCCCGCTACCGCACCGTCGCCGATGGCGACCATTACCGCCAGCCCGAGCGCCATCACGCCGGGCGGAAGCTCCACACTGACATGGCACACATCGGACGCCTCGAATGTCTCGATCGTCGGCCTGGGACAGGTAGCCTCCTCCGGAACGCAGACCGTGCAGCCAACGCAGACGACGAGCTACCACCTGATCGCCCAGGGCGATGGTGGAACCGCCGATGCCACGGCCACGGTCACGGTAGCGACAGCCGCGCCTCCTCCACCGACGAACATAACGGAGTCGGGTATCGACGAGAACGCCTTTGAGGCTGCGGTGAAGCCGGTCTTCTTCGACTACGACAGCTACGACATTCGTCCCGATGCGCAGGCTACGATCCAGGCGGATGCTAATTTCCTCAACCAGCATCCGGAGCTCAAGGTTGTCATCGGCGGATACTGCGACGAGCGCGGGTCGACGGAATACAACCTCGCGCTGGGCGAAAATCGCGCCAACGCCGCCAAACAGGCGCTGACCACGGCCGGGGTGAGCCCCGATCGGCTGCGTACCGTGAGCTATGGCAAGGAAAAACAGTTCTGCACCGACCACACGGAAGCGTGCTGGCAGCAGAACCGCCGCTCCCAGTTCACGCTGGACCAGTAAAGGCGGCAATCGGCAACAGGGTCCCGGGTCGCGCGGCCTTTGCAGTGCGATCCGGGACCTTGCGTTCTGGGCGCTGGGCCCTCTGAGCCACGCCGAAGCATTCGCGCCTCCCGCGTTCTGTAATTAATAATGAAGGCAGCGCTTCCTGCGCTCGATCGGGGACAGTTTTATGCGAAAGATGGTCGCTTCGCTCTCGACGCTTGTCGTCTTCATCCTTTGCTGGTCGGCTCCTCAGGCCCATGCCGTCTCGAAAGAAATGGTGCAGCTGCAGACCCAGGTGCAGCAGTTACAGGATGCGCTGCAACACCTGCAGGAAACCCAGGACCAGCAGCTGAGCGTGCTCCAGCATGTGGTCCAGCAGATGTCCGACAGCGTTACGCACATCAACACCACGATGACCACGCTGGAGCAGCAGGTGCAGGCGCAGAATGAGTCGGGCGGCAGCAAGATCGACCAGGTCTCCACGCAGATGCAGGGCATCAACGACTCCATCGACGCGCTGCGGTCGCGCATCGACAAGCTCAGCGCCCAGGTGGAGGCGATGCAGTCGCAGCTGCAGAACGTGAATACGCAGCCCGCCGCGCAGCAACCGGGTACGCCGGGGCAACCGGCCGGTGCGCCCTCGGGCGATCCCAACCAGGCTCCCCAGCAGCAACCGCAGCAGCCGCAGGCTCCTCCGGTCAACGATCTTTATCAGGGCGCGCTGCGCGACTATAACTCTGCCCGCTACGACCTGGCCGCCGGCGAATTCGGCGATGTCCTCAAGTACTATCCCCAGGACGATCTGGCCGGCAATGCGCAGTTTTATCTCGGCGAGATTGCCTACCGCCAGGGAAAATACTCCGATGCGATCAAAGCCTACGGGTTGGTGCTGCAACAATTTGCCGGCAACCCCAAGGCTCCCGCCGCCGCTTTGCGCAGAGGCGAAGCGGAGATCGCCCTCGACCAGCGCGACAATGGCATTCGCGATCTCCGCGCGCTCATCGCGCGCTATCCGCAGACGCCGGAAGCGGCGCAGGCGCGCAGCCGCCTCAACGGGATGGGCGTTCGCGTCGCGGCGAAGCCCACCGCCTACCGGCAGTAGCAGGTCCGCAAATCAACACGGAGGCCTACCTATTTGGCCTGGACTGCCGACCAGATCATCGGCCTCGCCAAGCGAGTGACACCCGCCCCAGTCCGGTGGAAACTGCGCCAATTGCAATACTGGAGCAGCGTCGCCCTGGCGGTCGCTAAGGGCGCTGGTCGCCGCGAATGTCCGATTTGTGGCTTTGCCGGAGCGTTTGGTGCTGCAGGCATGCCCATGCGGCTGGGAGCCGTCTGTCCCCACTGCCGATCGGGGGAACGCCAACGGCTTCTGTACCTCGCCATCGAGCGTCTGGATTTGTTCAGGAACGCCGGATGCGTGGTGCATTTCGCTCCGGAAAAGTGCCTCACCCAAATGATCACCCAGCGGGTTGCCGATTACCGCACGGCGGACGTGCGCCCAGGCCGCGCGTCGATGGTGCTCAACATTGAAAAAATTGAATTGCCCGACAACTCCGCGGACGCCATCATCGCCCTCCATGTTCTTGAGCATGTGGACGACCGCCTCGCTCTTCGTGAGATTCGGCGGGTTCTCGTCCCGGGCGGGATGTTGATCACCGCTGTTCCTATCGTTGAGGCATGGGCCACCACCTATGAGAACCCGGCCATCCTTTCGAAGCGCGACCGAACCCTGCACTTCGGCGCCGATGACCACCGCAGGTGGTATGGAAGGGATTTCCGCCAGCGCTTGCAGGAGGCTGGTTTCAGTTTCGAGGAATTTATCGGCGACGGTGCGGACACCGTCCGTTACGGCCTGGTCCGCGGAGACTGCATCTTTATCTGCCGAAGCCAGTCGTCCTGAGGTTCGGAAGCAGGACTTCAGCGTGGGCCGGAGCTCCTGAGAAGGATCCGGCCTCGCGCGACGACAGGGTCGTGCCCAGCGCAGCGGCGCGACGGGGCGCCGGGGGCGCAGTCAGGCCTTCACATCAGATGCTGCAATGCGTCCCAGACGTACACACCCAGAATCGCGACCGTCAGCACGCAGGTGGCGCCGGTGACGATGCGGATCAGCGGCTGAATCTTGTTGACCTTCACCAGCAGGTCTTCCTGTTCCTTTTTCTGATGATTGCCGGAATCGTCGAGGAAGATCTGATCCTCTTCGTAGCGGGTAAGGTTGGAGCGGTAGACGAGAAGTACCAGGAGGAAGGTAATGACTGCGGCCCAAACGATCCAGACAACCGGCATGAAGCTCATCATGGAGCTCATAAGCGCCTCGAGGGGATGAAATTCCGTCGCGAGAGCCGGGTCTTCCGGCGAGCCGCGGAGGATTGCGGCCGGTCACGAGCGCTTGACCGGCTGCAACCGAGCTGCTGGCCGGAAGGCCGAGCCGCGAAACGGTTGAGCCGGCTCCCGGTGCCGCGGATCCGAAAACCCGGACTCGGAGGGCAGGAGGGGCCGTCCAGAGATGCATGTTAGCGCTGTTCGCCTACGGTTGAACAGGGAATATTTACGTTTGTAACGTTACCCTCTGGCAACTCGCGGTGGATCAGAGGATTCCATGCTAGAGCGAGGCGAACGACCATGCGAAATATGAACTTTTCCGGCCTGACGATGCGGATGGCGGTGACTCTGGGACTCTGCGCTGCCCTGTTTTGGGTGGCGTCCTGCAACGCCAACGGCACCCCCGAGTCGGATCGGCAGGTCCAGCAGCAGGCCCAGGAAGCCACGGAGCACGCCAGAGTCGCGGCGGACAAGGCCGCTGCCGAAGCGCGCGTGGCGGCAGCCAACGCGGAGCGCGAGGCGAATGATGTGGCCCGGGGCGTAAAAGCCGGACTCCACGATGGAAAGACAGGGGGCAAAGGCGGAGACGGCATCGACCTCAATTCGGCCAGCCGCGCCGATCTGGAAACGCTGCCCGGCGTCAATGCGCTGACGGCGCGCCGCATCGAGGAGCACCGCCCCTACGGCACGCCTCATGATCTTGTGAAGCAGGGCGTGGTGTCCGAGGCTGAGTACAACCGCATCGCCGGAGATGTCGTGGCGCGGTAAAAAGCCAGGGGACAGGGTACAGGGTACAGGTTGCTACCGGTCGGCCGTCCGGGCAGGAGCGCGGCGTGTCGATCTGCGACGGTTTTTTCTGAGCGTCATCGCGCCCGATGTTTTCCGGCGGGACGGCGTGCTCATGATGCGACGCACGGCGGTCACGCGATCCGAGCTGAGCCCGAGAATCTCCGCCATCTCTTCGGGAGTCGGTACAGGATTGCTGATGACGTAGGCCTTCATGTGTCCAGTATAGGAGATGCGGTGGCTCCCCAAAAGTGACTTTGGGTGCCGTTCGGTAAGCGCCTGGTTACGCTCGGGGCCTCTGGTGGCGACATGCGGCATCTGCCAACACCGGGCAGGGCAAACATCGGCACCGGTTATAGCTTTTTTGTCTGCAGGGTTGCGACCCGCGTTAGCAGTTCCGAAATGTAGCCCAGCGTGATGTTCATATCGGGAAAGAAGTCGTTAGGATGGGCGCATTCGTTCCGTTTGTTCAACATCCCATGCAGAGCTTTCATCTCCGTCTTTGAACACAGTCCTAACTTTTTAGCTGCTTCGATAAGCTGATATTCCACGACGGCCTCCCGTAGTTCCTCGATGCTTCCAGCGTTAGCAGCCCATCCCGGGAATGCGGCTCTGATCTTTGCCAAGCCGTCAGACGCGAGCTTTTCCTCCAACAAATCCATGAAGCCAGCCCACGCAAGCACGTGAGCCGCTCGAAACAGTTGATGCTCCACACAGCGTAATGCCTGTCGGAAAAGTTCGTCCTGCTTCAATGTAAGCTTGGTCAGTTTGTCGTAGGACTCTTCGAGGATGACCACACGTGAGCCGGAGGCCTCGTGCGTCGCAAGCATCGCGTGCGCTTCCGTCTCGAAGCCTTTGACCTTCGCCAATAAAAATCTAAGTTCATTCACGACAGCAGATGTTTCTTCATGGCCGCGAAGAAACTGTCGTAAACGTCGGCCTTATCCGTCGCGGGAATCTGAAGCTGGATGTTGATGTTCACGGTCATCCCACTTGGAGTCGGGGTTACCACCTTACGTTTCACAACTCCCGAGGCACCCCCGCCCGTTCCCTCTTCCTCCGGCGTTGGCTCTTCGACTTCTGGCCCCTCATCGGGAGAATCGAAGTTCCCCATTTCGGCCATCACCTTGAACGTACGTACCATTAACGTTACGGTGTTCTCCGCGACAGACGTATGGCTGCTAAAAAAATTTCGGAGGGCCTCGTTGTCTTTGCGATTGGCATCAGGATACGTGTCAAAGAGATTTTTGTAGGCCGTCTTGAGAGCGCCAGCGAGCACCTTCGATGACTGGCTCTTATTGCGATAGGCTTGCCAGAGTTTAGTGGGGATACCCGAGCTATCGACAAAGCCGATGAACTTCATCGCAGTCAGAATCGCTCGGTCGTTCGTGCTCTTGAAGCCCACGGAGGTTAAGTACTGAAAGGTGACCTTAGGTGGGACGCCCAAGCTTTGGATGTGCTCTAAGAACCTTTTTATGTTGGGGCTGTTGACGTGATACGGATAGTTGTCGGCCACTAATTACTCCTGCACAAGTGTCATCGGGGAGGCACATCAATTCTACGCTTGGGCAGCAAGACCTCCCGGAGCTCTCGCCAGGCGATATGACGGCCGGAGCGGCCCTGTTACGGTGCTCGTGGGGCGTCCGCAAATATTCACGACATGATTCGCAAGAGGCAACCGCGGATCCCTCGTTTCCGTCCGGCCCAAAGGTTCAAACTGGGCCTCAGGATGACAGCCCTCATCAGGCCGGCAGCCTCCACTTAGGCGAGACCCCTCTTCAATTAGCAGCAGTGGCAGCACGATCGAGTTCGTGCCCTGACACAAACCACTCCCCCCATTACCTCCGTGTCCCGTCCTCGCCGGAAATCCTTGTAATGCTCCCGCGACTCTTCCATGCTGAGAGAAAGAAGGACTCGCCTCGACGAGTCCTTTTTCATTGGACCTCAGGGTCCGCCGGCACGAGCGCAACGCAGCCGGTCCTGCTCCTTGTCATCGCCAGCGCCGCCGCACCTCGATGCGCGGCGATCCACCGAAGCCGGATTGCCCCGGCTGGCAGCCGCCCCATTCCGCAGAACGGTCATGTGACCCTGTTGTCAAGCTTGACAACAAAATTGACCCCTGCAGAATCAACGGCTTGCCACACCCCCAACCCCAGGGGGGTGGGGGGACCACCACCCCTCCGCCTCCCATAACCGGGATCCTCGGCACCGCAAGCCCCGTCGGCGTCCTCGATAATCATGTCAAGAGTACTTGACACAGTGGCCAAAGGCTATGTACAGTTTCCTTGTCTTTATGGAAAGGAGACTTAACTATGTGGTGCGTATCCAATCCGGCGCAGAAACGCTATTTGCTCCGGATGATGTGGGCGGCGTTTTTCTGTCTGGTGTTCTCAGCGGCGGCGGCGGGGGGGATTCGGCACGGGCATGTGGCCGGCTTTTTCTCGTATGTCCTGGCCGCGCTGCCGGCGGTGCCCGTGGCCTGGACGCTGTTGATCACCGGTACCTACCTGAACGAGGAGAAAGACGAGTTCCAGCGCAACCTCTACATCCAGGCGATTCTGTGCGGGGTTGCGGCAACGCTGGCGGTGGTGACGGCGTTGGGATACATGGAGGATTTCGGGCGGGCCCCGCATCTGGGGCTGGCCTGGATCTATCCGCTGTTCTGGATCTTCGTGGTGATCTCGTTTCCGGTGGTTCGACTGAGGTATCGATGAAGAACCGGCTGCGGGTGCTGCGCGCGGAACGGGCGTGGTCGCAGGCCGATCTGGCGAAGCAGCTGGAGGTGTCGCGCCAGTCGGTGAATGCGATTGAGACGGGGAAGTTCGATCCGAGCTTGCCGCTGGCGTTCAGGCTGGCGCGGCTGTTCGGGATGAGGATCGAGGAGATATTTGAGGACGAGTGAACAGGGCTCAGAGCTCAGGCTCAGGAAGCTGCTAACTGCGTTTCGGAGACATCGGTGTCGATCTCTTCCCTGCTGAAGAAGCGGTCGACAGCTTCGAGGATCGCCGTGCCGGTCCTGGCTTCATAGATCGACTTGCGGAGTGCGGCGCCGCCACGGACGCCGTGGGTAAACCAGGAGGCGAACTGCTTCATCTTGCCGGCGGCTTCGGCGGCGGGAGCGCGCGAGGTGTCGGGGGTGAGCTCGGTGAGGAGCATTTCGAAGTAAGTGCGGATCATGCGGTAGCGGTCCTGCTCGGTGGGCAGGTCGTAGCGGCCCGTAGCGGTGTACTGGGCGATCTGGCGGAAGATCCATGGATTGGCCGGGGCGGCGCGGCCGATCATGACGGCGTCGCAGTTGGTTTTGGCGATGAGCGCGCAGGCGTCCTCAGGAGTGCGCACGTCGCCGTTGCCGATGACTGGGATGTTGACGGCGGCTTTGACTTCGGCGATGTGCTCCCAGCGGGCCTGGCCGGCGTAGCCCTGCTCGCGGGTGCGGGCATGGAGGGCGACGGCGTTGAGGCCGGAGTCTTCGGCGAGCCTGGCCAGGGGGACGCAGACGATGTGGTTGTCATTCCAGCCGAGCCGGAACTTGACGGTAAACGGAATTGTCACCGCGGCGCGCACAGATTTAAAGATTTCCGCGATGAGGGGCAGGTCGCGGAGCAGGCCGCTGCCTCCGTTGCACGAGACGACGCGCTTGGCGGGGCAGCCGAGGTTGAGGTCGACCAGGTCGAAGCCGGTCTGCTCGACGATGCGGGCGGCATCGGCGAGGGTTTGGGGGTTCGAGCCGAAGAGCTGCGCGGAGATGGGGTGCTCGTCGTCGTAGTAGGTGAGGTAGCGCTTGCGCTTCGATTCGCGCATGCGGGCAAGGCCGTCGGCGGAGGTGAACTCGGTCATGATGAGGCCGCAGCCGGACTGCTGGTTGGTCGTTTCCGCCTCGACGGCGGCACGGCTCCATGTCTCACCGTCGCGACATGGAGCACCCGCTTCAGGGGTATGGGAAAAGACGCTGGCGTTGCGGATGAAGCGGCGGAAGACGGTGTCCGTGACGCCGGCCATGGGCGCCAGGACGGTGGCAGGAGCAACGTTGACGTTCCCAATCTGGAGAGACGCGGGGACACGGGCTCCCTGGGGCATAGGGTGTTCGAGCGGGTTGTCCCAGTGCTTCTTCATCTCTGACCGCTTCATCAAAAAGGCCCCCGCCGCAGCGGAGGCCTTGTCCTGCGAGAGCCGCTCGATGGCTACTTTGCGGCGGCTGCCGGCTCCGGCTTGGCTTCGGTTTTCGCGTACTTGCGGCGGAAGCGCTCGACGCGGCCCGCGGTATCGACCAGCTTTTGCTTGCCGGTGAAAAACGGGTGACAGTTCGAGCAGATTTCCGCGTGGATGTCGCCTTTGTGCGTGGAGCGCGTGGCGAAAGTGTTGCCGCAGGCGCAGACCACGCGAATTTCGTGGTAGTTCGGGTGAATTCCTTCTTTAGGCATGACTGTTCCCTTTAAGACCTTTCCTGCAATCTTTTCATTTTATCGTGAACCGGCCGATTGGCCAATCCAGGAAGCGGTTGCGAGCAGCTTTCGACGGCAAGAAGACGGTTCGCGTGCGGGGAATGCCTCGTCAGAAGGTCAGCCGTGCGCCGATTTGCGCGGCAAACGGAATGCCCACAGTCGTTCCCGGACCGAAGAAATCGCCCAGAGCTCCGCCGGCAACACGGAGTTGATCAGGGCTGGTAATGGGCGCGGTCGAAGAGCAGTCGGCGTTCGTGCAGATATCCGATACATTGCCGGTCTGGGCTTCGGCGCTGGGAACGGGAAGGCTTGCAATGTTCGTGACATAGTTGGCGCCGGGGTTATTCCGGTTGAAAAGGTTAAAGAGCTCGACGAACGGAGTGACGGTCCAGCGATCGGCGAAGGAGATGGGCCGGCTGACGCGGAGGTCGGCCTGGATATAGGGCGTACCGCGAAACTGATCGAGAACGGTAGGAACATTATTGATGGCAATCCGGGCGCTGTTGTCGGCTGTGGTGATGGTGAAGGGGCGAGCCGATTCGGCCTGGGTCAGGGTGCTGAGCTCAACGCCGCCCCACGTGCGCCAGGTTCCGGCAAAGACGAAGCGCTGGCGCACATCTTCTCCGGAAGGTCCGTAATCACCGGGCCCAAAAGGATCGAGGGGATTGCAGACGCCGTTTACGTAATCGAAAAGCTCGCCCAGCACGCAGCCCCAGGTTTGCGCTTTCGAAAACGTGTAATTGGCAACGAGACTCAGCCGCGAGCTGACGTTGCCCTGCAGATGCAAAAGAAGCCCGTTGTAGCTGGAGCGATTGTCCGAGTGGAAGACGTTGACGTCCGGTACGTAATTCGCCTGATTCGGATCATCCACCGACAGCAACGGAGTGAAGAGATTTTCCCCTCCAGAGTAATGATAGGCGCGGTAGGCGTGATTACCCTGCTCGTGAATGTAATCGGCGCTCAGTGACCAGTTCGCACTGAAGGCCTGCTCTACGCCACCGGAAGCGTGAATCGCATAAGGCGTCCGGTAGTGCGCGTCGATCAGGTTTGCTGCTCCGCCGGAGGCCGCTCCGGGAACGCAGCCGGCAGTTTCGGGGCTGCCCGGATTTTGCAGGGGGTCAACGCACGGACCGGTTACGCTGTTGACCGCCTGCAACGCGGTCGCCCATCCGTTCTGCGCCAGGTCGCTGAAATAGAGACCGAAGCCGGCACGCACCACCGTTGTGCCGCGGGTTCCGGGAGCAAAGGCGATTCCAAGACGGGGGGCAATCTGTTCACGGTCGTCGCGCGGGGCTCCTGAAACGAGGGGGATATTGAGAGCCTTGAGGGTGATGAAGCCGGGATTTTCCGCCTGGGGCCTGCCCGAGCCAAGGAACAACCCCCACGTCGTCGAATAGCGCAGTCCGTAATCGATAGTCAGCTGTCGTCGAATCCTCCACGAATCCTGGCCATAGAATGCGAGCCGCTGAACATTCTGGGCAAAGCCTCCACCAGGATTGGAGGTAGAGGCGCCAGCCACGAAGTCGGGTGTGAACTGCGAGAGATTAATCAGATAGTAGGTTGGGTTCTCGGGAAATTGGTACAAAGTTTCGGTGTTGTTGGGAAACGAGCCAGCCAGTACCGGCTCGTGAATCAGATTGGCTCCCAGCCGGATGGAGTGATTTAGCCGGGCTTTGCTGATGTCGTAACGAAACTGATATTTCTCCTGATTTCGTTCGGAGGGGAAGAAGGTGATCGGGGTGGCGAACTGATTGTCCCCAAAAGTCTCGAATCCGGAGACGGTGAGGGAGGTGGAACTGAAAGGAAACGCGAGCGCAAAGCCGAGGTTCGACGAGCGCGTCTGCGTCAAATGCAGGCCACTGGCGTTGAAGACAAGATTGGCGGCCAGGGTGGGCGAAAATTCATACTGGTTGCCGATGAGCAGGTCGAAATAGTTGTTATGGGTGAGAAGTCCCGTGGAGGGCAGGGCACCCTGCTGAACCAGATCGTTGTGGGTGGTGTAGGTATCGATCGAGCTGCGCAGGAGCCAGGCGGATCGCGGATTCTCTGTCCAGTCGAGGCGGACAAGGCCGAGACTATCGCGAAACGGGATTGGGACGTCTTCCGGCACGGGGATGGACGACACCCCGGGAATCAGTCCATCGGCGGCGAGGGTGCCGAGAGCGTCGAATTGCGTGGTGCTGGCAGGGCTGTAGACGATGCTTGCGTTTTCATGGACGTTCTCCAGTGCCGTGAAAAACCAGAGACGATCTTTCCGGATCGGGCCTCCGAGGGTGGCGACGTAGTTTTGTCGCGAAAAGGGCTGTTTGGGATTGGGGGCGGGATTTTCGATCGGAAAACGGGCATTCAACGCGGCCTGGCGATCGTAGAATGCCTCATCGCCATGCCACGTATTCGTTCCGCTCCTGGTCGTGATGATGACGGAGCCAGCCGTGGTGCCGCCGGTGTCGGCATCCTCCTGCGCGGTTCGCACCGCAAACTCCTGGATGGCGTCGGGGGAATAGTTTTGCAGAAATCCCCCGATGTAGTCGTCGGAATTGTCGCCTCCGTCCACGGAAAGCTCGTTATTCAAGCCTGAGCTGCCGCCGGTCGACACTGCGGTGATGCGGGCTTTGGTGGGGTCGGAGGGCTCGACGGGTTCGGTACCAGGCGCGAGGTAGGCGATATTGGCAAAACTCCGGGCAGGCAAAGGCAAAATCTGCAGATCATGGCTGGTGATCACACTCTGATGGATGGCACTGGCCAGGTTGATCGGCTGGGAGGTGATGGACGAAGCCTGGGATTTCACCTGAACCGATTCGCGGACGGCGGCCGGAGTCAGGGTCACGACGATGTCGTGAGCCATGCTGATCGCAATGGTGGCTTTCGCAGAGACCGTGGCGAAATCGGGAGCGGAGACGGAGATCTCGTATTGTCCGGGAGAGAGGTTTTCCAGCAGAAAATCCCCGCGGTTATCGGATGTGGCGCGCCGAATGAAAGCAGAGGCCGACATGCGCACTTCGATCGATGCACCGGCGATGCGAGCTCCTGTCGCATCCTGAACGACGCCGCGGAGAGAGCCGCTGGTGATCTGTCCACAAAGGGAGGAGGCAGCCAGCAGAAAGAGAAAGAGCGCGGCGATCGGCGGGCGTGGCACGTTTTTTGCTTTCTGATCGCGCACGCAGCGCGTGCCTCCATGGAATTCTGACAGTCTACCGAAACGGCGATAATGGAGGACGCCGTTCGTAAGGGAAGAGCAGCAAGGATGGAAGAGTGAAAACTCTGCGATTTTCCACTGCAAAGGCGGCTTTGCGCTTGCAATCCGGAGAGGGTGCGGGTAATTTCAAAAAATCTGATCCGAAAGGCAGACGCCCCGATCTGATTCTTTCGAAACTGAAAGGGAGAAAATTATGGGATTGCTGGAAGAACTGGCCGGAGCCGCGGCCGCAGTTGAAGGCGCCAAGAAGCTGGATCCGAATGCGGGACTCGTCACCGAGGGTGTTGCCGCTGTGGTTGGATTCGAAGGCACGGAAGCCGTAACGAACTTCATTCACAAAGAGGAAGAGAATAAGGACGGACAGAGCTAAGGCTCTGCCGGTGAGCTTCACCAACCATGCGCGTTCGCGTCGGCTTCTTCTTAGCTGAGGCGGAAACCTATGGTAGTGGGCGGATTGATGGAATTGGCCACCGGAAGGTGGCCTTTCCATTTATTGCGTTGGCGAACGGACCTGGCGCGGATATGCTGGCAGGCATGGCGCACGGATCATGGATCGGGCCTGGAATGGTAGGGCCTGGGCTGGTGGGGTTGATCGTAGCGATCAGCTTTGCCGCCGGGCTGAATGTGTATGCAACGACGGCCACTCTGGGATTGCTGTCCCACACCGGCTGGGTGGTGCTGCCTCCGGGACTCCATCTGCTGACGAGCTGGTGGGTGATTGGGGTATCGCTGGCACTTTTTGGGATTGAATTCTTCGCCGACAAGATTCCGGCGTTCGATCTGTTCTGGAACGCCCTGCATACCTTTGTGCGGGTTCCGATTGCGGCGCTGATGGCGTACGGGGCGAGTTCGCAGCTTTCGCCGGAGATGCAGCTGGTGGCAACCCTGGCGGGGGGCGCGATCGCGCTGGCCGCGCACGGAGGCAAGACGGCGGCGCGGGTGGCGGTGACTCCATCGCCGGAGCCGGTTTCAAATATGGCATTGAGCGCCAGCGAGGATGTACTGGCTGTCTTTGTGACATGGCTGGCAACGCACCATCCGATTGCGGCAGGGATAACTGCCGGCGTTTTCCTGGTGGCGATTGTGGGGGCGGTGCGGTGGGTGTGGAGGATGGTCAGCCGTGCGTGGCGGGGGTCACCGTTGCAGACGCCGGTTCCGGAAAAACCGTAAAGAGGGGGAACAACGTTCGGGAGCGCTTCGCGCTTTTTCCCGGGTCTCAGAATCGAGACCCGGGCCAGGCAATGCTATTTGCGGGGAGCGCTTCGCGCTTTTTCCCGGGTCTCAGAATCGAGACCCGGGCCAGGCAATGCTATTTGCGGGGAGCGCTTCGCGCTTTTTCCCGGGTCTCAGAATCGAGACCCGGGCCAGGCAATGCTATTTGCCGGGAGCGCTTCGCGCTTTTTCGCGGGTCTCAGAATCGAGACCCGGGCCAGCCAATGCTATTTGCCGGGAGGGCGGCGCTTTTCTCGGGTCTCATCATCGAGACCCGGGCCAGCCAATGCTATTTGCCGGGAGGGCGGCGCTTTTCCCGGGTCTCATCATCGAGACCCGGGCCAGACCAGCTATTTGCCGGGGAGCGAGGCGCGGAGTTCGGAGACGATTTCCGCCGCGGCTTTGCGGGCATCGTCTTCACGGTCAGGCGGGAAGGAGATGGCGCCAACACGGGCATGGCCTCCTCCGCCATAGCGCTCGCAAATGGTGGCGAGGTTGACCATGTCTTCAGGTCTGGTTTTGGTCCAGGGGTTGGAGCCGACAGCGACCTTGGTGCGGAAGCTCGACTTCGACAGACCGATGGAGTAGGTCGCTTCCGGATGGAGATAATACGGGATGAATTTGTTGTAGCCCTCGAGGGGATGGTCGGTGATGTCGAAGTAGATGGTGCCCTGCTTCGATTCAGAACGCTCCCGGATGAGATCGATGGCACGCTGATGGCGTTCGAGCAATGGCGGCAGCAGGCTGGCGACGAAGGGCTGATCGAGGACCTGCTGCAAAGGCATGCGGGTGAGGAGCGGGATGAGCTTCGGGACGAAACCGGGATCCTCGGAGGACTCGATGATAAGGGTAAGCTTCATGGCCGGCTCGGGCATTTCGACAGCAGACTGAGGGCTTTCGTAAAGGGCGCCGTCGACGATGTCAGCCCAGCGAATCAGCTCGGCCACAGGAGTGGGGTCGAAGCCGAACTGCGTGGAAGCGATGTGAGCCAGGAAGCTGGTGCAGGAAACGTAGTCGGGATCGAAAAAGCGATGGCCTTTGTAGCGGCCGTCGGCCATGCCGTGGATGTAGTCCTGATGATCTTCCGGAGTGAGGAAGGCGCTGAGGTGGTGGTCGAACCACCAGGTGATTTTGGGTGAGGGCGAGTATTTGAAGTCGACGATAGCATTTTCGTCGCCGGTAAAGTCGGCCTCGTTAAAGAGGGCGCCGGCGCGATGCACGAGCCCACAAAATTCATAGGTGGCGCCGGGGTGAATGCATTCCTGATGGAAGCGGCTGAACAGCGAGGCCGAGCACGCTCCATCGAAACACTTATCGTGATAGAAAACCCGAACCTTCAAGATGCGCCGCTGCCCCCGCCAACCGCCGGCGCGCAGACGCCGGTCGGGAATCTCTTAGCTTACCGGGAAGCAGGGCGCTGTCAAGCCCGCCGGCAGGAGGTTTCTTTGGTTTGGCGCGGGCATCGTTTGCGCTTGACGGTTTGGGATCACAGGCCGTTAGGCTGAATTCAGACGGAAAAAAGAAAGCTGCGGCCTACCGGCAGCGCACTGGAAGCGAATAACCAGGAGCAGGACGATGAAGTTTAACGAAGTACGTCAGGTGGTCGGGGCAGTTCCTTTCATCTCGCCGAAACATGGGCTCGAACTTTACGAGATGGTGCTGCGGGAGAAACCGTCGGAGATTCTCGAATTGGGAATCGCGCACGGCACAGCCACCTGTTACATGGCGGCCGCTCTGGAGGAACTCGGCCGGGGAAGAGTTACGGCGGTGGATCTGGCGGCGGCGGATTTTCGGCCATCGGCGGAGGAACAACTCGCGCGCTGCGATCTGAACGAGTATGCCGAAGTAGTACGGATGAAGACCGGCTACACATGGTATCTGCACGACGAGATTCGGAGACAGACGGTCGCGGGACAGTGCCGGCCGAAATACGACCTGTGCATCATTGACGGTCCAAAAAACTGGACCATCGATGGATGCGCGTTCTTCCTTGCCGATAAGTTGCTGAAATCGGGTGGATGGATCATCTTCGACGACTACGGGTGGACGTACGCCGGCCAGGGGAGGAACGCGACGGATGGGATTGCACACCGTGCGTTGTCGGAGGAGGAACGGACCACGCCGCAGATTCGCGAGGTCTTTGAGCTGCTGGTAGTACCGCACCCCAGCTACTCCGACTTCGTGGTGCAGGATCATAAAGACTGGGCTTTGGCGCGGAAGACGGCAGCCAGCGAGAAGAGATATACGGTGAAGTATCGGTCGGAATACGCAGACTTGCTGAGCTGGGGCGCGCGGCTGGCCCGGCGGACGGCGCGGAGGCTGGGGTCCGCACATGGGCCTTCGGCCGGGGTGAACTAAGCCAGGCAGTGCGACCTGAGCGGTTTGCTGCTCACCGGCAAGCCCGGTTATAGTCGAAGCAGCAGGATGCACTGCGACTTCTCCAGGCCGCGGTTGAGCTGGGCTTCGGTGCTCGGCATTGTCTGCATCGCGCTCGTCCTGATGAGCGGGGTGGTGCAGTCGGCGCATTTTCACGCCTCGGGAGCGCCGGACCACGACTGCACGCTGTGCATGGCGGCACACCACGTGGCGCGCATGGCAGCGCCGGTGATCCTGAACGTCAGCAGCGTGGCTATCGGCGAGGTCACCGCTGCGAGCACAATCGTCCGGCCGCGTGATCCGATCTTCTTCCGTCTCTCCAGCCGTCCTCCACCCTCGGGCTCCGCACTTCTCGCGTAGATCCTTTCAGACCCGGGCTTTCACTTCACTTTGAGGAGGTCGTGCATGCGCACATTGTTGCGTCACGTCGCTTTTTTTCTACCCTTTTTGATTCTTTGTGTTTTCGTGAGCGGGCTGCCGGCTGTTGGACAGACGGGAGCGTCGTCAGGAACGATCACGGGAACGGTGACCGATCCCACAGGCGCGGTGCTGCCAGGGGCGACGGTGACGATTCAGAATCCCGTGAGCCAGTACGAGCGCACAGCCAGGACGGATAACGCAGGGCATTTCCAGTTCGCCAATGTGCCACTGAACTCCTACCACATGACGGTGAGCATGACGGGTTTCGGAACGTCGGTTCACGATGTCGAAGTGCATTCGACGGCGCCGGTGACAGTGCCGGTGGCAATGACGCTGGGGACGGCGGCGACAACCGTGCAAGTGACTGGCGAGGACCTGGTGAATAACGCGGCCAGTATGGATACGGATATTGACCGCAAGGCGTTTGCGGAGATTCCTCTGGAAAGCAACACGTCGGGGCTGAGTTCACTGGTGACGTTGTCATCGCCGGGCGTTTCGGCGGACTCGAACGGACTCTTCCATGGACTTGGGGATCACGCGGAGAACTCTTTTTCGGTGGATGGGCAGCCGATCACGGATCAGCAGAGCAAGGTGTTCTCGAACCAGATCCCTTCGTCTTCGGTGCAGTCGATGCAGGTGATCGAGGGGGCACCGCCGGCGGAGTATGGGGACAAAACGAGTCTGGTCATCCAGGTGACGACGCGATCGGGCCAGGGTCTGACGAAGCCGACGGGGCAGCTGAATTTTTCCTACGGAACGTTTGGTTCAACGACGGGCGGTTTCGATCTGGGCTATGGCGGGCAGAGCTGGGGGAACTTTATCTCGGCGGACGGAACGAATACGGGGCGCTTTCTGGATGCCCCGGAGTTCGTGGTGCTGCACGACAAGGGAAACGAGGAAAATCTTTTCGATCGGCTGGATTATCAGATCGACACGGCGGATTCGGTGCATCTGAACCTGAACTATTCGCGGTCGTGGTTTCAGACGCCGAACACCTACGACAATCTGAACACGGGCGGAGTGAACCTGGCCGGAGTGGCGGTGACCGGCGAGACAGATCAGCGTTCGAAGATAGGAACGATCGACGTTGCGCCCAGTTACACGCGTGTGATCAGCCAGGCATCGGTGTGGAATATCGGGGCCTATCTGCGGAAAGACAATTATCACTACTACCCAAGCGGCGATCCGCTGGCCGATCTGGGACCGGTGCAGCAGGAGAGCATCGGGCAGGACCGGAGCCTTGCCAATGACGGCGTACATACGGATATCTCGTATGTGAAAGGCGCGAACAATGTGAAGCTGGGAGCGATGTACGAGCAGACGTTCCTCGATGAGAGCGATTCGCTGGGAATCGTGCTCCCCTCCTATCTGGATTCTCTGGGCTGCATGTCCGGTGGAACGCCGGACGTTCCAACGGGGCCACCGTGCACGACGTTGTATCCGTACGATCTGACGCGCAACGGGAGTTCTTATGACTATCTCGGTCATACCGACGTCAAGGAGCTCGCGCTTTATATCGAGGACCAGATTACAAAGGGCAACTGGCTGGTGAATGCGGGGTTGCGGGGCGATCTTTATAACGGACTTTCCGATGCGAGCCAGGTGGAACCGCGGCTGGGAACTTCGTACAGTATCAAGCGGACGAACACGGTGCTGCGGGCGTCGTACGCGCGGACGCTGGAGACGCCATTCAACGAGAACCTGATCCTGTCGAGCCGCGGCTGCCTGAATGCAGTGGTCAATCCGCTTCTGTTGTGCCAGGCGGGCGATTCAGGGGCGCTGTCGCCGGGGTTCAGAAACGAATTTCACGCCGGCCTGCAACAGGTCTTTGGCAGTCACTTCGTGGTGAGCGGGGAGTACATCTGGAAATACACCCACAACGGTTACGATTTCAGCGTGCTGGGGTACACCCCGATCACGTTCCCGGTGGAATGGCATAACTCGAAGATCCCGGGATTTGCGTTGCGTGCGAATGTAACGCCGGTGCACGGGTTCAGTGCGTATGTGGTGATGTCGTCGGTGGCGGCGCGGTTTTTCCCGCCGCAGGTGGGCGGCGCGGGTGCAACGGTGGGGCAGACGGGGCTGCCTTTCCGGATCGACCACGACGAGCGTTATAACGAGACGACGCACTTTCAGTATCAGATACCGGGCAAGCACAGCCCGTGGTACAGCCTGAACTGGCGATTCGACTCGGGCCAGGTTGCGGGGGCAGTTCCCTGCTATAACCCGCTGTCGAATGACCCGAACAGCTCGTGCGGGGCGACGTCGACGACGCTCAACGGAGAGCCGGCAGTGGATCTGAGCGGGCTCGATGCGGATGAGGAGTTCGAGGCGGGACTGGAATGCAATGGGGTCAGAGCAACGCTCGGGCATCCGCTGCCTGCAACCTGCCTGGCGTCGGAGTACAAGTCGAGCCTGGTGAGCATTCCGGCGCCGGGAACGGGAGACAATGACCACAACCCGCAGCGCATCCAGGCACGGAGCCTTTTCGACATGGCGCTAGGTGAGGACAATCTCTTTCATGGCGACAAATATCAATGGGGTGCGCAGGTAACGGCGATCAACGTCACCGATAAGTACGCGCTCTACAATTTTCTGTCGACCTTCAGTGGAACGCATTATGTGACGCCGCGCGCGGTTACGGGACAGATCAGCCTGCATTTTTGAAGCGCGGGTTACAAATTGCAGCCTGCAGAAGACAGGCCGTTCCGCATTTTGTGACGATCCCGGAGCTGAAGCTGAGAACCGGGATCGCTGCGCGGCGGTTCACTGGATTTTCAAGCGCCGAAATGTGGCATGTTCGGCATAAGGTTTACGTAAAGGCCGGTTCGTCGTAAACTTTCACTACTCTGCCAGGGACCGGGCACGAAGAACCGAGGCACGGATAAGAGGGCCCATGACCCGCTTGCTTGTTGTGGAAGATCAGCCGAGCGACCTGCTGAACGCGACCGCTGCGGCGCGCTCGCTGGGCTTTACCTCCATCGAAGCGCGGGCATCAGCCCTGTCAGCGAAGGCCTATCTGGAAAAAGGGCTTGAGGGGGAGACGACGCTGCCCGATGCGATTGTCCTCGACCTCGATCTGGGCTACGAGAGCGGTTTTGAATTAATGCGGTTCTGGCATAGCAAGCCGCGGCTCGCGGAGATTCCTCTGATCGTATGGACGGTGATGGGTGAGGACCAACGGGAAATCTGCCGGCTTTTCAAAGTGACCGCGTATGTCACCAAGTCGAGCGACGTTCGGCCGCTGAAAGAGGCTCTCGGCGGTCTGGAGCGCACATTATCTTAGGAGTTTTGGTGGCAGAGCAGCCCTGTCGCATCTCCGCGTTCATTGCCAGTTTCCATGAAAAGGCCGATTGGCAGACCTCGCGCCACCGGGCGTGCAGATCGGCGGGCAATCTGTATATAGTGTCAGTGCGGTAAACCCCAGGACGACCGGCCGCCGGCCGGAGAAGGTCACGCGATGAGCGATTTGGCAGACGTTATTTCTCGCAATGAGGATCAGATACGCACGGAGTGGATCCGGGACATGAACAAGTCCACGCAGCGAGCGGATCTGATCAGTAAAACCGAACTGGACGAACAGTGCCGCGCGTTGCTGAACGCGGTAGAGAGCGGCGCGAAGAGCAGCGCGACTACTGAAGTGTCCGGACCGGGGTGGCGGGGAGCGCGCGAGCTGTTGCAGGAGATCTCTGCCTCGCGGGCGCGGCAGGGATTTTCCCCGTCAGAGGTGGCGACGTTCGTCCTGTCGCTCAAGCAGCCGCTGTTTGCGGCGATCCGGCGCGATCTGGGAAAGAGCCAGGACAAGCTGTTCGATACGGTGTGGGCGGCGACGGAGCTGCTGGACAATCTGGCCCTGGTGACCACGGAGAGCTTTATGACCGCGCGCGAGGAGCTGATCGCACGGCAGCAGCAGGAACTGATGGAGCTTTCGACGCCGGTGGTCAAGCTCTGGGATGGCATCCTGGCGCTGCCGATCATCGGAACGCTGGACAGCGCGCGCACCCAGGTGGTGATGGAAAATCTGCTGCAGACGGTAGTGGCGACCAATTCGAAGTACGCCATCGTCGATATCACCGGGGTTCCAACGGTGGATACTCTGGTTGCACAGCATCTGCTGAAGACGATAACGGCGGCACGGCTGATGGGTGCGGAGTGCATCATCAGCGGGGTGCGGCCGCAGATTGCGCAAACGATCGTCCATCTGGGGATCAATCTGGAAGACGTGATCACGAAGGCGAAGCTGTCGGACGCCTTCGCGCTGGCACTGGACCGGAGCGGACGCGCAGTTGTGCGGAAAACGGCAGGCTCGGCGGCTCCGACGCTGGCCGGACCGCTCGTGAAGCAGGAGAGCTAAATGGAACGGATTCCGGTTTTGCGCATGGGCTCGCTGGTCCTGATCACGATCCAGGTGGACATGCACGACAAGCTGGCGATGCAGCTGCAGGACGACGTGACGCAGCGAATCTCGGACTGGGGATCGACGGGAGTCCTGATCGACATCTCGTCGCTCGAGATTGTCGACTCGTTTATCGGGAGGATGCTGGCGAACATCGCGGGCATGTCACGGGTATTGGGAGCGGAGACGGTGGTGGTGGGTATGCAGCCGGCGGTCGCCATTACTCTGGTCGAGCTGGGGATGTCGCTGCCCGGCGTGCGGACCGCGCTGAGCGTGGAAGCGGGGATGGAGTTGCTGTACGGACCGGGCGCGGGGATTTTCTCAGGGCAGGGCGATGACCGATCCGAAGCGTGAAACGCTGCCGCTGAAAAGTTCCAACGATGTGGTTTTTGCGCGGCATAAGGTGCGGCAGCGGGCGACGGAGCTGCATTTCGGCCTGGTGGACCTGACCAAACTGGTGACGGCGGCGAGCGAACTGGCAAGAAATGCCCTGGATCACGGCAAGGGTGGCCAGATGAGCATCGAAGAGATCACAGCCGGGGCGAAAATCGGCCTGAAGCTGGTTTTTGAAGATCAGGGGCCGGGCATTCCGGATATCGAGATGGCGCTCAAGGACGGGTACACGACGGGAACGGGGATGGGCCTCGGGCTGGGCGGCAGCAAGCGCCTGGTGAATGAGTTCTCCGTCGAATCGGCGCCAGGGAAAGGGACCAGAGTCACGGTCGTGCGATGGAAATAGCCTTTACGGAATTCGTACCCGTCACGGATACAAGTTCGGTGGGTGAAGTGCGGCGAACCGCGCTGCTGGCAGCACAACGGCTGGGCTTTGATGAAACACGCTGTGGGGAGCTGGCGCTGCTGGCGACCGAATCCGCTCGCAACACCCTGGTGCACGGCGGCGGCGGCCAGGTGGTCATCGTGGGCATGAAGAATGAGAGCCAGCCGCTGGCGCGCATTCTGGCCATGGACAAAGGGCCGGGGATCGCCAATGTGGCAAGAGCGATGACCGACGGCTACTCAACCGCGGGGACGATGGGCGGGGGCATGGGCGCGATGAAGCGGATGGCCACCGCGCTTGAGATATTTACGGGACGCAGTGGGACCATCGTTTTGCTGGAATTGGGCAAGGCTCCGGCAGGCGATCCGCTGCAGCTGGCGGGCCTGGCGGTGCCGTATCCGGGAGAACGCGTTTGCGGGGATGGGTGGACATGGCATCAGACGCCGGAGCGGACCCTGATCCTGGTCGTGGATGGCCTGGGGCATGGATGGGAGGCAGCGACCGCAGCGCAGGAGGCCGTTGCGACTTTTCGGCGACGGGTGGAACTGAGGCCGGGAGAAATCCTGGGTTATTTGCACGACGCGCTGCGGAAGACTCGCGGCGCCGTTGCTGCGATTGCAGAAATTCGGCCAAAGGATAAGACCCTGACTTATGCCGGGGTGGGCAATATTTCGGCAGTGCTGCTGGCAGGGGGAACAAGCCGCAGTTTGGTATCGCATAACGGCACGCTGGGAATGACGATTTCGAGGATTCAGGAATTCCGCTTGGAGTGGCCAGCGGATGCAGTGCTGGTGCTGCACTCCGACGGATTGCAGTCGAGGTGGGATTTAACGCCCTACGCAGGTCTGATGGTTCGGCATCCTGCCGTGATCGGTGGAGCGTTGTTGCGTGATTTTCGGCGCCAGCGCGATGACGCGAGTGTGGTGGTGGTGAAAGCGGCAGCCTGAGCATATGCCCGTCACGATCTTCCAATTGACGCTTCGCACGGAACGCGATGTCGTGCAGGCGCGGCAGCGTGCGCGGGAGGTCGCGGCGGAACTCGGCCTCGATAATCAGGACCAGATTCGGATGGCGACCGCGACCTCGGAGATCGCGCGCAACGCTTTTCGCTACGCACGCAACGGCGAGGTGAGCTTTGCGGTGGGACTGGACGAGCCGCAGCGGCTGGAGGTCACAGTGTCGGATTCCGGCCCGGGCATTCCGAATCTCGACGAGATTCTGGAGGGGCGGTACAAGTCCACAACCGGCATGGGCATGGGCATTATCGGGACGAAGCGGCTGATGGACGACTTCGAAATTCACGCTGCGCCGAGTGGAACGACAGTGCGGATGTTCAAGCATCTGCCCCGGCACCGGAGCGGGATGACCGCGCACACGGCACGCGAGCTGAACCGGAAGATGCAGGAGCGGACGCCGGATAGTCCCTACGAAGAGATCGAGCAGCAGAATCAGGAGCTGCTCAAGACCTTCCAGGAATTGCGGGCGCGGCAGGACGAGCTCGAGCTGCTGAATCGGGAGCTCGAGGATACGAACCGCGGCGTAGTGGCGCTGTATGCGGAGCTGGATGAGCGCGCAGATTATCTGCGGCGGGCGTCCGAGCTGAAGACGAAGTTTTTGTCGAATGTGTCGCATGAATTCCGGACCCCGCTGAACTCGATCATTTCGTTGTCGCGGCTTTTGATGGATCAGCTGCACGGCGGCCTGACGCCGGAGCAAATGAAGCAGGTGCAATTCATCGAGTCGTCCGCGCGCGATCTGCAGGAGATGGTCAACGATCTGCTCGATCTGGCGAAGGTGGAGGCGGGGAAGATCCGCATCCGGCCCAAGCGGTTCGAGGTGCACGAACTCTTTAGCGCATTGAAGGGGATGCTGAAACCACTGCTGGCGGATAACTATTCCGTGGAACTCTCCTTCGAGGAAACCGGCGATCTCCTGCCATTGCATACCGACGAGGGGAAGGTATCTCAGATTCTGAGAAACCTGATTTCGAATGCGCTGAAGTTCACGCCGATGGGGCAGGTGGTGGTATCCGCACGAGCTGAAGAGGACGGCAACATCCTGTTTGCCGTCGCGGACACGGGGATTGGCATTCCCCACGAGCATCACGAGACGGTGTTTCGGGAGTTCAGTCAGATTGAGAATCCGCTGCAGGAGCGGCACCGCGGGACGGGCCTTGGCTTGCCGCTGTGCCGCAACCTGGCGATGCTGCTGGGCGGCAGCATGTGGCTGGAGAGCGAGCCAAACAAGGGATCGACTTTTTTTGTGAAGATACCGGCGATCTATATCGGAGAGGCGGTGAGCGCAGACGAGGCGAGCAAGCTGCCTGCGCCGGAGTTCCATCGGACGCCGATTCTGATCCTCGAAGACAACGAGGAGACGGCGCGGGTGCTGGAAACGTATCTGCGCAACACGGAGTTTCAGCCAATTCTTGCCGCTGCGGTCGCGCAGGCGGAGGTATGGACGGCGCGGCATACGCCGGGCGCCCTCGTATCGGATGTCTATATCGGAGACGATCGTGCGTGGGGATTTCTGACTCGGTTGCGGGAGCGGCTGCCTGAGCTGCCGATCGTGGTGACCAGCATCTACGAGGAAGCACAAACGGCGATGGAGCACGGCGCGAACCTGTTTTTGTCAAAGCCGGTGGATCGCGATGTGCTGTTGCGGGAGCTGCGGCGGCTGACGACGCAGACCGGAACACGCCGATTACTGCTGGTGGATGACAACGATGTGTCGCGCTATATCCTGCGCGAGATTCTCGATCAACCATGGCTGGAGTTCGTTGAAGCGAACAACGGAGCAGTGGCGCTGGCTGCGGTGAAGCAGAATCCGCCGGACGCGGTGATTCTGGATTTGCTGATGCCGGACGTGAGCGGCTTTGAAGTGCTGCGGCAATTGCGCGCAGAGGCGCGCACGCAGAGCCTGCCGGTGCTGGTTTATACATCGAAGACGCTGACCGATGTAGAGAGAGCGCAGCTGGAAGGCTGGCGGGCGCGGGTGGTGCGCAAGGAGAGCGTATCGACACGGCTTTCGGCGCGGCCTTTTCTGGACTGGCTGGCGAGTGCGGGGTTGGCGCCGGCGGCCAGACCGGAGCAGCAGCTGTAGGCGGGTCTTCGCGGGCTGTGGCTCATCATCGAGCCGAACGAGGATCACGCGATCATGCTTCGGGTGGGTTGCCGGGAGCGATTTTTTCAAGCGTGTACTGAGCGGCCAGATCTGTGAAGCGGGCGACCTCGGCGTTGGCCCAGGCCTGGTCGCGGCCCAGTTCGCGGGCGAGAATCTGCGCGGTTGCGGAGGCCATGGCGATCGCTGAGCGTGCATTCAGGAGCAGGGCTCGGGTGCGGCGCGACAGGACATCTTCGACCGTACGCGCCATTTCTTCGCGCGCGGCCCACACAACTTCGGCGGCGATCTGGGGTAGCTTCGTATCGAGTTGTTTCGCGAGCTCTGGAGAATCGGCGGCGATGGCCTGAATTTTCCCGGCCTCCGAACCATAGACCCACAGCGCACTATCCAGATCGACGTTCTGCTTGTAGCCGTGAATGCGCAGATCCCGGGTGACGCAGGGCCGGTCGTCGAGTTTGCCCAGGGTGATGGCATGATCGATGGTGTCTTCGGCCATATGGCGGTAGGTCGTCCACTTTCCGCCGACGATGGTCAGCAGACCGGACTGATCGATATGGATGGTGTGGTCGCGAGAGAGAGCCGAAGTCTTGCTGGTGTCGGAGCCGGCGGCCTTGACCAGCGGCCGAATGCCGACATAGACACTCAGGATGTCGGCACGGGTAGGTTGATGGCTGAGATACTCGCCGGCAGTTTCGAGGACGAATTCGATTTCCTGCTCGTAGGGGAGCGGCTCGTAGCACGGTGCATCGATGGGCGTGTCGGTGGTTCCGACCACGGTGTGGCCGTGCCAGGGAATGGCGAAGAGGACGCGGCCGTCGCTGGTGTGCGGGACCATGACGGCGGTCTTCGCGCGCAGGAAGGAATCGTCGAGGACGAGGTGAATACCCTGGCTGGGCGCCACCATGGTTTGGGCCTGAGGGTCGTCCATGCGACGAATCTCGTCGGTGAAGATGCCGGTGGCGTTGACGACGACGCGCGCGGCGATTGCGAAGCGTTCCGAAGTTTCGGAGTCAACGGCTTCGACGCCGCTGACAAAACCGTCGTCGTCTTTGCGCAATGCAACGACGGGCATGTAATTCACGACCACGCCGCCGTGGTCGACCGCGGTCTTCATCAGGTCGATGAGCAGGCGCGCATCGTCGAACTGGCCATCGTGATAGACGACACCACCGCGCAGACCGTCCTGCCTCAAAGTCGGCAGACGCTCGAGCGTCTCTTCCTGGGACAGGATGCGGGATTTTCCGAAGCCATACTTCCCTGCCAGGACGTCGTAAATCTTCAGCCCGATGCCGTAGAACGGCGTTTCCCACCAGGAGTAGTTGGGCACGACGAAGGGCAAGTCGTGAACCAGATGCGGCGCGTTCTGAAGGAGCAAGCCTCGCTCCTTGAGGGCTTCCATGACGAGCGAGACGTTGCCCTGTTCGAGATAACGGACGCCGCCATGAACGAGCTTGGTGCTGCGGCTGGAGGTGCCTTTGGCGAAGTCTTCGCGCTCGAGCAGCAGGACGGAAAAGCCGCGCGTTGCGGCGTCGACGGCGACGCCGGCGCCCGTGGCTCCGCCGCCGATCACGACCACATCCCAGGGCTCGGCTTCCGGATTCGCCGAGCGCTCGCGAATCCTGGCAATCATCTCCTCACGTTTCACGGCTGTTCCTTTCGTTCGATGGGACGGTTCCATCCGCCAGCGCGCTTCACAGCTTCGCGCCAGCGCGCGTGGCGAGCGTCCATCTCTCTTTTGTCGGCCTTCGGCGTGAAGACGGTGTCGTTGGCGCGCAGTTTGGCAATCTCCTCGGTGCTGCTCCAGAAGCCAACAGACAATCCGGCGAGATAGGCGGCGCCGAGGGCGGTGGTCTCGAGGATCGCGGGACGGCGCACGGGGAGCTGCAACAGATCGGCCTGGAACTGCATGAGCATGCCGTTGGCCGCGGCTCCGCCATCCACGCGCAGCTCACGGAACGGCTGCTTTGTATCCTGGTTCATGGCCTGGAGAACATCGGTGACCTGGTAGGCGATGCTTTCCAGCGCCGCGCGAGCGATGTGGCCGACCTGCGTGCCTCGCTCGATGCCGATGATCATGCCCGCCGCGTAAGGATCCCAGTAGGGTGCGCCGAGCCCCGTAAAGGCAGGGACAAACACGACGCGGTTCGAACCGTCGACCGAGGCTGCAACACTTTCCACGTCAGGGGATGCGCCGAAGAAGCGCATGTTGTCGCGCAGCCACTGCACCACTGCGCCGCCGACAAAAATGCTTCCCTCAAGGGCGTATTCCAGCTTCTTCGTCGTGCTGCAAGCCAGCGTTGTGATGAGCCGGTGATTGGAGAGCGTGAACTGGTGACCGATGTTTTCGAGCAGGAAGCATCCGGTGCCGTAGGTATTTTTCGCATCGCCGGGCGCGACGCAAAGCTGGCCGAAGAGCGCGGCCTGCTGATCGCCGGCAATCCCGGCTATCTCGACTTCGCCGAGGCCGAGGGAAGTGGTCACGCGCCCCATTGAATCGCTGGACCAGCAGACCTGCGGCATCATGCTGGCGGGAATTTTGAGGAGCTTGAGCAACTCCTCGTCCCAGCGGTCTTCGACGATGTTGTAGAGCATGGTGCGGCTGGCGTTGGTGCGGTCGGTGAGGTGACGCTTGCCGCTGGTGAGATTCCAGACGAGCCATGTGTCCACAGTGCCGAAGGCGAGCTTGCCCTGCTCGGCGCGCTGGCGAGCCCCTGGTACGTTGTCGAGAATCCAGGCAATCTTGGTCGCGGAGAAATAGGAGTCGACCAGCAGACCGGTCTTCTGGCGGATGGTCTTCTCCGCGCCGTCGTCGGTGAGCTTCCGGCAGAGCGCAGCGCCGCGGCGGTCCTGCCAGACAATGGCGTTGTAGACAGGCTTGCCGGTCTCGCGATCCCAGACGATGGTGGTCTCGCGCTGGTTGGTAATGCCGAGCGCCACGATGTCGCGCGGACGCGCGCCGGCCTTGCCGAGCACTTCGACCGCTGCCGTTAGCTGCGAGGTGAGGATGTCGAAGGGGTCGTGCTCGACCCAGCCGGTATCCGGGAAATGCTGCTGGAATTCGTGCTGCGCAACACCGGCGATGGAGCCGTCGTGGGCAAAGAGGATGGCGCGGGAGCTGGTTGTTCCCTGATCGAGAGCGAGTACGTAGTTCATAGAGGGTTCGTCACAGATTTTATGCCGGATGCGTTGATGGGTCGCGGGCGGTCCTCACTTCTGGTCCGCCTGGAGACGGTCGAGGTTGTGCTTCAGGTCTTCGAGCTTCTGTCCGGCCTCGGCGAGCTTGCCCGCTGCGGTGAGGCGCTGATAGTCGGCCAAATCCTGCGCGGCTGCGGCGATCAGCGCTCTCCGATCGGGGGCGTTGGCCGGGAGGGTACCGTTTCCGGACGCGGTTAAGGTAGTTTGGCCGGGCTCCGAGGACGACGTCGCAGCGGTGAGCGACGACGTTTCACCGCCGAAGAGCGAGGCCATAGCGGCTTCGAAAGTTGGGCCGTAGGCCAGTCGATCCTGAAGGGCGAGCACGACGAGCCGCAGCTCGGGCATAGGGCTGCGCTCCGCCTGCAGATAAATGGGCTCCGCGTAGAGAAGCGCGCGACCGCAGGGAATGACAAGGAGCGCTCCACGGCGCACGTGCGAGCCCTGTTGGTTCCACAAAGTGAGCTGGCCGGAGAGCTGCGCGTTCTGGTCGATGCGCGCCTCGATCTGCATGGGACCGTCGACCAGCCGGGTTTTGGGGAAGTCATAAACGATCGCAGTGCCGTAGTTGGCGCCATCGCTGCGGCCGGCGATCCAGCCGATGAGATTATTGCGATTGGCCGGGGTAAAAGGAAGGATCTCGACAAATTCGACGCTGGAGCCGCCAGGCAGCTTCATGAGGACGTAGTTGGGCTCCATGGTCTGCGTCTGCTGCTCGCCGGAATCACCCATGCCGAGCTCGGAGGCGACGGCCCAGAGATCTTCCCGGTTGTAAAACACCTCAGGATCGCTCATGTGGTAGAGACCGTAGACGGCGGCCTGCTCCTCGAGCAGCAGCTGAGGGTAGCGGACGTGGCGGCGCAGATCCGCGGGCATGGCCGAGGCATCACGAAAGAGGGATGGGAAGATGTGGCGCCACGCCAGAAGGATGGGATCCTGCGAATCGAAAACGTAGAAAGTCGTGGTGCCGTTGTAAGCATCGATCACGACCTTGACGCTGTTGCGCATGTAATTGATAGAAGCGTCGCCGAGGGGATAGTGGGTGGAGTCGGGATAACTGTCCGAAGTTGTGAAGGCGTCGAGCATCCAGTACAGATGGCCGTCGTCGGCAACAACGACGTAGGGGTCGGAATCCCAGGTGAGAAAGGGAGCCAGGGTCTGGACACGAGCCAGAATGTTGCGCCGCATGAGGAGGCGGCTATCCGCGGTGATGTCGTCGCTGAAGGGGAGCTTCCAGAGGTCGCCGCGGTCGGCGGCGATAAGAACGCGACGCAGCCAGCCGCCGAGAACGATGCCGCCGGTTCCTTGGTATGACGTGAGGTTGTTGGTCTGGCCCTGGGGGTAGTTAAATTCCTGGGCCCGTGTTTTGACATAGACATCGGTATTGGTGAGCTGGCCAAAGTAAATTTCCGGACGGTTGATGGCGAGGCCCGGGACCGTGCTCTGCACCGGCATATTGCTGAGCATCAGCGTCGGCAGTCCCTCGGGAGTAAAGCCGTTGACAGGGTTCATGGTGATGCCGTAGCCGTGCGTGTAGATCAGCTTTTCGTTGATCCAGGTGCGGCTGCTGTCCGGAAGCTTATCGACACTGAGCTCGCGGGCGGCGAGCATGACCTCGCGCGATTCGCCACGGATGTTGTAACGATCGATGTCGATGTCAGGAAAGTCGTAATAGGTGCGAATCTCCTGGATCTGGCGCAGGGTGTCCTGCAGGGCATGCCAATCCCAGAGGCGGATATTCTGCAGCGTGGATTGATTGCCCGCGGGATCAGCGGCCTGCACGGTAGTTTCAGCGGGAAACTCATTTTGGGATACGCGATCGAGGTCCCACGCGCGGCGTGTCCATTCGATATTCCAACCAATATAAGAACGCTCGCGTTCCAGCTGATTCGGTTTAACGATGAAGCTGGAGACATACCAACCCACAGCATGCGCGATCACATAACAAGCCACAGCGGGAAGTACAGCGATCACCAGGAGCGCCGCGCGAGGCGGCCTCACTGCGTTGATGGCAGCAATGGCGGCGCCGAGGACGAGGGCCATTGCGACGATCAGCAGACCGGTGATGTTGATGTGAGCGTCGGTGTAATTGACACCGCTGAAGATGGTGCGGGTGTCCAGCAACGTGGCGAAGCGGTCGAGATAGACCTGTGCCGCGAGGATCAGCAGGAAGCCGGCGACGGCCAGCGAAAAGCCACGCCAGGGCAGGGGCAGTCGCAGGCTCTCCCGATCGCGCGCGAGAGCGCGGCCGCTGCCGGCCAGCAGGACGAAACCGAGAGCCGCGGCGCAGGCAATGACGACGAGCACCATGAGCCAGCCAAAGATGAGTTGCAGGGCGGGCAAAGTGAAAAGGTAGAAGTTGAGCGGCTTTCCGAAGACAGGGTCAAGAACACCGGAGCTGCGGGGCGCATTCCAAAACAAGGCGAACGTGGGCCATTGCGCGGTCATGGCGAGGCCGGCGACAAACGCGATGCCCGCGGAAGCGATGATGCCGATGAGGCGCAGGGCGCGCCGGAGGGGAAGGTTCACCTGCTGACGTCCAATAAAGAACGACTGATCGTGGGGAAGGTCGGTCTGATGGAGCCGCCACAGAGCAAAGAACCAGCCGTACAAAATCAGAAATGACGCGGCAAAGAAGACGGCAAAGACGCCCCACTCGATGCCCCAGCTCTTCCAGAAGACCTCGTGATACCCGAGAGAGCCGAACCACAGCGCGTCGACGTACCAGGATAAGAGGGTGTTGCTTCCGATGAGGATGACGATGAGGAGTGCGGCGAGGAGGAGAATGATGCGGGGCAGCCGAGGCTTGCTTCGGCGGCCTTCGATGGCATATTGCACGGAGTGGACCCTCTTTTGGCCGCGCATCTCTGCGAAGGCGGGGCCGCCCGTATTCTACGCCGAACGGGATTGCGCCCTGACCGGTGAACGTCGCAGATTTCGAAATGAACGGATTCTTCTCGCCGAGATTCATCGAGCGAAGGCAGAAGCGCGCGCGAAAGCTGAAGAGCGATCGCGATAAGAACGGGCTTCCCGGTTGAGGATTGGCTCGGGAGTGCTGGCGGAGAGGGAGGGATTCGAACCCCCGATACCCGTAAAGGTATGCCTGATTTCGAGTCAGGTGCATTCAACCGGGCTCTGCCACCTCTCCGCGGATGAAGGATTTCTCCAGCGGCACCGGCCACAACTTAGTCTACCGGCGAAGGCTGGATGCAGGCAATGGCGGATACCTGCAGAACAGATCGTCCGTTAGCGAAGTAATGTTCGCCCCGGCGACGAACGATCGACCACCATCCAGGGAAAATCGTGTCCATCCAACGGCGGTCCATCCCCGGATAACAGTTCCTTCGCATGTTTTGCGCAAGGAGTTGGGCACGGCGGTAGAATCGCGCAGGAGAACGGTTTACCCAGATCGAGGTGACGGAGGAGGCGGTATGCTCACCGGTATGTCACTCGAAGAGCTGACCAAAATGCGCGAAACGCAGATGGAGCGGCTGAAGGAGCTCCAGCAGCAAAGACAGAATGCCTTGCCGGTAGAGGTTGCGCCGCTGGACCATCTGATTCTGACGCTGGAGGATGAGATCAGCGGGGTAAACGCCCTGATTCTCGCACGCATCGCCGCCAAATAACCACGCATCGGTAACGGTCGCCCGCCGATCGGCAATACCCGATCTGATCCCGGGACCCACTCCACGCCGCTGTCACGCGAAGGCCCTGTCAACTGCGATGTTGCGCCCATGGCACTGTAGTTACATTTTGGTCCTTGATATGACCGCAAAGTGTTACATCCACCACGAATGCGGGATATAGAGCACAGCATTGCAGAGGCGATAATGGCTGGTGCGAGCGGGCCATCCGCCATGCGTCGAGGTTTACTGACTGCGCCGGATCGATGCCGGCTCCGGTAGATCTGCGCTGAGCTGTTTGCCGCGGGAGGTGCGATGTATCCATTTTTTGTGGTGAGCACGATTGTGGCAGTGTTGTTCTGCGGCCTCACGATAGACATCGGGATCATGGAGAAGACGCACATGGCGGCGCAAAGCGCGGCTGACGCGGCTGCCCTGGGGGCACAGGTCTCGCACGATCAGGAAGACACCAACTGGCTCAATAATGGCGTACTGGATGCCGGCGTGAACGGGTTTACAAATGGAGCCAACGGCGTCACGGTAAGCGTGCAGGAGAGTCCGACCGGCGGATCTTACGCCGGCGACTACGACGCGGTGCAGGCTACGGTCACCCAGAGTCTCCACACCAATTTCATGGGCTGGCTGAATAACGGACTGGCAACCGTGAGTGTGACTGCGGTAAGCCTGACGACCCCCTGCGTTTATGTAACCGGGGCACACTCGTCAACCACTCCTGCGTATCCGCTTTCGCTGACGACAGGTTCGTCGCTGGGCTACACCAACGGCTCGACCATGGGCTGCCCCGTATATGTGAACCGGGGATTGGACGTGGACGGCACGTCGAAGCTGTGGACCAATGCAACCAATGTCGTCGGCACATCAGGATCTTCGGTGCTGTCGGGCACAATTTATCACCAGCCACGGTTCGGGGCGACCGCCCAGACGGATCCGCTGGTCTATACGGCCGCATGTACAACGCTTTCTGCGAGCTGTGTAAACGGGACGGCCTTCGGTATCTCGCCTCCTACGTTCTCCGCCTGCACCTACACCAACCACACCTACACCAGCGGCAGCACCTTCACGCTTTCCCCGGGCACCTACTGCAACAGCTTTAACTTCACAAGCAACACAGTGACGTTGAATCCAGGTCTTTACATCATCACGGGTGGGGGAACCTGGACGAATTCGCATGTCTCGGGGACCGGGGTCACGTTGTACTTCACGCACGGGGGAGGGTCGAGCTACGGCCAGTTCAAGGTGACGAATACGCCGATGACGCTTTCCGCGCCCACGGCGGCATCGAGCAGCAGCATCCCGACGATCCTGATCATGAACGATCCGAACTGGACGCAGACGGCAGCACAGGATTTCCAGTTCCTGAGCGGAAGTACAAACTCCGGGGATGGAATCATCTACACGGTGGGAACGGGGGTTGAGTTGTCGTCGAGCGCGTTTACGGCAACGCATTATCTCTGCTTCGACGTGGACAACCTGCTCCTTGTTTCGACCGCCCTTAAACCGCTGAGCAACTTTACGACGGTAGCGACGGGAGATCCGTTTACTCCCATGGGAGGTCTGGTGCAATGAAGAGGAACTGGAGATCGGAGAGCGGCCAGGCGCTGATCGAATTCGCCCTGTTCCTGCCCTTTTTCGTGGTCCTGGTATTCGGAGTCATTGATACGTCTTTCTTTCTGATCGCGGTCATGGCAACGCAGGAAGCGGCGGTGGAAGGAGCGAATTACGGCACGGCGCCCGGCAACCAAAACGATAACTCCGGGATGGTGCAATGGGCCCAGTATGCGGGCTCCTACGGAGTGACGCTGAACGGTACGCCGACCTCCAGTACCTTCTATGCCTGCACACCGGGCGGGAGTCATGTAGCCGCATCTTCTTCGTGCACGGGCGGCGCTGCCCCGATGGAATATGTGGCAGTGACTGCCTCGACAACTTTGAACCCCGTTCTGGCCAGCACGATGTTCCACAGCGAAACTTTCACATCGACAACCACCTACAGAGTGGAGTGGAAGCAATGACAATGACTTCGAATGAGATCGAGATGCGAGCAACAATGAGGCGTCGCTTTGTCCTGCGGCGAGTGATGCGCCAGGCGAAAAACGATAGCGGATCCATGCTGGTAGAAACAGCCGTAGTTCTGCCGGTTTACCTCCTGCTTACTTTTGGCTTTTTCATATTTGCGATGGGCTTTACCAGCTTCATGAGCGCCACCTATGCGGCGCGCCTCGGGGCTCGGTACGGGGCGATGCACAGCTTAAGCAGTGGAAGCCCGGATAGCGTCACCGACGTCCAGACCCTTGTGCGGGACAACATGTTTACTCCAGGAGCTGTCAGCAGCCCGGCTATCATTGTCGATTACGGCAACCGGACCTCGGGGACCGGCGGGAACTACACGGGCGATCTGATCGGTGTCGGTATTGTTTGGGCACAGAACATCACCATTCCGTTCTACGGATCGAAGACCATCTACGTCTCGACCGAAGCCTACCGCGTCATCACACGATAACAATCAGGACCAGCCAACGCGTGCGCCAGCCCGCTCATGCGCGGAGCTGCGGGCAGCCTTAGACCAGTTCCGAGCAGGCCTCAGACCAGGGATTTGATTATCGGCGGATCGAGGGACCTTGCATTCTGGCTGATTTCCGCAAATTCCCAACGGGAAGGATGCGAAGATTTTCGCGGGAGCGGAAGCGCACACAGCAACAAGCCACTGCGAATCTCGAGAGTTGCGCCTCCCGGCAGAAGGAGCCCGTCGATGGCGACCCGGGTGCGACCTCGTAACCCAACATCACCGGGTGCATTGTTCGGTCGCATTGACAAAATTGCCCTGGTCGTCAAAACCCGTGGTCTTCGAATGGATATAGGTTTCTTTGCCGCCGGCGGGTTCGAACAATCCAACTTTGCCACAGTGCGGGCAGCGCCTCGCCTCTTTTCCAAGGTGCATGGCGCCGGGAGTGAGTTGCGAGAAATCGGTTACTCGTAACATTTTGGTCAAGGGCAGCATACGCGCAGTTTCTAAGGTCCGCGCAGTGACCTTTGTCACATATTGTTCGTAAGTCAGGCGGGAACTGGCTCAGAAGTTGTATAGCATAGCACTTTCGTTGGATGACCCACGAGGATTGCCTATCCTGGATGGTTGGCGCTTTCCTTTGCATTTGGGTGTGTCGTGGACCTGAAAATGCGGGAGCTGAGGATGGGACCCCTTCGGATTCATCGATCCTGCATTGCCGCTTGTTTACGGCGCGGACCCAACGAACATCGAGCTTGAGGGCAAAGGTAAGCTCTGTTGCGCGCAATCAACTCGTGGGATGACTCGGTCATGCTCTGGAGGCATGATTCCGCTGCTCCTTGCCGGCCTACCCAGTGATCGGTATCGCTGGTCTTTCAGGTTGTCGGCCCGCGCGCCGTCTGCATACCAGTGCGATGGCCGGGCAGCGAAGCAATCCTGACCTGATTCCCTTCCCTGACCCCGGCAAACGATCACCGCGCGGGCGTCGGCGAACCGGCATTGTTGCCTGAGCAAGGCTCCATCAAAAAGGCCGGACCTTATCGGTCCGGCCAATCTGAACGTTCGGCTGGGAAGCTTCGAGCGAAGCTCGATCAGTCGAGGTTGAGGGTAACGGTGGTGGTGTGGGTGATGGTGCCGCTGGTAGCGGTCACCGTGATGGTGTAGGTCTGCGGGGTGGTAGTTACTCCGTTGTTGCTGCCGCAACCGGAGAGCGCTGCGGTAGCTGCAATCCCTCCAAGCGCCAGCAGGAGGAGGCAGATCATCTTGCCAAACCGGCGTCCCTGGCGGCGCATTCTCCCGGTGCCCGCGAGGGGCAGGAGGAGAAGAGCCAGCGCCAAGGGAGCGAGTCTGCGTCCGGTCGAGAGAGGCTGGGCTGCAGCGGTTGAGGCACCGCCTGTGTTGACCACCATGGCGACGGTCTGGGCGCCGCCGTTAGCAGCAATGCTGGCCGGAGTGAAGGTGACGGTGGCCCCAGGCGGCACGCCGGCAGTGGCCATAAAGGTCACCGGGCCGGGGTACATACCGAAGGTCGGTGCAACCGCCAGTTGATAGGTGAACGTCGCACCCTGTTTGCCGGCGATCTCGGTCGGCGTCGGGGTGATGGTGAAATCCAGCGCAGCTACGGTAACAGTGGTTGCCGAACTGGTGCTGCTGGCCGTGAAGTTGGTATCGCCGCTGTAGACCGCGGTGATAGTGTGCGATCCGGACAGGAGCGCAGTGGTTGAGTAGGTGCCGACGCCGCCGCTCAGGGTCGCGGTGTTGAGGAGCGTGGATCCGTCGTAGAAGCTAACGGTGCCCGTCGGCGTGCCGCTGGTTGCCGAAGCGATAGTCGCGGTGAGGGTAACCGTGGCTCCAGGATTGGGATTGGCAGGGTTGACGGTGAGCATTGTGGTAGTGCCTGCCTGGGATATGGTCAGCGTTCCGTCATTGACCACCACGGTGTAGTCACTCAAATTCGCACCGGCGGCACTGGGCACAATGGCATAGGTGCCGACGCTGGAAGTGACCGTAGCGTTGGTCATAAAGGATTCGGTGAAGGTATCGCCGTTCTGCTGACCGGTAATGGTTCCGGTGAAGCTTGGGTTGGCTGCGCCGTAAACGCGGGTGGCATTGTTAGCGGTGACGGTCAGCGTTCCGCCTGTGACGCTCAGAGGCGCCGTGGCAGTGGCCGTCTTATAGTCAGTTGCATCGGTCGGCGTGAAAGTGACACCGAGTGTATAGGTTCCTTCAGCCAGCACGGTCGCAGCTGTTACAGCCGTTGCCGTACCTCCGGAGGGAGTTGCTGTGTAGGCAAAGCTGCCGGCGACCGTGTTGCCGCCGAAGCTGGCCGCCGCGTTGAGCAATGCCGAGAGGCTGGTACCGTAGCCGATGCTGGCGGCTGGTGTCCAGGCAATGGTGGGTTGCGCCTGGTTAACAGTCAGCGGCACCGACTTGGGTGTAGGCGGGGCATAGGCGTTGCTGGTTGGGACAAAGCTCGCCGTCAGAGTGTAGGAGCCGGCAGCGAGCACCGTGGTGCCGGTGACCGCAGCGGCGGATCCGCCAGTGGGCGTAGCGGTGTAAGTGAACGTACCGGGCACCGCGTTGCCGTTATAAGTGACAGTGGCGTTCAGGCTCGCCGCGAGGGTTGTTCCGTAAGTGATGGCCGACGGATTGGCCCACGTGATCGAGATGGACGTTGTGCCGACAGCGAGCGTGTAAGCGATCGCTGCAGTCGAGTAAGGACCGGCACCGGTGCTGCTGTCCTTCGCGGTGATGGTGATCGGGAAGTTGCCGGAAGCGGTGGCGGTACCCGAAAGAACACCATTGGTGAAGTTGAGACCAGCAGGCAGCGCACCCGACTCCGTATAGGTGTAAGGGGCCGTTCCGCCACTGGCGGTGAATGCCTGGCTATAGCCCGTGAAAGTGGTCACCGTCAGCGTGCCGGCGGGAGGAGCCAGGGTGATGGTTGGAGCGTTCACCGTCAGTGTGTAATTCTGCGTGCCGGTGAAGTTGCCAGTGTCTTTCGCGGTGACGGTGAAGGGGAAGCTGCCGCCCGCCGTCGGGGTGCCTGTCAGCGCACCGGCCGTGCTCAGAGTAAGGCCAGCCGGCAGTGCGCCGGTGGTCACGGTGTAGGTGTACGGACCCGTACCGCCGGTGGCGGTCACGCTCTGGGTATAGGCGGCTGCGATCTGCGCTGCGGGCAGGGATGCCGGCCCGATGGTGATCGTCGGCGCGCTTACCGCCAGCGTGTAGCCAACAGATTTGCTGAACGGCGCACCGGTCCCGGTGGTGCTGTCGGTCGCGGTGATGGTGATCGGGAAGGTTCCGCTTTGAGTCGGGGTACCGGAAAGCGTCGCCGTAGCGGTATTAAACGTCATGCCGGTTGGCAAAGTTCCGGTTTCCGTCCATGTATAAGGTCCGGTGCCTCCGCTGGCCGTGAAGGTCTGCGAGAAGGCGACGTACGTCGATGCGGCCGGCAAGCTGGCAGGCAGGACGCTGATGGTTGGACCACTGATCGAAAGCGTATAGGCCTGCGTACCGGTAAAGGCATCGCCATCCTTCGCGGTTACCGTGATCGGGAAGCTGCCCGCTGCAGTGGCCGTACCGGAGAGGAGACCAGCAGTGGAGAGGGTGATGCCGGCAGGCAAGGCGCCGGTCTCGGTGTAGGTGTAGGGGCCCGTACCGCCGCTGGCTGTCAGCTGCTGGCTGTAAGCCACCGCCACCTGGCCAACCGTTAACGAGCCTGGCGCGATGGTGATCGACGGACCCGTCACGGTCAGGGTATAGGAATTGGTTTGGCTATACGGTCCGCTTCCGGTGCTGCTGTCGGTCGCCTTAATGGTGATCGGGAAGGAGCCGGAGGCCGTCGGTGTTCCGGAGAGCGTGGCGGTCGCCGGATTGAAAGTAACGCCTGCAGGCAGCGCGCCGGTTTCGACCCAGGTGTAGGGAGTAACGCCGCCGCTGACTGTGAACGTCTGGCTATACGCGGTTTCTCCGGTGGCAGTCAGCGCTCCCGAGGCCGGCAGGATCGTGATTGTCGGCCCATTGACGGTTAGCGTGTAAGCCTGCACGCCGGTGAAGTTGTTCGAGTCCTTCGCGGTTACGGAGATGGGGAAACTACCGCCCGCCGTCGCCGTTCCGGATAACAGGCCAGCCGTGGACAGGGAGACACCGGCCGGAAGAGCTCCGGTTTCCGTGTAGGTGTACGGACCGACGCCACCGCTGGCTGTGAGCTGCTGGCTGTAGGCGACACTGACCGTCGCAGCCGTCAAGGTTGCAGGCGCGACCGTGATCGTCGGCGGAGCGACCGTGAGGGTGTAGGCATTGGTTTGACTGTACGGACCGCTTCCTGTGCTGCTATCGGTCGCCTTGATGGTGATTGGGAAGGAGCCGGAGGTGGTCGGTGTTCCCGAAAGTGTCGCTGTTGCGGCGTTGAAAGAAACTCCCCCTGGAAGCGCGCCCGTTTCCACCCAGGTGTAGGTCGCCGTGCCTCCGCTGGCTGTGAATGTCTGCGTGTAGGCGGCGTCTCCGGTAGCATTCAGGGTTCCGGCCGCCGGCAGGATGGTGATCGTCGCGCCGTTAACCGTCCAGGTATAGTTCTGAGTTCCCTTGTTGGTGTTGCTGTCCGTTGTAGTGACAGTGAAGGGGAAGCTTCCGCCGGCTGTCGGTGTTCCCGCCAGGAGGCCTCCGGTGGTCAGAGTGATTCCAGCCGGAAGGGTTCCGGTTGTGACGGCGTAGGTATACGGGCCAGCACCGCCGCTGGCGGTGAGCTGCTGGCTGAAGGCCACACCTACAGTCGCCGCAGTCAGGGTCGCCGGCGCGATAGGAATCGTCGGCGCGGCTACGGTGAGCGTGTAGTTGTTGGTCTGGCTGTAGGGACCGCTTCCAGTGCTGTTGTCGGTTGCTTTGATCGAGATCGGGTATGACCCCGTTGCCGTTGAAGCTGCCTTGCCGCTCAATGTGGCCGTGGCTGCATCCCAGGTGATGCCCGTTGGCAGGGCTCCGGTTTCGGTCCAGGTGTAAGGTGTCGTGCCACCCGTAGCCGTGAACACCTGGGTAAAGGTGATGTTCGTGGTTGCGTTCAGCGTCCCCGCAGCAGGAGTAATGCCGATCGTCGGAGCGCTGACCGTCCAGGTGTAAGCCTGGGTTCCCTTGTTGCTGTTGCTATCCGTCGCGGTCACCGTGATCGGGAAGCTTCCGCCCGCTGTCGGTGTTCCCGAAAGGAGGCCTCCGGTGGTCAGAGTGATTCCAGCCGGAAGGGTTCCGGTTGTGACCGCGTAGGTATATGGGCCAGCACCGCCGCTGGCCGTGAGCTGCTGGCTGAAGGCCACACCGACAGTTGCCGCAGTGAGGGTCGCCGGTGCGATGGTGATCGATGGCGCTCCTACGGTGAGCGTGTAGTTATTGGTCTGACTAAAGGGCGATCCTGTTCCTGTGGTGCTGTCGGTTGCCTTGATGCTGATCGGGTATGATCCCGTTGCCGTTGACGCTGCCTTGCCGGTCAGCGTGGCAGTGGCTGCATCCCACGTGATACCCGTCGGCAGCGCGCCCGTCTCGGTCCAGGTGTAAGGCGTCGTGCCGCCCGTGGCGGTGAACACCTGGGTAAAGGTGATGTTGGTGGTTGCGTTCAGCGTTCCCGCAGCGGGGGTTATTGCGATGGTGGGTCCGTTAACGGTCCAGGTATAAGCCCCGGGCCCCGTGTTGGAGTTGGCGTCCTTGGCGGTCACGGTGAAGGCGAAGCTTCCGGCCGCTGTTGGCGTGCCGGCGAGCAGGCCGGCGGTGGTCAGGGTCACTCCGGCCGGCAAAGCGCCCGTGGTGACCGTGTAGGTGTAGGGACCCGTGCCGCCGCTGGCGGTGAGCTGCTGGCTGAAGGCGACGCCCGCCGTAGCAGCGGTCAGGATCGCTGGCGCGATCGTAATGGTCGGCGCATTGACTGTCAGCGTGTAATTATTCGACTGGCTAAACGGCGCTCCGGTGCCAGTGCTGCTGTCGGTTGCCTTGATGGTGATTGGGAAGGAGCCGGTTTGTGTTGTTTTTCCGCTCAACGTGGCGGTGGCCGCGTCCCATACGATATTGGTCGGCAGCGTGCCTGTCTCGGTATAGGTATAGGTCGCTGTGCCGCCGCTGGCGGTGAACGTCTGCGTATAGGTGACGTTAGCCGTAGCAGTCAGGGTGCCGGCCGCGGGAGCTATGGCAATGGTGGGGGCGTTCACTGTCAGCGTGTAGCCCTGGCGATTGAAGAAGTTGTTCTGGTCGGTAGCCGTTACAACAATCGTGTTGAAGGTGCCCGCCTGGGTCGGCGTCCCAAAGAAGGTTCCCCCGGAGAAGCTGATACCCGCAGGGAGCGTACCGGTATAGGACCAGATATAAGGCCCTGTACCGCCCGTGGCGTTGAGGGTCTGGCTATAGTCCGCGCCGATCGTTGCCGCCGGTAATGTCGTGGGCGTCACGGCAATGGTCGGTCCGGGAGCCAGGGACAGATTTTCGGGGCCAGCGGCGAGGACATCCGTTCCGACGACCGGCAACGAAACCGACAGGGTGTAAGGATCGGTCGTTCCGCTGGCAGAGTTGATGGTGAGATTCGTAAACGATGCGCCAGTACCGGCGACCGTTGTTGCTGTGCCAGTCCCGGCCGCGATCGTTCCGGGTGTTCCGCCGAGCGTCAGAGTAATGGGCACGCCGCCGATGTTCTGGCCGCTTTCCGTTACGGAGACAACCACGGTAGGTGTAATGCTGGGCGAGTTGGCATTACCGGTATACGGTGTGCCGGGATTGACGAATTGTGCGGACGTGTAGTTCGACTGAACCGAGCCGGAATCGATGCAACCAGCCACGGTGTAGGACGCGGGGCCGAACTGCGAGAAGCCGCGCTGATCGGACGAGGAGCCGGCGGGAACATCGGACTGGAGACCGCCGCAGATGGACGAGCTGCCCGGGACAGACAGGACAGTTTGGGTCGGGCCGCCATAGCTGCCGAGCGGTGTTAGCGCAAGAGCCGCGTCGCCAACGATGTTGCCGTTGGTTTTGTTGGTCGGGCATCCGGCAACGTTGGAGAAGCAGCCACCGGTCGTATCCAGGATGGTGTTGGTCACCGTCAGCGCGCCAGTATCGTTCGAGATATCGGCGCCGGTGCCGGAAGTGGTATTGCCGGCAAATGTGTCATTGGTGACTGTCAGCGCGCCATCGACGTTGAAGATCGCGCCGCCGCTGGTGTCCGACGTTGTGTTGTTCGCGAAGGTGCTGTAACTGACGTTCAGCGCAGCGCCCGTCTCGTCGAAGATCCCAGCGCCCTCACCTGCGGTATTTGCCGAGAAGGTGCTGTTGGTCACGGTCAAAGTGCCGGCGCTGTCAATCGCGCCGCCGTTGCCGGTCGTCCCGACCGAGTTATTCGAGAAGGTGCTGTTGTTGACTGTTAACGACGAACCACCCGTCGTGTAAACGCTGCCGCCCGTCCCGCCGTTCCCAGCGGTGTTATGGGTGACGACGACGCTGTCGAGGGTGAGGCTACCCGCGTTGAGGATCGCGCCCGCGCCGGCCAGATCGTCATTCGATGACGTTGTGGCGCTGTTGCCGTTTTCAAGGGTGAGGCCTGAAATGCTGAGCGTGCCCTCGTTAATGATGATGCGATCGGCGTTGTTACCGGAGATCGCGAGGCTGCCCGCGCCGGGTCCGATGATATTGACGACCGCACCATTGAAGCCTGAATTGATTTCGGGAAGCTCGCTGGCGATCGTGATCGTTCCTGTCACGTTATTTGCGAAGGTAATGTCGCCCGCACCCGCGGTGTTGGCGGTGTTGATCGCGTCGCGCAGGGAACCGGCGCCGGTGTCATTCGTGTTAGTGACGGTCAGGAAGTTGACCTGCACCGAGCCTGAGTCGAGCTTGCCAGCGGCGCACGCCGCATCGAGTGGCAGCCCGCGCTGGTCTTTGGTGATTCCCTGGTCGCCGGCAGTGTTGCCACCGCAAAGCACAGGGCTACCGGGCAGGGGCAACAGCGTCTGCGTGGGACCACCATGGTAGCCGAGCGAAGAGAGGTCGAGATTGGCGTTGGTATCGTCGAAGTTGCCGTTAGCATCGCCATCAACCACGGCCGTCGGGCAGCCGACGCCGGTGCACTGATTGATAAAGCCGGAGGAGGGCTCAACGAAAACGTCGTTAGTCAGCGTCAGTGTGCCGGCGCTTGCAATGCTGGCTCCCTCATAGGGTGAGCCGCCCGCAACGTTGCCCGCAAAGGTGGTGTTGCTGACTGTGACCGGACCGCTGTCGTTATAAATTGCGCCGTTGACGCCCTGGGCCGTGTTGTTCGCGAAGGTGCTGTCGCTGATGTTGACGGTGCCGAATGTCGTGGTGGCATCGTTGACGTTGTAGATGGCGCTGCCTTCATTAGCGGCGACGTTGGAGGAGAAGGTGGTGGTGGTGATCGTCAGCGTGCCGCCATTCCAGATCGCGGCGCCTTCGCCCTGTGTCGTGTTCCCGGAGAAGGTCGAACCAACAACATTCAGTGTGCCGAGGTTGCCGCCATCGTTCGTGATGGCTGAGCCTCCCGATGCTCCCGCGTTGTTGGAGAAAACCATGGAGGTGACGGTGATCGCGACCGTACCGGTGCCCGGCGCCTGCAGGAAGAGTGCCGAGCCGTAGCCGGAACCCAGGAAGCCCCCCGTGGTATTGGCGATCGTCAGACCGGATATGCTCACAGTCAGCGCAGCCGTAGCGCCAACAACGGAGAACGCGGGATAGGTGCCCGCGCCGGAAACCGTCAGCGCGCCAGCGCCGGGGCCGGTGATGGTGGTGTTCGCGGTAATCGAGGGCAATGCGCTGCCCAGCGTAATGGTGCCGTTGAGCCCGGTGAAGACAATGGTGCTGCCGGGATCGAGGTTCGCCGCGGTGATAGCGTCACGCAGCGAGCAGGGAGTGGTGCAGTTCGCATCGGTGGAATCCGCGAGGGTCGTAACCGTATATGTAGTTGCGGAAGCCGCTGTCGCGGGCGCCAGAAGGAGAGGCGCAAGCCAGACGACGTTGGAAAGCAGAAGAGAAAGAAAGCGGAAGGGCGACATACGGCGAGAAGCAACCACAGGCGACATACACAACACCTCAATGAGATCGGGATCGTGCTCTGCGACGAGGCCGAACACACGGCCGTTCCAGACGTCGCAGTACTTACAGCAGGTCAGGAGATGAAAGCAGACGCGATGGGACGCCAAACAGCGGGCCAAACCCATGCGGCACCCAGGAAACCAAAACACCATAAAGTCTCCACTGCGTGCGCGCCTTCGTAGCAGACGGACGATAGGTCTGCAAAACACACCCGTGCGGAGAAAATCTTAAATCGTGGTGTCACGGTAACGAGTAAAAGGAATCCGGTCAATGACTCTTTGGGGTACTCTTTCGGGGTATTGGCGAGAAGTAAAAGAGGGGTTTTTCGAATCTTTGGCTGTCGAGATGCCCTGTGGGGCGCGGGCTGGCCGATTGACATTCAGAGAAGAGCTGAATCCCGCAACCTGATCGACAAAGCTATCAATATTGGTGAAGCCGGGCCGTTCTCAACACCATATTTTTCGGACTTTTGTTCAGAATTCGCGGCAAAACCCGCAGTCGCGTGCCTTCCCCGACTCACACCGATCACTTCCCCATTTGGGGGAGAGGCAATCAGGATTCCCACAGGTGGCGTTTGAGCGTGCCTTCCAAACGGCCCGATTGCGAGCCTGCCCCTTCCGCCAAGCGAGACATGTAAACGGGGAGTAACCGCGAGCGGTGGCAGCTTCCTCCCGGCGGAGCGTCGTTCCCTTCAACGGCACCGGCGACATTGCACTGGTTACGAGACGAATGTGAACTTTTGTGCCACACAGATGGTGCAAAGGTACCAGTGTAATGCTGTTTTCTATTACCGTCGCTGGTAAGATTTGTCTACTTTTACGGCAATTCCTACACAGGAAGATTATGAATGAGCCAACAAAAAATTGGCTCATTCGGTTGCTTGCAGCGACAAACTGCGCCAAAATAGCCATTTTTGGCGATAAACACAAAGGTAACTTTTATGTTGAAAAACGTGGTGACCGACGTGCGAGAGAGCAAGTTTATAAATTTGCTCAGTTCGTCCTTCGAACCGGCCACAGATCGTAAGGGACCATTCGAACAGGGCCCCTACAGCTACTGAGGCGCATAGACATTCCTGCGCTTCAGGCTGGATGGCGGTCGGAATCGCTGAAGTTTTGCAAGAGGTGAGGTAGATGCACTCCAAATACTTTGCTCCCCTTGCGGGTTCTGCCCGCACTCCTGCTCGCGCGTTCTACGGAAGCCAGTTGCTTCAAAGCCATGCGCCGCGCGTCTGGCCTCGTTTTCCTGCGGGACGGGGATGGTGCATCAATCTGCTGGCCGCGGCTCTTTGCGTGAGCGGACTCGTCCTGTCCGGATGCGGAGCCCTTTCCGGCGGATTGAATGCAGCGCTGGCCGGTTCGCTGGTCCCATCGACGAATACGCTTTCGTTCGGGTCGGTGCCCGTGGGACAGACGATGAGCAGCACGGTCTCGCTGAAGAACGCGAGTGCGGATCCAGTGCAAATCTCCCAAATCAATATCAGCGGCGCCTCGTTCACCATTGCTACATTGCCGAGTTTGCCCATCACGATTGCGGGAGGCGCCTCCTATCCTGTGAACGTGAAGTTTGCACCGGCCGCTGTCGGGACCACTGCAGGAGATCTGACGCTGGTCAGCAACTCGAGCACAGGCAATCCGACGGTTGCCCTCAGCGGGACAGGAGCAGCAGCGGCGGGACAGGCCGGCACAGCGGCGACGATGATCAGTCCCACGCCGGGCAGCGCGCTGCCGGGATCGTCGGCAACATTTATATGGACGGCCGGAAGCGGAGTGAC
Source organism: uncultured Acidobacteriaceae bacterium (assembly GCA_963787915.1). Lineage (GTDB taxonomy): Bacteria > Acidobacteriota > Terriglobia > Terriglobales > Acidobacteriaceae > Palsa-343. Next base: position 705,152 of record CAWBEP010000008.1, on the reverse strand, counting down.
CGCATACCAACTTTGGTTGGGAACTACGGGAGCTGGCTCACAGAATCTGGGAGCGTACAGCGAAGGGCCGGCCTCAGGGAGCACAGTTTCGACCAACGTAACGGATTTGCCCACGAATGGTGCGACCACCTACGTGCGGCTGCTCTCGCAGATTCAGGGCAACTGGCAATCGGCGGACTACACCTACACCGAAGCGACAATGGGATCGGCCAACGAGGCGACGCTCAGCGCCGTATCCTGCAGCAGCGCAACGATTACCGGAACGGGAACAGACAGCTGCGCGGTCACACTGAGCGCCCCGGCCGGCGAAGGCGGGTTGACGGTGAACCTGGCGAGCAGCGATTCCGCCCTGACAGTGCCAGCGACGATCACGGTCGCCGCTAATGCCAACAGCGCCAGCTTTACAGCGATGGCCACATCGGTCACTGCCGCGCAGAGTGCGACCATTACTGCAACGCTGAGCGCCAGCACGGCCAGCTACGCCCTGCAACTCGATCCCGAGCAAACCAGCGGCGGAACCCCGGCATTGAGGCTGAGCGCGGAGACCCTCGCTTTCGGAGACGTCACGGTCGGCGCACCGGCGACACCCCAGGTGCTGACGCTGACTTCTTCGGGAAGTGCAGCTCTCGACCTTACCGGGGCTACCGTGACCGGAGCCGGTTTCAGCATCTCGGGCGTTGGCTTCCCAGTCAGTCTGAACCCCGGTCAGGCCATTCAGCTGCAAGTGAAATTCGATCCCACCGCAACCGGAGCGGCAACGGGCACGCTGACCATCGCTTCCAATGCAGCGGTGAACGGAACCGTCACGGTCGGCCTCAGCGGAACCGGCGACGCAACGCCCGGCGTGCTGAGCGGCCTCTCCTGCAACAGCTCCACCATTACGGGAGCGGGCAGCGACAACTGCACGCTGTCTCTGAGCGCAGCGGCGCCGGCCGGCGGCCTGACGGTGAACCTGTCGAGCAGCGATACATCTTTGTCCGTCCCCGCGTCGGTTACGATTCCCTCCGGTTCATCCAGCGGATCCTTTATGGTGACGGCGGGTGCGGTGACGACGGAACAGACCGCCAGCATCAATGCAACATCGGGCGGGATTACGAAGGTATATGCCCTTGAACTGAAGGCGGTCGCTCCAGGACTAAGTGTGAGCACGAATCAACTCGCGTTTGGGGATGTGAATCTGAATACAACCTCGACCGAAACCGTGACTCTGACTTCTTCAGGTACGTCAGCGTTGGTCATCAACACGGCGACACTGACCGGAACGGGCTTCACGATGACGGCAGCAACCCTCCCGTTGACGTTAAATCCCGGCCAGTCCACAACGCTGCAGGTGAAGTTCGATCCCACGACCGCCGGGGCAGCGACTGGGTCGATCACGGTGGTCAGCAACGCAGCGACCAACGGGACGGCGACGATCAACCTGAGCGGGACGGGAGACTCAACTGCCGGAGTGCTGAGCGCGCTCTCCTGCACGAACGCTGAGATGAGTGGCGATGGAACCGACGCCTGCGAAGTAAGGTTAAGCGCGGCAGCTCCCGCGGGTGGGCTTGCGGTGGCCTTGACCAGCAGCAGCTCCGCTGTTTCGGTGCCAGCCACGGTGACGGTCTCGAGCGGGGCAACCACCGCCGCGTTTTCGGCAGCTGTGTCGGCGGTTACCTCCAGCGAGACGGCGACCCTGACCGCAACCTCCAGCGGGATTTCGAAGGTCTACGCTCTGCAGCTGACAGCGCAAACCGTGGGACTCAGCCTAAGCGCCAACAGTCTGGCATTCGGCGACGTCAATCTGGACACGCCGACCAGCCAGACGTTGACGCTGACGTCGTCGGGGACCGCGGCACTGACCATCAACGCGGCCACCCTGACCGGCAGCAGCTTCAAGATGACCGGGGCGACCTTCCCCATGACGCTGAATCCGGGAAAGACTGCGACGCTTCAGGTCACGTTCGATCCGGCCAGTGCGGGAGCGGTGACTGGGTCGATCCTGATCACCAGTGATGCCTCGGCAAACCCCACGGCAACCATCAGCCTGAGCGGAACGGGCGACTCCACGGCAGGTGCGCTGAGCGAGTTATCGTGCGCGAATGCTTCGATGTCCGGCGCGGGCGAGGATGCCTGCACGGTAACGCTGAATGCCGCGGCGCCCACCGGCGGACTGGTAGTGACGCTGGCCAGCACCAACACATTCGTCGCGGTACCGGCAACGCTTACCGTACCTGCGGGATCGACCAGCGCGGGATTCAGCGCATCGGTGGCAGCGGTGCCTTCGGCGCAGACCGCCAGTCTTACCGCAACCGCTGGCGGAGTGACGAAGACTTTCGCTCTGCAGTTAGCCGTATCGGCGCCGGGGCTGACGATTGGATCGACCACAGTGAATTTCGGCACTGTCGATTTGAATGCGCCGGCGACGCAGACCCTGACGCTGACTTCGTCGGGAACAGCTCCGCTGACCCTCAGTGCGGGAACGCTGACGGGTACGGGATTCACGATGTCGGGGGTCACGTTCCCGGTCACGCTGAATCCCGGACAGAGCGCGACGCTGGACCTGCAATTCGATCCGACGGTAGTCGGGACGGCAACCGGCCTTGTGACCATCACCAGCAATGACCCGACCGCGGGAACTGCCACTATCGCGCTCACCGGAACCGGCGCCACGGTGACGCTCTATCAGGTGCAGCTAAGCTGGGACGCACCGGCCAGTTCAACCGATCCGGTGGCCGGTTATCACATCTATCGGGCCAGCGGCAGCGGTTCATATCTGCTGTTGAACTCTGCCGTGAATGCCACGACGACCTACTCCGATACCACGGTTCAGGGCGGCACAACCTACACCTATGAGGTGACCAGCGTGGATGCGTCGGGGGTGGAAAGCGTACCGTCCAATGTCTACACGGCGGTCATCCCGTAAGGAAGTCGCTTGAGCGGAAAAAGAAAAGGCCCGCCAATCGGCGGGCCTTCTTGCTGCGACTGCTGTGAAAGTGTTGTCGTCAGCACTTGACGATGTTGGGAGCCTTGATATTTCTCGTTGCGTTGCGCGTGTCGACCACCAGCTTTGCGTGGGCGACGATAGAGGGATAGTCGTACTGCGAATGATCGGTGACGATGACGACGCAGTCGAATTCCGGAATCTTATCGAGAGGCGTGCTGGTCATATTGAGATCGTATTTGCGGCCGTGCCCGACGGTCGGAAAAAACGGATCGTTGTACTCGACCCGGGCCCCACGCTTCTGCAGCAGTTCGATGATGGTGAGTGATGGGGATTCACGCAGGTCATCAATGTCCCGCTTATAAGCAAGCCCGAGGATGAGGATGCGAGAGCCGTGCAGCGCTTTGCCCTGCTGGCTCATGGCCTCGATGATGTTTTCGACGACGAAGTAAGGCATGCCGGTATTGATCTGCCCGGCCAGTTCGATGAACCTTGTGTTGAAATCGAATTCCTTCGCCTTCCACGAGAGATAAAAAGGATCGATGGGGATGCAGTGGCCTCCTAATCCAGGCCCCGGATAGAACGCCTGGAACCCAAAGGGCTTGGTTCTGGCGGCGTCGATGACTTCGAAGAGATCGATCTCCATGCGCATGCAAAGCTGTTTGAGCTCGTTGACCAGGGCGATGTTGACGCAACGGTAAATGTTCTCGAGCAGTTTGGTCATCTCCGCAGCGGCCGGCGAAGAAACAGGAACGGTGCGATTGAAGATGGCCTGATAGACGGTGCAGGATAAATCCCGCGCAGCCGGACCAACCCCGCCCACCACCTTGGGGATGTCGCGGCGAGCCACGCTGTCGTTGCCGGGATCCTCCCTTTCGGGGGAAAACGCGACATAGAAGCCGGCGGCGGCCGCATCGCGTGCCACTCTCAAGCCGCCAGGATTTCCCTTTTCGAGCAGCGGCACCACGACCTCTTCGGTCGTGCCGGGATACGTCGTGCTTTCGAGGATGATGAGCTGACCGTCGTGAATGTGCGGAGCAATGCTGCTGACTGTCCCGGTGACGTAACTGAGATCCGGTTCGTGATAATCGTTCAGCGGCGTCGGTACGCAGATGATGACCACGTCCGTCGCAGCTATCTCCCCGTAATCCGCTGTGGCGCCGAAGCCGTTTCCCCGGGCAAGCTGAATTTCGGTGGCAGGAATGCGCACGATGTAGGAGCGGCCCTGATTCAGCGCATCGACCTTGCTGCAGTCGATGTCGAACCCGGTAACGCGGAAGCGCGCCGCAGCAAACAGCAGGGCCAGCGGCAGACCCACATAGCCCATGCCGATAATGCCGATGCGCGCCTGCCGGTGCTCGATTTTGCGGATGAACTCAGCGGTTCGGTCTGGAGACGTCACAATCACAGGTGCTCATACCATGGATACCAAAAATCCAGCGATTGTGGTGAACAAGCGCGTCATCCAACGGCAAAAAACCCCTTGATCAGAGCACCACTTTGCGACAGTAGAATGCCTCAGCGTAGCCACTGGGAGAATTACATTCCATGCCGCGCAGGCGCATGAGGGAATGAAACGTCGATTCCTGAAACCAGCTTCTGCTTCGTTGCGAGGCAAAGCCGTCCATCAGATTCCGCACTTTCGCCTGGGACATCTCTTTGGTCAGAGGAACGAAGACGGACGGACGGCCCATGTCGCCGTCGTACTTCGGAATCTCGTATTCCAGGATGAAATGGTTGCGGAAAGTATTCCAGGTGAGCTCGCAAAGCAGGCGGTGGTCCTGATGGGCATCGCTCCGTTGGTGAGTAAAGATCAGGTCGGGCTCAACCTTCTGCTTCAGCTCCTCGAAAGTGGCTTTGACCTCGGATCCGACGAACGGCATAAAGCCGTCGGGAAATTCTTTCAGCAAAAGGCGTTCGATCCGGTCCGCCCCGGCAAACAACTCTGCCGCTCGCTGGGCTTCGGCTTTCCGTACGCCCATGGCATTGAAGACAACCCAGTGAAATTTGCAATCCGGATACTGATCGATAAGGCGGAGGACAGTGCCTCCACAGCCAATCTCGATGTCGTCGGAATGCGAGCCGAGGCAAAGAATCTTGAGCGGACCGTCCTTCTTGATATCCAGGTTCAGTTTCATCATAAAAATTGTTCTTTCGGGGGCGGTTGGGGTTCTGAGGTTCGATGTCAACGACGCATGCTCTGCGGAAACGGCGGCGCTGGCACCACGCAATCATTCTCGCGGCGAGCCCGCATCTGCGCAACCCCCGTTTGGGGGAAATCGACTTCTCAGGAGTAGCAAAAGAGGAACACTTTCGGCTTATGGGCCGTGATTTTCCAGAACATCGGCCGGCAGCTTTTTCGCCGCGGGTAATAATCCGACGTCCGGAGTAATGATTCTTGGTCGGTCAGATAAGTAGGATCTACGTTTTACTTATAACAGTCTTATTACTCCCAATCTACCTGGAACATTACTGTGTTTGGTTAAAGAAGTCTCAATATGTAGCCCACTACGTTTCGAGGGATGGAATTCGTGCAGTATCGTCTGGCAACTTACCAGGCGCTGTGCTTTGCGGCCTGTGTCAGCGAGTGAATTGTGTCGTGATAACGCGTCCCCCGATTCTCATAAATTCGACCTGCTCCATCCAGTTCTTTGGAGCCCCCTGACGCTTCCTCTGTCGAGCTGCGCCCACGAAGGAGAGTAAAGCGTCCCGCTCGATCATGGATTCCATAAACGCCTGAAACATAATGACTTGCTTACATTACCAAATGACAATAAGCCCGTCGAAAATCATTGACATCGACCTGGATCGGGTAGACCATGACCGTAGATTTCAACACACTTTCCAGTTCAAACGAGGGTCCGGAATCTTAATCCTGGCCTCCGCGATGGAAGAGCAATCCACGTTCAAAAAGAGGTTAGGAAACATGTCAAGAAGAAACATCCCCCTGCCGCTGTTCCTGATCCTGATGTTCATCGGAGTCGCACCGCTATCTCTGTTCTTACTTATGATATTCGGCGCTGCTTTTTCGGGGCAACGCATCTCCGCCCAGACTTACAGTCTTCCGAGCGATAACACCACGTGTCCCGGCAATTGCCGCACGATCCCATGGAAGACCGGCTCTGACTTATGGAACGGTGGCGCCTTACCGAACTATACCGCAGTAACCTGCGCCGGACTGCCCACGAATGGCACCACCGATGCGGGACCGGCGATTCAGGCCTGCATCAATAAGGCAGCCGCCGGAACTGCAGTCTTCGTTCCCGCGGGCACTTATTTGATCAACAGCACGGTGCGGCTGACCAGCAATGTTGTTCTTCGCGGGGCGGGAGCAGCCAGCACCTTATTCAATCTGGGCTCCGGGGGGCAGTTCACCACGCAGAATTTCTCCTACCAGAACAACATGACCCCAGGGGTTAGCTACGGGAGCGATACGCCGGGGTATGCGCTGAGCGGCGCACCGCAGAAGGGAGCGACCACCCTGACGGTCTCCAGCGGATCGGTCACTGCGGGCTCCTGGATCGCTGTCTTCGCCGACAACGACCCGACTCTGGTGAGCGTCAACGGAGAGGATGGAACCTGCGAATGGTGCGGCGATAACACCGGCTATCGCGTAATGCAGCAGATCGTCCAGGTCACCGCGGTCAGCGGATCGACACTCACCCTCGCCCGGCCGCTCTACTACACGCTTTACACCAATCCTGAATATCGCATCTACACCTTCCCAACCCAGAAGGCCGGCTACGAGAACTTCAAGGTCTCAGGCGCGAATGCCGACATTGGATCGAACCAGATCATCCTCTTCCAGGGCTGCCTCTATTGCTGGGTCAAGGGTGTTGAAACTTATATGACCGGCAGTTCGAGCGGCTCAGCGCATGTGGAGCTCGACTTCTCCTACGGCGATGAGATCCGCGATTCCTACTTCCACGACGGCCGGTCCTCGGCCAGCGGGGCCAACTACGGCGTGTTCATTAATTTCACGAACAGCGATCACAAGGTCGAGAACAATATCATGCGGCACAACCGGCATGGCATCGTCTATCAGGGCGGCGGCTCCGGAACCGCGATTCTCTACAACTACATCGACGATCTCTATACCGACGACCTGACCTACCTCGGCTCAGCTCGTACCTCGCACGGTGGGCACCCGTATATGAATCTCTGGGAGGGCAATATCACCTCTCACGTTACGGCGGACGACTTCTGGGGCAGCTCCTCCCATTTTGTCTTCTTCCGCAACTGGATCTGGGGAGATGAAACCGGAACCGGGGTGCCCAGCTTCCCCAGTGACGGCTTCGATGCCATCGATCTCTACACCATGCAGACCTACTACTCGTTCGTCGGCAACGTGCTCGGCCATACCGGGATGCACACCACCTGGTCCGGCGCTACGCTGCGCGGCTTCAACGAATACGCCACTCCTGCCAATCCGATCGTCTACAGCTACGCAGGAGCCAACGGCAGCATCCCCAGCACCGATACCACGTCGCTCAATCACGGTAACTGGGACTATCTCACGAATGGTGTGGCTTACTGGGAGGGCGGCACGAACCACACACTGCCCTCGTCGCTCTACTACACCAGCGAACCGGCTTACATGGCAGGATACCCGTGGCCGCTCGAAGGACCGGAGGGCAACCCGACCACCAACGCCAACGCAGCCGAAAACTGCTACCTGAAGGGGCCCGCCACCGGCGGTTCCTTCACTCCCGCAACCTGCTACGCCTCCGGCCCAACACCAGCTGCGCCGCTGAGCCTGACCGGGACGGTCGTGCTGCAGTAAGAATCACCGGCGATTTTCGCGTTTGCGCGCCCACCTTCGATCCTTATTCAACGCGACCAGGGTGGGCGTCGCTGATTGGCAGGGCGGTCATGCGCCTTTACGAAAAGGGATGGCGTACGAAGTCGAGAAGCAGTTTTTCGGATTCCACGACTTCGGTGCGAGTCCCTTCCCGGCTCTTCCACCAGTCGTCTGGATTAAAAACTGAATAATGGGAGCCCAGCACCGTGACCTGTACCTGCTGGTGGTGGAAGGCTCGATGGAGAATCCGAATAAGCCTTCGCGAGTGATCCGCTGAGGTGACCAGAATGACAGAGTGATACCCCTGGCCGGCGCACCAGCTCGGGAGAATCTGACCCTCCTGTTCGCTGCCGGATGTTGTTCTTGGAATTTTTTCTACGTTCTCGACTCCCAGCTCCCGGAGCTGAGCTATAGAGATCGCTCCGCGATCGTCGTAGGGGAGCCCTCGACGCAGAAACTCGCTGTCGACGACGGTGGGCGGGTCATTGAAGACGGCGACTCGTTTCGCAACCCCGCTGTGCACCAGGTCCGACGCCTCGAGGGTGCCTGCGCCCCCGGCGTCAATGGCGACAACAATAATATCCGCAGATTTTGGCGGGGTCTCATTTCCAACCAGAAAATGTCCCGCGCCTCGCAGCAGCCAGGTTCTGATGGCCGGCACGCTGATGGCGACAATACCCGCCACGAGAAGGACGCCCATCAGCCCATGCCAAAGCCTGAATTGCCGCATATTGCGGATCAGGCTCCCCTCAAAGCTATTCGGACGTTCACTTTCAGCGGACTCCCGAATACTGGCGCTGCGCAAAGTCCTCCTCGACAACGGCAGCGAGTTTCTTCAGTTCCTGCTTGCGCTGCTCCAGCACCGGCAATGGCTCCATTCCGACCATGTTCAGAATCGATTCCCAGCGATACGTCCAGTCGTGATGCAGTAAACACTGCGTAATATTCGTTTCGCGAAGTTTGTTTTGCCGCTCCGGTTGCTTGTCAAATTCCCGAATGACGGAGACGATTTCGTCAGAAGTGAAAGGAACCTCGACGACGGCGTCGGGCCAGGTAAAAATCCTGTCGAATTCTTTGTTGTTATACGGCCGCATGCCGATTCCGATGGTTCCCGACGCGCCGGCCTCAAAATACCGGTAGCCGAATTCGCTCGTCCCGCCAGTTTCTTCCGGTTTGTCGAACTTGCCCGGGCTGACGATGAAATACCGGCTCCGCTTGGCCATGTTGGCCATCATCAGGCGATGCTCGTCCAGATTGTGCGCCTTCAGCGCGTCGATGGTGTCGTAGACGTAGAACTTGCCGTCTTCCTTCGCCATTTGCATCAATGCCTTGTGGGTTGCCGGCGCCCTGCGGCCGATGCTGAGTACGTCGATCACCCGCGCGGGCGGATTCGGATACGGACAGAAATTGAGGCAGTCAATGCCCGCAGCCATATATTGGCTGTGCCCTTTGATGAAGGGCAGGAAGGGGTCGCTCGCGACAAACATGAAAACTACATAGTCGAATTGCTTCAGAACTTCGACGCAGCTCTTGTAGTCCGGAATGTCCTTGAAATAGAACTCGGGGAGCCAGCACACAGTCTTCCTGCACTTGTCGCGGAGATTCTTGATCGACTTCAGGTGAAGGAGCTCGGTGACGCGCTCGGGCACGGTGATAAACAGGTCGTACTCGCGGTCAAGCGTCGTCTCGGGCACGCCCGGATTGATCGGGATGGGCGCGTATTCCCCGATCTTCGCGGCCAGCCTTCTGCCCCGCGGATACCACTTGGTTGGCTTGGGGGCCAGTACATCGACCGTATCGACTTCCTGCAGGATCCTTTCGAACTCCCGGAACGGACATCTCCAGACGAGATGGTCATAGAGATTCCTGTTGGAAAACAGAAGAATGCGGGGGTCTTCAGACGGAGCGTGTTTACCGTTGGAGTTCATTGTGTTCCTCGAAAGACAGGGGGATTGAGCAGCGCGCCGCGATGCTTGAGTTATGCCCTAGGACTACCACGGCTTTACGCCGCTGGCAAAGGATTTCAGAGAGGTGTTTCCGCCGGAGTTATGGCTGCTATAGAACGAGCGCCTCATATTGGCGAATTTGGCTGCGCGTGAGTTCGCCCACATCAGCATGCGCCTGGAACGCTTTGTACCAGGTCACGATCCACTCCAGAGCGGGATCGAGCGGCAGTACCGGACGCCAGTTCAGGTAGCACTTCGCCCGTGAAGCATCGAGCTTGAGAAGATGCGCTTCGTGTGGATGGATCGACCCATCGTGGGTCCACTGCGCTCCCGTTCCCCAGGCGTTGACAAGCTTGTTGGCAATCCAGGAGACAGGCCTGGCGTCATCTTCGGCCGGACCGAAATTCCAGCCCGAGGCGAAAAGCTTTGGATCCTTCGCGAGATGTTCGGCCAGTAGCAGATAGCCGCGCAGCGGCTCAAGCACGAACTCCCATGGCCGCGTGGCCGCGGGGTTGCGGATCAAACAAGGCTCGCCGGCGAGGAAGGCTCTCATCAAATCGGGGATCAGCTGGTTGGCCGTCCAATCTCCACCACCGATCACGTTGCCGGCCCGCGCGCTGGCCAGAGCCACGCCATGCGTCTCGTAGGCGCCGGGTGAGAAATACGAATCCCGATAGGCGCTCGTCACCAGCTCTGCGCAGGCCTTTGAGTTCGAATAGGGGTCGTGTCCCCCCATCTCATCGTCTTCGCGATAGGCCCAGAGCCATTCGCGGTTGTGATAGCACTTATCGCTGGTGACGTTGACGACAGCACAGGGGAGTTTCAGCTGGCGAAGCGCTTCGAACAGGTTGACCGTCCCCATCACGTTGGTAGAGTAAGTTTCGACGGGGTCGTCATAGCCGCGGCGCACCACGGTCTGCGCGCCCATGTGGATGACAATCTCAGACCTGCACGCATCAATGGCCTTCTTCAGCCGATCGAAATCGCGAATGTCAGCCTCAATCGACTGCAGCGAGTTCTGCACGCCAGCCAGTTCGAAAAGGCTCGGCTCGGTCGGCGGCGCCAGCGCGTAGCCGGTCACCTCGGCGCCGAGCGCCTCCAGCCAGAGCGAGAGCCAGCTGCCCTTGAAGCCGGTGTGTCCGGTGAGAAAGACGCGGCGGCGGTTCCAGAATTTCCGGTCAGGCATCATGGAAGCTATCGAGCGACCGCCTGGTTTGCCAGCGACCACCTGGCCAGCTGTTCGTTCCAGAGCTCGTCGACCACACCGCGCGACGGCTGCTGCACATCGGCAACCGAGATCACCGCGTCTTTGCTGACATCGTGGCGCAGAACGCAATTGTCGGACAAACTCAGCGGCAGTGCGTCGAGCGCGCGTGCCGTAGTGCTATTTTCTGTAAGGCCATAGGCGGTGAATCCGCCCACGCCATCGAGGCGTTCGCCCGCTTTCAGGTCCCGCTTGGCCATGGTGATGACTTCGCACACAGGCCCCGCAATTGGAGCGACCGTTGGATCCCGGTAAAGAACGGCGCGGCCAATGGTCGACATCACCTGGATATGGGGCAAATGGTACGGCGTATAGAAGACGTAGAAGGGCCCGTCCCCCATTTTGACGTAGCCTAGCTGTGCCTGTTTGAGAGGATTCTCTTCATAGACGATGACGAAGGCGCCGGTGTACGGCGCGGCTCCGAGAGCGTAATCCACGAGACCCGTGTCCAGCATCTGATCCGCGGGCAGGAGCTTGCCCATTTCGCGTACATGCTCGCACGGCGGACCGTACATCCCGCGTTTCCCAGCCTGGAAGCCAGAGGCGTTGGCCAGGAGCGTGGTCTCCATCGAAAGCTTCGATGCATCGGCGAACGAAGTGACCTTGCACGGATCCTGGTCGTATTTCAGCGCAAAACTGCGCTGCGTCTCCGGAGTCCGGTAGTGGTCCACCATGCCCTTCAGGTTCCCCGCAGCCACGGTGCGCAGACCGGCGGTGCGGAGATAACGCAGGAGGGTCATGGCCACACCCGGCTCTTCTCCATCGGTGTGGGTGATCACGACGCCCGCGCGATCTGCTTTTGCCTTGAGGATCGGTCCGAGAACGCAATCCAGCTCCGCGTTCACCAACACGACATCCTTGCCGTGATCGAATGCTGCGAGGACCACGCCGGTGGCATAATCGATGGTTCCGGTCGCCTCGATGATGACGTCGACCGCGTCGCAGTGTGTGACAACGGAGGGGTCGTCGGTAAGGATGGGAATTCCGCGGTTGATGGACGTCGCGGCATCGCGCGCCGAGTCCGCGCGCTTCCACTCTTTGACGCCGGCTTCGCGGAAGGACCGTTCGCCATGATCCGCGGTACGATTCACGATCGCAGCCAGACGGATACCCGCTGGAGGTGTGGCCAGCTGCAGCGCAAACGCGCGTCCAGCTGCGCCCGCACCAATCACGGCCACCCGAATCGGCTTACCTGATTTTTCGCGCGCCTGCAGAGCACTATCGATCATTGAGAACCCCCATCGCCGACCAGCGGCCAGTTGCGATCCTGCTCCGAAACGGCGGTTGGAGCCAGCGGCCATTCGATCTTAAAGGCGGAATCGTCGAATCGCGCCCCACGGGCCGCATCCGGAGTGAAATATTGTGACGTCATATAGTACAAATCCGTACCATCCTCCAGCGTCTGATAACCGTGCCCGCAACCCTCGGGAACGTATAACAGCCGGTAGTTATCGGCGCTCAGTTCCACGCCATACCACTTAAGAAAGGTCGGCGATTCCGGCCTGAGGTCCACCACCACATCGAACAACCTTCCTCGGGTACAGCGCACCAGCTTGGCCTCCAGCGCCGGTTTCACCTGGTAATGCAGCCCGCGCAGCGTTCCCTTTTTAAGGCTGAAGCCTGTGTTGGCCTGCACCGGAACAAAATCGATACCCTGCTCCGCAAATTCTCTGAGGCACCACGCTCGTGAAAAGTGACCGCGATCATCTTTTCGCAAAACTGGATCGACTAAGAATGCACCAGCAACCGGCGTCGTCTGAAAGCGTAAAGACTGTCCCATGATTCCTTTTCAGATTGAATTTTCCTGATCGCCATCATGGTAGCATTCAGCACCAGTCATGACACAGACCGCTAGCGTAAAGGTGACACCGGATCCTCGGGCCGCGAGCAGAGGAAGAAATACTCGACGGCCGTCAAGGAGCTGAAAACGGGAATGTCGAAGTTCACCTTCATCTGCAATCCCTGCAGGGAACGCTTACCGGGCTGCTTCTGTCTCCAGTTGTGCGAAGCCGGAAACCGCTTGTCGACGCGGAACACTTCCTGGAGGCCCTTCGTCATCGATTCAATGGACTGAACGTTGTTATAGTTCGGCCACACCTTCCGGCGGAAATGCCCGAAGTTGATGTAGCTCATCATGTACTTGCCGCCGGGTTTGAGAATCGCCTTAATTTCTTCGAGTTTGAGCTTCTGCTGATGCCCCATGTACTCAAAGAAGCCAAGCGCCACCACGAAGTCGAAGCGTTGATTGCCCCAGGCGATGGTTTCGCGCGCGATATCGACTTCGCGCAGGTTCGGCGCCGGCTGATGGATCGCGATGTCGATGCCGTAATAGCTGATGTTTTTGTCGAGCAGTGGCTGCAGCGCCGCCGGTCCGCAACCAGCATCGAGCAGCGAGCATTCCCGCTTTGCCGCCAGCCCATTGATCACCTGAGCGCATTTCTTCAGACGAAAGCTCGGCTCGATATAAAGAGCGTTCTCGACAATCCAGTAATCCCGGCTTCTGAAATTCTCAACGGTCTGATTCATGGAATCCTCTACATGCTTAAAGAGATTGGCGCGCTGCGCCTGAAACTTTCATCGGTCTGAAAATGGCTCCTGCATCAGCGCTGAGATACGGAACTGAACTCGCCGAAGATCCGGTCGTACTGCTGTTCCAGCAAATTCCGGTATTCGGTTGCTTTCTTTTCGATCATCGGCTTCACTTCTTCCGCGCGCGCTTCCAGTTCAACAAACTGATCGATCAGCTTGTTCACGTCCACGTCTTCCAGCTGCTGACGGTACTTGCCGAGCCCAACGCCCTCCAGTAACTGATCGTTCTTCGGATCGTAGGAGATAGACACGCCGGGGATATTCATCATCAACCCGAGCAGCAGATTGTGGAAACGCGGCGACACAACCAGATCGACCGCGGCGATCTGCGCGATCAGCTCTTCGACGGTCGAACTGCCTTCGTCGATAATGCCTGCCCGCGCGTAAATGACCCCGCGCTTCTCCAGCCTGGCTTTCAGCTCGGCGCGCGTGCTGGCGTCGTTTTTGGCGTCGCCCTGAAGAATGCGGACGGTATACCCGTGATCGACGAGCCAGATGACGAAGTCGCCCATCTTGTCGAGGTAGGAGGAGTATTGCGCCTGGTGCTCGGCTGAGTCCCACATGTGGATATCGCGGTGGTCCATTACGCCCAGGCCTACCTGCCGCACCTGATGGCCGCGATTCAATCGCTGGGGGAACGAACTCTTTGGCAGGCTGAAGACCAGGTCAGGAAAGACGGGATCGTCGTCGCGCCTGAAGCCGGCCTTCCGAATGCGGTCTTTTGAATTCTGATCGCGAAAGCTTCTGTAGTCGGCGAGGGAAAGGGCCCTGGTGATGAGCCAGCGGCTCAGCTTTCCATAGATGGGACCGACGCCCACGCCCACGAAGCGTACTTTGCAGCCAGCCAGGCGCGCGGCCGCCGTCCAGCGGAAGACGTCGTAAGGAAAGCCAGTGGCCGTTGTCATGTAGTCGGTCAGCATGCCGGTGCCGGTCATAACGACGAGATCGGTGCCGCGCAGAGCCTTGACGGCCTTCGCCCAATCCATGTATTCCCCCGGAATGCGCCGCGAGAGCCGCAACACTTTTTCGATCTTGCCGCGCAGTCCGCTGCGGCGCACGATGCCGGCGAAGTTCTGCTGCGATACGGGAATTGCAGGAATCTGATGCCGCCGCTCCGTATCTTCCGTATTGAAGCTGATCGCACAGACTTCGCTTGCGGGCAGGCGGAGACGGGCATTTTGCAGGATCGATTGGAGGGTGCACTCGTTCCCGAGATTCTGGATCCCAAAGATCCCGAAAAACGCAATCTTCGACCCCGCTCCTGCGTTGGGAGCCGAACGCATCACCTCGGTGGGCTGCGTCACTTCATCGTCCACTGGAATGCTCACGATGTCGCAAACCTCGCTTTCAACGCATTTCTAACCTTGTTCCCGGCAAAGAAGGCGCTCTGCCGAGGACGGGGGAAGAGCAGCAGGAGAGCCGTCCCGACACCCAAACCCGCGGGGATACATACCAGCAACTGCACCAGGGGTCTCGCGTTTTCCATGAGCCTGTAAGCGACCGCGGTGGCAAGAAAGACGGTTGCCCAGCAGGGGAGATGCGACAAAAACCCCATCCACAAATCACGCGTGTTCACCGGACCCTTGCGGCCGGCAATGTAATAGACGATGGGCAGGCGGATGATGAGGCTGGTGACGGCGATCGAAGTCACAACGCCCAAAGGACCCCAGCGCAGCCCGAGCACGTACGACGCAATCGTCACCGCGCCGGCCAGAGTGTGGTTGCGTAACTGGTCCTGGCCTCTGCCCTGGCTCTCATAGATCCAGCTGCAGATGGCCGACAACGGCCCGGAGATAGCCACCAGCGTAAACATCGCGAACAAGGGAATCGCGCCGGTCCACTTGGGTCCGAGGATCACGAGGACGAGCGGCTTCGACAGAGCCAGGCACATCGCGGCAAACGAAAAGACCACCAGGGCCAGCGTTCCGTAGGCGCGCAGATAACTGCGCCGGTAGCGTTCCGGATCGCCCTGGAGCCGCGAGAGCACCGGGATCAGCACGTTGTTCACGGGCATGATGACCTGCTGGATCGGCCGAGCGAGCAGCACATTGGCCCGCGTGTACAGACCGAGAGGCGCTGCTCCGAAAAACCGTCCCAGCAGGATACTGTCGCTGTTTGCAGAAAATTGGCCCACAAAATCGGCCAGGCTCAGGTGCGCACCAAAACTGATGAGCGGCTTGACCCCGCTGTTGCGCGAAGGCAGATGAGGGCGCCAGCCCGAGGTCAGCCAGATCATCACCAGAGCGCAACCGGTGGTGGCCAGCTGCTGGGCCACCAGAGACCAGTACGCGAAACCAAACCAGGCCAGCAAACACGCCAACCCAAAACCAAGCGCACTCGAGGAGACGTCAATCACCGCCAGCGCTCGGAACCGCATCTGCCGGGTAAGCAGAGCCTGATGTTGCACGGTCGAGCCGGTGAGTAAGAACGTAAACGACAGCGCCAGCATGATCCCCAGCACGCGCGGATCATGGTAGAACTTCGCCGCCAGCGGCGCCAGCGCGGCGCTCAGCAGTGCGAGCACGCCGCTGAATCCAACATTGATCCAGAACAGATTCGAAACCTGCGCCTGCGTGATGGTCTCGCGCTGGATGGTGGCGATCGACAGTCCCAGCTGGGTGAAGACGCCGACCAGGGCGGTGACACCGAGGACCATCCCCACCAGTCCAAAATCCCGCGGGCTGAGGAGCCGCGCCAGCACAGCCGCCGCGGCGAAGTTCAGGATGAATTTCGCCGCCTGCGCCCCCACCGTGATGAACCCGCCGGAGACCGCACGGTGTCCGATGTTCTTCAGCAGATGGTCGGTGCGGAAATGCTCTTCCGCCTCCGATACGACTGGAGGATTGGAGATTTCGGCGATCTTTACATCACTGCTCAAACAGCCTCCTGCGGCACATCGATCATCGCGGTCGGTTAGCGGAGAAAATCACGGATTGCATGCAGCCGGGCGAAAATGGTTACGCGAGCTTCGTTCCCCTTGGTGGTTGCAGGGAGCGCGGACTTCGGTGCAGGTTACGCCTTAACCTTCATATCTTTTTTGTGGTGGCCGTTCCTTGACCATACCTGCCACGGAGCGCCACCCTTCGACCAGAGATCCTCGAGCTGTTGCCGTTCTTTGAAAGTGTCCATGCAGGCCCAGAAACCCTCGTGCTTGATCGTGAGCAGTTCCCGGTTGGCGATCAGGCGCGCGAATGGCTCATCGACCAGGTCTTCCCCGGGCTGAATGTAATCGAAGATCCTCTGGCGGAAGACGAAATAGCCGCCATTGATCCATTTTTCCGACGTCGCCGCGTGGTTGATGCTGGTGACGTGACCTTCATTGTCGGTCTCGACCAGATGGAAGGTCTGCGTGGGAGGCACCGACACGAAGCAAGCCGTCTTGCCCGACGACACGAGCCTGTCGATGACCATGTCGAGGTTGATGTCCGTCAGCCCGTCCACATAGTTCGCGAGGAAGATTTCCTCGCCTTTCACATGCTCGCGCACGGTCAGGAGGCGTTCGCCGATCAGGGATTTGGCGCCGGTGTCGGAAAACGTGATGCTCCAGTTCGTAAAGTCCTGGCCCAGCAGCCGGACGGCCCGCCCGCCGTCGGAGAGAACGAAATCGTTCGAAAGCGCCTCGTTGTAGTCGAGGAAAAACCGCTTGATGGCTTCTCCCTTGTGCCCGAGGCACAGGATGAAATCCTTGTGACCGTAATGGGCGTAATACTTCATGAGGTGCCACATCACCGGGGCATCGCCGATGGGGACCAGCGGCTTGGGAACATTCTCGGAATATTCCCGCAAGCGCAGCCCAAGACCACCGCAGAAAATGACGACTTTCATGAAAAGACCTCCGTTGGAACTACAAACTCAGCGAAAGCAGCCCCGCGTCTGACGTCCGGGAACTGCAGTACTCTACCATCTCCTCAGCTCTGCGAGTCCGCGATTTATTTGCTCCCGACCGGGCTGGAAAAGGCTGACGCACCTCCGCCATCGCGCCGAAATGACGGCATGCAGGGCACAGCCTCTGGCTCCGCTTCGGCGGCGTTTGCGGCATTTGCCCCATTGTGGGTTAAATTTACCGGATTCCCTATACCACTTCCGGGGCTGTGTAACCGCAACCCCCTGCATATGAAAGGTTTCTCTTCAGAAGAAGAAGTGGTGATTAACATGCTCTCGCCTTAATCACTATTCCGTAGATTTCAAGCCAACCGTTCCGATCCCGGGCATGCCGCAAAATCTCTGTCGAGGCCCTCGGCACGGAGTACGAAGTCCACGTTTAAATGAGGTAGTAGCAATGTTCAGGAGAAACTCCCCCCTTTGGGTGCTCGCCACCCTGATGTTCGCGGCTGCTCTGTTCGGGCAACACGCGTCGGCCCAGTCCTATTCGCTTCCGAGTGATAACACCACGTGTCCCGGCAATTGCCGCACGATCCCATGGAAGACCGGCTCTGACTTATGGAACGGTGGTACCTTACCGAACTATACCTCGGTAACCTGTGCCGGACTGCCCACGAATGGCACCTCCGATGCGGGACCGGCGATTCAGGCCTGCATCAACAGCGCCGCAGCCGGAACTGCAGTCTTTGTGCCCGCCGGCACCTATCAACTCAACAGCGTCGTGGCTCTAAAGAGCAATGTTGTTCTTCGCGGGGCGGGAGCGGCCAGTACCTTATTCAATCTGGGCTCGGGGGGGCAGTTCACCACACAAAATTTCTCTTACCAGAACAACCTGACCCCGGGAGTCACCTACGGCAATAACACACCTGGGTACGCACTGAGTGGCGCACCGCAGAAGGGAGCGACCACCCTGACCATTGCCAGTGGATCGGTCACCGCAGGCTCCTGGATCGCCGTCTTCGCCGACAACGACCCGACTCTGGTGAGCGTCAACGGAGAGGACGGGACCTGCACCTGGTGCGGAGACAACACCGGCTATCGCGTGATGCAGCAGATCGTCCAGGTCACCGCGGTCAGCGGATCGACACTCACCCTCGCCCGGCCGCTCTACTACACGCTTTACACCAATCCTGAATATCGCATCTACACCTTCCCAACCCAGAAGGCCGGCTACGAGAACTTCAAGGTCTCAGGCGCGAATGCCGACATTGGATCGAACCAGATCATCCTCTTCCAGGGCTGCCTCTATTGCTGGGTCAAGGGTGTTGAAACTTATATGACCGGCAGTTCGAGCGGCTCAGCGCATGTGGAGCTCGACTTCTCCTACGGCGATGAGATCCGCGATTCCTACTTCCACGACGGCCGGTCCTCGGCCAGCGGGGCCAACTACGGCGTGTTCATTAATTTCACGAACAGCGATCACAAGGTCGAGAACAATATCATGCGGCACAACCGGCATGGCATCGTCTATCAGGGCGGCGGCTCCGGAACCGCGATTCTCTACAACTACATCGACGATCTCTATACCGACGACCTGACCTACCTCGGCTCAGCTCGTACCTCGCACGGTGGGCACCCGTATATGAATCTCTGGGAGGGCAATATCACCTCTCACGTTACGGCGGACGACTTCTGGGGCAGCTCCTCCCATTTTGTCTTCTTCCGCAACTGGATCTGGGGAGATGAAACCGGAACCGGGGTGCCCAGCTTCCCCAGTGACGGCTTCGATGCCATCGATCTCTACACCATGCAGACCTACTACTCGTTCGTCGGCAACGTGCTCGGCCATACCGGGATGCACACCACCTGGTCCGGCGCTACGCTGCGCGGCTTCAACGAATACGCCACTCCTGCCAATCCGATCGTCTACAGCTACGCAGGAGCCAACGGCAGCATCCCCAGCACCGATACCACGTCGCTCAATCACGGTAACTGGGACTATCTCACGAATGGTGTGGCTTACTGGGAGGGCGGCACGAACCACACACTGCCCTCGTCGCTCTACTACACCAGCGAACCGGCTTACATGGCAGGATACCCGTGGCCGCTCGAAGGACCGGAGGGCAACCCGACCACCAACGCCAACGCAGCCGAAAACTGCTACCTGAAGGGGCCCGCCACCGGCGGTTCCTTCACTCCCGCAACCTGCTACGCTTCCGGCCCAACGCCGGCATCGCCGACCAACCTCACCGGAACCGTGAGCGTGCAGTAAGTCGTCAACCGGTATTCCGACTTTCCTGAAACAAAACGACCGCCCCGATCGCATTGGCTTCCCAGCGATCGGGGCGTCGCTAATTTGGGGTGGAAACCACTTCCCCCCCGCGCAGCCGGAAATAAGCAGCCCGGACGAATTGCCGCGCCAGAATCTGGCTTGCGGGCGCTGGGTTGTCTTCCATCTTTACGCGCTCGATGTTTCTCGGGTGGGCGTGGGGCACAAGGCCAGACGTGCCAAACGAGACATCCAGAACCTGCTCCCCGAAAACTGTGGTGAAGAAGGCATCCCCCACTCCGCTGTCATTATGGGGGAATGCAAAGGACCTGGGACGAATGGCGAAGCGGTCCCGCAGCATTTCCACGCTGTTGCGTGTCTGGGCCAGTTGCTCGGAAAGAGGAAGGTCCGCGTATAACGGATGATCCTGGCTGTGGGCTCCGATGCTGAAGCCACGCTCGATCAGCCTCGCGACCTGATCAGAGCGGAGGTGCGGCTGTGTCCTCGAGACATAGCGGTCCAGATCCACTTCGAGAACTTCGGCGACGCTGCACGCCAGCGATCTCTGCGCGTAAACGATCGAAAGGACACGATCGCGCAGCGTCATATTGCCGGCTGGCGATGGCAGCAGAGATTCCAAACGCGCTTTTGCGGCATCGGAGATGGAACTGGAGTCAAGTCGATCGAGAATCAGACTGAGCTGGTTATGAAGGGCAAGGCCGCCTCCATCGAGGAAGGCCGTCGTCAGAAAAAATGTCGCGGGAACGCCGGCACGCTCAAGAATCGGCGCAACCACGTCATACATTTCGCTGAAGCCGTCGTCGAAGGTCAGGTGGAAGCAGGAACGTGGCAGTTCGCGCGTGCCGTTCAATGCGTCGACAATGTCAGCCAGGGTTACGGGAGTGAAATTGCGGGCAAAATATTCAACGTCCGCCTTAAACTCTGCAACATTTCTGAACCCGTAGAGCCTGCTTACATGCGGCACATAGGCATCGCTCACCATGTGGTAGTACGGAACCACAAGCGCCACACCTGACAGCGGCCGCACCCATTCCATGGGGATCCAGCGGACACTTTTCGAGAGAAGTCCCGGACTCATCGTTGTTGCTGTCCGGCCGGACTGTAACGGGTCCGGGTTTGCCGGCTCGTCTCAGCCTCCGGGGACACGCTGGCGATCAGGTGAGCGAGCCCCTTGAACATCGTCGCCTGGCCCCAGTGCAGCATCGGCGTTTTCGCTGTGATGCCCAGCGGATATTTCCGGTAATAAAAGAAGCCGGAGGAACTCTGCATATTGGTGATGGTCCAGTCGGCCACTTTGAGGGCGAGCGAGAGCGCCTCAGGATCCTGCGGCGCAAAGTAGGCCAGCGTATCGATCGCCTGCGAGGCACACTGAATGTCAATCGGGAAAGGACGGCTGTGGTAATACTTCGGGCGACCCGATGCCTCGAAGAGGTTGTCCATATAAAATCGCAGCCCACGGCCCAGATGCTCGGAGAACTCCGTGTCGCCGGTGTATTCGATGTAGCACTTCAAACTGTCGAGGTTGTATCCGGTGTGGAAGTTATCGATCCAGTGATACTGCTCATCTTCCGCATACCACCAGGAGCCGTCGGGAAGCATGCGCAGACAGCTGTAACGCATGGACTCGCGTGCTGCGTCCTGGTAGTCCTGGCGGCCGGTGTGGCGTGCAGCGCGAGCAAGCGCCGCGCCCCCCAGCATATTGGCGTTATGAATCGACTCCTGACCGTGGGCAAAATAACTCAGACAGTCACCGCGATCCGTGTGCTCGCGGGGCAGCGCGACGATCCAGTCGCAGGCGCTGGTGGCGATATCGAGAAACCACTGATCCCCGGACTGCTCGAAGGCCTCAAGATAAGCCTGCGCGATCAGGCTGGTCCAGACAATGATGCTGTCGTCTTTCGAATAGGAGCCGCCGCGACTCGAGAAATCGAAAAAGTTGGCCCAGCTGTGCTTCTCGAATTTCTGCGACTTATGCCCATCCAGCCACTTCAGATTCTCCACCGCTTTGGTCCAGTAGTCGGCAACGCCTGTGCTACGGTGCAACAGCAGATAACCCCACGCCATCATGCCGCGGCCTTTGGTGGAATCGAGAGGCTTGATGCCAAGCAATGGCCGTATGTTGATCGGTGACTGGCGAACGGCCTGCTGCAGAATGCGCTCGGCCAGCAGGTTCCTGAACGTCAGTGCCCGGAGCGGGCTCGACAACCCGTCGAACGGCTCGTAGCCCTTGTAGTGATGCGACTCCACCCAGGCCTGAACCGCTGAGACGCTCTCCACCAGTCGTTGTCTGGTCGAGGCGGAGACGGCGGCGGGCGAGAGTCCGGTATCTGTCATGGTTCCCATGGTGATTCCCTCTGAATTGCTGAATGGTTCGGGCGGGTGTAAGGTCAGCGCGTGAGATGCGTGACGCAGGCAAGAAATCCATCGAACATGCCGCCGATGGAGGCATAGGAAAGAATGTCGCGGCGTGCATTGTCCGACATGCGTTTCCGCTCCTGATCGTTATCGATCAGGAAGAGAAGACGCTCGCGCAGCGCGGCAACATCGTCTTCCGGCACGATGAATCCGTTCTCCCCATCGTGCAGATATTCGATCTCCGGCGGCTGGTTGCCGTGCTCGGTGACCATGGGCAGACCCCAGAAAAATGCCTGGTTGAGCCCGAGACCGACATGGCCGGGGATGGAGCAGATATCGGCCATTTTGAAGATGCGGCTGATGGCGCGGTGTTCCGGGTCGTGCACCTCGCCGAGATAGCGGGTATTCGCAGGATTGATGCGTGCGCGCAATTCTTCGCTCAGTCCCGATCCAACAATCACCAGTCCCACGTCGGTGCGATCGAGATCGCGGAACATATCGATCAGATGATCGACCTTCTTCCGGTTCTTCTCTTCCCCAATGCGTCCCACGAACAGCACAACCTTTTGAAAGGGGATGCCGAGATCGCGCTTAATCTCCTCTTTCGATTCGCGGATGGGAGGAAAGTCCTCGAAGTTGATTGTGTTGTTGGCGATGAAGGTCTTCTTGTGCTGCGACTCCGGAATGAAACGTGTCAGGGACGAGGTGTAGAGGATCAGCCCGTCGCTCATGAAATGCAGGTAGTCGAAGAAAGCGTTGCGCATCCGGTTATCGACGTCGTCAAGATTGCGCGCCTTGGTCCAGAGCGCCACCGGAATGCCGGCGATCTTCAGCCAGTGAATCAGCGGCCACAGAATGCGGTCCTTCATGTGAAGGAAAAGGATGACGGCGTCCGGCTTAAACCTGCGAATCTCCGCGCGGTAGGCGGCAAAGTCAAAGGGCTTTTCGATGAACTCGAACTGGCAGGGGTTCTGGTTCTGCCGCTGCAGTTCATTTGACAAAACTGCGAAATCCCAGCCGTTTTCGCGGAAGTGCTGCCAGAAATAGTTGTAGACCGAAACCCGGTAATGCATCACCCGGTTCGAGATGAGGAGAACCCGCTTGCGGGGTACCGGCGACAGCGTGCCGTCCGTACCGGGAGCTGTTGAGGAGGCGATCGCGCTACCAGCAGATGCCATGATATTGTCCTTTGATTTCAGCTGGCTCGACGATTCTCACCAGATCCACAACCACCTGCTCGGGCCGGGTTTGCGCGAGAACTTCGCGGAACTGATCGCTCGCGTTGCTGACGACCAGCACATCGGATTCCTTGAGCAGTTCCTCGGCCGAGGAACGCATCAGCGAAGAAACATGCGGGATTTCCTTCTGGATGTATTCTTTGTTGGCGCCCACCAGGCGCGCGATGGAGACGAACTCGTCGTAGATACCAACCTTGAATCCCTTGCCGATCATGGTTTCAATGACTTCGAGAATCGGACTCTCGCGCAGATCGTCGGTGCCGTGCTTAAAGCTCAATCCGAGAAAACCGAGGGATCGCCCTTTATAACCCTGCAGCAGCGCTGTCACACGATCGATCTGCTTTTTGTTGCTCACCAGAATCGAATCGAGCAGCGGCGTCGCTACATCCATGCTGTGCGCGTGATAGGTGAGTGCGCGCAGATCCTTGGGCAGGCACGATCCGCCGAACGCAAAGCCCGGCTTCAGATAGTAGGGCGACAGGTTCAGCTTATTGTCCATGCAGAAGATCTTCATCACCTGATGGCTGTCGGAACCGGCGCTCTTGCAGATGTTGCCGATCTCGTTCGCAAAGGTCACCTTGAGAGCGTGAAAGGCATTGTCCGCATACTTCAGGCTCTCCGCTACGCGAATGCTGGTGCGGATCAGAGGAGCCTCGATGCCGGTGAACAGCGGAGCAACGGTATCTCCCGAACGGCTGTCGAGTTCTCCAATGACGGTACGCGGGGGATGGAAAAAGTCCTTCACCGACGTGCCTTCCCGCAAGAGCTCGGGCACCATGCAGGCGCCGAAATCGCGGCCTGCCTTCTTGCCTGACTTCGCCTCGAGGATGGGAACCACAATTCCCTCCACGGTGCCGGGCAGGACGGTGCTGCGGATAGCCACAACAAAATAGCCTTCTTTCGTGGCAAGGGCAGTGCCGATCTGCTCACTGACCCGTTTGACCAGGTCCATCGACAAACTGCCGTTCGCGCTGCTCGGCGTGCCCACGCAAACCAGGGCGACGTCCGTACCGAGAATGGCGTCCTGCCAGGACTCGGTCGCGGTGAAAGCCTTACTTTGCGTGACCTCCGTGAGCAGTTCGGAGAGACCGGTTTCAATCACGGGCGGAAGGCCCTGGTTGATCATGCCAACTTTGGCCGCATTCGCGTCAACGCCAATGACGTGATGGCCCATCTGGGCAAGGCACGCCCCCGAAACCGAACCAACATATCCAAGGCCAAAGACAGAAACCTTCATTACCCCGTGCTCCTTACTGTGAACCAACGATCGTGAACCACCGATTTTTAGAAATTTCGATTCGTGCTGCGCGCGATACCGGCCATCGCCAGCAGCCGCCCAACGTGGTGACAATCCTTCACCAGATACTTCATCCCCAGATGATGCCCCATCAGGAATAACACGGGAAGCGCCGTGGTATAAAGCACGGCTGCCGTCAGTGCTTTAGCGGCTACCTGGAGACGGGCAGTAATCGTAGGGCGGTCGGTTGCATACTTCAGCGACAAACGGCCCTGCAAAAACGCGCGTTTGAGATGATAGCTGCGACGGAGGCGCGACTCCGGCACCAGTTCATACACAGCGCCTTCTTCGCACCAGACAAAGTTCTTTCCCGCCCCCGCGGCACGACGGAAGAAATCGATATCCTCGCCACCACTCGCATACGCAGGATCGAAGCGAAGACCTTCATCCTTGATCATGGCTGCGCGCAGCAGCACGTTGCCGGTGCGAGTCTGGCGCCAGTGCAGCACCATGCCGGTCGGATGCGGCGGCCGGTCGCAGACACCGCTGCGCACAATCCATCGCGGAGGCTCGCCCTCGAAATAGGGACGGACCGGTCCCAGAACCGCATCCGCGCCATGCTCATCGAGCACGCGCAGCATCTGGATCAGCCAGTCCTCGCGCGGCACCTCGTCATCGTCGATGAATGCAAATAACTTCCCTGATGCCAGACCGATCGCACGATTTCGTACCAGGGCAAAGTTGCGTGCCGGTTCCACGTCATAACGGATGGGAAAAGGGAGTGTCGGCTGCAGCCGCTCGATCAGAGGGCGCGCGCTGGCCGTCCCGTCGTTGTCCACCACGACGCAGGAAAAATGGAAGCGTCCGTCGGTTCGCTGTTTGGCAAGGGCAACCAGCAGCCGTTCGAGCAACTCGGGGCGGCGGTAGGTGCAGATGCAGACGGTGATCTCCTCCGTCTCGGCAGCCTTCGCGGCGGCCACGCGGTCGTCGAGAATGCCATCGGTGCTCTGTCGAGTTGGGGTAAGAGTGTTCTCCACTTTTAGGTACCTGGGCAACGGCTGCGAGAACTGAATGAGGACGCGGGTCGCCGTCAACTCGCTTCCGCGCACGGAGACTGGAGTAATCCGGATCGAGTTTGAACATAAGTGTCCGCCTCGATCTCCGGCGCCGGCACCGCCTCCGGCAGCTGCTCATACCCTTTCGGTCGAGCCTTCAGTTTGACAGGCGGAACATCCATCGCTACGAGGAGGAAGAGAAACCAGAGCGCGTGCGTGCCCTTTAGAAAACTGGTCTCCGTCATATTGTTCATGACGATGCTCAGCAGCAGCACCACACGCAGGCTGGCGAGCTCGAAGTTCTTGTCGAGTCCGCGCAGTGCGCTCACGAATCCCATAACGATGATAATCGTCAGCAGCACCACACCGATCAGGCCGGTCTCGACGAAGGTATCAACATACCCGTTATGACCCTGCTCAGGCCGCCATTCCGGCGTCTTTTCCGACCAGTTGGGCAGCGGATACATGTCGTATCCAATCTTTCCTACCCAGAACGCTCCGAAGCCGGTGCCGACGATGGGGCTTTTTTCAGCGTTGTTGATAACGTCGGTCCACAGCCGGGTTCGATCCGTAAATGTCATGTCGCGGCCAGTGGCCTGCACCACCATCCTGGCCGGCGACGTATCGAGTGCCTGTAAAGCCAGGGCCACAAAGGGCGCCAGCAGAGTCGAAGCTACCAGTCCGGCCAGCACGATCCGCCGTTTCTGACCCGAGATGCGCCGGATGACCAACTCCAACCCGAACAGCACGACCGAGCAGGCGACAAATGCAAGAATGGCTGTGCTGCTGTGTGAAGTGGGCGAGCCTCTTAACAACCAGAGGGTCATCAGCAGCAGAGCGGCATCGAAACCTAACCTGAACCATCTCCATTTGGCCAGTTTGTTGGCCCAGTCGCCAAACAGCTGCCAGACCCAGAAAAGTCCGCTGACCATGGCGACCTGTCCGAGACTGTTCTTGTCCGTCGAAAGCCCGATCCACTGCTCTTCCGTGCCGTCCCAGCCGTAGAGCACACCGATGTTTCTGTAATATTTGATGGCGATCATCGACGCCGGAATCTGGATCACATACAAACGTCGCAACAGCGCGCGGATCGCCTCAAGAGGACTGCGCTCGGTCAGAACAACCAGGACCATGATCAGGGTGCCGATCGAGCGGACCGCCCGGCGCAGGGTGATGTCGGGAAAGTTCGACCAGAAATAGCTCAGCGCCATGTAAACAAACAGGGCGACGACCCATTTGTTGTTGGCCAGAATTCTCTTGGTCTTTTTGAGACGCAGGCAAAGCGCAATCGTCCCGACCACCATCAGGAAACCCATCAGCGCGAGATCCACCGGGCTTCCGGTAAAGTCCGCCGCTCCTGCGCCTTCCGCGTGCCCCGACATCCATGTCGAGAGGGCGCGCGTACTGACGAAGAATAACCAGACGAACGGCACCCAGAGCCACGGAGACGGTTTTGCCTGGGCGTCCTGGGGCGCCTCCCATGGTTGCGGAGCGCTTTTCTTCCGACTCACGCGTGATGCTCGGGCACCGGGTACAGGCTGACCGGGTGCGCTGTCAGCAAGTCGAGGTAGCGATCGGCTTGCGCTTTGATGTTGTGCTTCTGATAAAAAGCGAGGGCCGCCTGTGCCTGGCGCTCGCGCTCCTCCGGGTTGTTGTACAGGGCTACGATCGACTCTGCCATCTGTTCTACGTTTTCCGGATCGTAGAAACGCAGCATCGAGTCGTCAAAATAGCGGGCGATCACGTCCAGACGCGGCGCCACCACGGGAACGCCCAGATACACATACTCGAGCAGCTTTACGGGAAGCATGTATTTATCGCAGGCCAGGTTGCGGCGATTGCCGATGATGCCAAGGTCCATGCCGCAAACGATCTCCGGTATTTTCTCCACGGGGAAGAAGCTTTGGCTGAAGTGGACTTTCTCGTCAAGGCCCAGTTCGGTCGACAAGGCCAGCGCCTCAGGCAGATAGTCCCCAGCTCCATACATCCACAGCTCTGCTGGAATGCGGTCGCCGATTTTGGCTATGGCGCGCAAAATCAAATCAATGCCCAGGCGATGAGCGATGGTTCCGTGATACACGATCCGGAAGGCTCCGCTCTTTTTCTCCTTCACCGTCGGGGTCGGCCCGAACAGCTCGGCGTTGGGCAGGTTCATCAGCACGGTGACCTTGCTCCGGGCAACGCCACAGTGGTCGGCAAGGTAATCCTGCTGATTGTGATCGGCGCAGATCAGGTGATCGGCAAACATCGCCGAAATCCGCTGCTCCATCTTCAGCGCCTGGATACGCCTGTCGCTCTCCCCGCAATCGAACTTGGCCATGTAATTGACGGTCATCAGATCGTGCACATCGAGCATCAGTCGAGCGCCCATCATCTTCGGAACCATCGCGGCAAACACCAGCACATTGGGCATGTTGTGCACGTGAATCACATCGTACCGCTCCCGCAGGGAACGGCGCGCGAGCAAGAGCATCGCCTTCAGCAGGAAGCGCAGATAGGATCCGGCGTAGGCCAGCGTGCTCTGCCCCTGGTACTTATCCATGATGCGAAAAACGGTTCCGGTGGACCGCTCTTCGCGACTCGACTCCCCGTCGGAGCGCAGAGCGATTACATCGACACGGTGCCCGTGGTCTTCGAGCGTGCGCACGTAGGACTTGATGCGTGCATCGTTAATATAGTGCGCGTACGCCAGCATGCATACTTTCATTCGTTCACCGTTGGCGATGGCCCGATTCTAACCCTCGAACCACTCTTTGAAACACAACTGTTACCTACCCACATCGATCGAAACTGTCTTCAGACATCCCTGTTCATCCGACGTGGCGATACAGAATACGTCCGGTTGTCTGCAACACAAAGTCCGGCATCATCGCGAACAGCCGCCTGGCGATTCCGGAAGAATGCCCGTCGGCCCTTTCGGTGGCCGGCTTCGAGGACCAGCGCAGATAGGTCAATTGCGACGGCGTTGCGCCCCAGCGATTCTTGAATGTGATAAGCCCCGGATTGTCGGCGTCGGAACGGCCAAAGTCCATGCAGGTGAGCCCCGCCGCCTTTGCATCCTGAATCGCATTCCAGATGAGCAGCGGCGTACCACCGAGATTCTGAAATCGCGTATCGGAGCAGCCGTACTTGTACACCAGCACGTTCTTGTGCTCGAGCGTGACGATACTGGCAATCTCCTGTTCCTTCTGGAAAGCTACGCGGATGCGCATCCGGTCGCCCATGCGCGCAGCGACGTTCCGGAACCATTCAATCGGCTGCGGCGGCAGTTGGTGGCGCCGGCGCGTCTGGACCATGAGCCGATAGAACGCCGCCAGCAGAGTCTCCGAATTACCAGTCTCGATCCGGATACCCTCGCGTTCAGCGCGCTTGATGGGCTGCTGGATGGCCGTCTTATGCGTCCGTTTCCAGATGTTGTCTGCGCTCGGCTTCAGATCGAGCATGTGAAAGTGGCAGGCTGGCGCGGGAACAGCTCCGTCCAGTGCCAGCTCGCTCATCGGCCGCAGCTCGATATATTTCCATTTCCCCGCGTCGACGCTTTTCTTCAGCTCTTCCCCAATCGCGGCGGCGTTGCCCGCATCGTCGAGCAGCGGTTCGCAGTGATCGGAAAACGGTGTCGACACCATGCGGCGCCCGGTCAGCCAGCTTTTGATCTGGCAAAACACGATACCGTTCGCAAGCGGCTCCGACGGCGGCGAGGTGGTATACGCGATGGGCGTGTAACCATAGGTTTCCCGGATCGCTTCAAGCCACGGTACGGAATGAAATACCGACGCGGCCTCGTGCCGGCTGACCAGTTCCGCCCAACGCGAGTCGCGCATGGGGTCAATCGCATAGACCGTCACAGAATCTTCTCCGGCACCGCACTGGTTCTCTGCGCGGACCCAGCCGTCGAGAACATAGATTCTTTCGCAAACTGCGCGACGTCGCGCGGCAACGCGCGCCAGGCCTGATTCCCGTATTGCGTGGAGACGTACTTCAGCAAATCGCCGTAATAGGACGCGGGAAATTCCGTGCGTGAGGGCCGCCCACTGAAGGCCATGTAATCAGGATGCACATTCACCAAAGCCATTCCGCCCTGCTCGGCGACCCAGTCCAGTTTCCGCTTCCAGATGTCGTTCGATTTTTCGCCGAGAACCAGGTACAGCGTCGAGTCCTGCGGCAGCGAATAAGGCAGCTCCACATAACCGCTCCCGTCCGCCCTTTCCACCCAGAACGGGAAAATGGTTCCCGCGCCATCCGATTGAGGCTCGAACGGATCCGTGTCGAAGGTCGATGCGTCGTAGAGCACGTTCAGCTGCTTGAGCCACTCGAGGTTATGGAACATAAACGCGGAACGGAACCCAACCGCCTGCCACTGCTCGAGGTGCGTGTTGATGCGTTTGGCCGCGTCGCGGAACTCCGCCTCCGAGCGATAGAGCGTGCCGTCATGATGTAAATCATGCACCCCGACCTCGAAGCCGTTCTGCTTCAGAAAGCTCCGGAGATCGAGCGGCGTTTCGTACTGGCCTTCGGGAACAAAGTTAAAGGACGAGCGAAAGCCATGCTCCATTTCGAGCTCAGCCAGCTGCCGTGTCTGGTCCCGCCCCTTGAGGCCCTCGACGTCGTGGGTGAGAACGAAGGCAAACTTCCGGCCGTCCGGCCACCCGGGCCACCACGCGGGCTTTCCCCCCGCCGCTTCGTTGACCGGCCATACGGCCGCACTCCGTCGGCGTTGCCGCGCGGCAAGATGTCCTCTGAGAGCCAGACGGATGTTATGGGGTATTGCGGGCTTAACGAAATAATACAAATCGAGAAGTTGCATCTCGGCTTTCCTGCTGACGGTGGGAATCTTTTCGGTTATCGGGCAGCTGTCGTGTGGGTGACCGGGCTCAGACCGGCGGGATCGGCGCGCGGCCGCGACCAGCCTGGATGGTTATGTTGTTGCATGGAGGAGCGAAACAGGAAGCGCAGCGGACGTGCCAGCAACGGCGACAGTGCAAGCCCGAAAGCGATCCAGGATTTTACGAACATCCCGTTGGTGCGGAAGGACTGTACAAAACAACGGCGAGCACTTTCCAGATGACCAGCGCACAGTTCGCGGCACCCAAATCCGTAATACCGGTTGGCCGCGTAAAAAGAATCGCGCCACCGCTGAATGACGCCGGTCAGGCCGCGCAGCTCTTTGCGTCTCCGCTTCAACTCCAGCACCCGGGGCATTTCCGCTTCAAGATTCTCGGAGATTCCGGATCTCCGCCGCCGAGCGAGGCGAATCGCAATCGCGCGCAGCTCATCAATATACTGGTGGCCGATTACGGAGAGCCCGCCTGGGTTCAGCCGGTAAGTGACCAGGCGTTGCCCATGGTTGAAGGCCTGCGCCCGCTCCGCAACGCGCAAAGCGAAGTCGTGGTCTTCGACCGGCTCGAACGCGGTTCGATATCCACCCACGGTCTCATGCAAATTTTTTCTGAAGGTGATCGAGGAATGGAGAAAGCACCAGGCTTCCATCAGGGCCAGCTGGACCTCTGCATTGTCTTCGGGAAGAACCGACGTATAAAGAACCGCTCCGCCCGCGTCTACATTGTCGTAGACCGCGCATCCCACCAGCCCCGCGGCAGGATGTGTGTCGAGAAAGGCGACTTGTTCTTCGAGTCGGGTGGGCGCGCAAATATCGTCCGCGTCCATGATGGCGATCAACGTCCCGCGCGCGGCGACGATTGCGTCGTTGCGCGAACGGGATGCGCCCTGATTCGTGGGATGGGTGAGGATGCGGATGCGCGGATCATCCAGGCTCTTCAGGATCGCGAGTGAATCGTCGGTGGACGCGTCGTCCACCACGATCAGCTCGAAATCCCGAAAAGTCTGGGCCAGAACGCTGGCAATCGCCTCGCGCAGAAAGGGCGCGGCGTTGTACACCGCCATCACGATCGTGACGCGCGGCGCAGGGGTTGTCCCCGGAGGCATGAGATTCCGCATGCGTGACTCGCTGCCGGCCACCGGGACTTACTGAGAGATCAGTGCTGAGGGGACAAAGCGCTGGATTTCATCCGCCACCCGCGCCTGCTGCTCCGGCAAAAGCTGCGGAAACATGGGCAGGGAGAGGATCTTCCCGGCGATCCGCGTCGAAACAGGAAAATCCGTTTCCCTGTAATTGAGGCCCTTGTAGGCCTTCTGCAGATGGAGAGGCACGGGGTAATGGATGCCGGTGCCAATGCCCACGGCCTTCAGGTGGCTCATCATGCCATCGCGATCGTCGGTGCTGATGACATAGAGGTGATAGACCGCGCGCGACCAGGACGGCTCGTACGGACAGACCACCGTTTCGTTCCCCGCCAGCAGACGATCGTATTCGGCGGCACGATCGCGGCGCTGCGCATTCCACTTCGCAAGATGCTTCAGTTTCACATGCAGCAATCCGGCCTGAATCGAATCGAGCCGTCCGTTATAGCCCTCGACATCGTGGTAGTACTTCTTCGCCTGGCCGTGGTCGCGCAGCATTTTCATCTTCGCGGCGATGCCCGCGTCGTTGGTCGTGGCCGCCCCTGCTTCACCGCAGGCGCCCAGATTCTTCCCCGGATAAAAGCTGAAAGCAGCCGCGCGCCCCATCGATCCGGCTTTGATCCAGCGATTCAGTTTGCCGGAAAAATACTCGGCGCCATGCGCCTGGCACGCGTCCTCGATCACCGTCAGGCCGTATTGATTGGCCAGCCGCAGGATCGAATCCATGTCGGCAATCTGACCGTAGAGATGCACCGGAACCACCGCCGTCACCGGGCGCTGGCTCCGCCTGCTGATCAACCGTCCCGACGCATCCCGCGTGCAGCCCTGCTCGAGATACTCCTGCAACCGCTCCACCGACAGGTTGTAGGTGTTCTCATCGATGTCGACGAATTCCGGGATCCCGCCCGCCTGCGAAATCGCCTCCGTGGTGGCGATAAAAGTATGCGGCACCGTGATCACCACGTCGCCCGGCTGGATACCGCAGGCCATGATCGCGAAGCGCAAAGCATCGGTTCCGCTGCTGACCGCGACCGAATGGCTGCAATCGCAGAAATCGGCGAAGGCCTGTTCGAACTCCTCGACCATCGGGCCGCCGACAAATCCGGCTGTGAACAAAGCGCGGCGGAAGACGGCGGTGAGCTCTTCTTCGAGCTCTACGTGGGGCGTAACTAAATCAAGAAACGGGATGTCGTTAGATGCGTACATGGGGGTCCTCTTTTTATTCTTCGATGTAACGCAGGATCCTGGCCGGATTGCCAGCCACGATCGAGTTGGGTGGGACATCTTTAGTGACAACGCTCCCCGCACCAACGATCGCGTTCTCACCTACAGTGGTGTTGGACAAAATGGTGGCGCCCGATCCGATCGATGCGCCCTTGCGGATGACAGTGTGCTCGACCTTCCAGTCTGCCTCGCTCTGGGGCTCTCCGCTGGCCGTGGTCGCGCGCGGAAAGCTGTCGTTGATGAACGTCACGCCGTGTCCGATGAACACGTTGTCTTCGATCACAACCCCTTCGCAAATGAAGGTATGGCTGGAAATCTTGCAGCGGCGGCCCACCGTCGCGTTTTTCTGGATTTCGACAAACGCACCGATCCTCGAGTCGTCGCCGATCGCGCATCCGTAAAGGTTGATGAACTTCGACAGCCGCACATTGGCGCCGAGTTTCACGTCCTCTGCAATAGCGTTGTACGCGTTCATAGGTAGACGAGCGAGCCTCGTTTGCTCATCGACTCGCTGGCCGCCTCGAGCATCTTCACTACCCGCAGGCCAGCGCATCCGTCGTTGAAGGGTTCTTTTCCGGTCGAGATACAGTCGACGAAATACGACAATTCGTGGCGCAGCGCTTCGATCTGCTCCAGCTGCGGCGACCACATATCGCCGGAGCGGTAGTTCACCAGCAGGGAGTAAACGCCTTCGCTGCTGGTAATGTTGACTCCTTTGTCGTAAACCTTGACCTTCTCATCGGCCTCGAGATCGTTCCACACCAGCATGCGTTTCTCGCCCCCGATGAGCGTGGTCCGCACCTTCACCGGCGAGAGCCAGTTCACATTGATGTGCGCGATCACGTTTTCCGGGAAGTAGAGCGTCATGAACGCCACGTCTTCGTGACAGTTCAGGTGGCTTTGCCCGGTCGCGACCACCGCCTCGGGGTTCCCCTCGATCACGTAATCCATGATGGAGAGATCGTGCGGGGCAAGGTCCCACAGCACATTGATGTCGTGCTGAAACAGTCCGAGGTTAACGCGGGTTGAATCGTAGTAGTAGAGCCTTCCCAGCGTTCCTTCGCGCAGCAGCTGCGAGATCTTACGCACCGCCCCGGTGAACAGAAAGGTGTGGTCGACCATGATGCGCAGATTTTTCTGGATCGCCAGATCGATCAGCTTTTCACCCTGCGCGACGTTGCTCGTGAAGGGCTTTTCGACGAAAACGTGCTTGCCGTTTTCGAGGGCGACCTTCGCCAGCTCGTAGTGCGTCCACACCGGGGTGATTACAGCGATGGCGTCGATGTCCGGGGAAGTAATGACTTCCATGGCATCCGCTGTGACGTGAATGCCGGGATAAGCCTTGCGGGCGCGGTTCTGCGCCGCAGGACTCAGCTCTGCGATGGATAAGACCTGGGAACCTTCGAGACTGGCAAGATTCCGGACCACATTGGGTCCCCAATAACCGTAGCCGATGACTCCGAAATTCACGTGAGTGTCACCACACTTTCAGCGCGTCCACGGGGCGTGACCTGACGGCTCCCCATAGCACAGCGCTTAATGGAAACGAGCGATTGAATGAAAGATCCTGGTGTGAAATGAAAGATGCTGTCCGAAGACGGTTAGCAGTCCCTGGTTAGTACGCGCCCTTGATGACGGCGGCCGGCGTGAGCAGAAGAATCTTCAGATCGAGCCACGGCGACCAGGAGATGGCGTAACGCAGATCGAGCCGGACCATGTCGTCGAAGCGGACGCGGCTGCGCCCCGTCACCTGCCACAACCCCGTAATTCCGGGCTTGACCTGCAGCACGCGGCGGCGATGCCACGTCTGATAGGCTGCCAGCTCGTAAGGAATCGGAGGCCGTGGACCGACCAGCGACATATCTCCGCGCAGCACGTTCACAAACTGAGGCAGCTCGTCGAGGCTGGTCTTGCGGAGAAACTTGCCGATGGGCGTAATTCTCTTATCGCCCGCCAGCTTGTAAACACCGTCGCCATTACCGGTGGCGGGAACCCGTTCCGCCACCCCGGCAATCAGCCGTTTCACATATTCCTTGTGCACGGTTTCGTCGTTGTTCACCCGCATCGACCGAAACTTCAGAAACGTGAAGCGGCGGCCATATTGCCCGATCCGATCCTGCTTGAAGAGGATCGGACCTTTGGAAGTGAGTTTGACGGCCAGAGCGATGACGGCCAGCAGGGGCAGGCACACGATCAGCATCAGGGCGCTGCCGGCGATGTCCATCACACGCTTGACGCGCAGCAGCATGCGCTGGTCGTTGGTGGGCGTAAACAGATCCGGATAGAGGACCGGATCGGTAGGACGACCGGAGCTGTCCTCGTCCCAGTCATCGGGAAAGAAATGAAACGAAAAAGTAATCTGGTTGAAGCGCTCGAGCGACACTTCTTCCTGCAGAGCGGCGCTGACCCGGCCGAGAATGGTGCTCAGCACCGAGTTCTTGTCGCTGATCACGAGGCCGGTGAACATTACGCCCACGGTGCTTCGGTCTTTGTACCAGCCGACCACGTCGGTCTCGCGGGTGGAGGACTGCATGGCCGAGACAATGCCCACCAGGGTCTTGTCTATCCCGTCGCCGTTCGGTTGCGAAGCGCCAGCTTCCAGCAGCATCAGCAAAAACGGTTCACGGGAACGCTCTGTCCGCTTCCGCTCGATGGCGATCCTTCGCCGGAAGGCTTCTTCGAGGAGAACTTCTCGTTCCCCATGGGCGGCCGCGTCGAAAATCGGGTCCACCATATCTGAGATTTTACTGATCCTTGGCAGAGTCACAACTCGCTCCTTCTCGAGCATTGGTGCATGTTCGAAACGTCCGGTGCGAAATATTGGATAACTATCCTTACGGTCTTCGGCTGCTGTTATTCGACTTTGCCGACCCTGGTGACTGGTTCATCCCGCCATCCAGTTCGCGGGACCCGAAAAAACTCACGACGCTCCGGCCATACCCATTAATCCCGGCTCGACTTTCCTGCTGGCCGCGGACTGTAGTAATAGTCGGTATGCGGCGCGCTGTTGGAGGAGTTCAGCAGTGCGCCAATCAGCTTTTGCGACTCGATCGCATCCACGGCTCTCTGCAGCTGCCGCTTCTCCGATGTTCCCTGACGCGTAACGATGAGGATGCCGTCGGCCAGACGAGACCATACGCTGGTATCGGCCAGAGGCAGGACCGGCGGCGAATCGATGATGATCCAGTCAAACAGATCGATCAGCCGCTCGAGCAGAATCGGTACCCTTCCCGACTGCAGGATCTCCAGAGGATTGCTGGGAGAGCTGCCGGCCGGCATGAACCACAGGTCGGCGCCTTCGAGAAAATAGATGCTGTCCTTCAGCTCCCGCTCTTCGCGCAGCCATTCGCAGACGCCCGGCCGGTTCGTCAGGCCAAACATCGGCGACAACGACGGCCGCCGTACGTCGCCCTCGAGCAGAATCACTCTCTGATGCGCGCGCAGAGCCAGGGAGCAGGCAAGATTCGCGGAACAGGTGCTCTTGCCTTCCTGCGGGATTGAACTCGTCACCAGAAGCTTTTTCAGCTGTCGATCGCGGCGCAGGTGCCGCATGCGCACCGCCAGCAGACGGAAAGCCTCCGCTGCCGGGCTGTCCTTATCCGAAACCGTGACCAACCGCCCATGCATAGGAGCGGCAATGCGCAGCGTCTGAAACTGATTGAAGATCTCCGCAGGCGGCTGGGTGCGAGCGTCAGCCCTTCCTTCGGGCCGGGCATCGGCCCGCGCTTCCGCACGAGCATCGGCGCGCCCTTCGGAGCGAGAATCAGCGCGAGCTGCGGAACGATTTTCGGAGCGAACGTCGGAACGGCTCTCGGAACGAACGTCGGAACGGCTTTCGGAACGAACGTCGGAACGGCTTTCGGGGCGAACGTCGGAACGGCTCTCGGAGCGAACGTCGGAACGGCTCTCGGGGCGAACGTCGGAACGGCTTTCGGGGCGAACGTCGGAACGGCTCTCGGGGCGAACGTCGGAGCGGCTTTCGGAACCTGCTTCAGCGCGACCTTCGGAGTGAACGTTCGTCCTGTCCTCAGGACGAACATCGACCCGCGGTTCAGGACGAAACTCCGCACGCGGTGCAACCTCCGGCACGACTTCTCTGGTGCTGCTCCTCGCCGGCGCCGGGGCGGTATCGGTCGACGGCGCGTGCGTCTTTCCGTTGCGCCCGCCATTCTTTTCCGCAGGCTGCGCTCCGTTTTCCCACGCCGCGGCTGCGCGTTGTTCAACGTGCAGCAGCAGTTCGGTTGCATCCGGATCCGCTGGATGCTGTGCACCCGACTGTTCCGCTGCCGACCTCTGCAGGGCATCAAATATTCGGCTCATACTCACTCGTTTCGAGAGTTACTGGCAGATTCGAAGCAGCACCACGCGGCAACGGCCGGCGCAGCGCTGAATAAAGGTCGCGCAGTACCTTCGCGGCCTGATGAACATCCATTTCGTTCGGTCCGCTCTCTTCCGATTCGCTCGGATAAGTCTCGAGGCGGAACTCTCTGGCAACATCTTCGATAACATCGACGCTGACAGCCGGACTCTGCCGAGCGTACGCAATGATCAGGGCGTTTTCACAGATGGTGTTGATCAGCCGCGGAAAACCCCGCGAGTGACGATAAACCGCAGCGACCACGTCGGGAGGAAACAGCACATTCGGCTGGAGGCCGGCTCCCGCGATGCGCAGCCGGTGATCGATGTATTCCCGGGTCTCTTCAGCATCGAGGGGTCCCAGTTGCGAACGGAGCGCGATTCTCTGTTTGAGCTGGCGCAGTCCGATGGAGTCCAGTTTCTGATCCAGCTCCGGTTGTCCCACCAGCACGATCTGCAGCAGCTTATCGTCGGTCGTCTCCAGATTGGAAAGCAGCCGTACTTCTTCCAGTAACTCTTCGCTCAGGTGATGCGCCTCGTCGATGATCAGAACGGTGGTCAGGCCCTTTGCACCGCGCGAAACCAGAAACTGACCCAGATCCAGCAGCAGCTCGCTTTTATTCTTGCCTGACGCCGGTAGCCCAAAATCGGAAAGGATGTACTGCAGAAACTCGGCGGGCGAAAGCCGGCTGTTGAAAAGATAGGCATAGGCAATGTCCTTGCTCTCCTTCAGCAGCCGCAGCAGGCAGCGCAGGAGCAGAGTCTTCCCGGTGCCTACTTCTCCGGTAACAACAACAAAACCCTTATGTCGCCGGATGCCATAGTGCAGAGCGGCCAGCGCCTCATTGTGCCGTCGTGTCGACACAAAATAGGTGGGGTCCGGCGTCAGATCGAACGGGTTGCGGGCGAGCTTGAAGAAAGCTTTATACATTGGATATCGAACCTAGCCGTGCAAATAGCTGACCGCAGAGCCAGCCAGAATAATGACAAGAACCGCGGTGGCAGTGGCCCAGCCCCACGTTGCTTTTCGCTTGTTGAGCAACTCGTCGGTGGGATTGACCACCTGGGGAATTTCGCAGATTACCGGCACAGGCAGAATGTCCTTGATATCGGCCTCGCTGTGCAGGCGGTCGTCGGCGAGCTCAAATAAGAACACGGTTAGCCCGCCCAGAGCGATTCCCGCCAGCATTCCAGCCGCGCAGAACTCCAGCCGATTCGGAAAATCGGGCTTGAGAGGAAGGTTCGGCGGGTCGATCATGCTGAACCGTTCGCCCTGCAGATTCTCTTCCATGCTGGTGGCCATCTGCGAATCCTGCTTCTTCTTCAGCAGATCGTCGTAGTTGGTCTTGGACTGCTCGTAGCCGCGCGTCAGGTCGGCCAGCTGCTGTTCGCTGGCCGGCTCCTCGTTAATCCGCGCTTCGTACTCCGCAATTCTTCCCTGCAGCGTCGCGATCGCCGTCTTGCGATTCTGAATCTCCACGTTGTCGGATTCGAGCTGGGCCTGCAGCTGGGAGATGGTCAGCGTATCCTGCGTCGCCGTGCTGGCTCCTTTGGCTTTCTCGGCGGCCGCAGCTGCATCTCTTTCCTTCTCTGTCTGGGCAATCTGTGCGCGCAGCTTGACCACATCCGGATAGCTGTCCGTGTAGCGCGAACGGAGATCGGTCAGCTGATCCCTCAGCTTGCCCAGCTGGATATCGATGGCCTCCACGCTGTTCGGATCGATGACGCCGGTGCGCTGCACCGGAGTTGGATTGGTGCGGAGCTGCTGAATCATCGTCTGATGCAGGGCCCGCTGCTGAGCCGCATTGTTCAGCGCGTCCTGCTCGTTCTGCAGCTGCGCCTGCAGTCCGGTCAGAATCTGCAGATTGCTGGCCTCCTGGGAGGGCAGCGCGCCGAGGTGACTGGCCTCGAAGGCCTTCTTCTTGGCATCCATGTCGGCGAGGTCGGCGCTGGCCTTGGCCAGTTCCACCTCAAGAAACTTCGTCGTGTCGCCCGACTGCTTCAGCATGGTCTGCTGGTTCTCGTTAATGAACAGCTCTGCAAGCTGCCCGGTCACCAGCTGCGCTACACGCGGGTTCTGCGCGGAGTAATCGATCTTGAACCCAGTGATACCGCCATTCTGAGCATCGCGGACCAGGTCGATGACGATCTCCTTGCGCATCTTCGTGACCTTGTCATCGTCGCTCAACGGCTTGCGCCCGCCGCTGTACAGATGCTGATTGTTGATAATCATCAGCAGCCGGGTGCGGCTGAGGATCTGCTGCTGCATGCTCTGCAGCCGGGTCTGCAGATCGTCGTCCACATTTGGGGTGACGTAATTCTTCGGCATCGACGGTTCCTCGACCAGGATCTGCGTGGTCGACTTATACCGCGGCGAGAGCACCCAGCTCATCCCCCACACCGTCAGCCATCCAACCAGCAGCGGAATCAGGAAATGCATGTGCCGGCGGCGCACGATATCCAGATACCGCTCGATGTCGACTTTTTCTTTCTCTTCTGTCTCGTAAACTTCTGGCATCTTATCGTCCTAAAGGTCGGGTCATCTGATAACTGATCGAAAAATATTCATGATTGCTGCCGGGAAGATTAGCGAAAGCTCCCACGCCGGTATAAGTCTCATCCACACGGTCGTAACCGAAAGCGTATTTCAGATTCCGGTTCACCGTGTGCTCCGCCGAAGCGCTGAAGGAGATCGTGTGGCCACCCGGTTCAGAGGACGGAAACGACGATGTGAGGTTCTGGTTCAGCGAGTAAAGACCTGAAAAGTTGGCCGCCCACGTGTGGGTTAACTCCCGCCGGAACAGACCACGCAGCCGGTCTTCCGTGTAGGCGCCCGGGAGCCCGCCTCCACCAGCCACGTTGTGGGAGTAGCTCGCGGAAAGACTCGAAAGGTGAGCCTGCCAGCCGACCGCCACCGTGCCCGCCGGCGACCACGCCTGCACTGAAGCTTCGGGATACTGCATCGCTATGTAGTGCTCCGGACCACCCGTGAAGGAGAGCGAAAGCGTACTTCTCGGGGAGTTCCGGAGATAAATCGTATAAAAGGCGAAAAAGTTGTCGCTCTGCAGCGTGCTGTCCGTACCTTTGAGATAGCTGATGATTCTCGTGTGCTGAATATTGCCGCCGACGTACTGACGGGCAGCGCTGCGGATGCTCATGAAGGCAGACCCGCCATAAGAAACCGAGTTATAAAGTCCAACCACCTGGCTGCTGTCGGGATAG
The DNA here is from genome assembly GCA_963787915.1 of uncultured Acidobacteriaceae bacterium. GTDB lineage: Bacteria > Acidobacteriota > Terriglobia > Terriglobales > Acidobacteriaceae > Palsa-343. The sequence goes on along the minus strand of CAWBEP010000008.1, from coordinate 664,851 downwards.
TCCAGCTGCCCGTATTGTGCGCCGACGCCAAACATCAGATTGTCCTGCGCCTCGTCACTGAGTTGCAGGCTGGCGGCGTTGGAGATGCGATCCGCAAACGGCGGCACCACTCCGGTCACCTGAGCCGGTGTGCTGCCGGACACGTCTCCCAGTCCTCCGGCAAACGGCTGGCTGAATAACGTCGAGCTGCGCAGGAAAGAATCCTGCAGGCTGATGCTGGAAGTGTGGCTTGGGTGGTAATCGAAATTGGCGGTTGCGTTCTGATCCGACTCGTTCAGCGTCGTTGTGGGTTCATAAAAACTGAAGCCTGGACTGTAGTTGAACTGCTCCTTCAGCTGCAGCGTTTCCTTGTCGAAGGTGACCGTCGGCCAGATCGAAAAAATCGTGTCGCTGGCCGGCTTTGAGCTGTAGCCGGCTGCCACGTTGTCGTCGTAGCCAATCTGGCCCGCGATACCGAGGTTGATGTAATTGTTGCGGACCTCATCGCCGGTAGCGACGGGATACGCTTCGCCGCTGACCGGGGGAGGCGTCAGCATACCGCTGTTCGCGACGGGGTTATCGGGCTGTTCGTCCGTACCCGCCGTCTGGGACCATCCAGGGACAGCCGCCAGCAGCGCCAGAATCAGGCAGATTCTTGTGATCATATCGAGCTCAGGGCACGACCACCGTATCCCCCGGCTGCAGCTTGACGTTCTGCTTAGGGTCCTTCCCTTTCACAAACACGCTGTAGTTGAACGAAGTACGCGACTCCGTGCCATCGGCGTTCGTGTGCAGAACGTAGATGGACTTTTTCTTGGCAAAATCCTTGAACCCGCCAGCTGTCGCGATTGCATCCACCACCGTCATCGACGTCGTCAGCGGATACGCGCCCGGTTTGATGACCTCGCCCATGACATTGAACTTCAGGCTGTTGATCTTCTGGACCATGACCGTGACGGCCGGTTCGGTAATGAAATTCCTCAGCTTGCCGGTGATGTCTTCTTCCAGCTGCACCGGGGTGCGTCCCGCCGCCTGCAGTTCGCCGACCAGGGGAAGCGATATCTTGCCGTCGGAGCGGACCGGGATGGTCTTGGACAGGTCCGTCTCTTTCCAGACATTGATTTCCAGAATGTCATCGTCACCGATCACATAACTGTTGTTATGCGTCCGGGTCACTGCCGAAGCCGTTGCCTGGGCTGACGAAGTTCCTGCTGCGCGGACCGAATCCGGATCAACGTTGCTGACGGTAACCGTCTGGGCCCACAAAGAACCGGAAGCAGCAAACAACAGCAGGGCCGCCACGATAATGCGTTCAGCTTGAACTCTCATAACCTGCAACAACCCCTGGAAGAAACCCCGCAGTACCGGTCTAGCCGACAACCTACCGTGCTCGCAGACACGCTATGCGGGCTCGTTTAACCTTCGGGGATTCGGTTGGATCTAACGAGTGCTGTCTAATCTTGCATCGGAAACTGCTGCAGTGGAAGAAAAATTCCTCTGGATATCTCCGATTCCTGTGAACGTCTCCCCCTGGGAGGGCAATTTGGAGCCCGCTGCTGCCAGTGGCTCCACATCCGCGACCGCCACTTCCACTCCCACCGACTGCGCAAGCATGTCGACGGACAATACCAGGCGGTACAGATTCTTCTTGCGAACCAGAATTCCTTCCACACCTTCGAGCGAACCGCGGATCACCCGCACCCGCTCGCCGCATTTCAGGAATGGGTGTGGCTCAACCCTGTAAGAGCCCTCGACAGCTCTCCGAATGGCGAGGATTTCCTCTTCAGGTACCACCGCGATCTGCTCCCCCCTCGACAGGATCATATGGACCCCAGGGGTAGTCACTACCTGCAGGCGGCGGCTGGGATTTCCACGAACAAAAACGTAGCCCGGAAAAAGGGGCAATGAGAGCAATTTTTGCCTGTCTTTCCAGCGCCGCATCGATTCATGCAGAGGGAGAAAGACTTCGAAGCCCTTGGTGGCCAGCATCTCGGCCACGGTCTTCTCGTGCTGATGACGCGTATAGAGCGCCCACCAGGCCGCCCGGTTGGTGGTCGCGTTCGAGGCTTCGCGATCGGTAACGGGAATAACCGGCATTCCGCTTGATGCTCCTACTGGGACATTCAGGGTACAGCTCCGCCCTGTGAGCTACAGGAGCCCTTTTTCCACAATCAAACCCAGACCCTGAGTTTCCGGCGAACGAGGCTTGCCTTCTTCGATCGTCCTTACGCCGGCAAAGCCGGGTCTTCTTCAGGAAAAAAGAATCAAAATGCCAACCGTCGATTGCCATTCAAAGAATCTTTGGCTACGTAATCTCTGCTGCCCATCTGGCGAAGAAACCGTGAATGCAAAATCCTCGCAGCGATGGTGAAAGAACCGGCCGGGATCCTGCATTGCGACGACCTGATGACGAATCCTCGGCAGAAAACTTCGGCGGCGCTCTCGCCGTCCAGTTCCACAGGTAGAAAAAACCTCATTTCAATTGTCGTTTTTGGATCCAGGGAACAAGCGGTCCGCATTAACACCCCGGAAATGCTGATATTTTCAGTCACTCCCTCATGCCACTCTTTCTCCCCACGCACCCTGAACCGGATGGCTGTGCCAATTTCATAGCGCCGGGCTCGGGAGATTTCTGTGTTGGTCGTGCTCAAGGCCCGATCCGCATCCATCCCCTCTCCTTGAATTCCACCCACGCGAAAGCTCACCATCCCCGACTTGCGAGCTTTAGGTTAGGCGACTTCCTGGGGGACAGCAATGGCCCGACAGTACTATCGTCATATGACTGCATAGTGCTAGTTTTTTAGAACGATGGTGTGTTACTGAGGTGTCGTTTTTGGCGAACTTGTCGCACCCCCAGTGCATTTACACCACCGAGGGGACTTCCCGGCCGCCAAACGATCCCGTCAGGAGACAGGAGTGGTCAACCGATGATTCACAGCAAACAACGCCAGCTCCAGGCGGTTGGAGACTCCCAGCTTGTCGAAAACGTTGCTGATGTGGTGCTTCACCGTCTGCTCGCTGATCGAGCATCTCTGGGCAATATCGGGATTGGAGTAACCGGCCACCACCAGAGTCGTAATCTCCAGCTCGCGTGGCGTCAGCCCGTAGTCCCGGTGACGCACCCCCTCGTCCGCCGGCGCCACGCTGCGAAGAGCTTTCACCAGATCGGTGACGCTCTCGCGCCCTACCCAATATTGTCCGGCCATCACGCAATGAATGCTGTCGAAAAGCCGCTGCGTGGTGGACTCCTTCATGATCACGCCGTAAGCTCCGAGCTTCAGCGCCTGAACGATCTGCGCCTTTTCGATGGAGGCGGTCAGCAATAACGTGCGCACCGGGATACGCGACGCAGAGAGCTCGCGGAGAACCTCCATCCCATCGTGACGAGGCATCGACAAGTCCAGCAGAAGGATATCCGGCTTCGTCTTCCTTGTCAGATCCAGCAGGACATCTCCGTCCGATGCCTCCCCCACCACTTCAAATCCTGGTTGCGCCTGCAGCAGGCGGCGGAGCCCATCGCGAAAGAGAGGATGGTCGTCGGCGATCACAATGCGAATTGGGGCCGATAGAGTGTCGGGTAGCGATGCCATGACGGAGATCCATGCCGATCCTCACGGACCGGAATTTCGGAATGGTCTCCGAACGCATCCGGAGCCCACTCTCTGAAAATTGATGTTGGGTATAGCAGTCCGGAATCCGGAGCCGATATACCCGCTTCTTATCGGTCAGATGTTGATTTTTGCGAGATCGGGAGGGTTAACAACGCTTGCATTGCAGTGTGACCCGAGAGCTCATTATAGCGTGGAGCACCAGTCACTGAGGTCACGTCGCTGATGAAATTACAAGAGATATCCACCGTTCCGGCCTTGACCTCAAATTTCGGCGCGTGATATGCCGTCTGCGATTCTGCTCAGGAACCGCTTGCCGCGCCGCAATGTCATTCACCATCATCGTCGTGAGGATTCACCTCTAAGGAATGGTGGCCGCGAATGTATTCGATGGAGCGCTTTCCACTCCCGAACCATCCACGCTGGTCACCACGTAGTCGTAGACCTGACCGCTTATCACTGTGGAGTCCGTGAACGTGGTCGACACGTTCACCGCCGAGTTCAGAAGCTGAAATGCAGAAATGCCGGTGGGTGATCGGTAGACGTTATAACCTTCGACCGGGTCGGCTGTGCTGGTCGGCGCATCCCACGCTATTTGGACCTGGTAGGCAAGCGCGCCCGTTCCGGTGAGCGCGATCACCATCGTGCCCCCGGCTGTAGCGTTGCTGGTCACGGTCAGTTCGCCGGTCCCGGCCCCGGTTGCTGTCGGCAAATATCCCACATCGAGTGTCACCGACTGCCCCGGGGTCAGCGTGATCGGCAACGCGACTCCCGAGAGAGAAAACCCAGCACCGGCCACCGTCGCCCCACTGATCGTCACCGGTGAGGAGCCAGTGGAAGTCAGAGTGATTGTCTGCGTCGCCACCGTATTAAGCGTCACGCTGCCGAAGGCGACGCTTGCCGCGTTGGCGCTGAGCATCGCCGCAGCAGTGTTCAGCTGGAGCGCGAAGCTATCCGTGATGCCGTTGGCACTCGCCGTCAGCATGGCGGTTGTATTCGACGGCACAGCGGCAATCGTCACGGCAAACTCGGCGTTCACCGCACCCGCCGGAATGACGACCGAGGCCGGCAGCGCAGCAGCGGAAGCGTTGCTGGTGAGATTCACCGAAATGCCCCCGGTGGGCGCGGCACCGGTCAGAACCACATTGCACACGTCCGTTCCCGAACCTGTGATCGATGCGCTGTTGCAGGAAAGCGCGCTCAGAGTGGGCACCGGCGGAGTGGATGTTCCGCCACCCCCACCCGTTCCGCCGCCACCCGTTCCACCACCGCCGGTTCCACCGCCACCCGTTCCACCACCGCCGGTTCCACCACCGCCCGTTCCACCGCCACCCGTTCCACCGCCACCCGTTCCACCACCGCCCGTTCCGCCGCCACCCGTTCCACCCCCGCCCGTTCCGCCGCCACCCGTTCCGCTGCCTGAATTGGCCGTGCCGGTTCCGCTGATGATGATCTGTGTTGCCGCTCCTGAAGAATCGTTGCTGGTAATGGTAAGGATCCCGGTGGAAGTGCCCGCGATCGTGGGGTCGAACTCCAGCGTGAGCATCATCTGTTGTTCCGGATTCAAAATGACCGGCAGCGCAGGTCCGCTGAATGTGTAGCCCGTTCCGGTGAGCGAGGCCGTATCAATCGTGATGGGCTCGCTTCCTTCCGACCGCAGCACCACTGTCTGCGTTGCTGTGGTGTTGAGAGGAACATCGCCGAACGAAACGTTATTCGCGTTGCTGCCCAGTGCTCGAACGGCCGCTTTAAGTTCGAGCGCAAAGGCATCTGTGATCCCGTCCTGCAGAGCCCACAGTTCGACTGCCTGCGTAACCGGAACCGCTGCCGCCGTCGCCCTGAAACTGGCGCTGGTGGCGCCCGCGGGAACCGTGACCGCGCCGGGAACCGCAAGCGCCGAACTGCTGCTCACAAGAGTGATGCTCGCCCCATTGCTCCCGGCTGGAGCCGTCAGGCTGACCGTGCAGTTATCGTTCTCGGCGCCGATCAGCGACGAGTTGTTGCAGCTGATTCCGCTCAGAACGCCCGTCCGCGACGTCGCCGCGGCATCCTGTATGCCCAGCCCGCTCAGGTTGATCACGGGCAGTCCACCCGTGGTGACGTTACTGACAACCTCTACCTGTCCCGTGGACTGGCCAGCACTGGCCGGAGAGAACTGCACCTGAAAGTTATAGGTTCCGCCGGCGGCAACGGTGGCCGGAACGGTATTGGAACCAGGGAGGGTGAAAGATGCACCGGTCACGTTCAGCTTCGATATCTGAACCGCGCCGGTTCCGCTGTTCTTCACCGACAGGATCGCAGTGCTTTTGTGGCCCACCGTGACCGCGCCGAAATCGATGGCCGTCTCCACGGCCCGGAGCTCGCCCACGGGCGCACTGGTTCCGCACCCTGCGAATCCCAGCAAAACGCAAAGCCCCACCAGCAATCCCAGATAGAGGAGATAGCGTGATTTCCGAGAGCGGCCACGGCCGGCCCGGCTGGCTTTACGCAGAAGGCGCTGGTGCGAGGGGTCGCGATAGGAAGCTGAATCTGCAGAGAAACGAACGGGGACTTCGTACATCCACCTCACCTCTTACTTCGTTCACGCGATTTGACACAACTCGAGCAGCAACTCTCCTGGGGGGATTGGGAGGCTGGATGGGTGCGGCAGTCGCACACGAAGATCGCTTCGCGTTGGACTCCGTCGTTGGTATCTGCTTAGAGCTGTTGCCAGTCTTGCGAGATTTTGATTCACGCCTGTGCACGCTGAAGTCCATATCAAAGGAGTCTCCACATGTCTTCCTCTCCGTTGATGAATGGCAGGGCGCAGACGGCACGCGCGAAAATCTCCGCAGCAATTTTCCACAACGAGCGCGACTGCACGCGCGATGCATTCGCGTAAAAAATGACGGCGCAAAGGAAGATTCTTCCTCGCAAAAATTGTTTGCGTTGCAACGTTCGGCGCACGATCACAATCGCGTGTGAGCCACATCACACGCTCGCTGGGCTTACAGTCGCAAGATGCTGCGACAATAGTTATGCGCTTTAGTACTCAAAGTAATTGGAGCAGCAGCGAGCAAAACTTTTTGCGCGCACGCACACAAACTAAAATGAAAATATGAAGCGCGCCGATGTAGCCATCGCCGGTGCAGGCATTATCGGCTTGACCACCGCACTGGAACTCGCGGCTGCGGGTTGTACCGTCACTGTCTTCGATCAAAGTGAAGCGATGGCAGAGGCCTCGCGCGCAGCCGCCGGAATGCTGGCGTGCAACGATCCCGAAAATTCTCCGGAATTGCGGGCACTCAGCAGCCTGAGCCTCACGCTCTATCCGGAGTTTCTCGCCCGCGTCGAAGAGCGGGCTGGAGCGAGGGTTCCCATCCGTACCAGCCGCACCGTGCAGGGCGTTCAACACCTCCCCGTTGGAACAACCCCGCTGACCGAGGCGGAAGTTGAGGCGCTGGCGCCCGGCATGCCTGCGAGCGAGCGGCAATTTATTTTGCTCGAGGAACAGAGCTTTGACGCCTGGGACCTTGCGGAGACTCTGCCGGCTGCCGTGCGTGCAGCGGGCATCGATTTGCGCGAGCATACGCCGGTTCGGAGCTTCCGCAGCAAGACCACCGGCGTGGAATTCGTCACAGCCTCCGGTACTTTTTCCACAGGATCTTTTCTCAACGCCACGGGAGCCTGGGCGCGCAGGCTCGACTCTGCGCTCCCCATCGCACCACGCAAGGGCCATATGCTGACCGCTGAATTACGCGGAAACATTCAGATGCATTGCGTGCTCCGCACGCCAGCCGTCTATATCATTCCACGCGGCGCGAACCGCTACACCATCGGCTCTACAGTCGAGGATGCAGGTTTTGATCGGACGGTTGACGGTGAACGGATTCGTGAATTGTTCTCGAGAGCCGTCGACCTGTGGCCGCCGCTCCGGGAAGCAAGCATCGCAGAAACCTGGATCGGTTTCCGTCCCGGCTCTGAAGATGGCCTGCCCATCATCGACCAGACGGATGCCAATTGCTGGGCTGCCACCGGACATTTCAGGAATGGAATCCTTCTGGGTCCAGCCACCGGCCGGGTCCTCAGCCAGTGGATCATCGGCCGCGAGGCCCGGATCGACCTCTCGCCCTTCCGGTCCAGACGTTTTGCTCTCGCGCCGGCCGCTTCCTCCTGACCATAGCCGCCAGCGAGCGTCGGCCACTTTTTGGAGTGCGCGCGTCCTGCGTAGGACAGCCAGCCTCGCGTAAGCTATAAGAAGGATTCTGTGCGGCGCGAAGCTGCGGGGACGCCGGCGTTCCTCGTGACCGCCCTTGCAGCATCCGAACGATCGGGACATCTCCAGGCGGAGGAGAAGGGACTCATGGCGACGGCAGCGGTGGTCAAAGGACTCGAAGGGGTAGTGGCGGCCAACTCCGGCATTTGCTGGATCGACGGATATGCGGGCGTGCTTGCTTATCGCGGCATCGACATTCACGAGCTGGCGGAACAATCCACCTTTGAGGAAACGACCTACCTGCTTTGGCATGGGCGTCTGCCGAGCCGCACCGAGCTCGTGGAGTTCACGGCAAGGCTGACGGAAGCTCGGCGCCTGCCCTCGGAGATCTACGACCTCTTTCGTTCCGTGCCGAAAACCTCCACGCCCATGGAAGTGCTGCGCACCGCGGTCTCTGCGTTGAGCGCCTACGATCCGGCCGAAGCCGCTGTCGATCATGACTCCAATGTGCGGAAATCCTTTGCGCTGACAGCGCAGCTCGCCATGCTGGTCGCCGCCTTCGACCGCATTCGTAAAGGCAGGAAAGTCGTTGACCCGGATCCCTCGCTCCCGCACGCCGCGAATTTTCTCTGGATGCTGCACGGAACCAAACCCATACCCGCGGCAACCGGCGCTTTCGACATGGCGCTCATTCTCCACGCCGATCATGAGCTGAACGCCTCCACCTTCGCCGCGCGGGTCATCGCCGGCACCATGGCGGACATGCACTCGGCCATCACCGGCGCTATCGGCGCACTCAAAGGCCCGCTCCACGGCGGCGCCAACGAAGCCGTGATGAAGATGCTTTTTGAGATCGGCAAGTCCGGCGGCGATCCCGTCGAATACGTGAAGAGCCTGCTCGCCCAGAAGAAAAAGGTCTTCGGCTTCGGCCATCGCGTCTACCGCACCGAAGACCCGCGCGCCACCCACCTCCGGAAGATGTCGGAACAACTGAGCAAAGACTCCGGCAACACGAAGTGGTTCGACATGTCCCGCCGCATTGAGGAGTTCGTCAGGGTTGAGAAGAAGCTCAACGCCAATGTGGACTTTTATTCAGCGTCCACCTACACCACTCTCGGCATCGACCTCGATCTCTTCACACCCATCTTTGCCGTCAGTCGCATCGCGGGATGGACCGCCCACGTCATTGAACAGCTCGACGACAACCGGCTCATTCGCCCCCGCGCCGAATACACCGGCCCGGAATATCCCGTGAAGTATGTGCCGATGGATCACCGCCTGGCCTGATTCAGCGAGGCGCGAGCGCCGGGATCAAAATCCGCGGGGCGTTCGCATCCGCAATGGCCGCCATGCCGCGCCTGCAAACGGCGACTTCTCTCGCCGTCCCCACCAAAAAACCATCCCCAAAGCAACGATCAGCAAAATTGGAAAAACCAGAATGCTGCCTTCGGGACCCGTCGCGCCCCCGCTCCACATTGCGCTCCCCACGGCGTGTTGGTGAATCAGCGAACCCTGCGCCACCAGACCGCTATCCGCGGTTCCGTAGAAATACGACTGCCCCCAATCCCACGCCGCATGGAAACCTACCGCCCACCACAGCGACCCTGTGTACCAGAGGCTCAGACAAAAGATCAGCCCCACCCCCACGACCGACGCCAGCCCGAGCGAAGACTCGCCTGGATTGCTCTTGTGCATTAACCCGAAGAGTGCAGCGAACAGAATCATCCCCCACCAGAAACCAAGCCCGCGCGTGATGGTGAACTGTATGTATCCCCGAAACGCCGACTCCTCAAAAAAGCCCGTCAGCAGAAACACCACTCCCCACGCGGCCCCATACTTGAGAGACGCCCAGCCCCCGAGCTGCCGCCCCTCGTTCGACAAATAGCCGAGCAGCCGCAGCATAAAAACCAGCGCCGAGATCGCAACGAAGCCCCAACCAATCCCCGAAACGAATCGAACTCCGCGTGCCGATCCCTGAAATCCGTAATACGTGAGCGGCCGTCTCTCCAGAGCCGCCATCAGCCCTGTGGCGACGAGCGCCGGAATCAACTGCGAAAGCTCCATCAGAAGGCCGCTGCGCGGTGGCATCGCTCCGCCCGTGTTGAAACGCACGAAAGCTCCAGCCAGAAAGCCGCCGACAAAAAGCAGGACCACGAACAATAGAGCAAACAAGAGAAGCGACCAGCCGGCGCGCAGACCCTGCGGTCCAATAAAAATCGCGTGCCCCGGAATTTTCGAAGGATACGTGGGCTGGACATCGGGAGAAGCGCCAACTTCCCTTTGGCCCTCGGTAGCGGCTGCGCTCTCCGGTAGTTCGACGGGTTCCTTGCCTTCGCTCAAAGGCTCTCCACCGCCTGACCCACGCGAAAGATCGTCGATTCATCGAAGTGCCTGCCCAGAATCTGCATGCCGATGGGCAGCCCGCTACGCGATTTTCCGCAAGGCACCGAAACCCCACAAATGCCCGCCAGGCTGGCCGTCACCGTGTAGATATCGGCCAGATACATCGCCACTGGATCATCCGACTTCTCGCCAATCCTGAATGCCGGCGTCGGTGCCGTCGGCGTCAGAATGGCATCTACTTCGCGAAACGCGCTCAGAAAGTCCTCCGTCAGCAGCCGGCGCACCTGCTGCGCCTTCTTGTAATACGCGTCGTAATAGCCGTGGCTCAGCACGTAGGTCCCGAGCAGAATCCGCCGCTTCACCTCGGCGCCGAATCCCAGATCCCGCGTCCGGCGATACATCGCGGCCAGCGTATCCGAGTGCGGCGCGCGCAAACCATATCGCACCCCATCGAAGCGCGCCAGATTGGCGCTGGCCTCGGCCGTCGCAATCACGTAGTACGTCGGAATTGCGTAGCGCGTGTGCGGCAACGAAATGGGCCGAATCTCCGCGCCCGCCGCTCGCAACTTCTCGATGCCCGTGTTAATCGCTGACCGCACCTCTTCGTCGAGCCCATCGGCGAAGTACTCTGCCGGCACGCCCAGCTTCATCCCCTTCACGCCCCGCTCCAGGTCAGCCGTGTAATCCGGAACCGGCAGGGGCGACGACGTCGCGTCCATCACGTCGTGTCCCGCAATCACGCCAAGCACCGTAGCGGCATCGCGTACCGTCGCGGCGAACGGGCCAATGCGGTCGAGCGACGAAGCAAACGCGATCAAACCATACCGCGAAACCCGCCCATACGTCGGCAGCACGCCCACTACGCCGCAAAACGATGCAGGCTGGCGGATCGATCCGCCTGTATCCGTGCCCAGCGTCGCCACGGCCATCCCTGCGGCCACCGCGGCTGCCGAGCCTCCGCTGGACCCTCCCGGTACTCGCTCCAGGTCATGTGGATTGTGCACCGGCCCGTACGCTGAGTTTTCATTCGACGAACCCATCGCGAACTCGTCGCAGTTCGTCTTGCCCAGAAAAACCGCTCCTGCATCCGCCAGTTTTTTTACAGCGGTCGATGTATAGGGCGGCTTGTAACCCTCAAGAATTTTTGACCCCGCCGTCGCCGTGAATCCTTCCACCGTCAGCACGTCCTTGATGCCGAACGGAATGCCCGCCAGCTTCGGCAGAGGCTCGCCTTTGGCCGCAACGGCATCAATCCGCGCCGCCTGCGCAAGCGCAGAATCGCGGTCGACCGAGAGAAAAGCGTGAATACGCGGATCCTCACCGGCGATGCGCGCAAGGCAAATTTCCGTCACCGCCGTCGCCGTGGTTTCGCCCTTAGCGATCGCTGTCCGGACGCCTTCGATCGAAGTTGCAGAAGCCCTTGCCGCCGTCGTGCTCATCGCTCAATCACCTTCGGAACCTTGAAAAACACACCATCCGTATCCGGCGCCCCTGCCATCACATGCTCGCGTTCCAGCGAAGGAAGCACGGCGTCCGCCCGAAGAACCGAAACGTCGAGGGATGTCCCATCCCCGCGCCCCGCCAACACCTCAGACACCTGAGCCATCGGCTCCACCTGCGCGGTATCCAGCTCCCCCAGTTGCGCGACGTAATCCAGAATGGCATTCAGGTCACGGCGCATGCGCAGCTCCTCGTCCGCGGTCAGCTCCAGATTGGCCAGTTCGGCAACGCGTCGAACATCGGCCGGTGATACTCGTTCTGTCTCGGGCATGGTTTCAGTTTACCAGGCCGCCAGGAAGTCCGCGGAACATGACTGTTGACAGACTGCCCCGCCTGGGTACAATCTGCCCCATACCAACTCTCAAAGCCCCAGTTACCCCATGAATACGGTCTGTAAGCATCCCAAGGTACGCGTCGTGGCACGCGAAGATGACGCCGAGTTCGTCGAATGCCTCGATTGCGGTGAAGTATTCGACTCCAACGAGTTTCGTGATATGGCGATCGAGGAGATGCAGGGCGAGGAAGAAGAGACCGCCTGAAACATAAGTAAAGGCCCAATCATCCTGAGCCAATCAGGTGCGGCTTCCTGCGCCTCCGAAGTCGACGACTTTGCATCTGCGGTTCGTCCGAGTACGCGGGAATAACGCGACATTTCAGCTACGCCCCTATCAACAGGTCGATCCGTAACCTGCCTCAACCCATCCCCAGGACTTCTCCCGGCGTCCTGCCTTCGGAGCGCAATGTCCGGATCGCGAGCGCATCGTGCCGTTTCGCCAAACGTGCGCCGCGCTCGTCAACCACCAGCGGGCAGTGATACCACTGCGGCATCTCCCATCCCAACGCCCTGTAGGTCAGGATTTGCCGCGCTGTGGAAAGCAGGAGATCCGCCCCGCGTACCACCTCGGTGATTTTCATCGCGTGATCATCGGCAACCACAGCCAGCTGATACGCCGGAACGTCATCGCGCCGCCAAATGGGAAAATCCCCGAAGTCGACTCCGGCAACAAATTCCTGCGGACCGCAATGCCCATCCACAAACGCAACTCTTTCGCCATCCGGCACCCGAAAGCGCCAATTCACCCCTGCCGGGCTGTCATATTGTGCCGCGGAGCCCGCGCGAGCTCGGCACGTTCCCGGATACATCGGCCCCTCATCGCTTTCAATTCCTGGCGTGCGACCCACCAGCAACTCATGCGGTGCCTGGGCGATCCCGCTCAACTCCCTGCGCGAGCAGGTGCATGGGTAAATACAAGAGCGATCGCGAAGCTGCTTCCAGATATTTAGATAGTGTTCGCGGCGCTCGCTTTGAGAATAGGGGCCGAAGTTCCCACCCACATCCGGCCCCTCATGCCAATCGATGCCGAGCCAGTGCAGATCCTCGAGCATCGCGTTGGCGAAATCCGCCTTCGAACGTTGCGGATCAAGATCTTCATTGCGCAGAACCAGCTGACCGAAGGCTTCCCGCGCACGCAGGCAGGCTTTCCAGAAGGTCCTCGCGTGACCTGCATGCAGCAATCCTGTCGGCGACGGCGCAATGCGCCCGCGATACCCTGTCACGCCGACAGTTTATCGTCCGCAGATCTGCCTTCAGGCCACCCGATCGGCTTCGCCCACGATCTCCATCGACGGCGAAACCGTAATAACTGGCGCCGCATGCTTTTTGCTTCCCGCACCCATCGGGAACACATACTCGTAGAGCAGCCCGATTCCCTGCCCCAGATAAATTGCGGCAAAGACCAGCGGCGCTCTCCATCCCGAACGGAAACCGTAACGCGTTCCGATTTGCATGGAGTTGAGCAGAGCAACGATCGGGAAAAGCGCTATCGGCAGGGTTACTATCGCCGCTATCAAAGCGGACAACTGCGACCACGCAAACAAGCTGAGCAGCAGCGCCAGAAGAACTCCCAGAGGCGCAATGTCCGCAACCGAAGAGCGCTCCGGATGCTTCCGCATGTACCGGCTCATTCCCCGGCCAAATCGAAATCTCTCGGCGAGCAGCCCATGCAGCTCCTGCGGAGGCCGCTCGTACACACTCAGTCGCGGATCGCTGTAGGCCAGAATCCCGGCCTTCCTCACCCTCTCATTGAACTCGAAGTCTGCGCACTCCTCGAAGCTATCGTCAAAAAATCCAACCTGCTCGAAGATCGTGCGCAGGTAGGTCGCCCCGGAGCTCGGAGGATCCACATACCCCGTAATCTCTTCCGTGTTCAGGGCCAGACCAAAACTTGTGGAGCGCGCCCGCGCGATCGCCTCGCCCATTCGCGTCTCGCTGAGCGCCAGCAGCGGTTGGGGACGACACAGGCATCCGGCCCCGCTAATCTCCAGAATTTCTGCGGTGTCTCCCAGAAAATTGAGAGTAGGAATGGCGCAGTGCCCGGAGAGAAAGATCATGGCGTCGCCGGCGGCTACGCGTATGCCCGCGTTACGTCCAACCGATTCGCGCATGCTCGGGTTGTCGACAACCCGCACGCGGATGTGCCGATTGCCGTAGCGCCGCCGCACCAGATCGGCGGTTCCGTCGCTGGATCGGCCGTCGACCACGATAATCTCGTAGAGTTCCGGCGGATAATTCTGTTCGAGGAGCCGGTCGATTAGTCCCGGAAGCGTCTTCCGTTCGTTCCGGACGGGGAGAATCACAGACAGGTAAGGCAGCATGGGGACGGCCTCTTTCGCGTCGTTCTGCTAGCTTCGATGCACGTTTATAGCATTGAAAATCAACAGCTAAAGAAGATAACTGCCGACTCTTTGGTGAGGCGATACGATGATTACGAGTAACCCAAAATGCCCGTCGGATAGATCGCTGTTGGCATCGTTTCCGCGCCTTCCGCAACCTGAAAAGATGGCTCCAGGCCTCGTCAGGAAGACAGGAGCACACATACCCCGATAGGTTCGGGCCCGTCAATGTCTGGTTCCAGGGCAGCTCGTGTCGCAATTTTCTACAGAAGAAAAGCTGCGTTGGGGTGGTGACTGTCGGTATCTCCCACTCGTCCCGATCGGGGGATGAACGCCAGGCGTAGTCTCATCCGCCGTCTGGAACACCATCAATCCTGATCTTCGAGCACCAGATAGCTAACTGAGATTTCGGCTTTGTCAACCCAGCTTCGTCAATTTGGGTCGATATGTCTGGGAGTCCTGCCGCTCGGTACCTCCGTACCATTTGCACCGCCGTTCCTTCTTGCTCTTGTCCCCACCGGCATCCAAACTGAAACAAGGAAAGCTCCGTCCTCAAACGACGGAGCTTTTCTGCTGTGCCTTAACTTGTGACCCGGCCCAGGCCGACCGTTGCCGCTCTTTGAAATTCTCCCGCCGTGATCCGGGGTTGGTGGCTCTTGTGCCACCCTGGCGCGAGCACCGGAGCTGGAATGACCTCAGCTGCCGCAAAACGTTTATTTCCCACACTTGCGGATCGATGTGGTGCAAGTGCCCTATTTTCAAACACTTGCAAATGAGGATTCCGCTAAGTCGTGCATTTCCCACAGTTGCATTTTGCGAAAGAAAAAATTGTTCAGGGCCGTCTGCTTCGGAGATTTCACTGCTGCATTGTGTAAGCGCTGTTGGGCTGTTTCGCTCCGGCCTGCGAGGGTGTCGGCAGTTGCGACGCATCCCAACCCCCGCCCAGCGCCTGCACCAGCATCACCGACTGCACCATCGCGGAAACATGGAGCGAATTCAGCGTCTGCTGATCTCCCAGAAGGGTGGTCTGCGCGCTCACTACGTCCACATAAGGATCGACACCCATGTTGTAGCGCTGCATTTCCAGATCGAGAAACTCCTGCGCAGCCTTGACCGCGTCCTCCTGGTGAAGAATCTGCTGCGAGTAAATCCGCGTTCCTGCCAGCGCATCTTCCACCTGCTGGAATGCGGTCAATGAAGTCTGTCGGTACGCCGCCACGTCCGCGTTATAGGTTGCTTCGTACTGATGGAGCTCGGCTCGATACAATCCACCGTCGAAGAGAACCTGCGATGCGCTCGGTCCAATCGACCAGAAACGGCTGGGCCAGTCGAAAAGATGCTTGAGCAGCGAGCTCTCGAACCCGCCCCCGGCAGAAATCGTCACCTGCGGAAAGAATGCCCCGTAGCCAATGCCGATTGTGGCATTCGCTGCGGCCAGCGTACGTTCCGCCGCTGCGACATCCGGTCGCCGCTCCAGCAACTGCGACGGCACGCCGGTCGGAATTGGCGGCGGCGCGTACGTCATCGACTTCACGGGAATGGAAAAGTCGGTCGCCGGTTTGCCCAGCAAAACCGCGATCGCGTGCTCATATTGCGCCCGCGCCAGCCCCACGTTGGTCGCGGCCGATTGCGCCGCTTCGAGCGTCGCCCGCGATTCCACAACCGAGATGTAATCGCCGGTGCCCACGTCGTACGCACCCTGGTTGGCATCGAGGGCCTTCTGATCGGCCTCCACCGTCTGGTTCAGAATTTGCTGCAACATGTCCTGGCCGCGAATCTCGAAGTAGTACTCGGCCAGCGATGCCTGCTCGGTCAGCTTCTCGTTCTGCAGATCGGCCGCGCTCACCTGCGCCGCGAATTGCGCCTCATGCACCTCGTTGCGAATCTTCCCCCACAGGTCCGGAACCCAGGAAACCTCGATCGGCGCAGACCAGAGCGTACTGGTCCGTCCTACATTGGCCTGGGTCGAATTCTGCAGATTACCGGAGGATTTCGACCGGTTCCACGCTGGATTAGCCGTAATCGTCGGCCAGTACTGCGCACGCGCCTCGGCCACCAGCGCCCGCGCTTCCATGTACTGCTCGAAGTACTGCTTGATGTTCTGATTGTCGATATTCAGCTGCTCTTCGAGCTTATTGAGTTCGGGCTCCTGGAAAACCTCCCACCAGTTGCCACGCAGCATTGCATCCTGCGGACTCGCGACCTTCCATCCTTGTTGATCCTGGAAGTTTACAGTCGATTCTTTGTAATTCGACGCGGTGACCTGCGGAGGCGCGGGAGCATGGTATTTTGGCCCGACCGTACAACCGGTGAGCATAACCAGTAAAGTCACAACGAACGCGCCAACGCAGAGCCAACACTGTCTCGCGATCGAAACGGCATTCTTCTCTGAGCTCATGAGGTGGCTCCTTCGATCTCCGGACGGAACGTATCGTGCGTTTTGCCCGCGAACCGCAAACGCAGCCCGTCCAGCGTGAGATAAACGACGGGAGTGGTATAGAGCGTGATCAGCTGGCTCAGTAACAGCCCGCCCACGATCGTTATGCCAAGTGGCCGGCGCAGCTCGGAGCCGGTTCCCGACCCAAAGGCGAGCGGCAAAGCTCCGCAAATCGCGGCCATCGTCGTCATCAGAATGGGGCGGAAGCGGAGCATGCATGCCTCGAAGATCGAGTCGTAGGTCGATTTTTGATCTTCGCGCTCCGCCATCAGGGCGAAGTCGATCATCATAATGGCGTTTTTCTTGACGATTCCGATCAGCAAAATAATGCCGATGATCGAAATGACGTTCAGGTCGATGTTAAAAATCATAAGCGCCAGCATCGCGCCGATACTGGCCGACGGCAGCGTCGAGATAATGGTGAGCGGGTGCACGAGGCTTTCATAGAGAATGCCCAGCACGATGTACACGGCAAGAATGGCAGTGATCACGAGATACTTCTCCGAAGCCAGCGAAGACTGGTATGCCTGCGCCGTTCCTGCGAAAAATCCATGCACCGTGGAAGGCATGCCCAGCCGCGTCTCCATCTGGCTCACCTCGCGGGTGGCATCGCTGAGCGACATTCCATTGGCGAGATTGAACGAGACAGTCACCGAAGGAAACAAGCTGGTGTGATTGACCTGGAGCGGGGTCGTGGTGGTCTGGGCGTGAGTCACAGTCGCAAGCGGCGAGATGGAGTTGATTCCGGCGCGACCCGAGGTCCCGGGCGGGATAAACCAGATGTCCTTTAGCCCCTCCGGTGACTCCCAATATTGCGGAGCTACCTCCAGCACCACGTAATACTGGTTCAGTTGCGTGTAGATCACTGAAACTTCCGACTGGCCGAAAGCGCTGTACAACGAAGAATCGAGACTCTGTGGCGTTTGACCGAGACGTGCCGCGGTCACACGATCGTAAGTGAGCAACTCCTCGAGGCCGCCGTTTTGCTGATCCGTATTCACGTCCTGCAAACCCGGAAGCTTCTTCATGTTGGTCAGCAGCAGCGGTCCCCACTTCGCCAGATCCGGAATGTTATCGGACTGAATGGTGTACTGATAGAGCGCATTGCTGCCGCGGCCCCCAATGCGCAGATCCTGCACCGGCTGCAGAAATGCCGAAGCAATCGGCAGGCGATTCATCTTCGGGCGCAGTTCGTTAATCACCTGCATCGCACTGTCTTTTCGCTGGCCCGGACCATTTCCCAGGGGCTTCAGCGCGACATAGATGAAGCCGCCGTTGCTGGCCCCGTTGCCTCCGGTGTATGCATTGGCGTGTGCGACCGCGGGATTTGACTTGATGATCTTCATCAACTGCTGAACGGAGAAGTTCATGAAGGGGAACGACGCGTCCTGAGGACCCTGCACGCCGCCTACAATCGCACCGGTATCCTGTTGCGGGAAGAACCCCTTGGGGATTCGGACAATCACAACCAGATTCAGCGCAATGGTGAGAGCCAGGACGATGAGAATCAGCACCGGATTATCGAGCGCCCAGGTGAGAGAGACACGATAGATCGACAGCAGTCCGTTGAAGACCCTTTCGCTCCACCGGTAAAGAAGATTGTGCTTCTCGTCTTTGGCGTGGTGCTTCAACAGGGTCGCGCACATCATCGGCGTCGTGGTCAGCGAAATGACCATCGAAACCAAAATAGCCACCGATAGCGTGACCGCAAATTCACGGAACAGACGTCCGATGATGCCGCCCATCATGAGAATTGGAATGAAAACGGCAATCAGAGACATGCTGATGGAAAAAACCGTGAACCCGATCTCCTGCGCCCCGACCAGTGCGGCATTCAAGGGCGGCATCCCACTTTCGAGATGACGCGTAATGTTCTCCATCACCACAATCGCGTCGTCCACCACAAAGCCAGTGGCGATCGTCAGCGCCATCAGGGAAAGGTTGTCGATGCTGAAATCGAGCATGTACATCACTGAAAATGTTCCGATGAGGGAGACGGGCACGGCGACGCTGGGGATGAGCGTGGCACGCGGGCTGCGCAGGAAAATGAACACCACGAGCACCACCAGCACCACGGAGCCGACCAGCGTCCGCTCTACCGTATCCACCGATGCCCGAATGGTGGTCGTTCTGTCGAGAACGATCGTGGTCTTGATGCCCTGAGGCAGCACAGCCTCGAGGAAGGGCAACTGCGCGTTGATATTGTCAACGGTCTGGATGATGTTCGCGCCTGGCTGGCGAAAAATGATGATGAAGACGGCGCGCGTGCCATCCATGTATCCAGCGGTCCGAATGTTCTGTGTCGAGTTGTACACGCCGGCGACATCGGAAAGCCGAACCGCCGCCCCGTTGTGGGTTCCCACAATCAGAGAACTGTAATCCGAGGCCTGGGAAATTTGGTCGTTGGTGATGATGTCGGCGGTCACAGCGCCATTCGTCAGCTGCCCACGCGGCTCGTGAGAGTTCTGCAGGCTCAGAACCGACTGCACGCTGCCCAGCGTCTGCCCAAAGCTCTCGAGCTTGGTCGGATCGACCTCCACCCGCACGGAAGGCGTAGCCCCCCCACCTACAGCGACCTGGCCGACACCGTTAATCTGCGAGAGTTTCTGTTCGAGGATGGTCGAGGCAAGATCGTAGACCTTCGTGACATCGTACTTATTCGATGTCAAACCCAGAATCATAATCGGTGCATCGGAAGGATTAACTTTGCGGTAGGACGGATTCGAAGGCAGATTCGCGGGAAGGTAAGTTCGCGCAGCGTTGATGGCCGCCTGCACATCGCGCGCCGCGCCGTCGATGTTACGGCTCAGATCGAATTGCAGCGTGATGTTGGTGCCTCCGAGCGAACTGGACGACGTCATCTCGGAAATGCCGGCGACGTGCCCCAGCTGCCTCTCCAGGGGGGTGGCCACCGAGGCAGCCATAATTGCAGCGCTCGCGCCTGGCAGGCTGGCTGAAACGCTGATAGTGGGGAAATCCACCTGCGGCAGCGGCGACACGGGCAGCACGAGGAAGCCGATGGCGCCTGCAATCGCAACGGCAATGGTCAGCAGTGTCGTGCCGACAGGCCGCCGTATGAAAATCCACGAGAAGCTCACAGGCTGCTCTCCTCGGGACGCGGTGCCGCAGCGGCGTGGTCGCCGGCCTTTGCCGAAGGACGCTTGCCGGAAATCTTCTGCGCGATGCGATCGAAAAAGATGTAAATCACCGGAGTGGTGTACAGGGTGAGAACCTGGCTGAGCAGCAACCCTCCAACCATGGCGATACCCAGCGGACGACGAAGCTCCGAGCCAAGGCCCGTTCCCAGCGCCAGCGGCAATCCGCCCAGCAATGCCGCCATAGTGGTCATCATGATCGGGCGAAAGCGCAGCAAACTGGCTTCGAAGATCGCTTCGGTCGAGTCTTTGCCGTGCTCGCGTTCCGCCTCGAGCGCGAAATCCACGATCATAATGCCGTTCTTTTTCACGATGCCGATCAGCAGGATGATGCCGATGATGGCTACCACACTCAGATCCTGTCGAAACAACATCAGCGCGAGCAGAGCGCCCACGCCGGCGGAAGGCAATGTCGAGAGAATCGTGATCGGGTGAATGAAGCTCTCATACAGGACACCAAGCACGATGTAGACCGTGACCAGGGCCGCGAGAATCAGCAGCGCTTCATTGGAAAGAGAATTCTTGAAGGCGGCGGCCGTTCCCTGAAACGATGCCTGGAGGCTGGCCGGGAAATGAAGATGATCGGCCGTCTTGTCGATATCGTCGATCGCCGTCCCTAGGGACGCGTTATTCGCCAGGTTGAACGAAACCGTAACTGAAGGAAATTGACCCTGGTGGTTGATGGACAGCGGCTCCGTCGTGGTGGTGGCGTGAGTAAACGCGCTTAGTGGAATCGCGTTCGCCCCTACCGATGAGGTACTCGAGTTGGGCGTGGTCCCCGCAACCGATCCCCCACTGGCCGACGATGTGCCCTGCGCGCTGCTGGTGCCGGCCAAAACACTTGCCGGCGCTGTGAGTACGCCGGCAGAGGGTGTGTATTTTACCGAGCTGGTCAGCGCGTTCGACCCGGCCGAGGCGGAGGCCGATGAAGAGAACGAGGTCACCGCGCCAGCTCCGCTCGCACCCGAAGACGCGTTGCCCTCGATATATAAGTCGTTCAGATTGCCCGGCCCCTTGCCCCACTGGGGCGCGGTCTCCAAAACGACGTGGTACTGATTCAGCTGCGTATAGAGAGTGCTGATGAGCCGCTGCCCATAGGCATCGTACAGTGTGTTGTCGATGGTGGTCGGTGCAATACCCAGCCGCGAAGCCGTGACACGATCGATGATCAGCGAAACCGCACGGCCGCCGGTCTGCTGGTCTGTCGCCACATCTTCCAGCTCCGGCAGCTTCTTCAGTTGAGCGACAAATTTGTTGGTCCACTCATTCAGCTCGTTCGTGTCCGGATCTTCGAGCGTGTACTGGTACTGGGTGCGGCTTACGCGATCGTCGACGGTGATGTCCTGGACCGGCTGCATGTAAAGGCGCATGCCGGAAACGCCGGCGAGGTTGTTTTGCAATCTACGAATCACGTCGGAAGCGCTGAGATCGCGCTGGTTCAGCGGCTTCAGGTTAATCGAGATGCGCCCGCTGTTCAGGGTCGTGTTAATGCCATCTGCGCCAATAAACGAAGAGATGCTCTCGACCGCCGGGTCCTGAAGAATGATGTTCGCCAGCTGCTGCTGCTTCTCGGTCATTGCGCTGAACGAGATATCCTGGGGCGCTTGGGAGATGCCCTGGATAACCCCGGTGTCCTGCACGGGAAAGAAGCCCTTGGGGATGACGATGTACAAAAAGACGGTGAGCACCAGGGTCCCCAGAGCGACCAGCAGCGTAATCCCCTGGTAGCGCAGCACCACCCGCAGCGTGCGCCCGTAGAAGTCGATCATGCGGTTGAACACGTGCTCCGATGCGCGGTAAAAGCGAGTTTGCTGCTCCTCCGGGTTATGCCGCAATACACGCGCGCACATCATCGGCGTCAGGGTGAGCGACACAATCGCCGAAATCACGATTGTCACCGCGAGCGTTACGGCGAATTCGCGGAAGAGGCGGCCCACTACATCGCCCATGAACAACAGCGGGATCAGCACTGCGATGAGCGAGACAGTCAGCGAGATGATGGTGAAGCCGATCTGCTCCGCGCCGGTCAGAGCCGCCTCCATCGGCGACATTCCCTCTTCGAGGTAGCGCGAGATGTTTTCGATCATCACGATGGCGTCGTCCACCACGAAGCCGGTTGAGATGGTCAGCGCCATGAGGGAGAGGTTGTCGAGGCTGTATCCCAGCATGTACATCGCCGCAAATGTGCCCACGAGGGAAAGCGGCACGGCCACGCTGGGGATCACCGTGGCATAAAGACTGCGCAGGAAGAGGAAGATGACCAGCACCACCAGACCGATCGTCAGCATCAGCTCGAACTCGACGTCGTTGACCGAGGACTGGATGCTGGTCGTTAAATCGGTCAGGGTTGAGACCCGGATCGACGCCGGCAGATTCGTCTCCAGCTGAGGCAGAATCTTCTGGATGCTTTTCACCACAGTGATGGTGTTAGCGCCCGGCTGCCGCTGGATGTTCAGAATGATGGCCGGCGTTTTATTCATCCACGCGGCCTGTTTTGTGTTCTCCACGCCATTAATGACATTGGCCACGTCATGAACGAACACCGGTGCGCCGTTCCGGTAAGCAACGACGACATCCTTATATTGGCTGGCGTCGGTAATCTGGTCGTTGGAATCGATCTGGTAATCCTGGCGGGGACCGTCGAAGTTGCCCTTTGCGGAGTTCACGCTGGCGCTCACCAGCGCCGTCCGGAGGTCCTCCATGTTCAGGCCGTAGGAAGACAGCTTGACCGGATTCGCCTGAATGCGCACCGCCGGCTTCTGACCGCCGCTGATGCTCACCAGTCCGACGCCGCTTAGCTGCGAAATCTTCGGCGCCAGCCGCGTATCCACCAGGTCTTCCACCTGGGACAGCGGCATTGAATCCGACGTGATCGCCATGGTCAGGATGGGCGCATCGGCGGGATTGGTCTTGTTGTAGACCGGAGGTGCTGGGAGATCCGAGGGCAGGAACGACTGTCCGCCATTGATGGCGGACTGCACCTCTTCCTCGGCGACGTCGATGGACAACGAAAGATTGAATTGCAGCACAATGACGGAGACGCCGCCGGCGCTGGTCGAGGTCATCTGACTCAGGCCCTGCATCTCGCCGAACTGCCGTTCAAGCGGAGCGGTGATTGTGGTGGCCGTTACATCCGGGCTCGCGCCGGGGTAGAAGGTCAGCACCTGGATCGTGGGATAGTCGACTTCAGGCAGCGCCGAAACCGGCAGCTGAAAGTACGAAACAATGCCCACCAGCAGAATCGCCGCCATCAACAGCGACGTCGCCACCGGCCTCAGAATAAATGGGCGGGACGGACTCACGGAGCGTTGCTCTCACCAGAAATCGATGTTTGCGTATCGGGTATTCCGGTCCTGGAAAGGGTAATGTCGGCCTGATCCTGTAACTTGTCAAAGCTGCTGTTGGCCACCATGACGCCGGACTTGATGCCCTGGACTGCGGTCCAGCCATTATCGGTCGCCCCGGTCTTCACCAACTGCATAACCACATGGTATGGCTTGCCGCCTCCGCCATTCCCACCACCATTAGGATTGCCGCCCTGGCCGGACCCGGCACCGGAAGCGCCTCCAGCTTTTCGGCTTCCCCCACCCTGCCCCTGGCCGCCGCTCGGGTTAGCGCCGCTGGTGGGACTTGGGCTCGTCCCGCCCTGCGGAGGACCCGCAGGCTTTCCGGCGCCCGGCTCAATCAAATAGACGAATGCCGTGTCGCCGTTGTGCTGGATCGCGGACGATGGAACCAGGATCTGGTTTTCAAGGGTATTTACCAGCAGACGCGTGTTGACAAATTCGTTGGGAAATAACGCCCCATTTGCATTCACGAATTGCGAACGGAGCTTCACCGTGCCAGTGGTGGTGTCGATCTGGTTATCGACCGTCAGCAACTTACCAGTGGCGAGCTGGGTCGTATTCGACCGGTCCCAGGCTTCGACCGGAAGTTGTGTACCCTTCCGGATCTGGGCCAGCACCTGGCCCAGATTGTCCTCGGCCAATGTGAATATCACGGTGATTGGCTGCATTTGCGTGACGACCACCAGCGTGGTGGTCGAGTTAGCCGTCACCAGGTTGCCGGGATCCATGAGACGCAGACCCACGCGGCCGGAAATCGGCGAAGTGATATGGCAGTAGGCCAGTTGCACCTGGTCATATTGCACAATGCCCTCGTCGTTCTTCACCGTCCCCTGATCCTGCAGCACCAGCTTTTCCTGATCTTCCAGGGTCTGGCGCGGGATCGCATTCTTCGCCCACGCCTGCTGATAGCGAGTGAGGTCCATCTGCGCTTCGGCCAGCAGGTTCTGGTCGCGCTCGAGGGTTCCCTGTGCCTCTGCCAGCTGCGCAGCGTAAGGCCGCGAATCGATATCGACGAGCGGATCGCCTTTTTTGACGTATTGGCCCTCGCGATAATGCACTTCGGTGATGACGCCCGTCACTTGTGCTGTAATCGAGTCCGTGTAAACGGGTGTCACCGTTCCGATGGCGTCGAGATAGATGCCCAGGCTGCCTGTTTTTGAGGTTGCTGGAACGACCGGCACGGGGCCTGTGGCCATCCCGCGCCGTCCGCCCGCGCCCATCGCTGCCTGCTGGCTCTTTTGGTGCTGGGTAATGACCCAATAGAAAAGAAGGCCGAAGGCGATCAGGACCACCGCCCAGATCCAGCGGTGACGCCGCTTCCTGGGAGAAGGGCTGGTGGACTCAGGCAGCTGATGATCTGGCGGGGCGATCGAAGCGGAGGGTTGAGAATTCATCTTCTATTGTGTCGGTCTTGATTCGTACAGCGTGGATTTCCCCGAGGGAGACTAACGTGAAGGGCCCGGGAACAGGCGTCGATCACAAACTCGCATCAAAACCGGAGTCTATCACCGCAGTGGAATTTCCTGTTCCATTACCGAAAACATCCGAGACCCCTTCCCCGAATTCCGCCTGGAGGCTCAGCTGGAGGGAAACTTCCCGGTGCGCCATTGCCTTAAGGACGGATGAAGGATTCAAATGGTCGCAGCAGATGTCTAACGGGAGACCGAGCTGGCGCCCGACTCCCGTCGCCATGCCCGCGTGAGGCGATGTCCGGAAGCCCCGTTACTGGATCGGCTCCGCCCGACGCCCGGCCCTCTCTGTCCAGGTTACTATCGAATTCATCGGTAACAACTTATGCGGGATGCCGGTGCATCCAACCCACTACCCCGGCGTGGTTCTGCCGTGACCTTTTTCCTCCGGCTCTGGCCGAAACGAATCCAACTGTGACTTCATGAGCGGCAACGGAAACTCGGGCTCCCAAAACGCCTGGGGGGATCGGATACGAGCCCTCCGCAATGTCCCGCCAGTGCTGGCGATTCTTTGGGAATCCGGCCCTGCGGTTGTTACATGGGGATTAACGCTCCGCCTGATCGTCGCTTTCACCCCCTGGGCGATTGGGCTTGCCGCCTCACGCATCATCGGTGGCGTCAAGCAGGCGATCGACCACCAGCCACTACCCGATCATTTCTGGTGGATCGTCGGAGCCGAAGTCGCCTTTGCACTGCTCAACGGCGCCCTCTCCCGCGCCATCGATTACACGGATTCCCTGTTGTCCGACCGCTACACGCATTATGTCAGCGTGCGGGTGATGCGCCAGGCCGCGCGCCTCGACCTCACCACTTATGAGGATCCTGACTTTTACGACCGCCTCGAGCGCGCACGCGTCCAGGCCACCGATCGCCTCGCCATGATCCAGCAGATGGGCCGGCTCTTTCAGCAAGTCATCACCACCATCGTCTGGTCGATCCAGCTGGTCTGGTATTCACCGTGGTTGTTGCTGCTGCTGATCGTGGGCGTGGCCCCGTCGTTCCTTGCCGAAACCCACTTCGCTTTTCTTGGCTACGCCAAGAATTTCCGCCAGACTCCCGTCAAGCGCATCATGGACTACCTGCGGATCATTGGCGGCAGCAAGGAAGCGGCTAAGGAACTCAAGCTTTTTAACCTCAGCGATTACATCACCAGCCGCTTCACCGGCCTCTCCGAACAAATTTACGAGGAGAATGTCGAGCTCTCGCGCAAAAAATTGCTCGTCGGCGGACTCCTCTCCCTGGTCGGCACCTGCGGCTACTACGGCGGCTACCTTTACGCCATCGTCGAGGCTGTCCATGGACGTTACTCCATTGCATCCTTCTCGCTGATCACCATCGCCATTCAGCAGTCCAGCGCCAATTTGCAACAGGTCTTCTCCATCGCCTCGGGCATCGCGGACCAAGCGCTCTTTCTCACGGACCTCATTGCTTTCTTCGACATCCAGCCTACGGTGCAGTCGAAACCGAATGCTCTGGCGGCGCCCACGCCCATCCGCCGCGGTTTTGAATTCCGCAACGTCTCCTTCGCTTATCCAGGGACAGAGCGACGGGTGCTGAAAAACTTCAACTTCACCATCGAGCCGGGCGAGCGCATCGCCCTGATCGGTGAAAACGGCCAGGGTAAGACCACTGTGGTCAAGCTGCTCACACGTCTCTACGACCCGACCGAGGGCCAGATCCTTCTCGATGGCGTCGACTTGCGCGACTACGCGCTTGACGATCTGCATCGCGAAATGGGCGTCATCTTCCAGGACTTCATGCGCTATGAGATGACTGTGCGGGAAAACATCGGCGTCGGACACGTTGAGGTTCCCCACAACGATGAAGACATTGCGCTCGCGGCGCAGAAGAGCCTGGCCGCCGAAGTCGTGAAAAAGCTGCCCGGTGGCTACGACCAGATGCTCGGCCGCCGGTTCGTCAGCGGGCTCGATCTCTCCGGCGGCGAATGGCAGCGAATCGCGCTGGCACGCGCCTATCTCCGCGATGCACAGCTGCTGATTCTCGACGAGCCGACCGCCGCGCTGGACGCGAAAAGCGAGCTCGAAGTCTTCGAACGCTTTGCCGAGCTGACCTCAGGCAAGATGGCTCTGCTCATTTCCCATCGATTCTCAACCGTACGTATGGCCGATCGTATCGTCGTGCTCGCAGGCGGACGTCTGGTGGAGGAAGGAAGTCACCAGCAACTGATGGCGCTCGGCGGACAGTACGCCGAAATGTTTGAGATGCAGGCGGCAAGCTATCGCTGAGGGAGCTGTGTTATGACGGGACAGGTGACCATGATCAACGAACAGCGGCTGCGGGATGCAGGTCTGTTGCCGGATCAGCTTCGTGCTGCGGCCCGCGAGGATGCGCACCGTTGGGGAAGTGTCCACGGTTCGAGGGATCTCGGCGCTTTCGACGCGCGAGTCGAATCGGCCCGCGAGCAGATGGAGACGCTCTTCGAAGAGTTGGATCGATTGCCGACCGAAGGCTGGCCCGGGCCCGAGCCACTGCTCGAAATCCGCGAGAACCCGCGCATGATGCGGTCGGTACTCGCTGAGCTACGCACCGTGCGCAGGAAACTACGCCGCCTGCCCCACGCCGTTACCGGGGATCACCAGGATGAACCGCGTGCGATGACGGTGGCCTCCGCCTACCTCACCGCCAGCCGTTCTGTCTGGAATGCAGATGCCCTCCGGATTTATCTGGACGAGTTGCAGCGGTCCGAGCCGATGCTGCTGGAAGAGCTCTGGGTGTTGCCGGTTGCGCTGCGCTTTATCCTGCTGGAGCAAATTCTGGACCAGGCGTCGACACGCCTGGAGGCTCTGTCATTCAGCGGCGACACCCCGCAATTTGAGGGGAACTCTGCTGAACCTGACTTTGCCAAACTCCTCACTGTCCGCATTCAGTCCCTTCGCGAAATTGCCTACGTCGACTGGTTTTTTGTCATGGAGCCGCTGGTGGTCTTCGACGCGATTCTCCGCGAAGATCCGGCAGAAGCCTACGCGCGTATGGATTTCGACAGTCGCGAGGTCTACCGCAAGCAGGTTGCCCGAATTGCACGTTACTCCGACTGCAGCGAAACAGAGGTCGCCCGCCACGCCATCCAACTCGCGGCGGCTTCGAAGCAGCAGCCAGTTGGCGATGCGCGTGTTTATCTGCGGCGCGCCCATGTCGGTTACTACCTAATCGATCGCGGCTTCGACGAGCTAAAGGCCCGCATCGGCTACCATCCCCGCTTCATCGATCGCGTCCGCTCCGTGATCCACCGCAGAGCCGATGACTTCTTCATCGGCAGCATTGAGGTGCTGACCGTCATTCTGATCGGCGCGGTGCTTCTGCCGCTCATCCCGAACCATTCCATCCTCGGCGGGCTCACGCTGGCTTTTATCCTGCTGCTGATTCCTGCGACGCAGGGCGCCGTTGACCTCGTCAACAACACGATCTCTTCTGTTTTCCGTCCGCTGCCGCTGCCAAAGATCGACCTTACCGACGGCATTCCTCAGGATTTCGCTACGATGGTCGCCGTTCCGACCCTGCTTCTGAACGAGAACCAGGTCCGTGAACTGGTGCAGGACCTCGAAGTACGGTGTCTCGCCAACCCTGACCCGAATCTTCACTTCGCGTTGCTGACCGACCTGCCTGATTCGGTGAGCCGTCCGCGGGAGAACGACAGGGATCCGCTGGTCGATCTTGCGATCCGCCTCATTGACGAGCTCAACACCCGATACCATGGAGCCCCGCCGAAGGCACAGCGCAAGTACGGCCGCTTCCTCCTGCTCCATCGCCACCGCATCTTCAACGCGCGTCAGGGTGTCTGGATGGGCTGGGAGCGCAAGCGGGGCAAGCTTCTCGACCTCAATAAACTTCTCAAGGGCGATTTCGATGCATTCCCGGTAAAGGCCGGCGACACCGGCGTGCTCAGGCGCGTCCGCTATATCATCACGCTCGATTCCGACACCCAGCTGCCGCGTGGCACCGCCCACGCTCTGGTCGGCGCGATGGTCCATCCCCTTAACCGCGCAGTCATCGATCCCGACCGCCGCATCGTAACCCAGGGTTACGGCATTCTCCAGCCGCGGGTCGGCGTCAGTGTCCATTCCGCCGCGCAATCGCGCATGGCGAATATTTATTCCGGGCAAACCGGCTTCGACATCTACACCCGCGCCATTTCTGACGTCTATCAGGACCTTTATGCGGAAGGCAGCTTTACCGGTAAGGGCATTTACGAGGTCGCTACGCTCCACGCCGTGCTGGAGAAGCGCTTCCCGCGCAATTCCCTTTTGAGTCACGACCTCATAGAAGGTGCGTACGCGCGCGCGGGCCTGGCCACGGACGTTGAGGTCATCGACGACTATCCGTCCCATTACAGCGCCTACACGCGCCGCAAGCATCGCTGGGTGCGCGGCGACTGGCAGATTGCTCAGTGGCTCTTCTCCCGCGTCCCCGACGAATCCGGAAAATTTGTTCGCAATCCGATTTCGACCATCTCGCGCTGGAAGATTCTCGACAATCTCCGCCGCTCTCTCGTCGAACCCGCGACAATGGTACTCCTGGTCGCCGGATGGCTTGGCCTGCCGGGCGGCGCCCTTTACTGGACGCTTGTCACGCTCTTCCTGCTCTTCGTTCCGGTTTTCATCCAGCTTGTCTTCGGCCTCGGCCGTTCTTTCTTCACGGAGCAGGAAGGCGCAGCCAACGATGTTCTCGCAGGATTTCAGCAGTCGATCTTTACTACCCTGCTGACACTGACATTCCTGCCCCATCAGACCATGATGGCCATCGACGCCATCGTTCGCGCGATGGTGCGCCGCTTTGTCACCGGGCAGCGTCTGCTCGAATGGGAAACCGCTGCCGAAGCCGAATCGTCGCTGCGGCGGACAACTGCTGTGGATCGCTACCTCGCCTTCACGCCGATCCTCACCGCGATCCTGGCACTTGCTGTCGGAATCACTCACCCGTTCTCGCTGTTTGCCGCTGCGCCCATCCTCGTCCTCTGGGGCTTTGAGCGCGACGTCACGGCATGGCTCAACAAGCCGCCGCGCGAGCCGCGCCAGCAGCTCAATCGCGAAGACGATCTCTTCCTGCGCGAACATGCTTTGCGGGTGTGGCGCTTCTTCTGCGAGTTCGGCGGGGCGCGCCACAATTATCTGATCCCCGACAATGTAGAGGAAGACGGCCTCTTTGAAGCAGCTCGCGTCTCGCCCACCAATCTGGGGCTGCTCTTCAACGCCCGTCAGGCCGCCTGCGAATTCGGCTTCCTCACCGCGCCCGAATTTACTGAGCTAATGCAGCGCAGTTACGAAACAATGGGAAAATTGCCGCTGTTCAAAGGCCACCTCTACAACTGGTACACCACCGACAAGCTGGAACCGCTGCTCCCCATTACCGTATCTTCCGTCGACAGCGGCAACTTCGTGGCGTCTCTTTACACGCTGAAGACCGGAACTCTCTCGCTGCTGAAACGCCCGCTGCTGGAGCCGCGTCTCTTCGCCGGCCTCGATACGCACCTGCGCCTGTTGCAGTCGCTCGAAGATTTGCCGGACCCACTCAGGGCCCTGCGTCCTCCCGCCGACGATGTTAACGACCCAGCGTGGCTTGGGTGGATCCTCTCTTCGGAGACGCAGGCGCTTCTCACGGACCTGCCACCTTACACGGAGCCTTCTCTCGACGAAGTTCTGTGGTGGTCCAACGAGACACGCAGACGCATCGAGGCGATTGCCAGGCTGGTCAACGACTACCTGCCCTGGCTCAAAACGCAATATGCTTCACTCAACCAAATACTTTTCGAGAAGTCGCCTGTCGACGCTGCGCTCCGCCCTGTGGCCGTAAACAGCGCATCCAACGCTCCCCCCATCCCGAATCTGGAAGATGCTGTCGAAGTCGCAAGCGCCTTGGAGCAGCGCCTCGGACGGCCGCACCTGATGCCCGAATCGGCTGAAACCGCGGCCCTCATGGAGCAGCTGCGTCTCGATCTTGTCTCGGCCCGCCAACGGCTCGGTGCACTCGTCGACAGCCTGCATCAGGTTTCCGCTGAAGCTGGGCGCCTTGCCGACGAAACCGACTTTGCTTTCCTCGTCAACAAGGACCGTCTGCTGCTCTCGATCGGATACGAGTTCGCGACCAGCAAGATTCACTGGGCCTGCTACGACATGCTCGCTTCCGAGGCGCGCATCGCTACCTACATCGCCGTCGCCCGCGGTGAGCTATCGCAACAGGGATGGTTCAAGATGTCGCGGGTTCACACTCAGGCGTACGGATGTTCCGTGCTGCTGTCCTGGACGGGCACAATGTTCGAGTACCTCATGCCTGCGTTGTGGATGCGCAGCTACCCCGACACTCTGCTTTCGAAATCCCTGGATGGCGCTTTCGAAATCCAGCGGGCCTTTGCCCGCGAGCACAACCTGCCCTGCTGGGGCATCTCGGAGTCGGGTTACGCTGCAAAGACGGATCAGGGCCACTACCACTACCAGGCCTACGGAATCCCGCAAATCGCGCTCAAGTGGGACGCCACTGCCGGCCCCGTTGTCTCGCCCTACTCGACCTTCCTCGCCCTCAACGTCGAGGCTGCCTCATCCATTCAAAACCTTCGCAGGATGGCCGCCGAGGGGTGGAGCGGGGCCTATGGCTTCTATGAAGCCATCGATTTCATGGGCGAAAAGCCGGAGGTCGTGCGTGAGTGGATGGCACACCACCAGGGAATGTGCATTTTGGGCCTGCTGAATCTGCTCGAGGACAATGCCGTGCAGCGCTGGTTCTATGACAACACGCAGATGCGCTCCGTCGAGTTGCTCCTCCATGAAAAGCCGATGCGCGATACCGGGCAGAAATCCGACTCTGCGTCACCCGCAAAAACAAAGTCGAAGAAGCCCGCTGCTCTGAGGAAAGCGGGCTAATCGGCTCTACGGAATATGCCTGAAGGTCGCCTCCCTCGTCTGAACGGAGCGGTTCAGCTGACCGTAACCTGACCGACCGCTGCTCCACTCACAGGCGCAACCGGCTCGTAATTCAGATTCGGACCGAGCCATCGCTCCACTTCTGCCAGAGGCATGCCTTTGCGCTCGTGATAGTCCAGCACCTGGTCGCGATCGATCTTGCCTACGTTGAAGTAGCGCGATTCCGGATGCGCGAAATAGAGCCCACTCACACTCGACCCCGGCCACATCGCAAACGACTCCGTTAGCCGCATGCCGGTATTGGCCTCAACATCGAGCAACCGCCAGATCGTCCCCTTCTCCGTGTGGTCCGGACATGCTGGGTAGCCGGGCGCCGGGCGAATCCCGCGGTATTTTTCGGCAATCAGATCGGCGTGGGTCAAGTCCTCGGCGGAGCCGTAGCCCCACTCCTTCCGCACGCGCTGGTGGAGACATTCCGCAAAGGCTTCGGCCAGCCGGTCGGCCAGCGCCTCGGCCATGATCGCGCTGTAGTCATCGTTTTGTGCTTTGAATCCGTCGGCCAGGTCCTTCAGGCCAATGCCGCTCGTCACCGCGAAGGCGCCGATCGAATCATGCAACCCTGTTTCTTTCGGCGCAATAAAGTCCGCAAGCGACCGGCACGGCTCGGTGCCTTCCTTGTTGGCCTGCTGGCGCAGAAAATAGAGCTTCTCGGCAACTGCTGCGCGTGAGCCGTCCGCGTAGAGCTCGACATCGTCACCCACGGCGTTCGCCGGAAAGAATCCGTACACGCCGCGCGCCGTCAAAAGCTTTTCGTCAACGATGCGATCGAGCAGAGTTTGCGCGTCCGCGAAGAGCTTGCGCGCCTCCGATCCCTGCCGCTGGTCGTCCAGGATGCGAGGGTAAGTTCCCTTCAACTCCCAGGTATGGAAGAAAGGGCTCCAGTCGATGAATTCGCGGAGCTCTGCAAGAGGAAAATGGTCCAGGACGCGGATTCCGGTGAAGGTCGGCGCGGCGATGTCCTCAGAACGCCATTGAATCGGCGTTCGCCGCGAACGCGCTTCGACTATGGAAATCATCGGCTGTTTCGGCGCAGAGTGTGCCTTGCGGACCGCGGCGTATTCGAGCCGAAGCTGCGTCACGAACTCCGCCTTCCCCTCGTCGCTCAGCAGACTCGTGGTCACCGGCACCGCGCGGCTGGCATCGAGCACGTGCACCACGGGCTCGCTGTAGTGCGGCGCAATGCGAATCGCCGTGTGGGCGCGGCTGGTCGTTGCGCCGCCAATCAGGAGCGGCACCTTGAATTGGAGGCGCTCCATCTCCCGGGCCACGTGGACCATCTCGTCGAGGGATGGCGTGATCAGTCCGCTCAGACCGATCACGTCGGCCTTTTCCGCGCGCGCCCGTTCGAGGATTTTCTCGGCCGGGACCATCACTCCCATATCGATGACTTCGTAGTTATTGCAGGCAAGAACGACGCCGACGATGTTCTTTCCAATGTCATGCACGTCGCCCTTGACCGTAGCCAGGACAATCTTCCCTTGTGCCTTCACCTCCTGGCCTGCCGCGACCATGGCCAGCTTCTCCGCTTCCATAAACGGGGTCAGATGCGCCACCGCCTTTTTCATCACCCGAGCCGACTTCACCACCTGCGGCAGAAACATCTTGCCCGCGCCGAACAAATCGCCCACTACGCTCATCCCGGCCATCAGCGGTCCTTCAATCACCGCCAGCGGACGGCCCAGCTTCAGGCGAGCCTCCTCGGTATCGGCATCGATGTAGGCGTCGATGCCTCGGACCAGGGCGTGGGTCAGCCGCTCCTCGACCGTCCCGCTGCGCCATTCTTCGGCTTGTTTTTCCGTAACAACCGAACCGTCGCCGGAGGCCTTCAAGTGCTCGCCGTACGTCACCAGGCGCTCCGTCGCATCCGGCCGCCGATTGAGCAGCACATCCTCGACCAGCGTCTTCAGCTCGGGATCGATCTCCTCGTAGATCTCCAGCTGTCCGGCATTCACGATGCCCATATCGAGGCCCGCAGCAATCGCGTGGTACAGAAACGCCGAGTGCATCGCCTCACGAACTTTATTGTTGCCACGGAAACTGAATGAGATATTCGAAACGCCGCCGCTGACTTTGGCATGCGGAAGGTTTTCCTTAATCCAGCGCGTGGCGTTGATGAAATCGACGGCATAGTTGTTGTGTTCCTCCATCCCCGTCGCGACGGTGAGGATGTTGGGATCGAAGATGATGTCCTCGGGCGGAAAACCCACTTCGTCCACAAGAATCCGGTATGCGCGTTCGCACACGCGAATCTTGTCTTCGTAGGTCGCGGCCTGACCCTGCTCGTCAAACGCCATCACTACCACCGCGGCGCCATACTTCAGCACCTGGGCTGCATGTTCGCGAAAGTTCGCCTCCCCCTCCTTCATCGAAATGGAGTTCACAATGCCCTTGCCCTGAATACACTTCAGGCCGGCTTCAATGACCTCCCACTTCGACGAATCGATCATGAAGGGGACTGCGGCGACTTCCGGCTCGCTGCCCAGCAGTTGCAGAAACCGCGTCATCGCCGCCACGCCGTCGATCATTCCCTCGTCCATGCAGATGTCGATAACGTTGGCGCCGTTTTCCACCTGCTGCCGGGCGATCGCGACAGCTTCCTCGTACTTGCCCTCTTTGATCAGTTTCGCGAACCGCGGAGAACCGGCGACGTTGGTCCGCTCGCCGATCATGATGAAGACGCCGGGCTGTTGCCGGAATGGCCGCGATCCCGAAAGCCGCAACGGCTTCGGGTCCGTGACGCCCGCGGATCCGCTCATCGTATGCCCCCACTCAGCACGGCTGTGGCCGCCCCATATCCGGCCGGCATTGCCAGATGTGGATCTTGCGGAAGTTTGCGCGGCGGCTGGCCTTCCAGCGCTTTCGCAATGGCCGCAATATGCTTGGGCGTATTGCCACAACAGCCGCCAGCAATATTGATCAGGCCTCCATGAGCAAACTCGCTCAGGTAGCGGGCCATATCGCCGGGTCCGAGATCAAATCCCGTCGGAGAGAGCGGGTTGGGCAAGCCCGCATTGGGGTAGCAAGAAATCGCAGTTTTCGCCTTCTCGGAAAGTTCCTCAAGAAATGGATACATCAGATCGGGACCAAGCGAGCAGTTGAGTCCAACGGAGAATGGCCGCGCGTGCTCCACTGCATTCCAGAAAGCCTCAACCGTTTGCGCTGAGATCATCGTTTCACCGCCGCGTCCTACCGCCGCGGAGATCATGATCGGCAGTTCCCTCTTGCTTGCCGTCAAGCCGTCCTCTTCGAACACTTCGCGAATGGCCACCAGCGCGGCCTTCGCATTCAGCGAATCGAAAATCGTTTCGACGAGCAGGAGGTCTACGCCGCCAGCGATCAGCGCCCGCACCTCTTGCTTATACGCGGTCTTCACCTGATCGAAGGTCACCACGCGAAACCCTGGGTCATCGGCATCGGGTGAATTGGACAGAGATACGGTCAGCGGCCCAATGGCCCCCGCCACAAACCGCGGCCGTCCCGTCTCATTCGCCACCCGATCGGCCCATTCTCGGCATTGGCGCGCCGACTGCTCATTGATCTCCCACGCCAGATCGCCTAGAAACTTGTCGTCGATCACCTTCTGATAAAACGCGGGATCCTTGCGTCCGCCATGCTCCCTCGGATCCTCAACAAAAAATTCGCTCTGCGCGATGCTGGTTGCGCCAAAGGTGTTCGTCTCAATGATGTCGGCGCCAGCCTCGAGAAACCGCCGGTGAATGTCACCGATCATCTTTGGCTGCGTGAGGCTGAAGAGATCGCCGTTGTTCAGCAGATCTTTTTTCGCATCCCGGAAACGCTCCCCGCGAATATCGGCTTCTTTCATGCCGTATGTGCGAATAGTCGTACCCATCGCGCCGTCAATAATGGCGATGCGTTCTTCGAGAATCGTGCGCAGTGGATGCTGATTTTCTCTTGTCATATCTTTATGCTTCACGTGGTTGATCAGCGATTCCCGGCAAAACCGCGAAGCTCTGTCGTGCAACAGAGTTGGGATACCGATCTATCTCATGGTAGCGAAGTTCCGGCGAATCTTTAACCAGAACGCGGGCAAGCGCGCAATCCGGCCATTATTCCCGAAGTTAATGGGGCTGAACGGGATTAGGGCTTTGCTTCCGGATCCATCAGGTTCAGCTTTGTCTTCTCGACATATTTCTTCAGCAGGGGGGTCGGATCGGCGGTCACCCAGACCTCGAGCAGGGGCGAAACATGGGCTCCCAGCACATGCCCTCCACGGGTGGTGCCATCCTCGAGCGAAACCACGCAATGCATATGCACGGACGGCTTTCCGTTCAGCAGAGCGATATCCCCTACCAGCGAATCCACCTCGGACTGCTGGTCGACAGGAATGACGCGATACGCTTTTCGTACCCCGTCGTACCACGCCAGCCGTGCATCGTGGAGCCCGCCCACCGCCGTGAAGTGCGCGCTTTGCACGTGATATTCCTCGGCGAAATGGGTTAGCCCGGCAAAAAACTCATCTCCAGGCTGAAAGATCACCGCAAAATCTCGTTGTCCGCCGTTTTCACTCAGCAGCTTTACCTTCATCCCCGGTGCAGAGCCATATGGACCGGCGTCCGATGTCGCAACATATTCCGGCGTTCTCTGAGCAGATACACAAAGAGAAACCGCCGTTAGGGTGAACAGAAGAATTCGAGGACGAAAAATTCGTTTCATGTGTCGCTCCTCTCGGACGGATGCAGAAGCGGCAGCCGAGCTTCGGAAATGCGCCTATTTCACCGAGTCCGATTGCGCCGCCAGTTGCCCCGGCATCCCCACTGCGGGCACCAGCATGTCTTCCTTCCGCATCACCAGATTCGTCGCGTTCAGGCTGGCCAGCTCGAACCCGTGTCCATGCGTAATGGCGTCCGTCGGGCATGCTTCCACGCAATAGCCGCAGAAGATGCAGCGGTTGTAGTCGATGTTGTAGGTCTTTGCATAGCGCTCCGCGCTTGAAATGCGCTTCTCTGCCGTATTTTCCGCTGCCTCAATGAAGATGCAGTTGGAAGGACAGGCGGCCGCGCAGAGAAAACACGCAACGCATTTCTCCAGGCCATTTTCGTCGCGCTGCAACTCATGCGCGCCACGAAAACGCTCCTGGAGCACAGCCCCGCGCGTCGGCCCTTTGCCGTCGGGATAATTCTCCACCTCGGTCGGCTGGAATATCTCGCGAAATGTGATGCTCATGCCCTTCGCGATGGCGGCTGCGTTGCGCACAATCGACATAACGCTAGTATACGGAATTGGCGTTTGTTGTGGTTTGCCCGACCGCTCTTCAGGTGCCATTCTGCTGGGACATTGCGAGGTTTGCTTTGCGCACCTGGAAAGTTTATAAACTGCTGGGAATTTGGTTGTTCCGGCCGGAAATTCTCCGCGAAGGCTGCGAAGCCTACCTCTGCCAAGGTCCGATCACTGCACTAACCCGCTGTCGGATTGTCACCTCGCCATGCTATCCTCGGGACGAGCAGATTCATGCGTCGCACTTCCAACATCCCGGCCATTTTCAGCCGCAAGAGCTGGAGCGGACCCTTTGTGCGCGCCATCGCCCCAAGGCGCTATTTCCGCGTTCTGCCCACCCGCACGCGACCGAGTCTCTTCGGCAGCGACTAGTCAAAGCTGCCCTCGACGCTGCTCCACCGCGTCGTGCCCGAAGCTGACCTCTCTCACCCGCAGCGCTGTTCGGGCAACGACCAGCTTGACAGCCGGCCCACATCCGCCCATGACCCGAAGGAGAGACTTCCATGACCGTCGCACAGGAAATCCGCAACCAATACGGCCCCAAATTGAAAACTTCACTGCCTGGGCCGGAAGCCCGCCGCATTGTTGAAGCCGACGATCGCCTTATCTCGCCCAGCTACACGCGCTCTTACCCGATGGTCGCTAAGCGAGGCCGCGGTGTACGCGTTGAAGACGTCGACGGCAACGAGTTTCTCGACTTTGCCGCCGGTATCGCCGTTGTCTCCACCGGTCATTGCCATCCGGAAGTCGTCGCCGCCATCCAAGAGCAAGCCGCAGAGCTCATCCACATATCGGGAACCGATTTCTACTATGAAGGGTTGGTTTCCCTCTCCGAGCGCCTCTCTTCCATCGCTCCCATGCCCGGCCCACATCGCTTCTACTACGGCAATTCCGGCGCCGAGGCTGTCGAGTGCGCCCTCAAAATCGCCCGCTACCACACTGGACGGCAGAACATCATTGCCTTCTTCGGAGCCTTTCACGGGCGCACTATGGGCGCGCTCTCCCTCACCGCCTCAAAGCCGCAACAGCGGCGCCGCTTCGCCCCGCTCGTTCCTGGCGTCACCCACGTTCGCTATCCCTATGCATATCGCGGATGTACCGGCGGTCCGCAGGAGGAAGACGCGTTCGCCCTCGGCTGCGCACGATACATCGAAGAGAAGCTCTTCCACACCACTCTGGCGCCTGAAGAGGTTGCCGCCATCTTCGTCGAGCCCATTCAGGGCGAAGGCGGCTACGTGGTCGCTCCCACCATCTTTATGCAGGAACTGCGCCGCATCTGCGACAAGTACGGCATCCTCCTCGTCGCCGACGAGGTCCAGTCGGGCGCCGGCCGCACCGGCAAATGGTGGGCCATTGAACACACGGGCGTCGAGCCGGACATCGTCTGCATGGCAAAGGGTATCGCCTCCGGGATGCCGCTCGGGGTGTGCATGACGCGCGCCGCCATCATGGACTGGAAGCCTGGCTCGCATGCGTCCACCTTTGGCGGCAACCCCGTTTGCATTGCCGCGGCTCTCGCCACCATTGACATCCTCGAACGCGAAGGAATAGCCAACGCCACAAAGCAGGGTCAGGACATCTTCGCCCGCCTGCGCCATTGGCCGGATCAGCACGCCATCATCGGTGATGTCCGCGGACGCGGTCTCATGATCGGCATCGAGATCGTCAAAGATCGGCAAACCCGCGAAAAAGCGCCGCTGCTTCGTGACCGCATCGTCGACCTCGCCTTCGAGCGCGGGCTGCTCATCCTCGGCTGTGGCGAGAATTCAATCCGGCTGGCGCCGCCGCTGATTGTCAACGAGCAGGAAACCGCCATCTCACTCGACATTCTCGAGGAGTGCGTATCGCTTGCTGAACAGGAGCTCGCGCATACGGCAGCCCTTGCCGTAGCCGCGGTATAGATTCGGCCCGGGTCTCGATTCTGAGATCCGGGACAACAGTCAGGGCTTTCATCTTCAATCCAGCGGTCTCCGCCTGCTGTCCCGGCTGGCCCGCTTCGCCTGGCGGCCGAAGAAGATGCCTGCGACCAGAAACAGGGCGGAAATGCCCGCGTTGACCAACCCCATCCGCAAATTGCCGTGGTACATGGCCAGCGCCGCGTTCAGAAACCAAACCGCGGCGCCGAGATACCAGATCCAGTTGAAATTGCGGCTCACTTTCTTATGGGATGCGCCGCCCAGGGCGGGCGGCTCCTCTCGGTATCCATACTAAAACGCCTGATCTGATGACACCGAGCCAGCTGGTTTTGTTCCTCTTCCCTGCGGCGGCAGATGACAATCGTCATTCCGACATGCGCGAGCACGGCTGCCTCCGGAATCCGCAGAAAAGTCAGAATTACGGAGCGGGATCTATTCGTCGTGATCCAGCCGGATACCGGGCCGGTGCGCTACGCGCATCTTTCTGCTGAACAAGAGACGGGTCGCCTGTCGGCGCACCCGTCGCACCAGCGCACGGGAATCGTGATGCCGGACCAGCTCGAGGAAATGCCAGGCCGGTAGCCGCTGCAAGCGGGATACTAC
Organism: uncultured Acidobacteriaceae bacterium; assembly: GCA_963787915.1. Taxonomy (GTDB): domain Bacteria; phylum Acidobacteriota; class Terriglobia; order Terriglobales; family Acidobacteriaceae; genus Palsa-343. Next base: position 625,459 of record CAWBEP010000008.1, on the reverse strand, counting down.
CATCTCGCGATCAGTTGAAGAGGTTGACCTTTCATACAAAAACTCGCCGATGCTGGCACTCAGTGATTTCTTATACTCATCCCACCAGTCGACGCATTCCGTTTGAAGCCGATCGATGTCGTCTGGATTACGAATCAGTTTCCGGATCATCTGTCGAGCCTGCCTCCAGGATCGCACGGTTGGGAGAGGATGGTCGCCCAGCAGCTTGCGGAAATAGTCCAGGGTGAGCCGCTTCTCGACGATCGGAATCGCCCCGCATTCCAGGGATTCATAAACCCGAAAGCTCTCAAGATTCACGTTTCCCATCGGACAAGGGGAGAAAGTCGAATCAAGAAGTATCCGTGAAAACTCTTTAGAGGAAAAGCGCTTCGGGGAACCGTTCAGACGGTTCAAGAAGGAGAATCCGTTCACGTCCTCCGTAGAAAACATAAAATGCGGTTCGACGCTCGCCAGCTCTCTCGCCATATCGGGCCGGGTCGATTTGTTCGCATCGCCGATGAATGACCACAGATAGGTTCGTTCCGTAGCCCTGCGAATTGGCTGATTCGAACGTCCCATGCCGTTCAGATAACCGAGCGGCATCTTCATCACGCAACCGCTGTCAAACACGTCGGACCAGAAGCAGCGCAAAACACCTCGAAAGTTCGCATACAGCTGATATGTTCCTTCATAATTCTCATCCAGAAAATCGACCAGAAAGGCATTTTTTCCACGAAACTGCTCGTAATAATGCGGGTCGAAACAGTACGGGAACGCATCCATCAGGATCGCGTTGTCCAGCACGAGCTGGTGCTTTCCATCGGTCACGTGCTCGGCAATGTAGGGGCCCATGATTTCGCCGATCCACTCACTTTCATGAGGCTTCGCCGATTGCCAGATGGCTGTGTACTTTTGCATTTTTGGATTGGGGGTTTTCCAAAGGATAACCGGAGCAAGCGCATCGACGGTCGCTCTGCCTCCTGGTGTTACCGCAACGCGCCTTTCCCGTGTACTTTGTGTGAGCAGATGCTAAATCGTGGCGCCGATTTGCCGGATCTCAAATTCAGGAGCGGCCTTGAGCCGTTCCTGAATAAAGTCGGCCCCGCGGATAAACACAACGTTGAATCCCGCGGATGTATTTGACTTCACGAGCAACCTTTCCCGTGGTAGGTAACGGTATGTTTCAAACCCGTAGCCAGCCATCGTCGCATAGATCACACTCCCGTCATAACCATATCGGTTCGCGCACTCGTTCACCTCCATGATCACCAGCCGCAATAGAGGATTGGCGAGCGTCCTGTCGGCACCGGCAATCACCTCCTTCTCAAACCCTTCGACATCGACCTTGAGAGCAGCGGGACTGGCGTCCACCAAAATTTCGTCCAGCGTTCGTACCGGCACTTCTACAGAGCCTTCTGCATCCTCCGTCCCAGCCGGAACAACGTAGTTCATTGCCCCCAGGCCGATCGTCAGTCGCAGCGTCCCCGGTGCAGACCCGATGGCAACGTTTTCCGCTCTGCATCGCGACTCCATCCCATTAATGCGGATATTCACCATCAGATCGGCAAAGGTCGCAGGCAGCGGCTCCATTGAAATGCAGGATGCTCCCCCCGCCGCTCCCGCCAAAACCGTGTAGACCCCAACATTCGCACCAACATCGGCAAACGTATCTGTTGGCCTGATAAAGTGCAGCAGCAGCGCCATTTCTTCGAAATCAAGAAGACCCGTATATATGTTCCCGGTTGCTCCGATCTGCCCCCGCCGAATCGCAAGCTTCGCATCATTAATAAATGGCACGAGGACTGGCCCCGGCACCAGCCGGCTGCCGATCTGCCACTTTGCAAAACGACCGAGGGATTCGAATCTGTGACCTGCGTTTAGTGGATGTTCGGCGATGGATCGCATTACCTGCAACAGACCACTCTTCGATGGCATGCCAGCAACTCCATTCAAAGGTTGGATCAAATTTAGCGCATATCAAACTGTTGAACGCCGGAGCCATAGTCGTTCGTTAGAGCGATTCCTCATCTTACCAACCGATCGTAGTTCGAGCGGGCAGCAAGAATGGGTCTGCAACCACCCGCAGCAATGCTTGTGACACGGCTCCTCCTTACCTGCCGCCCCGATGATTGATGTAGCTGCTTCTGACGCACAACCTCGCGTGAGTCTCGAGAACTGGGCCCTGCGGCGCTTTCCGCTCCCACCATCCCCCAGGTCGCCCTCGCTGTGCTACCATCCCTGTTCCTGTGAATGCGGGGTTCTGTCACTCGCAATCCCGCCTTCTTGGGAAGTTCCGTATGCCGGACGAGGATCGACAGATCTCGCCCCGGCACGCTTCTACCGCGCGCCGGAGCACATCCCGCCTCCGCCTCAGACGCCCCCCACGACGCCTACCGGAAATCCCTGTGCTCCACCGTACGCTGTTACGCGGCCGTGTGCCCGCCATCACAGTCGGCGATCTGCGTTTGATGTCTACTTGCCTGTTTTTGCCAGGCAACGCAACTGCGGCTTCGCCTCTCGCGAACCGCCATCCGTCCGTTCAACAAGGAGCAGTCTATGAAGAGCTATCCAGGAAGTGAGATCCGCAATGTGGCTGTAGTGGGGCATGCGCACAGCGGGAAGACCACGCTCGTCTCCGCTCTGCTGCATGCCGCTAAAATGACTCCCACCCTCGGTCGCGTCGAAGATGGATCGGCCGTCACCGCCTACGATGAGGAAGATGTCGCCCGAGGCACCACCATGCAGAATGCCCTCGGCTTTGCCGAGTGGAATGGCGTCAAAGTCAACTTCATCGATACTCCTGGCTTCCACATGTTCGTGCATGAAGCCCGGTGCGCCATGGTGCCCGTCGAGACCGCCCTTGTGACTGTGAATGCAGTCACCGGCGTGGAGCCCATGACCGAGCGCGTCTGGAAATACGCTGAGGAATTTGATCTGCCACGCGCCATCGTTATCAATCAGATGGATCACCCCCGCGCCGCCGAATCCGCCGGAGCCACTTTGACAGCCCTCAGCGATCGTTTTGGCCGACAGTGCATCCCCGTCCAGCTGCCCATAGCGGACGGCAAAGGTTTTGAAGGTGTCGTCGACCTCGTCACCATGGAAGCGTTCTTTTACACGCCCGGCGGCGACGGACACGGCAAAATTGGCGAGATTCCCGCGTCCCTGAAGGAACCCGCGCAACGCGCGCATGAAACCCTGGTGGAACTCGTCGCCGAAGGCAAAGACGAGCTGATGGAAGAATACTTTCGCGAAGGCACCATCCCCGAGCAGCACCTCATCAGCGCCCTCCACGAAGCGATCCGCGAGGATCGTATCTTCCCGGTCCTCTATGCGAGCGGCCTGGCAAACGTCGCCACCGATCACCTGCTCGACTTCCTCAAGGTGTACGCACCTGCCCCTGTCGAACGCGAACCGGTCGCCGCACGCGCTGCTCTGCACGCCGTGGCAGCCACCAATGGCGAGGCCGCTCTTTCCACCAGTGCCGAGCAGTCACCCGAAATTGTCCTGCGCAAAGTGTCCGACGCCGAACCGCTCTCCCTCTACGTCTTCAAGACGATGACCGATCCCTTTGCTGGACGCATCACCTTTTTTAAGGTCTTCTCCGGTGTCCTCAAAAACGACGTTACTGCGCAGAACTTCTCTCGCCGCACCCCGGAAAAATTCTCCCATCTCTCGATCATGCAGGGCCGCAATGCGGTCGCCGTCTCCGAACTGCATGCCGGCGATCTCGGCGCGGTTGCCAAGCTCAAAGAGACGCTAACGGGCGACACTCTCGGTGACAAGAGCCACGAAATCTTCTTCGAGCCGGTCACCCTCCCCGAGCCGGCCATGACCTGGGCCATCGAACCCAAATCCCGCGCCGATGAAGATAAACTTGCCCCGGCTGTTCACAAACTGATGGAAGAGGACCTGATGCTGCGCTTCTTCCGTGACTCGCAAACCAACGAGTTTTTGATTGCCGCTTCGGGCCAGTCCCACATCGAATCCCTTGTCAGCAAGCTGCGGAAGCGCTATCACACCGAGGTCACGCTCAAAGCGCCGCGCGTGCCCTATCGCGAAACTATCCGCGGGCGCGCCGACGCTCAGGGACGCCACAAGAAGCAGACTGGTGGCCACGGTCAGTATGGCGACTGCAAAATCAAAATGGAGCCACTTCCCCGCGGCGGCGGCTTCGAGTTCGTCAACGATGTCTTCGGTGGCGCCATTCCCCGCAACTTCATCCCTGCTGTCGAAAAAGGCATTCAGGAATCAGCCGCGCGTGGCTACCTCGCTGGCTATCCCGTCGTCGACTTCCGCGTCACGGTGTACGACGGCAGCTACCATGACGTGGACTCCAATGAACTTTCGTTCAAAATGGCCGGGCGCATCGCCTTCCGCAAGTGCATGGAACAGGCGAAGCCCGCACTGCTCGAACCTGTCATGAGCGTGGAGATCGAGGCCCCCCAGGAGTTCGCGGGGGCGCTCATGGGCGACCTGAACCAGCGGCGCGGTCGCGTTCAGGGCATGGACGGACTGGGCGCTAACACCATCATCCGTGCTGAGGTTCCCATGGCCGAAATGCTCACCTATGGCCAGACTCTCACCGCCATGACCCAGGGCCGAGGCAGCTTCCACATGGAGATGAACCACTACGACATCGTCCCCCAACTGATAGCCGACAAGATCGTAGCCAACGCAAAGAAACCCACGGGAGAAGAAGAGGAAGAGTAGTCGCATGGACGGCGAGCGGCCCTCCCCGCTCGCTGTCTGCAAAGGTCCGCTCGCGGGCTAACTGGCTTTCGGCAAAGACAGCAGTTGCTCGACCAGGTCGGAGAGCTTCAGGACATCTCCCATCGCCTGTCGAGCAACGGCATCGGATTGCGCGCCACCCTCACGGAAGAGCGACACATTCAGCATTAATCCCTGCACCGGCTCGATGAGCTGATGCACGAGGCTATTCGCCATGGCCGCCTCGGCCGCTGTCCTTACCTTTTCCATAACCTGCTTCTGTTGCTGCTGCAAACCTACTCCGGTCGCCGCAAATTTCGCCAGAGCCTCCATGATTCTGCAGTCTTCTCTGTCGAATGCTTCATCCCGGCCATGCGCCATAATCCAGATGGTTCCTTGTGTCTGATCCACCTGCCACGGAAGCAGCAAGCCATCCGTCACGGTGGGCGCCTGTACGCCCATCAGATCGAGGAACCGCTGGGTCACGCGAAAAATCTGGGCGCGCCCCCGCTCCAGTGTCACGCCGCAGGCGCTTGGGTAGCGCGGGAGCTTCGCGCCCAGGAACCCCGAGTATTGTCCCGCGGTCGCAACCCAATGGTAGTAATTGTCGTCCGTGCTGTTTTCCTGGACGATGCTGATCCCCGCGCTGTCAGCGCCGCACAAATCGACAGCGGCGGCTGCTAATTCCTGCAAAATGTTCGATGGATCCCGGGTGAAAACGTGCGCCAGGCGATTCATTCCTTCGATATACGCAACGACATCGCGAACGTGCAGCTGCCTGCGAGCAAACCCAGGGTCGCTCCTGAGATCGATCACCTCAAGACCTGTGTCCGCTAATCTCGAAACCGCACTCTCCGAAACCAGGCTGTCGTCCATTTCAATTACGCTCCCAGTCAGTTTCGAAAAAGCTGAATTGGCCGTCCCCTCGAAGAATGCCTTCTCCAGCTTGATCCGTTGCTCCGCCGGTAGCTGTTCGAGAGCCGCACACGCTTCCTTCCGCGTCATCATTCGATCGGCAACCCAATCCGGAAGGTCATTATCGGAATCCGGCGCCGGTTTCCCCGACACCATCGCAACCGCCCGATTGCGCGCGCTCATGCCCATCGAACAGGCAAAGCTGCCTCTCACCCGCATGAAATTCTGCGGAGTGCGCCAGATTTCCAGGTAGATGTCCGACAGAAGCTGTTCTGCAAGCGCCGGGTTTTTCAGGATGCGGATCGCGACGGCATAGACAGCGCCTGCGTAGCGGTCGTAAAGCAAAGAGAACGCCTCTTCATCACGCTGCTCGATGCGCTCGAGCAGGGCGCGATCGTCTTCATCCAGCCGCATTACAGACATTTCATCCCCTTCCGTCAGCATTGGAAAATGGTCGCCCATTCTCATCGTGCGGTCCGGTCGCTCTGCCTCGGATTTGGTTTTACAGGGGTTCAGTCGCAAGCCCTGAGACGAGCGCATGCTCCAGATGGTTGCTCCGGCGAGTCAAATTTGAACAACCATACAGGGACGCCAGCTCGGCGAAGGTTAACCATGTCCAGCCCTCGATCTGCAAACGCTTTACCCGAGCCGTTCTCCCAAAAGATGGTCCGCGATCCGGATGGCGTTCGCGATCACAGTCAGCGATGGATTCACCGCACTCGCCGAAACAAAGCAAGAGGCATCGACGACGTAGAGGTTATCGAGGTCGTGTGCTTTGCAGTGCGGGTCGAGAACGCTGGTGGCAGGATCGTTGCCCATCCGGCAAGTGCCATTTTGATGTCCCACCCCTTCGAGCGGGATGCGTTTCTTGAAATAGGCATGCAGCGGTATTGACGTGTTCGCGTGGCCGGCCCGCTTCAATACAGCGACCCACCGGTCCTTCAGGCGGTTAAACGACTCGACGTTATTCGGCGTGTAGGAAAGCTGGATCCGCATCGGCGCGGCATCGCTCACTGGCTCGCATTCGTTCGTCCGTCCTGTGTCTCCTGCTGGGTGCGGGCCCACAATCCCCGGCTGCCAGTTCTCAACGGAGAGAGGCGTGGTGTTTTGGATCGTAACCCGATTATTCGGGTCAGGCAGATCCTCGGTCGTCAGCCACCACGGAACGGCGCGATGCTTCATTCCTTCGAGAATAAATTCCGGAGTCAGCGGCGGCGCATCCCCTCGCATCATCTCAAAATGGAAGCTGCCCACGGGCTGCACCTGTCCGAGGGGAAAGGGATAGGCGGGATCGGAATCCTTCAAGTAAAAATCATTCGTTCCCCAGGTCTTGGTGTAGCTGTCCTCATTGCGCTGGGTCGAAATGGCGAGCAGCGCGTCCGCCTGGTGATACATGAAATTCCGCCCGACCTGATCGGAACTGTTGGCAAGCCCACGCGGATGCTGATCGTTGGCCGAAGCCAGCAGGATCACCGCTGAATTCACCGCGCCCGCACACACCGCAAAGAATCCAGCAGTGTACGTCGCGGTTTTGCCGTTGGCCGATGCAGGCGGAGCGTCGGTCTCGCTCGGCTCGGGTGCCGATCCGTAGGGTTTGCCGGGGCCTGCGTGAACAACCTCGACCGCAGAGACCGCCGTGCCGGTACTGTTCGTCAGAAGGCGGGTCACCCGCGAGTTCGTCATCAGCGTGACATTGGGCAGCTGCATGATCTGCCGGATGCAATTGATGTCGGCGTCGGACTTCGCATGGACCAGGCAGGGATAGCCGTCGCAGGTGTCGCAGCGAACGCACTTTGACGCCAGCGGATCGGCCTGGTTGCGTTTTAGCCCCAGCGGTATGGGGAACGTATGGATGCCCAGTTTGCGAACGTCATCCTCGATCTCCTGCATGCGCGGCTCGTTTGCCAAGGCGGGCCAGGGATACTTTTTCGAATGAAACGGCTCGGTGGGATCGAATGACGAACCAAATCCGCCCGGGACCGCGGGTGCATCCCCGAGATCGCCGTGAACGTGAAACAGCTCCTCGGCGCGCGTGTAATACGGCTCCAGGTCGGCGTAGGAGATGGGCCACGCCGGGGACGTTCCGCCGTGATGCTGGATGACGCCAAAGTCTTCCGCCCGCATGCGGAACATCGCAGCACCGTACACCTTCGTCTGGCCGCCGACGAAGTAGGCCTGCTGCGGATGGAGCGGTTTGCCATCCTTGTCCTGCCACGTCTCCTTTGTGTGATAACGATTGTCGCCGAAGACAGCGTTGGTGTCCCAGTTGAGCTTTTCCTGGGGCATAAAAGGGCCCCGCTCCAGGATCAGGATCTTCTTCCCCGCCTGGGCGAGGTGCAGGGCGAGCGTTCCGCCGCCGGCTCCGGAGCCGATAATGATCGCGTCGTATTCAGTAGGCATAAAAGTGTAGGATGCAGCCCCAGTCTTTCCTGGACATGGCTGCGGGTTCTCCGTAAACAGAAAGGCCCGCCACCACCGGCGGGCCCTTGTTAGAGTTTGGTCGCTTCTAGGAAAACATCGCCCCAACCACCTTCAGGATGGTCATCACCACCCACCATCCCCAAACCACAATAGCTGCCTGTCCTTTTTTAATGTTGCCGACGATGGCGCAGCCGATCGTGAGCAGAATCAGCGCCCAGATGGTGAAAATGTCCAGCGCAGACCCTAATGCGATGACCGTCTTCGGCAAATCCTGCGGCAAATAGTACCCAATATTCGTCCCAACAAAATTCTTCAGGTTAAAAGTATCTGGATCCACAAAATAAGTCGTGATGATCCCCAAAATCCCCTGAATAGCCCACGGCAGGGTTCCGTACATCCACACAGCGATCATTTGCCCGAACTTCGCACGCCCTCCAAACCCAAAGTTCACCGTCGCCATGAGGACCGCAGCCGCGACGATCGCGACAATCAGCGCAATCACAGGCGTCGCCCAGAAGCTGTATTTCGTGATGTTCGCGCCCATCTGCATGGCCTTGGCCTGCTGGTCGGCTGGCGCCTGCTCGATCCTCTGCTGCTGAGCCGGACTCTGCTTCAGCATGTTTTCGTAGGTCTTGTCCCACCCGATTTTTTGCTGAACCACCACGCCCAGAATCAAGGTAACGATCACGCCAATCAAATAAGGCATCCACCAGCTCGCGCTGCGCCGAATATCCGTAAATGTCTTTGTGGGAGCAACAAACGCATCGACGACTCTTTGCACCTCATTCAGCGGCGGCGCGGATCCATCGGGTTGAATCACTGCTTCGGCCATAACCATCCTCCGGAAAGTTACTGCTTCATTCCTGCATTCTGTTGATTTGCAGGGAATTGTACTCCCGCCAGGCTCAAACCAAAATGAAAACTTCTCATCCACAAACGCATGCGTGCGTATCGAGCGACAGCAGTCGTTCCGCACTCGACTTTTTCTACTACGGGACTATCGGAGGGTCGGTTCCACTTCGGTCAGCCAGTCGGGCGGTTTCAGAATTTCGCGAGGCTTCGACCCTTCAGCGGGTCCGACGATGCCGTCGCGCTCCATCATGTCGATCAGGTGAGCGGCGCGGCCGTACCCGATGCGGAGCCTCCGCTGCAGCAGCGAAGTCGACGCTTTACCGAATTCGAGCACCAGTCGAACTGCATCCTCAAAGAGATCGTCATTCGCATCGTCGTCATCGCTCCCGCCCACTCCGGATTCGTTACCGCCGGCGTCTTTGGGCGCTTCAAGGAAGCCCTGAACATATTCGGCCTGCCCCTGGTTCTTCCAGAAGTCTGTAACCGCCGCGATCTCTTTTTCTGTGACCAGCGGCGCGTGGACGCGATGCAGCCGCGAAGTGCCCGGCGGCAGATAAAGCATGTCGCCGCGGCCCAGAAGAGCCTCCGCTCCATTGGCATCGAGGATGGTCCGCGAATCGACCTTGGTGGCCAGGCGAAACGACATGCGCGTTGGCACATTGGCCTTAATGAGGCCGGTGATCACGTCGACCGACGGCCTTTGCGTAGCCAATACCAGATGAATCCCGACGGCGCGCGCCATCTGCGCCAGACGGGTGATGGACTCTTCGACATTCGCCTTGTCGATCATCATCAGATCGGCAAGCTCGTCGATGATGATGACGATGTAAGGAAGCGGCTGCTCGTCCTTCGCCTCTTCGTCGAAGAGCGACGGAGTGGCACCGTCGAAGAGCCGGTTGTACTGGTCGATGTTACGGACTGATCTCGAGGCAAGTAGTTTCAGACGCCGCTCCATCTCGCGCACAGCATTGCGGAGCGCGTTCGCCGCAAGCTTCGGCTCGGCGATGATGGGCGTAAAGAGGTGCGGAATCCCTTCGTACATTCCCAGCTCGACGCGCTTGGGATCGACCAGAATCAGCCGGACCTGCGCGGGCGTAGCCTTGTAGAGCACCGACATGATCATGGCGTTGATGGCCACCGATTTGCCGCTGCCCGTGGAGCCCGCGATCAGCACGTGGGGCATCGTCGCCAGGTCCGCGACCACGATGCGTCCGTTGATGTCCTTGCCCATGGATAGGGTCAGCTTCGAGCGCGAAGTCGCAAAGCTCTCCGACTCGATGATGTCGCGCAGCCAGATGGTCTCGCGCTGATGATTCGGCACCTGAATGCCGACCGTGCTCTTGCCTGCCATGCGCTCGATCAGGATCGATTCGGCCTTCGTGGCGAGACAGAGGTCTTCGGCAAGGCCGGTGACCCGGCTGTACTTGATCCCGGCTTCCGGACGAAATTCAAAGGTCGTGACGACGGGGCCGGGATTGATCTGCACCACCTGGCCAAGCACGTCGAACTCGGCGCATTTCTCCACGAGAACCTGCGCGGATGAGCGCAGCTCGTCTTCCTTTACCGGCGATGGGTCGTCGGCGCGATGCAGGAGGGTGCTGGGCGGGAGGCGGAACCCGCTCACATTTTTGGGCGCGACCGTGACGGTGCGGAGTTCGGTGTCGGCGCGTTTCTCGATGGAGGGAGCAGGCGGTGCAGCCGGCGCCTCGCGGCGTGCCACCAGCTGGGGCCGAAGCGGGGCGGGTTCGGATGCAACAGCTGGCGCCTCAGCAACGGCTGTGCGCGGTATCTGATCCCACATCCCGGTGTTCTTCGCGCCTGGCTCCGCGGAAGCGAAGGTTTCTGCAAAGCCGTATTGGCGGTGGGGAACATCCTCGCTAGTGTCGGCCGCTGCGACAATGGCCGGATTGCTTTCGACGTTCGCGGCCTTTTGAGCAGCTTTTCGGACCTTCTTCAGCTCTTTCTCGTGAACTCTGTCCAGACGGGCGGCAGCCTTCAATTCTCGCAGCTGCGCACGGGTGCGGCGCCAGTTGGCGAAGCGGTCGCGCCAGGCAAGCAGGAAGGCCATCCGGATTCCCAGCCACTCGCGAGCGGTATTGAAGCTAAAGGTCGTCGAGAGGTACACGGCGGCCGCGACGAGCGTGACCGTGACGATGCATGCGCCGGGGTAATTCAGGAAGCGTATGAGAAAGTCTGAGACCAGACGGCCGGTCAGGCCGGCAACGGACAATCCGTAAAGAAATGTTGGACGGTGGGGCAGCAAGCCAAACAGCGCCGGAAAGAAAACAAAGCTTAAAAGGATGCCAACAGTCTTTGACCCCGGCGAGCCGGCGGGGCGAGAGCGCATCCATGTCAGGCCCAGGGCGCCGAGCAGGATGGGCAGAAGGAATGTGGAGATCCCTTCGATCTGGAGCGCGAAGTCGCTGACCCAGGCGCCAGCGGGGCCGATCCAGTTCCGCACGGGGCCAGAGCCAACCGTATTGAGAGAAGGATCGGTCGGACGGTAAGAGACGAGGGAGAGAAAAAGGAGGATTGCGCAGGCCAGCACCAGCAGACCGACCAGTTCGTTCAGGCGGCGGTTACGGGTCGGCGTCAGTACCAGACGGACGGGTTTCATGGGGCAGACGGATGGCGTGCCTCGAAAGCAGCGAGAGGCAGAACCGGGCGAACCCGGCCAGAGCCGAAAGCCAGAGCAGAATCATTATCCCAGATGCGCTTCGCCATCGGGGCAGAAAAGGGCGATGGGGAATCGAGGTGGAAACCGAACAGCCGCGGAATCAGCTCCCAGCCATCAACCTTCCTCCCCAGAGAAGCAACGCGGTTCCGAGGATCAGGCGATAGAGGGCAAACAGCACAAAGCCGTGACTTCGGACCCATTGCAGAAACCATTCGACGACGCCGAGGGCCACGAAGAAGGAAACGGCGAAGCCAATCGTGAGAACGATCCAGTTATGAGCGTTCATGACGACCGGGGCCAGGGCGGAGTGAAGGCCGTGGAGATTGCCCGGCTTGTTCCAGCGCAGGTGGAACTCGGGAAAGAGGCTCTTGACCAGATCGTAGAGTGTGGCGGCGATCATGGTGGGAATGGAGACAAGGAAACTGAATTCAAGAGAGGCCGAGCGCGTCATGCCGGCCAGCTGACCGGCGGCAATGGTGGACATCGAACGCGAGGTGCCCGGGAAGACAGCGGAGGTCACCTGGCAGAAGCCGATCCAGATCGCCTGGAGGAGCGACATTTGCTCGACGTCAGCGACGGAAGGGTCGTGACGCACGCTCCATGCGTCAACGGCCCACATCACGACGCCACCGATGATGAGGGCCAGAGAAATGGCGCGCAGGCTCTCGAGATGCTGGCCGATGAGGTTGGTGAGCAGCAGGGAAGGAATCGCCGTACAGACAAAGGCGGCGGAGGTGAGCGTCAGCGGATGATTCCAGACCGTGTGGCTGCCGTCTTCCCCACGGGGAAAGGTGCGAATGAATTCGATGACGCGTCCGGCAAAAAGAAGCGTGAGCGCGAGGATGGCGCCCAGCTGGATGACGATGGTGTACATCTTCCAGTACGGATCATCGAGGCCGATGTTGAGGAGCGCTTCGGCGATGCGCAGATGCGCCGTCGAGCTGACGGGGAGAAATTCAGTGAGACCTTCGATGATGCCGAGCAACACAGAGAAGATGTAATCGTTCAAATCCGCTCCGCGAGGGAGGCTGGATTCACGGCATCATTCGCGACTGCTGCCGTAAACGGCGATTCCCTGATCCACCTTGTATATCAGACTGGCGGCACGAGCCGTATAGGCGGAGTCGGGGTATTTCTGCTCGAGGCGAGTGAAGATGCCGCGGGCATGGCCGCGATCCTCATCGGCGCGTTTGCCATTGCCATCGGCCTGCCACATGTCTCCGGCGGCCGCCTGACGCCAGATCGCGTCGTAAAGGGCTTCGGCCGCATTGGGTGAGTCGGGATGTTCGTCGACATATTTGAGGTAGTAGTCGGTTTCCTGTTCGGGACACTTTTCCGATCCCTGCCAGTCGCCGCAGAGCTTGTTGTCGATGAGGTCGAAGGCGGCCATATCAGCCCATTTGGTGTGCGGGAAATATTTCTGCACCTTTTTCATCTCGTCTTCGTCCATCTGTTCGCGCAGATAGTTCGCCTTCTCATGCGCGGAGGGAAGGCTGGCGGCGTCGGCCTTCTGAATCTGCCAGCGGATATCGGCGGCGCGATACATGGCCTGCGCGACCCAGGGGGACTGCGGATACATGGTGACGATGCGGCGGTAAAGAAGGCGAGCCTCCTCGGCGACGTGGGGCGGAGGATCGGGCACGGCGGCCTGCTGCTCGAGATTGTCGGCGGCGCCAAAGAGAACCAGATCGCCGTTCGGCGTATTTGTATCCACCGTTCCCTTGTCGAGGATCCAGCCGGAGATGGGCTGGGCCTGGCCTTCGGTGCCGAAGACGGGGACATCGGCCTGCCGGGTGTCGGGCGTGTCGGTATTGGCGAAGACACGGAGCCACTTGCCATTGCGCTCCGCGATGACGAGCTCGCGGCCGGGGAGGATGTCGGCAATGGGACCAGCGGACTCGTCAGGGTTGGCGTAGAGATTCGCCTCACGCACGAGGGTGGCGAGCGTGCCGTTGCCAGGCCTCTTGGCCGGCGGGAGAGGCTTTTGGGCGAACGCGGCTGCGGTAACCAGGAGGAGACAGGCAGGGATCAAGCGCATGACGAGAGTAGGACGATGAGAAGAGGCGGTTCGTCTCAAAAGCCACCCCTCGGCGGCTAAAGCCGGATCCACGGGGCCGATTCTACGGGACGGCTGAAGGCATGCCCCTTCAAAGCGAGGAGCATTTCCGGAAGCTGTTTCGTTCACCGGGGATCTTCCTCCGCGAGGACGGACTGAAGGACCGCGGGTTCCACGTTGCCGCCGCTCATCACGACCACCACTTTGCGAAACGGCAGGAGCTGTTCGCGATGGAAGAGGATGCCGGCGGCGGCACACGCGCCGCTGGGCTCGGGGGTAAGGCGCGCGCCATAAAAGAGGGTGCGCATGGCGGAGCGGATTTCCGCTTCGGTAACGGTGACGATGTCGTCGACGTAGGTGCGGATGTGCTCGAAGTTGCGTTCGCCGAGGGACTGCGTGCGGAGGCCGTCGCAAAAGGTGCGGGTGGTCATGTCGGCGGGCCAGGTGACGACGTGGCCGGAGCGGAAGCTTTCCTGGGCGTCGGCGGCCAGCTCCGGCTCGACGCCGATGACGCGGACCTGAACTGGAGTGCGGGGGTTGGACAGCTTGATGGCGGTAGCGACGCCGCTGAGGAGCCCTCCACCCGAAACCGGTGAGAGGACAAGGTCGACGTCGGGCAGGTCTTCGAGGATTTCGAGGCCGCAGGTTCCCTGGCCGGCGATGATCTGCTCGTCGTCGTAGGGCGGAATCATGACATAGCCGTATTGCGCCTGGAGTTCCTCGGCTTTGCTCTTGCGATCGGAGCTGGCGGGACCGACCTCGACAATTTCCGCACCGAGAGCGGCGGTCGCGCGCTTTTTGACTTCGGGCGCGTTTGACGGCATGACGATGACGGCCTTCGCCCCGACCACCCTGGCGGCGTAGGCGACGCCCTGGGCGTGGTTGCCGCTGGAGTAGGTGATGACGCCGCGAGAGCGCTGTTCGGGTGTCAGCTGGGCGATCTTGTTGTAGGCGCCGCGGAGCTTGAAGCTGCCGATGGGCTGGAGGCCTTCGGCCTTGATGTAGACCTCGGCGCCCTCGAGATCAGGGATGAAAAGGCGGACCAGCGGCGTGTGGAGGACTACGCCGCGGATGCGGGCTTGCGCCTCCTGGAAGGCGGGGAGGGTGAGGAGGGTTGGAGTCGCTGCAGTGGCCATCTCTTTTATTGTGGACGCTTTCGTTGTGGAGTGGGGCTCCGGGCGCGTGGGGGAAGACATTGACGAAGTCCTATGCAAGGGGGGGTACCCCCCCTTACCACCCCCTACCCGATAAGTCGTTGAAAGAAGGAGCTGATTTGGTGTTGTCAAGCTTGACAACATTTGGGAGGCTCGAAGTTGTGGAGCGGCGATCGTGCGGATGGATCGCATGGCGTTGGTGGGCTTATTTTTTTCTCCGAATTTGTTAAGTATATGATTCTGGGCAGCCTGGCGAGCGTGAAGGGTTAAGTATCTCATTCTGAATGGCTTGGTTGGTCTTGAGGAGTTATGTATCAGATTCTGCCATGGTTAGTTTGTTTTTTTAGACGAAAAGCCAAGTTAGTGATGAGTGTCGCAAGATGGAAAAGCCTGCCGGATTGGGCAGGCTTTTTTCTTTTTCGATCCTAAGTTCAGAATATCAGATAGACAGGGAAGATCGGCCAACTTTTGTTGGGAAAGAGGAGATGTAAGTGTTTTATTATCAAGGAGAAAACTTTTGTAATCGATAAAAAGGGGTTGACAGACTCTCTTTCCCACTCAAGCCAACAGCAGGCTTGCATGGGGCTGTTCCCAATTCCCACTCAAGCCAAAAGCGGGCTTGAATGGGCCACCCGTTCGAGTCTCATTCCCACTCAAGCCAAAAGCAGGCTTGCATGGGCCGCTGTTCCCACTCAAGCCAACAGCAGGCTTGCATGGGCCGCTGTTCCCACTCAAGCCAAAAGCGGGCTTGAATGGGCCACCCGTTCGACTCTCTTTCCCACTCAAGCCAAAAGCGGGCTTGCATGGGCCGCTGTTCCCACTCAAGCCAAAAGCAGGCTTGAATGGGCCACCCGTTCGACTCTCTTTCCCACTCAAGCCCAAAAGCAGGCTTGAATGGGCCACCCGTTCGAGTCTCATTCCCACTCAAGCCAAAAGCAGGCTTGAATGGGCCACCCGTTCCGCTCTCTTTCCCACTCAAGCCAAAAGCAGGCTTGCATGGGCCACTGTTCCCACTCTCTTTCCCACTCAAGCCAAAAGCAGGCTTGGATGGGCCACCCGTTCCGCTCTCTTTCCCACTCAAGCCAAAAGCGGGCTTGGATGGGCCACCCGTTCCGCTCTCTTTCCCACTCAAGCCAAAAGCGGGCTTGAATGGGGCACCCGTTCCCAGGTCAGCCTTTGCTCCAGGAAGAAGTTGGGGAGGGCGGGGTGACGGTGGCCCAACGCTCCGCGATTTTGTCGCCTTCGAAGCGCCAGAGCACGAATCCCTGAAAGCTCATTTTGCGTCCGGAGGCATCCGTCCAGCGCCAGATGTTGCGGCAGACGACTTTGTCGCCTTCGGCGATCATCTCCTCGATGGTGAGGTGAAGGCCAGGCAGGGCTTTGTACATGGCGAGCATCATCTGCTCGTCGCCGTCGACGCCGGTGGGCTGGCCGCCGGGACCGTCGTGGTCAAGAAAGCCGGGGGTCATATTCTGGTGGATGACTTCGGGCCTGCGATTGTTGACGAAGTCTTCGAAGTGGCTGCGGACGCGTTGCTTCATCTGGTCCGGGGTGAGGTTGGTCGGCATGGTGTTCCCTTCGTTGTGGCGGTGTGCAGGAAAGTATGCCATGCGCGGTTTGGGGGCGGATGACAGGACTGGCGTGGCGATCCGCGAGAGGTGCGCTGCGAATCTCCGCGTGCCAGAATAAGAAGGATTCCCTATGAGCAACGAGACCCCGTCTGCGCCCCTGCCGGCAGCTGAAGCTGCGCCGTTGAAGACCCACGAAACCCCCGACGCCGAGCCGGCCGAAGGCGAACCCGCGGAAGCGTCGTTCAGCGAGATGCTTTCGCAGTTTGAGCAGAGCCACCGGCCTGAAGCCGGCGCGCAGCAACTGGAGGGGACGGTGATCTCCGTCTCGGCGGACTCGGTGTATCTCGACATTGGGTACAAGACTGAGGGAGTGCTGGCGCGGACGGCGTTTCGCGATAACGCCGATGGTGTGAAGGCGGGCGACCGCTTCCGCGTTTCCGTGAAGGGGCGCAACGCGGAGCGGTACTACGAGCTGTCGCTGGCGCGCGTGAGCCAGCCGACGGATTGGGAGTCGCTGGAAGCGGCGTTTGCGCAGAAGCTGGCCATTGTGGGCACGGTGACCGGTGTGGTGAAGGGCGGGTTGAGCGTGGATGTGGGCGTGCGCGCTTTCATGCCGGCTTCGCGCAGCGGCACGCACGACGCGCGCGAGCTGGAGAAGCTGGTGGGAGAGCAGATCACCTGCCGGATCGCGCAGCTGGATGTAGCGGACGAGAACGTGATTGTGGACCGGCGCGCGGTGCTGGAGGAACAAGCACTGGCGCAGGGACAAAGCCAGCTGGCGGCGCTGAAGGAAGGCGACGTAGTCCGCGGGAAGGTGAGCCGGCTGGCGAGCTTCGGCGCGTTTGTCGATCTGGGCGGCATCGACGGACTCGTGCATGTGAGCGATATGTCCTGGAGCCGGGTCGGGAATCCCGAGGATGTGCTGACGGTCGGCCAGGAGATCGAGGCGAAGGTGCTGAAGGTGGATGCGGAGACGCGGCGCATTTCGCTGGGTCTGAAACAGCTGCAGCCGGAGCCATGGGAGACAGCGGCAGAGCGGTACAAGGCGGGCGAGCGGATCAACGGGACGGTGACGCGGCTGATGGATTTTGGCGCGTTCGTGGAGCTGGAGCCTGGGATCGAGGGGCTGATCCACGTCTCGGAGATGTCGTGGGTGAAGAAGGTGCGGCGGGCCGCCGATGTTTTGAGCGCAGGCGATACGGTGGAGGCGGTAATTCTTTCAGTCCAGCCGGTGGAGCGGCGGATTTCGCTGGGGCTGAAGCAGGCGCTGGGCGATCCGTGGGCCGATGCGGGGAAGAAGTTTCCGGTGGGCTCGGCGGTGGAGGGCGCGGTGACGCGGATGGAGAAATTTGGCGCGTTTGTGCAGATGAGCCCAGGTGTGGAGGGGCTGGTGCACATCAGCGAGATAACGGCGGAGCGGCATCTGCATCATCCACAGGACGTGCTGAAGGTGGGGCAGGTGGTGCGGGCCCAGGTGCTGGCGATCGATCCGGAGAAGCGGCAGGCGAAGCTGAGCATGAAGCAGCTGGTGCCGACGAGCCTCGATGAGTATGTGGCGGAGCACAAGGTCGGGGATGTCGTGTCGGGTCGCGTGGTGGAGCAGGCGGGCGGCGCGGCGACGGTGGAGTTAGGGGAAGGGATTCGGGTGGCGTGCCGTGTGCGGGAGGATTCCGGGGCAGGCGCGCCGCAGAGCGGCGGAGCGGATTTGTCGGCGCTCACAACGATGCTGCAGGCGCGATGGAAGGGGAAGGCGGCGGGCGGGACGACGCGGCCAGAGCCGCTGGGGGTGGGGCAGGTGCGGAACTTTCGGATAGCGGAGCTGGATCGGGAGGCGAAGCGGATTTTGGTGGAGTTGGTGTAGC
Source organism: uncultured Acidobacteriaceae bacterium (assembly GCA_963787915.1). Classification (GTDB taxonomy): domain Bacteria; phylum Acidobacteriota; class Terriglobia; order Terriglobales; family Acidobacteriaceae; genus Palsa-343. Next base: position 607,262 of record CAWBEP010000008.1, on the reverse strand, counting down.
GGGTGGGGCAGCAGATAGCGAAAGAATTTATCCAGCTCAGTTTTACTGCCGGATCAATGCTTCGAGGAGAGGATGCTTCGGTTGGGAAAAGGGGTTCGTGATTGTGACTCCTCTCCAGATGAAGCCGTCGAGCAAATCTTCGGAGAGCAGCAGGCGGCAGTCCGCTTCCGCGGCGGCGCTGAGAATGACTGCGTCCCATATGCCGAACTGGCGGGTGGCCAGGTCGGCGGCGGCCAGCATCACGGCGAGCGAAGTTTCGACAGGCGCAAAGGTGGCATACCAGCCAAGGATGACCTCTCGGGCTTCGGCCGGTTTACATCCCGCCTTGCGCACGAGAACCTGAAATAGTTCACCGAGCACCTGGACCGGCAACACTACGGAGCTCGGCGGTAGTTTGGTCAACAGGTCGAGTGCAGCCTTTTTCATCGAAGCGCCGTTGATGCCCTCGGCGTAGGCGAGGATATTCGTGTCCAGCGCGGCTTTCACCGTTGATCCTCATATAGCTCATCGCGAGTCCAGCGGGCGGCGTTGCGGAGGGGTTGTTTACGCAGCCTGCTAAGGAGGGCTTTGCGCGCCTCGACCGCTGAGTTCGAAGAATCATCGACGGGAGTGATCCTGGCAACGGGTTGGCCATGGCTGGTCACGACATAAACTTGTTCCCTGGCGGACGCCGTTCAGCAGTTGCGAAAATTTCCGATTGGCGTCGGTGGCCGAAATCGCCTTCTCCATGTCCGGGCCCTCTTCCGATAAAAATAGTGATATTCACTACTATAAAAGCGGGATCAGAGAGTTTTCAACACCGGCTTCCCTTTTTCATTGAGGTCGATGTGGCCGCAGGGCGTGTGGTGGTCGTGGGTGAAGAGGATGAGCCATTGTTCAGGGATGGCGCGGGCGTAGAAGCGTTTGCGTTCGGCGATGCAGGTGACGGGATCGAGGTCGTAGCCCATCACCCATGTGGGGTCGAGGTGGGCGGAGGTGGGGATGAGGTCGGAGATGTAGCAGGCGTGCGGGGCCGATCCGGTATGGGAGGAATCGAGACGCGGGGGCTCGACGTGGACGGCGAGGAGCTGGGCGGTGTGGCCGGGGAAGGATTCGACGGAGATGCCGGGGACGATCTCTTCGATCTGGCCAGGTTTGGTGTCGAGAAGCGTCATTTGGCCGGAAGCGATGAGGGGATCGTAGTTGTCGGAGATGTAGCTGATGGCGTCACGTTCGAGCTGAAGGTGGCCGTGTTCGACCTCGCCGCGGTGGGCGAAGTAGCGGGCGTTGGTAAAGGTGGGGACGATGCGGCCATCGGGGGTGCGGGTGGTGTTCCAGCCGCAATGGTCGAAGTGCAGGTGGGAGTTGATGACGATGTCGATTTCTTCGGGGCGGATATGGGCGGCGGCGAAGGCGTGGGGGAGTTGTTCTTTTGCGCCGTAGATGGCGCGTAATTTGTCACTGAGTTTGTTACCAATGCCGGTTTCGATGGCGACGGTGTGCTTACCGGTGCGGACGATGACGGTATTGAGGCCGAGGAGAATGCGGTTCTGGTCGTCAGCGGGGGCGCGTTTTTCCCAGAGGGGCTTGGGAACGACGCCGAACATGGCTCCGCCGTCGAGGAAGTAGAAGCCGTCGCTGAGGACGGTCAGCTCGAAGTCGCCGAGGGTGGTACGGCCGCGGATGGGATCGGCGGAGTCGGGGCGCTCGGCGGGGTGCATGGGAGGGTACAGGGTGCAGGGTACAGGGTGCAGGGTACAGGGTACAGGGGACGGGGTGCAGGGTACAGGGTGCAGGGTACAGGGTGCAGGGTACAGGGTGCAGGGGTGCAGGGTACAGGGTACAGGGTGCAGGGTACAGGGTACAGGGGACGGGGTGCAGGGTGCAGGGGACAGGGTGCAGGGTACAGGGTGCAGGGTACAGGGTGCAGGGTACAGGGTACAGGGTACAGGGTGCAGGGTGCAGTTGAGAGTCAGGGCTTCGTCATTTCGGCGGGGGCAGACGCGGCCGCCGGCTGCATCAGATACATCTCGAAGTGATCGAGAACTTTGTTGTAGAGCTCGGTCTGGTCGTCGGGACCGGAGACGGAGTGGGTTTTGCGGGGAAAGATGTTGTAGTCGTACGGAATACCAGCCTCGATGAGCTTCTGGATGTATTGGGTGTCGTTCTCGAGGTGGACGTTGTCGTCGCCGGTGCCGTGGAGGATGAGGATGTGGCCTTTAAGGCCGGAGGCGGTGGTGACGTCGGAATCGTCGTGATAGTTCTGCGCGTCTTCCGCGGGGAGGCCGAGATAGCGCTCGGTGTAGATCGAGTCATAGTCACGCCAGTCGGTGACGGGAGCGCCGGCGACACCGGCCAGGAAGCTGTCGCTGTGGGAGAGCGCGAAGAGGGTAAAGCTGCCGCCCCAGCTCCAGCCCCACCAACCGAGGCGATGCGGATCGAGCTGCGGATAGTCGCGCAGTACACGGTCGATGGAGGCCATCTGATCGGCAAACTGGGGAGGGCCGAAGTTGTGCCAGGCGACCTGTTCGAAGTCGCGCCCCCGGCCGGCCATGCCGCGATTGTCGACATGCAATACGGCAAAGCCGTGCTCGGCGAGGAGCTGGTCGAAGAGGAAGTGCTTCGACCCCCAACGGTCGGTGGTGGTGCCGACGCCGGGGCCGCCGTAGGGATTGACGATGAGGGGCACGCTGTGCGGGGCGATGCGGCCGGGGGGGACCAGCAAGGTGCCGTATAGGCGCGTGGTTTTATCGGCGGCGGTAAGTTCGAGCGACTGTGGTTCGATGAGGGGATGATCCGGCAGCGGCCTGGAGTGCCAGAAAGGCGTGCAAAGGACTCCGGAGGGGGTAGCGGCGCCGGCGAGGCAGGCAGCCACCGTGGGCGCGGCGAGCCGACTCGAATACGTATCGATGAATGAGCCTCCGTGATCCGGGAAGGTGACATCGTGGAAGCCGGGAATTTCCGTGACCTGGTGCTTTCCGGTGCCGTCGAACTTCACGGCCCAGACTTGTTGCTGGCGGGGATCGCCCTGGTTGGAGAGATACCAGAGGGTTTGTGCGTTCTCGTCCACTCCCTTGATGGACAAGACCTCGTAGGCGCCGCTCTCGACTTCATTCGTGAGCTGCGCCAGCGTGCTGAGCGGATTCGCGGCGTTGAAGCTGTAGCGATAGATGTGGGTATGGCCGTCGTGCCAGCTGAGGAGGAAGAACTGGTGATCGCCGACGAACTTCACGTCGTAGGTCATGGTGAAGTATTTCGGGTCGGACTGTTCGAGAACGCGGCGCAGGTCGCCGGTGCGCGTATCCGCAAACCAGAGATCCAGGTGCTGGTGATTGCGCGAGAGAACCTCGATCCAGAGAAAGCGGGGATTGACCCATCCGAAGCGGGGAATGTAGTCATTGCCGACGTCCATGGGAACCTTGATCCAGCGAGTCGCGCCACCCCCGACGCCGACGACGCCGATGTGAACGCCGGGATTGGGATCGCCTGGCTGCGGATAGCGCTGCTCCTCTACATTGGCATGGACCGGAATCCAGTCCACGAGCGGGTACTGGGGAACGTTGGCTTCGTTCATCTGGAGGTAGGCGAGGGAGCGGGAGTCGGGCGACCAGAAGTAATTGCTGCGGACGTCGAGTTCTTCGAGGTAGACCCAGTCGACCTCGCCGTTGAGCAGGGTGGCGTCGTGGGTGTTGGTCAGGGCGAGAGGGGGGGCGGAGCCATCGGGCCGCTGCAGATAGAGATTGTCGTCGTGGATGTAGGAGACGAACTGGCCGTTGGGGGAAAATTTGGGGTCGTCGCCCGACATCATGCCGGAGTTGCCGATCTGGACGCCGGTGCCATTCTTCAGGGTGTAGAGCCACAGCGCACCGTTGGTGTCGAAAAGAATGTGCTCGGAGTCCGGGGCCCAGATGTAGTCGGGCTGATCGTAGCGGGCGCGATGATCGCGGTCGCGTTCGGGGAGGGCGGCGTTGAGCAGGACGGAGATTTTGTTGTAAGGGATGAGTTTTTTGGGTTTGGAGTCGGGAAGCTGGATGGCGTCGAGGTTGCCTTCTTCATCGATCCAGGTTGCGAAACGCCCGTCAGGAGACCAGTTGATGCCATCGGGTGCTTCACCCGTCAGGCTGCCAGGGTGGCCAAAGATTTCGGCAATCGTCCAGGGATGATCGGATTGGGCCAGGAGGGGCCGCGCCAGAAGAGCGGCCAGGACAGCGAGGATGAGCCGGGAACAAAAGCGCGAGTGCGAGGCCGGGCGGGAAAGGGTAGTGCTTGGCAAAACGAAGCTCCAGGAAAAACCCGGTTGGTGGGCGGAGCCGGGTCATGTTGGTGAAAGAGAATTCTAAACCCAGACTGGAGGGGATTGAGGCAGCGAGCATCGTCCCTCAGGGTTAGAGCCTGTTTTTAAGGGGTCTGTATGGCAGGGCTGAAGGCGTGCTCCTTTAAAGCTCTCTCTTTTTGAAAGCTCATTCATTCCCCATCAAGCCAAAAGCAGGGTTGAATGGGCCACATTGACAACAAGGGATCAGTGCGCGCCGGCGGGGCCTCCGCCCTTGCGTTTTTTCATAAAGAAGATGAGGGGGATCATGCAGGCCGCACCGATGGAGAGCAGAGCGATGACGTCGAGGTAGGCGAGCTGGGTGCTTTGGCGCAGGAGCTGCTGGTAGAGACTGCCCTGGGCAAGAGCGCGGGCCTGAGAAGTGGATGCAGTGAGGCCACCGGACTGAATGCGGCCAGAGAGATTATTCACGGCCTGGCGGAAAGGAAGGCTTGCGCCATTGATGTGCATCGACAGGCGGTCCTGGTGGAACTGGCTGCGGCGGGCGAGGGTGGTGACGAAGAAGGAGGTGCCGGAGCTGCCGCCGATGTTGCGGGCGAGATTCATGAGGCCGGAGACATCGTTGTTCTTCTGCGGAGGGACGTCGGTGTAGGAGAGCGCATTGATGGGGACGAAGAGGAAGGCGAGGCCGGAGGCCTGGAAGATGCGCATCCAGGCGATGTAGGCGTAGCTGGCCTGGGTATCGATGGTGTGGAGGGCGGCGAGGGAGGCAGCGAGGATGGTGAATCCGATGGCGATGAGGTAGCGGAGGTCGGCGCGGCCGACGAGGAAACCGACGAGCGGCATGAGGATGAGAATAGCGATGCCGCCGGGGGAGATGACGAGACCGGCGCGCTCGGCGGTATAGCCCATCATGACCTGAACGAACTGCGGGATGAGGACCGTGGTGCCGAACAGGGTGAAGCCGAGGACGAACATCAGCAGGAACGAGAAGGAGAAGTTCCGGTTGCGGAACATGGTGAGGTCCAGGATAGGGCGGTGACCGCGGCGAATCTGGGCGATTTCCCAGAAGATGAGGGTCACGAGCGCCGTTGCGCAGATGATGAAGAAGGTCGTGATGAGGTGCGAGCCGAACCAGTCGTCCTCCTGGCCTTTGTCGAGGACGAACTGGAGAGAGCCGAAGCCGAGGGCGAGCAGGCTGAAGCCGAGGTAGTCGAGATTGAGGCCGCGCCGGTGACTCTCGGCGACTTCCTTCTTGATGTGGGGTGGATCTTCAACGATGCGGGAGGTGAGGACGAGGGAGAGGATGGCGATGGGGACGTTGATGAAGAAGATCCAGCGCCAGTCGTAGTTATCGGTGATCCAGCCGCCGAGGGTGGGGCCGATGGCGGGGGCGAGGACGACAGCCATTCCATAAACGGCGAAGGCCTGGCCGCGCTGGCGGGGAGGGAAGGTGTCTGCGAGGATGGCTTGTTCACTGGGCTGGAGGCCGCCTCCGCCCACGCCCTGGAGGACGCGGAAGAGAATCAGGAAGGGGAGCGAAGGGGCGAGTCCGCAGAGCATGGAGCTGATGCCGAAGACGGCAACGCAGATCATGTAAAAGCGTTTGCGCCCAATGAAGGAGACGAGGTAGGCGCTGGCGGGGAGGATGATGGCGTTGGAGACGAGGTAGGAAGTCAGGACCCAGGTGGCTTCGTCCTGGGAGGCGCCGAGGCCACCGGCGATGTGAGGCAGGGCGACGTTGGCGATGGAGGTGTCGAGGACCTCCATAAAAGTGGCGAGGGTGACGGTGAGCGCGATGGCCCAGCGGTTGTGTTTGGGCTGCCAGTTTCCGTCGATGCCTGGGGGCATAGGGTGATGGGGGCCGTGGTCTTTGATTGGAGGACGAAGTCTTAGACGAGGATGCAGGAAAACGGTGGGCGGGGCAAGGGGAGCTACAAAGAAAGCGGTGTTGGCCGCAAAAGAACCAACATCGCTCGCAAGGGCATTCGTGACATAATCATGTCATGGCTGTGCGAACCACCGTCGATATTCCGGAGCCGCTGCATGAGCAGCTGCGGCATCGGGCGGAGAGCACGGGGACATCCATCCGGTCGCTGATTGTGCGTGCACTGGAGGAGAAGTACGCGGAAAAGGGCAAAGGCCGGCTGGTGACAGGCCCGATGGTGCGAGGCAAGGGAAAATTGGGGCCCCGATTTCCCACGGACGAGAATCCGCATGACCTTGTTTTTTCCTGATCTCAACCTTTGGCTGGCCCTTTCCGTCGAGGGACACATCCACAATGAGCCGGCATGGCGATGGCTGCGATCGCAATCCGAGTCGCGACTGATTTTCTCGCGGTTCACGCAGATCGGGCTGCTTCGCCTCCTCACGAATGCCGCCGTCATGAGCGACCGGGTCCTGACCTTGCGCGAAGCATGGAAGGTATACGACGGCTGGATAGCAGATGTAAGGGTTGAGTTCTATCCGGAGCCGCGCAACATTGATGCGGAGTTACGCGAGGCCCTGGAACCGTTTGCGGGAAAGCCCGCGTCGAAGTGGGTAGGCGACTGCTGGTTGCTGGCTTTTGCGGCGGGTGCGGGCGCGAAACTGGTGACGTTCGACAGGGCATTGTTCGACTATGGGCGGAAGTGGGGACAGTCCGTGGTAATACCGAAGTGACGGCGCGCAGAAAAGACCAGGCAGCCGAGTGGTAAACTTCAATCTCCAACGATGCGAACAGAATTAGAAGCGCTGATGCGCCTGCAAACGATTGATGGGGAGACGGCGCAACTACGCGCGGAGATCGCGGCGCTGCCGAAACGGCTGGCGGCGGTTGAAACCAGGCTGGCAGCCGAGAAGGCCGCCGTCGAGCAGGCGGCGAAGTCGCTGAAGGATGAAGAGGCGCTCAAGCGGCGGCTCGAAAGCGACCTCAAGGATCAGCAGCAGAAGATTGCGAAGCTCCGCGACCAGATGTCGAACGTGAAGACGAACGAGGAGTATCGGGCGTTCCAGCACGAGATCGAGTTTGCCGAGGCGGAGATCAAGAAGATTGAAGACCGCGAGATCGAGAGCATGGAGCGGGTGGAGCAGCTAAACCAGCAGCGGAAGGCCGCGGAGAGCCAGCTGGCCGATAATACGAAGGCAGTGGAGATCGAGAAGGAAGATGCGCGGGCTGAGTCGGCGGAGCAGCAGAAGAAGCTGGAAGATCTGACGCGGCGGCGCGAAGAAGAGCGCGCCCTGGTTCCCGAGGAGCTGCTGCGGACCTACGATCGGGTATCGACGTCGTCGCGGGTGACGGGCATTGTGTATGCGCAGGGACAGCGGTGCCACGGCTGCCAGATGGGGATCCGTCCGCAGATGTGGAACCAGATTCGCGCGGGAGAGATTATGACGTGCGAATCGTGCGGCCGGCTGTTGTACTACGACCACTCGCGGGAGCCGCTGCCGGTCCCTGTGGTGGAGAAGCCGAAGAAGCGGGCGAAGAAGGTGCCCGAGGCTGGCGTCGAGTAACGCAGAGCGCAGGGCGCAGGAAAACCGGCGGCGAGGATCAGATGAGCCGGTAGACCACCGCACAGCAGCAGGCGGGAGAGCTTCCCACTCAAGCCAAAACCAGGCTTGAATGGGCCACCCTGTCGAAGCCTGGTTACATCAGCTCATCAATAAACGTCTGGGCTACGGCTGGGTCGAGGTATTCTTTGCGGCCGACCATGGGGCCCTGCTGGGTGACGGGTTCGCTTTCGTGGAGCGAGGGCAGGTCGGTGCGTTCGAAGAATTTGCCGATGGGGATTTCATCGCCCCACTGCGTTGACTTCTCGACGGCGTGCAGCCAGTTGGTCGAGTCGTAGCCAGGGTTTTCTTCGAGCTTCTTCACGCGCGGACGGAACCACTGGAAGGTGTTGTCCTTGTTGTAGGTGACGCAGGGGCTGAAGACGTCGAGGAAGGAAAATCCCTTGTGCTGGATGGCCTGCTTGATGAGGTCGGTCAGGTGCTTTTGTTCGCCCGAGAAGCCGCGGGCTACGAAGGTGGCGCCGGCCGCCAGCGCCATGGTGATGGGGTTGATGGGCGCTTCGATGTTGCCGTAAGGCGAACTTTTGGTCTTCATGCCGAGGCGGCTGGTCGGCGATGTCTGGCCGGTGGTGAGCCCGTAGATCTGGTTGTCCATCACGATGTAGGTCAGGTCCACATTTTTGCGGATGGTGTGCGTGAAGTGGTTGCCGCCGATGCCGAAGCCGTCACCGTCGCCGCCGGTGACGAGCACGGTGAGCTCATGGTTGGCCATCTTAAGGCCCGTAGCGACAGGCAGAGAGCGGCCGTGGAGCGTGTGCATGCCGTAAGTCTCGATGAAGCCAGGGAAATTGGAGGAGCAGCCGATGCCGCTGACGGTGACGATCTGGTGGTTGGGAATCTGGAGTTCGACCAGGGCCTTCTGCACTGCGGCCAGCACGCCGAAGTCGCCGCAGCCGGGGCACCAATCGGGATCGACGCGGCCTTTGAGATCGGCCATGGTGATGGGCTTCGGGGTTTCGAGAATTGTCGCCATTATGGATCTCCTCAAAATCTCTTTTCACCACAGAGGACGCGGAGTGCACAGAAGAAATTGATTCGGGATCTGTGCGCGTGTCCGCGTGGCTCCTAGACCATGATTTCGTGGGCCGGGACCGACAGTTGCGTGTCGCCGGCAAGTTGTTCGCGCACCGCTTCGACGATGTGGTGCGGCATAAAAGGCTCGCCATCGTATTTGCGGATGTGCCCGTTCGCGACGAAGCTGGTTTCGCTGCGCAGATAGCGCGCAAACTGACCGCTGAAATTGTTCTCGACGATGATGGTGCGCTTTGCGTTGCGCAGCTGATCGAGGATGGCTTCGCCGTGCAGTGGAACCAGCCAGCGAATCTGTAACTGATTGGCGGTAATTCCCTGCTGGGCAAGCTGGGCGCGCGCTTCTTCGATCACGCCCTGCGTCGAGCCCCAGCCGATCAGGGTCACGTCGGCGTCCTTCGGGCCCTGCAGGCGCGGCGGAGCAATGGCAGCGGCGATGCCGTTTTCCTTGCGCATACGCTTTTCCATCATGGCGCGGCGCTTGCCGGCGTTCGTGTACATATCGCTGATCAGCACACCGTTTTCGTCGTGTTCGTCGCTGGAAACGACGTGGGTGTAGCCGGGCACGCCAGGAATGGCCCTCGGCGAGACGCCGCTTTCCGTGATGAGGTAGCGATTGTAGCCACCCTCGGCGTGGCCGTTGGGGGTTGTGATCATCTCGCCGCGATCGATGGGTGGGGCAAAATCGAGGACTTTGGGATCGACGCTGAGGCGGCCTTCGGAGAGCAGCAGGTCGCAGAGAACGAGGCCGGGGACCTGGAACTTGTCGGTGACGTTGAAGATTTCCGGCATCAGCGTGAAGCAGTCGCCGATGTCGAGGGGGGCGGCGATGACGCGCGGATAGTCGCCAAAGGCCGCTCCGAGCATTTGCCAGAGGTCGCCCTGTTCGGTTTTGGTGGGCACGCCGGTGGACGGACCCGCGCGCTGGCAATCGATGACGACGATGGGGATTTCGGCCATGGCGGAGAGGCCGAGGCCTTCGGACATGAGAGCGAATCCACCACCGGAGGTAGCGCACATGGCGCGCACCCCCGCCTGGGCTGCACCGATGGTCATATTGACGACGCCGATTTCGTCTTCCACCTGGCGGACCATGATGCCGGCTTTGCGTCCGTTGGCGGCGAACCAGTGAAGAACGCCGGTGGAGGGGCTCATGGGATAGGCGCAGTAAAATTTGACGCCGGCCGCGGCCCCGCCCATGGCGAGGGCTGTGTTCCCGCTGAGCACGGCATATTTGTTGTCGGTCATCGGCAGGGGGGTCGCGAAGGGCTTGAAGTTCTGGGTGGCGTAGTCGTATCCGGCGCGGGCAACAGCGATGTTTTCTTCTGCGACGGATGCTGCTTTTTTGCCGAATTGCTCGTGGATGACGCTTTCGAGCGAGTTGAAGCCGATGCCCATCATGCTGAGGGCGGCGCCCATGGCGAGTGTGTTCTGGGCCACTTTGTTTTTCGTGATGTCGGCCAGTTTGGAGACGGGCAGCGGACAAAGCTGGACGCCATCGGCGTGCTCGCCGGGCTTGACGGAGTCGGCGTTGTAGATGCAGGCTCCGCCCGCGCGGAGCAGGCCGAGGTGGCGGTCCATGGTGTCCTGATTCAGGGGAATGAGCAGCTCGAGGGTGTCGCCCATATTGGTGACGGGATCGGGGCCGGTGCGGATCATCAGAAAGGTGTGACCGCCGCGGATGATGGACTGGTAGGCGTTGTAGGCGTTGAGGTGCAGGCCGCGACGGCTGAAGATCTTCGCGAAGATATCGCCGGGCGTGGCGACGCCCTGGCCGGCCGCGCCTCCAATGCCGATCGAAAACGTTTGACTCATGGATCCGCTCCCGCAGAAAGACCCAACGCCGGAGTGGGTAAAACCCAGGGTTGGAAGTTGCGAACCAGCATACAACAGCGAATGGACGATTCGACAGAGGGTCTGGGAGCGCGCCGTGATGATGGCGCCATCTACCACTTCGTACTTAATCCCATGAAACGTGAAGGAAAAACTCGCGATTCCCTTCCGCGCCGGTGATCGGGGAGTCGATGACCTCGATGCCGGCCCCGCCGAGACCCTCAACACAGGCGCGAACGCGATCGACGGCGAGCCGATGGGCTTCCGCATCGCGCACAATGCCGCCTTTCCGGATGTGTTCCCGTCCAGCCTCGAACTGCGGCTTGATGAGGATGACGGCTTCGCGGAGATGAGGAGAGCTGCCCTCGGCGGCTGAAGCCGGTTCCTTTTCCGGGAGCGCTTCGGCACGGCTAAAGCCGTGCCCCTTCACAACAGGATCCTGTCTCGAGTTATCGCCGACCGAGCGCCGATGAGGAGGCTCCGATACGGGTTTGTACCTGATCGCTTCGAGCACCGGAGGCAGAACCAGAGTCGCGGAGATGAACGAAACATCGATTGCGAAAAAGGAAATTTCAGGCGGTAGAGCGCCGGGAGCCAGATAGCGTGCATTGGTGCGCTCCATCAGCGTGACGCGCGGGTCGTCGCGGAGGGTCTGCGCGATCTGGCCGTAGCCGGTGTCGATGGCGAGGACATGTGCGGCTCCGTGCTGGAGCATGCAGTCGGTGAAGCCGCCTGTGGAGGCTCCCACATCGAGGCACGAGCGATCCTGCAGGTCGATGGTCCAGTGGGCGAGCGCCGCCTCAAGTTTCAGGCCGCCGCGGCTGACGTAGCGAAGATCGCCGCCGAGGAGGCGAATGGTGACGTCCTCGGAGACGGAGTGGCCGGGCTTGTCGACTTTCTGCGCGTCCGCGAGGACACGGCCGGCGAGGATGAGCGCCTGGGCGCGCTCGCGTGTGGGAACGAGGCCGCGCTCCACCAGCAATTTGTCGAGTCTGATTTTCATGGGCTGGTTTTCATGCCGGTTTTCGCCAGGCGAGCACATTGCATCCTAAATATCCTGCGAGCCAGGCGCATACTCAGCATAAGAGCATGCGGCAGAAGCCAGCGACCGGGGAAAACATCCCGCAGCGGCTGAAGCCGAAATCATTTTGGGCGGCAGTACGGCACGGCTGAAGCTGTGCCCCCTTCAAACCGGGGATCTTCTCGCAGACCAATGAGGTGCGATGGCTGAAGAAACGACACAGACGAGGAATCGTCCGATGCGGTGGCTGGGCTGGGTGCTGGCTGCGATACTGGCGGCCGTGGCGGCAGGGCTGGCGCACAAGGTGGCCACGGTGCGCAGCGACCTGAACACGGCCCAGGGCAGCGCGGCGCAGATGCGGATTCAGCTGGATCACGCGAATCAGATTGTCGCAGTACTGAGCTCGCCGCAGTCGTCGCACGTGGTACTGACGGAGACGCGACAGGCGACGCATCCGGTGGGTCAGGTGAGCTGGCTTGCGAGCAAGGGCGCACTGGTTTTCATTGCCGGCGGGCTGCGGCCGCTGCCCGCGGACCGGACTTACGAATTGTGGCTGATCCCGGCGAAGGGGAAGGCGCCAATTCCGGCAGGTCTGTTTCGTCCCGACCTCGATCATGGGGCTACGGTGGTGCTGCCCCCGCTGCCTGCGGAGACGCAGGCGAGGAGCTTCCAGGTCACGGTGGAACCAGGGCATGGCTCGGAGACGCCGTCGTTACCGATCGTGATGCAGGGGCAATAGGATTCATCAGTTCTTCCCTGGTACGCGATACACTTCCCGTGCCGGTTCACGTTTCTTGTGAGCCGGATCGGAAATCTGATCTCGAATGACGAAACCGATTGTTACGCTCGCGGTTGATATCGGTGGCTCAGGACTGAAGATGCTTTGCCTGAACCACAACGGGAAGGCGCTCACCGAGCGGTTGCGGGTTCCCACGCCCGATCCGCCGACACCGGCGCGGCTGCTGGCGGCGCTGGAGCAGCTGCGGGCGCAGATGCTCCCGTTCGATCGCGTCAGCGTTGGCTATCCCGGCGTGATCAAGAAAGGCGTGGTTTTCACCGCTGCGAATCTGCATCCGCGCTGGATCGGCTTTCCGCTGCAGGCGGAGCTGGAAAAGCGATGGAAGAAGCCAGTGCGTGTGGCGAACGACGCCGCCGTGCAGGGATTCGGCGCGATTCAGGGCCGCGGCGTCGAAATGATTATTACCCTCGGCACCGGCATGGGAACCGCTCTATATACCGATGGGCGGTTGTGTCCGGGCCTCGAGCTGGGACATCATCCATGGCTCAAGAAGACGTACGAGGATTATCTGGGCCGGCGGGGGCTCAAAAAATACGGCGAAAAGAAATGGAACAAGCTGTTGCGCAAAGCGATCGCACAAACCGCGGCTACGTTCAACTGGGATCATCTTTATTTGGGCGGTGGCAACACAAAGCTGGTGACGCTGAAGACGCGTCCCAACGTCAGCATTGTTTCGAATCTGGACGGGCTGCTGGGGGGCGTGGCGTTGTGGCGGGATGCGGACTAGCCAGTAGCCAGTAGCCAGTAGCTAGTAGCTAGTAGCCAGTAGCCAGTAGCCAGTAGCTAGTAGCTAGTAGCCAGTAGCCAGTAGCCAGTAGCTAGTAGCCAGTAGCCAGTAGCCAGTAGCCAGTAGCCAGTCGGTTTGGATGCTAGCGTGCGGCCAGGTGCGCGGCGTGGAGCTTTTGCAGCGGGTTCACGGTGATGCGGCGGCTCTGGAGCGCGGCGATGCCTTCGGCGGCCGCACTGGCAGCGGCCAGCGTGGTGATGGTGGGGATGCGCGCCAGCACGGCGGCGCGGCGGATGGCCTTCTCGTCGAAGTAAGGATCCTGTCCGCGGGGCGTGTTGATGATGAGCTGGATGCGTTCGCCTTTGATGAGATCCACGACATTGGGCCGGCCTTCCTTCACCTTGTAGACGCGTTCGACGGTCATGCCGGCTTTTTCGATGGCGTTGGCTGTGCCCTCGGTGGCGACGAGATGGAATCCCAGCTCGACGTACTGGCGGGCCAGGGCGACGAGGTGCGTTTTGTCGCGATCGCTGACGCTGAAAAAGGCATTGCCCCTGAGCGGCAACTGCTGGCCGGCGGAGAGCTGCGCTTTGGCAAAGGCTTCGCCGAAGTTGTCGGCAACGCCCATCACTTCGCCGGTGGACTTCATCTCGGGGCCGAGGACCGTATCGACGCCGGGAAATTTGCTCCACGGGAAGACGGGGGATTTGACGTAGTAGTGCGAGCCGGTTTCGAGGTCCTTGCCGTCGACGTCGAGGAACTCGCGGAGGCGGCGGCCGGTCATCAGACGGGAGGCGATCTTCGCGAGCGGCACGCCGGTGGCTTTCGAAACGTAAGGCACGGTGCGCGAGGCGCGCGGATTGACCTCGATGACGAAGACCTTGTCCGGCTGGCCGGGCTTGCGCTGAATGGCGAACTGCAGGTTGACGAGGCCGATGACGTTGAGCGCGAGCGCGAGGCGGCGGGTGTAACCACGGATGGTGTCGAGGGTAGCGGGGGCGAGATCGACCGCGGGCAACACGCAGGAGGAGTCGCCGGAGTGGATGCCGGCCTCTTCGATGTGCTGCATGATGCCGGCGATGACGACGTCGGTACCATCGCAGAGGGCGTCCACATCGACCTCGACGGCGTCTTCGAGGAAGTGATCGACGAGGATGGGGCGGTCCTGGGAGTACTCGACGGCCTCCTGCATGTAGCGGGAGACGGCCGCGGCGTCGAAGGCGATGACCATCGCGCGTCCGCCGAGGACGTAGGAGGGCCGGACGAGCACGGGATAGCCAATGCGCTCGGCTCCGGCGAGGGCTTCTTCCACGCTGGTCGCGGTGACGCCGGGCGGTTGCGGAATTTGTAACTGTTCCAGTAACTTTCCGAAACGCTTGCGATCTTCGGCGAGATCGATCGACTCGGGCGAGGTACCGATGATGGGCACGCCGGCGGCTTTGAGGCGCAGGGCGAGGTTCAGGGGCGTCTGTCCGCCGAACTGGACAATCATGCCAACCTCGGCTCCGCCTGAGGCTTCGTGCTCGTAGACGGCGAGCACGTCTTCGAGGGTTAACGGCTCGAAATAGAGACGATCACTGGTGTCGTAGTCGGTCGAGACGGTCTCAGGGTTGCAGTTCACCATGATGGTCTCGTAGCCGTCTTCGCGCAGCGCAAAAGCCGCGTGGCAGCAGCAGTAGTCAAACTCAATGCCCTGCCCGATGCGATTGGGACCGCTGCCGAGGATGATGACTTTGCGGTTGGGCGTGGGTGCGGCTTCATCCTCTTCGTCGTAGCTGGAGTAGAGATACGGCGTGAAGCTCTCGAATTCCGCCGCGCAGGTATCGACGAGCTTAAAGACGGGGCGCAGACCCTGCTTTCTGCGCAGTTGCCGCACCTGTTCGATGCCTTCGTTGCCCTGCAGGGACCACGCTTCCGCGAGGCGTTCGTCGGAGATGCCGAGGCGCTTGGCCTTTCGTAACTGTTCCGGTGACGTATGAGCAGGATCACCGGGGAGCGCCGCTGTTGCGTCGACAATTTCTTTGATCTGGTAGAGGAACCAGGGATCCATGGCGGTCATGCGGGCGACTTCGCGCACGGAATGACCCTCGCGAAAAGCGAAGCGGATGTAATTGAGGCGTTCGGGCTGCGGCGTGACCAGGCGCTGGGTCATGCGGCGCGGTTCGAGTACTTCGGAGCCGGACTTCTTGCCGGTTTCGAGCGAGCGCATGGCTTTCATCAGCGCTTCTTTGAACGTGCGGCCGATGGCCATTACTTCGCCGACGGATTTCATCTGCGGCCCAAGGTTTTCGTCGGCGCCGGGGAATTTTTCGAACTGCCATTTGGGAATTTTGACGACGACGTAGTCGATGGTCGGCTCGAAACAGGCGGGCGTCATCTTCGTGATGTCGTTGGGAATTTCGTCGAGCGTGTAACCGACGGCGAGGCGCGCGGCGATCTTCGCAATTGGGAAACCCGTGGCTTTCGAGGCGAGGGCGGAGGAGCGTGAGACGCGCGGATTCATCTCGATGACGGTCATGCGGCCGGTGCCGGGGTGGACGGCAAACTGGACATTGGAGCCGCCGGTCTCGACGCCGATTTCGCGCATGACGCGGATAGCGGCGTCGCGCATGGCCTGGTATTCGCGGTCGGTGAGCGTCTGCGCGGGGGCGACGGTGATGGAGTCGCCGGTATGGACGCCCATGGGGTCCATATTTTCGATGGAGCAGACGATGATGACGTTGTCAGCGAGGTCGCGCATGACCTCGAGCTCGTATTCTTTCCAGCCGAGGACGGATTCTTCGATGAGGCATTCGTGGACGGGGGAGAGGTCGAGACCGCGAGCGAGGATTTCCATCAGCTCTTCGCGGTTGTAACCGATGCCGC
Source organism: uncultured Acidobacteriaceae bacterium (assembly GCA_963787915.1). Lineage (GTDB taxonomy): Bacteria > Acidobacteriota > Terriglobia > Terriglobales > Acidobacteriaceae > Palsa-343. The sequence continues at coordinate 591,187 of CAWBEP010000008.1, read as the reverse complement.
CGCCCGATCCGCCGAGGGTAAAGGACGGCCGGATGATGACGGGAAAACCGATGGAGGTGGCGAAGTCGAGGCCGTCGCGAAGGTTGTTGACGAGGGCGGAGCGCGGGACGTCGAGGCCGATGCGGGTCATCGCATGCTTGAAGAGGAGGCGGTCTTCGGCTTTCTTGATGGCTTCGAGTTTCGCTCCGATGAGCTCGACGTTGTACTTGTCGAGGATGCCGGCATCGGACAGCTCGACGGCGAGATTCAGGGCGGTCTGTCCGCCAACGGTGGGGAGGAGCGCGAAGACTCCGTCGCGGTGTTCTTCCCTGAGCATGTCCGACTCGACGCGGAGGATTTCGTCGAGATACTCCTTTGTGAGGGGCTCGATGTAGGTGCGGTCGGCGAGCTCGGGGTCGGTCATGATCGTCGCCGGGTTCGAATTGACGAGGACGACTTCGTAGCCTTCGGCCTTGAGGGCTTTGCAGGCCTGGGTGCCGGAGTAGTCAAACTCGGCGGACTGACCGATGACGATCGGGCCGGAGCCGATGACGAGGATTTTGGTGATGTCGTTGCGGCGTGGCATTAGTTATTGATCTTCCGTGGTTTTCTAAGTCGCGTGCGCGGGTTGGTCTTAAGAATTGCAATGACTTCTTCGAGAGAGAACGTTTGTTCGCCTCTGGACGCTACCTGGCGCGCCAGGGCGTAATCGCGTCGATCTTCCTCGAGGCGTCTTTGCCATTGTTGCGTCCTCTGTAGTTTCTTTCGCCGAGGCATTGCGGGTCTCAGGAAAGTGAACCGGTACACATCGGCCGCGATTTGCCCTGCTGCCTCCATAACCTGCGAGGTTTCCTGTGACTCCTCATCCATTCAGCGATCTCTTCCGAAGACAAAAATCCTCCCACCTCATTGCCCCCGCGGGTTGGCGAAGGCTATTCATCCCTTCCACTCCTCCATCATTTTGCGGAAATCTTTGAAGAGGTAGTGGGAGTCGTGGGGGCCGGGGCTGGCTTCGGGGTGGTATTGCACGCTGAAGAGGGGCAAGGTGCGATGGCGCAGGCCCTCGAGGGTGTTGTCGTTGAGGTCGATGTGCGTGAGGTCGACCTCGGCGGTGTTGATGGAGTCGGGATCGACGGCGAAGTTGTGATTGTGCGCCGTGATCTCGACCTTGCCGGTATCGTTGCGCTTGACCGGGTGGTTGCCGCCGTGGTGGCCGAACTTGAGCTTGTAGGTCTTGCCGCCGAGGGCGAGGCCGATGAGCTGATGGCCGAGACAGATGCCGAAGATGGGGGTACGGCCGGCAAGCTTGCGGATGCTCTCCTGCGCGTAGGTGACGGGCTCGGGGTCGCCGGGGCCGTTCGACAGGAAGACGCCGTCGGGCTTGAGGGCCAGCACGTCTTCGGCGGAGGTCTGTGCGGGGACCACGGTGACGCGGCATCCTTCGTTGGTGAGCATGCGCAGGATATTTTTCTTGATGCCGTAGTCGTAGGCGACGACGTGCAGGTCCGGTCCGGCGACAACTTCGTCGAGGTGGAGCGGATCGGGGCCGTCCTGCACCCACTCGTAGCGATCTTTGGTGGAGACGATTTTGGCGAGATCCGTTCCATCCATTTTTGGAATGGCCCTGGCTTTTTCGACGAGAATGCCGGGGTTGTTTTCGGCGGTCGAGATCACGCCGCGCATCACGCCGTTCGTGCGCAGATGCCGAACGAGGGCGCGGGTGTCGATTTCAGAAATGACGGGAACGTGGAAGCGCTCGAGGTATTCGTCGGCTACCTGTTGCGAGCGCCAGTTCGAGCTGATCGGCGAAAATTCGCGGGTGACGAGGCCTTCGATAAAAGGCTTCGCGGCCTCGTTGTCGGCGGCGTTGGTGCCGTAGTTGCCAATTTGCGGATTGGTGAGAACAACAATCTGACCGGCGTAGGAGGGGTCAGTAAAGATTTCCTGGTAGCCGGTGAGCGATGTATTAAAAACGACTTCTCCGCGGCATTCGCCCTGGGCGCCGTAGCCCTGGCCCCGAAAGATGCGCCCGTCTTCGAGCGCAAGAATTGCCTGCATTGCCGCTCCAGAGAGTGGATTCTTCTGATTCTAGCAGGGAGCATTGTGTGGATTCGGCATGGCACTCAGTAAAGTTTTCCAGATATTCAAGGGCGCGCGCGACAGAGTCCTGCGTTGAGCCACGGCTGAGCGAGTTCATGATGCAGCAGGGATGTCAGCGGCCGGAATCCCAGGCCTGATGCTCGGAGTGCAGCAAGCCCTCGTTCTGAGCCGCGAAAAGCGTTAGCGCTGCGGAGCCTGCGGCGGTGTTTGCGTTGGCGTGGTGGCCTGCGGCTGCTGTTGCTGTTCCTGTTGCTGGAGCTGTTGCTGCTGGGTGGGCGTCGTGACTTCCGGCAGAGACTTTGCCGGTTCAAGACCCGGAATGACGGGCGCGGTGTGGACCTGTCCGGTAGCCGCATCGACGATGGAGATGCCGTAGCGATCGAGCGTGCTGGCCAGGGTTTCCTCAAAGGCAGCGCGGTCGGTGGCGTAGCGGGCGCGGGCCGCGATCAGCTGCGCGTCGGCGGAGGCGAGGCCTTTTTGCTGGGTCAGAACATTCGCGGTCGTCGATGCGCCGAGATGCAGTTTTTTGACTTCCGCGTCGAGGCTCTGCTGGTTGAAGTCGTAATTCGCAGCGGCGGAATTCACAGCGGCGCGGTCGTTGGTGAGGGCGTACTGCTGGCTGATCACGTTCATGCGGATCTGAATGTAGAGCTGCTGCAGAGCCATCTGGGCTTTGCGGTATTCAATCTGCGACCGCGCCTGATCGGCCTGCGCCGGGCGGTTGCGGATGGGGATATTCATGGTGAACTCGACGCCCTTATTGGGCCCGGAGCTGTTGAACAGATTTCCGACAACGGTTCCGTAACCGGTCGACTTGAGGGCAGAGCATCCACCCGTCACTCCGAAGGCCTGCAGGATTTGGGGATTGCAGTAGGGGCTGACGGCGCCACCGAGACCTTCGGCGCCGTAAAAGGCCTGGAGATCGAGGACGGGCAAGAGGGCGTTCTTCACACCCTTGAGGGTGAGCTCGTCGATCTTCAGATTCAGAACAGCCTGTTCCACGTCAGGACGATTGGCATCGGCCTGCCGGACCAGATCGTCGACGGACATGCGCTCTTCCGGCATCTCCGCCAGACTCACGCGATCGGTGGGAATGATGGGGGCATTGGCAAGGGCGGGATCATCGAGATTGCGGGCGATGGCCTGCTTCATCACCAGCTGCTGGTACTCGAGGGTATTTTGCGAGGCGATGAGCGCCTGCTGGTCGCTGGACATCTGGCTTTTGGCGTTGACCACATCGAGAGGCGCCATGCTGCCGATCTGGAGCTGCTTCTCATCGTCCTTTTCGAGGCTGCTGGACTGATCAAGGGCGTGTTGCTTCGACTGAACGTCTTCATAGGCGCTGACCAGGCCCCAGTAGATGTTTTCGACCTGATTGATGGTGTAGAGGAGCTGCTGACGGAAGATGGAGTCGGCGATACGGCGATCGTTCTTCGCCTGCACGATGAAGCGGCCATTGACGCCCCATCCGAAGCCCTGGAGGAGATGCTGGGTGAGGGAGAAATTGAGGGTCGAGGTAAGGGTTGGGCTGAAAAAGGTGAAGGGATTATCGGTGGTGGTGCGCGTGTTCTGAAAGCCCACCTGCATGTTCGTGCCGGTAAGGAATCCCTCGCTATAGCCGAAGTTATAGGTGTTCGTATTCTGAGTGATGGAAGGCAGACCGCCGGAAAAGAGCGGGCTGGACTCGGGCTGAACGACGTGATTCAGCTCAATGGTGCCGGTGAGAGCGGGGTCCAGATTCTCCGGGGTGGGGCCGGCGCCGTTGGTGGAGAGCGACAAGCCGCCAGGCCCGGTGCCCGCAACACTGGAGCCGGAGCTGCTGCCGCCGGGGCCTCCGCCGACAGCGCTCACCGAGGCAGTGGTTCCGCCCTGCGTGCCGGTGGCGAGGCCGGTGCTGATGCCGCGGATTCCTGCCGCGCCTGCGCTGGCACGCAACAGATCGGTGTCGGCGATGTCGAGATTGAGGCGCTGGATGGCGATGTCGTAGTTATTCTGGAGCGCGAGCAGGACCGCGTCGCTGAGGCTGAGATAAATTTTTCCATTTTTCACCATGCTGTCGAGCTGCATGGAATTCAGGAAATTGGTCGGCGGCACAGTGGTTGGCGAATAGGGAGCGAGGGGATTGGGCCAGTAGCCGCGCTCCTTCGAGAAGTTGCGCGAGGTGTCGCGCATGAACAGCGGCTGCGTGGGATTGGGCGTGGGCTCAGGGGGAAGGCCGGGAGCGGCAGGGGCCGACTGCTGGGGGACCTGGGCGAACGACGGCACGGTCCCGGCAAGCAGGCAGCAAATCGCGGCCGCGCCTCTCAATCTTTCGAAAAGGACACTGGATTTCTGTGCGGAATACCTGCAGGAAACTAACATTGGCCGTCTCCACTCCTCTGACACTGCTTTTTTGTCGACACGATTTGCGCCGTTTCCGGCCCCCGTGGGGCAAAACAGCACATTCAGGCCAGAAAACCGCTTTGGCTGTTCTCGAATACGCGGCAAGCCTTCGCCTGGTTCCGTAAACTCGTAACCACAATCGGGAAAGCTGAGTATATCGCAGCGGTTCGATGTTTCCGGAGAAACCTCCGTGCAATAAATGCGCCGAAAAAGTTAAAGGAATGGATACGAATTGGAAATCGGAGAGCGGTTCGAACTGGAAGGTGACTCTCGCGTACGACGGGACCGATTTTTATGGCTGGCAGGTGCAACCGGATCGAGCGACGATTCAGGGGACGCTGGCGGAGGCCATCGAACGCATCAGCGGCGAATGTGTCCTGCCGCAGGGCAGCGGCCGGACGGACGCGGGCGTACATGCGCGCGGACAGGTTGCGTCGTTTTTTCTGCGCGCGCCGATTCCGGCGTCGAATCTGCTGCGTGCTCTCAATCGCAAGCTGCCTGAGGCGATTCGCGTGCTGAGCGCGGAAACCATTGCGCCGGATTTCCATGCGCGCCACGCAGCCAAAGCGAAGACGTATGAATACCGGATTTTTCGTGGCGAGATTTGTCCGCCGTGGACGGGGCGCTTTGCGTGGGCTCTGCACTGGCCTCTGGATCTCGAGCCCCTGCAGCATGCAGCCAGGCTGGTGATGGGCACGCACGATTTCACATCCTTTGCGGCCAGGGATCCGGATCTGGCGACGCGGCAGGAAGAGGAATCGGATGGAGAGATCAGTGGCGGCAAAGTCCGAACCATTTTCGAGTCGAACTGGCGCGAAGACGGCGAATTGCTGATGTATCGCGTGCGGGGCGATGGATTTCTCCATCACATGGTGCGGAATCTGGTAGGGACCTTTGTCGATGTGGGACGAGGGCAAATGGAGCCTGCGGACGTGACACGGATTTTGGCCGCGCGCTCGCGTGACGCGGCGGGAGCGACGGCGCCGGCGAGAGGACTATTTCTGGAGAGTGTTGAGTACTGATGCGTGCTCACCATCGAGACGATGAAGGCGACAGGGACTTACTTCACATCTTCCCTGGCAGTGGAGGCGCAGCTTTGAGTGATCAGGCAGGGTGCTACGCTGAAATCTCCCATGGCTTCTGCAGCGCCAGCATCCGCGTCTGTTGCCCGGCTCGCGGCCGATCGCCGCGTGCATCAGGCGTTTCAGTGGCTGCACCTGCAGGAGCAGCGGATCATGAGCTGGCAGGCGGAGATGGTGCGCGTCGAGGCTCCGCCCTTCGGCGAGAAAGCGCGCGGGGAGTGGCTTTGTCAGCGATTCCGCGAGCTGGGGCTGGGCGACCCCCACATCGATGAGGCGGGCAATGCGATCGGCATTCGCCGTGGAAAAGCATCGGAAGCGCGGAGGGTTCTTCTTTCAGCGCACATCGATACCGTCTTTCCCGCCGGGACGCCGATTGACGCAGATTTGAAAGGTTCACGCTTGTGCGCTCCGGGCGCCTGCGATAACGGCGCCGGTGTGGCGGCGATGCTGGCGATAGCCGCAGCGCTGCGTCAGAGTGGGATCGAGACGGAACACGATCTGGTGTTCGTGGGAAACGTGGGTGAAGAAGGCGAAGGCGACCTGCGCGGGATGCGGTATCTGTACGGCGAGGGCAAGGATGCGGGAACGCGCGCAGGCATCGCGGCCCATATTGTGCTCGACGGCGCGGGCCATGAGTCGGCGGTGACGCATGCACTTGGCAGCCAGCGCTATCTGGTCACGATCATCGGACCGGGCGGCCATTCGTGGACCGATGCGGGGCGTCCCAATCCGATTGTTCTGCTCAGCCGCGCGATCGAGCGCTTCTCGGCGGTGACGCTGCCGGATATTCCCCGCACGACGATGAACGTCGGGACGGTCGAGGGAGGAACGGCGATCAATGCTATTCCGGAGCGAGCCGCGGCGCGTTTCGATCTGCGCTCCACCGATCCCGAGCAGCTGATTCGGCTGGAGGTTGAGTTGCATCGCGCGGTGGAGGATGCTGTGCTGGCCGCGAATCATGTGCAGCGCGGAGGCGAGAATGAGGTTCACTTCACCATTGAGAAAATCGGAGACCGGCCCGCAGGGCGACTACCCGCCGACTCCGAGTTGATGACGCTGCTGGAAGCGGTCGATCGTCACCTCGCCATTCGCACCGAGATGCGCCTGGCTTCAACGGACGCCAATATTCCGCTCTCTCTCGGCATTCCGGCGGTGAGCATTGGCGGAGGGGGCGCTGGCGGCGGCATCCACACCCATGCGGAGTGGTATGACGCGCGCGGCCGCGACCTGGGCCTGCGACGGATTCTTCTGCTGCTGCTGGCGGCGGCGGGTGGTTAGCTCAGGAGAAAACACTTCTCCACAAAGATGACTGGAGAGATGAGCGGCTGCCGGTTTTGTTTAGACTGGCAGACGTGAGAGCCTTCGGAATCTTCGCTGGATTTTTGGCGACAACCTTCTCTGTGTTTGCGCAAACCGGACCGGCCGCCGACGCGATCTACTACCACGGCAAAATTCTCACCGGCGTCAATCTCGAATCGGCAAATCCGGAGCGGGCTGCGGCGCTGGCGATCGCGCATGGCGAAATTCTCGCGGCGGGGGATGACTCCGGCGTCATCGCGCAATACAAGGGTCCGGCGACGCAGATGGTGGACCTGCGCGGCGCATTCGTGATGCCTGGCTTCAACGACGCGCATGCGCATCTGGGGTCGGGCGGACGGATCCGGCTCAGTGTGAATCTAATCGGCGCAAAATCACTAGCCGAGATGCAGGAGCGGGTTCACGCGGCGGCGGAGAAGGCTGCGCCCGGGCAGTGGCTCAGCGGCGGCGGTTGGGATCACACGCTGTGGGCAGATAAGAAGCTGCCGAACCGCGCCGACATCGACGCGGCCGCGGAGGGCCATCCGGCGATGTTGACGCGGGTCGATGGGCACATCGCGATTGCGGATTCGGCGGCGCTGGCTGCGGCAGGCATCAACCGGGCAACAGCGGACCCGCAGGGCGGCAAGATCGATCGCGATTCCCATGGCGAGCCGACGGGCATTCTGCGCGAAACGGCCCAGGCTCTGGTGAAGGTTCCGCCGCCGTCGACCGAGCAGCGCCGTCACGGTTTGCAGCTGGCGCTGGAAGACGCGATGGAACATGGTGTGACCACCGTCCAGGATTTTTCCGACTGGGACGATTTCCTGGTGTTTGAGCAGATGGAGCGGGACGGCGAGTTGGGGGTGCGCATCGCGGAGTGGATTCCCTTCGCGGAGCCGGTGGATCTTGAAAAGGAGCAGGCGGCGGAACATCCCGGCAGCGATCGGATGCTGCACACGACCATGCTGAAGGGGTTCATGGATGGATCGCTGGGGTCGCGGACGGCGGCTTTAAATGCGCCTTATTCCGACGATCCTGGTAATTCCGGGATTCCGCGGTATACGCAGACGCAGCTGAACGACATGGCGATTGAGCGCGCCAAAGCGGGCTTTCAGCTGGGCTTCCATGCGATCGGCGACCGCGCGGTGGAGATGGCGCTCGATGCCTTCGCCGCGGCGCAAGCGGCCGTGCGCCAGCCAACGCGTTTGCCCCGCTCACGACAATCCGGTCCGAAATCGGAGATGATTCCGGTGATGCGCGTGCCGCTACACGGTCTGCGCTACCGCATTGAGCACAGCCAGGTGGTAGATGCGCCGGACTTCAACCGCTACGCGCAGCTGGGCGTGATTGCCTCCATGCAACCGAACCACCTGCTGACGGACATGGCGTGGGCCGAACAGCGTATCGGTCCGGAACGATCGAAGTACGCTTATGCCTGGAAATCGTTTCTCGACGCGGGCGTGGCGCTTGCCTTTGGGACGGACTATCCGGTCGAGCCGATCACGCCCTTTCGCGGGGTGTATTGCGCGGTGACGCGGGAGAACGAGGCCGGCACGATGAGCTTTCATCCTGGGCAGAAGCTGAGCATCGGGCAAACGCTCTACGCGTACACGCAGGGGTCGGCCTACGCGGAGTTTGCGGAGGGATGGAAGGGAAGGCTGGCGCCGGGGTATGTGGCGGACTTCGTTGTGCTGGACCGGGACCTGACGGCGATCGCGCCGCACGCGATTCTGGGGACGGTTGTGCTCAGGACGGTGGTCGGCGGGAAGACGGTATACGAAGCCGGTAGCCGGTAGTTTGAAGGCCTTCGACGGCGCGGGCCGCACGGGCAGCAGCGGCGTTCAGGGGCGGGCAGGAGCCGTTTAGTGTCTGCATACCGCCGTCCGCTGAAAATCGGCTGGGAACAGGGCCAGCCCAGTTACAATCAGGAAGATACTGCAAACAGGAGAACTTACGCATGGCAACTGCCACCGTTCAACAGAATGCCGCCTATAAAGTCGCCGATATGTCGCTCGCCGACTGGGGGCGCAAAGAGATTTCCATCGCCGAGCACGAGATGCCCGGCCTGATGGCCATTCGCAACAAGTACGCTGCCGAGAAGCCGTTGAAGGGAGTGCGCGTCTCCGGATCGCTGCACATGACCATCCAGACGGCGGTGCTGATCGAGACGCTGGCCGATCTGGGCGCGACGGTGCGCTGGGCGAGCTGCAACATCTTCTCCACGCAGGACCACGCGGCCGCCGCGATTGCCGCCGCCGGCATTCCGGTTTTCGCCTGGAAAGGCGAGTCGCTCGAGGAGTACTGGTGGTGTACGTTCCAGGCGCTGAGCCATGCGGATGGCAAAGGGCCGCAGCTGATCGTCGACGATGGCGGCGATGCAACGCTGCTCATCCACAAAGGCTACGAGCTCGAAAACGGCGACAAGTGGGTCAACACGCCTGGCTCGAACGAGGAAGAGCAGGTCATCAAGAACCTTCTGAAGGAGGTTTACGCCGACGATTCGCAGTACTGGCACAAAGTGGTGAAGGAGTGGCGCGGCGTCTCCGAGGAGACGACCACGGGCGTCCACCGGCTTTACAAGATGAAGGAGCTGGGCAAGCTTCTTATTCCGGCGATTAACGTCAACGATTCGGTGACGAAGTCGAAGTTCGACAACCTGTACGGCTGCCGCGAATCGCTGGCAGACGGCATCAAGCGCGCGACGGACGTGATGGTCGCGGGCAAGGTGGCGGTTGTTTGCGGATACGGCGACGTGGGCAAGGGCTCGGCGCACTCGCTGCGCGGCATGGGCGCGCGCGTGATCGTGACGGAGATCGATCCGATCAATGCGCTGCAGGCGGCGATGGAAGGCTTTGAGGTCACCACGATCGAGGACACGCTGGGCCGCGGCGACATTTACGTCACCTGCACGGGCAACGTGGATATCATCACCTTCGAGCACATGAAGGCGATGAAGGATCAGGCCATCGTTTGCAACATCGGCCACTTCGACAACGAGATTCAGATGGACAAGCTGAATACCGCGAAGGGCGTAGAGAAGATCAACATCAAGCCGCAGGTGGATCAGTACAACTTCCCCGCCCAGGGGAAGCAGGCAGCGCACAGCATCTTTGTGCTGGCCGAAGGACGGCTGGTGAATCTGGGTTGCGCGACAGGGCACCCGAGCTTCGTGATGAGCAACAGCTTCTCCAACCAGACGCTGGCGCAGATCGATCTCTGGAAGAATCGTGACACTTATGCGATCGACGTCTATACGCTGCCCAAGCGGCTGGACGAAGAGGTTGCGCGGCTGCATCTGGAAAAGATCGGCGTCAAGCTGACGAAGCTGACTCCCGAACAGGCGGAGTACATCGGGGTTTCGCCGGATGGTCCGTACAAGGCGGAGAGCTACCGGTACTAGAGGCAGGGAGTAGGGAGTAGGGAATAGGGAGTAGGGAGTGGAGCCGGGAGGGGGTCAATCGACCTGTCCCGGCTCTTACTTTTTGGACGGGCGCTGCCTACTTCGCGGCCACTTCTGCCAGATGCTTCCTGTAGACGGGCGATAACTCGCGCAGCCGAGCGACGGCGGCGGGGACTAACTCCAGCGCATTATCGATGTCGGCGTCGGTGTTCTGCCGCGTCAGCGAAAAGCGGAGGCTGGCGCGCGAGCGGGCGAGCGGCAGTCCCATGGCCTTGAGAACATGCGAGGGCTCGGTGGAACCGGAGGAGCAGGCCGATCCGCCCGAGACGGCGAGACCTTTGAGGTCGAGAGCGATGACCAGCGCTTCGCCTTCCAAGTGATCGAAATAGAGATTGGTGGTGTTCGGGACGCGCGGCTGCCCTGCCCCGTTGATCCCGCACTCTTCAATTTTCGCGAGCAAGCCCTGCTCGAGGCGATCACGCATCACGCCGATGCGGTCGTCGGTTCCGTCGGTCAGGGCTGCGCGGGCAATTTCGGCAGCTTTGCCGAGGCCTACGATGCCGGGGACGTTTTCCGTGCCTGCGCGACGCTGGCGCTCGTGGGCTCCGCCGAAGAAGAGAGGCTCGAAGCGCGTGCCGCGGCGGACATAGAGGATGCCGATGCCCTGGGGCGCATGCAGCTTGTGTCCGGAGACGCTGAGCAAGTGGCAGCCGATGGCCTTCACGTCGATGGAAATTTTGCCGGCGGCCTGGACAGCGTCGGTATGAAAGGCGATTTCGGCTTCGGCGGCGATTTTGCCGATCTGCTCGACGGGCTGGACGACGCCCGTCTCATTGTTGGCCATCATGATGCTGATGAGCTTTGTATTGGGCTTGAGGGCGCGATAGACATCAAAGGGATCGACAGCACCGCCTGCGGAAACCGGCAGGAATGTCACCTCGATGCCGCGTTCCTGGGCCTTATGAGCCGAGTGCAGAACCGCGTGGTGCTCGATTGAGGAAGTGATGAAGTGGTCGCCAGGGTGAAGGATGCCGAAGATCGCGGTGTTGTCGCTCTCCGTGCCCCCGGAGGTGAAGACAATTTCGGCGGGACGACAGTTGAGGAGGGTGGCGACCTGTTCGCGGGCGCGCTCCACGGCGGCGCGGGCATGCTGGCCATGTTGATGGATCGATGAGGCGTTACCGAACGTGTCGATAAAAAAGGGCCGCATCGCCTCCAGCACCTCGGGAAGCAGAGGGGTGGTGGCATTGGCGTCCATATAAATGCGGCGGATCCCATGAGCCATGACAATTTCATTGTATCGGGGCGATAATTGCGATCGGGCGCAAAAAGCTGCCGCGAGTCGCCCTCAAATTCAGCCATAATTAACTCAAGAGGAGTCATCCTGTAGCCATGCGCGTGCTGGTGATCGAGGACGAGGCTCGGGTTGCAGAGAACATCGCGGCGGCGCTGCGCGAAAGCGCCGGTCTTGCGGTGGACGTGGCCCGCACCGGACTCGACGGGATTGAACTGGGCCGCCAGGCGAATTACGACCTGATCCTGCTGGACCTGATGCTGCCGGGGATCGACGGCCAGGGGGTGCTCCAGGCCATCCGCGCCCGGGGACAGACGGCGCCGGTGCTGGTTCTGACAGCGGTCCTCGAAAAGGCTTCGATCGTGAAGCTGCTGAACGCGGGCGCCGACGATTACCTGGCGAAGCCCTTCGATCTGGGCGAGCTGTTGGCGCGGGCCAAGGCGCTGATCCGGCGCGGCAAGGGAGTCAGTCATCCGCGCATCGAGGTGGCCGACCTGGTGATCGACACCCTCGAGAAGACCGTGACCGTGGCGGGCAAGCCGGTGGAACTTTCACCGACTGAATATCGCGCCCTCGAATACCTCAGCCATCGGCCGCGCTCGGTTATCTCCAAGCAGGTGCTCCTCGAGCACCTCTACGATTACAACTGGGAGCATCACTCCAACGTGATCGAGGCGCATATCTCCAACCTGCGGCGCAAACTCAATCGCGGGCATGAGGGCCAGTGGATTGAGACGCTGCGCGGGAGGGGGTACCGGCTGATGACCACGGGGATCGCGTCATGAGACGTTATTCTCTACGCCGCCGCCTGATCGCTGCCGTGCTGGCGCTGGAATGCGCGCTGGCCGCCGGCCTTAGCGGCGCGACGCTGTTCTATATCTGGCGCGAACAGATCCACGGCTTCGATTTGATGGTGCGCGGACGAGCCGATTCCCTGCTCGGCCAGGTCCACGATGCGGAGGATGAAGGCGACAACGTCGCGATCAATCCGGACGCGCTGGATTTACGCAGCGACGATATGTGGATGGCGCGCGATACCAACGGGCGCATCCTTGCGCAGTCTTCGCAGTGGAGCAGCGAAGCGGCCCGGGAATTCGGGACGGTGCAGACGCCGCACGATTTCCGCGTGGAGGGGCAGACCTTTCGCGGACTGGAGTTGCATGGGGTTCGGCTGATCGATGCGGAGGATACAAATCCCGGCATCGCGCGGCCGGTAACGATCGAGTATGCGTCCGAGCTCCAGCCTGTGTATACGGCGATGGGGCGCGCGGCGCGATTCCTGATTGCGTCGAGTCTGTTGCTGCTGCTCCTGACCGGGGCGGCGCTGCGCTGGCTGTTGCGCCGGGGGCTGGCTCCCCTTGAGGAACTGAGCGAGGCTGCGGCGGAAATCACGCCGCGGCGTCCGCGCTTCTACGCGCCCAGCTCCGCTCGCGCCACAGCGGAGTTGGCGGTTCTGGCTGCGGCGCTGGAGTCGGCGACGCGGAGGCTGGAAAATGCGTTTGTGCAGCAGCAGGTCTTCGTACATGACGCGGCGCACGAGCTGAAGACAGCGGTGACGATCGTCAAGTCGTCGCTGCAGTTACTGGCTTCGCGACCACGCACACCCCGCGAATATGCCCGAGGCCTGGAATCCTGCATGGCCGACTGCGCGCGCTTCGAGGAGCTGGTGCAGCGGATGCTGCAGCTGGCGCGTTTCGAACGCGAACCGGCAAGCCGCAGCGTGCAGTGCGACCTGGCGGAAGTGGCCCGGGACGTAACCGCGCAGGTGGAGAGACTGGCGGAGATCCGCGAAGTCTCGATCGCGGTACAGGCACCGGATTCGGTGATGGCCCCGATGGACGAAGATGCCTGCGGTTCCCTGCTGGCGAATCTGCTTTTGAATGCGGTGCAGCACACGCCGCCTGGCGGCTCAGTCGCCGCCTCGATCCTGGTGGATGGGGGCATCAGGGTCGAAGTGCGCGACACCGGGCGCGGCATCGCCCCGGAGGACATCCCGCACCTGTTCGAGCGTTTTTGGCGCGGCGACAGTTCGCGGGCGCGGAGCACGGGCGGGGCCGGGCTGGGCCTTTCGATCTGCAAAGCCATTGTGGATTCGCACGGCGGCGAGATTGAAATCAGCAGCCGGCTGGGGCAAGGCACATGCGTGACGGTTCGGCTGCCGCTGGCATCTTCGGCGGGCGTGGTCGCCGAGCTGTCGGCCGTGAGCTAGCGCCGATTCAGCTGACGCGAAAAATCCAGACAGGAAAAAGGGGAGCCTGATCGCTCCCCTTTTCAAGGACGGATGCAGCTCAGATGGCCAGTTCGCCGCGCAGCAGACCCTTCTCTTCAGTGAGTGCAAATCCCAGCTTGCGGGAGAGACTGCGCATCCGCGCGTTCTCCGGAAGGAAATAGATCAGGACCTGAAGGATGCCTTCGGCATGGGCGGCGGTGAGAGCGCGGCGCATGAGCGCTTCACCCAGGCCTTCTCCCTGGAAGTCGTCCGCAACGACGACAGCAAGGGTCGCGGAGCGGCGATCGTCGAGGCGAACCATGCGACTGACGCCGCCGATCACTTTGCCGGCTGTGGGATCGTTGGTCTCGCCGACAAAGGCCAGTTCGCGATCGTAATCGATGAAGCAGATGCGCGTGAGGCGCTCGTGGGCGGTACGCGCATTGAGATCGAGCGTGGTGAAGTAGCGCTGGACCACGGTGCGCTCGGAGAGCCGGTCGTGAAAGGCCACGATGAGCGGCTCGTCCTCAGGACGGATGGGGCGGATGAGGGTGTCGACGCCCGATCGGGTCTTCCAGTTTTCGACGTACTGCACGGGGTAGGGCCGGATGGCGGGACGGGGAAGCTGATCCTCGGTTGTGCCGGGCTCGTGCAGGACAACGCGGGCATCGAGGGCGATAAGGCCGTCAGGAGACGCGAGCAGCGGATTAATGTCGATTTCTTTGATCCAGCGCTGCTCGACAACCAGTTCGCTGAAGCGGACCACCAGAGCATCGAGCGCGTCGAGGTCGACCGGCTTGCGGCCGCGAACGCCTTTGAGCGCGGTGAATATTTTCGTCTGCTCCATCTGATGGCGGGCGAGGGTCGCGGTGAGCGGGGGCAGCGCCAGGGCACGATCCTTCCAAACCTCCACCAGCTGGCCGCCGGTTCCGAAGAGGAGGACGGGGCCGAGTTGCGGATCGATGCTGCTGCCGAGGATGACTTCGTATCCGTCGAGTTTCGCAAAGGGCTGAACGGTGACGCCAAGAAAATGCTCGACGCCGGCCTTGACGGTGACAGAAGCCTGAATCTCCGTGAACGCCGCGGCGACGTCGGTGGCCGTGCGCAGGTTGAGCTTGACTCCGCCGACGTCGGTTTTGTGCGTGATGGTCTCCGAGTGCAGCTTGAGCACGACCGGATAGCCGATCTCGCCGGCCTTCAGCACCGCTTCTTCCGCGGTTTTTGCCAGCTCGGTGCGAACGGTGGGAATGCCATACGCTGCCAGTAATTGCTTCGATTCGTATTCAGTAAGGATGGTGCGGCGGCTGGCGCGCACCTGCTGCACGATGTTGTTGGCGACGTCGCGCCTGGTGTCGAGGACCGATCCGGAGAGCGCCGCGGGAGTTTCATAGAGGTCGCGCAGATGGCTGGTGTGCTTCCAGGTGGAGACGAACGCTTCGGCTGCGGCATCCGGATAGGGAAAGACGGGAATTCCGGCGTGCTTGAGAATCGATTCGCCCTCAGCAACGACGTCACCGCCCATCCAGCTGGCGATGACGGGCTTGCCGGTGGAGCTGGCATAAGGCGCAAGGTGCTGGGCAACTTCCGTGGGATTGGTCATACCCTGGGGCGTAAGGATGACGAGCATGCCATCGGTGTTCGCGTCCTTCGAGGCGATCTCGAGGGCCTGTGAATAGCGATCCGACTCGGCGTCGCCGAGGATGTCCACTGGATTATTGTGGCTCCATGCATCGGGCAGGAAATTGTTATAGGCCGCGATCGTCTCGGCGGAGATTTCGGTGAGTTCGCCACCGGCGCCAATAAGAGCATCGGTGGCGAGGACGCCCGGCCCTCCGGCGTTGGTGAGGATGGTGAGCCGCGGTCCCTTCGGGCGCGGCTGTTTGGCAAGAACCTCGGAGACGTAGAACAGCTCGCTAATGGAATTGACGCGCAGGACGCCGGCGCGCTGGAAGGCGGCGTCGAGGACATCGTCGCTGCCGGTCAGCGATCCGGTGTGCGAGGCGGCGGCTTTGGCGGCCGCTGCGGTGCGGCCGGCTTTGATCACGAGGATCGGCTTGTTCATGGCCACGGCGCGCGCGGCAGAGAGGAAGCTGCGTGCGTCGCCGATGGACTCCATGTAAATGACGATGGAATCGGTGTGGGGATCCTGGCCGTAGTGGTCGATCAACTCGCCGAAGGTGACATCGAGCATGGAGCCGGCGGAGACGAAGCCACTGAGTCCGACACGTTCGCGAATGCACCAGTCGAGGACGGCGGTGCCCAGAGCGCCGCTCTGGCTGATGAAGGCGAGGCGTCCGGCAGGGACCATAGCTTTGGCGAAGTTGGCGTTGACGCCGCCGACCGGGTTCATTACGCCCAGGCAGTTGGGGCCGATGACGCGCATTTTGCCGTGAATGATCCCGGCAATCGCGCGCTCGAGCGCCTTGCCGGCTTCGCCCACTTCCTTGAATCCGGCCGAGATGATGATGGCCGAAGGAACGCCGGCATCGACGGCCTCCTGAATGATGGCGGGGACAGTGGCTGCGGGAGTGGTGACGACGATCAGGTCGGGAACACCGGGCAGTTCGCGGATGGTTTTATACGCCGGAAGGCCGAGAACGGTGGGGCGCTTCGGATTTACGGGCCAGACAGGGCCGCCGAAGGGGCTGGCCATGAGATTCGTCAGCACGGTGCAGCCAACGCTGCCGGGACGCTCCGATGCGCCGACCACGGCAACGGCGTTGGGGGTGAATATCGAAGCCAGCGGACTGCGGCGCAAACTGACGAGATCGTGGGCTGGGTCGATGATGAGGGCGTTTTCCGGAGCTAGCGCGGCGGGAGCCATGATGGAGTTCTCCTTGGTATCTCGTTCAGTGTCCATAGCCGGTTTCCGGCGTCACTTTACCGCGGAAGAGCCAGTAGGACGTGATGATGTATGCCAGCGCCAGAAGCAGCCCGAAGGACCACCAGATGAGGCCGACATGCAGCGAATGCGGTCCCGCCAGGGCGCCCGCAATGGTGATGTCGCGCGCTGGATTCGTCGATGAAGGCAGCAGCGTTGGATAGAGTCCTACGGCCGCGCCGACCAGCATGAAGACCAGATAGAGGCAGGAGGAAAGGAACGCCGCCAGCGGCTTCCGCTGCCGGGTGAAGCTGAGGATGCCGATGAGCGTGGCGACTACGAGGGCGGGAATCAGGTAAAGGATGCGGTGTGCTTCATAGTTATCGAGCGCCGAGGGCCGGATGGCGATGGTGGCGGGCAGGCTGACGAGGGTGACGAGCAACAACAGGACCCAGAGGGCTGAAGCTGCGCGGCGGGCGCGATCTTCCAGTTGGCCGGGAGCCTTCAACACCAGCCACAGCGCGCCGTGGGTAGCGAGGGCAACGAGAGCGACGACTCCGCCGATGACGGTGTACCAGTCCAGAATGCCGGGGTTCGGGCCAACGCGCCAGTTGGTCCACAGCGGCAGGAAGAAGTAGCTGTCGGCGCCGAGCGGCACACCGCGGATGACGTTCGCCAGGGCTGCGCCAAAGAAAATCGCCAGCAGCGCGCTGGCCACGAAGAACATTCCGTCGAAGAAGCTGCGCCAGACGTTGTGATCGATGTGCATGCGCAGTTCGACACTCACTCCGCGCATGATGAGCAGCCAGAGCACGATCATGAGGGGCAGGTAGAACCCGCTGAACGATGACGCGTAGAGCAGCGGGAAGGCAAAGTAGAGTGTGCCGCCGCCGGCCAGCAGCCAAACCTCATTGCCGTCCCACACCGGACCGATGGAGCGGATCAGCATCCGGCGCTCATCTTCCACGCGCGCCAGAAACGGCGAGAGAATGCCGACGCCCAGGTCGAAGCCATCGAGAACAACGTAGGCGGCGATCATGACCGCGACAATCCAGAACCAGACAAATCCCATGGCTGATTTCCTCTCCTAAACCAACATCGGCGATGCGGGTTCGGGCTCAACCGGAACCGCAACCGCGGCGGGTCCGGTGCTGATGAAGCGGTAGACCACGACGACCCAGAGGATGGAAAGCACAGAGTACATGCCAAGAAAGCCGAGCAGGGTGAACAGGGTGTTACCGGCGGAGACGTGCGGGGAGAATCCCTCGCTGGTGCGGATGAGCCCATAAACCAGCCAGGGCTGGCGTCCGATCTCGGCGGTCATCCAACCGGCGGTATTGGCGACGTAGGGCAGCGGGAAGCTGAGCAGGATGGGCCAGAGAATCCAGCGCGAAGAGTAGATTCTCCCGCGCCACAACATGGCTGCAGCCACCACCATTAACAGGAGGAACCACGTCCCCAGTCCGGCCATGATGTGGTAGCTGTAGTAGAGCAAGGGAAGCGCCGAGGGCCATTGATCGCGCGGAAAGGCGTTCAGGCCCTTCACCTCGGCTGAGGTTGTTCCGTAAATCAGGAAGCTGAGGACATCGTTGATCGGGATCGGATTGTCGATCTTTTGGGCCTGATCATCCAGCTGCCCGATCAGGACTACAGGCGCGCCCTTCTCTGTACGGAAGAGGCCTTCCATGCCGGCGATAGCCGCGGGCTGGTTGCGCGCAACGTAGCGGCCGTGCATGTCGCCGGTGGGAAAGATCTGGACGATGCAGGAGAGGAGGCCGGCGATAACGCCGATCCTGAGGAAGAGCCGCCCAAAATCCTCATGCTTCTTTTCAAGCAGGTAGAAGGCCCCGGTCGCTGCGACCACAAACGACGCTGTCACTACAGCGCCGCACATGTTGTGCGCGTACTGCAGCCACGCCCAGGGATTCAGCAGCAGTCCCCAGAAGCTGGAGACCTCATAGGTGCCGTTGGGCAGCAGATGAAAGGCGACGGGGTGCTGCATCCATGCATCGGTGACGATGATGAAGAAGCCCGAGATCCAGGAGCCCACGAAGACCATCAATGCAGCTGCGAAGTGCGCCAGCTTCGAGAGCCGCTTTTCGCCAAAGAGAAACATGCCGAGGAAGGTGGATTCCAGGAAGAAGGCGAAGACGCCTTCCATGGCGAGGGGCTGGCCGATGACGCCACCGGTGCGGCGCGAGAACTCCGACCAGTTAGTGCCGAACTGGAACTCCATGGGGATTCCGGTCACCACGCCCAACAGGAAGTTGATCGCAAAGATTTTCGCCCAGAAGCGCGCGGCCCGGTTCCATTGTTCATCGCCGGTACGGAAAGCGATGACTTTCATGATCACCATCAGCAGCGCCAGCCCCATGGTGAGCTGCGGAAACAGATAGTGGTAGGTAACCGTGAAAGCGAAGTGGATTCGGTCGAGAATCAGTGCGTTCATACCGATTCCAAGGTACCGGCGGCGGCCATGGCCGCACTGTGACCAATGTCACAACGGCGGTAGCGCCAGCCTCTGCATCCGTAAAAGTATGGGCTCCGCTACTGGAGATGCAGCTCGTTCTGTAACTGCAGGTCGTTGAGCACGCTGGGATGCGTCTCATCGGTCGCCAGCAGGTTATGGCAGAGGCTGCAGTCATTGCTGAGGGTCTTGCCGTCTTTCGCCGTGTGGCTTCCGTCGTGGCAGCGGAAGCAGCCGGGATAGGCCATGTGGCCAATGTTATTGGGATAGGTGCCCCACGTGACCTTCATCTCCGGGAAGACATTGCGGTCGTAAATCGCCACAAGCCGTTTGGCGGAAGCGTCGACCTTCGCGCGCTGTGCATTCCAGATATCCGGATACTGCGTCCGGTAGAAGTCATCGAGGCCGGAGGTGATCTTCTGGCCCGCTTCGGCCTGCGATGCGTAGGCCGCCTGGATGAGCTGCAGGCCTTCCTTATGCATGAAAGGGAGCTCGGGGCTGGGGTCGCCGTCGAGCATCGCTTCGTCGATAGCTTCCTCGGCGGTCTGGAAGACGTGGGTCGCCTGGTTGTGGCAGTCCATGCAGTCCATGGTGCGGCGGATACCCTGGATCGGCCCCTTCAGGTCGGAGCTGACGTACTGGGTGGTGCTCCCATCGGAATTCGGTTTGCTCACGGCGATGATGGTCTGTGCCGCCGGGTCGGTGGCGACGTAGGAGAAGTTGTTGAGGTGCGCGCCGTGAATGCCGCTGAGATGAGAAACAGAATCGACGCCGCCGAGGTGCAGCACGAGCACGGTGCGGGTGACGGAATTTTTCTCGTCATCGCCGAAGGTGGTTTTGACGAGGAGCTTTTCCCCGACAAACTTTGCCGGCGTGTGGCACTCCTCGCAGGTTTCGCGGGCCGGGCGCAAGCCATTGAGGGTGGCGCGGATGGGGGTCGGCCAGGTATGGAAGGTCACTTCGATCATCTGCTTCGTTCCGTTCACCTTGGCCTGCACATACGACTTGAGTCCGGAGCCAACGTGGCAATCCACGCAATCCACGTGGGAGTGCGGGGACTCCTGATAAGCAGACCACTGCGGCGCCATCACGTGGCACGACTGACCGCAGAAGTGCGGCGAATCCATGTAGGCGACCCCGCGATAGGTGGCGGTGCCCAGGATCACGAAGTTGATGAAGGTGGCTACGACCACGATTTCAATGCCGCGGCGGAAGACCGGGTTGCGCAGATCGATCTGCGGGTACGCGGAAGGCAGTTGCCCGGCAGCCCTGAGCTGCCTGCGACGGAACCAGATGCCGACGGGGATCAGAATGAGTCCGAGGACAAAGAGGCCGGGCAGAAACAGATCGAGGACGATGCCAATATAGGGGTTGGCAGATCCGCTGTGGCCGAAGGTTGAGACGATCCAGAAGCCGATCAGGACGAAGGCCGAGGCGGTGGTCAGCGCACCGCCGATCAGGCTGGTCAGGTTATTGCCAAAGAAGAGAAACGGTTCGAGCCATTCTTCCTTCAGTTTTTGCCACAGGGACATGAAAACCTCTTACCCAAAGATGTAGGCGCTCAGCGTGAGGACGAGCAGCGTCAGGCCAATCAATATAGCGGTAAAGCCGACCACTCGGCTGAAATTTATCAGCCACATTGGAGGCGCGTCTGTGATCCTTGTCGCAGACTTGCCCTCGGCGATCATGCGTCGATATTCCTCCGGACGGCGGGTTTTGAATTCTTCTTCGCTTTCCCGGCCTGTGAAGATGACCATATCCATGGGAAAGCTGTCCGGGCGGAGGTGGGTGTTGACGAAGTGAATGGAGAAGATGAAGAGGATGGCCAGCAGGCCTTCTTCGCTGTGGATTACCAGAGCGGCATTGAGCGCCCAGCCGGGCAGGAAACGGGCGAAAAACGGGGCAAACCACATGGCGTAGCCGGAAAAGCCGATGACCACCATCCCCCAAAAAACGGCCCAGTAGTCGAATTTCTCCCAGTAGGCGTAGCGCTCGAATTTTGGCCTGGGACCGAGGCCAAGAAACCACCGGAAGTGGCCGTAAAGATCTTTTACGTCCTTCCAGTTCGCGACCATCGACGTGGGCCCCCAGAAGATGCTCTTGTCGCGATGGAAGATGCCGCGGGCGATAATCTCGCGCAGGTGCACCAGAAACGCAATGGTCAGCACCAGGGCGCAGAACTTGTGGAAGAAGAGGATGGTGCCGAAGCCGTCGACGATTCTGGCCAGGCGGATCGCCCAGATCGAGCCGCTGAAGCGCAACGGCAGGCCGGTCGCCGCGAGGCCGAGGAAGGTACTGAACAAGACCGCGTGCAGATAGCGCTGCCCCAGGGTAAAGCGGAGGAAGTAGCGGCCCTCGGCGGGTTGGGGCGAAACGGGGACGACGCCTGAGAGCGGTTTGGGCTCGGTTGGCAGGGTTGCGGTGGGGACGGTATCAGGCATTCTTTCCTCCCGGCGTCTTCGTGTTGACCTGCTGGAAGCGCGATCGAATGAGCCACAGCACGGTGTGCAGCAGGAAGAAAGTGAGCACGCTGGTCAGGAGCAGGTTCATGAACAGGCGGATGTAGAAGAGCGCGGGGTTCAGCCTGCGATTGCGCGCGTTGGCATGCGGCTGGTATTGAACGAAGCTGACGTTGGCGCCGGCGTGGCAGCGCCCGCAGGTCTGGATGAGGTTCGCTTTGGCGATGGGCGAGGCCGGATCGGAGGCGGGCAATACCTCATGGGCCTTGTGGCAATCCCAGCAGCGGGCAGTTTCGGTGTAGCCGCCCAGCAACCCCAGCTGCGAGTGGAAGGTGTCACGGTAGGTGCTGAATTTGTCGCGATGGCAGGAACCGCAGATAGGCGTCGACTGCATGCGGAAGTCGGATGACGTGGGCTCGACGATCCCGTGCGCCGTATGGCAATCGGTGCAGACCGGCGCATTCGTATTGCCGGCTGCAACCGCCTTGCCGTGCACGCCTTTCTGGTACTGCTCGTTGATGCCGACGTGGCAGCTGCCGCAAGTGGCGGGGATGTTGGTTCGGTAGGTGGAGCTTTGCGGATCGGTATGGCGGAGAATCCGGTGTGAACCGTGGCAACTGGTGCAGTTGGCGGCGACCAGCAGACCCTCCTTGCCGAGCGCGAAGCCGTGGATGGAATCGATGTAAAGCGCGTAGACGTTGGGGAGGTGGTATTTCTTCGCCATTTCCGCGTTTCCGTGACAGGACCCGCACGTCCTGGGAATATTCAGCGGATAGACGGGCGACTGCGGATCGGTCTTCGTCACGATTGCGTGCGCGTCGCCATGGCAGCTGGTGCAGGGGTGCTCGCTCTTTTTCGAGTGGACGCTGCCGGCGAGCGCCGTGCCTTCCTCGGTGTGGCAGGCATCGCACTGCACCGCCGCGGGGTGATCGGGGTGGGGGTAAGCGTGGATGTCCTTA
Source organism: uncultured Acidobacteriaceae bacterium (assembly GCA_963787915.1). Taxonomy (GTDB): domain Bacteria; phylum Acidobacteriota; class Terriglobia; order Terriglobales; family Acidobacteriaceae; genus Palsa-343. The sequence goes on along the minus strand of CAWBEP010000008.1, from coordinate 568,736 downwards.
TGACAATCGCCGCACTTCAGGCTGCCATGGATGCTGGCGTGAAACCTGTCTGCGTTGACGCCGATGTTTTTGCCATTCGCATCCTGCAGCGTGGGATCGCCATGGCAGGAGAGACAGTCGGTGTCCGCGTGGAGCGGGCGAGCTGGCCCGGCCAGGAGAAGGGCTGACGCAAAAAGTGTCAGGCCAAAGGAGGAAACGGCTTTCATTGCGGCTCCGCTACAGCATGCCGTTCGGTGGGGGTTGCGGAAGAGGCACCGTCGTGGCTGCCTCTTCCTTTTCTCATCGCACCGATAACGGCCTCAACTCCAGTCCGCTATTTCTGCAGCGTGCGGATAAAGGAGACAACTTCCCTGATCTGGGCATCGGTCAGCTTGCCGTTGTAAGCGGGCATTTTGCCTTTGCCGTCTTTGGTGATGGCGATGAGAGAGGCGTCGGTGGCCTTGATCTGCTCCGGTTCCCTGAAGGAGGGAATTTTCATCATTTTGCCCATCGGCGTCGCTGCGGTCCCGTCAGGGCCGTGACACATAGCGCACTTGGCTTTGTAGGTGTCTGCGCCGGCGCTCTGCGCGAAGGCAGGCGCCGCAATGGAAGCGGCGATCAGGATCATGGCCGCGGTTCTGATGCGAGGGTTCATAGGTGATGCTCCTTGATGGGGATTTCGTGCTTTTCCGGTGTGCCCGGTAATGGTCCTCACTCGTTGATACAGGGCGGATAACGGGCTGGTCTGTGATATGGACCACACACCTGCAGCGAACTCTGCCGAGCGTTTCAGTCCTTACCCCCTGGTTCGGGATGGGGATTGGTGGCGTCCGGAGCCTGATCGGGAGTTGTTACGCTCGTTGGTTGCGGCGAATCGTCTTCGGCCCGTTCACGCACTTCGTGTTTGGGCGCGCGCCCGGTGAGGAAGGTCCACTTCAGGGGATAAATGTCGGGATCGAAGATTACGGCGTAGAAGTGCCAGATCACGATCGCGGCGGTGGCCAGAATGGCCTCGTAGAAGTGGATCGCCGTGCTGATGGTCAGGATCGACTCCGGATGGGGCAGGTGGGCGAGAATCCAGTCGTTGAGCCACAACATAACGCCGGTGATCGCCATGACTGCGGTACCCCATACCAGCGCCCAGTATTCGGCTTTTTCGGCGTAGTTGAATTGGCGGTACTGCGGCAGCTGTTCGCGCCGGCCCAGGTTGCAGGCAACCGTCTCGAAAGCTTCCTTCGCATCGCGCAGATCGGGAACCATCTCCCTGAGCCAGCGGCGCCCGGACTTCTTCAGGGACAAGTAGGCGACGTGATAGACCGAACCTCCGATGAGCACGACGCCCGCGATGCGATGGACCCAGCCGCGAATCGGATAGCCGTGTTCCCAGCGGACCAGGGGGTTCGCCCAGAAGGAGTGGGGAAACCTGAGGGCGAAGCCGGTGATGACGAGGACGATGAAGCTGACCACCAGCACGGCATGCTGCCAGCGCTCGCTCAGCGTCAGACGAATTTGCCCGGGAGTTGCGCGATACTGCGCCAGCGCAGCGTGCGCCTTGCGCCGCAGATCGAGTAAGTTGTGCAACAGCATCGCACCCAGCGTGACGGGGATGACGATGAAGTAAAAGAGCCGGACAAAATCGAGCAGCCGGCCGCCGGGCGTCGATCGGGACATCACATGCACCGGCCCGATGGCGAACCTCTGGCCGGCATCGGTGTGACACTGGCCGCAGGTGCGGCTCAGATTCGCCTTATTGACCGTCGATCTGGGATCGGTGGAGGGGTAAATGTTGTGAACACCATGGCAGCTGGCGCAGTTGGCGACGGTTTGGCGCCCTTCATGCGCGGCCAGCCCGTGGTAGCTGTCCTCATAGGTAGGCACGCGGTCCTGGGGCATGGCGAAGCCGGCCATCAGCTGCGTGTCCGCGTGGCAGCGGGAGCAGGCCTCCTGCGAGACGTTGGCCATGAAGACCGGGGAGCCGGGGTCGCCGGGGGCCAGAATCCTGTGCTCGCTGTGGCAGTCCGTACAGGTCGCGGCCTGAAGGACGCCCTTCGCGACCGCCTGGCCGTGAATGCTCTGGGCGTAGGTGTTGTAAACGCCGGCGTGGCACTTGCCGCAGGTCGAGGCGACGTTTTGCTTCCATATCTTCGAGTGCGGATCGGAGACGGGCAGGATGTCGTGGGTGCCGTGGCAGTCGTTGCAGGATGCGGCGTTCTCGTTGCCGGCGAGGATCGCCCGTCCATGGACACTTTGCTTGTAGGCCTCGACCGGGCGCACTTCGGCAAACATGTACTTTGCAGCGAGCTGCGGATTGGAATGGCACGAGCCGCAGGTGTCGGGCAGGCGCTGCTTGCTCACCGGAGACTTTGGATCGCTCGAGGGCAGGGCCGTGTGCGCTGATCCGTGGCAGCTCTGGCAGGTGGGCACATCGGCGTTCCCGCGGGCCTCAGCCCGTCCATGGACGCTGGCTCGATACTGCTCGACTTCGTTCTTGTGGCAGCCGGAGCAGAATTGCACTCCGGCAACTGTCTTTGTCACGTTGTTAGTGCCATGACAGGTAATGCAGGTTTGCGGATCGTTCGGGTCGCCGAGCGCCGCGTGCGCTCCGGAGGCCATTTGGCTCGCGGCGCCGGCATGACAGGTGATGCACGACGCCGAAGCACTTTTCGCATTGTGCGATTGTGCCGAGGCTCCGGTGTGGCAATCCACACAACCGAGGCTGCCGTGCACGCCCTTCATGTGCGCGGATGGATTGACGATGATGTCCTTGCCCTGGGAGTTCTTCAGCCCGGTGGAAGGACCGTGGCACATGAGGCAATCTGACGACGCCTGCTGTGCACGCGCAGCCGGAATCAGGGAGATGGCAGAAAGAATCAGGAGCAGAACACCGGATCTGTTCCAGAAGCGGTGGGCCCAGAAACCAGAAAATCTTCGATCCTCCGGCAAAACTCCGCCGATGGTCCCCATCACGTCTTCCCCGTTCCACATGGGAGTTGCTGGAGGCATCCCGGTGGAACCACCGCGTGAGCGCGCACAGCCGCGGAATGACGCGGTCCACACGAGCGGGCCGCGACTGCCCGGCTGCCGCGCGTTTATTTCTGCAAGGTCCGGATGTAGACGACGACATCCCGAATCTGGGCGTCGGTCAACTTGCCTCCGTAGCCCTGCATCTTGCCCACACCGTCTTTGGTCTGCCTGAAGAGGTCCGCGTCCGTCTCCTTCACATCTTCCGGAGACTTCAGGGAGCGCAGCTTCATGTTCCTGCCGATGGAGGTGTCGCCGACGCCATCGGCGCCGTGGCATATGGCGCATTTCGCCTTATATGCGGCTTCGCCGGCCTGTTGGGCGAAGGCCGGGACCGTCAGACAAGCTGCCAGGAAACCAAGGAGCGCGATACGAGAATTTCGTTTCATGATCAGCCTCGTGCCGCGATGGCCAGGGCAAGCCCCGGCCATCGCTTGTTGCTTTTACTCAGAATTCGTAGTGCATACCGATGGTTACGTTGTTGGCATGGAAGTTCCTGGGCGCTGTCTCCCCGGCCGGCGAGATGTTTTGCCCGGTTTGCAGGGGCAGAGAAGCGCACGGGACCACGGTCGCTGGAGTCGTGGGGGTCGGGTTGTTCGTGGCGCAGTACTCCGCGCCGGAAGGCCCGCCCTCGCCATAGCCGTAGAAGTTGTATTCCGCCTTCCAGACCCATCCCGGATGGACGGTATACGCAAGGTTCACGAACGGAGACTGATAAGTGGACACCAGGGAGCCGTTCACGGCGCGCGGGTCGTTGAAGAACTCGCTGCCATTGACGGAGCTGATGCGATAGCCAATCCCCGACTTCACCGATTTGGCCAGAGAGAAGCGCAGAGCGCCTGAACCGGACTGGGTCGGTGCATCGATAAAGTCCTTCACGGGACCGACCTCGTAATAGGTGGCGCCTCTCACGGTCGCGCCCGGGCAGGCTGTTCCGGTGGCCGACTCGGCGCCGGCCAGAGTGGCGCTGGCGGCGGAGTCGAAGCAGGTGTTGGTCGATGTGTAGACATCGTTGTAGGAGTAATTGAAATCGAAGCCATAGCGGTCGTTGGGCAGCAACACGGCGGAGACGCTCCCGACTCGGCTGTAATCGACGTGCGCGATCGGACCGGCGTAGGTGACATCTTTGGCTGCGACAGCGGCCTGGTTGTTGTTGGTGTTGTTATGCCGCTCCACATCGTTATAGGCCGCCGATAACGTTATCCAGGACGACGGCTTAAACGTGGTGTGGATCCTGTAGTGCTGGGTTTGCCGCGGACCGACCGGAGTAAATGCGTTGTCGGCGTAGAGCACCTCGACGCTGCCATTGATATTCCAGTTGTGGCTGGGACGGAGGGCGGCGTTGAGGATCCCGCCGTTTTCGTTAATGGTGACGGTACCGTTGGTATCCGCGCCCACGGCCAGGGCCGGGGTATGCGGGTCGCCTTCCGCGATGACATGCTGGCGATAGCGGTAGGTCACCGAGATGGTCGCGCGCGACCATCCATCCCAGGTGGCGGTGAGGTTGTTGGTCAGGAAATTCTGGCCGAAGTAGTCATATCCGGGCACGCGAACCGCGGGACTGCCTTCAAACGTCCCAGCTCCGTTGGCGGCAATGGTCGTGATCAGAGGACCCGCATAGTTGATGGTTTCATTGCCCGCCGTAGCCGGCGTCGCGACGGTGACGCCGCTGTAGAAGGTGGTCACACCCGGCTGATGAACGCTGGAGAAATCCACCTGATCCGAAAAGCTGACTTTATCTGTCGCCTGGAAGGTGATGCCATAGTCCGCAGCGACCACTTCCCGCTTGGCCGTTGCGTACGCCTGATAAGTGAGCGAGCGCGTGGTCCCGTTCAGACCCTGGTAGCCGTCGTAGTAGTGGGCCAGGTTCATGTTCGCCTGCGTATAGCGGAAGTCGCCATTCATCGCGATCTTCGGGATGCTGGAGCTTTGCAGCCGGAGGATCTCGGTCGGGTAAAGGAAACGCGTCGGCTGGGAGCGCAGGTAGTTGGTCACAACGGCGCACGCCGGGTTGATGACGGGGAGGCCGCCAGGGGTTTGCGGCGCCGAGAGCAACGGCGTCGTGCCGATACTGTTGGCGTTGCAGGCGCTGGCCCCGTAGGGCGTCAGACCGTCGTAATCGTTAATCGCAGCTTTGGTTCCATCCGGTTCCTGCACGATGAGCGCCGCGGGGTTCAGCGTGAAATACGAGTTGGCTTTGTAGTGAGCGATCTGCTCTTCAAAGGTCAGCCGTGTTTGCCGCACCGGCTTCCAGTCCATCCCGCCGATGAAGGTATCGGTGCTGTTCCGCTGCATTTCCTGAAGGACGGCGTTGTACTTGGCGAACTGATAACCGCTGGGGGTCAAGCTCGGCCCCTGGAGGATGTTCTGCGAATAGGCGGCGCGAAAGGTGACCTTCGACAGCGGCAAGAGGGTCAGATTGGTGTCGGTCATGCGGCGCACTGTGTTGAACATGAACGGTGACACCATAACCTGCGGCCATGCGAGGGAGCCCGTGGGCGCAGCAGCCGGCCCGATGGGAATCGACTGGCCTGACGGGATATTTGGATTGCCGAGCAAGTCGTAATCGAAGTACTGCCGGTCCCGGCGGAAGAGTCCGGAAAAGTCGTAGAGCTTGCCTTTATAGAAGTCCATTTTGGCAAAGCTGTAGGGATCGCCGCCGAATCCGCTTCCTCTGGCCGAAAGCGAGTCGAAGAGCGTGTGCTGGGCGCCGGGGAGGGCGTGCATTTCGAAGGTCTCCCCAAGGATCCGGGGACCCGACTCCTCGTTGACGAGGGTGTCGTACATTTCGCCGCTGCCGGCAACGTTCGCGATGTGCCCACCGAGGTCGACGGACTGGTGCACGGTGTAGCCGTTCGCGGCGGTGACCGGCGTGGCATCGGGCGCAGGAGCCTGAGCAGCCGCGATGCCCGCCGTCATCAAAAGAAGGAGAAAGGCGACTCCAACGCCCGCGGCGATGCGCGCGGCCGTTGCGGGAATAAACCGTTGCATCGAGAGTCGCGAAAACCAGCCTGTCTTCGTCATAGGAAGCCTCACTTGAAAGCGTCGAGCCCATCGAAATCGCGGCTCGCTTATAAAACCTGGTGCGGTTCAGGGCCGCTCCTCGATAAAGGCAGGGGCGGCCCGGCCCAATGCAACTACCGGAGAAATGCTGCGTTGATATTCGAGCCGTGAATGTAGGTGTGGCAGCTGGTGCAGGGCGTAATCTCGGCCGATGCATTGGCCATGCCGTGAACCGTGCCAGCAGCAACGGGGCTATGGCACTGGTTGCAGAGCGTGTTGATATTCGCCATGTTCAGCATGCGCGGGTTCTGCGAGCCGTGGGGTGTGTGGCAGGCGACGCAGCCCTCAGCCTTGACCGCAGCGTGCTCATACACGAAAGGCCCGCGCGTCTCCGCGTGGCATTTGGTGCAAACCGCGTTTTGATCGGCGGTGAACTTCAGGTTGTTGTTCCCGAAGGTTCCGTGCGGATCGTGGCAATCGCTGCAGCTGACCGCGCCCTCGTTCACGGGATGGTGGAAGGGCATGCCGAATGAGGCTTGCTGGTCGTTGTGGCACTGGAAGCAGAGCTTCGGCTGTTCGGCCTTCAGCAACCGCTCCGCGGTTTCGGAGTCGTGGACGCTGTGGCAGCCGAGACAGCTGACGTTCGCCTTCGCGTGCGGGGAGCGGTCGAAATTCGGATGCGCGCCGCCATGGCAGCCGAGGCAGGTCTGATCCACTTCTTTTGTGCTCAGCCTGTCGAAGCGGCGAATTTTCGTGACATCCCCGCCGCCTTCGACGTGGGCCTTACCCGGTCCGTGGCAGCTTTCGCAGGTCACACCCTTGCCGGCATGTTCGAGAGCGAGACGGGAGTGTGGGTTGTTGCCAAACTTCTTCACGACATCCGCGTGACAAGTGGCGCATGTCTCCTGGCCGACAAAATCTGTCGTTTGCATTGCCGCCTTCGGTTGAGAAGTTGCCGCTGACTGCTGGCCTTCGCCGGCAGCGAGCGCCAGTCTGGTTCCTGCGAACCCGGTCAACAGCAGAAGCAACGCCATGCTGGTAAAAATTCGACGCATGCGTATTCACCTCGCACAGCAAGCGGAGTTTTTGTGATTCCTACCCCTTGCTCGCTGAAATTACGGCTATATAACTGCCCGAGAATACGGGTGTTTCACGATGGCACACAGTGACGTTAATCACAGGTCGAAGGTATTGGGGCGCAGTGATTTAAATCACCTCTCCTGCAACGCGGAGTTGGTCAGAAGAGGCCTGGAATCAGCGCGGATTCCGCAGAAGAGACCGCGCCAATTTCTGCGGAATCAGCAGTTGAACGGAAAAGAGCAGGCTTAATTGCTGAATAGCGCAGCCTGGGACCAGTTATCAGTCTGGTTCGGAGAGTCACATAGAACGAGAGATCAGGAAAAGGAAGGAACGGAGTGCAGCGCGGGTTGGGGCAGTGGATCTCGCGGTGAAACCAACGCCGGCGACCACTGCTGCAACTGGCGAACGGCGTTCTCGACCAGCTCAATCAGAGCTGCATCCACCGTCGCCGATAATTGGGTGCCCCATTCGATAGCTGCGGGCTGGACGCCGAGCACCACGATTTCTTCGGGTGCGCTTCCGCAAAGGCGCAGAGCGCCGATCAGGTCGGAGAATCCGAGAAGGTGGACGCTTTTTGAAATGGGCAGATCGCCGATTTCTTCACCGGTGAAGCGCAGCAGGGTACCCGGCGGCGCGCCGGCGTCGATGGCATCGAGCGCGAGCAGATGCGTGACGCCATCGAGCGGGTAGAGCAGGTCGAGGCCGAGCGTCCCTCCGTCGATCAGGGCCACGGAATTCGGAATCCGCGGATCAGCTCGCAGTTGCTGAACAGCGAGCATGCCGAGGGCGTCATCGGCGCGCATCAGATTGCCCAGGCCGAGCACCGCGATGCGGGGGCCAGCGGCGCTCGAGGGGCTCATCGATCCCAGTCCCGGGTGCGATGGATCCTGCGCTTGCTGAAGAGATGCCGCTTCTCGAGGCGGGCGATTGCCATTTCTTCGTCGATCGTATCGTCGTCAACGAATTTGTAACCGCTGAAGATACTTTCCATTTCCGCGTTTCGTTCGGTCATGGCCACCAGCACGGCGCTGTAGACGTGGTGGATGAAGAAGGCCATCAGGAAGAACATAAACAGGAAATGCACCGTTCGTATCCACTGGATATCGATGATGCGCGGAATCCATCCCACAAAAAACCTGAGGGTGGGCGAACCTTCCACAGTCGCGAATAAAACCAGACCGGTCACGCACTCGCACGCGATCAGGAAATAGACCACGATGTAGGTGAGGCCGGCGAGAGTGTTGTGGCCGATCTGCTCAAAAGGCTTGCGCTGCTGGAAGGTGTAGTAGCGGAACATGGCCTTCAGGCTCCGCCATTGGCGATGGGTCAGCGGAATGAACTGCCGCCAGCGCGCCCAGTGATTGCCGGCGAAGAACCAGTAGATGCGCACCAGCAACGCGCCGATCAGTTCAAAACCGGCCAGCTCGTGGATGAAGCGCACCGTTCCCATGGTCCAGGAGCGCGGCCCGGGAAAAATGAGGAACGGATGATTGAGATAGAGACCGGTCCAGGTGAGCACCGTGACGGCCGCGACGATGCCCCAGTGGCTCAGGCGGACGGGCAGCTCCCAGACGTACACAGGGACCAGGTGCTCTTCACCTTCGGCGACATGCCTGCTGACAGGAGGTGCGGGGCGAACGATGGTAGCCATTACCGGCCTCCCTGAAACACCGCCTCGGCCGCGGAGCCCGGAGGAAGCGACGTGGATCCCTCCGGTTCCTGCACAGCCACAACATGACGGCCGTAGCTGCGTCCGTTGCCATCGACCACGTGCACCGCGCAGGCGAGGCATGGATCGAAGGAGTGAACCGTGCGCAGCACCTCGAGCGGCCGCTCCGGATCGGCGATGGGCGTGTTCAGCAGGGCAGCTTCGTACGCGCCCCGCTGTCCATGCGCATCGCGTGGACCGGCGTTCCAGGTGGAGGGGACGATGCACTGGTAGTTGACGATCTTTTTGTCCTCGATTTCGACCCAGTGGCCCAGGGAGCCGCGCGGCGCTTCTTCCAGTCCGAAGCCGGCACAGTTTTTCGGCCAGCTTTCCGGATCCCATTTGTCACCGTTGTGGATACGAATATCGCCGTGCGCCATGTTGTCGTCGAGCTGCGCGATCCATTCCGGCAGCTTGTCCACCACGATGTCCGCCTCGATAGCCCGAGCAGCAATGCGTCCGAGCGTCGAGTAGAGCACCGTCGGCGGAGCGTTGAAGTGCGCCAGCACGCCATCCACGGTTTTCTTCACTTTCGCGTCGCCCGAAGCGTACGCGATCAGCGTGCGCGCCAGCGGACCCACTTCCATCGGCTTGTCGTCATAGCGCGGCGACTTCAGCCACGAGTACTTCGCATCGGTATCCAGGCGGTCGAAGGGCGGCCTGGGGCCGGAATATTTCGGGTTGGTCTCGCCTTCCGCCGGCCGCCGGCTGGTCTGATCGCCGACCGAGTACTCATACCAGGAGTGCGTGACATACTCGGCGACCTTGGCGGGATCGAGGGGATGTACGGTGGAAAGATCGCGGTTGAGGATCACGCCCCTCGGATACCCGAACCCTGCCGGATCGTTGATGCTGCCCGAAGGCAGGTCGCCATACGCCATGAAATTGCCCAGTCCTTCGCCGTAGCCGAACCACTCCTTGTAGAACCCGGCGACGGCCAGGACATCGGGGACGTAGACCTGCTGGACGAAGGTTTTGGCACGAGCCGCAAGCTCATTAAAGAGCGTGATGCGCTCCGGATTAATGACTGCTTCCGGCTCGTTGCCGTCGATTGCGGTAGACATCCCACCCACCAGATAGGTCTGCAGGTGTGGATTCTTACCGCCCAGGACCGCGTGGATGCGAATAAAGTCCCGCTGCATATCAAGCGCTTCGATGTAATGCGCGACAGCGAGCAGGTTCGCTTCCGGCGGCAGTTGGTAAGCAGGGTGTCCCCAGTCACCACTGCTAAAGAGGCTCAACTGCCGGCTGGCAACCAGCGCCTTGACGCGGTCCTGGACACCCTTGAAGTAGACAGTGCTCGACTTCGGCCACTCCGAGATCGACTGCGCAAGCTGCGAAGTCTTTGCCGGATCGGCCTTCAAGGCTAAGGTCACATCGACCCAGTCGAGCGCATGAAGATGGTAGAAGTGAACTACGTGATCCTGGACGTTCTGCGCGCCCGCGATGATGTTGCGGACGAGCCGCGCGTTGTCAGGAATTTCGATACCCAGAGCATTTTCAACTGCGCGCACGGAGGCCAGAGCGTGCACCGTGGTGCAGACACCGCAGATACGCTGGGCCCAGATCCACGCTTCGCGGGGATCGCGCCCCCGCAGGATCAGCTCGATTCCGCGAAACATGGTGCCGGAGCTCCAGGCGTCGGTGACGCGGCCTCCGTTGATCTCCGTCTCGATGCGGAGATGCCCTTCGATGCGAGTGACCGGATCAATGACGACGCGTGCCATCTCAGTGCACCTCCGTCGTGGTCTTTACGGCTTTGTCGTCTTCGTGGGGTGACACGTCGTCGTCTCCGGGATGAAAGTGATCGCGCACCACGTGACCGACAGCATGTGCTGCGGTTGCGGCAGCGACGCCGGCTACCACCGTCCAGCCGATCTCGCCCGCGGTTACATCCACACCGAAGCCCGCTGGATGCGGCAGTCTCTCGTAGAAGGGGGATTTTGTATCCCAGAAGCGCGAAGAGGCGCAGGCGATGCAGCCGTGGCCCGACTTCACCGGCCAGCTCGTGGAGTTGTTCCAGCGCACCGTCGGGCAGTTGTAGTTGGCTTCCGGCCCTTTGCAGCCCATTTTGAACAGGCACCAGCCTTTGCGATGGCCTTCGTCGCCCCACGCCTGCACGTAGCGTCCCGCATCGTAGTGGGCGCGCCGCTCGCATTGATCGTGAATCAGTTGCCCATAAGCGAAGAGCGGCCGTCCCTCGCCGTCGAGCGCCGGGAGCACGCCGAAGGTCAGATAGTGCACCAGCACCGCGGCTGTGTTCACTGAATTCTGCGGGCAGCCGGGCAGATTGACAACCTTGAGTCCCGGCACCGCTTCATGCAGTCCCAGAGCGCCCGTTGGGTTCGGATGCGACCGCACCAGGCCGCCATCCCACGCGCATGCGCCAACCGCAATGGTCGCCGCCGCGCTGCCGCAGACTTCGCGAGCGATGTCGAGGGCGGTACGTCCGCCGATGGTGCAATAGACCCCGTCATCGGCTGTTGGAATCGCGCCTTCCACCACTACCAGATATTTGCCCTTCTCCTCGTCCACCACCCGCTTCAGCGCGGCCTCGGCCTTCTTGCCGTAGCCAGCCATGATCGTCTCGTGATATTCCCAGGAAAGGGTCTCGAGCACCACATCTTCGACTGTGGGATGGGTCGAGCGCAGCAGCGATTCAGTGTTACCGGCGCAATCCTGAAACTCCAGCCAAACCAGCACCGGCTTCCGTTTTTGTCCCAGTGCGTTTGCAATCGTCTGTCCATACGCAGAGGGCAGCGCGAGGGTAGCGGCCATGGTGCCGCAGAACTCCATGAAGCGCCTGCGCGAGATGCCGCGCCGTTGACATGTTTCCAGTATCGAATCTTCTTTAGCCATTCGGGCTCTCCTGCCTGCCATTGGGTGGGTTCCGGGGAATGCAGACAGACCGTAACTTCCTTGAAAAATGCTTGTATGTGATCGCCATCACCGGAGGTAAATTTCTCTGCCGCTCCGGCTCCAGACATTAAGCAACAGCGGGGGCCGATTCGCTCGTGATCGCCATCACCGGGGCTTGTGCCTGCAGTCACAGACCCTTCTGCGGAGCGGCGGGAGACTCTCCGGCAGGAGGTTTTTCGCCATGAAAACCCTCGACGAAATCGTTTCCAGCAACCGCTCTTTTGTGGTTCCGGACAGGATTCTGGTGGCGACCGATCTGGGGGACACAGACTATGTGATTCCTCACGCCGTCGCCCAGGCGCGAGCCTGCGGCAGCACGCTGACCCTCGCGCACGTGATTCCGCCAGGACAGGCTCTGCCGCTCGATGCGAGCGCGATTCCCTACCTCGACGTTGCCGAGATGAAGCAGGAGGCGGAGCAAACCCTGAACCGGATCGCGGCCGAGACGCAGGCCACCGGCATCCCCTGCGACGTGGTGATTGTCGAAGGCAATCCACGCGAGCAGATTGCCGCGCTGGCGCAGGAATTGCATGCCGGCCGCATCATCGCCGGGACCCACGGCCGGCGCCATCTGAAGAAAATTTTTCTTGGCTCCGTCGCCCATGAGATCCTGCGCTCCGCCGAGGTGCCCGTTTGCACCATCGGTCCGCACGCTCACGAGGCTTCCTCCTTCGGCGCGCCGCGCAAGATTCTGCATCCGGTCTCGCTCTGTGCGGGATACCAGGAAAGCGCGCGCATGGCCATCGAAATGGCGCAGTTCTACCGCGCGGATATCACTCTTCTGCACGTGATGTCGCGCACTTTGCATGTGCAGCCCGACGCCGATCGCGTGATCGAGTGGACGACGTCGGAAATGCGCCGTCTCGTTCCTGAGGAAGCGCCTTTGTGGACGAGAGTTGCGGTGCAGGTGGAGATCGGTGAGGTCGTCGAAGAGGTGTTGAATGTCGCGGCGGAGCTCAGCGCGGACCTGATCGTGCTTGGGGTGAACAGCGATGTGGGGTTCTGGCCTATTCGCGGGGATGACACGGTGTACAACATCATCTCCGGGGCGAAATCGCCGGTGTTGAGCGTCCGCCGCACGCCGGGAACGGGCGCCGCTTAGGCAGGTTGTTGTCCCGGGCCTCGATTCTGAGACCCGGGAAACATCCAAAGATTGCAGCGCATTCTCTTGCCGCCGGGGCGATTCTGGTAACGAGCAATACCCGCCATTACGAACGGATCGCACAACCGCTTATGCTTGAAAACCGGAGCGAGTGACCGTTTCTTCGCTGACCGTTTTTCCCTGCCCGTTTGCTTAGGCGCCCGCTTCCTTGCTGACTCCAACAACGGACAGCATGCGCCCGGTAAATCCCTGTTCGGCACGGTAGGAGAAGTAGCGGTTGTTCTGGCAGCGCGTGCAGTCGCCGATCACGCTGATCGCTCCCGGCCGCAAGCCAGCAGCCAGCAGCTGCCGCCGGTTCGCTTCCATCAGGTCGAGGTGCAGAGACGGCCCGAGATTGCTGTGTCCCGGCGGACGCTGGGTAAGAAACAGCATCGGATACTTTTTCCGTATCGGGTCCGAGTCCGCCACTTCGTGGAACAGATCCTCCGCATAGGCGAACTGCGACCGAAACTCAGTCTGAACCTCTTCTCCCACCGCGTAGCAGCAGGCGCCGATTCCGGGACCGATGGCCGCGATCAGATCCTCGGGGTGGCTGCGGAAGGCGACTCGCATTTTTCCCACGCCGCTCTCAACGATGCGATTCACGGTGCCGCGCCAACCGGCATGGAAGGCAGCGACAGCTTTGTTCTTCACGTCGGCGATGAGAACGGGAATGCAGTCCGCGGTTTGAATCGCCAGCAGGACGCCGGCCTCGCGGGTTATGAGGCCATCGCCTTTGCACGGCGTATCACGCGCAGCATCCTCGCTCCCCGCGCGCAGCACACTCGAGGAATGAATCTGTTTCAGCGTGACCATCTTCATGGACGAAGCCGCACCGAGGGCGTCCAGAAACCTGCGCCGGTTCTCGAGCACATTCTCCCGCGAGTCCGAGGCGGTGAATCCCAGGTTGAGTTCACCGATCCGCTGGCCGGGCCGATACGCGGTGGTCAGGCCGCCGGTGCGGGTGCTGAAGCCATGGACCAGCCAGGGCCACGCCTCCCATCCGGGCACACGGACAATTTCGATGCGGGATTTAGCAACGCGGCGGGCCGTCCGCGGCTGAGGCCCATCGGATCGCACAGGTCCCGGAGTTGGCTCCCGCACGAGTCTCCGTGAGCCGCGCCGAACAGAAGTCAGACCCACATTCGCGAGCTGCTCATGGGTAATCCCGACATCGGAACCGGCGCGTGAAGGCGGCATCACTCCATCTTAGTCTGCGACGCATGGCCCTGGCCGGGAGCCTGGCGTGAGTGAGCGCAGCGGACCGTATGGCCGGGCTTTGGGACTCGGAGGCCTACGACTTTCCGTCACTCGTGCGGCAGTTCCGCCGCGTAGATGTTCGCCGTCGACAGCCGTGCGCTCACCAGCGGCACGTCGCCAGGGGCAAGGCCGGCAAACCGGTAGTCGACAAAATTCGCCGAGCGCAGATCGTGCAGATCGGCGACGCGTTCGATTTTGCCGGTTCGGATCGTGACCCTGTAAATTGGCTGATCGGCCTGCGCGAAATCATGAAAGAAAATTGCGCTGTCGTCATGCGCCCAGCACGGATCGGCGATGTTGCCATCCGCCACCACGCGCCACGACTTCGCCGCGACATCGAACAGCATGAGTCTTTTTTGATCGATCGACAACGCAGCAATGTATTTCCCGTCCGCCGACCAGCGCGGGCTGAACAGGCCATCCGAACCGGGAAGCTCGGTCATGGCTTTCGTCGCCAGATTCACGAGATAGATGGCCTTGAACTGCGATGCCTCGGCCATCAGGTCGGGGAGGCGTCCGAAGACCAGTTGTCCGGCGTCCGGCGACCAGTCGGGATCGGCCTCGCTGCGCTCCTCATGGAGCACTTCCTGGAGATGGCCACCATCGTTATCCATGGTGTAAAGTCTCCACGGTTTGCCTGGCTGCCGCCCCATCAGAACCAGCTGGCGTCCATCGGGTGACCAGTGCATCATGAAAACCTGCATCGGTCTGCTCGTCAGCTGCAGGCTGTTGCTTCCATCGCTGCGGCTGCGCCACAGGGAATCGTCATCCTGGCGAATCCAGGCAACCCAGTCGCCGTTGCGGGAGAATTCCACGCGCCGCGCGATGCCGAGCCGGGTACCCGAGGATACAAAGATGCTTGCGCCGCGGTCGTAACGCAGCAGCTCCGACTGCGTATTCAATCCGACAAAAAAGGTTCGCTTGCCGCCGCGCTCGATGATCGGTGCGCGGTAGTCGAGCGGTCCGTTGGTAATGGGAATTGGGGTCGCGGCGCGGCCGAGCAGACCGCTGTGTTCGGGAATCGCCCAAATGTCGCTGTTGCCGTTGCGCGCCGACTGGAAGACGTAAAAGCGGCCATCGTCTGTCCAGCTGCCGCAGCACTCCGCCGGCGGCAGGCTGTTCCAATTTTCCAGCAGCATGTGCGCGCCGCTGCCGTCGCTCGCCACTTCCCAGAGATCGGAGGTGTGCGTTTCGCTGTTCAGAAGGGTCAGACGCAGACGGCTCCCATCCGGCGACCAACGCAGCCAGAAAGCCCGTCCAGGCAGCGTGGCCAGCTTCCGGCTCTCGGTTCCGCTGTCGCGCGCTATATAAAGGTCGTCGCCAGTGGCGTAAACGATGCGTTGCCCGTCGGGCATCCATGTCGCGTCGTGGGCGAGGATGCCCGGAATCCGGCGCGCGGTGCCCCCGATCGTCGACACAATCCACAAGGACTGCTCGGCTGCCGTCGCCAGGTGGTTGCGGAGCAGCAGCCGCGAGCCATCGGGCGAAATATCTCCCAGGGACGGAGCCGCCAGCTCGTCCGGAAGCGGCAGAATGTTGGTCTCTCCGTCTGCAATCAGGGCCTGGGCAAGTACGCCGCGGCCGTTCTCGATTTGCGGAAAATAAATGCGCGAGCCGTCGGTCGCCGTTCCCGGGAAGCTCTCGAAGAGTGGGTCGCCAGGCGAAACCCGCCCTGAAAATGTGACCTGGCTGATGAGCGGGGGTCCGGACCGGCTCGCCCGCATCCGCACTCCCAAAGCAAATCCGGCGACCACCAGCAGGGCCGCGGCGATGAGCAGCGCAAAAGTGTGAAAGCGAGAGGTTCGCGCGTGTAGTGCAACAACCGCTGCAGGGGCGTGACCGCCAGCCACGGCAACGTCATGGTGGCCCTCCTGGCCCGTATCCCGATCGCCAGGGATGACCAATGGCTGGGGAGATTTGTCGTCGTGCCGTGTGCCCGTGACGCTGACCGGGGCAATGAAGCGATAGCCGCGCCGCGCCAATGTCTCAATGAACCGCGGATTTTCGGCAGAATCCCCCAGCGCCTCGCGCAGTTTGTTGATCGCTGTGCCGAGGCTGTGATCGAAATCGACGATCGTATCCGCGCCCCAGAGCCGCTGCTGAATCTCATCCCGGCTGACCAGTTCTCCCGGCCTCTCCAGCAGACAAATCAGGACCCGGAAGGGTTGGGCCTGGAGGCGGACGCGGACGCCGGACTTGCGCAGTTCTCCGGATTCGGCGTCAGCCTCAAAAAGGCCGAAAGAAAATCTCGAACCGATTCGCTCCTGATGCTCAACGGGGATTGGCATAAAAAACGTCCCAAATTTCGGGTGGGACATTACGTTGTACCTCCGATTGTGTTCGCCGGTCAATGGACAGAGACTGGGACGACGCAGGTGATACAAGGCCCTAACTAATTGATAATTTGGCGCCTTGCGTGGTGAAACATATTTGATGGAAAAAAGGCTTGCTGTGCATTGCGGGTCGTTGTTGTGGGCGAGTCTAGTTCACGCGGGCTCCGGAATGTTGCTTTTACCAGATTCAGAATCCGGAGCAGCTTCACAAGTTTTGGGAGGCAACAATGATCTTCAAGACCGATAGAAACCGGATTCTGCTCAGCCGGTGGTTCGCGTTCGTAGTGCTGCTGGTTCTGCCCGCGTTCTACGTTGGACGGGTCAGCGCGCAATCCGATACAGCCCAAATCCAGGGAACGGTCGACGATTCCTCGGGGGCGGTCATCGCCGGCGCAACGATTACGCTGACCAACACCGGAACGGCAGCCACGATGACGACGACCAGCGATGGCTCCGGCAACTTCACGTTCAACGCGCTCGAACGCGGGCACTATACCGCGAAAGTGACTGCCAACGGCTTTGAAACCGAGGTGCAGGATCTCACCCTGGATGTGTCGCAGGTGCAGGCCCTGAACTTCAAACTGAAGGCCGGCGCGGCCAGCACGACTGTCGAGGTCACAGGCGCCGCTCCGCTGATCCAAACCGCGGACTCCTCCTTATCGACGGTGGTTAACGACCGCCAACTGGTCGATCTGCCTCTCAATGGGCGCAACTTCAGCCAACTGGCGCTGCTCGCGCCTGGCGTCACCCGTGGCGCGTATGGCGGCATCCTGCAGGGAACCGGTGGAAACGCGGAACAGCTTCGTTATGGCGATACGGGCGGGATTGCGCTTTCCGCCAACGGCATTCGTCCGCAGGCCAATAACTACCTGCTGGACGGTGTTGACGACAACGAAGCGCTCGCCAACGGCATCAATGTATGGCCGGCCATCGAAGCCACATCGGAATTCCGCGCCATCGTGGGTCTGGCTCCGGCGGAGTTCGGACGCGCCGGCGGCACCATCGTCGAAGCTTCCACCAAATCCGGCACCAACCAGATTCACGGCTCTGTTTTCGCTTTCTATCGCGACAGCGTCTGGGGCGCGAATCCGAATTACTTCGGTGGAACCCCGACGAACTCTCACCGTGACCAGTTCGGCGGAACGCTCGGCGGGCCGATCATCAAGGATAAGCTCTTCCTCTTCGGTGACTACCAGGGGCTGCGTCAGGCTCTTCCGCTGGATTTCTACGTCTCAACCGTTCCCACTTCCAAGATGCGTATGGGAGACTTCTCCGATCTGCTGGGTGAAGGCCTGACGGTCGTCCCCACCGTAGCGGGAGGGACCGCTTACAGCCCAACCGGCTGCGCGGCATTTAAGGGCTTTCACGGAACCTACACCACGACAACGCAACTGAACGCCAGCCTCGACAACGGGGCTATCTTCGATCCAACGACCTGCGCCCAATTCGGACTGAGCGCCAGTGGCGCGGTGATTGGTTCTCCCAACGTTATTCCCACAGCCCGCCTCAACGCGGCCGCGGTGAATTATCTCAACGCATTTCCCGCTGCCAACCATACCAGCACGAACGTGCTGAATAACTACGGCCGCGAGCAATTCGATACCAAGCGGTACAACGATTTCGATTTCCGTATGGACTGGAACGCGAGCGCGAAGGATGTGCTGTTTGCCCGCTACAGCTACCAGATGGACAACGACACCAAGGACACGCGCTATGCAGGTCTGCCTTCGGGATTCGGCTCGGGCGACAACAACACGCACCCACGCGGCGTAGCAGGGGGATGGACGCATATCTTCTCAGCGAACGCAGCCAACGACTTCCGCTTCGGATATCAGAGGCCGTTCTACAGCTACATCAACCCGTATGAAGGCGTGCCGTTCTCGGCGAATCTGGGCATCCTGAACGCCAACCGTAATTCCCTGCTCGGCGGCGGAGCGCTGATCGGGGGCAACGACGGCGAGATCGGGTACACCGGTGACGGTGGTCCCTATGAAGTGCCGCAGCATGCGTTCCAGTGGCTGGACACGGCCAGCTGGATTCACGGGAAGCACTCCTTCAAGTTTGGCGCCAACGTGATCTTCCGCGAGGTTGACTTCTTCCAGGGCGACTACCGCTCCAAGGGCTTCTTTAACATCGCAGGCAACGGCGCCGACTATACCGGTTACGAAGTCTCCGAGTTACTGGCGGCCTTCGTGGACACTTACTCCATTGCGAATCCTCTGGGTTATTACCATACCCGGAATTTTGAAAACGGCTTCTTTGGCGAGGACGACTGGAAGATCACTCCTCGACTCACGTTGAATCTTGGCCTGCGCTACGACGTTCTCACCTGGCCTTATGAAGAGGACAACCGGCAGTCCAACTTCGACATCGGGAAGGGACAACTTCTGGTTGCCGGCGTGGGTGGAAACTCGCGCAGTCTCATTAACACGAACTGGGGCGATGTGGGCCCGCGTCTCGGCTTTGCCTACGACATCTTCGGCGACGGTAAGACATCGCTGCGCGGCGGTTACGGAATTTACTACTTCCGCGATCGCGGCGGCGTCGGCAATCAGCTGTCCAACAATCCCGACTTTAACGGCGCCTCATCGTTTCCCAGCAACCAGGGTTACCGCGTCACGTTCACCGGGCAGAATTTTCCCATTAAAACTCCGCCCGACAACCTGAACACCGATGCGACAGCTGCGCTGCCGTCGGCCAACTTCACGGTCAACGAACTGGATCCGACCAATGTAGCGGTGATCACGTATCCGAAAGACAACAAGAACTCCATGCTGCAGGAGTACTCGATCAGCGTGCAGCGCCAGCTTGATAAGCAGACGGTGCTGACGGTGGCCGGGATGGGCACCAAACAGGACCATCTCTTCAACAGCGTCAACTACACGGCGCCGCAACTTGGAACCGGTTATCAGTTCTTCGACAGCGGGCCCGGGGTGACCAATCGCGGTCTGGGCGTCACGCTGAATGAGGACAACGGCACCGGGCATTACTATGGGCTGCAAACCAAAGTCGAGCGTCGCATGGCGCAAGGGCTGCAACTCATCGGCACGTATACCTGGTCCCATGCAACGGATGACTCGACAGGGCCTTTCTCGCCTACGGGTGGAACCGGAAGCATCTATACCGATGCAACCGGGCCGCGCTTCGATCTGAATCGCGGTAACACGGGCGACGACCAGCGGCATGCATTCACCTTCGCCGGCATCTGGGATCTTCCCTTCGGCCGTGGACGCCAGTTCGGCACAAGCATGAACCGTGCCCTGGACGAAGCGGTGGGCGGATGGGAACTCGATCCATTCATCTACCTCGGTACCGGCACCCCGGTCGACTTGAGCGTCAATGATTCGGCGGGCGGCGTCTTCAGCCGTCCCGACCTGGTCGGCGACCCGCACTTCGGAACCACGAAAAAGAATGGCGAAGTCTATCTGTTCAATGCAGCCGCCTTCGCTATTCCTCCAACGAACGCAGCGGGAATCTACGATCGTCCCGGAACCGTGTCCCGCAATGAGTTCTACGGTCCTGGTTACGACTCGGTCGATCTGGCCCTGCACAAAGTATTCTCCATTGGGGATCGCGTGAAGCCCGACTTCCGGGCTCAGGCGTATAACCTCTTCAACCATCCCCAGTTCCAGGGCGCGAAGGACACCAATATCAGCGATTATCTGGTGAGTGGTACACCGACCGGCCTGGGCGAAGTCGGACAAAGTCTGCGTCAGGCCAGCGAGCGCGAGCTCGAGTTGGCCCTGCGCGTGACCTTCTAACCTGCAGTGCTGTGTTGCGCCACGGTGAGGCTTCCCGCCGTGGCGCACATTTGCGACGCATTTCCTTCCCCTATCGCTTCTCCTCAATATCGAAAGGTGACGCCATGAAGGGCTCCGGGAGGCTCATTGCTCTTACTGCGCTGATACTTGCCTCTGGCGGATTTGCTTTCGCGGCAGCTCCAGCGGTCGCCGATACCCCCGCTGTCTCCCTGCGCAGAATCGGCGACGATGAGCAGCCCCTGTGTCGACAAGGTCGATCCGCCTAACTGGTGGGTTGGCTTGCCGTCTCCGATGCTCCTGCTGCACGGCGCCGGTCTTAAGCAGGCACACTTCTCGGTCACGGGCCAGGGCATTTCCATCGCTCACTCGGAGGTCAGTGCGAACGGGCACTACGCTTTTCTGTGGCTCTCCGCCAGGAGCACGGCGCCACAACCGATCCGCATCCGGGTGAACACTCCTGGCGGCTCGGCTTCAGTGCCCTTCCGTTTTGGCCGGCGCCCTCCGGCGGCGCACGCCGGCTTCTCGGCGACGGATGTGATGTACCTGATCATGACCGATCGTTTTGCCGATGGTGACCTGTCGAACGATCCCGAGCCATCAGAAAGAGACCTGCCCCGTGGATGGCATGGCGGCGATTTTCGCGGCATCGAGCAGCACCTCGATTATCTGCAGCAGCTGGGCGTCACCACGCTCTGGACCACGCCTGTCTACGATAACGACGGCGGAAAGCAGGCTTACCACGGCTATAGCGCGACGGACCTCTACCGTCCCGATCCGCATTTCGGCTCGCTGGCCGATTTGCAGCAATTGTCGGTTTCCCTGCACCGGCGGGGTATGAAGCTGGTGCTCGACACCGTTCCCAATCACCTGGGCGCGGCGCATCCCTGGGCAGCGGACCCGCCCACTCCGGATTGGTTGCACGGCACGCGCGCCGATCACCGTATCGCCAGTGCCGAGTTCCAGGCCGTCATCGATCCCCATGCTACCTGGGAACAATGGCGCGATGTGACCGAGGGGTGGTTTGCCAATGTGCTTCCCGATCTCAACCAGGAAAACCCTCTTGTCCGCCAGTACCTCATCCAGAACGTAATCTGGTGGATTGAGAGTACGGGCGCGGATGGCCTTCGCTACGATACCTTCCCCTATGTCGGGCGCTCCTTCTGGCAGGCTCTCGACGATCAACTGCGGGTTCTCTATCCTCGCCTGACTACGGTCGGCGAAATCTTCAATCCGAATCCTGTAATCACTTCTTATTTTGCCGGAGGAGTTAAGCACGAGGGGGTCGACACAGGGCTTTCCACGCCTTTTGACTTCCCCACTTACTTTGCGCTGCGCAACGCGCTTTCTCCGCATGACGAAGCTTCGGCCAATCGGGGCCCCCGGGATGGCATGGCCAGGCTCGAGGATGTGCTGCGCGACGACTGGCTCTATCCGCACCCGGAGCGGCTCGTCATTTTCATCGGCAATCACGATACGGTGCGCTTCCTCAGCCAGCCTGGTGTGACGGTCGCCGATCTCAAGCTGGCTTTTGCCCTGCTCGCCACGCTGCGCGGCATGCCGCAGATCTATTCCGGCGACGAGATCGCCATGCGCGGCGGCGAAGACCCCGACAACCGCCATGACTTCCCCGGCGGCTTTCCTGGTGATGCGGCCAGCGCATTCACCACGGCGGGCAGAACACCTGAACAGGCTGAGGTTCATGACTGGGTGGCCACGCTGCTCCAGTTCCGGCAACATCATCCAGCCATGGCAGCCGGCGCGCAGCAGGATATCTTCTTCGACGAGTCAGCCTTTGTCTTTGTCCGCACGGCCGATCTGCAAAGGGGTTGTGCATCGGGAGGCGGAGAGCATTATCTGATCGCCATTAACGCATCGGAGCAGCCCCGCGAGGTGAAGCTCGATCTGAATCGCACGGCTCTCGAGGGATGTACCCTCTTCACCGGCCAGGTTGGATCCTCTGGCGCTGTGCATGCGGCCGGTTCAGAGCTGACTCTATCGCTGGGCGCGAAGCAGGCTGAAATTCTGACAGCGCGGTAGCAATTTGCAAGAGGTAATCCAACCCATGCCCCGCGGCCAGCGTAGAAACGATGGATTGCTGAAGTTGTTGGCTGAACTTACCGCCCGTGCGATGGGTCCGCGGATCGACTGACATTCAAATCCACGTAAGTCTGTTCGGACTGAGGCAATCCCGGCGCGTAACATCGGCCGTCGGCAGCGTAAGTTTGCCGGCAGGCAGCCGTATCCTCCGGGCGTCGTGGCGACTGAGCATATTGCCATACCAGAGCGCGAGCATTATTTTTCGGATCGAAGCCTTTCTCGGGAACGCTGCAGCCCGGACCCGGTGGGCATCGGTCATCCCAAACCCATAGCTTCGCATGCGGGAAGCGCGTCTCAATATCCTGCGCGGTGGAGATTGTCTTTGACCCGGAGGGCACGGTGATTCCCGAGCAATAGACGCCTGCCTTATAAGCCGAGTGATCCAGCGTTGCGATCCAGGCGCCCATGTAATCCGCCTGCTCGGCCAGCAGCGCACCACCTTCCTCCTGATCGAGAAAAACGATCGCTCCATCAGGAAATCCTTCCCGCTTTGCAGCCTCGATCGCCCGCGCCGCGTCCTGGCGTCCCAGTTGCGCGGCGTCCCCGCCCTTCAGCTGGGCATCGAGGCGTCCGTTGAAGAGGACAAGGAAGCCGAAACCTGCAGCCTGCACAACGCTGCGCTTCCCCGCCCAAGGATTGTTGTTCAGCCCTGGGGGGTTGTTGAGCCAATAACCAGCGAAGGCAAAGGTCCGATGCAAGGCCGGCAGCAGATCATCCCCTGGATATCCATTCTTGTCGAATCCGATGTAACTCCGCTGCGCAAACGCCAAGGATGAAGCCAGCAGGAACCATCCGGCCGCGGTTTTCGACATACACATCGCAGTTATGCCCTGATCCTTGGATTGACCACCATATATAAAACGTCGGTCGCGAGGTTCACCAGCACATAGGTCAGCCCAACGGCCAGGATGCAGCCCTGGAGAAGCGGATAGTCGCGGTTGGAGATTGCCGAGACCGTGAGCCTCCCGATTCCCGGCCAGCTGAAGATGGTCTCCGTCACGATAGCGCCCGCCAGCAGGGCTCCAAACTGCAGTCCGATCAGCGTCAGCACCGGGATCATCGCATTGCGCAGAGCATGTTTGTAGACGACAGTCCGCTCCGGCAGCCCCTTGGCGCGCGCGGTGCGAATGTAATCCTGGCCGAGTTCCTCGAGCATCGAGGTCCGCACCATGCGCGTCAGGATCGCGGCCAGCGCACTACCCATCGTAACCGCGGGCAGAATCAGGTGCGATAAGTCGCCGGCGCCCGATACCGGCAGCCATCCCAGCTTGATCGAGACCAGCAGAATCAGAATCGGACCCAGCGCGAACGATGGAAACGACAGGCCCAGCAGGCTCACCACGCTCAGCGCCTGATCGCGCGCCTGCCCGCGATGCAGCGCCGCGCTGATGCCTGCGGGAATGGCCAGCAGCAAAGCCAGCACCAGCGCCGCCGTGGTCAGCTCCACGGTGAAGGGATAGCGGGTCAGCACCAGATGGGTCACCGAATCGTTGAGCCGGATCGACCGCCCCAGATCGCCATGCAGCACGCCGCGCCAGTAGTGGACATACTGCGCACCCAGAGGCTGATCGAGGCCATACGCGTGCCGCAACGCCGCGATGTCCGCCGGTCGCGCGCCATCCCCGAGCATCTGCTCCACGGGATCGCCCGGCACGATGTGGATGAGCAGAAAAACGACCGATACGACCAGCCACAACACGGGCAGGGTATACCCCAGGCGCACCAGGAGCGATCGGAGCAGCCTCTTCATCCGGCCACTTTCTGAGCGACCGGATCCACCTGCTCGATCCTGACCCTGCTGATGCGCCGCCCGCTCATCTCGAGCACGGTCAGTCTGCGGCCGTCGTACTCGATGCTTTCGCCGCCCTTCGGAATCCTGCCCAAACGGGTCAGCAGAAATCCGGCCAGGGTTTCGACCCCGCCCTCGCGCGGA
The DNA here is from genome assembly GCA_963787915.1 of uncultured Acidobacteriaceae bacterium. Taxonomy (GTDB): domain Bacteria; phylum Acidobacteriota; class Terriglobia; order Terriglobales; family Acidobacteriaceae; genus Palsa-343. Next base: position 544,501 of record CAWBEP010000008.1, on the reverse strand, counting down.
AGGCGCCAGTTCATCTGCGTCTCCAGATCGCGCAGGCTCACGCTGCCGTCGAGCACCATGCCACCGGTCGCCGTCGCCAGCACCGCGCGGGCACCCACGTCGAACTCATCTTCCACTTCGCCGATCAACTGCTCGATGGCATCCTCAACGGTCACCAGACCCACAGTGGAACCAAACTCATCGACGACGATGGCGATGTGCCGGCGGCGCAGCTGGAATTCGTGGAGGAGATCGAGCACCGGCTTCGTCTCCGGCACCACCAGCACCTCGCGCATCACCTGATGCAGGCGCATATCACTGAGGGGGGCGGTGGAGAAGCGGGTGATCGCCGTGGCACGGAAATGCATCAGACGGCTGATGTCCTTCGAATAGACCACGCCGACGATGAACTCCGAGCCGCGCGAAGGATCGTAAACCGGAACGCGTGAGTGCATCTCCTCCACAATGCGCGCGCTGGCGTCCTCGATCAGCATGTCGGCCGGGAGAGAAAAGATCCTCTGCCGCGGCGTCATAATCTCACGCGTCACGACCTCGTTCATCTCCACGGCGCGATGGATCAGAGCTTCCTGATACTCCGGCAACATGCCCATGCGGCGCGCCGCGGTCGCCATCAGCTTGAGTTCCTCGGGCGAATGGACGGCGCCCTCGGTCGTGAAGGGAGCACGAAACAGGCGCAGCACCAGCGAAGCGGAGCGGTTCATGAGGCGGACGATGGGCCGCGCGAGATGAATGAAGATTTCCATCGGCCCGGCGATGGCAATGGCCATCTGATCGGCGCGGCGAAGCGCGAGAGCTTTGGGCACCAGCTCGCCGAGCAGCACGTGGAGATACGTGATGAACGCAAAGGCCAGCGGCACAGCGGCCAGGTGCGCGTAGACGCGCGCATGCGGCAGCGGCCCCATCGCCTGCTCGAAGAGGCCGGCGACCGCGGGCTCGCCGATCCAGCCCAGCGCCAGACTGCACAGAGTCACCCCGAGCTGCACGGCGGGAAGAAAATCCCCGAGGTTCTCCTGCAAACGCCGAACGATGCGAGCCGCTGCGTTGTGCTCGGCGATCAGCTGCTCGATGCGCGTCTCACGCACGCTGACCAGAGCGAACTCCGCCGCGACAAAAAAGCCGTTCGCCAGAATCAGGATGACAATGGCGACGCCGTGAAAGAGCAGGAACTCCGACATTGGCTCCGAGTCTATACGGTATTGCGCCGAAAACCCGCCTGCGCCCGAGCCGGCAAACCAGGGGAGGGGCAGCAGCTCCGCAACTCGTCAGGCGGCGACGGTACGGGAGCGGGGCAGCATCACGATGAGCTAGTTCCAGAGTGCAGCCGGACGGGCATGCGCAGTTTCGGGCACCGCGAAGGCAGCATCTGCCCTGGCCCTGCGCCGGACCGGTCGAGCGGGTCTGGACGGGATTTCACGGCTTTTCCCGTCCATTCCGCTGCTCGAAGGCACTACGATCCCGGTTAGCCAGCAGACTACTGGTTGCCCGCGTCGGTGCTCTTGATAAAGGCGGCTACCCGGTCGTGCAGCTGCTTCAGGCATTCGTCTTTTACATAGACCATGTGACCGGACTCATACCAGGAATATTCGATGTTAGCTGCGATCTTCTCTGAAATGGGCAGATGCTTGTCCTCATACATGGCGGCATAGAAGGGAGTGGCCAGATCGTAATAGCCGCCGTTGACGAGGACTTTCAGCTTTGGGTTGGTCTTCATGGCCATTGCCAGGTCGTTGCTGACATTGAGCAGCGGGAAACCCTGCCGTTTGAAGTCCCAGATGAATCCGCCTCCGAAGTCCGCCTCGGGCAGGTAAGTCTGGCCTTCGCCATACTTCAGCGTGTTGCGAACGTATTGGTTGAAGAGCGCGACATAGGCCGAGGAGATGGCTGAGCTTTGCGGATCGTAATCCGCGGTTTCACTCAGTGGATTGATGGACGGACCAGTGAAGCGTGTATCCAGACGCCCCGTGGTGTCGCCGGTATCGTCCTGCAGGCTCTTTTCAAACTGGCCGCCGGCGATGCGCAGGTCGCCTTTCACCAGATAATCCACCGGCAGCCCCGTGTAGTTGTGCAATTTTTCGGCAATCGCCTGCTTGTCGCTGGCGCTCAGGTCCGTGCCTTTGGCAAGCGCCTGCGCATAATCGCCCATCGCGAAGACTTCGACTTCCTTCAGGAACGCGTCGAGGTCGGGATGATCCTGGGGCAGCTTGTGATGGTAGCGCGCGGTCGCCGCATAGGTGGGCAGCGCCAGCTCGTAGGTCAGATCGATGCCCGGGTTTCCATGGGCGCCGTCAATGTCTGTCGTGAAGTTGAAAATCTGCGAAAGCAGGATGACCCCGTTCAAATCGATGTCTTTCTCGTTCTCCAGAATGTTCGAGAGCACGGCCGAACGTGTCGTGCCGTAGCTCTCCCCGAAGATGTATTTGGGTGAGTTCCAGCGGTTGTACTTCGAGATGAACCGCGCGATGAAGCGCGCAAAAGCATGCCCGTCCTCATCGATGCCCCAGAAGGCTTTGTCTTTATCTTTTCCCGTCAGACGACCGAAGCCTGTGCCGGGCATGTCGATGAAGACCAGGTCGCTCACGTCGAGCAGGGAATACGCGTTGTCGGCCAGTTTGTACGGCGCGGCGGGCAGATGCGTGTCCATCTCGGTGACCACATGCTTCGGTCCCAGAGATCCCATGTGCAGCCACACGGTCGAGCTACCCGGTCCGCCGTTATAGAAAAAGGTGATCGGCCGCTGATTCACGTCTGTATCGCGCTTGAAGTACGCCACGTAGAACATACGCGCCAGCGGCGGGGCCTGCGTCGCGTCTTTGGCTGCTGCCACCGCGGCGGCCAGATCGGTGTCGGGCAATGGTTTTCCGTCGGCCCCCAGCTGCGCGTCCTGGTCCTCGGTCGCTCCGACGGTGATCGTACCCGCCACGGCGTTGTACAGGATGTGCTGGCCGCCGGCATCGAGGGTCCCCTGGGTGGTTACGTCTGGAGAAACTGGCTTCTCGGCTGGCTTTTCCTTTTCCGCGGTCTTATCGGCAGGCTTGTCCTCTCCGGCAGCACGGGCAAGGGCGGGTGAAAATGTAACGGCAGCGGCGACAATGGCCGCCAGCAAACAAATCGGCTTGGACATTCTTAGCTCCTGAGGAAAGAGAAATAGGCAGAACCGAGGGAATCCGAAATCATAGCCCAGTTTTAGCTTTCGCGCCCGGCACGGCGCACCCACGTCCACTAATACACTCCCGGAATCAAACGCTTTGTGGTGCGGCTGTAGTCCGCGTAACCGGGGCCGAAGGCTGTCAGGAGTGCCTGTTCTTCTACGTGGATCCGGTAAAGGACCGCCAGCGTCGGCAGAATGACAACAACGACCAGGCAAGCCCAGTTGTGGGTGTGCAGCCCGATCGCGAGGAAAATGATCTCCATCCCGAGGTAGGACGGGTGCCGAACAACGGAGTAGAGGCCACTGCGCTGGAGGGTTTGGGATGTGCGGGTCGCGACATTGGTGCTGAACCACTTTCCGAGGGTCAGGATGGCTGTGATCCGAACCACCAGGCCAAGGACCATCAGTCCGAGGCTGACGGGCCGAAGCCACGCGCCTGCTGGAATCTGGCCGGGCGCCAACCGTGCAACCCAGTCCAGCGAATCGATAGAAATGATGATGGACGCCCACAGGATCAGTTTGGTCCCCCGGTCGTGGACCTTACCCTCCGTGCGGCGCGTTCTTGTGAACAGCGCCAGGAGTAATTCTCCGGCCACCCATCCCCAGAACAACCCGGTCCACAGCGTGGACAGACGCATGCCCCCTCCCGCTTGCAGAAACAATACGCCGTCTCCGGACCAGCAGTTCAATCAAGGCAGCTGGGCTGCGAGAAAAACAGGGCTTAGCGGCCGAGTCATGGGCTGTAGATAAAGCCCTTACCGGGTCCATATACCTCCGCAGTAATCCCGTACCCGTTCCGCAAAAATCCGGAAATATTCACCATTTAGGCATTGACTGCGGAATTCTCCCGGGCTACTCTGGCCCCAACTTCGACTCTTTTGCTGCCGACACCCAACCCGGTTCCTTCGCTCTCCCTGAAGCATCCAATCAGTGTGGAGCGATACAGGTTGCGGGCGGCGGCACTCCTACCAAAAACTCCAGTCCACCCCCGTGACCCCAACCCGGTCGCATTTGGAGGTTCTTTCCTCGCCTGATGAGAAAACATCTCGAGATCACGCCCAATCTTGAGCCCCTTTTCGGGACCCGCGACGAAAATCTGAGACTGATGGAGGACGCCCTCCATGCACGCATCGATCTGATTTCCGATGCCGTCATGGTCGAGGGTTCTGACGAAACCGTTGCGCGTGTCGAGCGCATTTTTCAGGACTACGAGGCGCTGCGACGCCAGGGAATCCAGCTCCAGAACGGCGAGCTCAACGGCATGCTCCGGCTGGTGACGGCCGACCCGTCCGTTACTCTGCGCAGCCTTGCCGAGAGCGGCAAGCAGCGTTCCGCAGGCATTAAACGAATGGTTCAGCCCCGTTCGCTCAATCAGCGTCTCTACGTCGAAGCCATCGAGCAGGCGGATATGGTCTTCGGCATCGGTCCCGCGGGTACCGGCAAGACCTACCTTGCGGTCGCTATGGCCGCCGCGGCGCTTCTGGCCAAGAAGATCAGCCGCATTGTGCTGGTGCGGCCTGCCGTCGAAGCCGGTGAGCGCCTCGGCTTTCTGCCCGGAACGCTCCAGGAAAAGGTGGACCCCTATCTCCGGCCCCTTTATGACGCGCTCTACGATCTGCTCGAACCGGAGCGGGTGGACAAAATGCTCGAACGCAATGTGATCGAAGTGGCGCCCCTCGCTTTCATGCGCGGCCGCACCCTCAATGACGCCTTCATCATCATGGACGAGGCGCAGAACACCACCAGCGAGCAGATGAAGATGTTCCTGACCCGCATGGGCAACAATGCCAAAGCGGTTATTACCGGCGACATTACTCAGATCGACCTCCCCAATCCCCGCAAATCGGGTTTGGTGGAAGCAATCAACATCCTCGACGGCGTAGACGGCATCCGCTTTGTGCGCTTCGAAGATGGCGACGTCGTCCGTCATCAGCTGGTCCAACGCATCATTCGCGCTTACGAGGGTTTCGGACGCTCCCAGCCCGACCTGCCCCTGGCCATTGGCGAAGACGGCGAGAGGGTCCGCTTTTCTCAGCCGCAGTAGCTGCCGAGCCGTATTTACCAGCGGAAATCAAATAAGAGGTACCATCGACTGAGGAGGGCGGAAACGCCCTCCTCAGCAATTTCGTGCACCGGCCACTCCACGGCGCCCGGTTGCACACGACCATGATTCTGATCGAACCCACGATACAAACCAGATTTGGCCGCGCTCTGCGGCGCAGGGCGCTGGCGACTTTTCTCCGGCAGGCCTCCGCGGCTGTCCGCCTCAATGGAGAGGTCAGCGTCCTGCTGACCAGCGACGCACATCTTCGCCGCCTCAATCGCGAATTTCGCCACAAGGATCGCCCCACGGACGTCTTGTCGTTCCCGGCTCCCGAGCCGGTCAACGGCCATGGCAGCACCGGAGGCGATCTCGCGGTCTCGGTCGATACCGCCGCCCGCCAGGCCGAGGAGCTGGCGCACTCGCTGGCGACCGAGCTGGAAATCCTTGTTCTCCACGGATTGCTGCATCTCGCCGGCTACGATCACGAAACCGACCAGGGGAGAATGGCGCGCAAAGAATCCGCCTTGCGCCGGCAATTCGGTCTGGCCGAAGGGCTGATCGAGCGCAGCAGCAAACCGGCGCGAGCAAAACCCGCCGCTCCGAGCAGGAGTGGGCAGCCATGAGCATCACCGCGGCTTTTCTGATCGCATTCCTGCTGCTCGTGCTGACCCTGGCCTCGTACATCGACCGTCTCTACTCCGAGATGGGCAAGTTTCTGGCGCGCGAGTTCCAGGAGAACATCGATTTGTGGGAACAGCGTGTGGAACCCCGCCTCGGGATGAACCGCGAGCGAATCGCGCTCTCCGCGGCGATCCTCATGAACCTGTCGCTGGCGTTCCTGACGCTGATCTTCGGCATGTTGCTCTTCGATCGGGCCCGCGCGGACCGCCCCACCCTCCCGGAGATCGGCCAGGTGGTGCTGGGCATCGTGCTGGTCATCGTCCTGTTCAACCGGCTTCTGCCGTTCGCTTTCTTCAGCCGCACCCGGGGCGCATGGATCGTGCGCTGGCGCTGGCTGCTGTTGCCGCTGCTGTGGCTGATGGCGCCCATCACGCTCTTCCTGCAGTTCCTGCTCTCGATTGCCGCTCTGGCCGAGACACGGCCCCCGGCGAATGGCGAAACCGCCGCATCCGAAGCCGTCGAAGCGCTGATCGAAGCCGGCGAGGAGGAAGGAATCATCGAAGAGAGCGACCGCGAGCTGGTACGCTCCGCCGTCGAATTCGGCGACAAAGTGGTGCGCGAAGTGATGACGCCGCGTCCGGCGGTCTTCGCCGTTCCGGGATCGATCACCCTTGAGCAGTTCCTCGAGCTCATCCGCGTCCAGCCGTTTTCCCGTGTTCCCGTCTACAGCGAAAGCCTCGATAACGTCACGGGGCTGGCGTTCGCCCACGATCTGCTTCAGATTTCGGACAACGATGCCCGCTCCAAGACCGTAGCGAGCATCCAGCGGCCCGCCGCTTTTGTTCCTGAAACCAAGCGTGTCAACGAGCTTCTCCGCGAGATGCAGCGGGAAAAGCAGCACATGCGCATCGTCATCGACGAATACGGGGGCGTGGCGGGCCTCGTCACCATCGAAGACCTCCTCGAGGAGCTGGTGGGCGCCATCCGCGACGAGCACGAGGCCGAAGACAACGCCGGGGTCGTCAAGGAGCCGGGCGGCGCGTGGGTGGTACCCGGCAACCTCGAGATTGCCCAGGTCGAGGAGATCCTCGGCAGCGTCGATCTGCCGGAGGATCTCGAGGCCACCAGCGTGGGCGGCCTGGTGAGCGAGACCGCGGGGCGCATCCCCCAGTCCGGCGAGGTCGTGGAAGGCTACGGCCTGCGCTTCGAGATTCTGGCCTCCACCGACCGCCGCGTCAACCGTCTGCGCATCTCGCGCATGGCAGAAGCCAGCTAGTCTGGAACTGCCATGAAAATGCGCTCCGGCTTCGTCTCCATCATCGGCCGTCCCAATGCCGGCAAATCCACGTTGCTCAACGCGCTCATTGGCGAGAAGGTCGCCATTGTCACCGCCAAGCCGCAGACCACGCGCACGCGCATTCATGGCATGGTCGAAGTCCCCGAGCGCAAGGGAAAGCATCCTAAAACGCAAATCGTCTTTGTCGACACACCCGGCATTCACCGGCCCGCATCGCAGCTCGATCGCAGCATGATGCACGAAATCCACGAAGCCCTGATGACGCGCGACGTGGTGCTGCTGGTCGTGGACGCTGTACGGAAGCAGGCCTCCGCCGCAGAGGACGCGCTCAAGCTGGACCGCACCAGCGAAGAAGCTCTCGCCTTCGAGATGATCCGCAAGCTGGACTGCCCGGTCTTTCTGGTCGTGACCAAAATCGATCTCGTTCCGAGGGACACGCTGCTCCCGCTCATCGCTGGCCTCAGCGAGCTGCATTCTTTCGCGGAGGTCGTGCCCGTCTCAGCAAAGACCGGCGACGGCCTCAGGATTCTTCTGCACAAGATCGCCGAATATCTTCCGGAAGGGCAACGCTGGTTCCCGAAGGATCAGTTCACCGATCAGCCGGAGCGTTTCCTGGTCGCGGAGCTGATACGCGAGCGCATCCTGACGGAAACCGGGGAAGAAGTTCCTTACGCGTCGGCGGTCGTGGTCGAGCGCTTTGAGGAACCGGAACCGCCGGCCCGCAAGCCACGCCCAGGAAGCCTGGCACCCGTTACCCGCATCACGGCGGCGATTTACTGCGAGCGCGCCGGGCAAAAAGCGATCCTGATCGGCAAGGGCGGCGCCAAGCTCAAGGAGATCGGCACAGCGGCGCGCCGCGAAATCGAAAGATTGCTGGGCACACGCGTCTATCTCGAGCTGCGCGTTCTCGTTCGCGAGCACTGGCGCGATTCCCGGGTCTTCATCGAATCGCTGGACTGGCGCAAGCAGTTGTCGGATTTGGCGACGGACGAAAGTCTGAAACTCGAGGAATAGTCTTCAACCACGATTCATTGTGACGGACTCGCCCGACGTCCGAGCCATCCGCTTCCGCATCGCGACAACCTTGTCATGTAACTCCAGCGCCGCCGCTTTCCTCTCGGTATAGGTTCGCGCCTCGGGGTAAAACTCGACCTCGGCGACGACGCCCGCTCTTCCCAACGTTCGCAGCAGATGCGGCAGGAAAGCCAAGTCACCGTACCAGCACATCTCCCGCTCCTCTTCGTCTCGAACGCGATAGCCGATAGCCGCCGGTGTCATGACCGCGCCGAGCTGCACCGCAGGCTGCAGCAGAGCCGGATGAAAGCGGAGCACCGCGCTGCCGTCGGTGCTCGTGCCTTCGGGAAACAGCAGCACCGCAACGCCGGCTTCCAGCGCCACGCCGATTTGGCGCGCGACCTCGTCGGCGCTGGTGCGGCTTTGGCGGTCCACAAAGATCGTTCCCCCGTTGCGCGCCAGCCGCCCGAAGGCCGGCCATCGCCGCACCTCCAGCTTGGAGACGAAGACGCACGGCATGGCGGCCGCGTACACCAGGATATCCAGATAGCTGAGGTGGTTGGAGCAGACGAGTCCGTTGGCTGGCCGCGGGCCGCGCCGCTCCAGCTCCATGCCGAGGCGGCGGAGAATCAGCGCGCAGGAAGCATGCAACCATGCCGCCCGTTGCGGCAGATCGGGAGACGAGCCCAGGCGGAGACGCAACAGAGAGAAGCGCAACCCCACTTCGGTGAGGCTGAAAAGGAGAATCAGGAAGCGGAGACAGGCGCGGCCGGCGCTCCAGAGGTTTCCGAAGATTCCGGATCCGCTTGGGACGCGAGTTGCTGCTCCGGCAGGAACCGATTCCTCGCGGCCGGGGAGAGCTGCGCGAGATCCAGCAGCGTCAGAAAGTCGATGGTTCCGAATTCGCGATCCCATGCCGGTGCGCCACAGATTCTGGCTCCCACTGCAATATACGTCTTCAGCAACTTCGGAACCTTCACCGCATCCTGGCCCTCCGGAGCGGGGGGAAGGAGCTCGCTGGGCGGCAATTCATAGGCGGCTGTTGGCCGGGTTTGGAGCGGCTCCGGCGCCAGAAACGATGTCAGATGCTGGTACATCGACCAGCCTTCCCGCGGGTCACGAGAGTTCAGCGACGAGCAGCCGATCAGGTAGCGCAGCCGGTGAATCCGCGCGTATTGCGCGATGCCGCGCCACAACAACGTCAGCACCTCGCTGGTGCGATGATCCCGATCAATCGAGGCTCGCCCGAGTTCCAGAACCTCGCCGCGGATGGATTCATAGGGCGAGAAATCGAATTCCTGTTCGCTGTAGTAGCCAAGCTTCCGGGCAGCAGTCGCTCCCGATTGCATCCGGTAAGTGCCGACTACTTCCCGTCGCGATCTGTCTTCCACAATCAGGTGATCGCAAAACAGATCGAACTGGTCCCGGTCTAACCCGGTCTGGTAAGAAGCCTCCAGGCCCTCGCCGAGTTCGATATTGAAGACCTTGAAGCGGAGCCGGCAGGCGGCTTCTCGCTCGGCGAGCGTCTCCGCTATCCGAATTCTGTACTTTCCCAGCTCAATGGAAATACGGGGGCCTTGCGGAGCCAGGGCAGCCGATTCAAGCGTCGCTCCGCCCGCCTGCACATCAAGAGAGCCCGCCACGCTCGAAGCCAGCCGGCGCGGCATTTCCACACGTTTCAGCGTTAACACACGACGATGATGCTGTGTTTTCGAGAACACAACCTTACAAAACCGAGAAAAACATGCAAATTATGAGTGAATTTCGTGTTTCAGTACAGCTAACCGTAGTACCTTCGCAGAGACTGTGGCTGCGGCAAAATCCTTTGTAACAAATCGTGCAATTTGTTATGGTAGGCGGTATTGCATCCGTTCCCCGCTTGACCTGGCCCAACCACACGAGAGAAAAAAATGACACGCGAAGAACTCCTTGCTGCAGTAGATGAAGAAATTAGTCGCCTCGAGAAGGTCCGTGACCTGCTACAAACTACCGGAGGCTCCCGGATCGCCACCTCCTTCGGTAACAAACCCCGTAAGAAGCGCGTTCTCAGCGCTGATGCGCGGGCCCGCATTGCTGCCGCTCAGAGACGCCGTTGGGCCAAGCAAAAGGCTGCTCAAGCCCCTAAGAAGTAGTTCGACTGCCATCGGTTCTTCTCGGCCTACCGTATCCTCGGTACTCCGGATGAACATTACCTGTGTTTGCACCGACTATGCCGCGAGGCATGGTTATGCCCGCGCTTGTTCCCAATTCCCGCCCGTTTCTTTCTTTATCTGTGACGGGCGAGAGACAGCTCATCGCAGAAGCCGGCAGCCACTCCGTTTCCAGGTGGCCGCCGGCAACTGAAGATGAGGGCGTGGCTTTCTGCGCCAGCTGGGCAGGGCGAAGAATTGGTTCCCGATGGACGGGAGGGACGCCGGATCAAGCGCTCTTCATGAGAGCGCCAGACGCGTTTACTTTCTCAGATAATCATCCGTTCCCGCGATCCAGTCAGCGCGTGGTGGGGCGAAGACATCGAGGTCGAGGGTATCCTCGAGCGCCTCTGCCGAATGCGGGAGGGTGGAGGGGATCACGAGCACCTCGCCGCTCCGCACCGTGAGAACGCGCCCATCGCCGAGCGTGAAGCGCAACGCGCCTTCGAGCACATAGGTGATCTGCTCATTTTCATGGCTGTGTTCGGGCACAATAGCGCCCTTCCGCAAGACCAGACGCGCAAGCATCGCCCGCTCCCCGTAAACGAACTGACGATCGATCAGAGGGTTGAGCGGCTCGACCGGGATCCTGTCGAAGCTTGTGTATTGCAGTTCCTTGTGCTGTTCCAACACGGTTTTCTCCGGATGACAGGCCTGACGGCGTGACCGGTTCTATCATAGGGCGCATGGACACAGGACTGAAAGACAGAGTCGCGATCGTGGCCGGCTCCAGCAGCGGTATCGGCAAGGCCACCGCGCTCGCGTTCGCCGCCGAGGGCGCGCATCTGGCTCTCTGCGCGCGCCGCGAGGCCGAGCTGAACCAGGTCGCAGCCGAGGCCCGTAGCCGCTTCGGCGTCCAAACCCACACGCAGCCGGTGGATGTGAGCGACAGCGCCGCCGTCGTGAGCTTTATCGAGTCCACCCATGCTCACTTCGGACGTATCGACGTTTGCATGCCCAACGCGGGCGGCCCTCCCGCCAGGTCCTTCCTCGACACCACCCTCGACGACTGGGAACGCGCCTGGCAGCTCAACCTGCGCAGCACGATCATCTTCGCGCATGCCGTCTTGCCGCATATGCAGCGGCGGCACTGGGGGCGCATCATCACGCTCACTTCGTACACCGTGAAGCAGCCGGTTCCGGAGCTGATCCTGTCGAATACCATCCGCGCCGGCGTCATGGGCCTCGTCCGCTCGCTTGCCGGTCAGTTCGGACGCGACGGCATCACCATCAACAACGTTGGCCCGGGCTTTACCGCAACCGACCGCTCCCGCAGCCTGCTCGAAACCCGCGCGAAGAACCGGAATGTCTCCCTGGAGCAGGTGCAAAGCGAGCTGGAGCGCGAAATCCCCATTGGCCGCATGGCAACGCCGGAGGAGGTCGCAGCCACCATCGTCTGGCTTGCCTCGGAATCCGCCGCCAGCATCACGGGACAAACGATCCTGGTGGACGGCGGCAGCTACAAGGGGTTGTAGCTCAAGCGCCTCGTGCGGGGTCAGGAATTCCGGAAGGGGTTGCGAATGCGAAGTGAATCGATCGTCTGCCCATCCTGCATGTCTTCCGAGTAGAGCACCGAACAGCCTGACGCGAGCGCCGCCGCGATTACCAGTGAATCGTAGATGTGATATTTGTATCGTTGGCAAATCCGCAAAGCTTCTTCATGCATTTGGACTGTGAGCGGCACAGGAAGCTCACATAAGGTTCGGATCACTGTCGTAGCTTCCACCACTTCTTTCCAGGGCATGTGGAGCTTGCCTCGCGCCACAGCGACGAATTCGTTAAGAACGTGGACGCTGATGCGCCCCCCGCCAACGAGCAGCTTTTCAGCTGCTGCCGTTCGACGATCCGCCTGGGCCGCCGCATAGACGAGAATAGTGGTATCGAAGAAGCAACTAACGGGCATTCGCTTCTTCCCGGTCAAACGTAAAGCCGGGAGGAAGGGGGCGACGCAGCTTGCGGAGACGCTCTATGGCTCGCTCTTTTCTCCGGTCGTGGCCTATCTCAAAGCTCCTGGAGCCTACAACGTGAATCTCGATCTGATCCCCCTCTTTTAAGTCGAGGGCCTGAGTGACCCCTGCAGGCAACCGAACGGCGAGACTGTTACCCCATTTTGCGACGCGCATTCTGTCTCCTTGATATACAACAGATCCCGTGTATCATAGCACGAAACGGCACGACATGGCGCCCATGATGTTCGCCATACATCCCGGAGAAATCCTTCGCGAGGAATTCATGAGGCCCGCCGGGCTGCGCCTGGCACACCCGCCACCGAAGCGGGGCTCATCGAGCCCGCCGGTGCAGCTGCCCTATATATGAGATCAGTTCTATCGTCTGGCGAAGTGAAGCCGCGCCAGGACGCCGCCTGACCCGGTTAACCCGTTACTCCGTGTCCGCCCGCTTATACGGTGACTGGATCCAGTGCCGCGCCTCGTTCAGGGCTCCCGCCGTATTGTCGTTGGTCTGCAGCGCCTGCCGGTACTCCTGAATCGCGCGATCCCGCTGTCCGGTCAGGTCGAAGATCTTTCCCACCGCGATGTGGCTCCAGACCTCCGTCCACCGCGGCTCGTCGTCTCCGTTGAGCGCGTCGCGGTAAGCATTCACGGCCGCCTGATAGTTCCGCATCGTGAACAGCAGTTCTCCGATGCGATAACTCGCCAGCGAGCTCTGCGGATTCGCCTTCAGCGCCTTCTGATACTCCGCGAGCGCCCCACCCGAATCTCCCTGCGCAGCGAGCTGCTGCCCACGCAGAATCGCGACGCGCACCTCGAGATCCGGCGTATTCTTCAGGATCCATGAGTCCGGATCGATGATGACCCGGCGCGGACGTCCAAAGGTGTCGATCACATACTGCGAGTCCGTTCCCACCACGTCGATCCGCTTATCGACGGTCTTGCCTTCCGTCTCCACGCGCAGATCCAGCGGCATGTTGAACAGATCCATGTCGCCCTGCACTTCGCCAATGGTGCGGAATCCTTTGTTGTTCCCCAACCGGTAGACGGCATATTTGTCCGTAAATTCCGGCGCACCGGTGCCATCCAGCCATTCGCTGAAGAAAGGCGTCAGCTGCTGCTGCGATTGCTCTTCAGCCGTCCTCTCGAACTCGCCCGTCCGCACGCCTTTGTCCTTGTACTGGCTCAGCACCGCACGGAGGATCTTCTCGAAGCTGTCGTCGCCCACCTCCCAGCGCAGCATGTGAAACACCAGCGCGCCCTTTTCCAGAGTCATGGACTGGAACTGCGGAGAATAGGCCGGCAAACTCCCGACGCTCGCGAGCGGAATGGTGTCATAGGCCAGGGCGCCCGCTGAAACGTCATGAATTGCCGACTCCAGCGCGCTTTTTCCCTCGTCGTCCTCGAGATACATCAGCTCCGCGTACCGCGACATGCCGTTGACGATCCACGCGTCGTTCAGGGTCGCCGGACTCACCTCCGAGCCCCACCACTGGTGCGCAATCGTGTTGGCCAGCAGCCGGAAGTCGTTCTTGCCGCCGATGTGGGATCCCGCAATCGCTGCAATCTCCGGGGCCCAGTAGGCCGGAACCGTGTCCTCGGGCAGCTCCACCACATTGAGCTGTGTCGACTCCGGAATCCCGAAGGTACTGGTGTAGTAGGCGAATTCCCGCAGCGCGGTGCCCGCGTAGTCGGCTGCGACCGCCTTATGCGCTGCCGTCGTGTAAACGTGGATATTGGGCGCGCTCCCGGACACCGGCGCGTCAAACTTGCCTGCGATGATCGTGCCTGGAAATCCCGGTTTATCCCACTTGAAATCCCATTCCTGTTCACCGCCGCCGGCCTCTTTGGCTTTACCGTTTCCGCCGCTGCCGATGACACGATAGCCCGCGGGAGCCTTCACGTGAATCTCGGCGGTAAAGCGGTCTGTCAGGTAGCCGTTCATCGGAAACCACCGGCCCGCATACAGCAAATAGCTGATCGGAGCGCCCACGTAGGCAAGCTTCAGCCCTTCGACCGGACCGCCGGCATCGCTCTCCAGTTTGCCGGAGTAATGAAAAGTCCATGTGACCGCTTGCCCCTTCGTCAGCGTCGCCGAAGGCGTCACCACCAGCGTGGCGCCGGGACCGCGCTCACCGTTCAGATTTGCTCCGCTCGCGTCGGTCACCTTATCCACCAGCAGCGCACCATGCAGATCGAAAATGGCCGACGGCAGGTCGGCCTGGGGCGTGAAGGTCACCTTCGCGGTGGCGTCGAGGGTATGGTCGTCGGGGTGGATTTCCGCGTCGATGGTGTACGCGGTGATGTTCAAAGTTGGCCTGGGCGCAACGTTCTGTCCGGTGGCTGGCAGCCAGCTGGCTGCCAGTATTAGTGCGCAGAAACTGGCAACTCGCCGGGTGCGATCGCGGCCGGACCCTGCTTCAAATCTGAATTTCATCATGGAAACTGGCTCTGTCTTTCCTTCGGCGTCGATCTTTCTCTCAGCATCTCGCATGTTATCCGGGCGACCCGTCCAATAGCGCTTTGTTCGCTGCGCAACATTTCTCCCACATGCCGCAGGCTGGCCCGCATGCGCGCCCGCGCGTCCTCGTTGTTCAGCAGCGGTCTGAGATGTGAGACTACCTGATCCGCCGTAAAGTCACCCTGGATCAGTTCGGGTACGATGCGTTTTCCGGCAATCAGGTTCACCATCGCCACGTGCGGCACGTCCACCACCCGCCTGGCCACTGCATAGCTCAGCGGTGAAATCCGGTATACCACGACGAAAGGATTGCCGATCAGCGCCGCTTCCACCGTGGCCGTCCCGCTGGCCACGATGCTCGCCCGTGCATGGTGCAGCACCGCCCGCGCGTCATCGACGACCACGACGCGCGGTGGATTCGCTTCGGCCGCCAGCAGCTGCGCCAACAGTATTCGGGTCTGGTCCCGCTGCGGCCCCGTCAATGTGGGCGCGAGAGGCAAAAGAAACTCGGCATCCGGACTTGGCGCAGCATCCTGCCCCACTATCGGGGTATTCACCGCGACGCCCGGGTCTGGCGGGAGAGGGTAGAGCGCCGCCGCCGCTCGCACCATCTCCGGCAAATTCAGCCGGATTTCCTTGCTCCGGCTCCCGGGCAGCAGCCCAATCCAGGTTTTGGACGCATCCAGCCCCGCCTGGCGAGCAAATTCCTCTCGGCTAACCGTGGGCAGCTCTAACTCCGCCAGCGGGTGGCCGACAAATTCCGCCTCGACACCGTGATCGTGGTAAAACCGCTCCTCGAAGGGGAAGATAGTCAACATCCGGTCCACATAACGCTGCACGCTGCGGATGCGGTACTTCTTCCAGGCCCAGAGCTGCGGGCTGACGAAGTAAATCACCGGAATGCCCTGGCGCTTGAGATGCGGCGCGAGCGACAAATTCACGTCCGGAAAATCGATCAGGATGGCCGCATCCGGCTTTTCCGCCACAATCGATCCCCGCAACTTCCGGTATTCCCGGTAAATCCGTGGCATGTCGCGCACCACTTCGGTGATGCCCATGACCGCAACATCCTCGGCGCGGACAATGGGGCGAAAGCCCATCGCCTCCATGCGCCGCCCACCCAGCCCAAAGAAGGCCGCGTCCGGCTGCAGCTCTCGCAACGCGCCGATCAGCAGCGTGCCGTAATGTTCGCCGCTGGCTTCTCCCGCGGAGAGAAAGATTTTCGGACTGCCAGGCATCGTGCTCCTGCGATCAGAGTCGTTTTCTTTTGATGGTAATTGCCCTGACGCACCGCAGCCCAGGGACTGGCCGAATCTCTCATCGTGGAGCCGCTGGCCAGAGTGGAAGCCGTGGTAAGTTTTTGGGCAGGCAACAAGTCTGCGAACCAGGAACTTACTTTGCTTCGTTGGTTGTCGCCAGAAGCAAACCGGAGGCTATCCCTGTGAAAGATGTTGCAGGAAGTAATGAAAGGGCCTTATCGCAACGATCTGAATCGAGGTTCCTGCCCATTCTCCTGGGCGCCATCGTTTTTTCTATGCCCTGCTTCGCACAAAAACCATCGGCATCCGGAATGTCCAACAGTAACCGGGGCATTCTGCTGGAGAATCTCTCGTGGGACGAAGCGGAGAAAATCCTGACCCCGGATCGAGTGGTAGTGATCGCCCTGGGTGCGGAATCGAAGGAACACGGCAGGCACTTGCAACTCAACAACGATTGGGTGATGGCCGAGTACCTCAAGAAAAGAGTGCTGGCCGCTGCTCCGGTGGTCATTGCGCCCACCATCAATTACAGCTTCTATCCCGCCTTCCTCGAGTATCCGGGGTCAACTTCCCTCACCTCGAGTACAGCGCGCGATATGGTCATGGAAATCTGCCGCACCCTTGCAGCGCATGGCCCGCGGCGCTTCTACATCATCAACACGGGAATCTCAACCCTTCGACCGCTATCCGAAGCGGCAAAGATCCTCGCCTCGGACGGCATAACTTTGACCTACTTCGATTTTGCTGAGATCGATGGGGTCGTGAAACAGGTGCAACAGGAACCGGAAGGCACGCACGCCGACGAAATCGAGACTTCCATGATGCTGTTCATCGCTCCGGAAACCGTAACAATGTCGAAGGCCGAGAAAGACCTGCACCCTGACCGCCGTGGTCCCCTTACCCGAGACCCGGATGCAAAGGAAGGACTCTACTCGCCCACGGGAGCGTGGGGTGACCCGACTCTGGCGACGAAAGAAAAGGGACGCATCGTGACAGAAGCCACAGTGAAGGCAATTCTCAGCGATATTCAGAATCTGGAGGCGCTTCCGGTAAATCCTGCTGCCCCCAAATAGAGGGACGAGCTATAAAGGAGGCTGGGAACACCTCGTTGTGCGGCCCCTGCGACGGCCGATCCTGCTGAGCCTCCCGATGTCCTGTGCGGACCTGTGCTCTACTATCCGCACCGTCGCTGCCTGGCAACCCAGCGCCGGTATTCAGACTGCAATGGACGAATACTTGAACTGAGGAGTTTCCATGCCGGAGAAGGCGCCTGTCGTTTTCCTGATTCTTATTGGTGTCTGCTTCGCCGGCGCAGGCCGGCAGGTCCAGGCGCAGGCGGCTCCGTACTCAGCCGCGGCGCCTCTCGATCAGTACTTTATGCCAGCAAAGGCTTCCGAAATCGAGCTGGCGCGCAGCGCTGCTCCGGCATCCATTGCGGACGGGGCGGAAGTGCTGGTGTTGACGCAGGGCGGATACATGACCGCAGTGAAGGGCGGCAACGGCTTTGTCTGTCTCGTGGAGCGGTCGTGGGGCAAGACGACCGATGATCCCGAGTTCTGGAATCCGAAAGTCCGAGCTCCCCTCTGCGTGAATGGGCCAGCCGCGAGGACCTATCTGCCCATCGTCTTCGCGAAGACCAGAATGGTGATCGCCGGAAAATCAAGGACAGAAATCGCGCGGGCGCTTCAGTCGGCGTGGGAGAGAAAGGAAATGCCGGCTCTGGAGCCGAATGCCATGTGCTACATGATGTCGAAGCAGCAGTACCTGAGCGACGATGACATGGCCTGGCACCCGCACATCATGTGGTTTGTTACGGGCGACGCGGCGAAGAGCTGGGAGGCAAATCTGCCCGGGGTGCCCGTCATTGCGGCCAATGCGCCCGAAGACCGGATGACCATCTTTATGGTGAAGGTCGGCCACTGGTCGGATGGCACGCCCGGTCCGCAGGCAACGCACTGACGGAGCCGTCTCGGGAACGCTCAGGAGCGGGAGAGTTTTTACCGGGTGGCTGCCAGCTCTGAAGTTGGCAATGATGGCGCGGGAGCCGCCCTCAGCAGCTTCCCCTCCTTCTGCTAGCCTTCCACCATGATTGCTCGACCCGACATACTGCTGCGGCTGGAGGCACTTCTCGTCTTATCAGCGACCGTCCTCGCCTATCGCCTGGTTCTGCACGGACCCTGGTGGCTCTTCGCAGCGCTGTTTCTGGTGCCCGATCTGTCGCTTGCTGGATACCTGCTGCCGAACAAGAGCATCGCGGCACTCCTCTACAACGCGGTCCACAGTTACGTGTTTCCGATCCTGCTGGCTCTCGCCGCATGGCGGCTGATCGACGTTCGCCTGGGCCAAATTGTGGCAATCTGGATCGCCCACATCGCCTTCGACCGGCTGCTGGGCTACGGCATGAAATTTCCCCAGGCGTTCAAGCCGACGCATATCCAGAGCGCTGCGATCTACCACTCGGGGTAAGTGCTAATCCGTCCCCACCGCGAGCGAAGCCGCGAGCCCGGCGGCCGGCTCGCTTTGCTCCTGATCCTTGTACTGGAGTTGATACAGCTTCCAGTAAATCCCCTTGAGCGCGAGCAGCTCCTGGTGTGAACCCATCTCGCGCAGCTGCCCACGGTGCATCACCAGGATCGTGTCCGCCCGCTGCACCGTCGACAGACGATGCGCGACCACGACCGACGTCCGCCCCTCCACCATCCGCTCGAGCGCAGCGCGGACCAGGAACTCTGTCTCCGTATCTACACTCGATGTCGCCTCGTCGAGGATGAGAATCCCCGGCCGGTGCGCCAGCGCCCGCGCAAAATTGATCAGCTGTTTCTGCCCCGTCGAAAGCCCCGCACCGCGCTCGCGCAGCGGTTCCGCATACTGACCGGGCAGGGTTCGGATAAAGTCGTCGATGTTCACCTGTTCCGCCGCCCACTGCATATCCTCGTCCGTGATGCTCTCGGTGCCCAGCCGGATGTTGTCCCCCACCGTCCCGCTGAACAGGAACGGATCCTGCAGCACCACGCCGAAGCGCTGCCGCAGCCGTGTCAGATCCTGCTCCCGCACATCCACGCCATCGACCAGCACTTGCCCGTGCTGCACATCGTAAAAGCGCATCATCAGGCTGGTGATGGTTGTCTTGCCCGCTCCGGTGTGCCCGACGATGGCCGCTGTCTGGTTCGGCTCCACCGTGAACGAGACGCCGCGCATCACCCATTCGATGCCGGAGGAGAGTCCATCCGGAGCCTGCAACTCGGCGCCGCTCGCAGCGGCGAGGCGGGCCTGCGTGTCCGCATCCAGACGCTGGTAGGTGAACCACACATCGCGAAATTCGATGCGCCCCGAACCGTCTCCCGCTTGCGGATTCGCCGGCGAGATAATCTCCGGCGGCGTATCCAGCAGCTTGAAGACGCGCTCGCTGGCCGCCATCGCCGCCTGCAGGATGTTGTACTTCTCGCTCAGGTCCTGGATCGGCCGGAAAAATCTCTGCGCATACTGCATAAAGCCCACCAGCGTCCCCAGCAGAACCGTCCCGCGCAGCACGCCGCCTCCGCCCATCCAGATAATGAGCGCGATGGCAAAAGAACTCAGCAGCTCTACAACGGGGTAGTAGAGCGCATAGGCGAGGACGTTGTCCTTGAACGCCTCCATGTGGATGCGGTTGATCGCCGAAAAGTCGCGGAACGCGCGATCCTGCCGGTTGAACAACTGCACCAGGGACATGCCGCTGATGTACTCCTGAGTGTAGGCATTGATCCGCGCAATCGCGGCCCGGATGCGACGGTAGGAATCCCGCACATACTTGCGGAAGATTCGGGTCGCCAGCAGGATCAGCGGCAGCACCGAAAAAGCCAGCAGCGCCAGCCACCACTCCATGCGCAGCATTACGAAGACGATGCCCGCCAGGACGAAAACGTCCTCGAAAATGGCGAAGACGCCGGACGTGAACATCTCGTTCAGCGCGTCCACGTCGGTGGTCAGCCGGGTCACCAGCCGTCCCACGGGGTTACGGTCGAAGAAGCCGATATGCATTCGCTGCATATGGCGAAAGATTTGCCGGCGCAGATCGAACATCACCTTCTGGCCAGTCCACTGCATCAGCCAGGTCTGCAACGCCTCCAGCCCATAACTGAGCACCAGTGCCGCCAGCCAGATCCCGGTGAGCTGGGTGACGCCCGCCCACGCTCCGGCCCCCGCATAGGGACTCAGCCAGTGCGCGATCCACGGATGTCCCTGCACTCCACGCGCCGCAGCCGCGGTGGCCTCCAGCGGGGTCTTCTGCCAGGCCGGTGTCAGATACAGGTCGACGGCCACCATGGTCAGATATGGACCCAGCACATCGGCGCCTGCCTTGAGCAGGATCGCCACAATCGAGGCGATGCAGGCCCATTTGTAGGGGTAGAGATAGGTGATCAGCCGGCCCATCAGGCGGCTGTCGTACGCCTTGCCGACGACGTCGTCGTCCTGCTGGGCCGCGCTGGGTTTGGGCGGAGCCGCAGCCTCGGCGCTGCCGTTCTGCGCGTTTTCCTTGCGGGTCTGGGCTTCGGCGCCGGGCATGATCCTTCTCTATCTTACCGGGGGATGCGAAGATGATGGTTATTGTGAACATCCGCCCCTGCCATGTCGGCGAGCGCAGCGAAATCCTGGGCATCGTCAACGCTGCCGCAGCAGCGTATCGCGACGCCATCCCGCCCGATCGCTGGCACGAGCCTTACATGCCCCTTGAGGAGCTGCAGGGGGAGATCGCGGCCGGCGTCGAATTCTGGGGCTACGAGGCGGAAGGCGTGCTGCTCGGCGTGATGGGGATCCAGTCCGTCGGCGACGTCGATCTCATCCGTCACGCCTACGTGCGCCCCGGCCATCAGGGACTCGGCATCGGGGGCGCCCTGATCCAGTATCTGCGCCAGCGCACCTCCGGGCAGCTGCTGGTGGGCACGTGGGCCGATGCCGGCTGGGCGATTCGCTTCTATCAGCGTCACGGCTTCGCGCTGGTTTCCCCGGCGCTGAAGACCAAACTTCTGCGCACCTACTGGACCATCCCCGCGCGCCAGGTCGAGACGTCGGTGGTTCTGGCCAACCCTCCCTTTCCGGAAGCGTGAGCAGATGTTTCCGGCTGGCGCGGCGCGGCCGGATTCTCCCCGCTTGACATCCGCCGCGCCAGCAAGCAAACTTCGCCTACGGGAAAAACTCCCCACAGCACGTCCCGCGATTCTCTCAGCGAGGAAGAGCATTTGACAGGACAGCAGGCAAGCCGCGTCACCTACACTCTGGATTCCTCGCTGGACAGCGTCAATAAAGTCGAGGCCACCGCCGAGCAGATGGCGCGCAAGGCCGGGATCGACGAGGATGAAATCTTCCGCATCTCCATGGCGGTCCGCGAGGCCGCGGTCAATGCGGTGCTCCATGGGAATGCGTACGATCCGGAAAAACGCATGACCGCCTCCTTCGAAAATACCGGTTCCTCGCTCGTGATCCGCATTACGGACGAAGGCAAGGGCCTCGACCCGGCCACCCTCCCCGACCCACTGGCCCCCGAAAACCTGTTGCGCGGCTCGGGCCGCGGTATCTTCCTCATCCGCTCTTTTATGGATGAGGTACACTTCAGGCAACTGCATCCGGGGACCGAGTTGACCCTCATCAAACACCTCGGGGCCGCACCAGCCGGCGCTTAAATTTCCGAGCACAAGTTTTCCAAGGAGGAATTTCTCGTGAGCATGAAAATCAGCACCCGTCAGGTGGATGGCATCACCATTCTCGATCTGGGCGGACGGATCACCCTCGGCGAAGGCAGCGTGCAGTTGCGTGATTCCGTCCGTGACCTGCTCGGTAAAGGACAGAAGAAAATTCTGCTCAACCTCGGCGACGTGAACTATATCGACAGCTCGGGCATTGGCGAGCTGGTGAGCGCGTACACCACCGTCCGCAACCAGGGCGGCGAACTGAAGCTGCTGAATCTGACCCGCAAGGTCCACGACCTGCTCCAGATCACCAAGCTCTATACCGTCTTCGATATCAAGGACGACGAAGCGAGCGCCATCGCCTCCTACGCGCACGCCTGAGCACGGCCCGGAATTCGAGAGCAAGACTCGGAAAGAGGCTGCCGCCGGGCAGCCTCTCTCATTTGGCGTTCACGAATTCTTACCGCTGCAACAGATCCACCGGCGCATCCGCATCCGTGACCCGGAAATACTGCGCCAGCAATGGATGCTGCCTTTCCACCGCGCGATACATCTCCCACGCGACCCGTCGGTACGAGAAATGCCCCTGCGGCGCGGAGCGCAGTTCGGAAATGTAAAGTGCCTCGGCAAAATCCATCTTGAAGAGCGCGCGATTCTTTGTCCCCAGCGGCAGAACATACTGCGCCGACGACGCCGCTTCCGGCGCGGAACCCGCGGCCAGCGCGGCATAGGCTGCATGCGCTGTCTGCACGGTCTCCTGATAAAGCGGCCGAACGCCCGCCTCTTCGATCCCCTCGGGAAGCGCATAGCCGTGAATAGCCGTGAATTCCTGAAGCACCTGCACGCAGCGCCGATGCCGATGCATGTCGCGGAATCCACCGATGTCCATCAGGATGTCGAAGCGCAGCGCCTGTCCCGCCGAAAATTCCCGCAGCAGTTCGTCATGCCGCCCGCGATGCCGCATTCCCAGCGCGATGATGTCGTTGCGCCGCGCCTCGGTGAGCGCGGCCACATGCCGCCGAATCTGCCGGTACGGATAATGGCACTGACCGTAGAGCAGCGTCGTTGCCAGATCGACTTCGAGCAAGTCGCTGCCTTCGATCAGATCCACCAGCGGCGCCGCCTCGATCGGCTCATTGCCCAGTAGCTCGGCCGCGGCCTGGCGCAACTCCTCGCGCGTGCGGCTCTGATAAGCATTCGCCGCGGCGTATTTCACCAGCGTCGGCGCGGTCTTCACCTCGCGGGTCAGCAGGGCCGCAGCCCGCTCACCCAGCGCTGGATCAAGCGCTGCAATCTCCCGCTGCAGCGCGGCCAGTTCGTCACCATGGACGTTCCAGGCCGCCCCGGAAGCCGCGGCCTGCAGACGCTCGCCGAGCTGCCGCACCTCCGCAACGGGACTGGAAAGCAGCCGCGAAATCTGCGTCTCCAGCGTCCGCGCATTCACAATCTGCCCCAGCGAAGTGTTGGTCGCCAGCGGCAGCAGGTAGCGTGCGACGTCGAAGGCCCGGGCCCGCAGCGTGCGGTCGTAGGTCTCCTGTTTCATCTCCTCCGGCTTGTTCACGCGCTGCCGCAAGGAAGCGAAGACTGCCTCAGAGACTTTGTGATAATCCGCAAACAACCGCTCGACCGTGTCGCGAAAAAGATCCGCTGCCTTCGCATCCGTGCCGAAATCCGGCGTGTACCAGCTGCCCTTGCGAAAATTCTGATAGCGCGTCGAGCGCTCCTGACCATCCCAGCGCTGCTCGTCCACCAGGACAATCGCGGCCAGCAGCGAGAGGCGTTCGATCGCGAAGGCCACATGCGCCAGGTCGGCGATCGATCGATGCCCGTACTGAAAATAAAATGTGTTCAGAAACTGCTCGGCCCTCTGGCTGCTGATCTCGCGCAGCGACTCCTTCATGGACAACGCCGAGCGCGAGTACTTGGCCATGGCGTAGGCCAGCACCTCCGGATCGGCGCCGTGCACCGCGAAAACCTCAGTTTGATTTTTCGGAGCATCGGCAGAGGGCGCGGGCCTGGCCGCCGTTTCCCCAGGCACGGGAGGAGTCTCAGTCATCGGAGTCATGCAGGAATGCTAAACCCTGAGCATGCGGATAAACGCGCCCCGCTCCGCGGTACCAAGGACGTCAATCTCCGTGCGGAAACACCGCATTGTTATGTCCGTGAAAAGAAAGAACGGTTACGATAGGGAGTGTTTTGGCCGAAGTATTCGCGTCGACCGCTGCCTCCGGAACGGCCCTCGTGCATGAACAAGATCCTCACGACCACCGAGCACCGTCCGTGGCCCCTGCCGAAATCTCCGTGGGTGATGACCCAGCGATGGAACGATCTGCTCTTTGCGCACTGGCCGTTGCCTGCCAGCGAGCTCACTCACCTGTTGCCGGAAGAGCTGCACGTCGACACGTTCGACGGTTCGGCGTGGGTCGGCGTCGTCCCCTTCTGGATGGATCAGGTACGGCTGCGCCATTTGCCCGCCATCCCCGGCGCGAATCGCTTCCCCGAACTCAATTTGCGCACCTACGTGCGCGAACGCCACACCAATCAGGCGGGCGTTTACTTCTTCTCGCTCGACGCCGCGAATCCCTTCGCCGTCTCGGTAGCGCGGATGTTTTTTCACTTGCCCTATTACTGGGCCCATATGAAGGTTGACTCCGATGAGAGCCGAACCCTTCACTACACCAGTGAACGAATGCTGAGCCGCCGCCCCGCCCGTTTTCGCGCCCGCTACCGCAGCCTCGGCAAGCCCTGCGTCAAGGGCGGCCTCGAAAGCTTCCTTACCGACCGTTACGCGCTCTTTACCGCCACGCGGGGTGGTGACATCTCCCGGGTCAACATCCATCATTTGCCCTGGCCGCTGGAGCTGGCCGAAGCGGACTTCGATATCAACGACCTTCCTCAGGCGCACGACATCCGCCTCCCCGATACCAAGCCCCTGTTGCAATACAGCCGCGAGCTGATGGTCTACATCTGGGCGCCGGAAGAGCTGCCCTCGCGCGCCGCGCGCCGCGCTACCGCTCCTGTGCCGGCCGGGCCCTGATCTGTCACTGTGAAGGCAAACCAATCGCTGCGGTAGGCTATAGCCATGTCCTCACTGCAGGGAAGAACTGCCCTCATCACCGGAGCCTCACAGGGCATAGGACGGGCTTGCGCGCTTGCGCTCGCCCAGGCCGGCGCACGCGTCGGCCTCGCGGCCCGTAACGAAACAAAACTGAACGAAGTCGCTGCAGAAATCGCAACCGCCGGCGGCGCAGCTGGCGTTTTCACCCTCGACATCGGCAGCGAGGAATCCATCAAAGCCTGCGCCAAAGCCGCAATCGCCCACTTCGGAAGCATCGAAATCCTCGTCAACAACGCCGGCATCACTCGCGATACCCTCGCTCTCGGCATGAAACGCGCCGACTGGGACGAGGTCCTCCAGACCAACCTCACCGGCACTTTCCTCATGACCCAGGCGTTGATGCGTCCCATGCTCAAAGCCCGCTGGGGACGCATCATCAACATCTCCAGCGTCGTGGGCGAGACCGGCCAGGCGGGGCAGGCGAATTATTCCGCCAGCAAAGCGGGCCTCATCGGCCTCACTAAATCCCTCGCGCGCGAGCTGGCCTCGCGCAATATCACCGCCAACGCAATCGCTCCGGGATACATCGAAACAGCCATGACTGCCATCCTCGACGAGAAACAGCGCGCAGCGATGCTGACGCAGATTCCCCTCGGCCGTGCCGGAACCGACGCCGACATCGCCCGCGCCGTTTGTTTTCTCGCCTCCGACGACGCGGCTTACATCACGGGCCACGTCCTCGACGTCAACGGCGGCATGTACATGGGCTAGTTTTCAGTCCGCCGGGCCCTTCCGACTACCAGCGCCTCGGGTGTGACACCTGCTATGAAAATCCTCACTGCCGACGAAATGCGCACCGTCGATCGCGTCACGACCGAACGCCACGGCATCGCCTCGCTCGACCTCATGCACAACGCCGGCGCAGCCGTCGCTCGCTTCGTTCTTCGCGAATTTCCCGATTGCCGCAACGTCGTCATTCTTTGCGGCAAAGGCAACAACGGCGGCGATGGCCTGGTGGCCGCGCGCGAGCTCGACGCCGCAGGACGCAAGGTGCGGGTACTTCTCCTCGGCTATCCCGCCGACCTTTCCACCGACGCGAAGGACGCCTTCGAAGAGATGACACTGGCGCCCGCCCTCGCGCCTGATCCAGCCTCCCTCGATGCGCCGGAAATCCAAACCCTCCTCCACTCCGCTGACCTGTTCATCGACGCCGTCGTGGGCACAGGATTCAAGCCGCCGCTGCGCGGCGTTGCCGCGGCCCTCCGCGATCGCATCAACGCCCTCTCCGCGCCGGTCGTCGCCGTCGATCTGCCCTCGGGATGGGATGCCGACTCCCGCGCCTTCACGGTCGAAGGCGCCTTCCGCGCCAGCGCCGTCGTCACCT
Source organism: uncultured Acidobacteriaceae bacterium (assembly GCA_963787915.1). Classification (GTDB taxonomy): domain Bacteria; phylum Acidobacteriota; class Terriglobia; order Terriglobales; family Acidobacteriaceae; genus Palsa-343. Next base: position 518,411 of record CAWBEP010000008.1, on the reverse strand, counting down.
TTACCGCGGCCAAGCTGGCGCATGTGTCCGGCAACCTCACCAACAGCGCAACCGGGCCCATCGTCGTCGCCCCCATCGGATCGCCTGACGAGGCGATCGAATCGACAACCAACCTCACCTGGGCAGGTTCCTCAAAACACCTCACGGAGAAGCCCCGCACTCCGGACGCGAACAAAGGCCTCTACGGTCACGTGCTGGTCATTGCCGGAGGACGCGGCAAATCCGGAGCCCCGGCCATGGCCTCGCTCGCAGCCCTCCGCGCCGGAGCCGGCCTTGTGACTGTGGCCGTCCCCCATTCCATCGTGCCCAATGTCGCTGCGATCACCCCGGAGCTGATGACCTTCCCGCTGCATGAAGGGCTCAGTGGAGAAATTGCCGCCTCTAACCTCGAGCAGCTTCACAGGATGGCGAGCCGCGCTACGGTCATCGCCATGGGGCCCGGCCTCGGCCCCGAACCCGAAGAGTTCGTTCTGGGCGTCATCGACAAAACCACGCTGCCTCTCGTCCTCGATGCCGACGCGCTCAACATCGTCTCCAAACATCTGGACAAACTTGACGGCCGCAACCGCACCATCGTCATCACCCCGCACCCTGGCGAAATGGCACGCCTCGCCGGCATCTCCACAAAAGAAGTGCAGGCGAGCCGCGAGCCCCTCGCGCGCGACTTTGCCGGCAAACACAATGTGACAGTCGTGTTAAAAGGTTGGCGAACGCTTGTCGCGCATCCTGACGGGCGAATGGCCATCAACACCACAGGAAACCCCGGCATGGCGAAGGGCGGCAGCGGTGACATTCTCACCGGCATCGTTGCAGCCGCGCTGGCGCAGCATCCGGACCACCCCGGCGAGGCCATCGAGGCCGCTGTTTACCTCCACGGCCTCGCTGCCGACTTCGCGCTGCGGGAGCAGGACGAGCATACGCTCCTCGCCACCGACACCGTCGGTCATCTTTTTCGCGCTTTTCACTTCCGCCAAAGGGACGAAGCGGGATATGTTTGGTTAGAGGGAATTCCTTCCTCGCTGGCGAGGTCGAGATGATGCAGACGGCGGATCTGAAAACCCATCAGTTCGAAAGTCACAACGCCAAAGAAACCATCGCGATCGGCCATCGCATCGCGGAGATGCTGGCCCCACCCAAGTTCCTTATCCTGAAAGGCGATCTCGGGGCGGGCAAGACCACGCTCGTCAAAGGCATCGCCGAAGCGCTCGACGCCGCCGCTCCCGACGAAGTCACCAGCCCTACCTTCACCCTCATTCACGAATACGAAGGCACGCGCACCGTCGATGGCCGCAAGGAGCCGGTGTTTCTTTATCACCTCGATCTGTATCGCATCCAGAATGAGCGCCAGCTCGATTCGCTCGGCCTCGAGGAGCTGGCGACGCCCGACAGCATTGTTCTGGTGGAGTGGGGAGAGAAATTTCCCAGCGTTGTGAAGCGCAGCCAGGGCGAGATTGAGATGCGCACCACCCGCGGCGACTCGCGCACCATCACGCTGACGCTGAAAGACTAGCGGGTCTTCTGGAGCCTGAAACGAGCTGCCTGCTGGGTACGGACCGGCTCCCACCCCTCAGCTGCGGTCAGAAGTGGTGAACCTTTTCCGGCTGCGGTATCTCCACCGGCCGGGCCGCTTCGCGTTCGAGCGAGCGGCTCACCAGATCGCGCGAGCCCAAACCCACCGCCAGCGAAAGCGCAAACACAATTCCCCCGAAGAGAATGCCGAACCCGAGCTCGACAATCGCCCCACCCAGCGCGAGGTGATCGAGCACCATCGCGCCGGTCAGCACAAGGATCATCCAGCGCACACCCATGCTGAGCAAGCGCGCGTAACTCAGATTGAGATTGACGCCGGTGATCAGCACGCTGCGGGACACGAAGCGCGCCAGCACGTTGCCGGCCAGCAGCAGAATCGCCGCGCCCACCACTCGCGGAACATAACCGAGAATCCACGCAGAGAGGATGTGCTCCGACGTACCCGCCTCGAACGCCGAAACCCCCACGACTACTCCGGCAATCGCGAAACACCAGAAGACAATGCGAGCTACCAGCAACGATGGTGTGGCGCGCGGGCTCCACTCGGCCATGGCGCTTGCGCCGCGGCTCATCCGCTCATCGAACCTGACCGTCGTGAGTATCCATCGCACCAGCAGCGACAGCAGCCAGCCGATAAGCAGAAAGAACAGAAAGGCAACGATGAACGCGAGGACACCCGGCAACAGCGTGGCCATCCGGTTCATCACGCGGCCCATCGATGATTGGAGCGATTGTTCTACCTGCTGCCACATATCTTTTTCTCCTTTGGCCAAAACCAAGCCCGCGAATGACTATGGGTTGAATCGATCCGGCCATCTCCACCGTTGCAATAAGTAGGGCTTTTTTTCCTCCCATGCGCGGGAGAGTTGCTCCAGGCGCTGCTCTGCGCCGCTGTTGCCAAGAGTGGATACCTCGCGGATGTACGATGCAACCCAACCGAGATACAGAGGCGTAAGCGCGCCCAGCAGATGCACGCGGCTGATGGTGCGCAGACGATAGGCCAGCGCGAAGTCGTATACGATGCTCGCCCACAACTCGTCCGGCATGTGAAATTGTTCCGGTGTCAGGCGCGTCAGGCGCCGCAGCTCCAGCAGAGTATTGGGCGGCAACAGCAGTCGCCACACCTCGTCAAGGCTCTTCGATCCCAGCAAAAAGGAGTCCAGCATCGGCTGCGCATCGATAGCCTGACCATCCAGCGGGACCTCCGCCGCATTGCCCCAGCCTGGCGTCGCCTGCGATCCGCGAATCCGCTGCCAGTGGGACGCGCATCGTTCCATATCCTGGAACAGCGATCCCGCTATCTGCCCGAGCACCGCGCTCAGTTCCAGTCCCCCCGTCGACACCTCGTGCCGGACATCGATGTGCACCTGCCCGATCGGCGTCTGCGGAAAATGCGTGGCTGCAATCGTCACCGGCCACAGCAGCGTCGTCCCCGATGTGTCCGCAGCAGGCGTTTGCGCCAGACGCCCGCACAGAGCCCCCGACGCGGCAAAATCGAACGTAATCGGATTGCGAACCCTCTTCCCGTACAGCGCCCGGCTCAGCGGCGAAAGAATCCCGCTGTTAATCAACCCTTCGTATTTCGAGGTTGGATAAACCGGCATCGCCAGCCCGCATTGCCGATCGAGGATCGCATAGGCGAAGAGCTGGAGCGCGCGCGGTTCGAGAGCCGCGAGGTCGGGCCCGAGAACAATGCACGCACGCGCGTTGAGAGACTCCGCCAGAGCCAGCACCGCTCGCTGATGGGCCGATACCACCGACCAGAATTCTCCTGCCGCCAGCGCCGGCGGCGTAAAAGGCGCCATCGTGATCGCGGAATTTTTCGCGGCCTCGCCTGCTCCATTTGCGTTTTCCGATTCGGCTCCCGGCCACGTAAAGACAAACCGCAACGAAGCGACGCTCGAGCCCAGTTCCCCGATCGCGCGTTCGGCGCGCGCGCGCACATCGTCGGCGGAAACCGCGCCGGCAACGCCCACCACGACATCAGCGGACCCAATCCGCTCTGCCTGCTGCTTCGTCTCTTCCGTGATGTCAACGCCTGCCATTTCGCCGCTCATCTCTCAGGTTCCCGAAGGAAGCGTCAGGATGCCATGCAGCGGAATCCGTATCCATGCCGGGCGATTGTCCAGTTCGTACACCAGTTCGTACAGCGCCTTATCGAGGATATAGATTTCGAGCAGGGCGTCGAACTCGTTCCGTTCCGCCGGGACAATCGGAGAGCCGCCGATCGCTTCGCGATACGCCCCGAGGAACTCGCTTGATACCGATGTTTCCCACAGCCGCGCCCATGATTCGAGCTGCGCATAATCCTCGGGCCGACGGGTAGTGTATCTGGTCAGGGCGACAAAGGCCGCGTAGCTGAACGACCGCACCATCCCAGCCACATCCTTCAGCGGCGAATGCTTCATTCGCCTTTCCGCCAGCGGCCGTGCTGGTTCGCCCTCGAAATCCAGGATCACAAAGTCGCCCTTCGAACGCAGTACCTGCCCCAGGTGATAATCCCCATGGATGCGGGTCCATTGTCCAGGGCTGTGCACAGCCTCAAGGGCACGGAACCTGGCCAGCAATTGCCCGCGCCGGCTCAGCGCAAGCCCCGCCGCTTCGACCGTGTCATCGGGCAATCCGGAAAGATGCGTCTTCAATAAGTCGAACGCGTGCGCGGCATGACCCGCCAAATGGTCACGCAGAGTTCCCAATTCACCTGCATCGGGAACATGTGGCGCGAAGGCCGCATCTTTTCCCGAAGCAAGCGCCAGGTGCATCTCGGCTGTCCGCCGCCCGAGCATAGCGGCCGCATCCAGATAAATGCCCGCATGATCGCGCGCCTCCGCCGGAACATCGCCCGGCGCGCGTGAGGTCTGCATTGCCGGACTGCGCATCGACGCCGTGCTCTCGTAATAACGATCCAGTTCGTCCAGCGTCCACAGCCAGCCGTCGCCTTCGTTCGATACCAGCCCCTGCAGCAGCGCCACCGTCGCCGGCTCCTCGTCCGCGCGCCGCACCTCAATCGATCCGCCAAAGGGAGGAATGTTGCCGAACTTCGCGGTGTCGGTAAGAAACCGCCCAATCTCCACGTCGGGATTCTGCCCGGGCTGCTGCCGCCGGAACAATTTCATGATCAGCCGGTCCCCGAAGATCGCCGAAGTATTGCTTTGTTCCGCGCTGCTCACCCGCGCCGTCAGCGGCTGCGTGCCCCGCAGGCTGGACAGCACGGAACCTGGCAGCCCGATGAGGGCTCCACTCCGCGTGCGCAGCTCTTCGCCATTCGCCAGGATTTCCAGCAGCGCCTCCGGTGCGCTCCGCAGCAGCCCCTCGTGCAAAACACCGGCCAGGGTTGCCGATCCCGCCGGCGCCAGCACCTGGTTCGGCGTCGATTGCCGCACGGCGTTGGCCGCCTCGCCAAAGCTCATGGCCAGGCATAACAACCAGCTGTCCGGCTCGCCATCGACGTAGTCCACGCAAACCCAGACGAGCGCCGATCGATGCTCGTCGAACAACATAGAATCCGCTATCTTCACCCGGACGATGTTTCTCGACTTACTCCCGAACCATCGCTGCCGCTGCATGTAAGCCGGCAAGAGACTCTCCAGTCGCCGGACCCCATCGCCGGAAAGAACGCTCAGCCAATCCCGCTCGTTCTCCACATAGAATGCCTGTTCTCCGTCGTTGGCGAGGGGCGCATCACCCGTATTCATGGACGGTTGTATCTCGAGCCACAGGAAACCATAGGGGCCAAGAGTAAGGGAGTAAGGAGCTTTGGTGATCGCCGGAAATTCTACATAGCCCAGCATCTCTACCGGCGTCATCCCTTCCATGCCAGCCAGATCCAACTGCACCGGCTGCGCGAACCGCGACAGGTTCGCCACACAAAGCACGGTCTCACCATCGTATTGGCGGACGTAGGCGAGAATCTTCCGGTTCGACGGCTCGAGAAAACGCAGCGATCCGCGGCCAAACACCTGGAACAGCTTGCGGAGGGCGATCATATTGCGCATCCAGTTCAGCAGCGACGAAGCATCGTTCTGCTGCGCCTCGACGTTAATCGCCTCATAGCCCCAGACTGGATCCATGATCACCGGGCTGTATAGCTTCGCAGGATTCGCCCGCGAGAACCCCGCATTCCGGTCCGGACTCCACTGCATCGGTGTGCGCACTCCGTTGCGATCGCCCAGATAGATGTTGTCGCCCATACCAATCTCATCGCCGTAATAGAGAATGGGCGTTCCTGGAAAAGAACATAAGATGCTGTTGAGTAACTCGATCCGGCGCCGGTTATTATCCAGAAGTGGCGCCAGCCTTCTCCGGATGCCGATATTAATCCGCATCCTCGGATCGGCGCTGTAGGCGAGATACATATAGTCGCGCTCATCGTCGCTAACCATCTCCAGCGTCAGCTCATCGTGATTGCGCAGAAATAATCCCCACTGGCAGTTATCCGGGATCGCCGGCGTCTGCGCCATGATGTCCGTGATCGGCAGCCGGTCTTCCTGCCGCAGCGCCATATAAATCCGCGGCATCAGGGGAAAATGAAACGCCATGTGGCACTCGTCGCCGTCGCCGAAGTAAGGGCGCACATCCGTGGGCCACTGGTTCGCTTCCGCGAGAACCATCCTGCCGGCGTACCCCTCGTCAATCGCCGTGCGAATCGCCTTGATCACGGCATGCGTTTCCGGCAGATTTTCGCAGCTCGTCCCATCCCGCTCCACCAGATAGGGAATTGCGTCGATGCGCAGTGCATCCACGCCCATATCCAGCCAGTAGCGCATCACGTCCAGAACTTCCTCCAGCACAGCGGGGTTGTCGTAGTTCAGGTCCGGCTGATGTGAAAAGAAACGGTGCCAGTAATATGCCTGCGCCACAGCGTCCCAGGTCCAGTTTGACTTTTCCGTGTCGGTGAAGATAATCCGCGCGTCTTTATATTTCTGATCCGTGTCGCTCCACACGTAGAAGTTTCGCTCTGCCGATCCGGCTGGAGCATGCCGCGCGCGCTGAAACCAGGGATGCTGATCGGAGCTGTGATTGATGACCAGCTCGATCATCACCTGCAGCCCGCGCTCGTGCGCAGCGTCGAGGAAGCGCTGAAAATCCTCCAGTGTCCCATAACTCGGATGAACACTCTTGTAATCGGAAATGTCATAGCCGTCGTCCCGCAGCGGCGACGGGAAGAACGGCAATAGCCACAGACATGTAACTCCAAGGTCCTGCAGATAATCCAGCTTCTGAGTCAATCCCGGAAAATCACCGATGCCGTCGCTGTTGCTGTCGCTGAAAGATTTTACCGGCACTTCGTAGATTACTGCGTCTTTAAACCATAGAGGATCGGCGACACTGCCGGCCTTCCGAACGATGGCTTTCGTTTCCGGCATGGATTAGTGCGCCCTCACTGGTAGTAGTCGAAGTCCTTTTCAGAACGCACCTTGCGCAGCACGCGGAAGATATGCGCGGGAATCCTGTCCGGCGCCAGCTCGACATAATTGCGCACTCCCTGCCACAGATAGCGAAGTCCGGTTAACTGGTCGAATACCTGAAAGCTCTCGTCGGCCCGTAACCGCAGCCTCTCCAGATCAACATTCACCCACCCCGATTGCGTATGAAAGAAATCGAGGTTCACCACCGTCAGGACCACGTTGCTTCCATCGAGGCTCGACTTACTATAAGCAATCAGGTAGGGGTTATCCGTGGGATGGAAGATCAGATCATTGCTCGCATGCAGCGCGGCATTCTCCCGGCGGGCACGATTTACAGTTGCGATGACCCCGGCGATGCTTGATGGCGTATCGAGGTCCCAGTGCCGTATTTCATATTTTTCTGAGTTGAGATACTCTTCGCTTCCCGGGCGCAACGGCTGATTTTCCCCCAGCTCGAATGCCGGCCCGTAGATGCCGTAGTTCGGACCCAGCGTCGCCGCCAGCACCAGGCGGCTCAGAAAGGCAGGCCGCCCGCCGATTTGCAGCGTTTCATGGAGGATGTCCGGGGTGTTCGGCCACAAATTAGGCCGCATATATTCCCGGACCCTCGTCTGTGTCAGCTCGGTGAAGTATTCCGTCAGCTCCTGTTTCGTGTTGCGCCACGTAAAGTAGGTATAAGACTGCGAAAAACCCAGCTTGGCCAGCCGCTGCATCACCCGCGGCCGCGTGAATGCCTCGGCCAGAAACAACGCATCGGGATAATCCCGCTTCACTTCCGCAATCAGCCACTCCCAGAAGGGAAATGCCTTGGTGTGCGGGTTGTCCACGCGGAAGATGCGCACGCCCTGCTCGATCCAGTAGAGAAAAACGCCCAGCAACCCATCCCATAATCCCTGCCAGTCGCTGCTCTCAAAATCCAGAGGATAAATATCCTGATATTTCTTCGGTGGATTCTCGGCGTACTGAATCGTCCCATCCGCCCGCTTCTTGAACCACTCCGGATGCTCCGTCACCCACGGATGATCCGGCGAACACTGGAATGCAATATCCATCGCGAGCTCAATTCCCCTGCTCGCGGCGCTCCTGACCAGGCTCCGAAAATCCTCCAGCGTCCCCAGTTGCGGATGAATCGCTGTATGGCCGCCCTCTTTCGCGCCGATCGCCCACGGGCTGCCCGCATCGTCCGGCTCCGCGGTCGTCGAGTTGTTCGGGCCCTTGCGAAAACTCTGTCCTATTGGATGAATTGGCGGCAGGTACAGAACATCGAACCCCAGCCGCGACACATAATCGAGACGCGCTTCGCAATCTTTGAAGGTACCGTGGCGCCCAGCCTCCGGCGCCGTCGATCGCGGGAACATTTCGTACCACGCCGAGTAGCGCGCCTTTTCGCGATCCACCGTCACGCGCAGCTCGCGATCGTAACGCGTCTCCATGGCGGGGTCCGGATACTCTGCCATCTTCGCGGCCAACGCCGGATCGAGCGCCGCCGCCTGTGCCGTTTGCGGATCATCTTTGCTCCGCAGCGCAACTGCCCAGCGCCGCAGCTCATCCGCATCGTCGCGCCACGCCCGCGCTGCAGCCTCTTCCACCAACTGCGCACCGTTCAGCAAATCGACGCCGATGTCCTGTCCGGCGGCAATGCGTTTCTCAAGATCGCTGCGCCAGGTATCGAAGTGGTCGATCCATCCGGCGACGGTATAGAGGTATTCGCCCTCACGCGCGACCGGGAAAGCCGCACGCCAGCGGTCGTTGCCCAATGGCAGCATCGGCACGGCTGCCCATTCCGCATTCTCCTGAAACCGGAACAAGAGACGCGCGGCCACATGATCGTGGCCATCGGCGAACAGGTCCGCCTCTACGTCAACGCTGTCGCCTATGATGCGTTTAATGGCAAAACGCCCTGCATCGATCTGGGGCTCGACGCTCTCGATGACAACGCGCTTCCGTCCATCCGCGGGTTTCTGCATAGCTCCGATTGGCTCTCCGGCAGGCTGCAAGTGTGAGCGCCGGCCGCGCGCGTGAAAGTTCGCACATACCGCACGCACGTCAGTTACGGAATTATACGAACAACAAAACGGAATTTCCGCTTATGTGATTCGCTGCCGGAAGGGACAGTTGCCGCGAGCGCCGTAATCTCGCCGCTGCTCTCAGTTGTCCGGCAGGATATTGGATTCTTCGGTCGCCCGCAGACGCACCAGGCGATCGATCGTGTAGGGAGCCCGCTGGGTGGCCGTGTGATAGTGCCGCACCTGCAATTCCCCGAGCAACCCGATCGCCAGCAGCTGTGTCCCCGCCAGAATCAAGACGGCGGCAATCACGAACAGCGGCCCGTGCTGATCCATCACGTGCTGATGGGTGAAAATCTTCAGCGCCAGCAGCAGCAGCGACAGTCCGCTGCCGCCCAGGATTCCCAGCGCGCCCAGTCCCCCAAAGAAATGCAGCGGGCGCGTCATGTATTTCAGCAGGAACCGGATCGTCATCAGGTCGAAGAAGACCCGGAAGGTCCGCCCAATCCCGTAATGCGACTGTCCCCGCAGCCGATTCACGTTGGTGATCGGCACCTCGCAGATGCTGGCCCCGTACCAGGACGCGAGCGCCGGAATGAACCGGTGCATCTCGCCGTACAGCGGAATATTGTGGATCACCTCGCGCCGGTAGGCCTTATAGGTCGTTCCAAAGTCGTGAATGTCCACGCCCGACAGCTTCGCCATCAGCCAGTTTGCGCACCGCGATGGAATCCGCCGCATCACGAAATTATCGATCCGCTCCTTGCGCCATCCGCTGACAACGTCGTAGCCCTCTTCCAGCTTCTCGAGGAAGACCGGTATTTCGCCCGGATCGTGCTGCAGATCGCCGTCCATCGCCAGGATAAATTCGCCCTCGGCGTGATCGAAGCCCGCCGCCAGGGCCGAGGTCTGTCCGAAATTCCGACGCAGCTTGACCACCAGCACCCGGCTGTCGACCGCGGCAATCTCCTCCAGCAACCGGCAGGTGCGGTCGTTCGACCCGTCATCCACGAAGACCAGCTCGAACGGATCGCCGACGCGCTCCATGACGTCCTTGAGGCGGTCGTAGAGCACGGTTACGTTATCTTCTTCGTTGTGGAAAGGGACGACGATAGAGTACTTAGGCATCAATTAATTATAAACTTCAGATGCGGCCAAAATGCGATCCGCGCGGCTCTCTTTATATGAGAACTTAACAAAGCGCCGCAGCGTCAACGCGCCAACCATCGCACCCCGGGCCCGAACTTCCCCGACTCACGCCGCCAGAATCTCGACCGAAGCACGCGCCGCCTCTTCGCACGCCGACCGGTCGACATCCCGGTGCGTCACAAAGCGGATGCCGTGCCGCCCCACGCTGCTCGCCAGGATTCCCCGCTTCTTCAGCCCGGCCAGAAGCGCGTCGCCCTTTCCATCCCTCAGTTTGAAGATGACGATGTTCGTTCGCACAGCGTCCAGATCGATCTCGACCTGCGGCAACGCTGCCAGGCTCTCCGCAATCAGCCGCGCGTTGGCGTGGTCCTCATGCAGCCGCTTCGGTCCTTCCTCCAGCACAATCAATCCCGCAGCCGCCAGAATTCCTGCCTGGCGCATCCCGCCGCCGAGACCTTTCCGGATCAGCCGCGCCCGGTCCATTGCCTCATGCGACCCCACCAGCATCGACCCCACCGGCGCGCCCAGTCCCTTTGAAAGGCAGAACATCACCGTCGCAAATCCGCGGGTCAATTCACGCACGCCTTTACCCAGTGCCACCGCCGCGTTAAAGATGCGCGCGCCATCCAGGTGAAGCGGCAGCCCGCGCTCCTGCGCGCCCGCCCAGATCTCCTCAGTCACCTCGACCGGCGTCACCGTTCCCCCCGCCATGTTGTGCGTGTTCTCGAGCGCGATCAGGCCCGTCGGGGCGCGGTGATAATGCTTGCCCGTGATGTGCGGCTCAATTTCACGCCACGTCAAAACTCCTCGCTCCGCCGGCAGCGTCCGCAGCTGGCAGCCGGAAAAGGCCGCCGCCATCGCCATCTCCCATTCAACAATGTGCGAGCGCGCCTCGCAGATCACTTCCTGACCGTGCTGGGTGAGAAGCCGTATCGCCGTCTGGTTACCCATCGTCCCACTCGGCAAGAACAAGCCTGCTTCCCGCCCAAAGATCTCCGCGGCCCGCGCCTCCAGGCGATTGATCGTTGGATCTTCGCCGTAGACGTCATCCCCCACCTCGGCCGCCGCCATCGCCGCCCGCATCGACGGCGTCGGCTTCGTTACCGTGTCGCTGCGCAGGTCGATGGTGTTCACAGCCGCAGGCGCACCGGCCGCCTCTTCGGGAACAACAGCCACATTCGAGGACATGAACTTCCTTTCTGCTGCTCGAATTTCGATGCCGCCCTAAGCGAGCGCCGGCTCCGCAAGGAATCGGCCGAAGACCTCATTTGAAAGCAGTCGCCCTCGCGCGGTCAGTGCGACCCGATCCCCGTCCACGAAGCTGACCAGCCCCTCGTCTTCCAGTTCGCCAATCGTGGAAAGAAACTCTCGTACCACGGAGGCCGAAAACTGTTCCCGCAGCGCCGCCAGGCTCACTCCATCGTTCAGCCGCAGCCCGAGAAACCACGCCTCTTCGAGCTCCTCTTCACGATCCAGCCGTCGCGGCTCGCTCCAGGCCGGACCCGACAGATAGGCTCCGAAATCGTCCGTCGTTCCAAACCGCAGGGGAGCCCCTGTGTGCGTCCGCAACATCGAGTGCGCATCCAGTCCGAATCCCAGATACGGCTGCCGCTGCCAGTACTTCAGGTTGTGCCGCGACTCAGCGCCCGGCCGCGCAAAGTTCGAAATCTCGTACTGCGCCAGCCCATGCCCGGCCAGAAACCCGATCGCCTCCGTATAGAGGTCCGCCACCATATCGTCCGCCGGAACCTCCTGCGCCCGGTAGCGGCCGCCATGCACCAGCAACTCCCTCCCAAGCCGCGATTCGTCGTCCACCTCCAGCATATAAATGCTGGCGTGATCCACCCCGGAATCCGCCAGGACTCCCAGCGACTCGTACCAGGATTCCAGCGTCTGGCCCGGCAATCCGGCAATCAGATCCACGCTGATGTCTTCAATCCCAGCCGCCCGAACCCGCCGGATGTCCTCAACCGCGACCGCACGCGTGTGCATGCGGCCAATCGCCTTTGCTTCGCTGTCCACAAACGACTGCACGCCGAAGCTCACGCGCGTTACGCCGCACTCCAGCAGCGCATTCAATACGGCGGGCTCGAGTTGCCCCGGTGCGCACTCCACAGTGATCTCCGCCGTCGGCAGCACGGCGAACTCACGCCGCAGGCATGCGAGCAACCGCCGCATTAACGACGGCGACAGCAACGACGGTGTTCCCCCGCCCAGATAAATTGTGTCGACGGCCGCAGGCAGAACAGCGCGCCAGTGCTTTGCCTTGCTCCGCACCGAAATCAAATCCTCTTCGATCCGGGCGACGTAGTGCTCCTGCTGGCTTGCAGGAAAAACCCCCGAAGCAAAATTGCAAAATGTGCATTTGGAACGGCAGAACGGAACGGACAAATAGAGCCCAAGCATCTCCATATAGCTTTATTTTCCCACCAACGTCGCTTCCCGCCTACGCGTTGTCGAATCAGCCATCTTGACAACCCCCGTAACCTGTGGGTTGTTCGCCGCAACAATTTCCCGGCGTTTGCGTTCATTTCCTGCAGAGACGATCCGGTGAAGGAAGGCCGGATGAGAGGTTCAAACTTCGAGAGCAGTTCGAAGCGAACCCGAGGAGGTCTCGTATGAAAAACGTTCTTCGCGCACTCGCATTGACCGGTGTTCTTGCCCTCGGCGCCGCTGGCGCCCAGGCCCAGACGAGAGTCTTCGTCGGCTTTCGCACTCCGATCGTTGCCGCTATTCCCCCGTGCCCCGGCGATGGCTATGTCTGGACAGCCGGCTATTGGGACGGCCCGGTCTTCGTTCCCGGCCGCTGGATCTATCGCGGATTCGATCGCGATCGTATTGTGGTTCGCGATTTTCATCGCGACTACCATCGCGACTTCCGGTATGACCGTTTCCACCGGTAAGTCAGGAAGATGAGGGCCGCGTCCCCAAAAACCGGCCCATGCGCACCCGTTGAAGCTCCCCGCTTCCGGGTGCGTTGCTTTTTGGGGCGCACAGTGCCTTCTCCTCCCTCGCGGCCTCTGGCCGGCGTGGTTCGCTAAACGCCTTCCGCCATTCGATTTTCGCCAAGAGTGTTTCGCTCAACGTCCCTTTGCCAGAAGTCCTTCGGCCCATTCCCGGATGGAACAACTTTCCCGCACTCTGCGTATCCTGATGCGGGAAACTTCCCGGAGGCGTCTATGGCCGGAATCATCGGCGTCGGAATCTACTTCCTGCCCTCCCTCATCGCGGCTGCCCGCCACACCCACAACTCCACCGGCATCTTCCTGCTCAATCTCTTCCTCGGCTGGACGGGCATCGGCTGGATCATTGCCCTTCTCCTGGCCATCTGCTCCAGCCCTGCCTACTACCACCCCTGGGGCTACTACCCTCCTCCTCCGCGCCGCTGGTACTGACCTCGGATACCGGCAAAACCGAGCGGGGCGGGCTCTTGTCCTCCGGTTTGCCTGTTCTCTATTGCCTATTGCCTGTTCCGTGCTGCGTATTCCCTGCAGTTCCGAATCGCAGCAACATTTTTTGGCGTCTAACGTTAGTATCGGTAGCACGCTTTCCGCCCCACCCACAAGGAACACGGAAGGCAAGTCAGATCGAAAAACCAAACTTGACAGCGGTCTGACAGGAGGTACCATCATGCGCATATTGCGCTACGTTTTCTTCCTCGGTTTGCTGGCGGCGCCGCTCGCACTGGCGAAGCCCGCGCAGGCCCAGGTCGCGGTCGGCATCGGCATTGGCCCTGAAGTTGGTTATCCGGCTCCCTATGTGGTCGACGGGCCGCCCGTCTGCGAATGGGGCTACTACTCCTATTACCCATACGCCTGCGCTCCTTACGGCTACTGGGGTCCTGACTGGTTCGTCGGTGGCGTATTCATCGGCGCCGGCCCCTGGTTCCATGGCTGGTATGGCCGCCCGTGGGGCTACGGTTACGGTCGCATCGGCTACGGCTACGGAGGCTTCGGGTATCGCGGCGGCTACGGCTATCGGGGCGGTTACGGAGCCGGATATCGCGGAGGCTACGGCGGCGGCTATCATCCGGGCGTCGGCGTTGGAGGCTACCACGGTTACGCCGGCGGCTACCGCGGAGGATACTCCGGCGGATTCCACGGCGGCGCAGCCGTTGGCGGAGGCGGGTTCCACGGCGCAGTGGGCGGCGGCGGATTCCATGGTGGCGGCGGTGGCCACGGCGGCGGCGGACGGCGCTAACACGGCCTCCGGACTCCGGTTTCGCGATCCCGACTGCTTTCGCTGCAGCTGAAATCGAAACAGGCCCGCTCCTCGGAGCGGGCCGTTGTTTTGCCTATTCGCTATTCCCTACTCCCTGTTCCCTTTAAAACGCATCCTTCCGAAAGTCTCCCCTGGCCAGCGCCAGCGCCATGCCTGCAATCCGTTCCGTCGCATCAGGGTGCGCCAGCGTGCGCGCACTCCCCGCCATCTCTCGTAGCTTCTCCGGCGCCGCCAGGAGATCGCTGACCGTCCCCAATAGCTGTTCCTGCGTCAAATCCGCCTCCAGCAAGACCCGCGCCGCACCCACCTCCGCCATGACCTCGGCGTTACGCCGCTGATGATCGTCCGCCGCCTGCGGAAACGGAATCAGCACCGCCGGCTTCCCCGCTGCCGCCAGCTCCGCCACCGTGGACGCCCCGCTCCGCGCGAGCACCAGATCGGCCGCTGCAAATCGCCGCGGCATGTCATCCAGAAACGCGGCTACCTCCCACCGCTGTGCCGGCGCCCCGCTCGCCTGGTAGGCGGCCAGCGTCGTTTCCGCGTGCCGCGCCCCAGCCTGATGGAGAATCGTCAGCCCGGGCACAATCGTTAGGAGTCGCCCCGCAATCTGCGGCATCATTGTGTTCAGCACCCGCGCTCCCTGGCTGCCGCCGAATACCAGCAGATGCAGAGGCGAACCCAACGCTCGCGGTGCAAGATGAAAAAACTCCGCCCGCACCGGAATCCCCGTGATGTGCGGGTTGTGAAAGTACCGCGCTGCCGGCTCGAAGTTCACTGCGGCCGCCTTCACCCGTCGGCCCACCAGCCGGTTCGCCAGCCCCGGTATAGCATTCGGCTCGAATGCCAACGTTGGAATTCCGCGGAGAATCGCCGCGCCCATCACCGGCCCCGAGGCATACCCGCCGACTCCAATCACCACATCGGGTCGAAATTCCCGGAGCAGCCCAAAACACTGCAGCAACCCGGCCGGCAAATCTACCATCGTCTGCAGCCGCGTTGCCAGCGACACGTGGTTGAGCTGCCCCACTTTGATCAGTTGGAGTTGGTAGCCAGCCTGCGGAACCAGCCGCGACTCCAGCCCCCGCGCCGTCCCTACAAACAGAATCTCGGCGCCATGCCGCGCCTTCAGCTCATCGGCAATCGCCAGCGCAGGGATGATGTGCCCCCCCGTTCCCCCACCTGCAATCAGAATGCGTGGATTGTTTTGCATCGCTACGACATTCTATGACCCGCATCGTCCCGGAACCTTCGCTGGAAAACTGACGGCCCCGGCGCGATCAATCCTCGAGACCTTCTCTACCGAAGTATTGGTCAGCGCCGCCTCTGCCTGGGAAATCGCACCGAAGGTCCGCATCGGCAAGCTTCCCCAGGCGGCCGCATTCTCAGCGGAATTGCCAAGGCGCGTTGAGATGCTCGGCTTTCATCCGCTGGCTGTGACCATGGAACATGCCCTGCGCGCTGGGCAGTTGCCGGGAACCCACAAGGACCCCTTTGATCGCTTGCTCATCGCGCAGGCCCAGGCCGAGAATCTTCCCCTCATCAGTAACAAGCGCGTCTTCGACGCCTACGGCATTCGCCGCATCTGGTAGCGGCCTTTTTCCTGTTGCCTACTCCCTGTTGCCTGCTTTTCAGTCCACTTCTTTCGTGATGTTCAGCAGCACGCCTACCAGCGCCAGCATGATGAACAGCGACGTCCCACCATAGGAAACAAACGGCAGCGTAATGCCCTTGGTCGGCACCAGCGCCAGCACCACGCTGATATTGAAGAACGCCTGGATCAGAATGGTCGCCGTGATCCCGAACGCCAGGAACCGCGCAAACGGATCGGTCGACAACACCGCTGCCCGCATTCCGCGCCATCCGATAAAAACAAACAGCCCCACGACGATCAGCGCGCCGATCAGCCCCAGCTCCTCGGAGATGTTCGCGAAGATGTAATCGGTATGCGGCTCCGGCAGGTAGAACAGCTTCTGCCGCCCATCCATAAAGCCGACGCCGCGAAATCCGCCCGAGCCCACGGCAATCAGCGACTGGATGATGTGGAAGCCCTTGCCCAGCGGGTCCGACTCCGGATTCAGAAACGCCAGCATCCGGTCGCGCCGCCACTTTACGAAAAACAGCATGAAGTAGAGCACGGGCGCAGCGGCCAGCGCCGCGTACCCGAGATACTTCAGGTTCATTCCCGCCAGCCACAGCATCAGCGCCGTCACGCCGGCGCACACCAGCGCCGTCCCGAGGTCCGGCTCTTTCAAAATCAGCGCAATAAAAATCACACTCGGCAATGCCGCCGGCAGCAGCGTTCCCCGCAGATCGTCCATCGCGTGCATCCGGCCCTGCAGCCACCACGCCAGAAACAGCACCAGCGCCGGCTTCGCGATCTCCGAGGGCTGGAACGACAGAATGCCGAAGCGAATCCAGCGATGGGTGTTGTGCGAATCGTGCATCAGAAACGCAGCCAGAAGACAGATAATCGTTACGCCCACCACCGGAAAGACCACCGTTGGCCGGTTGTACTTGCTGATATTCACCTGCATCAGCAGCGTCATGGCGAGCAGTCCCAGCACCGCCCACACCGACTGGCGAATCACGAAATAATATGGCGAGCCGAACCGCACATTCGCCATCACCGCCGACGCGCTGAAGACCATCGCCAGTCCGATCACCACCAGCACCAGCGTGGCTCCGTACAGCCACTTATCAACGCCCACCCGTTTCGCCATAAACTCCGCTTCTCTTCGCTAAGCCGTCAGCGCAGCCAGACCGCGCCGCGCCAGAACGATCTCCTTGAACATCCGTCCCCGCTGTTCGTAATTTTCAAACTGATCGAAGCTCGAGCATGCCGGCGCCAGCAGCACAATCTCCCCTGGCTGCGCCACAGCAGCCGCGCGCCCAATCGCCGCTTCCAGCGTGCCCGCGCTTACCACCGGCACCGAACCTTCAATGTGCGTGTGAATTTTTTCCGCCGCCGCGCCAATGGTGAAGACGGTCTTCACGCGCTCCTGCAGTAAGGCCCGCATCTGGCGGTAGTCGGAGTTCTTGTCCTTTCCGCCGAGGATCAGATGAATCCCCCCGGGAAACGCGGCGATCGCTTTCATCGTGGCGTCCACGTTGGTCGCCTTCGAGTCGTTGTAGTAGTCGACGCCGTTGATCTTCGCCACAAACTCCAGTCGATGCTCAACCGCATGGAACTCTGTCACCGCCGTACGAATCGCTTCGGCGCCCACGCCTGCCAGCCGCGCTGCGCACACCGCTGCCAGAACGTTCTCCACGTTGTGCGCGCCCTTCAGCGGAATCTCGTCCACCTTCAACACCGGTTCCGGCGCCGCCTGCTCCGACGCGCGATACAGGATCACGCCGTCATGCACGAACGCTCCCTGCCGCACCACGCGTGTCCGGCTAAACCAGAACACCTGCGACTTCGCCCGCGCGGCAGCCTTCGATGCCGCATCGTCATCGGCGTTCAGTACCAGCGCATCCTCGCCCGTCTGCTGCGCAAAAATCTTCTCCTTGGCCGCGGCATAATTCTCAAACGTCCCATGCCGATCGAGGTGGTCCGGCGTAATGTTCAGAATCACCGCAATCTGCGGATGAAATTCGTACGTCGTCTCCAGCTGAAAACTCGAAACCTCGAGCACGGACCAGCCATCGTCCCGCGAACCATCCACCATCGCGATCACCGGCACGCCAATGTTCCCGCCCACCTGCACCGGCAGCTTCCCAGCTTCGAGGATTTCCCCGCACAGCGTGGTTGTCGTCGTTTTCCCGTTCGAGCCGGTAATCGCCAACACCTTGCCGCGAAGATAATGCGCCGCCAGCTCCAGCTCCCCGATAATCGGCAGCCCGAATTTACGCACCTGCGTCAGCTCCGGCGTATCCACCGGAACCCCCGGGCTCACCACGATCAGATCCTGGCGGCGGAAGGTCAGCAGCCCGTGGCCGCCGGCTTCGACCGCAATTCCTTCATCGATCAGCGCCGGAATCTCTTTCGCCAATGCCTCGGCGCTGCGCACATCCGACACCGTGACCTGCGCGCCCTGACGGCGCAAAAACAGCGCCGCCGCCAGCCCCGATTTCCCCAGTCCGACGACCAGTACTTTTTTCCCTTTGATTTCCATTGAAAACTCGCAGCCGCCGGCTGGGCTCATTGTCCCACGCGGGCATCTCTCTTTATCGCAGCTTCAGCGTTGTGAGTGCAAAGAGTGCAAACACCAGCGCCAGGATCCAGAAGCGCGCGATCACCTTCGACTCCGACCACCCCATCAATTCGAAGTGATGATGCAGCGGCGCCATCCGGAAAATCCGCTTGCCTCCGCGCAGCTTAAAGCTGCCCACCTGCAGGATGACCGACACCGCCTCGATCACAAACACGCCGCCGATGAACGGCAGCAGCAGCTCCTGCTTAATGACCACCGCCACCGTGGCAATGGCCCCGCCCAGCGCCAGCGATCCAACATCTCCCATGAAAATCTCAGCCGGATGCGCGTTGTACCAGAGGAAGCCGATGCTCGCCCCGGTCATCGCCCCGCAAAAGACCGTCACCTCGCTCACCATGGGCATCCGCTGCAACTCCAGATAGTCCGCGAAGATCACATGCCCGCTCACATACGTCAGTACCGTCAACGCGCCGGCGGCAATGATGGTGCAGCCAATCGCCAGCCCATCCAGCCCATCCGTCAGATTCACCGCGTTGCTCGAAAACACGATCACCAGCATCACGAAGACGATGAACGGCAGGAAGGCCAGCACGCCCAGATGTGGAATATGCAGCAGCGCCGGAATATCCAGGCGAGGCCGCAGGAACTTCGCAAACGGCACCATCAGCCGCGTCGAGTAGCCGCCCTCGAGATCCATCAGGACCAGCACCAGCGCCACCGCCGCCGCCGCCAGAAACTGGTATGCCATCTTCGCCCGGGCCGTTAGTCCCAGGTTGCGGCGGTGGATCACCTTGATGTAGTCATCGGCGAACCCGATCGCTCCAAACGCGGCTGTCGAAAACATCACGATCCATATAAAAGGATTCGACAGGTCCGCCCACAACAGCGTCGGCAACAGGATCGCGATACAGATCAGCACCCCACCCATCGTCGGGGTGCCCGCCTTCTTCTGGTGCGCCTTGGGCCCCTCTTCGCGGATGTACTGCCCGATCTGGAACTCGCGCAGCTTCTCGATCACAAACGGCCCGATGATCAGCGTGATCAGCAGCGCCGTCAGCGAAGCGAACGCGGTGCGAAACGTCAGGTACCGGAAGATTCGGAATGGACTGAAATAGAGATACAGCTTCCGGTAAAGCAGCCAATAGAGCAAAACTACCCTCGCGTTTCTCCGGGTGGGTTTCCCGCTATCTTATCGCGCCCGGCAATGCGGAACCGGCCGCGTCCGCCGCCTGCAGTACCTCCAGCGCGCGCTCCAGCCTTACGCCCCGCGAACCCTTCACCAGCACCACATCCTGCGGCCGCAGATGCACTGACAGCCATCGTCCCGCTTCTTCCGGCGTCTCCATCAACTCCGCTTCGGAGCCGCCGGTGCGCGCCGCTTCGACGATGTGTCTCGCATTTCCGCGTACGCCGATCACCACCTCAATCCCCGCCCGTGCCGCTGCCTGGCCGCATGCAGCGTGCAGGGCCTCGGCCTCCGGTCCCAGCTCCAGCATCTCCCCGGCGACCAGGATGTGCCGCGCCCCCGGCGTTTGCATCAACGTTCCGATCATCGACTGCAGCGCCTCGGGATTCGAATTGTACGCATCATTAATAATGGTTGCGCCCCGCAACCGGACCACCTGCCCGCGCTTCTCCTCGGGATGCAACTTCTCAAGCGCCGCGCAGCAATCCGTCAGCGGAATCCCCGCTTCGACCCCTACCGCAATCGCAGCCAGCGCGTTCGAAGCGTTGTGGTCGCCCGGCAGCAGGAGGTGAAGCGCGCACTTCTGATCGCCAGCGCGCACCTGCATCTTCACTCCTTCCGCGCCCAGCGACTCCACGCTTTCCACGTGAGGATCGCCGCACGGCCCGCGGCCAAAATAAACCGGCTTCCCCTCAAAATCGCGCCCAAATTGCGACACGTACGCATCGTCGCAATTCAAAAATGCCACGCCATTCCGCGGCAACGATGCAACCAGCTCGTACTTCGCCCGCGCGACGCCCGCCACGCCATCGGAAAAGAACTCGGCGTGCGCGTGACCCACATTCGTCACCACGCCCCACTCCGGCGCGGCGATCCTGCACAGCGCGGTGATCTCGCCCGCGGCCGACATCCCCATCTCGATGACCGCCATCTCGTCTTCGGGTTCGAGCCGCAAAAGCTGGAGCGGGAGGCCGTATCCATTATTGAGATTGCCCTGCGACTTCAGCACCCTGGACCGGTTCCCCAGAACCGCTGCAATCGCCTCTTTGGTCGTCGTCTTGCCTGCCGATCCGGTGATCCCGACCAGGCGCTTGCCCCAGTGCCGTCGCACCGCCGCCGCCAGCCGTTGCAGTGCCGCCAGCGGATCATCGACGGCCAGCAGCGGATGTTTTCGCGCGCCCTCCGGCAATGCCGCGGCCCGCTCACGATGGACCACCGCCGCGCACGCTCCCCGCTCCAGCGCCGTCGCCACAAAGGCGTGTCCGTCAAAACGGTCTCCGCGAATCGCGAAGAATAAATCCCCCTGCCGCAGCGTGCGCGAATCAATCGAGTACCCAGTGGCCGCAACGGCGGCGCCCTCGCCCAGTATCTCCGCCGCCGACCAACGCGCGACTTGCTCCAGCGTCAGCTTCATGCCCGCGCTCCCACGATGTCCCGAATCGCTGCCGCTGCAACTTCCGCGTCGTCGAAGGGAATTGTCCGGTCGTGCAGCACCTGCTCCTTTTCGTGTCCCTTCCCCGCCAGCAGAACAATATCGCCAGGCCGCGCCTCTTCCACCGCCAGGCGAATGGCGCGCGCCCGGTCCGGCTCCGCAACAAACTTCGTTCCCGTCGCCAGCAATCCTGGCAATGCGTCCTGGATAATCGCCTCGGGATCCTCGCTCCGCGGATTGTCCGACGTCAGCACCACAAAATCGCTCCCCTCACCCGCCGCTCGTCCCATTTTTGGCCGCTTCGCCTTGTCGCGATCCCCACCGCAGCCAAACAGCGTGATGACGCGCCCTCGCTGGGCCACAAACTCCCGCGCCAATGCCGTGAGATTCCGCAACGCATCGTCCGTGTGCGCATAATCCACCACCACAGTAAACGGCTGCCCCACATCGACCGTCTGAAACCGCCCCGGCACATACGCGAGCGCCGCCGCGCCGTCTGCAATCTGCTCGAGACCCAATCCCCGCGCATAGGCCGCTCCCGCTGCCGCCAGCAGGTTATAGAGGTTCACCCGGCCCGTCAGCCGCGTCCGCACTTCTACCGAGCCCGTGGGGGCAACCAGCCGAAAGGTCATGCCGGACGCGCCCATCTCCGCGTGCTCGCCCACAAAATCAGCCGCGCGCAATCCATAAGAAAAAACCTCGACTCGCCGATCGCGCGCCACGATCGCGAGCACCACGCCATACGGATCATCGATGTTCAGAACCGCGACTCGCGGCGGCGCGCCCAGCTCTCCATCGAACAGCGCCCGCTTCGCGGCAAAGTAGTTCTCCATCGTGCCGTGATAATCCAGGTGATCCTGCGTCAGATTCGTGAACATCGCCACGTCGAACGGCAATCCGTACACCCGTCCCTGGGCGAGGGCATGCGACGAAACCTCCATCACCGCCTCTGTCGCGCCAGCATCCACACCCTCGCGCAACAGCTCGAGCAGGTCGCGCGACTCGGGCGTCGTATGCGGCGAGGTCCGCACCGCTCCGGCCACGTGATTCTCAATCGTTCCCACCAGTACCGTCTTCCGCCCGACCGCGTTCAGCATCGCATCCAGCAAAAAAGCCGTCGTCGTCTTGCCGTTCGTGCCCGTCACACCGCTCAGCCTGAGTTGCTTTTCCGGCCGGCCGAAGAAATTCGCCGCGATGGCCGCCATCGCGCGCCGTCCGCTGCCCGCGGGGACCTGCGCGAGCGCAATCTCGGGAAACCCCCGCGCTGTCTCGTCGAAGGCCGCTGCGGAATCCGTCACCACCGCCGTTGCGCCCTGCTCGATGGCCTTCCCGATGTAGCGATTTCCATCCGTCGTGCCGCCCTGCATCGCGAGAAACAGCGAACCCGCGCGGACCTTCCGGGAGTCATACTCCACCCCACGAATGTCGGGCCCGCCGTCCGCCGTGGGACCAGCGCGCCGCACCACAACGGGCCCGTTCAGCAGCTCTTCAAAGCGCATATGAAGCTGATTGTAGCCGCCCGCTTTCGCCATGCCCGAGGCCTGCTGATCGCTGCGTTTTGATGGCCGTGCTTTGAACGCTGAACTTTGTTAGCCGGCTCTCCTGGTTGATCGGCCTACGGCCCAAAGCGCACCACGATCTCCGTACCCTCCGGAACCATCGTTCCCGCTGCCGGAGCCTGTTCGCGTGCAATTCCTGTACCCACCACCCGCAGACCCAATCCCGCGCCGCTCGCGCCTACGACCACATCCCGCAACGATTTCCCTGCAAAGGACGGCACCGCTACCCGCTGTTCCGGAACCGCTACAGAGCCGGTTGGACGCGCCGCAGGCTGTTCGGCCGCGGCCGCTCTGGGCTGTGTTTCGCTGACCGCTGAATGCTGATCGCTGGTCGCTGTTTCGCGCAGCGGATCATCCGCCGGCAGGTGATTCACCTCGGCAAACAGCGACGCCAGGTCCTCCGTGTGCTCCTCCGGAACCTTTTCGGTCACGGGCTTCGCGTCCTTCGCCACCATGCCCGGCTGCAAATCCTGATCGTGCGGCACGCCCAGATACTCCAGAATCTGCTGCGCCAGATCGTGAAAGACCGGCGCGCTCGCAGCCGTACCAAAATGCGATCCAATCGACGGCGAATCCATGATCACGGCGATCGTCACCGCAGGATCGCTCACCGGCGCGAACCCCACAAACGACGCCACGTATTTCGTCTTCGAATAGGTATGCGTCTTCGGATCGATCTTCTGTGCCGTCCCGGTCTTGCCCCCGGAGCTATATCCATCCAGCTGCGCGGGCCGGCCGGTGCCGTAAAGCACCACACCCTCCATCATTTTGCGCATCTCCGCCGAGGTCATCTCCGAAATCACGCGGTGCGCACCCGCAGGCAGCGGATTCGGCAATTCCTCCTGCGCGCGAAAGGGCGCTGCGCTGAATCCCGCCGCGCCCGGTGCTGGCGCGTTGGCGTTCAGAACGATGTGCGGCGGCAGATAGACGCCGCCATTCGCGATCGACGATGCCATCGTCACCAGCTGGATCGGCGTTACCGCAATCTCCTGCCCCATCGGAATCGACCCGATCGTGGTGGGCTGCCAGCGCGCCGGCGGCTTCACCAGCCCGCGCGTCTCGCCCGGCAACTCGATGCCCGACCGCATCCCGAATCCGTAATCGTGAATGTACTTGTAGAAGCGCTCCGGTCCCATCCTTTGCGCCAGCTCAATCGCGGCGACGTCGCTCGATTCCTCCAGCGCCTGCGTCGCTGTCACTACGTTGCCGTGCTGAGCTTCGTATAAAACCGCATCGCGGTCGTCGTGCACAATGCGCCCCGCGACGTTGATCTGCCCGCCCAGCGTGCGAATCATGTCGTCGGGTTTCACCACACCCTCTTCCAGCGCCGCCGAATACGTCACCAGCTTGAATGTCGATCCCGGCTCGTAGACATCGCTCACAGCATGGTCCTTGAGCAGCGCCGGATCGGTATGCCGAAAATTGTTCGGATCGAAGGCCGGCCGAATGGCCAGCGCCAGAATCTGTCCCGTGTGCGGATCCTGCACCACCACCGTGCCGTTCGCCGCACCCGTCCGCTCCATGTTGCGATCGAGCGCCTGTTCGGCCATGAACTGAATGTTCGCGTCAATCGACAGCACCAGGTTCTCACCTGGCTGCGGATCGCGCTCTTCGCTGTCCAGCACGTGGCGCCGCGCATCGATCGCCGTCAGCATCCGCCCTGGCGTTCCATGCAGCTCTTTTTCGAAGTCCTCCTCGACGCCCGCCAGTCCGTCGTCGTCCATGCCGACATAGCCCAGCACCTGGGCCGCCAGCTGCTTGTCCGGATAGAAGCGCTTGAATTCGTTCTGAATATAAACGCCGGTCAGATGCAGCGCCTGTACTCGCGCGATCACCGCAGGGGTTTGCTTTCGCGCTACCCACGCGAAATTGTGCGAGCCGGTCAGCCGCGCGAGAATCTGCTTCTGCGACGTAAACCGGTCTTCCGGATCGGTGTGCACAATCTTCGCCAGCACCGCCGCCGTCCGCTCTTTCTCCGCGCCCATCTCCGAGGGAACTGCATAGATCGAGTCCGCCACCACCGTCATGGCCAGCGCGTGCAGATTGCGGTCGTAGAGAATCCCGCGGCGCGGAGCTACATTGAATGTCCGCTCCTGTTGCCGTTGCGCGCGCTCCGCCCACTCCGCGTGTTGAATCGTCTGCAGCCAGATCAATCGCCCCGTGATCAGGACGGCCCAGCCGAGGAAAATGCCCAGCACGGTCAGGATGCGCGTCCGCCGCATGGGCGTGACCAGGAACGGAGCAGCTTTGAACCGGAAAAAGGAATCCCCATTCCGTCGATCGTGGGCGGAATGGGGATTTGTGGGCTCCGAGGCCCCGTCGCGCTCGTGGTCAGCGCGCCAGGGTGCCGGTTCGGAGGAGAATGCAGGACGTGTCACGCGAAGCTCTCCTCCTGGGGGGAAACTTAATGAATGGCAGGGACCGGTGCGTGCGCTTCCGCCATCACCGCGCCGTTATTGCCCGCCACAGCCGCGTTGGGTTGAACGACCTGCCCCGGATGCGGCGCCGTCAATCCCAGATTTCGCGCCATCGTATCGATGCGCGCCGGATCGGCCAGTTGCGCCTCGGTCAGCCGCAGTTGCCGGTTCTGTTCCTCCAGCTGCTGCATCTGCTGCTTCTCCGTCTCAATCCGGTAGCCGCACTCGATGGCGCTCAGATGCTGCCATCCATACATCATCGCCAGGGACAGAAGAAACGCCATGGCGTAGGCAAACATCCGCATCTCTCGCGCGCGCGCCGGATCGTCGGCCTTCACCAGCCGCGAATTGTCGATGCGCTTCGCGAACAGCGCCTCTGGCGTAGGACCGCGACGGCCGCGCCGCTGCGCCGCCAGCAACATCGTGTTGTGCTCTTCGATCCATGCCCGGTCGCGCCCCAATCCGCCCATGACCGGTGCCGCTATCGCCTGTGTCGCCATGATTCCTCTCCCTATTCCCTACTACCTAATCCCTATTCCCTATTCCCTGACTTTCTTTCCGCCGCTCGCAGCTTGGCGCTGCGTGCCCGCGGATTGCGATCCGTCTGTTGCCTCTCTTCTTCCATCTCCGCTGTCAGCGGCTTGCGCGTCAGCACGTCCCAAATTCCCTGCTGCGCTCCCTCGCGCAGCGCGTCTTTCACCCGCCGGTCCTCCAAAGAGTGGAAGCTGATGGTCACCAGCCTTCCCCCCGTCTTCAGCAGGTCCGGCGCTAACCGGAGCAGCGCGTCAATCTCGCTCAGCTCCGCATTCACATAAATTCGAAGAGCCTGAAAGGTCCGTGTCGCCGGATGGATGAAATGCCGTCCGCGCTGAGCTTTCATTGCTCCGGCCGCGCCTGCAACGATTCGGGCTAACTGTTCCGTCGTCGTTACCGGCCGCGACCGGACAATGGCTCTGGCGATTCTCCGCGACCTCCTTTCGTCTCCGAATTCGTAAATCAGATCGGCGAGTTCTTTTTCCCCGGCCTGATTTACCACTTGTTCGGCGGTCATCCCCTTCCGCGGATTCATCCGCATATCCAGGGGCCCATCCGCCTGAAAACTAAATCCTCGGTGCGCCTCATCCAGCTGCATGGAGCTGACGCCGAAATCCGCGAGCAGCCCATCCACCTTTTCACCCGCCAGCGTTTCGCCGGCCTGGGAAAACTCCACATCGTGCAGGACGACCGCCGGCATCTCCGCTCCCAGTTCGCTTCGGAGCGACGCCAGCCTCTGCCTCGCCAACTCCATCGCCGCCGGATCCCGGTCGAAGCCGATCAGCTTTCCTTCCGGCCCCAGCCTCCGCGCAATTTCGCTCGCGTGCACTGCATAACCGAGGGTCGCGTCGACAACCACGCCGCCCCGGCGCACATTCAGCATTCGGATCGCAGTTTGTAAAAGAACCGGCACATGTCGGGTCGAATCTTTTGGCCCTTCCGTCATGTGCTCCCCCTGAGGGGCATTTTGATTCCCGTTACAGCCCGTACTTCTCCAGCTCAACCCGGTCTGCCAGCGTCACCGCTTCGAGGCTTTGCTCGTACTGGTCGTGGTTCTCGACTTTCATAAAGCCCTCGTTGCCAGAGACCACCACTTCCGCTATCAAATTCGCCTTCTCTCGCAACAGCTGGGGCAACAGAACCCGGCCCTGCGCGTCCATCTCTGTCGTCTGACCGAAATAGTTGATCCACTTCAGCAGCTTCTGCTTGGCCTCGTTGAAGCTCGGAACCGCCGCCAGCTTCTTTTCAAACTCTTCCCACTCCCGCATTGGGTGGATTTCGGCCACCTTTCCGTCGCGGCTCGTGATGAAAAACTGCCCTCCATATTCCTCGTCGATCTGGCGCTTGAAGCTGGCCGGCAGCTTGAGCCGTCCTTTTTCATCGACCCGCGTGATGTGGCTGCCGCGAAACATTGCATCCCCGTGCCTTGTGTGGAACCCCTGCCAATTCAACGGCTCCCGGCTGGTGAAAAAGTGCTACTGTGAGCGCTGGGACGCCGATGGAGGAGATTGGCTGTTCGGGGGATTTTGATCCACCGTTTACCACTTTCTCCCACCGACCGAATCGTAACCGACCAGGTTCCACCTGCAAAGTGGAAAATCCCGTGGTCTTGAATTAAGGTTGCGGCCCTAAATCGCACGGTCAGCGCGAGTTAGGGGAAACCTACACGACTTGGGTGTTTTGGCGTCGCATACCCCTATATCTAGTGGTTATCCAAAAGGGTTCGGGGAGCCAGAAATCGGTGTTCCGGCCCTTGTCACCGGAGGCGGTTCGCGGTATGTTTCGCCGTACCTTCGCCCCTGCTTCGCTTTGCATCTTTCCGCTGCTCCGCTTCTTTGCGGACCGCTGCCTCCTGACCGCTAAGTCTCTGACAGCCCCTCCGCTGAACTGCCTTATTGCTGACCGCTGTATGGTTGACCGCTTCTTCGCTGGCTTACCCTGTACGCATGCGTCTCGACAAATGGCTCTGGGCGGCGCGCTTCTTCAAGACCCGCACCCTCGCCGCGAAGTCCTGCGAACTGGGCCGCATCCAGGCGAATCAGCAACCCGCACGCTCCTCCCGCGAAGTCCGCGTCGGCGACCGGCTCTCCATAAAAAATGAGGGCGGGGACTTCGAAGTCGAAGTCCTCGCCCTGAGCGATATACGCGGACCAGCCGCCATCGCCCAAACACTCTACAAGGAGACCGAAGCCAGCCGCGAAGCCCGGAGAAAATTCTCCGAGGAGCGCAAAGCCGGACTTCACTTCATACCCGCGCCCGCCGGCCGACCCTCGAAACGCGACCGTCGGCGGATTATTCGCTTCCGCAGCGAAGGTTGAACCGCACCTGAACCAAAAACCCCCGGGAAGGGGCGCTGGGCCCGACTACCTTGCGCACCCCTTCCCGCCGGCCGCTCTCCACATCGACGGCCGGTCCCACAGTCGTTTCCGCAGCGATCTCTGAGCGTGTCAGGGACCTACGGAATCGTCGCCGTATAAACGTTCGAGGGTGCGCTTTCCACTCCCGACGCGTCGACACTTGTTACTTCGTAGTTGTACGTCGCCCCCGCCTGCACGGTCGTATCGGTGTAGGTCGTGGGGGTATTGACCGGCGAATTCAGCAGTGCATACGACCCGCTGCTCGTCGCTCGATAAATGTGATAGCCAGCCACCGGATCGCTGGAGCTCGCCGGCGCATCCCAGGTCAGCTCTACCTCATAGCTGGTTGGGGCCATGCCGGTCCCGCTCAGGCTGAGCGCCATCGCTCCCATCGAGCAGTTGCTGGCGAGCGTTACCGTACCCGTCGCCGCTCCCGCCACTGTGGGATCGAACTGAACCTCCAGCGTTGACGACTGCCCTGCGTTCAGGGTCATTGGAAAAGCCGCTCCGGGCAGCGTGAACCCGGATCCGCTGACTGAGGCCGCGCTGATGGTCACCGCGGCGTTGCCCGCCGACGTCAACGTCACCGACTGGGTTGCCGGCGTATTGAGTGTCACGTTCCCAAAGGCCACGCTGGTGCTGCCGAGACTCAGTGTCGCCGTCATTGCGTTGAGCTGCAACGAAACCGTCTTCGTTACTCCGCCCGCGGTCGCCGTCAGGGTTGCCGTCTGCGCCGTGCTCACCGCAGCGGCCGTCGCGGTGAAGGACGCGCTCGACGCTCCCGCCGCCACCGTCACCGAAGCCGGCACCGTCACCGCGCTGCTGCTGCTCGCGAGGGCCACCGTCGTCGCGGTGGTTGCCGACGAGGTCAGCGAAACCGTGCAGGCATCGGTCCCCGCCCCTGTGAGCGTTGCACTGCCGCAGGAGACCGCACTCAGCGTCGAGGGCGCCTGTCCGGTTCCGCTGAGGGCGATCGTCGCTGAGCCGCTCGAAGCGTTGCTGGTGATAGTCAGCGATCCACTTACCGCTCCCGCAGCCGCTGGATCGAAGCCGATCGTCAACGTCGCGGTTTGGCCTGGATTCAACGTCACGGGCGTGCTCAAACCCAACACGGTAAATCCCGCCCCCGTCACCGACACGCCACTGATCGTCAGGGCCGCCGTCCCCGAGGAGGTCAGCGTCAACGACTTTGTCGCCGACGCGTTCAGCAACTCGCTCCCGAACGCCACACTCGGCGAACTGAGACTCAGCACCGCTGCTGTCGCGTTCAGCTGCAGGCCGACCGTCTTCGACACTCCGCCCGCGGTCGCGGTTAACGCCGCCGTCTGGGTCGAACTAACCGCGGCAGCCGCCGCCGTAAATCCAGCGCTCGACGCGCCGGCGGCCACCGTAACCGAAGCTGGCACGGTCACCGCGCTATTGCTGCTTGTCAAACTCACCGTCGTCGCACTCGCCGCCGCCGATGTCAGCGACACCGTGCAGGCATCGTTAACCGCTCCAGTCAGCGATGCGCTGCTGCACGTAACTCCGCTCAGCACCGGGGTTGCCGACGCAGCGACTCCGGTACCGCTCAGGCTGATCTTCCGTGTCCCGTAGCTGACGGCGGTATCGTCGTCGTTCCTGATCGACAAGGTACCCGCCGCCGCTCCGGCCGCGGCCGGCTTGAACTGCACGTTGACTGTCACGGCCTGTCCCGGGTTCAACGTCACCGGGAAACTGGGCCCGCTCACCGAGTAACCCGTCCCGCTAATCGCTACCGAGCTGATCAGGAGCGGTAAATTTCCGGTGGAGGACAGAACCACCGGCTCCGTCGCCGTCGTACCCACCGGAACATTGCCGAAGGCGACCGCCGCCGGGTTCGCGGTGAGGATCCAGGTAGCTCCGAGTAACTCGATGGGAAAGACCTCTGAGATGCCACCCGCGCTCGCGGTAATAGTCGCGCCCGTCGATGTATGCGGCCAGTAATCGATCGTAGCCACAAAATTAACGCTTGTTGTTCCCGCAGCTATCGTCGCCGTCGATGGCACGGCAAGGTCGGAGTTACTGCTCGACAAACTAATTGTGACTCCACCACTCGGCGCGGCCCCATTCAGTGACGCGGTGCAGGGGATCTGAACATAGCCGGTCGCTGAGCTGCTGGTGCACGAAACGCCGCCCAGCGTTGCCGCGCCTGCCGTGGCACCGAACATTGCAAACGGCAGTCCGCACAGCAGGAAAGTGAGAATGAGAGCAGGCCAGAGGCCGATGCGACTGGTTGCGCCGCGTCGGTATGCCGGTGGAGCTCCGAAAAGAGAACGGTTACTGAAGTGAACGTCGCATGCCGAATCTTTACGGCCTGAGGGGGGAGGGAAAAGACGTACTTGCATCTGCGGCACCTCGAGAAGCGCCTTCGCACACGCCACCTGTTCGCGCGAGCAGACTGACTGCCGGCACGGCGTCCCGAATCAGATAAGAGGTGGTCGAACGAAGTTATCGGCGCTGACCCGATACTCAACCGAAGTGCAACTTTGCTCTGTGAGAGCGATCACAAAAGTTCCCGATTGCAGTTACCTAAGAAACAGAAATGGGAAGCTATGACTTATATTTCCCTATTTGGTATTTAGTGTCGATTTTAGATGTGCTGGAACAGCCTTCAGCACTTATCGATAACAGCTGATACTTAATTGCACGAGACATCTCTTTCAATTGCCTCAGAACATGGTTACTTTCGCAGTAGGTCTCGCCGGCCATGGGCAGGCCAACGTCCCACACCAGCCACCCGCGATCGCCAAAAGTAACATCTGCTGAGAACATCGTTACCGTTGGACCATCCCCAGGGAGCCGGATAGCGCAGAGCCACGCACTCGAATTGCTGCGAATCGCTCTGAGCTACCCGACGCCTGTCAACACCAGCAGGAAGATTCTCCCGCGTGTTTCGATTTATGGGATCGACGCCGTGTAGACCCCCGACGGAGCGCTCTCCACGCCCGCCGAATCCACACTGGTCACCTCATAGTTGTACGTGGAGCCGGCCTGCACCGCAGTATCGGTGTAGGTTGTCCCTGCGCTGACCGACGAATTCAGCAGTGCAAACGAGCCGCCGCTCAGTGCCCGGTAGATGTGGTAGCCAGAAACTGCCGCACTCGAGCCTGACGGCGCGTCCCAGCTAAGACCCACCTGGTAACTCGTCGACGCGGCGCCTGTGCCGCTGAGCGCGACTGTCGCCGTCGCTCCACTTGCGGAATTACTGCTGATCGTCAGGGTTCCTGTATCGGTTCCTGCGGCCGTCGGATCGAACTGCACCGAGACGGTGGTTGTCTGTCCGGGACTCAGCGTCATCGGAGCCGTCATTCCCGCCATGGTGAATCCGGTTCCCGTGAGCCTGGCCGCGCTGACCGTCACCGGTGCGGTGCCGCTCGAGGCCAGCGTCACCGACTGAGTCGCCGCCGTTTTCACTGGGATGCTCCCGAAGTTCACGCTGGTCGAAGTGAGGGTCAGTCCCGGCGTGGCCGGACCCAGCTGCACAGCGAAGGTTTTCGTCACGCTTCCGGAGATCGCCGACAACGTCGCCGTCTGGCTGGAGCTGACAGCGCTCGCCGTTGCTGAGAATCCGACGCTCGACGCGCCCGACGCCACCGTCACCGAAGCCGGCACTTTGAGAGCGGAGTCGCTGCTCGCGAGACTGACGATGAGACCTCCGCTGGCGGCGGCTCCGGTCAGTGTAAGGGTGCAGGCATCGGTGGCCGCTCCGCCGAGCGACGCGCTGCCGCAGGTGATCGAACTCAACACGCCGGCCGGCGCTGCCGCGGCATTCAGCTGCACGGCGAATGTTTGCCGACTATCGCTGTCCTCCGCCGTCAGGGTTGCCGTCTGGGCCGCGGACACTGCCGCTGCCGTTGCCGTGAAGCTGACGCTCGATGCTCCCGAGGGCACCGTCACCGAAGCCGGTACCGCCAGGGAGGTGCTGCTGCTCGAAAGAGACACGACGACGCCGGCCTTGCCGGCTGGATTGGTCACAGTGATGGTGCACGCGTCGGTGGCCGCGCCGGTCAGCGCGTTGCTGCTGCACGCCAGCGCGCTCAGCGGGTCGCCGGCACCGGAGGCGCCGTGGTTGTGGTGATGTTCACCGAAGATCGCTGCTGGTGCGCAGCCGAACAGCGCGACCAGCGCGATTGCCGGCCAGAAGTTCGAGCGGAGGCGCGCAGTGTGGAGCTCGGTGCTCCGGGACGAGCATGCGTTGAACAGCGGAGTAAGGATCGAGGGCGTTGCTGCGTCGGGCGCAACCGTGCGTCCGAAGGGGGGAGGGGTGAGACTGGAGAACATTTACGGCACCTGAACGTCCGGACACACGCCACCTGTACGCGCGCGCAGAGCTGCTGCGGCGCCGACTTTTCCCTGACTTAGAGACACGTCGAGTAGCTGAGTGTCGGGCGTTGTCTGCTTCGACCAGATTTGCGCTAAGTCAACGTTCGCGACTTATCGCGATTCTGCTTCGAGGCGAGACACTACCTTTCTCTCTCAGACTGAGATACCAGGCCGAACTGCAAATTGTCGTGTTTTGGGGGGACCTGCGACTCTCATCGCGGCTACTGCTCGAAGGCGGATCATGCAACAACGTGGATACAACTGACAGCGTGGTGTACAGCGTGGTCACTTCTGGCCCCTTTTACCGCATGGTGGATCGTTAGTGGGATTCACCTCCTGTGCTGCCCTGTGTTTCTGCTTTTGTGATTATTACCCTAGTAGTGGTTATCTTTTCGGTCAATCCCCGAATCGCATTTTTTCGGGGATTTTTCATTACTTTCGAGTACTGCTCTCTGCAAAACCGCGCCAATCCAGCATTTTTTTCCACTTTCGTTTCCAGGTTGAGCAGTATTTTCCGGCTCACGATTTTCGCGGCTGATCGTCGCAGGGGCTCTGCGTCTCCGGAGTCCTCCCAACAAAACTTTCATCGCCTGCGCAAGCCCGTTGCGGTACCCTGTCGTCATGAAACATCAGGTCATCGGCACCACCATGCCCGTGCTCGAGTTCCTGCTCGAGCCCAACGACGCCATTGTCTCCGAGGCGGGCGAGCTTTCCTGGATGTCGCCCAACGTACAGATGACGACGCACACCCAGTTCGCCGGCGGCGGCGGACTCTTCGGCGCGTTTAAGCGCGTGGTAGGCGGCGGCAGCCTCTTCATGACTGAATACCGCGCTGTGGGCGGTAACGGCGAGCTGGCCTTCGCCACGCGGGTTCCGGGCCACATCGTTCCGGTCGAGGTCGCGCCGGGCTACGACTATATGTTCCATCGCCACGGCTTCCTGTGCGCGACCGGCGGAATCCAGATCAGCGTCGGATTCCAGCAGTCCCTCGGTGCGGGCATCTTTGGCGGCGACGGCTTCCTGCTGCAGAAGGTGAGCGGGCAGGGTACGGCGTGGCTCGAGCTCTCGGGCGAAGTCGTCACGCGCGACCTGCAGCCGGGCGAGGCGTTGCTCGTCCATCCCGGCCATGTTGGCGCCTTCACGGCGAGCGTCTCGTTTCAGATCACGATGGTGCGCGGAATCCGCAACCTGATCTTCGGCGGCGACGGCATCTTTCTGGCCGTACTCACCGGCCCGGGACGCATCTGGCTGCAGACACTGCCCATTTCGCGGCTCGCTCACCAGCTGCAGGAGTACATGCCGCATCAGGTAAGAGAAACGAGCCAGGCCGGGATCGTGGGCGGTATTGTCGGCTCGGTGCTCGACGGCATGAATCGGTAAGGGCAAGCGAACAGCCAACAGCGGTCAGCGGTCAGCCGACAGCGGTCAACTTCGAGAGGCCTTCGACGCACTGCGTTCGCTGAGGCCCGGCTCCGAGCCAGACGGGGAACGAGGAAAACGATTTTTTCTTTTCAATGCGCAAGTGTGGGAAACAGGCGAGTTATTCTCGACGGCTGATGTAAGTGTTGAATCTGGGCCAGTTACTTCCATAGTCGGCGCATCTGTGGAGAGTAAGGGAGTTAGGAGCCGGTCGCTGGGAGCCGGGAGCGGAGCGGTGGGATCTGCGGCGGCGGTGAAGGTTAAGCCAGGGGACGGATCAACATTTGGGTCGCTGGGCGGAGCTTCGATCGGTCCGGGTTCAGGGCCGTGAAGGCGAGGAGCCTCGGGATCGTGGTTGCGGTCAGGGCTGACGAGATCCTCGCGAGGCACGGGAGGGAGGACGGGGCTTTCCGTTTCACCGTGGCCGGGCAGGCCGGGAGCGGGAGCCGCGCAGTCAGAGACGGCGATGGGCAAATCGCACTCGTCGAGAACGAAGTCCTGCACAGGCTCCTCCCTGCTTTCTTTTGCGTGAAGAGATTCGAGGTCGTGCATCTGGCGAAGGGTCTTGAGGGCGGTGCGCTGGAGGGAGTTCAGGGTCGCCGCCTGACGGAGGTCGATGACGCTGCGCGCGAGAGCTTCGACAATGATGTTGATGTTGTGGAGGATGGAGGCGTGGTCCTCGGCCCAGGCGAAGGC
Source organism: uncultured Acidobacteriaceae bacterium (assembly GCA_963787915.1). Lineage (GTDB taxonomy): Bacteria > Acidobacteriota > Terriglobia > Terriglobales > Acidobacteriaceae > Palsa-343. Next base: position 483,999 of record CAWBEP010000008.1, on the reverse strand, counting down.
GACGAGGGGAGCGGTGGCGAAGCTTTCGGGCAGAGAGGCTTTGAGGCCGCGGGTTTTGCGGGTCTTGCGGTACTGATGCTCGAAACAGAATTCGCGGTTTTTGAGGGCGGGGCAGGTGCAGCGGGCTCCGTTGATGCGCAGGTGGCGGCAGCGGGTGTCTTTGGGATCGATGACAGCGTGCATAAGTCCCTCCTCGGAGGAACGGGATTGGGAGAATGTTGCGAGCAAGAGAAAAGGCCGCGCAAAGGCGGCCTTTCTTAGTTTCTACTCTATAAGTTCAGGATAACAGGTCAGGGAACTCAATCGGCCAACTTTGTTGGTTTGTAAGTAGTCTGTTATGAGCGGGAGTTACTTTAGGGAAGTGGTGAAAAGTTGACAGAACCGGTTGGGAGCCGGGAGCGGGATGCAGCAGCGGCGCCTGAACGCAGATCCGCGGTGCGAAAAGTGGTTCAACAATTCGGACGAGCGGAAGCACGATCACACCACGAGGCAGGCCAAGGCGGAACTGAGCTTTCGCATGGTGCGGTGCCCAGTCCGGCCAAAAGAGCGCATGAATGGGCACCCATTTCCCATAGTGTCGCGAACGTCGTTACCGAAGTGGGCGACGCACCGCTCGGTAATCTGTATTTCCTCTGCGTTTGACCCTAGCTTCGAAGCTGCCGGCCGGATGTTCTGGGCAGCACGCGACGATGACGAATAACGACAAGCCGAATCGCCCTCTGGTCTCCGCCGTGATTCCGACGCGGGACCGGCCGCATCGGCTGGCGTGCGCCATCCGCAGCGCGCTGCGCCAAAGCTGGCCGAACATGGAAGTGGTGGTGGTGGTTGACGGGCCCGATCCCGCGACGACAGCGCTTCTCGAAACCGTGGCTGATGGGCGGCTGCGCGTCATCTTTCTTCCCGAGTGGCGAGGCGGCTGCGACGCCCGCAACGCCGGGGTGCGCGCGGCACTGGGAGAATGGATTGCGCTTCTCGACGATGACGACGAATGGCTTCCGCGAAAGATCGAATGCCAGATGCGGGCCGTCCGGGCCATGAAGGACTGGTTCCCGGTGGTTTCCTGCCGGGTGATCGCGCAGTCGGAGCAGACCAGCCGCGTTTTGCCGCTGACGGCGTACCAGGCGCCACAGCCGGTCGCGGATTTTCTCTTCTGCCGCAGCGGCCTCGCCGATCCGGGCGGAGTGATCCAGAGTTCGACACTGCTGGCTCCGCGCGAACTGCTGATGGCCGTGCCCTTCACGTCCGGGCTGCCAATGCATCAGGACTGGGACTGGATCGTGCGGGTCACGTCTTATAAGGGAGTCGGCCTGAGCATGGTCCGCCAGCCGCTGACCATCTGGCGGGTAGAGGACGCACGGAGGACGGTGGGACGCGGTCCTGACTGGCGGTTTTCCCTGTCGTGGATCCGTCGCCTGCAGGCGCAGATTTCGCCGCGTGCGTTTTCCTGGTTCGTCGCAATTCAGTGCGTGTGGCGGGCTCAGGCCGGGCGCGCGGGCCCAATGGCGCGGCTCGCGATCCTGCGCGCGTTTTTGTTCGAAGGCGCTCCTGAACTGCGGTCGTGCCTCAGCTTTCTGGCCTTCGCGCTGCTCTCTGCGAAACTCAGACGATGCGCAACAAGGCTGATGCAGAGAATGCGCCACGGATCTACCGGCGGCTCAGCCGGACTGCAGGTCGTCTCCTCCCGCCCTTCCGGTTCGGCGCTGCTGCGCAAGTCCTCTCTCTGAGAGCGCGGCTCCATTACGCCAGCGTTGATCTCGGGTTCGGGGTTCGCGGTCGTGGCCACTTCAACGGTTGACCGTTCTTGCCGAGGCCGCGGCGATAATCTCCTGGAGCAGGTCGGGGGTGGGATCCTGCGAGGGCTCGATGGCCGCAATGGGAGCCGAGGTTGCCGGCCCGGCGTTGTGCGTGTCGATTTCATACGCCGCCATATGCGCATCGCGATGAAACATCTCCACGGTCTCGAGCGAATAGGCTGCGAGGTCTTTGCCGATGAGGTCGATCTTGCGGAGGATCTCCGGGGGCACGGTAATGATGTCGCAGCCGGCCGCTTCCGCCTGGAAGATGTTGAGCAGCTCGCGCGGGCTGGCCCAGAGGAGCTGCGCGCGGGGCCGGCGGCGCAAAATGCGCTTCGCCGCGATCATGACGGGAACGGGATCGACGCCGGTATCGGCGATGCGGCCCGCGAAGACCGAGACGATCGCGCGCGCCTCGGGTGGGAGGGCGTCGACGACGCTCTGCACCTGCCCGGAGGTGAGGATGGCTGTGATGTTCAGCGCGACTCCCGCTTCGGCGAGGCGCCGGATCAGGGGGCCGAGGAAGACGCCTGTGCGATTGGTGACGGGGATCTTGACATTGACGTTGGGACCCCAGGCGGCAATGGTGCGCGCCTGGGCCTCCATCTCCGCTTCGTCGTCGGCGAAAACCTCGAAGGAGATCGGCCGATCAGGCACTGCTCCGAGGAGCGAGCGCGCGAAGGCCTCGTAGTCTCTGACGCCCGCCTTGCGCATCAGGGTTGGGTTGGTGGTAAACCCGCGAATCCAGGGCTTCGCGTACATTTCGAGGATGCCTTCGATGTCGGCACCGTCGCTGTACAGGCTAATGCGCAGAGCCTGAATGTTTTTCATCGCGAGCTCCTGTCGTTGAGCTGGAGATGTTCGGGAGCGGCGAATTTTTCAAAGCGACGCCGCAGAGCGCCGAGCTTCTCCTGCCGCCACTGGCGCAGAACCAGGAGGATGAACTGGGTATTGCCGATGAGGTACCTTCGGCCCAGACGGCGCGGCTCCATCAAGAGCCGAAAGAGCCATTCGAGGGCAATGGCCTGCACCCATCGCGGGGCGCGGCGGCGTAAGCCGGCCTGTGTGTCGAAGGCAGCCCCGACGGGAAGAATCGCGCCGACATTCAGATGCGCGCGGTTCTGCTGCATCCAGATTTCCTGCCTGGGTGCGCCAAAGGCGACGCAGAGCAGGTCCGGGGATGCCGCGTCGATCTCCCGGAGGATGCGTGCCTGCTCCGACGGCCGATTCTCGAAGCCCAGGGGCGGACAGGAAGTTCCGCAGATGCACAGCCCGGGGTAGCGCGCGCGCAAATTGTGCGCGGCCATGACAGCGGAGCCCGGCAAGCCACCGAGAAAATAAACGCGGAAACCGTAGTGCGCGGCTTCACGGCACATCCGCTCCATCAGGTCGCCGCCGGTGACGCGTTCCGGAATCGGGACGCCGAGGACACGCGAGGCCATCACCACCGAGACCCCGTCGGGAACGGCGAGGTCGGCCTCCTGCATCGCGTCGGCAAAGCGGCTGTCGTGCTCGGCCAGCATCACGAGGTGGGCGTTGGGACCCACGACGGTCAAGGGAGGCCGCTGGCCGCGATGGAGCAGCGCCTCGACCATGAGCACGGCGGCGTAGTCCATGGAGATGCGGTCGATCGGAGTTTTTCCCAAAACAAAACGGGGCGGCAGCGGAAGATGGGCGGGTTCCGTTTGGGTGGCTTCGAGAGTGGCGGCAGAAGATGGCTCTTCGATCAGTTCCACAACACGTCCTTTCGTTCGAGAAACAAGTGCGGCGGTACTCCATTGGCGACGGCACGGTGGCTGAACTCATCCACGACGCGCCGCGCCACGTAAGCAGGCGAGGCCCAGGCGGCTGCAGCCAGAGCTGCGAGGCCTTCGAGCGGCTGGCCGCGGGCAAGATGCATGTTGAAGCGGCGCAGCGATTCCTTGGCGGTGACGGTGGCCGGGCGCACAAATGCGTGCAGCGGCCGCGTGATTTGATCGAGGGGAAGCGGACGGAATCCCCATAACTCCGAGAGCAGGAGATATTGCACGTACATTCCGGCAAGCTCCTGCTGCTCGAGGTTGCGGGCGCTGACACTGCCGGTGTTGAGGCGAAAGCCGACGAGGGGCTCGGGGATGAATCGCACCTCGGAGCGGCGAGCCATCCGCCACCACAGGTCCGCATCTTCGGCGTGGATGTTCATGCGGTAGCCGCCGGCGGCCCGGGCCTCGGCGATGTTGAGGGCAACGGTGGAGTGACAGATCGAGAGCAGGTAGCCGCTTTCGACGATGGCGCGCAGCTCTTCCGGCGTGCCGCGCGAACAGCGGAACTGGCCGGCGCAACGCTCGCGCGGGTGATAGTCGGCGAGGGAGTAGATCATTCCCGCACCAGGATGGACGCGTACCGCGTCTGCCAGCTTTTCGATGCGCGTGGGATAGGAGATGTCGTCCGCGTCCATGCGGACCAGCCACGGGGTGCGAGCCTCGTCGAGCAGGCGGTTGAGAGTCGCGGTCACGCCGGCGTTGGGTTGCTCGAGTACGCGCAGGCGCGGTTCGCGAAGATGCTGGTTTGCGATGCTTTTGAGATAAGCAGCACTGGCGTCGGATCCGCCATCGACGATGGCCAGAATTTCGAACGACGTGTATGTCTGACCGAGCAGGCTCTCGATGGCTTCGGGAAGCCACGGCATCGCGTTCGATACCGGCATCCCGACTGTAAACGCGATTTCTGGCTTCTCCATGCGTGGCCCCTGCCGGACGGCGAACCAGGCGGCAGACAATCTTTTGACTTATGGAGCACTTATACCTTCGGGTGGGAATGGTGTTTTACACAATAAGCCACCAGCCGTAACAGAGGTAATGGTGCCGATTGGCCATAACTCTCACATTAACCTGACTTGCGTAACGGTGACCGTGACAAAAAAAGATTGTCTTTCTTCGGGCGTGACGGAAATATAGGGAGCACAGTTTCATTTTGGGCGAGAGCCCCCAGCACGCATCAATAACCCAGTCCAAACCACCCAAAAGTACCGGGATGAGGAACTATCGAATGTTACTGAATGCAGGTAGTTATTTCATTATTGGAGGCGCCGGTTTCATCGGGAGTCATTTTGCCGACACCCTGCTTGCTTCGCCAAAGACGCGGCGCGTAACTCTCTTCGATAACTTTTGCTCGGGGCGCGAATGGCATTATGAGGCGCACCTGGGAGACAAGCGTCTGCAGGTGGTTCGCTCCGATGCCAGCGATGTCAACGCCCTCTTTGCCACGATGGAGGGCCACGACTGGGTCATCCACCTGGCCTCGAATGCCGATATCGCGCGCGCCGAGCAATATCCGGAGATCGATTTCTACAAGGGAACGCTGGTTACCAACAATGTGGTTGAGGCCATGCGGCGCGCCGGGCTGCATCGTCTGATCTACGCCTCGGGAAGCGGGGTATACGGCGATATGGGCGACAGGCCGGTGGCTGAAGATCATGCCCCGATGGTTCCAGTTTCCACTTACGGGGCCAGCAAGCTCGCCTGCGAATCGCTGATCGCGAGCTACTGTTCGATGTTCGGCCTGCGCGCGTGTGTTTTTCGGTTTGGGAACGTGGTCGGGCCCCGGCAAACCCACGGGGTGGGCTTCGATTTTCTGCGCAGCCTGAGCGCGAAGCCGAATCGGCTCCGCATCCTCGGCGACGGCCACCAGAGCAAGCCTTACATCCACGTTTCCGATGTGGTGGACGCGGTTCTGTGCGCGGCCAAGAAAGCCAACGCACCGTTTTCTGTGTTCAATGTCGCGACCGACGACGCGGTCACGGTCAGCGAGATTGCCGAGCTGGCGGTGGAAACCATCGGCCTGCACACGAAGCCAACCTTCGAATATACCGGCGGCGCACGCGGCTGGCGCGGCGACGTTCCGGTGGTGCGTCTCGATTCCACGCGCATTCGCTCCCTCGGCTGGATTCCGAAACGGAACAGCCGTGAGGCGGTGCGCCATTCTCTGCAGGAGCTGATGTCCGATGAACGCACCATGCGCAATTGAACCTGGTCCGACCATTCCCGCTGCGTTGTTTGCCGTTTCTTCGGTGGGTTCTTCGGGGAGATTGAAGGCCCGTACAAGCCATATGGATCCGGGCGCGGGAGAAACCTTCTGGCCCCCGCGTCTGGCGCTGCTGGCGGGAGGGCTGGCCCGGCGGCTGCGGCCGTTAACCAACACCACGCCAAAGTCACTGATCGAGATAGCGGGCGAGCCGTTCCTGGCGCATCAGCTGCGCCTGATCTACGAAGGCGGCATTCGCGAAGTGGTGATCTGTGTGGGGTATCTCGGCGAGCGGATTGAGGAATTCGCCGGCGACGGGAGCCGCTTCGGCCTCAGCATTGCCTACAGCTACGACGGCGACCTGCCGCTGGGGACGGGAGGGGCCCTGCGCGCCGCACTGCCCCTTCTGGGCAACCGCTTCCTCATCATGTACGGCGACAGCTGGCTGACCGAACCCATCGAGCCGGTATGGCGCGCCTTTCTCGACGCGCACAAACCGGGCCTCATGACCGTCTTCCGCAACCAGAATCGCTGGGGCGCCAGCAACGTCGAGTTCCGCAACGGCGTTGTGGTCCGCTACGACAAGCGTCACCCTTCGCCCGCCATGCACCACGTCGACTACGGTCTGGACGCACTCGAAAGCAGCGTTCTGGCTCACTGGTCCGTCCCGGTTTTCGATCTCGCCGACGTCTGGTCCGGACTCGCGCACTATTCGCTGCTCGCGGGTTACGAAACCGCGGACCGGTTTTACGAAATCGGCTCTCTGCCCGGCCTGCGCGAGACCGAAGCCGCGCTGGCGGCGTCTCCCCGCGCGCGCCGCGCTTTTTCGTTCTCGACGGGAGGCCCTCCCCCGCAGGAGGAGACGGCGGATTCCTTTCCTGTTCCCCGGGTCAGCGCGGACAGCTCGGAAAACGTCCCGTTTATCGAAGTCGGGCCGCACATCGCGATTCCCCGCCCCCCGCGTCTTCCGCGCGAGCTCTCGAAGGAGCCGCGCCCGTGATCATGACGCGCACGCCCCTGCGCATTTCCATCGGCGGGGGAGGCACCGATCTGCCCTCCTGGTACCGTGAAAATGGCGGTGGTTTCGTCATCTCCGCCGCCATCAATAAATACGTTTACATCACGATCAATCGCAGCTTCCTGCCCGGCTACTTCCTCAAGTACTCCGAAACCGAACGCGCGGACAGCTGCGACGATATCCGCCATCCGCTGATGCGCGAGGCGCTCCGCATGCATCGCGCCCGATCGCCGCTGGAGATCGTCAGCATCGCGGATGTTCCGGCGGGCACGGGCCTGGGATCATCGGGCAGCTTTCTCGTCGGACTGCTTCATGCCCTCTACGCATGGCAGCGCGAGCCGGTGACGGCCGAGGTGCTGGCGCGCGAGGCCGTGGAAATCGAAATGAATCGCCTCGGCCATCCAGTCGGCAAACAGGATCAGTACATCGCCGCTTACGGAGGGCTGCTCTGCCAGGAATATCTGGCGGACGACCAGGTGCGGGTGAGCCCGCTCCACATGAGCGAAGAGTCTCTGCGCGAGCTGCGCGATTCGCTGATGCTTTTCTTTGTGGGCGACACCCGCAATGCCTCTTCGCTGCTCGACGAACAGAAGCGGCTCTCCGAAGCGCGCGATCCCACGATGATCGAAAGCCTCAGCTTCACGCGCTCGCTGGGCCGGGCGATACAAAGGGCGCTCGAAGGCGGACAGGTGGCCGAGTTTGGGTGCCTCCTGCACGAGCACTGGAAGCGCAAGCGCGCCCGGTGCAGCTCGATGTCCAGCTCCCGCATTGACTCGGTCTACGACCTGGCCCGGTCCGAAGGGGGAGCGAGCGGCGGCAAACTGGTTGGCGCCGGCGGAAGCGGGTTCCTTCTTCTGCATACCCAGGATCGCCGCCGTCTGCGCACCACCATGCTCGGCGCAGGACTGAGCGAAATGGATTTTTCCTTCGACTTCGACGGATCGGTGGTCCTGCTGCGCAATGGCTGAGCTGGCTTGCATCCCGGAGGCCCGGCGATGAGCGCGCATGGCCGGTCCGCGCATCGCGTGCTTCTCGATACGCGCGGCGATCCGCCGGTGGAGTGGACGCTCGCCGATTTCCTTGAGCTATTCGTGCGCCGTCGAGCCTGGATCCTGGGGTCGCTCGGCCTCAGCTTCGGGATCGCGCTGCTGTATTACGTCTGTGTTACGCCGCGTTACCGCGCTACGGCGGTCATTGCAATCCAAAAGGAATCGCAGGGCGGATTCGGCCTCGAAAATACGACGAGCGATAAGCAATCCACGGCGATCAGCGACTCTTTCGACGATAATCTCACCCTGCAAACCGAAGTGGGAGTGCTCGAGTCGGACGCGCTCACACTCGATGTGATTGGCCGCACCGGCCTCGAAAAGACTCCGGACTATTTTGCCTCTCATCATGGGGCGTTCACGTGGATGCGCCGGCTGCTGTTTTGGCAAAAGCCGCTCGAACCGCTGTCTGTCCCACTCGGCGATGCGCCGAATCGGCGGTTCGTGGCGCTGAAAATATTCGCGCACCACCGGAAAATCGCCAGCACCGCAGGCACGCGCCTGATTGCCATCGGCTACTCCGATCCTGATCCCGGGCGCGCCGCCGCCGTGGTCAATGCCCTCGTCCAGGCGCTTGCCGACTATGGATTTCAGTCGCGTTCCACGACGGCAGCGCAATCGGCAACGTGGCTCTCCGCCCAGCTGAACGGTCTGAAACAACAGACCGATGCGCTCGACGCCCGTGCCGCCGCCCTCGATCGCGTCTCCGGTTCGTACGGCGACGACGATGCGCATAACGTGGTCCTTGCCCGCCTCGACACACTCAACAGCGCGCTCTCCGCCGCGCAATCCAACCGCATCGTGCGCGAGGCCATCTGGCGTGCTGTGCAAAGCGGAGATCCTGAAGCGATCTCGGGACTTGGCGGTAATCCCGCGGTGGGTGCGAACACGCAGAATTCCTTCGCGCTGATCCAGTCGTTGCGCACGCAGGAAGCCAATGCGAAGGTACAAATGGCCGAGTTCGACAACCGGTACGGCCAGAACTGGCCCGCGGTTGCGGAACAACGTGCCCGCCTCGCGATCCTCGAAGAGTCGATCCAGGCCGAGGTGGGCCGGCTTGCCGCCCGTGCGCGAAGCGACTACGAGGTTTCTGTCCAGGCCGAGGACGCGGCGCGCGAAGCCTTCAGCCAGCAAAAGGATCTTGCGTCGCGCCTCACCGGCAATGCCGTGGCTTTGCGTCTCGCGCGTCAGGAAGCCGACGAAAGCCGATCGTTGTACACATCCCTGCTCGGCCGCCTGCAGCAGACCGGCATCCTCGAAGGGCTGCACTCCGGCAATTTCGCGATCGTCAGTCCAGCTCTGGTTCCGCCATCGGATCACCCTTCGAGCCCAGGCATTCCTTACACCGCCGCGGTGGCGCTGGCCGCGGGAATATTTCTGGGAGTTGCGGGCGCGCTGGTGCGGGACCTGACGGAGACCACGATCCGAACGCCAGAAGAACTCGAGGCTCTGCTCGATGCTCCCGTACTCGCGGCCGTTCCTGAGTATCGGACAGACCCGCCGTGGTACCGGAGAATCCTGCCCATGCCGTCGCATTCGGTTGCGACGCTGGGGGCTGCGGCGGAGCCGGACGTTGCGATTCGCACGCAGGAATCGCCGTTCGTCGAATCGCTGCACCGTCTGCGGGCCTCGCTGTTGTTGTCGCACAGCGGCCACCCACCGCAGATCATCACCCTGATGGAATGTGCCGCTCCGGAAGGGCACCTGACTCACGGCGCAAAGAAGGACTCCGCGCCGCCGCTCGCCCTGACCCTCGCCACTGTGCTCGCACAGCACGGCGCACCGGTCCTCTTCATCGACGCCGATCTGCGATCCGCGCCGGACGCGTGCCCCTCCGCCGATCCCGGGCTCAGCGAAATGCTCTCCGGGACGGCTCTTCCCTTCTCCCAATCGATTGCAGGCTTGCCTTTACTCTCTGTGGTGCAGACGGGCGCGCGGCCCCTTTGTCCATCGGAGCTGATCGCGTCGCCGCGCATGGTTAGCCTGCTCAACGGATGGCGAGGCGAGTTCAGCTTCATCGTCATTCACAGCCCCGCGGCCGTTTTCGCCGACGCGCTCGTTCTCGCGCAGATTTCCGACGCTGTTCTGCTGACCACGCGGGCGGGCGAGTCCAGGCGGGAACAGGTTGTGCCCGCCTTCCACGACCTCAGCCGCCAGGTCGCCGATCACGCTGTGCTCGGGGTGGTTCTCGAGGGCGTTTCCCAGGGGATCCCGTATGCGCATGCATGAAGAGCCGCTGCGGCTGGCAATTCTCCTCGCCGTTTGCGCATGTGGGTTGTGCAGCACCAAGGTTGTAGGCGCCCAGCAACCGGCGTCTTCTGCACCGCTCCCCCTGGTTGCACCGGACAATCCGCCGTCAACCGCTCCCGCGGGCGCGGCCCCGGAGGCTGGTGCGACGGAAGCCACGCCGTCGGCGGCGCCAGATTCTGCGCCGGCCGGTGCATCCTTGCCCGAGAGCCTGCTGATCGGGCCTGGCGATCTGCTGCGCATCACCGTCCTGCGCGAATCGGAACTCGACCAGCGCACGCGCGTTCTTGACTCCGGCGAAATCGCCCTCGCGCTGGCCGGCAACATCGCCGTTCAGGGGCTCACGCCCGCCGAAGCGGCCACCCGCATCGCCCGCAAGTATGTGGAGGGCGGTTTTCTGCTCCATCCGGAGGTTACCGTGTTCGTGGAAGAATATGCCACACAGACTGTTACAATTCTCGGCCAGGTGGCCCATCCCGGGACCATCCATCTGGGAGCGCCGCGTACCCTGATCGACGTACTGTCGCTCGCCGGGGGCCTCACGGAGTCGGCCGACCGTCATATCGTGATCGAGCGAGGAGGCAAAGGCGGCGACCGGATCGACCCCGGTCAGCGTATACGGGCCTTCCTCCCGAACCGGGCCGACGACGCACTGAACGCCGATGTCCTGGTGCGGCCGGGCGATACCGTCATCGTGCCGAAAGCCGGCATCGTCTACGTGCTCGGCGACGTCGCCCATCCTGGGGGCTATGTAATGCAGAACGACTCCAGCCTCACGGTTCTTCAGGCGATCGCCCTCGCCGCGGGCGCCTCAAAGACCGCCAGTGAGAGAAAAGTGCGCCTGGTCCGCAGCGTCGATGGCCTGTCCCAGTCGATCGATCTGCCGCTGCGCGAGATGGAGCGCGGGCGCGATCCCGATGTTGCTTTGCAGGCCAACGACATTCTCTATGTCCCGTTCAGCCTGATGAAGAACATCTCGCTGGGGATCGCCGATATTACGGCGGCCGCCGGCTCCGCACTCATCTACGCAGCCCACTGATGACCCGACGCCGCCGGACTCGCCCGTTTCCCCTGGCCGGCATCGCGCTGGAAGAGCTGGTGTGCGCCGCGCTTTTTGCGTTCTTCGCCATGCAGGGATCGATCCCGGGCATCGCGCCGCCGCAGGCCCTCGAGATGACGGGCTCGGCGGCCACGGGGCTGAACACCGTGGGCGGCATTGCCGTGCAGGGATTGGCCAACACGGTCATCGTAGCGCTGCTCCTCCGGCGTCCGCGCCTTTTGCTCCGGCACATCGCCCGGCTACCGTGGCTGGCTTTGCCGGGCGCGCTGGGGGTGCTCGCGATTGCTTCCAGCGCCTGGTCCATCGATCCGGTGCTGACGCTGCGCCGCTCCGTGCCCTTCGCGCTCGCGGGACTCTTCGGAGTTTATTTCGCTGTGCGTTTTCCTCCGGCGCGGCAGTTCGCCATTCTGCGCCTGGCCACCATCGCACTGGCTCTGGGAACCATCGCCATCGTCATTGGGGCTCCGGCCATCGGGCTCGATCACACACCGGGACACGCCACCGACTGGCAGGGGGTCTTCACGCAGAAAAATGCCTGCGGGCGGATCATGGTTCTCGCCTCGGCGGTTATCCTCTTCGGCGACGCACGCAGTCTGCTTCGCGTACGTCGTCTGCTCGCGCTCGGCCTCTTCTTTTTTGTTCTCATCATGAGCGGCTCACGCGGAGCATGGCTGATTGAAGGCGCGCTGCTGGCTCTCTGGATGCTTCTCATTGTCGCCAGGCACGCAGGGGCCCGAGCCCGCCTGGTTGTAGCGGTCGCCACCCCGCTCGCTGCTGCCGGCATCGGCGCCGCGCTGGTCTTCGGATTTCCTCACCTCGCGATCTTTCTCGGCCGCGACGCCACCCTTACCGGACGCACGGCCATCTGGACACAGGTCGCTCGCTTCATCGCCCAACGGCCGTTACTCGGCTACGGATACGCCGCCTTCTGGCGCGGGATGGCTGGCCCATCGTTTCAGATCGCCGCCGCGGTCCACTTCATCGTGGCGCACGCCCACAACGGCTTCCTGGAAATTGCGCTGGAACTGGGCGCGGCGGGCCTCCTTCTGTTTCTTCTGAGCTGGCTGCGCGCCTGGCAGCAACTATGGCCGCTCTGGCGGCGCGGGCAGACTGGCCTTATTGGGTGGCCCAGCGCCATCCTTGTGCTCATCGCCCTCTACGACCTCGACGAGAACACCCTGCTTATCTACAACGGCCTGTTCTGGATCCTCTACGTTGCGGCGCTCGCCAGCGTCGAGAGCTTCTCGGGTGATCGCCATCACGCCGCCCGAGACCGCAGACGTGCCAACATGATCGCATCGTCCTCCCGATCGCCGTCCGCTGCGGCGGCCGCCATCGGAGGGCATGCTTTCCCGCAAACGATCGCGCAGGAAGTCCCGTGAATCCCACCGTCCTCATCTATCGCACCGAGCTGCTGCCGCCTTCGGAGACCTTTGTCGCTGCGCAGGCCCATGCGCTGCGCCACTTCACGCCCTGCTTCGCCGGACTACGTGCCGTACCCGGTGGGCTGCGACTCGACGACTGCGAAACCGTGTTGCTGACACGCCACGACAATTTCGGCGACAAGGTGCGGCGTCACTTTTTCCTGGCCAGCGGGATCGCGCCGCACTTTGTACGGGCACTCCAGCGTCGCCACCCAGCGCTGCTGCACGCGCACTTCGCCGTCGATGGCGCGGCCGCGCTGCCGCTCGAAAAGGCGCTGGGCGTACCGCTGATCGTCACGCTCCACGGTTACGACGCCACCAGCACCGACAAGGCCCTCCATCGGGATGCACCTGGACGCGTTTATCTGCGCCGCCGAACCGAACTTCGCAAACGCGCCCGCTTCTTCATCTGCGTGTCGGAACACATTCGCCGTCAGGCCCTCGAACGCGGGGTGCCTGAAGCAAAGCTGCGCACCCTCCGCATCGGCGTCGATCTGAACCTTTTTGCGCCGGACCCGCTGCGCTCGCGGCCGCAGAACCCGCTCGATCCGATCATCCTCTTCGTCGGGCGTCTCATGGAGAAAAAGGGCTGCGCCCATCTGATCCGCGCCATGGCGCTCCTTCAGGAACGCCACCGCACCGCGCGGCTGCTGATCGTCGGCGACGGTCCCCTTCTCGATCCGCTGCGCATCCAGGCGCGTCAAACCCTGCGCCACTGCACGTTTCTCGGAGCGCAGCCGCCGCGCGTGGTGGTCGATCTCATGCACAGGGCGCACGTGCTCGCCGCCCCGAGCATCGTCGCCTCTTCGGGCGACACCGAAGGCCTGCCCATCAATCTCTGCGAAGCCCAGGCCATCGGCTTGCCCATCGCCGGCTTTCGGGGTCCGGGCGTCTGTGAAGCGGTTGCCGAAAGCGAGACCGCCCTGCTGGTGGCGCCGGGCGACGAACGCGCGCTGGCCGACGCCATCTCGGAGCTGCTGCGCGATCCCTGCCTGACGCACCGCCTCGCTGCCGCGGGACGCCGGCGCGCCGAGTCACTCTTCAGTCTCGAAACCCAGACCGCGCGCCTCGAAGAACTCTATGCCGAAGCTCTGGGATCGGAGCTACGCGAGGATACGATTGCGGCGAAAGAGGATTTCGCTATGGCCGGGCAGGGCAGCCAGCGTTTCCTGCGGGGAAAACTCGAAGATCGATCACGACACGACGCTGAGTTCGCCCAGTAAAAACGCGTAATCGAGCGCAATCTCCTTCAGATAGTCGTATCGCCCTGACGCGCCGCCGTGGCCCGCGGTGAGATTGGTGTGCAGCACCAGATGCCGCGCATCGGTCCGCAGGGTTCGCATCTTCGCCACATATTTTGCCGGCTCCCAGTACATCACCTGGCTGTCGTGCAGCGAGGTCTTCACCAGCATCGCCGGATACGCTTCCGCCGCAAGGTTGTCGTAGGGCGAATAACTAAGCATGTACTCGAAGGCGTCCTTCTGGTTGGGATCGCCCCATTCTTCGTACTCCGGCACGGTGAGCGGCAGGGTGGGGTCGAGCATGGTGTTCATCACATCGACAAAAGGCACGTGGGCCACGATGGCCCGATACAAGTCCGGCCGCAGATTGGCAATGGCGCCCATCAGCAAACCACCGGCGCTGCCACCCTCCGCCGCAACGCGATCCGGGGCGCCGTAGCCGTGCGCGATTAAATGCTCCGTCACGGTTACAAAATCGGTGAAGGTGTTGCGTTTGTGCATCAGCCGCCCGGCGTCGTGCCAGGCCTTGCCCATATCCCCGCCGCCGCGCACATGCGCATAGGCAAGAACAAAGCCGCGATCGAGCAGACTCAGCCGGTTGCTGCTGAAGCCCATGGGCAGCGAGTAGCCATAGGCGCCATACCCGTAAACCCACAATGGATTTGTTTTTGCCTCGCGCTTGTCTTTACGCCAGACCAGCGAGACGGGAATCTCCACTCCGTCGGCAGCGCGCGCAAAGATCCGTTCCGATTCATACTGCGTGCGGTCGAATCCTCCCGGCACTTCGACCTGCTTCAGCAGCTTTGAATCGCCCGTCGCAACGTCGTACTCGAAGACGGAAGCGGGCGTGACCAGCGACTGATAGGCGTAGCGATACTTCGCCGTGTCATAAACGCGATTCGCATGCGGATGGATGCTGTACACGGGCTCGGGAAAGGCAATCTCGCGGCCCTCCGCCATCTCCGGCCCCGCGCCGCGAAAGGGGGCAATGCGCACATGCTGCAGACCCTGGCGACGCTCCCAAACCACCGCATGCCCGGCGAACAGATCGACTTCCTCGAGCATCGCTTCGGCCCGCTGCGGGATCAGCTCGGTCCAGTTTTCGCGGCCCGGGTTCTCGACCGGCGCCGTCACCAGCCGAAAATTTCTTCCCGTGTCGTTAACACGGATATAAAACTGCCCATTGCGGTGGTCGGCATAATATTCGATTTCGTCGCGGCGCGGCTCGATCTGCCGCCATGTGCCGCGCGGTTCGCCGGCCGGCAAAAACTGCTCATCGGTGGTGGTGTGGCTCGAGCTTTGCAGGATGATGTAGCGATCGTCGCGTGTGCGTCCCGCGCCGATGTTGAAGCGCTCGTCCTTTTCTTCGTAAACCAGCTCGGCCTGCTCAAACGGCTTGTCGATTTCATGGCGGAAGAATTGAAACTGCCGCTTCTGTTCCTCGTCCTCGACGGTGTAAAACAACGTTCTGTTATCGGCCGCCCAAACCACCGAGCCCACGCGGTCCACGTGCTGTTTCAACACTTCGCCGGTGCGCAGGTCCTTCACATAGAGCTTGTACTGGCGAAAGCCGCGATTGTCGCAGGAGTAGGCGAGCAGATTCCCGTCGTCGGAGACGACCATGGTGCCGAGCGCCATGAACGACTCGTTCTCCGCCAGCTCATTCACATCCAGCAGAATTTCTTCCTCGCCCTCCGGCGCCTCGGCCGTGCCGCGCCTGCGGCCAAAAATCTCGTACTGCTTGCCCTCCTCGGTTCGCGAGTAGTACCAGTACTCGCGTTCGCGGAACGGAACGGAGATGTCGGTTTCCCTGATGTGACTGCGCATCTCCTCGTAGAGCTGCTTCTGCAAATCCTCGGTGCCGGCAAAGATCTGCGCGCAGTGCGCATTCTCCGCCTCCAGATACGCGATGGTTTCGGGATTTTCTTTCTCCCGCAGCCAGGCGTAGTCGTCGACGAGCGTGTGCCCGAAGAGGATTTTCTCCGTATGCCTGCGCGCCGCTACCGGCGGCTGCGCGGCAGCCTTTGTGCTTTCAACACTCATCGTTCCTCTTGTGTTCTGGAAATGTGCGCTTTGAAATTCGTGCCGCAATCGATCGATGCGCGGGCACCGACCGGCTACCGGCTACAGGCTCCCCGTTCCCGGGTTACCGGCCCGCCTCCGCATGGTCGAGCATCGAATACAGCTTCTGAAAATCCATTACCTGCTTATAGCCGTGATCGGTGACGACCCAGGCCGTCGGGGTTTCGTGAATGCCGATGCGATTGCCCAGATTCTGGTCGGCTTTCACCTCGGCGGCGAGCTTGCCCTGCGGATCCATCACGAAGGGGAGCGCCACTCCGTGTTGTTGCGCCCACTTCTGGGTGAACTGCGCCAGATCGTCCTTCGATTCGATGCTGGCCTGCGCGGCAAAAACCGCGCTGCGATAATCGTCGCCCAGCTTTTTGGATTTCGCGTCGAACCAGCGCGCGTTCACCGCGGCCTGGAAGCTCCAGTTGTGCTGGGGCAGGGGAAAATCGTGCCAGACGCGCGGGACATGGTATTTTTCCGAGGCCTGCATAATCACCGGATTCTGCAAGGCGCAGCTGGGGCATTCGAGGTCGGCGAACTCCACGATGGCGATCTTTGCCCCCACCGGGGGATGAAGCGCGGAGGTATCGCCGGGGCGCAACGGGGTTGCGGATTGCTGTCCGGCAGCGGCCGCGACGATCAGCCAACCCATAGTGAACAAGACAAGTTTTTGCATTCCAACCATATTTCGAGTCTACCGTTTCGCGGCGGGGAATCGGAAGCGGGCGACGGCCGCCGTCCGGAGCGCGAGGCATCCCGTTAGACGCGGCCAGCCGGGAATGAGCGAGTTAGTTGGCGACTTTTTTGCGGGTGCGCCACTTTACCGCGACGTACCCCAGATACACCAGGTGAATCGCGATCGTCACGGCGTAAGCCAGAATCAGATGCCGATGTCCCATATCCATCGCCGTTACCTCCCCGCCGCCAGCGGCTGTTGGCCGGGCGCAAATTCGAGCGCCTTGAGCGCCTCATCCTGTTCTGCCTTTTGTGCGCGATATTCCGAAACGTAGCGGAGACTGGCGACGAAGATTCCCCACATGGTCCAACCCGCCAGGTTCCACCACACCGCGGGGAACATGCTGGGATCGAGGCCCGAGCCAGGAGCGCCGCCGAAGACCGGCGCCGGATGCTGGGTCCGCCACCAGCGCGTGGACATATAGACCAGGGGCGTGTCGAGGAATCCAAAGATGGCCATCACCGCGGCGAGGGTGCGCATCTGCGGCCCGGCGGCAAAGCGGCGCAGCAGCAGGTATGCGACATAGATCAGCCACAGCACAAGGGTCGAGGTGAGGCGCGCATCCCATGTCCACCAGATGCCCCAGACCGCGCGTCCCCACAGCGAGCCGGTGACGAGGCCGATGAAGCAATAGACGACGCCAATTTCGGCCGAGGCCACGGCCAGAGAGTCAGTCTTCAGCGCGAGCGTGCTGTTGCTGTTGCGCACCGCCAGATAGACCAGCGAGCAGGCGAGGTTCAGGGTGAAGAACAGCCCCATCCCCGCCCACGAAGAGATGTGGTAGTAAAAGATGCGCTGCACATCGCCCTGCGCCGCATCGGGCGGCACGACAAAAAGTGCCACACGGAATCCTTCCGCCAGCACCGCCAGCGTTGCCAGCAGCCAAAGCCATCGCCATATCTTCATCGTTTTCCGCCTTATGCCGAAATCTCGGTCTGCACTCTAGGGATGGGGGGACGCAGGCGCAGCCGGAACCGCGTTCCCCTGGTTATACACAAACGTAAAACGAATCCTCACCTGGTCCACGCTCAATCCGTAGGGAAATGAATCGTAGGCCGCTCCGGTGATGGCCATCCGGGCTGCTCGGTCCAGCGCCTTATCTCCCGATGGCTGTTTGAAAATCAGGTTCGTCACCCGGCCGTCGGTATGGACGCTTGCGTCGATCTGCACAGTCCCGGCGGCCGACGTTGGTGGGGCCACTTCGGGCGGCAGCGCTGCCAGCCATTGATCTTTGGTTTGCTGCTTCACAATGGGGAGATACTGTCTCAGTCCATCGCGATCGGCAGACGAGACGCGGGTCAGCAACTGGACGGAGAGGGTCTCGGGATCGGGTGTTTTGGCCTTTGCGGGAGCCACCGCCGCACCCGCGGGTTTGTCCTGAGCTGACGCGCAAAGCACAGCGCCGCCGGCGAACAAGACAGCTGCCAGGACGAGGCCTGCACACCGGACGAATCTCATCGCTTTGCCGCTCCTACCCGGCTTCATTCGACCATTCGCGCCCCGGCGAACGCAAGGCCCTCTTTCCGCATCCAGTGCAAATGGAGTAAAAAGATAAATCATGGTGTGGATCACACTCATCCTCGGCGTACTCCTGATGGCCATCGGCGTCGGCGGCCAGATATTCGGCACCCACAAGGGAACAACCCTCACCCCGCAGGACCGCCGCACGCGCAACTGGATCTTCACGGTGGGCTCGCTGGTGGTCGGGCTTTGGGTAGTGGCTTTTTCCGCCGCGCATTATCTGCACCACCATCACTGAGTAGCTGGACGGTCAGGCCGCCGCAAAGGCCTCGTGGTGCAGGACCAGCAACTGGCCGGCGCGAAGTGCAATGGTCGCGTACGTGCGGCCCTCGTTATCGCTGAATTCCACTTCGAAGGTTTCCCCGCTTAGCCGCTCGACAATCGTCCCCACTTGTCCGCGCACTAACTTTTCCTGCGGGATATTGTCGAGCAAAGCAACGACATCCAGTATTTTCGGTTCCACGTCTTCCGCTCCTTAAATAACAAAGCAACTTACAAATCGTGGGAAATCCTCTCCCGCGCGAATTATCCAGAAACTCCGGACCAATCCGCTGCCGGCCGGCCCGGCGATCTCGAAATCCAGGATATATCTCTGGCCATACACATCGGCTCGACCCGTCCGCGCCTCCTGATTCAAGACCGCATCCAATAATGCATCACGAAACCATTGCGCGTCGTTCTCATGAATTCCCAGAACCGAAGCGAATACCCGCGCTTTGTGTCTTCCACGAGGGTGGGTCGTGTTTAAACAATAATTCCTCAGCTTTTGTATTTCGACAACCGCGTTTTGTCCATTGGGAAGCCTCACAGCGCTGGCTCACTCCGCGTGCCCTTCTGAGTTTCAGTCTTTTCGTTGTACAGGAAGATAAACCGAAGCTTCAGATAAGGCACGGTCAGCAGCTTGTCGAACGGCGAATACGGCTGGGCAGTCTTGATTGCGGTCCAGGCTGCATAGTCCATAGCTAGATCCCCTGACCGTTGCACCAGCTTCATATTCGTAACTTTTCCATCCGATTGAATCGTGAACTCAACCGTGGCTCTTCCCTTCCGGGACTCGGGAGGTCGCGCCTCCATTGGAATGATCGACCACCAATTATGTGTCGTCTTCTCCAACACCAGAGGAAGATACTGTTTGCAGAGAGCCCCCTCCTCCTGCTTCGGTACGGAACTCAGCACTCCAAGAGTTCCCCCGCCCGCGGTTCCTCCGCAGGCATCTGGAGAAACGGACGAACGTGTCGCATCCTTTCCTGAAGACGAACTCTGTCCACAGCACAACGCGGCTGCGCAGACCAACAGCAATTCCGCGACTACTACGCACGAAAGCCTGTTCGCGACAGAATTCAAGCTCACAAACGGTCTGCCGCTTCGAGATCGCTCACTCCGCATGCAGGATCACCTCGAAGAGCATCATGCACACCGTCGTGAAAATCACGTCGTAGGCGGCGAGCATTTTGATCCAGAGGCCTGGATCGGACTCGCCGGTGAGGATCGCTGTCGCTGACATCACCATTCCCAGAAGCGCCGGGATGAAGATGGGGAAAAGTAACAGTGGCAGTAACAATTCACGGCTGCGGGTGCGGATCGAGAGCGCGGCAAAGAAAACACCGTTCACGATGAGCGCCCACGTGCCGAGGGGCAGGACAATCGCCAGCAGCCAGGCGTTGCCCAGCGCGTGCAGGTTGTAAAACATCACGAAGACCGGAGCCAGCACGATCTCCACCACCATGACGAACAGGAAATTCGCGAGGGCCTTGCCCAGGAAGAGCGACGCGCCGGGGGCCGGCGTCATGCGCAGCGCATCGAGCACCTGATTGCGGAGCTCGCGCGCCCACGCCTGATTCAGCGCGCTGACCGCGGCAAACATCGTGGCCACGCAGAGAATGCCGCCGGCAATTTGCCGCGAGACCGCCCGCGTGGGATCGAAGGCGAGGCTGAAGAGCACCACCACCAGCAGCGCGAAAAACAGCATGGAGTTGATGGCGTCCTTCGAACGCCACTCAAGCCGCAGATCTTTTTTCAGGTGCATCAGGAAGTACGCGGTCTTCATGCTGCACCTTCCCGACGGGCATCCCTGGTCAAATCCGCCACGGTGGCCCTGGCCGCCCGCAAGTAGTCTGCGGGGGCCAGCAACACCTGCACGCCGCGCGTGCCCGCCGAAACGGAAATGACGTCAAACAGCTCGGCCGTCTCATCCACAAAAACGGGGAAATCTTTCTTTGCTCCGAATACTGTCACGCCGCCGCGCACGTAGCCGGTCAGGGGCTGCACATCTTTGACCGAAACCATCTCCGCCTTGCGCGCGCCGGCCGCTGCAGCCAGCTTCTTAAAATCCAGCTCCGCGTCGCCAGGAACCACCGCGAAGACGTGTTCCTTCTCCGAGGTCACGCACAGCAGGGTCTTGAAGACCTGCTCCGCGGGCAGGCCAATCTTTTCGGCAACAACCAGCGCCGAAAATTCCTCAGGGCTTACTTCGTACTCGCGAATCTCGTAGTGGATCCCGAGCGAATCGAGGAAGCGCGCAGCGTTCGTCTTGTGCCCTGGCTTCGCGGTGACGCTCATCGCTCCATGCCTCCGGCGAGACTCAGGCTGCAGCGTTGTGAGTAGGGTCCATCTTCCAGGCTCACCAGAGCGCCCGCCTGCAGGGTCAGCACGAAATCCGCGAGCGGCTCGGCGAGCTCCCGCTGGTGCGTGGTCAGCACAATGGTCCGCTGCTCGGTGCGAAAGGTTTCAAGCAGCCGCAGCATCTGGTGCGCGCTGCCAATATCCATATTGGAGAAGGGCTCATCGAGCAGCAGCAGTTCCGGGCGCGCGATCAGCACCCGCGCCAGCGACGCACGCTGCCTCATCCCCTGCGAATACTGCCCCACGGGCCGCGCGAGCGCGGGATCGAGCCCGACGCTGCGCAGCGCCTCCTCCGGCGCAACGCAATCGCGTCCGCGGTAGAGGCTGGCAAAGTAGCGCAGATTCTCGACGCCGGAAAACTCGTCGTAGAGCATGGTGGCGTGGCTCATGTAGCCGATGCGGTCCCGCGCCTCCATCGGCTCCTCGGCGGTGCCATCCGCGGCAAAGATGCGGACCTTGCCGTAGCTCGGCTTGAGCAAGCCGGCCAGCGTGCGGAGCAGCGTCGACTTTCCCGCGCCGTTTTCGCCCAGCACCAGATAGCAGCGCCCGCGCTCGAGGCGCAGCGAAACCTTGCGCAGCGCCGCGAAGGTCCCGTAGAGCTTCGATACTTCATCGAACTCGGCGATGATGCTGGTCATAGCTCGTTCTGCGCAGTCTACTCCACACGGTCAGACACACGGATTTCCCTGATGCAGGCATGCTGCGTTTCGCCTGAACCCTGTGCTCTGTACCCTGTTGCCTGTTCTTTATTCTCTGATTTACTGGCCGCCCGTTGCCATAGCCGTGGTTTGTGGGACACCCGCCGTCTTCTGCTGGCCGGGTTGCGCCGGAGCATATTTCGAGGCGCACTTCGCCTGCAACTGGGTCGCGTGGAATACGCCATCGCGACCGTACGTGCCGATCGCCAGCGCCTGGCTGTTGTCCTTGAAGGTGTCGGGCGGCGGCTCTTCGCCCGTGTAAGAAACCCGGAGCTTGCGGTCCACTTCCGTCAGCACAAACGAGGCGTGCGAACCCTCGCGCACAATGCTCCCCGGGACCACGCTGCCGGCCACGCGCAGGTTGCGCGTGTAAGCTTTACCGCCCATCGACTGCAGCTCCTGGATGGTGACGTAGTAGCTCTTGTTGGCCTCGACCCCGGTGACCGCGAGATAGGAGATCGCGCCCAGAATCACGACGACCGCTACCGCGATCCGCGTCTTTTGATATCCAACCTTCATAGTGGCTCTATTGTATGCAGCGGAGGGGCGGGAGCGCATGTGATCGATATCACCATTTGTGACGATTCGGCGCGACATCGTTGTTGGTTCCGATGGTTTGTCCCCTCAATGCCAAGGCCCCCGCATTGCGGAGGCCTGGATACAAAATCGAGTTTAAATCGTCATTTGAAAACTACGCAGGCGGGTTCGCGCCAGGACCAAGGACGCCTTCCGTCTCTCGCACGATCGTGTCTTCCTGTCCGGTTATGTAAGCGGCGGCTTCGCGCCAGGACCCAGAACACCCTCTGTATCTCTCATGGTTCTACCTCCCGCTCCATTTGATTATCGTCCCATCTTGGCGGTTGCGCTATCAAAAAACGCCTCCCGAACCGCGCTCTGGTTTGGGCTTATCCTTCGCGGCTTCCTGACCACCTTCCGGTTTCGACCCTGGCTGATTCTCCGTCCTCTTGGCGGGCACGGGTGATCCGCTGCCCCCCGCTGCTGGGGGTGGGGTTTCCGCTTTGCCAACGGGCGCGGGCGGCTCTTCTTCGGTCTTGGTAAGCGCCTTAAATTCAGTATTTTCCCAAAATTGCTTCAGATCGCCGTCGGTGGGGGCGGTTGCTTTGAGGCTCGGGTTGAGCTCAAACGCCTTCTTCAGATCGTCCCGAATCTCGTCCCATGTTTTCCCCTCTAAGGCCTTATAGCAGGCCGCGTTGTAAACGGCGGGTGCAAACTTATCGGCGGAAATCTCGCGCGCACGGCTCACCGCGTCCACAGCCTGCTGCAGCAGCGCAGGGTCCCTCCTCAGCAACCACAGCCTCTTCAGGGCCCGACCCTTTTCAACCAGCGCGACCACGTATCCTGGGGAGGTTTTGAGTGCCTGGTCGATAAAGGCGAGCGCTCTGGTCAATCCCTCCTCGCTGTCGCTGTAACGGGCAATCAGGACGCGCGCCTCGTTGACCCGGGCGATCACTCCGGTTTCCGTAGCTTCCTTTTTGACCGCCTCCGCCGTCTGCATCGACTCCTTCGCATCCTGCCTGGCCTGCTCGGCGCCGCGCAGGATCACCTGCACCTGCCGGTTGCTCAGGTACTTGTTGGTCTGAGCAAACAGGATCTTCAGGTACAGCCGTGTCATCACGTACGAAGAAATAAACCCGACGATGAGGAAGAAGATGGCGAGCATCAGGAAGAGATCGCCGGACTTCTCATCCCCGCTCAATTTGCCAAAAAAGGCGGCCAGAGTCCGCAGGTAGATCGGCAGCTGTTTCAGCTCCACTAAGCCGAGTCCAACAATAATCTTCGTCAGCCAGTCGGAGACTTCTTCCAGATTGGTGTTGTCGTTGGGAATCTGCGCCGCGTTGTCGGTGGCCCTTCGGCCTCCGGAAGGTGGCGCTGGATTGCCATTGTGGAGATGGGCGGCATTCTGGCCTGCTTCGTGCGCCGCTGCGACTTTATCGCTGGCCGGACCGTCGCCCTGACCGTTGCCCTTGTCTCTCCCGCCATCGCCGGCGTCGGGCGCCTGAACATCGCCACCGCTCTGGTCCGGGTGCGAGCGATACCCGGATTTAGGTAGGCCAAAGAGGAAGCCGAACAGGGCGCCGACGGCGAAGAAGCCCAACCCCGCGAGCAGCCCCGTCCCGACCATGCCGCCAAATTTGGACCAGAAGGATGCCACCTGGGACGAAGCCATGCCCGATCCATAAAAAGCGGTCACCACAACGCCGGCAATCAGCAAAACCCCGAATAGCTTGCCCACAAAGGCGACGACGGTCGGGAAGTCGGGCCCTAATTTTTCGGCAAGCGACTGTTCTTGCGCGCCGGCGCCTGTGCCCGCTGCTCCCTGGCTTTCGCCGTCGTGTTCCCGGCCACGCCTGGTGAAGAACTGGCGCGCCACGAGGAGAATCACCAGGACGATGCCGGCGTACACCAGCTCCGCAATGCCGAAGGGCAGGCTCATCGACGCCCAGCCTTTGGGCAATACCGGTCCGAGGGTTAGTGCAAAGACGCCGGTAAACAGCGCCAGAACCCCGGTGATGGTGAGGAAAACGCGGGCTATTCCGAGAATCCGCAGTTCGAGGGAGCTCAGATCGAGCGCTGTCCCACGATTCCTCGGTCTCGGTTCTTCATGCTCCCTGGCTCGACCCGGGAAGAGCCAGCCGAGGATCGCCGTGACCAAAAGCGCGGCCGCCGCGTAGCCCAGCTCGCCCAGACCGATGCGGGCAAAATCGGACGACCAGGCTTTGGTGACGGCAGGCCTCAGCAGCCATGCGCCCGCTCCCACGATGAGCGCGAGGCCCGCGGTCACCGCTAAAAACCCACGGCAGAAACCGAGCACTCCCCTCTGCAGCCGGCTTTCGGGACCAGGTGTGTTTCCGTTCATCCGTCACCCCGGATTGCTGAGTTATCAGGAACTAAGGCGGTAGGCTGTAACTCTAACTTCGCCTTCAACACTTTGCAACCACAACCGGATGGAGCTGCTGAACTCCATTCGGGCTGTGAGGCACGCGATCGAATCGGCTCCCTGGCGTCGCAGTACGGCATCTTTGGCTTCGAGGGGCTCGTACCAGGTCTTGCTTTACACAGAAACGGTGCGCACATAGACTGTGCAAGAGGATGCGGTTCCATCCCAGGAGAAAAGCCGTGAATATCACCTTGTCGGTCGACAAGCAAATCGTGGCCCGTGCGCGCAAGAAAGCGGACGCGCTCGGCAAGAGCCTCAACCAGCTTGTTCGTGACTATCTGGAGACGCTCGCCGGCAACAGCGACCCTGCGGACAGTATGGAGGAATTCAGGCGTCTCTCCGGCACCGGCCACTCGCGGGGATGGCGATTCGATCGGAACGAGATCCATGACCGTTCGTAGTTTCTTCGATACGAACATACTGATCTATACGGACGATAAGGCTGCGCCCGCCAAACAGCGGCGCGCGCTTGATTTGGTAGCCGAGCATCGAAACGCGGGAACCGGTGTGCTTTCTTTACAGGTTCTGCAGGAATACTTTGTGACCGCGACGCGAAAGCTGCGGGTCGACCCAGCCACAGCTCGACGCAAAACTGAATTGCTGGCCGAGTTCGATGTTGTTATACCCGCAATCGCGGACGTTCTCGCCTCGATCGACCTGCACCGCCTTCACGGATTTTCTTTTTGGGACGCCATGGTCCTGCGCGCCGCCAGTCAGGCCGGATGCCGCGTTCTCCTCAGCGAAAACTTTCAGACCAGCCGCCAGTTCGACGGTATCGTGATCGTGAACCCTTTCCGATCCGCGTAGACAACGGATGTCCGCATCTTCCGGGCCAGCGCCGCTCAAGGCACCGGCTGCGGAGAGAGCGTCTTCGTCCGCCGCACACCCACATGGAGCCGCACGATCTCGCCCGGTTGGGCATAAACGCGGAAGATCGCTGTCGTTCCCTGCATCTCGGTTGGTTGCGGATCGGAATCCACCGTCCAGCCTTTCGCAACGGGCTGCTCGACGACGAACACGATCTGTTTCGTGGTCACATTTTGCAGGACATACTCCTGCTCCTCGATGTCGACATTGCGGCGCTCGAGCTCATTGCCCACCTGCGTCTCTTCCCGGTGCGAGGAGTGGTTGATCGTCTCGAGATGACAGATCACCGGATCCAGGCGCGGTTTTTTCTTCCCTGTCGACGCAGGGTCGGGCAGCAGGGCGCAGCGCCGATCCACATAGATGGCTCCATCGCTGCCGGTTAAAGGCTCCGCGGCGATGGTCATCTCCGTCGTCTGGGGAATGGAAGGCGTCTGCGGCGATACCCCCTGCGCCTGCGGCATCCCCGCGAACGGCCCAGGCGCGAACGCCAAAAGAATCGCTGCGAACATGCCCAGCATTCTAATCTCGCTCCGACCGAATATCCGAAAAAGCAAAAGCCCGGCAATTGCGCCGGGCTCCTGTTTTGCGCGAAGTGCGCATGCTCAGGCGGTAACTGGCTGCTCCGCGGACACGCGCACCGGCGTGAGCCAGCCGAAACGATCCGGCTTCAACCCGGAGGCGATCCCGAGGAATTCGTCCTTCAGCTGATTCGTAATCGGTCCAGGATTTCCGTCGGCGATCTGGATGCGATCGACGGAGCGGATCGGCGTCACCTCCGCCGCGGTCCCGGTGAAGAAGACCTCGTCGGCGATGTAGATCATCTCGCGCGGCATCTGCTGCTCGACTACGGGAATCCCGAAGTGCCGCGCCAGCGTCAGAACCGAGTCGCGCGTGATGCCCGAGAGCACCGAGCTGCCGAGCGGCGATGTATAGATCACGCCGTTACGCACCAGAAAGATGTTCTCGCCCGAACCCTCGGACAGGTATCCGTGCACGTCGAGGGCGATGCCCTCCTGGTAGCCGTTCATATCGGCTTCCATACGGATGAGCTGCGAGTTCATGTAGTTCGCGCCGGCCTTGGCCAGCGAGGGCATGGTGTTCGGAGCCAGGCGGTTCCACGACGAGATGCAAACGTCGGCCGCCTCGCCCGCGACATACTTGCCCCACGGAAAATTCGCGATGTAAACGTCGATGGGCGTTCCCTTCGGGTTCACGCCAATCTCCCCATAGCCGCGCAGGGCGATGGGCCGGATGTAGCAGGGGGCAACGCCGTTGGCCTCCACCGTTTCCACCACGGCGGAGCAAAGCTGATCGAGAGACCACGGCAGCGTCATGCGATAGATGCGCGCCGAATCCAGCAGCCGCTGCATGTGCTCCGGCAGCCGGAAGACCGCGGCGCCCTCGGGCTGGGCGTAGCAGCGAATCCCTTCAAAAACCGACGACCCATAATGGATCACATGGCTCATAACGTGGAGCTGGGCCTTCTCCCACGGAATCAGATTGCCGTTGTGCCAGATTTTGGCGGTTGCCTGGATGGGCATGCGAATGCCATCTCCTTTCAGCTGCAAAGGTTGATTATAGTCGCTGGCCCCTGGGTTTCCGTTGAGGGAATCGAGGCGGAAAATGGCGCGAAAGTACCAAGCCGTCTTGTTACGAGCGGCGGTTGCGCGGCGCGCTCAGGACTCGGCCCGCAGCGCGAACGGATTGAAATTCGTCTCGCGATCGAACGCGTCGACGCTCTCTACCCGCTTGAGCCACGCCACCACCGCGTAGGTGAGGGGCGTTGCGAGCGCCTCATACACCACCTTGGTCAGATAGGACGACACGATCATGATGCCGATCGTGTTCCACGAGGTGTAGCCCGCAAACGCGATCACAATGACGAGGGCTGTGTCGACCGCCTGGCCGGTCACCGTCGAGCCAATCGTCCGTGTCCACAACCAGCGGCCGCCGGTGAGCAGCTTCATCTTCGCCAGCGTGAACGAGTTGGTGAACTCCCCCGCCCAATAGGCGATGAGGCTGGCAATCGCAAATCGCGGGACGAGGCCAAAGACGGTCGCAAACGCCTGCTGATTCGGCCACCCTGGAGCCGCGGGCAGCGCCACGGCGATCTCCCCCATCACCGCGAGCAGGCCCATGGCGAAAAACCCGATCCAGATGGCCCGCCGCGAGGCGGCATATCCATAAACCTCAGTGAAGACATCGCCGCAGATGTACGCGATGGGAAACAGCAGCTGCGCGCCGCTCACCCGCAGCGGCCCGATCTGGCAGATCTTCTGCCCCACCAGATTCGATACCAGCAGGACTACGACAAAGCCGATGGTCAACAGATCGAGATAGCGGAATCGCCGCATGAGAAGACGAGGATACAGCACGCTGTTGCGCAACTGGCTACGCCGCGCGTGCGAATCGGCGTCACTTTCACAGCGTTGCCATCGGCGTGTGGTAACAGTATCAAACAGCCAGTGCTCGGCCATCGCCCATCGGAGGATCGATGCTTCCTCGCATCAAACGCCTGCTCGGCTGGATTGTCGGGCCGCCCATCGCGCTCGTGATCGTGCTCACCGTGCGCTTCGTAGAGCGCGGCCTCCGCTTCGATATCCGCCGCGACCCAGCCTGGCGCTCTCACTGAACCAGGTTGCAGATGACAGGTTGCAGGTGACCGGTTGCAGGGCATGGAGTCCAGGGCGCAGGCTGTTACCTGCAACCTGTATCCTGCTTTGACTTTGCCCCGACGCGCCATTAAAGTCAGAGATGGCCCGCCTCGCGGAGTGCGGCTTCAGGCTGCCCGCGAATCCAGCGTCCCCGTCGTCTAGCCCGGCCCAGGACACCGCCCTTTCACGGCGATAACACGGGTTCAAATCCCGTCGGGGACGCCAACCTTACGGAACTGCTCCAAGAACCGCATAACCATTTCTGTAATCACCGTGTTAGCCGGTTCAAAGAAGCCTCTTTTCATTGCTGAAGTAGAGGCCATCCGGAAAAAACGATCTGACGAGTTCTTGCCGTTGATTGACGTTTCCCTGGTTCCAAGCGCCCGGTAAATCCACGGCCTCTGCCTCGGCTTGACGCAACATCTCGTCCATCGTAGCTCGCTCGGAATCCAGTGCGTTTATCTGCGCCTGAATCTGCTCAGTCGCTTCTGGCACAGACTGGGAGAGCCGCCCGCCGTTCTCGGAGATGATGGCCGCACTCCTGAGCAATTGAACCCGGTGCCTGTCAACACAAATTCTACAGAAATAGTTAACTCTATGAAAATGGGACAAATGTCATTAGGCCGGTCTCCTCCGACTAGGTGGCCCAATCAGACCGGGAAACTGCGGTGCATCGGATTACTCGGTGTTTTGGTGGGCCGTAATTTGGGTGCCCGCGATCGCACGAGACTCCGGTCAAACCAATTTGCACGACAAGACTTGCCGCCTCAGCTTCGCGTGATCCGACAGGCATTACTGCAAGGATGTGCAGCAGACCCGGGCACATTTCGACGGCGCACGGTATGTCGATTCGATGCACAGCCAGAGACTCGTACAATCTTCGTCCGCGCTTTGAGCGAGACGCCACTGGCAATCTTCCGCCCAATAGAGACTTGGCCGCATGCATGACTGGCATAGAAAAACGCCGGAGAGAGCGCGCCAAGGCCACGCGATTTGATTCGGTAGTGTTTCACTAAGGATGGATAGCGGGAGCAAAAGATGGTTCGGGCAAGTCTTGCACAGGAGGCGTGGAACAAAAATCATGCAACACCCCAGAGGTCGGCGTATACGCTTTGCTAACACCGTACGCCCAGCACGTCGATTGTTGTAGCGGCGATTTAGTAGAAGTGGGAATCTCTTTGGGTGGGCATCGACCAATCAGGAGGTCTACACAATGGGATTTCCGAATCATGAGGATTACGACCGGGCCATGGATGAGATTTTGGCGGATACGGACTTCGTGTTGGACCCAGACGAAGAGCAGTCTCAACCCGATCAGGCTTACGATAGTTGCATCGGCTATAAGCTCAGGAGAGACAGCCGCCCGCTGCTCCGCGTGCACATTGTGTTTTATCCGACCGCCTATGACTTCATCGGCGGCCACGAACAGCTTACGAAAGACGCCAAAGGGCATGCACAACGCCAGCTAGACGCGCTCGACGGGGTCGCCCCATGTCTCCAAAGGATCGAAGTGAGATGACCACACTACTTGAAGGTTCACGACAGGTAAATTGTGATGCGAATGAGCAAACCATGAAGAGAGTTGCTTTACTGCTGGTCGTGATCGGATCGATTCTCTGTGGCGCTGGGCAGGCACAGCAAACTCCGGCACAGAAACCGCAAACGGTGGCCTTCACACCTCTAGAGGCTGATGCGCTGATAGCGCTTTGCAAAGGTGCGGAGACAGATGCTTCATCGAGTGGTTCTATGACGTGCCTTTCGTACATCGGTGGCTTTACCGACGGATACAACGTTGCGATGGCCCGGTTCAATCACGAAAAGCAGTCGGCATTTTGCCCTCCGCCGGAAGTGACCCGTCAGCAGATGGCGAAGGTGATTGTGAAGTATGGTGCTGACCACCCGAATTTGCTGTGGTCGGGAGCTGCACTTTTTACAGCACTCGCGCTCAAGGATGCATACCCATGCCAAGAGTGATGCCACGGGTGACCTATTGGCTAACGTGCCTACCGATACCTCGTCGGAAGGGGGCAGGGTAAGGTAGGTGCAGGGTTAAGGGTGTAAATACCGTCAGGGATTACAGTGCACGATCAAGCATGAAACTGTGTTCGCGGCAAAAACGGCACCACCCTCCATGGCTTGCAGCCGCCCCTCCAAGCGCATTCGATACTTTTTTCCGGAGCTTGACGCGGTGAAATTAGTCAGAAAAGCTCTCGCACGCGCCAGTTGGTTCAAAATCCTTCCGTCGGGGACGCCAATCAAAACAACCAACTTGCCAAAATTACTACCCGCCGGATACTTTTCTGGTGACTCTGTGGTGACTGAAACGCCCCGCAAAGTGGCTGCCAGCTGGCCCCGGGCGCTCGCGGCTCTTGAGTTAGCCACTCAATCCGCCGTAGTCTCCCTGCGCAACCTTAGTGGTTTAGCTTTCCGTCTGCTCCTCCCCCGAAAGGGTTATCCCCCTTTATTCTCATTCCCGCATTTTGCGCATACGATGGATCATCTTCTCCACCGGAACGTCCATGCGAACCCACTCGCTTCTGCTGCTCGCGCTGTTTTCTTCTGCTGGCGCGGTGGCGCAAACCGGAATCTCTCCGCCCATCCAGATCTACGGCGGATATTCGTGGCTCTCGAACTCCTTCAACGGCGTGCCCGGTTCGCACCAGCCGTTGAACGGCTGGAATGCCAATGCAGCCTTTCCGCCGTGGCATCACCTGCGTTTCAAGATCGATTACTCGATGTACCGCGGCACGAACCTCGGCGAGCCGCAGCACGCCTTCTTTCTGCTCGGCGGCGGCCAGTACGAAACCACCTTTCACCGCGAGCGCTTCTTCGCCGAGGGTCTGATGGGCGAAGGCGGCCTGAATGGCGCGTGGTTCGACAGCGCCATTGCCAACTACCGGAACGGCAATTCCGGCACCATCGCGTCGTTTGCCGAAGTCCTCGGTGGAGGCATCGATACCCCGATCGGAGCGCACACCGCGTTCCGCGTTGAAGGGGGCATGCAGCACAGCAACTTCGTCCCCATCGAACCGTCGCCCAGCAGCCGGCCCTATCACCTCGACGGCATCCCCAACTACTTCGGCCGCTTCTCCGCCGGCATTGTCTGGATTCCGCGGCTCAGCCCCGCGGTTGAGCCGGCAATGGTGATCAGGCGTACTCCGGTCGAAAGCGAGATCACCTTCGAAGGCATGAACTCCGTCGGCCACTTCAGGATCTTTGCTAACTCCTGGTGGAGCTATCTTTCCGCCGGCGGAATTCAATACAACCGCCATTCGTGGGGTAGCCTCCTCGGCGCTCGACTGGATTATTCCTCTGAGATTCTGCCGGCGCTCGTCCTCCGCCAGCCCACCATCACCGACGTCTGGGGCAATCCCATGGGCGCAGGCCGCACGCAACGCACAACGATTCCCGGCATCGGCGTCCTGCCCATCGGCATGCGCCTGCTGTGGCGCGATGGCGCCCGCTTCAAGCCTTATTACGTCATCATGGGCGGATTGACGGGGTACACCCACAAGGCCTTTTCCCAGTTCGCCTCGTATGAGAACCTCGGCCTCGATCAGAGCGTCGGCATGCAGCTTCGCCTGACCGCCGGCACCGATCTTTGCACCGGTTTTGGCGTCTTTCACCAATCCAACGGGTTCGTGGTGCCCAGCAACCCGGGCCTCGACGAGATGAACTGGAAGGTCGGCATCAGCTACCACCTTGGCCGGCTCCAGCCCATCGAATAAACGGCCACTCGATTTCGAGGGGTTCAGGCCACAGCTGAGTGAGGCAGTCCGTCACCGTCGCAGATCGTGTGCAGATGTGCGAGCAGCTCGGTCGGGTGGATCGGCTTGAGAAGGATCTCGAAGTAGTGCCCGCGTGCAATTACATCGCTCAACAGGTCCGAAGTCTCTGCCTGCCCGGAGAGCAGAAGCATCCGGCAATCGGGAATCATCTGGTGAATCCGAATCGCGGCTTCGATGCCGTTCATCACCGGCATGACCACGTCACTGAGAAAGATGTCGGGGCGCCAGCTGTCAGCCAGCAGGACAGCCTCCGCCCCGTCGTAGACCGTGATGGCCTCATAACCTTCGGCACGCAGGATGATCGCGAGCGTCTCGGCGATCATGCGCTCATCGTCGGCAACGAGAATCTTCCGGCTTGTCTGAGCCTGCTTCATACGGGTAACTCCGAACAGGAGATTCTGAACTCTGTACCCTGTAATGGCCCTTTGCGGCCGGCATTCGCATGCGACCGCACCATCCATGCCCTGACGCCAACGAAATTGAGCGCCCCTTACGCGATGACCAGACGGCAGAAGGAAGAGACGCGGGGAGCGCCTCGCCAGAACGGCAGGTCATTCCAGGATCAGTGGGTTCCTGGATTCAAACGGCGTATGTCTATCGAGTCCCCCGCTGTGTGATCTGGGAATAGCGGGCTGCGAAAGAGTAGGCAATGATGAAACGCTGATGTCTCCGGTAACAATCAACCCGCTGTGTTATACCCTACAACTTTAGCAGTATATCTACCCATGATAGATCTGCGGGCTATACTTATATATCATTCAATTCCAGAGTAAATCGTTTTACTGGACAGTATTTATCGAATGCTGCCGAAGCATCCAGTACGCCGATGTTAGTAACATACGATGTTCCGTGCGGGATTTCTCCGGATAACTTATTTCCGGTTGAAGCGCAGCGGCTCTCCATCGATGCGGTCGAGACTTTGCTGAATCTCTTCGACGGCCTTCTGGGCCGCCGGACGCCAGTCCCCGTTCGGAACCTCGGTGGCGAAGAGCACGATCTGCAGCTTGTTGCGGATGAGGTTGTTGAACATCTCCCGGATTCGCTGCACTTCCTGGCGGCGCACCCGACGCTGCAACGAACGGACGGCAAAAAAGATCGAACCGTGCAGAATGCCAACCGCAACAGCGGCGATGGTAGCCGCCTTCCACGCCGAAACGTGGCGAAAGAGTACGAAGACAACAGCAATCAGGAGGACCCCGACGGCCGTCAGGATCAGTTCCAGGTATTCGAGCGCGCGCTGCATGGTTCACAAAGTATATTGCAACCGCGATGGGGCTTTCCCGTCTGAGTCGCTGGTGCTGTCTGGCTGCCCGCTCACACCTGCTAACCTTCCGCCATGGCCGTTC
This sequence comes from uncultured Acidobacteriaceae bacterium, assembly GCA_963787915.1. Lineage (GTDB taxonomy): Bacteria > Acidobacteriota > Terriglobia > Terriglobales > Acidobacteriaceae > Palsa-343. The sequence continues at coordinate 450,907 of CAWBEP010000008.1, read as the reverse complement.
GCAAGATCGTCCACGTGGACATGGACGCCTTCTACGCCTCGGTCGAGCAGCGCGACGATCCCAGTCTGCGCGGCAAACCGGTCGTGGTCGCGTGGCGCGGCAACCGCTCGGTTGTCTGCGCCGCGTCGTATGAAGCGCGGCGCTTCGGCGTGCGTTCCGCTATGCCCGCCGTGCGCGCTGAGCGTCTGTGCCCCGAAGCCATCTTCGTTCCGCCGGACTTCCCCCGCTACCGCGCGGTGTCGCGGCAGGCGCGCGAAATTTTTGCCCGCCACACCGACCTCATCGAGCCGCTCTCACTCGACGAAGCCTACCTTGATGTGACCGGGAACAAGGGCGGTCTGCCCACGGCAACCAAGGTTGCCAGCGCCATCCGCCACGCCATTCGCGACGAACTGCATCTCACGGCATCGGCCGGGGTCGCGCCCAATAAATTCCTCGCGAAGATCGCCTCCGACTGGCGCAAGCCCGACGGCCTCTTCGTGATCCAGCCGGAAGAGGTCGACGCCTTTCTGCCTCCGCTCCCCGTGGAACGCCTGCCCGGCGTCGGCAAAGTCACCGCTGAACGACTCGCCAACCTCGGCATCCGCACCGTCGGCGATCTGCGCACCATGGAGATGAGCGTCATCGAGGGCCACTTCGGCCGTCACGGCCATCGGCTGCACGAGCTCGCCTTCGGCATCGACGACAGCGAAGTCGTTCCCGACCGTCCCACCAAATCCATCTCCGCCGAGGATACTTTCGAACGCGACATTGCCCTCGAAGAAACCGAAGACGCGATCCGGCGTCTCGCCGAAAAGGTCTGGAATGCCTCGCGGAAAGAGACGCGCATCCCGCGCACCGTGGTCCTGAAGCTAAAGACCGCCGAGTTCAGGATTCTGACCCGCAGCCTGACGCCAGCCGAACCGGTTGCTTCCTGCGCAGAGCTGATCGGCATCGCGCTCGCGCTGCGCCAGCGTGTGGAGCTTGGCGCTGGCCAGCGCTTACGCCTGATCGGCGTTGGCTTCCACAACTTCCACGACCGTGACGACACACCCGCCGCCCAGCCGATCCTCTTCGACTAGCGATTCGGCCCGGCTCCGGGCTCCGGGCTTCGGGCTACTTTACCTTCACCACAGTGCTCGGTGGGCGCACCGCGAGCGGCACCACCACAGATACCAGCAGAATCACCGCAATCACGTGCAGCCCGTGTGCGAACGAAGTGCCGGTCTGGCGCAGGTGCGCGATCAGCAGCGGACCGAAGGCGCTGGCAAAGCCCCAGGCCGTGAGCATCAGACCGTAGATGGGTCCGATATTTTTCGCGCCGAAATAATCTGCCGCAAAGGCCGGCATGGTCCCGAAGCCCCCGCCGTAGCACATCAGAATCACAAACGTCAGCACGGTGAGCAGGCTGGCTGTCGTCAGACTCGGCATCACCCAGAACAGCACCGCCTGGAACAGATAGATCACGACGAAGGTCCAGCGCCGCGTGATGGCATCGGAAACCCACGCCCAGAAAACCCGGCCGACCGCATTGCCAATGCTCGCAATCCCCACCATCCCCGCGGCCACAATCGCTGTCACCTTCGCGATCTCCTGAAACATCGGCGACTCCTGCGAGATCACCGAGATTCCCGCCGACGTATTCAAAAACAGCGCCAGCCATAGCGCCCACCACTGCCATGTGCCCAGGGCGCGCCCGAGCGTGTAATCCTCAATTGTTCGCTGCTTCACCTGCGTCTCGCTGGGCTTCCATCCCGGTGGGGCGTAGCCAGCAGGCGGATTCTGCATGAACAGGCCCGTCGCCACAACGACGATCAGATACGCCACGCCGAGGTACGCAAAAGTATGCAGAACGCCGACGCTCTGGATGAGCCGGGTCGCGACAGGCGCGGTGACCAGGGCGCCTGCGCCGAATCCGCCGACCGCGACACCGGTGATGAGTCCGCGCCGGTCGGGAAACCACTTCACCAGCACCGCGATGGGAACGATGTAGCCGAACCCGAGGCCGGCGCCGCCGATAATGCCATAAGAAAGATACAGCCACCAGAGCTTGTAAGCGGAGAAGCTGGCCAGGAAAACGCCCAGCCCATATAAAACCCCGGCCGTTAACGCTACCGGGCGCGGTCCCGCCTTATTGAGCCACAATCCGCCAAAGAAGGCCGCCACGCCCAGCACGAAAATGCAGATCGTAAAAGTCAGCGTCACCTGCGAAATCGACCAGTGAAACTGCTTCACCAGCGGAGTGCGAAAGACGCTCCACGCGTAGACGGCGCCCAGCGCCATCTGCATCAGGATTCCCGCCAGGGCAATGCCCCAGCGCTTACCGTCTGACATAGGATTTCCCCCTCCAGTCTCTAGGCTGTTCCGTGCTGCGATGGACCGGGGGAGCAGCCCTTCTCTTTCAAACGCGTACCCAGTGTCTCCAGAAAGCGATTGACCAGCGCGACGCTACGCCGCAGCTCAGGACGCCGGAACTGCCCCAGCAGCGAAAAAAGACCGGGGGGCTCGATCACCGGCCGGCGCTCGCTGCCCAGCGTCTCGCCCACCGCGGCAGCGAAGCACTCCATCAGGTCTGGATTGACCGCGCTCATCATCTTCCCAAAGATGATGGCGTTGCGCAGCGCATGGATGGCTGCCGGTGTCTCGGTTTCGCTCACCACCGTCTCCAGCAGATGATCCTTCGCGCTCAGCAGCCCGCGCAGCAACTCAAACACCTGCGCGTCGTGCGCCTGCTGGATCAGTTCGAAGGCAGCCAGCAACGCCTCGGCGTGTTCCGCCGGAGCGTTCTCCAGACGAGCCAGCAATTCCTTCCGCGGATCCCGCGGTGCAATCTCCAGAGCTATCGGCTGCGCCATCTCTCGCCTCTACTATTCCCTGTTCCCTATTCCCTGTTCCCTTTTCCCTGCCGTCGTGATCTGCACCAACCCGTTGCCGTTCCCCGGCTCCTGATAATCCGCCCTCTTCCACTTCCGTTCTACTTCCACGCCTCTCTGCGGCGTCGGATGCCCCCAGCGTGAATTTGTCCGCGGCAAGGGATTGTCGCCCTGCTCGGGCAACACCGTCATCCGCACCGACGATTCCTTGTACGCGGGCGTGTGGGTCACCTTATCCGTATAACTGCTGGTCAGCCGATTCACCGGCTCGGAGGTGGAGTTCATCGGCATATAGAGCTCCGTACCTTTCACGCGGTCCGTCACCAGCGCCTGCACCTTCACCTCGCCGTACCGCGACGTCAGTTGCACCCAGCGCCCGTTTTCCAGCCCGCGCGTTGCTGCCAGCTCCGGAGAAACCTCAACAAACGTACACGGCGTCTTCTCCTCGATTCCCTCGGTGCGATAGGTCATGTTGCCTTCGTGGAAATGTTCCAGCAGACGGCCATTATTCAGATGTAAGTCGTAATTGGCGTCCGGCTGATCGGCAGGCTCGGACCACTCCAGCGGCCAGAAATTCGCCTTGCCATCCGGAAACGCAAACTGTTTCGTGTACAGCAGCGGCTGATCGCTTCCGTCCGCGGCTACAGGCCACTGCAGCGTCTTATAACCCTCTAACCGCTCATAGGTCACGCCCGCCATCAGTGGAGTTAGAGAAGCTATCTCCTTATAAATCTCGGCTGGATTTTTGTAACTCCAGCCCGCGCCCAGACGATTTGCAATGTCCTGAATGATTTCCCAGTCCGGCCGGCTCTCCCCCAGCGGCTCCAGTGCCTGATACAAACGCTGGATGCGCCGCTCCGTGCTGGTGAAGGTCCCTTCCTTCTCGAGGCTCGGGCTGGCCGGCAGCACTACATCGGCAAACCGGCAGGTCTCGGAGAAGAAGATGTCCTGCACCACAAAAAAGTCCAGCTTCGCCAGCGCCGCGTCCACGAAATTCGCATTCGAATCCACCAGGCTCATCTCTTCGCCGAAGATATACATGGCCTTCAGCTTGCCCTCGTGAATCGCGTCGATCATCTGGTGATTGTCGAGGCCGGGCTTCGGCGGCAGGGTCACGCCCCATGCTTTCTCGAACTTCGAGCGAATCTCCGGATCGGCGACGCTTTGATAGCCTGGGAAGTTATTCGGCATCGCGCCGTGATCGCTGGCCCCCTGCACGTTGTTGTGTCCGCGTAGCGGATAGGCTCCCGTTCCCGGCCGCATGTAATTCCCCGTCGTCAGCAGCAGGTTGGAAATCGCCGTCGACGTGTCCGAGCCCATCGAGTGCTGTGTAACGCCCATCGCCCACAGCACGCACATGCTCTTCGCTTCCGCGATCATCCGCGCCAGCTGCTCCAGCGTCGCGAGCGAAAGGCCCGTCTTCCGGCTCGCATATTCCATCGTGAAAGGCTCAAGGCTCTTGCGGTACTCGTCGATCCTGTTCACCCACTTCGCCAGGAATTCCTTCTTCTCCAGACCCTGATCGAAGATCCACTTTGTCACCGCGCTCATCCAGATCAGGTCTGTGCCCGGTTTGGGATGAATGAACAGATCGGCCCGATCCGCCATCTCGTGCTTGCGCAAATCCGCGACAATGAGTTTCTGACCGCGCAGCTTATGCGACTGCTTGACCCGCGTCGCCAGCACGGGGTGGCTTTCCGCTGTGTTGCTGCCGACGATCAGCACGAGATCGGCCTTTTCGATGTCTGAGATCGATCCGGAATCGCCGCCATAACCGACGGTTCGAAATAACCCGATGGTTGCCGGCGCCTGGCAGTAACGCGAACAGTTATCCATATTGTTGGTGCCGATCACCGCCCGCGAAAGCTTCTGCATCAGATAGCTTTCTTCGTTGGTGCACTTGGACGAAGAGACAAACGCCAGCGCATCGGGCCCATGCTGGGCTTTAATCCCGGTAAATTTGCGCGCCACCAGACCCAGCGCTTCGTCCCACGTCGCCTCGCGGAACTTTCCGTTTTCGCGGATCAGTGGCTTCGTCAGCCGCTCCTGGCTGTTGATGTGGCCCCAGCTGAATTTTCCCTTCACGCAGGTCGAGATGCCATTCGCCGGACCATGCGCTGGCTCGATCTTCAGGATGTGACGGTCGCGTGTCCACACATCGAAGCTACATCCCACTCCGCAATAAGTGCAGACCGTTTTCGTAATCTTCGTTCGCGACTCCCGCATCGCCGCTTCCACTTCCGACAGCTGCATGATCGATCCGTAGCCCAGATCGGGCTCGATGTCCTTGACCACTTCGATCATTCCGTCCAGCACCTTCTTCGGGAGGGCGGTGATGTAGCCGGCTTCGCCGAGCATCGACCTCTCCATGAGCGCATTACACGGGCACACCGTCACGCAATGTCCACAGGAAACACAGCTCGATTCGTTGATCGGCGCGCCGCCATCCCACAGCACCCGTGGATGCTCATCTTCCCATCGGATGCTCAGTGTCTCGTTCACCTGCACGTCCTGGCACGCCTGCACGCATCGCCCGCACAGAATGCACTGGTCCGGATCGTAGCGGTAGAACGGGTTGGACATGTCCACTTCGTACGGCTTTGGCTTGTAGGGGAGCTCCTGGTGCTCCACCGCCAGCATCTTCGTCGTGTTGTGGACGGTGCAGTTGCCGTTGTTGTTGTCGCAGACCGTGCAGTAAAGCAGGTGGTTGGCGAGGATGCGGTCAAAGGCCTCGCGCTGCGCCTTCTCCGCTCGCGCCGATTTTGTCGAGACCTGCATGCCGTCGGCAGCGGCCGTCCCGCAACCACGCACCAACCTGCCGTCTACCTCGACCATGCAGGTGTCGCAGGTTTGAATAGGGCCGAGCTGGGGGTGGTAGCAAACCTGCGGAACCGCTGCGCCAGCGCGGTTGATGACATCGATCAGCCGTTCGCCAGCGTCAAAGTCCCGTATCGCCCCGTCGATTGTCACTTCAGGCATAGCATACGGCCCCTCGCTGCAGCGCTCGCCATGCTACCACGGAAACGCCACGGCAGGTGTTAACAGAAAATCAGTCCGCTCCGTATGCGCTGAAGCTCCCGCTGCTGCTGGCAACTCCCTCGCCCTACCCTGTCACCTATTCCCTATTCCCTGTTTCTGTTCTCACGGCTGTTGGTTCGGCGCAGGATTCGCCGCGGTGAACTCCGAACAGCACGGCTTCTCCACTGCCCCGAACTCCATCAGTTCCACGCGCACCAAGTCCGGGTCATACATGTTGAACTGCCACTTGCCGTCCTTGCCCAGTTGCGGGCGCGGCGCCTCGCCGCCGAGGCGGTCCTCGGAGGCCAGCTTCGTCACCGTCACCTCCATGTTCACGACCCCCAGCGAGAAGTGATCGAGCACGCCGAGCTGCTTCTGCGAAATCTCCGCCGGAATCCCGCTGCCCGATGAGCCGCTCGGTGGCCTGTACTCCAACATGTATTCCAGCCAGTCGCCCCCCTCCGGTACTTCCTGCGATACCCAGTCCGTCTTGTCCGGCTGCATGCCGCCGTGCCAGTAAGGGCGAAAGCCCAGCGTGTCGCGATAAAAGGGATCCTCCTTCTCTTTGCTGTGGACCAGCATGCCGACGTGAATGATCCGCCGCCCGATAGGATCGGCGCCCGTCAGCGTGTAGAGCCTGGCTATGTCCTTCGTGCCGAGGGCCTTCGCCGGCGGCTGCACAAACTGCACTTTGTTGCCCTCAGGATCCTGCACCTCGAACCACATGCTTCCATCGCTCCCGTGCTGCACCGCGTCGGGAACCGTCACTCCATGCGCTCCCAGATACGCGCGCAGATTCTCCGCACTCGCGGTGATATAGGCCAGGTGATCGAGCCGATTTACCCCCGCATCCGCGGGCAACGGCAGCACCTCAATGAACTGCTCCTCATTCACCCAATAGCGCACGCCATCGGCGCGCTCCGGATCGGCGCCCTTCTTCAGCCCGATTTGCTGTACGTAAAAGCGCTCCGCTTTCGCCGGATCGCTGGTGTACACGGCCATGTGCGAGATGCCGAGGATCGGCGGCCGCGTCTGGGCCGCACCCGAAATTGCAAGCAGAAAAAACGTCCACGCAGAAAGCCGCATGAACTTCAACCCTCCCCAATTGCGTATCAAGCATACCCCTGCGGATGGAAGGCTCGCGCCCAAAATCCCTCCGCCAAATCCCGCATGCCGAGATACCATGTCCCCACGGATGAAACGCCGGAATCAGAACAAATCCACATCTCCCAACCTGCTGCGCTTCCTGCTTGCGCTCTGGATCGTCGCCAGCATGTCCTATTGGGTTGCGGGCCTCGTCGACCTTTGGGACATGCGGGTCCACTGGGATCAGCGCGTCGATATCCCGTTCCGGTTTGACTCCGACACTCGCATCGTGCAAAGCCGCGACCTGAGCCCGGCGGCCCGCGCCGTCGGCCTTGCCCCCGGCGATCGCATCGAGCAACTGAACGGCGAATCCTATACCGGCATCGCTCAATGGGCGACCATCCTGTCCGACAGCCATCCCGGAGACATTCTCGACCTCGAAGTCACAAAGTCCGGCGGCTCGGCTGCCAACCTCACCCTCACGCTGGCCCGTCCCGATTACTACTTCGGCCGCATGCCGCCCCTGCTCGCTTTCTGGCAGGGATTCTTCCTCAGCGGCATGCTGACCGTCACCTGTCTGGTCATCGGGTACTGGGTGGTGCTCACCCGGCCCACCGATCGCAACGCGTGGCTGGTGCTCCTCCTACTCACGGTTCCCAGCGTTATCTTCATGAACACCGGCCTCGCCACGGGCATTGCTCTTTTCCTGCGCGGGTTCTGGTATCAGACCCTGCAACTCGCAGGCCCCCCAGCGCTGCTACTTTTCGGGATCTACTTCCCCGAACGATCTCGCCTCGACGCTCGCGCCCGCTGGGTCAAGTGGATTCTCTTCTCCCTCTTTGGCATCGGCGTCGCCATTCTCCTGCCCGCCATTTACATGGATTACTACAGTGGCGGTGACGGGCCTCTTCTGACTCGCGCCAGCAACGTAGCCGGCAATTTCATTAATGCGTTCAACCTGATCTGCGTCATCCTGTATCTGGTACTCACGCTGGACAAGCTGCGCTCGGCTTCCACCGAAGATGCGCGCCGCCGCCTGCGCGTCCTCACCGCGGGGATGAGCGTGGGGATGGCCTCGCTGCTGATCGTCTTCGTGCTGCTGCCGCACTTCGGCATCACCGGATCCGATTCCCGCGACTACTGGATTCGCTATCTGGGCGCGGTCGTCTTCATGGTTGCGCCTCTCACCTTGTCTTACGTCGTGGTTGTGCAACGCGCGCTCGATCTCCGCGTGCTGCTCCGCATGGGCACACGCTACGCACTCGCCAAGGCAACGCTTTGGGTCGTGCAGGTTGCTCTGCTCAGCGCCATCGGCCTCCGCGTGCTGCTGCCCGCGATCTACAAAAAGCAGCCCACCACCCTCGACATCGTCGCCGCTCTCATTTTTATGGGACTGCTTCTGGCCCTGCGCCTGGGGGTCAGCAAGCAACTGCAGCAATGGGTCGACCGCCAGTTCTTTCGCGAGGCTTATAACTCGGAGCTCATGCTGAACGAGCTTTCCGACGAAGTACGGCGCTTTACCGAAACCCAGCCGCTGCTCGAAACCGTCGCGCGCCGGGTTTGCGACACGCTGCATATCCGCCAGATCGCGCTGCTGCTTCGCCGCGGGGACTCGTTCTTCCTTGAGCAGTCGCTGGGCATCCAGGCCGACGGCACCCTCGCTCTGCCCGCCCAGGCCTCTTCGATTCGTTACCTCGTTAACTCCAACGAGCCCGCCCGCCTCTATCGCGACGATCCCGACGCCTGGTATCTGATGGCCGGCACCGCGGAGCGGCGCTCACTCGATCTGCTCAACGCCGAATTGCTGGTGCCCTTACCCGGTCGCAATCGCCTCATGGGCGTGATGGCCCTCGGACCCAAGCGCTCCGAAGCCGCCTGGTCGCACACCGATCTGCAGGTGCTGCAAACCGTCGCGCGCCAAACCGGGTTGGCTCTCGAAGTCAGCGAGCTTGCCCACTCCCTTGCCGCGGAAGCCGCGCAGCGCGAACGCGTGAATCGGGAAATCGAAATCGCCCGCGAGGTACAGGAGCGTCTCTTCCCGCAGGAGATGCCCGCCATTGCCGGCGCTTCCGTCGCGGGGCACTGCCGTCCGGCTCTCGGTGTTGGCGGCGACTACTACGACCTCATCAACCTCGGAGATGGCCGCCTCGGCCTCGCCATCGGCGACGTCTCCGGCAAAGGCATCGCCGCTGCTCTGCTAATGGCGAGCCTGCGCGCCTCGCTGCGCGGCGTCACCATCGACAACCCGCGCGACTTCGCTCAGCTCATGCACAAGGTCAACGTGCTGGTCTACGAAGCTTCGGCTTCGAATCGATACGCGACCTTCTTCTTCGCCGCCTACGATCCGCGCACGCGGAGATTGGAGTGCGTCAACGCCGGCCACAACGCGCCCGTTATTTTGCGTAAAGACGAGGTCATCCGCGTGGAAGCCGGCGGCCCGGTCGTCGGCCTGCTTCCCTTCGCGCCCTACACCGAGCAGGTGCTGACTCTCGAACCAGGCGACCTGCTGCTCCTCTATACCGACGGCATCAGCGAGGCTATGACCCACGACGACGAAGAGTGGGGCGAGGAGCGGATGATCGAAGCCGCGCGCAAGGTCCGCGATAAATCGGCCGAAGAGGTTCTGCACGCGATGTTCGCCGACTGCGACGCCTTCACCGCGGGCGCGCCCCAGCACGACGACATGACCATGCTGATATTGAAGCTGAACTGAAGCCATGCCCCTTCACTTTTCGGTGCGGAGGCAAAAGTAGGAGCGGCATTGGAAAAGGTCGGGGGCTAAAGCCCGATTCTATTGTGGGGCTGGATGGCATGGCTGAAGCCATGCCCCTTCACTTTTCGGTGCCGGAGGTGGGAGTACGGGCTGTGGTACTCGCCGCTCCAAATGCCCCTCACAGCTTCGCGAAGAATCCCTTCATGCGGTCCAGGCCTTCTTCGACATCGGCATGGCTCGTCGCATACGAAAGCCGGATGTGCTCCTGGGTCCCGAAGGCCTCGCCCGGCACCGTGACCACGTGCGCCTCGTGCAGCAGCCGCTTCGAGAGCTCCATCGCCGTCGGCACGCCTGCCTTACCGAGATACGCCTTCACGTTCGGATAAACGTAGAACGCTCCCTCGGGTTTGGTGCAGGCGATGCCCGGAATTTCTGCCAGCCGCGCCAGAATCTTGTCCCGCAGTTGAAGATAATCCGCGCGCATCTCCGCCACGCAGGCCTGATCGCCCTTCAGCGCAGCGATCGCCGCCTTCTGCACCAGCGCCGCCGTGCTCGACGTGGACTGGCTCTGGAGCTTTGCCATCGCCGCAATCACCGCCTTCGGGCCCAGCGCAAAGCCGGCGCGCCATCCGGTCATCGCGTAGGTCTTGGACAAGGACCCGAGCACCACAACATGCTCTTTCGCCTCCGTAAACGAGCCGCCGCTCACCAGCGCGCCCGTGTACTGCAGATAGACATAGCACTCATCGAGCAGCAGCCAGATGCCGCGCTCGTGGGCCAGCCGCACGATGCGCTCCAGATCTTTCGGCGCAATCACCGCGCCCGAAGGATTCGACGGCGAGTTCAGAATGATCGCCTTTGTCTTCGGCGTGATGGCGGCCTCGATCGCATCGGCCGTCACTCGGAACCCCTCGGCCTCGCTCGCCTCGACGAAGACGCAGGTTCCCCCCGCGTACTGCACGATGTCCTTGTACGAGACCCAGTACGGCACCGGCACGATCACCTCGTCGCCATGATCGACGAGCACCTGAATGGCATTGAAGATCGCCAGCTTGCCGCCGGTCGAGAAGATCGCCTCGTCGGGCGAATAGTTTGAGCCAAAATCCGCGGCGTGCTGATCGACGATCGCCTGACGCACCTCGGGAATGCCAGAGACCGTGGTGTACTTCGAGAAGTTCTTCTGGATGGCCTCGATGGCGGCGTCTTTAATATGCTGCGGGGTGGCAAAGTGCGGCTCGCCGGCGCCGAAGTCCACCAGCTTCGCGCCCTGAGCGCGCAGCTTTGCGGCTTCCGCGGTCACAGCCATGGTGGCGGAGATCTCAATCCGCCCGATACGCTCGGAGAACACAGCAGCAGCGGTCGTGGTCATGCTGCTATTTTTTCAGATTTTGGACGATGCCGCCGGAGATTTTCTCGATAGCGGCACTTACATCTCTACGCGGTGGTGATCCCGGACCTCCGGATCGAGCCATTGGCCAGCCAGGTTTCCGCTGGTTCTCAGCCGAAGGTCGTGACGCGCTTCGCCGCGGTGACCACGTTCTGAGCAGAATCGACCACGTCGCCCATCACATCCTTGCTGCGCTTCAGGTATTTATTGGCCGCATCGCTGACGGTGTCCGCAGTGTCGCGAACATAGTCGCCGGCGTCCGCGATGGTGCGGCGCAGCTGCTTCCGCGTGCGCGCCCCGGATTGCGGCGCGTAAATCAGCGCGAGAGCTGCCCCGGCCGCCAAACCCACCCCAAACGCTGCCCAGAATTTCCATGTGCTCATTTTGGTTCCCCTCTCGGAGCTTGCACTCTCCCCATCAGATACGGGGGAGTGGCTCCTGGTTGCGTTCGACCGTCCCGAAATGCGGAAAACTACCGCTTCTCGCCCAACTGCCGCGCCTGCAGTGTCACCAACTCGCTGAGGTCCTGCTTTTCGAGGCCATGCACCGTCTTGTTGAACTCATCCACCTTCGTCGACCAGTTCATAGAGCAGAACTTCGGCCCACACATCGAGCAGAACGCCGCTTCCTTATAGTAGTCGTCCGGCAGGGTCTCGTCGTGCATCGCCCGCGCCGTCTCCGGATCGAGCGAGAGGGCAAACTGCTTCTCCCAGTCGAAGGTGTAGCGCGCGTAGCTGATGGCGTCGTCGCGATCGCGGGCGCCAGGGCGATGGCGGGCGATGTCTGCGGCATGCGCGGCGATCTTATAGGCGATCATGCCGTCCTTCACATCTTTCTCGTTCGGCAGGCCGAGATGCTCCTTGGGCGTGACGTAGCAGAGCATCGAAGCGCCATGCCAGCCGATGAGCGCGGCGCCGATGGCGCTGGTGATGTGGTCGTAGCCAGGGGCGATGTCGGTCACGAGAGGACCCAGGGTGTAGAAAGGAGCGCCGAAGCAGTACTCGATTTCCTTGTCGACCTGCTCCTTAATTTTGTCGAGCGGCACGTGCCCCGGGCCTTCAATCATCACCTGCACGTCGCTCTGCCAGGCCTTTGCCGTCAGCTCGCCGAGCGTCTTCAGCTCGGAGTACTGCGCTTCATCCGACGCATCGGCAACCGAGCCCGGACGCAGACCATCGCCGAGCGAGAAGCTGACGTCGTGCTTCGCCATGACCTTCACAATGCGGTCGAAATTCTCATAGAGAAAATTCTGTTTGTGGTGATGGGTCATCCATTGCGCGAGGATGGCGCCGCCGCGGCTGACGATGCCGGTGATGCGCTTCGCCACCATGGGCACGTATTGGATGAGCACGCCGGCGTGGACGGTAAAGTAGTCGACGCCCTGCTCAGCCTGTTCCTCGATTACCTCGAGGTAGACATCGATGTTCAGGTCTTCGAGCCGCTTGACGCGGGCGAGCGCTTCGTAGATGGGAACGGTGCCGATGGGCACGGGAGAATGGCGCAGGATGGCGTCGCGAATCTCGGGGATAGCGCCGCCGGTCGATAGATCCATGACGGTGTCGGCGCCGTGCTGGATCGCGGTGTGCAGCTTGCGCAGCTCTTCCTGAATCTCCGAAGTCACGGCCGAGTTGCCGATGTTGGCGTTGACTTTGCAGCGCGTCGCGATGCCGATGCCCATCGGCTCCAGCTCGGGGTGGTTCACATTGGCGGGAATGATGAGCCGGCCCGCTGCGATTTCATCGCGCACCACCTCAACCGCGAGATTCTCGCGCTGCGCCACGTAAGCCATCTCTTCGGTCAGCAGGCCTTTGCGGGCAAAGTGCATCTGCGAGAGGTTGGTGTCGCCGGTGCGCGCGGACTCCGCCTTGCGCCGGACGATCCAGTCGGCGCGCGGCTTCAGAATTTCAAGTGTGGGATTGGATGCAGCCATAAATCACCTCTCTCGGGTCGAGTCGCCAGCGCAAAGGAAGAAGCAGCAAAAGCCGATTATAAATTGGCCAGGCGACGTGAGTGAGGTGAGAGGCCGGAATGCTGGTTCGATTTGCTCACCGATGCAACGGGGCGGCTGACGGACCGCTTGCGGCCACCGGTCTGCCGACGAGCGGCCGCTTCAAAGAAATCGCTTCAGATTGAGAGGGCCGGTTTTTTGTGCGCCCCGCCGAGCAGACTTCGGTTCGGCGGCGATCTCCCGCATCCGAGCCGATTCGAGCGCCGTCATCCGCATGGCAGCGAATGCCAAATGAGCGTTGGCCTGCAACAGGGCGACCACGCGCTCTGCCGGGACGTAGCCAACCTCGCAGTCGTCGACCGCTTTCGCGGTCACGCTGTATTCACCGTTGAGGGCGGCTGCCAGACCGAGCACGCTGCCCGCACCGCGCACGCACATCGGATAGACCTTTTCGCTGGCCGCCCAGACCAGGGCGACGCGGCCGCTGCGCACGACAAAGGCCGCCGAGGCTGGGGTTCCGCTGTGAAAGAGGAGCGATCCGCGCGAAACCGATGCATCGACAGCCAGCTCTTCGAGTTTCTGCACCAGATCAACCATGGACGTGTTCCTCGAGATTCTTCGGCCACAAAAGGGACAGGCACACCTGGTGCTCCTGCAAACGCTGCCGGAGCATAGCGTTTTCGCGCATCGTCTCGATTGTCAGCTGCTCCAGCTGCAATACGCCCTCTTCGACGCGCAGCAGCATGGCCCGGATCGCGCCGGGGTCGCTCTTGCCTACGACCTTTTCCAGCTCCACTAATCTGTTCATAACTTCGGCGGCATTCATAGATAACCTGCTCCTCACCGCGGGGATTCAAAGAGGTACCATTGTGGGTTACCCATGCACCGAAAAGATGTGACTTTGATCACATAAGCGCAGGATGGGAGCAAGACCGTTAACTTAGGATTAAGTGCCTGTTATTGCATGACTTTTACTGGCTAAGGACATAAAAAGGCCCGCCTCTCCGGGGGATCGGCGGGCAAAGAGGAAACTGCGAACCACAAATGCAAGCTTCGAACTTGCACCTATAATGTGGCAGATTTCGAAACCGAAGGTATGTGATCGCCGTCACATAGATCCGACCTAAAGGTTGCAGGGCATAACCCCGGCTGGGTTACCTGATATCCCTCCATAACATGGAAAACGTCTTACTTATATAGATAGGAGCTGGACAGAGCGGGGGCGTTTTAAACCCGCTCGCCGAAGAAACGAAGGCAGGCGCGCAGACGGTCCAGCTTCTGCTGGAACAGCGCCTGTTCTGCGGGGGTGAACTGGAGGGGCCGGCTGCGGCGGACCAGGTCAATGTAGTTCGAGCGGGCGCGGGCGATGGTTTCTTTCACGATGGTCGCATTCCCACGAACATCCTCAAGCTCGGTGAGAGCGAGGGCGTGGTCTGCGTCGGCCAGAAGGGCCTGGACCGCCATCTGATTCAATTCGTTAGTCTGCACAGGTGACCTCAAATCAGGCGCCTGCCCCGCCCCGGGGTCAGCGAACAAAGAAGACATTGCAGTCTGAGCCAGTCTGACCCGCTCCCGAGGGTTACGGATGTGACCGGCATCACACCGCAATCCTCCGCGTCGGCATTGCGTCCTGGCGCTTTGCGCCGGTTCTGGGCGCAGATTAGCCGACCATGCGTTCCATCTCGGTGGGTTTGAGGATGACGATGGAGGCGCCGTGGCGGATGATCATGTCGTCGCGCTCGAACTGATTCAGGAGACGAGTCACGGTTTCGCGGGAGGTTCCTGCCATGTTGGCCAGCTCCTCATGGGTGAGGGCCATGGTAAAGCGGAGCTCGGGCCTGCCGCAGGAGTTGGTGCGTGCCCAGTCGAGCAGGAGCTGGGCCAGGCGACCGGCTGCGGAGCCGGAGAGCGCAAGCCGGCGTGCATCAAGAAAGACCTCGTGGTATTCGCGCGCGATCACCTGGGCTGCCTGGCGGCTGACATCCCCATAATGGCCGAGGAACTCGAGGAAATCGCGACGGCGGACGCTGCGTACCTGGCAGGGCTCGAGGGTTTCGGCCGTGACTTCGTAAGGCAGGTCGTTGAGGGTAGCGGTGAGGCCAAGGACGTCGCCGGGGACGGCGATTTTGAGGATCATGGTGCGGCCGTCGCGTGAGGTGGCAGCGAGCTTAATTTGCCCGCTGCAGACGACAAAAATGCCTGCGGCCCGCTGGCCTTCTTCGAAAACAATGGACCGGCTGGGGTAAGAGATTTGCATGGCGATCTCATCGAAGCGCTCGATCGCGTCGTCGGGCAGATTGCAGAAGATCCTGTCCGCCCGGTCAGTGCACTGGGCGCAGCGGTCCGGCACGATGCGCGGGCCGTTCGATCCGTTTTTTGTCAGTCCTGCCATTTAGCTCCACATCTCCGCGAGCGGGTCCCGGCGTGTGCGTGGCGCCGGGAAATGTCTCCTGGAGGGCCGCATTTGTTCCCCAGGCGGCCTCCAGGTCTCGACAGCAAACCGGACGGAGCAGGTGTCGCACAGCCAGATGACCCTTCGCGTGATGCACTGGCTTTCACCCGCGAGGCCGTCCCCGCCGAGGAAGTCGACTTCAAAAATCCCTCCACTGCGCAAATACAGCGTCTCCGTACCGCAGGCCGCGTTGGCACACTTCATGCTCGTTCTCCATCCAGTGGACCCGCTGACTGCAAACTTTGAACTTCAGCCAATTGCCAGGGGACTGCTGTGCTCCTTGTGTTGCACGGTTTCTTCGTCCGGATTCACGCGGAGCGAGATCACCGGACATGGTGCGGAAACCAGAATCTTGTAAGCCGCCGGCTCGGTTCCCGGCAGCCAGCTGTGCGCAGGGGCATGGACGCCGAGCACGATCAACCCCGCCTGCGTTTCCTGGGCGGCCGAGAGAATTTCCTGGACCACGCTGCCCTCGGCGATGCGGGCCTGTACTTTTGTCCAGGCGCGAGCGTTCTCGGGGATCAAACGTTCCAGCTGACGGGTGGCGAGGGCAATCGATCCCACCGGATCGCGCGCAGTCGCGGGGCCAGCGGTCAGCACGTGGAGCAGCATGACCTGCGATCCAAACTGACGGCCGAGGGCGATGGAAAGAGCCGCGCTGGTTTCATGCAAGCCAGCCAGCGAGACAGGATGGAGGACGGTGCCGAGCAGCGACTCGGGCATTTTCTTGTGGGCGCGCGGGCCTACCGTGCAAACCGGAACTTCGACGATTTCGAGCAGCTGCCGCGCAACGGAGCCAAGCACGAATTTCTTGAGGCCGCGGCGACCGTGGGTACCGACGATGAGCCGTCCAGCGCCGGAATTCTTCACCACGTCGGCGATGATGTCGGGCACAAAGCCATGGCGCACCGCAGCAGTGCACTCCACACCCTGGCTGCGCAGATCGCGTGCAATGCTGTCGAGCAGGAGCCGCGCATCGCGATCCATGCGCAGCGGATCATAGTAGGGAATCGCTCCGGTCTCGACCGGCATCGACTCGTGCGGCAACACGGCGTGGACAATGACGAGCGAAGCGCCGCTGGCTTTGGCCTGAGAGATCGCGTGGGGCAACAGATATTCCGTGTCGGTGAGATCCGTGGCGACGACGATTTTGCCGGGCGCGGCGAACGGGCTTTCGTGATTCTCCTGCGGAAGGGTCATTACTCTACCTCGCAGCGTTGCGAGCGCTTGATGACCCCAGTTTCGATGGCCGTGCTGGATGCGGCTGTGTTGCATGACACAACCACTTGTGACGGGCATCACTGTGCCATGGAGCGAGTGGGGAATTGCTGCGGGCGTCCCAGCACGGAGTTTTGGACCAGCCCGGGAGAAGACCGCCGGATGCACGGAAGCCTCATGAACATTGGGCGAAAGCTATATCGGCAGTCCTGGGCATTGAGGAGTTTTCGCCTGCGAGGCGCGTGAATGCCGGAGTTCAGCGCGTTTGACCCACCCACGCAGGGTTGTTACCATAAAGGTGCGGGGTGGAGCAGCCTGGTAGCTCGTTGGGCTCATAACCCAAAGGTCGGTGGTTCAAATCCACCCCCCGCAACCAAACGTAGAATCAGCGACTTGCGATTCTATGGACCCTCCGCAAGATTCGCACCAGCCTCCCAATCAGAGCACAGGATATTTGCCGCACGGCTTTTCGTGGCTGTGGTGGTGAACTGCGCCTCGTGCAGTGAGAAAAAGAGAGCCCAGGGTAATCTGAGACCGCTGGAGAGCGATGGCCGAGTTCGATATCACAATTGCGGGTGAGGTCAACCTGGACCTGATCCTCTACGGTCTGGACGAGGCGATTCCGCTCGACCGGGAAATTCTGGCCACGGATTTCGAGATGACTCTGGGCAGTTCGTCGGCCATCCTCGCTCACAATCTCGCAGTGCTGGGAACGCGCGTGGGATTCGTGACGCGGCGCGGCGCCGACCCCATGGGCGCGATTGCGATGGATCGGCTCAGGGAGAGCGGCGCCGATCTTTCACGCTGCTCCGTGGGTGGCGAGAACACGAAGACCGGTGTGACTCTCCTGTTGGCGCATGGGCGATCGCGACGGATCCTGACCTACCCCGGCATCATGTTCGATATGACGGTCGCGGATCTGGATATCGACTACCTGGCGTCGGCGCGGCACTTTCATCTTTCGTCCTTGTTTCTGCAGCGTGGAATGCACGCGGGGCTGCCGGGGCTGTTTCGCGAACTGAAAGCACGCGGCCTGACGCTCTCCCTCGATACGAATGACGATCCGGATGACCGGTGGGACGGGGTGCTCGAGGAGCTGCTCCCTTTTCTGGATATTCTTCTGCCCAATGAGGATGAGGTGCGCCGGATCGCGAAGCGGGATTCGGTCGAAGAGGCGCTGGGCATCCTGTCGGCGCGGGTTCCGCTGATCGCCGTGAAGTGCGGGAGCCGAGGCGCGGTGGTGCAGGAGAGAGGGCGTCGGCTGGCCGTCCCCGGGATTGCCGTGGAGCCGGTGGATACGATTGGCGCTGGGGACAGCTTCAACGCAGGATTTCTGGCAGCGTGGCTGGGCGGATTCCCGGCCGAGCAGTGCGCCTGGGCGGGCAACATCACGGGCGCGCTTTCGACCCAGAAACAAGGGGGAACTGAGGCATTCCGTGACCATCACCTGATGAAGGAGTTTCTGACGAAGCATCCTTTACCGATCCCGGCCGCTGTGACGAGGGAGAAATGAAGCCACTTCCGGGAGAGTCGAAGGCGGATGCCTTATCTGCCCTGCTGGGTCTGAGCGATGCGGAAAAAAGCGAGCGAGGGCTGAGTTATACGCCCCACGAGATCGCACAACAACCGGCCACCTGGTGCGGCACGTTCGATCGCCTGCGGGCGCGGGCGGGCGAGCTCTCGAGATTTTTGGCTGCCAGCGGGATGAATGGGCCGGCTGCAGAGAGGCCGACGGTCTTTCTGATCGGAGCGGGGACTTCCGATTACATCGGCTGGTCACTGCATCACCTGCTGCGCGCGCGATGGCAATGTGAGGTGATCCCGGTGGCGAGCACCAGTCTGCTGACAAACTTTTCGGATTACCTGGTGCGAGAGAAGCGATATCTATGGATTTCGTTTTCCCGATCCGGCGACAGTCCCGAAGGCGTGGCGGTGCTGGAGAAGGCGCTGGCCGAACGCAGGGATATTGCGCACATCCTGATAACCTGCAACAGCGACGGACGGATGAGCAAGGCCGTGCAGGGACGTGACGATTGTCTCTCGTTGGTGCTGGACGATGCGACGAACGATCGCGGTTTGGCGATGACCAGTTCGTTCACGAACATGGTGCTGGCGGGACAAATTCTGGCCCACGCAACGAGCGTGGACGAATACGAGCCGATACTGCGAGCACTCGTCGGCGCGGCAGAGGCATTTCTGCCGAGGGCATCCGCATTGGCTTCCGAGTTAACCGGCGGCGGATTCAGGCGCGCGTGCTTCGTGGGATCCGGATTGCTCTACGGGACCGCGCTCGAGTGCGGGCTCAAGCTGCTGGAGTTGACGGCCGGCCGAGTGCAGACGATGAGCCAATCGACGCTCGCATTGCGACATGGACCGATGGCAGCACTGGATCGGGACACCCTGTTCGTCAGCATGATTTCAAGCGAGGCGCCGCGAAGAAAGTACGAGGTCGATCTGCTGCGCGAGGTGCGCCGCAAGCAGTTGGTGGGGAAGCGGGTCGCGGTAGCCACCGATCCAGAATCACTCGGGGGCGAGGCTGATTTCGTCCTGGCGCCAGGGACCAGGGAGACAATTCCGGATTTGTATCGGCCGGTTCTTGATGTGATCTTCGGGCAAATGCTGGGACTTTTCGCATCGATCCAGCTGGGTCTTAAGCCCGATGTTCCCAGCCCGAGCGGCGCGATCAGCCGCGTGGTGCGGAGCATCGAGATTTACGAGAATTGACTGGGTAGTGGTCGACTCGGCCCATGGATAGCGGGCGCATCAGCTGTTAGTCCAGGCGAGCGCTGCTTCCAGCAATACCTCCGCGGTACGAATGACAGACTCAAATTCGACATATTCGTCGGGGTTATGCGCACCGGCGCCGCAGGGCCCGAACAGCAATGTCGGGATACCGAAGTCACGATGAATCAGCCCGGCGTCGCACGGATAAGGCGCGGCAGTGGTGATGGCTTTTTTCCCGGTTACGAGATGGGCGGACTGTTCGAGGCAGCGCAGCCAGGGATTGTCTGGGGGAAGCTCGTGTCCATACAAGGGACCGCCGATGAGAGGCTGCCACTGGACCGGATATTTGCGGAAGAAGGGATCGGCGGCGGCGAATTTCCTGAGATCGTTGCGAAATCCCGCGATGACCTGATCTACGTCTTCCTGCGGGAGGAACTGCAGGTAGACACGCACCGTGGCGCGGGAAGGCACGCTGAGCGGCACCTGCGGATCGAGGCGGTTCGACTCGACGGCGAGCACCTGGACGGGAACCGGATCGGAGAAGTGGCGATAGGCACCTCGCCCCTTGATCTTCGCTCTCCGCTTCGCTACTTCTGAGACCCACGCGAGAAGGCGGCCCAGGGGCATCGCGGGACTGACGACCTCCTCGCCTGAGAAATACGAGGCGGGATCGCCCGCGTCGACGATCAGGTCGACCACGAAGCCGCCGCGAGTGGCCCGATAAATCTGGAGTTGCGTTCCTTCGGGGATGACACATGCATCGGCAGTATCTCCGCGGAGACGAGCGGCGATGGTACCTCCACCACCGCCCCACTCCTCATCCACGACGGATTCAAAGAGCACATCGCCGCCGAGAGGGATGCGCGCCGCGTGGATGGCAGCCACCACCGCTGCATTCGCGGCGACTCCGCCTTTCATATCGAAGGAACCGAGTCCATGGATGCGACCCTGGTGGAAACGCCCCGACCAGGGCGGTTGAGCCCACCGCGCATGGCCCGGCGGCACCGTATCCATATGACCATTCAGGAGGATGCTGCGGCCGCGTCCTGAGCCGGTGAAGCGCACGCTGAGGTTTTTTCGCCCGCCGTAGGATTTTTGACGTCGCACGGATGGGAACGGGGAATCGCGGATGAACGCAGTGTCGTAGAGTTCGGATCGAATTCCCTGCTCGCGAAAAAAAGCCTGCAGCACGCGCTGCGCTGGAGTTTCGTTTCCTCCGGTGAGGAGCGCGACGCTGTCGGTTCGAACAAGTTCCTGAAGGAGACGCCTGATGCGGCTCCGGAGCGGCCGGATAAGGCGGACGGCGTCAGCGGCTTTCTTCATCAGCACAATCCTTACAGCGTTTCTCCGCGGCGCTCATCAACAGCGATAACGGGCGGGGCATCCAATAGCATCGCTTTACGCCCTGGAGCCCGGACGCCTGGAAAAGGACATCTCGATTTCCTCGAGAGTCCTGCCCTTGGTTTCCGGGAGAAAGATCGTGGCCGTTAGAAAATAGACGAAAGTGGAGGCTGCCCAGCAGAGGAACATCGTTGCATATCCGAAGTGGCCGACAACGGGAAGAAAGACTGCGGCGATCCCGGTGGAAACGCCCTGGTTGAGCAGGAGCGCGATGCCCATACCCACCGAGCGAATGCGGGTGGGGATCATCTCCGAGAGAACCAGCCAGACGACGACACCTGGCCCAACAGCATAGGCGGCGATGAAGAGGGCCATGGATGCGGTAATGAGCCAGCTTGTGGCCTTTGCCGGAACCGGACCGAGCAGCGCCTTTTGAATCCTGAGTTGACTGCCCGCTTCGCCCGCGCCTGGCTGGATGACGAGGACGGGATCCTGATCCGCCGTGGAAACAGCCAGCATATGGCTGCCCTTGCCGTAGGAGTAGAGGACGGACAGGACTATGGGGCGGTCCGCGGCGAAGATCGGCCTGGTGAGGCGAGCTACGGGCAGGTCAAGAGTGTTTCCTGTTGTGGCGGCGAGCACCTGACTCTTCACATCGACGCGCCGCGATTCAACTCCGCGAAACAAAACCGCGCCGAGTACGAGCGCGGCGATGATCCCAGCCGTTCCCCATTGCAGCAGAAAGCGGCGGCCGTTGCGATCCACCAGCGTAACCGCGACCAGAGTCATGACGCAGTTAAGAATCTTCACGAGGACGTCGCCCTGCGTGGCGTGGGTTGCGGAGAGGCCCGCCTGGCGAAGGATGATGACCAGAAATCCCAGGACGGAATTGATGCCCGTGCCCTGGTTGCAGGCGAGCACAACGCACGCCAGCAGAAAGGGCAGCACATATTTGCGCTGGAGCAGCGAATCCCGGCGAACGCCGGTGACGTCTTTCGGTGCAGTCAGCGTGCTGCCCATCTCGTCGAGCTCACGGCGAGCTTCCTGATCGGGCAGCGAGCGCCGGAGCGCTCGCAATGCGTCGTCGCGGCGGCCACGACGGTAGAGCCAGCGCGGCGACTCACTCAGACCAAAGGCTCCGGCGAAGAACAATACCCCCGGACAGATCACAGCGAGGAACATGCTGCGCCATGCGTGGTTCTGGGCAGCGCGAATTACGAGGGCGTTCCCGGCGGCATGAGCAATGGTCAGCTCTGCCTGACGCGTGAAGAACCACCCGACCAGCGCCGCGACCACAATGCCGAAGGTGAGCATGAACTGAAAGACGGCTGTTCCCTGCCCGCGGCGGTCGGGCGCGAGGCATTCGGCCAGATAGAGCGGCACAACGACGGCGATCATCCCGCCGCTCATGCCCTGCAGGACGCGGCCCGCGACGAGCGGCAGGAATCCCTGGGACAGAACAATGATGGCGACGCTCAGAACAAACATGAGGCCGCTGATAATCATCATGCGGCGACGACCAAACCACTCCGCGAGCACGCCCGCAACAGGAGAAGCGAGCATGCTGCCGCCTAAGACCGCGGCCACAATGACAGAGGTTTGCACGATGGAGAGGCTGACCGTCTTCCCCAGATAGAGCAGGGCCGCGGCAATAATTCCGACATCGATTCCATACAGGAGCCCGCCCAGGCCTGCGATGAAAACGAGAAAGCGATTGTAAACAGAATGAGGCATGACACCCCGCGAACAGATCGGAACAGACGACCGGGAACTTCATCGGGAAAACAAACCGGTGAGGCCGGCCGCCGACAACAGTTCTAAACTAACAGCCTCCGCCGCCAAATCCGCCGGCAAAGCTGAGCGCACCGAACCATGAGGCATCAACGTAATCTCGGTTGAAGTGAAGGATGTGTCGATTCCGCCGGCACTGGAAACGGGATGCGATGCAGGCCCAGGCGGAAAGAGAGCGCCAGGCTGGTGCGATTCTCGGCGATTCGGAGCGGCAGGGCGCGGAGAAATTGGCCGAAGCGGCAAAAAAAACATATCTCAATGACCGAGGTCATGCTGCATCTAAGGGCTATGAACATGCTTTACGAAGGATTCAAGCAAAACTCGGCCATTGTCATCGTTGCCAGTTCAGCCGTTGAGACCATGCAACACGGAGACCTGGCCGGAATGACCGCGCTCACCATGGGCATTGGCCAGGAACGAGCGAACACGCCAGCGGCAAACGAGCGCAATGGACACACAATCTCCGCGTTCGCTCTCGAAGAAGAATTGCAGGTCGCATGACGGAACCCGGACGCACTCACTCCCACCATGAAGAAGGACCGCATGCGAGCCACGCGCAGAAAGAGCGGCCGTACTGGATGCGTGCCCATCGGGACTGGCGCTTCTGGGTGGCCGTTGTTTGCCTCGCCGGGGCCCTGTTCATCTATGTCACCACCGTTGACCTGTCGCAGGTCCCGGGCAGACATCACCAGCAGACAATTCCGGCCGGACAATAGCGAGTTGGTGCAACCGGTGCCGTGAGAAGTTGGTGCGACGGTGCGCTCGACGGGGTGCCATGCTGGCAGCTCAGGCGGCGCGAAGGCGGCGAATGCGCTTGAGCAGAGTCGTCGACGGAATCGGCTTTTCGAGAAATTCGAAGCTATGACCTCGACGGCGAGCATCGTGTACGAGGTCCCCGCAGCTGGGGTCGCCGGAAAAGAGCAATATCGTGCATTCGGGAAGCATCGCGTGAATCTCGATCGCAGCCTGGATACCATCGACCTCGGGCATGCTGATATCGCTCAAAAAAAGCCCCGGCCTCCACTGACGCGCTTTCTCGACAGCCAGCCTGCCGCCATACACAGCCGTGCTTTCATATCCATGCTGCTGCAGAATCATGACCAGCATATCCGCAACCAGGCGCTGATCGTCTGCAACCAGGATCCTCGGTTTCGGGGGGCTGGACACAAGCTTCTCCTCGGGGCCGGAGTGTCGATGATTATAGCTGGCATCGACTAAGTATGGATAGCCGAGTTAATATTCACAAATTTATCGGATGCTCATGAGTCAACCATTGATGAAACGAGCTTAGCTTTTGCAATGGATGGTATTCCAGGATATTGATGTTGATCAGGAGGCTGAGGAGAAAGCCCGTGCGCAGAAGTCCTGGTGCGATGCGATTAATCCTGACAGGAGCCGCGCTGATCGCAAGCGCGCAGCCCTCCGGCCGGGTTTCCTGGCAGATCGGGCCGTTTACACGGCCGGCCAACGGCAACCCCGTGATTGCGCCCGACAGGGAGGTGGTTTTTGCCGATCCGATCCGCGGGACGCCCGTGCATTGGGAGGCACTCCACACGTTCAATCCCGCGGCTGTGGTGCGGAACGGCGCAGTTGACGTGCTCTACCGGGCGGAAGACGACACCGGAGAAATGCAGATTGGAATGCACACCTCGCGTCTGGGACTTGCAGAAAGTACGGACGGCATTCATTTCACCCGACGCGCGACCCCGGTCTTCTATCCATCAGCGGACAGCGAACAATCCCGCGAATGGCCGGGAGGGGTAGAGGATCCGCGTGTTGTCGAAGGTGAAGACGGCACTTATATCCTCACTTATACGCAATGGAACCGCACGACTTATTCCGTAGGCATCGCTGCTTCACGAGATCTGGAGCACTGGACAAAATATGGACCTGCTTTTCTCGAAGCAGAAGAGGGAAAATACGCACACCTGAAATATAAGTCGGCTGGCATTGTGACGAGGCTCCATCAGGGGAGGCTGGTTGCGGCGCGGATTCACGGCACATACTGGATGTACTGGGGTGAGGGCGCCATCCATCTCGCCCAGTCCCCCGATCTCATCCACTGGACGCCGGTAGAAACATCGAATGGCGAGCCTGTCGAGGTGCTCCAGTCACGGACTGGCCGATTCGACAGCTCCTTTCCGGAGACGGGTCCGCCGCCGGTACTGACGCGACGCGGGATTTTGATGATCTACAACGGCAGGAATGCAGGTTTGGGGGGCGATCCGCGGCTCTCGGCCAACACTTATTCCGCCGGCGAGGCGTTATTCGATGCCAATAACCCCGCGAAGCTGCTGGCGCGAACCGAAAACCCGGTACTTGAACCCACACTTCCCTACGAAAGACGCGGACAATACGCCGCCGGGACGACCTTTGCCGAAGGATTGGTATATTTTCACGGTCAATGGCTACTTTATTACGGTTGCGCCGATTCGCTGGTAGCTGTGGCAATGGCTCCGCATGTCCCCTCAGCCGATGCTCCCTTTTGACGCATGGCTCTTTCGGGTAAATTGATGAATCGCGCGATCGCGAACCATGGATCAGGTCGCGTTGCCGTGAAACCCACGCCGGGGTTGAAGTTTCTATCTGCCTTTACCAGGAGACGACCGTCACGGCAAAAGGTTCGAGTTTGATCCTGTCGCCGGCCGGGTTGATCTCGCGGGCAGCGCTATCGCCGCTCGCCGGATCCACTGTCAGCGCGCTTGCCTTTCCGGCATCCGGCAGCGGCAGTTCGATCGCGTGATTGCGTTTGTTGACCAGCAAAAGTTTTTGTCCGCTGGCGGTCAGAAACGCCTGCGCCTCCACGTCGGAGGCAGCATCCCCTTTTAAATTCGTTTCTACGAGCTTGTCTCCCGAATGGAACGAATCCTTGATCAGCTTCAGCACCCAGAAGCGCGCGTTCGGCTGGTTGGTCTCCCAATTCATCATGCTCACGCTGGGAAACTGCGTCGGATAACCAACCAGCTGCGATTCCCCGATGATGTCGATCTGCATCCGCGATAGTTCTATGTACAGCCAGGCATAAAGCGCACCCGCGAGGTTCCAGTAAGCGCGCGGCGGAGCTACGCTGTCTTCCGGGGTGTTGTCAGTGGGCAGAATTGCGCCTAATTCATCGAGATCGGTTTTCGTGGAAGGAGAGAGTCGCCTGCGAATGTTCTCGATATAGCGGACCGTATTCAGGAACCCGGCCGCCTGATCGAAGAACGTGTATTGCCAGTCTTCGACCGTCTGGCCGCGCGTGGGAGTCGCGTAAAAGTGGTAGGAAATGTAATCGAGAGGGATGCCTTGTTTGTGATGGGCCGGGTTCAGGAAATACTCCACAAAGTCGGGATCCTGGCTGGGAGTGGCCAACGCCATGCCCATGAATTTGGTATCCGGGCTGGCGCGGTGGATGCCCTCCACGATGGCGTCGTAACACCGGGTGTAGAACTCCGGAGTCATGGCGTGCTCGTACTCCACTTCGTTCAGCACTTCCCACACTGGTAGTTGGTAGTGATAGCCCGATTTGTGCCAAACGCCGTTTTCATCGGTGAAGCCACCCTTGACGTACCAGCTCACGAGGCGGTTGTAGTAATCGCCCAGTTCCTTGCCGCTGGAATCCCGCAGTTCCGATCCCTGCGTGTAATCCCACGTCACCTGATTCGGGTCGGCCGGATAGGGCACGGGTTTTTCGGTCCTGAAAAGCCACGTGGGGATGGTGCTGAAATTCATCACCGTGGGGTGCCCGGCGGTCGCGGCGAGAAAATCGGTCGTCACAGGATCGATGAGATCGAAGTTCCACGAAGTCTTTTGCGCGGTCGGCGGCTCCAGCTCGGCCACCGCCAGCCTGGGATAGGGGAGCCAGGGCACATAGCGCACATAATCGGCTCCCAGTTCCTTGACTGCTTTCCAGGAGGCGGAGCTTAGTGGGTTCCCAGGGCGAAGGGGCGGGTTCACGACGACCTGCAGAGTGGGCGTGGACTTTGAAACTTCATTCACCTTGTCCCAGTTGATGGTCAACTGCAGACTTTGCTGGCCATCGAGGGTGCTGGCCGCTCCAATCGCGATCAGGACGGCTAGTGGCCGCCAGACGGAACGGCAGGCTTTCCACACTATGTCGAACACGATCATGCCGAGACTCCTCCGAGCCACGAGCTCGCCTTGTCACGAGGCCTCAACGCGCCCGCGTCAAATGCGAACACCGACGTATGGTAACGCGCCAGAGGGAAACGGGTTTTTCAAATTTCCAGAGCTTCGGTTAGGCGAATCGGTGGATGCCGATGCAGTCGAACGCCATGATGAGTCGATTTACATCTCCTCATTCCTGGTTGCGAGCTAAGTCTGCATCTGGAACAGGTACCTCTTACCGCTTCGCGGGAAAAGGACATGGAGGCCATCGGAAGGCACGGGACAACTGGAGTATGATCGCATCACGCCGCCCCTCCCTGAGTTGCGGGCAATTGTCCAGAGAAGATTGCGCGGAAAGGGAGACCACGTCAGTGGACAGGTTGAAGACCATCGGATTCGACACCGAGGCCTTTCTCGCGAGCGCGGGGCTCGGAAGAAAGCTCGTTCATCTCAGACCGAAACAGACCTTCTTTACTCAGGGAAATGCTGCGGACTCAATTTTCTATCTGCAGAAGGGCCGGGCCAGGCTCACGGTTGTTTCCAAGACAGGCAAAGAGGCCACGATTACTTTTCTCTCGGGCGGCGACTTCGTTGGGGAGGAGTCCATCGCCGCGGTCGCCGGGCTGCGGATGACGACGGCAACCGCCATCACCGGCTGTACGGCGCTCAGAATCGAGCGGGCGGAAATGATCCGGGTCCTGCATGAAGAGCATGATTTTTCCGATCGTTTCCTGTCGTTTCTGCTCGCACGCAGTATGCGCATTCAGTCCGATCTGGTGGATCAGCTCTTCAACTCGAGCGAGAAGCGCCTGGCCCGCATCCTCCTGCTGATGGCGGAAATCGGAAAACCGGGTCATCCGGGCACGGCGATTCCGAAGATATCTCAGGAAACGCTCGCCGAGATGATTGGCACGACTCGATCCCGTGTCAGCTTTTTCATGAACCGGTTTCGCAAACTCGGTTTTATCCAGTACAACGGCGGCATCCATGTTCATAAATCGTTGTTGAACGTTATTTTGCTCGACCAGCCGGATCCTCACGTCACCAGGCCGACGACATCCTGACTCGACCGGCCACCTCCCGGGCGCGTTTGCAATTCCCCGGTTGGATTTTGCACCTCAGGTTGAGAAGCAGCTGGCGCTGTCATCTAGTATCCTTCCACGAAACACAGAATGGTTGTTCAGCCCTGAATGAACCTCAATCGCCGCCAGCTCCTCTCGGGTATCGCAGCGCTTACTGCCGCCAGAACGCTGCGCGATTTCTGCGATCTCCCACTGGTCCTGGCATCGGTATCGCCTGCCGAACTCGCCGCCGATCCGCGGCGGCCGCAGTATCATCTGCTGCCGGCCGCCAACTGGATGAACGATCCGAACGGACCCATTTATTGGCAGGGCCGCTACCACATGTTCTACCAATACAATCCCAACGGTGCGTATTGGGGCGACATGCACTGGGGCCACGCAACGAGTCCGGATATGGTCCACTGGGGACACCTTCCCATCGCCCTTGCGCCCACTCCTGGCGGCCCCGACGCGGGAGGGTGTTTCTCCGGAACGGCTCTCGTCGATGGCGACCGGGTCGCGATGCTCTACACCGGGGTCGTTCCGGCCCCCGAAAATCAGGCGACGATCCGCGATGGCGTACACAGCCTCCGCGAATCGCAATGTCTGGCATTCGGCACAGGCGACGACCTCAACACCTGGAGCAAAGATGCCACGCCCGTGATCGCCGATCCCCCCGCTGGTCTCGACGTTGCCGGCTTTCGCGATCCGGTTCCCTGGAAGCATGGCAATGAATGGCTCATGGCGGTGGGGTCAGGCATTCGCGGTAAGGGCGGAGCCGTGTTGCTGTATCGTTCCCGCGATTTGCGTAGCTGGGACTATCTGCATTTGCTCGCCGGAGGGTCGGGCAGCGGAGACAGGACACCGAACCCTGTCGATTCCGGCGACATGTGGGAGTGCCCTGATTTCTTTCCGCTGGGCAACAAGCACGTGCTCATTCACTCTACTCAGGGCAAAGCTTACTGGCAGTCGGGTTCATTCGATAAGGATGCGTTGGTCTTTCATGCCGAGCGCGGCGGTCTTCTCGACTATGGCTCCTTTTATGCTCCCAAGACACAGCTGGATCAATCCCAGAAGCGCATCCTGTGGGGCTGGATTCCGGAGACGCGGCCGGAGGCGGAATATCGCGCCGCGGGCTGGGCCGGCCTGATGTCTCTCCCCCGTGTTCTGACTCTGGATTCGCGCGGCGATCTGCGCATTGAAGCAGCTGCCCAGATCGAAAAGCTGCGGCAAAGCGAGCAGGGGTTTCGACTCACCGGGGATGAAAACCCTGACCGCAGGCGAATTTCGGATTTGCACCTCGATCACGGTTGCGGCGAAATCACATGCTCGTTTCGAACCGGTGCGGAGTCCGTTGAAGTTTCGCTGGTCGCGGACCCTTCAGGAAGCAAACCGTTGCTGAGCTGCCGCTACGATCCATCGCGGCCTGAGGAGATCGAGATCGACGGCAACGCCATCCCGACAGGTGCGACGGCACACGAAGTGCGGCTGCGCTTCCTTGTCGACGGATCGGTCGTCGAAACCTTTGTCAATTCCGCCGGTACGCTCACGAAGCGCTTCTACTATCCCGGTACGGTCACGCCACCGATCCGAATCAACGTCACGAGAGGGATCAGGAGTCTCTCTGCGATTTCGCTCTGGCAGTATTCGCCGATTTCCCGCGATCGCCTGACGACCTGAGACCACATGAAGATTGGCGTCAGCGCATTCGCCTGGACCTCGCGTCTCGAAGCCAGGCACTTCTCCGTTCTCCATCATCTCCGCGAGCACGGCATCTCCGCTTTCGAGATCCCGATGTTCGATCCCCGCGCCATCGAGGCGGGCCCGCTCCGCAAAGTCCTCCAGGACGCAGGTCTCGAATGCACCGTTTGCGCTATTCTTCCCGCCGGTATTAACCCTGTCAGCAGCGATGCGGCGGTCCGGTCGAAGTCGGTAGCTCACCTGAAGAGCTGTATTGAGAAATCGGCCGAGCTGGGAGCCCGGCTGATATGCGGCCCGCTTTACGCGCCCATTGGCTATCTGCCGCAGCGTCGGCGGACCCAGGACGAATGGGACTGGGCGGTCGAATGCTTTCAGCGGCTGGCGCAATCGCTCGACGAGCATCAAATGGTGCTTTGCCTCGAACCGGTGAATCGTGCGGAGACCTTCTTTCTCCGGACGGCTGAGGAAGCCTGCGCCTTATGCGATGCTGTCAGTCACCCGCGCATCGGAATCACCATCGACACCTTCCACGCGAATATCGAGGAGAAGAGCACCGCCACGGCGGTCCTCAATGCCGGCCCTCGGCTGAAACACATCCACGCCAGCGAGAACGATCGTGGGCTTCTCGGCTCAGGGCATGTGGATTTCTCCGCGATCCTCGGCGCTCTGGAACAAATTCAGTACAGCGGATATCTGATGATCGAAGGCTTCGGTTATTCGACCGAGAACCCCGAATCCCTCGGAAGTGTCTGGGGCGATCCGGCGATCTCGCCCGAAGATATTGCCCTGCAGGGAGCGGCGTACTTGCGACGCCTCCTGGAACATTTGCAACTTTCTTAGCGGGACGGCCCAGGAGGAAATGTTGCCTCCTCGACCCGTATCCGTTCCATGGCTGGCCGGCCGCGATCCAGGCGATTGCTATAGCAATTCCTTCTCTATAATGGCCTTGGCCCCTCCATGGCTTTGCGCGCTTCTATTCTCTTTCTTGCTGCCTTTTTCCTGCCGCCGCAGGGAGCGCAGAACCTGGGCAGAGACTTGAACGGCAATCCGATTCGAGAACTCGCGCCCGCGGGTACCAAAGCTGTCGTGCTGTTCTTCGCTGCTTCCGATTGCCCGATCTGCAATCGATATATCCCGGAAATCGAGCGGATGAATCGCGAATTCGCGCCGCAGGGGGTTGCGTTCTGGTGGGTGTACCCCAACCCCTCCGACACCGCTGAAGTCGTCCGCCAACACCAGGAGCAGTTCCACTTGTCCGGAAAAGTCATTCTGGACACCGATCAGCGGCTCACGCGAATGGCCCACGCGACGATGACCCCCGAAGCGGCCCTCTTTATTCCGGAGTCTTCCGCTTTGCGTGAAATCTACCTCGGGCGAATCGACAATCGGTACATCGCCCTCGGAGAGGAGCGGCCGGCCGCCAATAAGCACGATCTAGAAAGCGCCATCGACGCCGTCCTTCATCACCTGGCGGTTTCCAGGCCAGGTGGCCCGGCCGTTGGCTGCTCCATTGTGCCGCTGAACGCATCATGAACTGCTTCTGGCGCCTGGTGAAGATGTTCCGTCGCAAGGCATCCGCGCCGCCTCGCACAGCCGTCGTTTTCGGCGTCGTGCTCATCGCTTTAGTTTTTGCCGCCACGTTCGCAGCCTCCACAGCCGCACAACGCCGCGATGCCGCGGCCGTCTCGGTTCCTCCCACCTGGAACCACGACATCGCGCCCATCGTTTACCGAAACTGCTCTGTCTGCCATCATCCCGGCGGTGGCGGTCCTTTCAGTTTGCTCAGCTTCCACGATGCGGTGCGCCGCGGGCCGCAGATTCTCGAGGCCACCGGATCGCGTTATATGCCGCCGTGGCTTCCCGCTCCCGGCTTCGGCGACTTCGCCGGTACGCGCCGCCTCAGCGATGAGCAGGTCGCTCTGATCCGCAAGTGGGTCGAGTCCGGCATGCAGGAGGGCGATGGCGAAGCACCAGCAGCGCCTCACTTCGATGCAACCTGGCAATTAGGAAAGCCCGACCTCGTGCTCACAGTCCAACGCCCCTTTACGCTCGCGGCGGGCGGCACCGACGTCTTCCGCAACTTCGTATTCCGATACCCGCTCAGCCAGACTCACTTCATTCGCGCCGTCCAGATCCTGCCGAGCGTGCCATCGGTCGTCCACCATGCGAACATCCTCATCGATCGGACTGCGTCGTTTCGCCGCCTTCACCCCAGCGACTGGCAGGACGGCGTACCCGGCATGGAGATTCAACTCGATGCGGGCAATACCTTCGATCCCGACAGCCACTTTCTCTTCTGGAAGCCGGACACGCCGGCCCTTGAAGAGCCCGAAGGCATGCCCTGGCGGCTCGATCGCGGCAACGACCTGATCCTCAACATGCACCTGAAGCCCAGCGGCAAATCGGAGCTTATCAGTGCGCAGATCGGACTTTATTTTTCCGCCGAACCCGCTGTCGAGCATCCCATGCTGCTCCAGCTTGAGGACGACCGCGACCTCGACATTCAACCCGGCGCGCGCAACTTCGTGGTCGAAGACGAGCTGACGCTTCCCATCGACGTGAAGGTCCTGGGCGTCTATCCCCACGCGCACTATCTGGGACGTGAGCTTGCAGGATGGGCCATCCTGCCTGATCGGCAGAAGAAGTGGCTCATTAATATTCCCAGCTGGGACATCGACCGTCAGTCTGTTTACCGCTTTCGTGAGCCGGTGCTGTTGCCGCGCGGAACCGTGCTCCATATGCGCTACGTCTACGACAACTCTGCGGACAACATCCACAATCCCAACAGCCCGCCGATCCGCGTGCGCGCCGGCAACCGCTCAGTCGACGAGATGGCTCATTTCTGGCTCCAGGTTCTGCCTGTGAATACGCCGAAAGATTCGCCCGATCCGCGACTCCTCATCGAGAGGGCGTGGATGGACCATCGCGTCAGGCGGTTCCCCGACGATGTCATCGCGCGATACAACCTGGCTGCGGCCGAAGCCGGGCTGGGGCACTACGATCTGGCCGCGGCGGAATATCGCCGGTTGCTGGCTGCAGATCCGGGCGACACGCGCGCCCTCAATAGCCTCGGGGCAGCCCTCGAAGGCGCTGGCGCCCTCACCCAGGCTTCGGAAGCCTTCCAGCAGGCGATCGATCACTCCCCGGAGAGTTGCGATGCGGAATTCAATCTCGCCAGTCTCCAGTTGAAGCTATCCCGTTTCGAAGACGCAGAGACTCACCTGCGTGCGGTACTCCAACGCTGCCCGGATGACGCCTCCGCGCATAGTGCGCTGGGGGTTGCGCTCGACGGCAAGGGCGATTCCTCCGGGGCAGCGGCCGAATTTGAGCGCGCACTCTCGCTGGATCCCTCCGACTTCACAGCGCTCTATCATCTCGGCGAAGGCGCCATCATGTCGGGAGGGTTCGACCGCGCCATCGACCTGCTCCAAAAAGCTTCAGCAGAAAGACCCGATGACCTCGACACCCGCGAACGCCTTGCCATGGCCTATGCCCAATCCGGACGCGCAGACGACGCCCTAACCCAGCTGCGCGCTGCTGAGAAGATCGCTCCCGCCGATGCCTCAGTCCATTCGCTCCTGGCGCAGCTCCTGGCCAGCTCCGGAGGATTGCCCGATGCCATCGACGAACAAACCCGAGCCCTCCGCCTGCAGCCAAAAGACGCCGACGGTTGGAATAATCTTGGTGTTCTCGAAGCCCGGGCCGGAAGAACCGGCGCTGCTCGCGCTGACTTTCAGCATGCGCTGGACATCGCTCCCGATCACGCAGAGGCCCGCGCCAATCTGGCTCGACTGCCGCAGCAAGCCCGGCATTCTCGCGAAAATTGAACCCGGCCTCAGCTCAGACCCTGGTACCGCAGGAAGCGCGAATCACCAGCTCGGTCTTGACGCGAACGTCCATCACGGGATGGTTAGGGCGTTTGATGCGCTCCAGCATCACCCACATTGCGACCGCTCCTATCTCCGCACAGTCCTGGCGCAGGGTCGTCAAGGGAGTGGGCAGGTATCGCGCGTAGTTAACGTCATCCAGCCCCACCATGCGAATGTCTTCGGGCACGCGCTTCCCAAGGCTGATAATCGTGGCCATTAATTTCGCAGCGGTTACGTCGTTCGCGCACACGATTCCATCGGGCCGTTCGTGGTCGAGCATGTGCTTCACGACCTTCGCGTCCTCGAAATCGGCAAACACCACCTTGCCCTGCGCGCCATCCTGCAGGGCGTGGAGCGCCTCCCGATAGCCGGCCGCCCGCTCATCCACGGTTGAAGCAGAATTCGGCCGCGCGGCAAAGATGATTCTTTTCGCTCCCGAACGCAGTAGATGACGCGTCAGAACGAAGCCCGCACGGTGGTTGTCGATCCCCACCAGGTCGAACTCGCTGCTATCCGAGTAACGCACCAGGCAACGGTCCAGCAAAACCACGGGAATATTCGCGCGAATAAACATATCGGCGATGCGGCGATTGGTCCGATCCTTGTCCTCTGCGTATTCCACGGGAGCGAAGAAAACACCGTTAACGCGCTGAGCGATGTACTGCCGGCAAAGATTCTCCGCCCCGTCCTGGGGCGAGCGCGACAAATTCGAGGTATTTCCCCACGCCAGCGAGTGAGAGCGGGCAGCCGGCGTACTCACAATGCCCTGGCAGATCGGCTCGAAAATGTCGGTGGTGCCAAGTTCGGGAATCAGCACCCCGAACTGCATGGACTCGCCCTCGATCGCCCGCTCCACATAGGTGCCCGACCCGGGCCGGCGCACAACCAATCCCTCGCGTTGCAGATTTTCAAATGCCTTGGCAACGGTAATCCGCGAAGCGTCAAAGCGCTTGCAGAGAAGCGCCTCGCTGGGCAGGCGCTCTCCCGGCTGGTACAGACCGGAACGAATCTCGCCCAGCAGCTCCTCGTAGATCGCCCGATGGCGCGGAATATTGCCGCGCTCTGCTTTACTGCTGTTGGAGTCCTGGGAACTCCCATTTTTTGTCGCACGCGACTGGGGACGCATCGGAGATCTCCGTCATCCTGGAACTGCAAAGCTTCAAAATTTACGGGGAAACGGATCGGTAAACCAAAAATATGACAATACAGTTTGTAGCATATAGGCAGGATGCTGTCTTGTCGATTTTGCGGAGACATTCCGCCCCGGACCTGCCTGGGTCACTGAGGCTTGCCCTTCCCCTCGGTCAGCTCTACGAACCGGTCGACCCCGTCGACAATGAAGCTTTCGCCCTCGCCATTCGGCCACCGAACCGAGATGCTCTTTACCGTGGAGGAGTTTCCGAGGCCGAAGTGCAAGCGCAAATCGCTGGAGCTGTCATACCCCGAACCGCTGCGTACCTCATCCACCCAATCCCGAGCCGAGCCGTGGACCACCACCCGTGCCCCGATTCCGTCTCGATTCGACTTCGTGCCAATCAGCCGAACTCCCAGCCAGTGATTTGAGTTCCTGGCTTCGTTGACCAGTAACAGTGGCCGGTCGCTCAAATTATTGACCACGGCGGACAGGCGTCCGTCGTTCCACAAGTCCGCGATCGCCATCCCACGCCCCGGCATTGGCTCCTTCAGGCCTGGGCCGGACATTTCCGAGATATCCCTGAACTTGCCGTTTCCCTGGTTCCAGTAAAGAAAACGCGGCTCACGAAAGGTCACTCCGAGTTTGGCATCGTCCACCTCGGGATATACGTGCCCGTTCGCCACCAGCAAGTCGGGCCACCCATCATTGTCCACATCGGCAAACATCGTCCCCCACCCCAGCGACTCCTGGTGGATGCCGAGGCCCGCGGCACTCGTTACATCCGCGAATGTGCCATCGCCATTCGCGTGGTAAAGAGTCGCCGTGTCGTCCGAAAAATTCGTCTTAAAGAGGTCGATGTGTCCGTCGCCATCGTAATCCCCCGCGGTCGATCCCATGCCTGCCTGCTCGCGCCCATCCTCGTTGTAAGCCACTCCCATTTCCGCGGCAACATCGGTGAAGGTCCCGTCAAGGTTGTTCCGATAGAGGATGGACGGCGTTGAGTCGCACGCCACATAGATATCCGGCCAACCGTCCTCGTTATAGTCGAGGGTCGTCACCGAAAAGCAATAGTGCCCCTGGGTTTTCTCGATTCCGCTGGCGGCACTTACATCGCGAAATCTGCCGCTCCCTTCATTGTGGTAAAGAATATTCGGCGCGTGCGGCAGCCCGCGCGGCCCGCACATGACGGGCGCTCCCTTCCACATGCATCCCGCTTCAGTTCCGGGCGCCGGGGTCGCGGCCAGATCGAAGTGCACGTAGTTGGAGACCATCAGGTCCAGCTTGCCGTCCCGGTCGTAGTCGACAAACGCGCAGCCCGTGCCCCACTCCTTGCCGGAACCTGCGACTCCGGCCTGCTCTCCCACTTCGCGGAAAGTGCCGTCGCCCTGATTATGGAATAAGCGGTTCTTCCCGTAGCCCGTAACGTAAATATCGTCGAAGCCATCGTTGTCGTAGTCCCCGACGCACGCTCCCTGGCCCCAGCCGGTCGATGCCAGGCCCGCCTTCACCGTCACATCGGTAAATGTGCCATCGTGGTTGTTACGAAACAGATGACTGGTCGGCGCCGCACCTTTCCGTTGTTTCGGGTCGAGTTCCATCCCGTTCACCAGAAAAATATCTATCCAGCCATCGCCATCGTAATCGAGGATGGCAACTCCCGAGCCGGTGGATTCAATAATGTATTTCTTGTTCTCCGGATCGCCATTCACATTGCGAACCGTGATCCCGGCCTGGGCTGCAACATCCACAAACCACGCGGGCGTGGGATGCGCGGCGTTCGGTGCGTAGGGCGTCTGCGCCGCGACCCCGCTACAAATCCCTGCCGCCAGCAGGATCCACCAACCCCGCGGCGCCGCCGTCACTTGCCCCCTTTGCCGCGTTGTTTAGGCGGGTTCGGAGCGGGTGCTCCCAGGGCCATCGTCTTCAAAACCCTTCCGCCCTCCTCGATAACGTACAGATGGTTCGCCGCCAGGCTCTTCAACGTGTCCTTCGTCCCGCTGGGCCAGACGATCTCGATCAGCTCGACCGTGGTCGCCTGATCCAGACCGAAGTGCAGGCGCAGATCGTTCTGCGAATAATAGCTGCCGCCGCTGCGCAACTCATCCAGCTGCTTGAGCGGCTGCTTGCCAACGCCGCTCATCTCCTGAGACGCGGTTGTCGCCGTCACGGTCACGCGCGCCCCAATGCCGGACCGATTGCTTTTGGTCCCTACCAGCCGCAGCTTGACCCAGTTGCGCTGGATGCCCGCATCGCAACGCAGAAGCTGCGGCGGAGCGTTGACGCAGTTCACAACCACATCCAGGTTGCCGTCGTTGTTATAGTCGCCAAACGCGCAGCCCCGCGCCGGAACCTCCGCATTCATTCCCGGCCCTGCCGCTTTGGTCACATCTTCAAACTGGCCATTGCGCAGGTTGCGATAGACATATTTGTGCTGCGCATACGAGACGTCGAGACTGGAGCCGTCTACTTCCGGATACACGTGACCGTTCGACACCACGATATCCAGCCATCCATCGTTGTCCAGATCGGCGAATCCCACGCCCCATCCAAGATAACGAGTGTTGATGCCCAGTCCGGATTGATACGTGCGATCGTCGAACGTCCCGTCGCCAAGATTCAGATAGAGCGAGTCCGTGTCACCGGCGAAATTGGTTTTGACGATGTCCAGCAGGCCGTCTCGGTTGTAATCGCCAATCGACACCCCCATCCCCGCCTGCGGCTTGCCATCGGGCGAGTAGGCCACGCCGGATTCAACCGCGACATCTTTAAAAGTTCCATCCTTTTGATTCTGGTAGAGAGTGGCTGCGGTCGAATCGTTCGCCACATAGATGTCCGGCCAGCCGTCGTTGTCGAAGTCCGCGACGCTTACGCTCAGACCGTAGGTGCCCGCCGTATCCGCAAGGCCTGCTTTGTCCGAAACATCCGTGAACGTGCCGTCTCCATTGTTGTGATACAGGATGTTCTTTCCTCCTTCCAGTCCGGGCGGTCCGCAGGCCACCTGGATTCCCTTGTACTCACAACCGGCAGCCTCGGGGAGCGGCGCCGTCCTGATGTCGAAGTCAATATAGTTAGCGACAAACAGGTCCAGGCGCCCGTCCCTGTCGTAGTCAAGGAACGCACATCCTGAATTCCAACGCGTGCGCGATTGCAGCAAGCCGGCCTGCGCGGTCACGTCGGTGAATGTGCCGTCTCCGTGATTCCTGTACAGGATGTTCTGCCCGTAATAGCTGACGAACAGGTCGTTCAGCCCATCATTGTCGTAATCGCCGACGCAGCATCCCTGCCCCCAGCCGCTGCGCACCATCCCGCTCTTCGCCGTGATATCGGTGAACGTTCCGTCGCGATTGTTTTTGAAGAGGCGGCTGATCGGCTCGCTTCCCTTCGGAAATCCCTCCAGCCGAGTCCCGTTCACCAGGAATATATCGACCCAGTCGTCGTGATCGAAGTCGTAGAAAGCCACGCCGCACCCTGTCGTTTCGAGCAGGTACCGGTTCTTATGCTCCCCGCCAAAGGTCGTCCTGGCATTCAGGCCGCTCTCTTTGGCAACATCGACAAAGCTGAACCCAAGCGGAGTCCCGGCCACAGGCGAGGGCAATGCCTGTGCCTTGCGCGGCGTCACGTCGTAATCGGGCCGCGAGCCAACCTTCTGGGCAGGCGTCTGCTGTGCCGGCAACGCCTGCTTCAGGACATCTTCCAAGCCGAAAACCAGGGCGGTCCGCGACAGCGATTTCACAAATCCACGCCGAGTCCACGTCATGGCTTTAGTTTTCCTGACTCAGGCACGAGTTTTCCCTCCCCTTCGCGGAGGGTATACCGTTTCCCGACCGGAACATTGCGCATCCTGTCCACGATCCCTGATGCCGGCCACGTCACCGCTATCTCTTCGACGGAGGCCGCAGTCCCTACGCCGATGTGCTGCTCCAGCGGATTGCCTCCAAAACTCGATCCGAATCCGACCGTCCGATAGATGGAACGCCGCTGACCATTCTCGACGATTGTCACGCGCACCTTTGCGCCGAACGCCGCGCGATTCGAACGCACCCCTTCCAGACGCAGGGTGATCCAGTGGTTGCTGTTTCCGGGATTGCTGTAGAGTGCGCTCTGAAACGCGTCCCCCGGCTGCGCCCCGCCCATCTCCTCGAATACATCCTCAAAGCCGTTGCGCTCGAGATCGGCAAACGCCACCGCGTGCCCCTTCTGCAGGTGGCCGAAGTTCCCCGCCGTGGTCACATCCTGGAACCGCACGCCCCGATCGTTGCGGAACATACGATTCGGCAACAACGCCTGATAGGTCGAATCGCCGGTTCCCAGGTAGACATCGAGCCAGCCATCGTTATCCAGGTCGCCGAAGTTCGCCCCCATGGTCAGGATCGTCCGATCCATTCCGGTTTTCGCGCTGACGTCGGTGAAGGTTCCATCGTGATTGTTGCTGTAGAGCCTGGTCTTCTCCGCCTTCACCGGTAATCCCATTTCAAAGGCGCCCACATCGCCCGAGGCCTCGGTGGAATAACCCGCAACAAACAAATCCGGCCATCCATCGTTGTCATAATCGAAGAACCAGGTGGCAAAAGTATTGGACTGCTTCGCTACCCCCGCCGTTTCCGTCACGTCCGTAAACTTCCATCCCTTGCCGATATCCTTTGCGTCCCGGGGCCCATCGTTGCGAAAGAGATGGTTCCGGCCGTACATCACGGAAACATACAGGTCCGGGCGCCCGTCGTTGTTGTAG
Source organism: uncultured Acidobacteriaceae bacterium (assembly GCA_963787915.1). GTDB lineage: Bacteria > Acidobacteriota > Terriglobia > Terriglobales > Acidobacteriaceae > Palsa-343. Next base: position 411,775 of record CAWBEP010000008.1, on the reverse strand, counting down.
TCGCCCCAGGCGACTCCCTTCACAAATCCCAGATCGCCCAGTCCCGAAGCCTCTCCCATCTCCGTGAATGTCCCGTTGCCGTTGTTGTGAAACAGCAACGATCGATGCGGGTCGCCCTCCCGAGACTCATAGCCGACAAAGAGATCCAGCCACCCGTCTCCATCGAAGTCGGCCCACGCCGCCGTCTGGGTGGGTCCATACACCAGCAGCCCTGCCTCTTCCGTCACATCCTCAAACGTCCCATCGCCACGATTCTTCAAGAGAGACAGAGGATAGGCCCCCTGCTTTCCCCACCATCCCCCGCGCAGGACCAGCACATCGGGTTTGCCGTCGTTGTTGTAATCCGTAAGCACAAGATTGAGCCCGCCCGTCTCGCCCATCAGGCCGGACTTACGGGTCACATCGCGAAAAGTGCCATCCCCGTTGTTGTGGAACAGATGCATCTGATCCAACGGTCCCGAAGACGAGACCATAATGTCCGGCAGCCCGTCTCCATCAAAATCCTCGACGATCGCGCCGCCCGCGTGCCCAAGAATGTCGACTCCCTCCGACGCCGCCACCTGCGCGAACGCGGGCAGGGGGTACTCCGAGGCAAATCGGCTCTCTTCGATCAACCAGCGTGGCGGCACGTCCTTCGGATAGCGTCCCAGCTGCATGTACGCCACGTTCAGCAACCACCGCGACTCAGTATCATTGTCATCGGCTTCGAGCAGCGCTGTCAGTTCGCGAACCGCGCCCTCCGCGCCAAACGGCATTTTGTGCGCCGCGCCGGCCTTCAGGGGAAACAGACAGGACGATTGTCCATGCATATCGACGCAGTTGTCCTGTTCGCCAACGCGCAGATACGCCAGCGCCAGCCATTTGCCAAGATCCTTCACCTGCTCCGGCGTCATCGTCTGCTTCGCTCGCACCCATCGACGGCGAACCTCTTCCAGTTGTCGAACCGCGCTGGCGCTGTCGCCCTGATAGAGCAGTTCCTTCGCCAGTTGCTCCCGGACTACTGTGTCGTCGTGCAAATCCAGCGTCTGCTGCGCAAGCAGCTCCGAATAATAGTGAACGCGCCAGGCTGCCTTGTTCGGGTCCAGCTTCCAGTCTGTGGCCGCATATACGGCACGCAGCCTTTCGGCCATCCGCTTCGTGCTGTCCGCCTGGTAGATCGGGTCGGCATCGACGCCACGCGCCGGAACGCTCACCTCGCCAATCGCCGGCATCCGCATCCCGCCGTGGTCCGTGCCCTGTCCGCGTGCGCTCACAGCACCGGCGGCCAGCGAGCCGCACAGAAGAATGGCAACCCACGACCGCATCGCCTTCCACCCTACCGCGGATTATCGAGCTTCGGCTCGGTTCCCACCTGCAGCTTCTGCCCGAGATCGGTTTCGCGTTTGGCATCCTCGGTGCGGCCCATCGCGCGATACGCCTGTCCCAGCAGGTTGTGGGTCATGTAGTTGGCGTCGTCCATCTGCGCCGCATGCTCCAGATACATGGCCGCTGCCCCAGGATCGTTCTTCCGGAGCAGCGTCTTGCCGAGAAGAATGAACGGCCCCGTCGAGTTCGGCTCGAGCAACAGCGCTTCCTGAAGGACCCTCTGCGCATCGTCATACCGCGCCGCCCGATTGTAGGCATCGCCCAGCCGATCGTAGGTCGAGGGCTCCAGCGGGTTCATTTTTCGCTCGGTCTCGAAATCCGTGATCGCATCGTCCAAACGGCCCTGGGCCAGCCCAATCTCTCCAAGCAGCTCGTGCGCCAATGGCATCGAGGCATCGAGTGCGATCGCCTTCTCGGCAAAGTCCCGTGCCACCGGCAGATATTCGCGGCGCAGAAGCATCCGCGCCGTCACCAGATACGCCTCTTTCCCGTCTGCAGGGAATCCGAACTGCGCCGCAAATGCATGGCGCGCGTCGTCGTAGCGCCGCGTATCGATATAACAAAGCGCCAGTGCATAGTTCGGATCTGCTTTACCCAAGGCGCTCTTTCCCTCGGAAAAGGACCGCCCTGCCTTCTCAAGATACGGAATGGCATCTGCCGGACGCCCCAGCTTCAGCAAGACAAGCCCGCGCATACCGGCCGCTTCGGCGTCGTTTGGATCTTCAGCGAGCGCTGCCGCAAAGGCTGCATCCGCGGACTGCAGGCTGCCCAGTGCATAGTCAGCCGAACCCTCCATCCGTTTCAGCCCTGGAAGCTTGCTTCCGCCGGCTTCGAGCGCTTTGATCTGATCGAGCGCATCGCTGGCGTGTCCGCTGTCAATCGCCGTTTGCAGAGATTGGTAGGTATTGGAATTGGCAAGGGGCGCCGGCCCGGAAACCGTCGACTGGCCCAGCGCATGCACACAAAACCACGCAGCCACCATGAGGCTGCTCGATCGAAAAATCATCTTGAGTTACACAGGAATTTGAAGTGAACTATCAGAACATTACAACAAGAAAGGGTGGGAATAGCACCATTCCCACCCCTTCGAAGACCGCAGTTGTCTTAGAACGCGAAGTGCAGTGTGAACTGCAACTGACGCGGGTTCGTGGTCCCACCCGTACCGGCCGGGAACGGACCGCCGCCAATGGAGCCTGCGCTCGGCGAGTCGATCTGGCCGTTGGGGTTACCCAGGTTGATGTGGTTGAAGGCGTTGTAGGCGTCCATCCGGAACTGAATGGTGTAGCGCTCCATCAACGCAATGTTCTTCATCAGCGACATATCGCTGTTGAAGAAGCGCGGACCCCAGGCGTTGTTGCGTCCGCCGTCGCCGATGCCGTCCAGGCCCGAGCAGCTGAAGCCACCCGCACCCGCGCCTGCGGTGCAAAGATCCGCGCCGCCGGTTGGACTCGAGAAGAACGACACTCCCTGGCCTGGGACACCCGTCAGATTGGTCTTGAGCTGGTTGTTTTTGCCGTTTACGTAGCAGGGGCCCACCGTGAACTTACCGCAATCGCCGTAGCTGAGGGTGTAAGGAAGACCACTCTGCCACACCACGGTCGGACTAAGTTCCCATCCGCCGACGATGTAGTTCACCGCGCCACCCTGATCGAGGAACATCTGGTCCTTACCAAAGGGCAGCTTGTACAGGCCGTAGGCGGTAAACGCACTCCTGCGGATCGCCGAGTCGTTCCCGATAACTGCGTTCTTGTCCCACGTGGCATAGCCGGAGGCCGCGTCTGTGCCTATCTGGTACGCGTAGTTCCCGGATACGCTGAGACCGCGGCTGTAGGTTTTCGTCATCTTCAGTTGCAGCGCGTTGTAGTGAGTATCCTGGTCATCCCCGTAATAGCTGATGTCCTGGGTCCATCCGCAAGGCCCGCCGCAAGCCGGCAGCGATCCTCCGTAATACCGGCGCAGAAGGGTGGAATTATTGGTCGCGCCCATGTACGGACCTGAAAGCGGCACACCGTTTTGGCAGGCGCCCGCGGTCGCGCAGAACGCGGTGATGGCGGCGGTGTTATAGCCGTCATAGTGCAGAGGAATCGGAGCCCCCGCAGCGCTCACCGAGCTGAAGTGGGCGGGAAGAAAATTGCCCGGCTCCTGAGGATTGGTGTTGTTTCCATCGCCGTCGCTCAGGGTATGCGTTCCTTTGTTGCCGACGTATGCGATCTCCATCGTCGTCGACCCGTTGATGGTTTGCTGGTAGGAGGCATTCCACGCGTCCAGCGTAGGCAGACGCATCGTGAAGGGACGAGCCTTCACGTTGACCGACTGCGCAATCGTGGTTCCCCCGGAGTTCGGAATCACAGCATTAATGGCAATCTGTCCACCACCGCTGATGGCCGGAGACGTGAACGGAATCAGCGGGCTGGTCGCGTTCGTCGTGTAGTTGGTCGAGGGATTCGTCAGGTTGAATGCATAGCTCGCCGGACCATTCGTACCATTGAGTGACTGGTTGGCGAGTACGGGAATGTTCTGCGTCACCACGTGTCCAAAGGTCGAACCAAAGACCCCGAGGTCGAAGCTGCGGCCATAGCCGACACGCACCACCGATTTGTTCGTGACCTGATAGGCGATCCCCATGCGCGGATTCCAGGTGTTCTTGGCTGCCGCAACCCCCATGTTCAACGGGAGTCCGCCTTCACCCGCCACATTGATATAGCCAGTGTCCAGGTTCAGAAGTGCGCCATTGCCCGCGCCGTTCACTCGCTCCGGCCCGTAGAACTCGTAACGAATTCCGGCGTTGATCGTGAGTTTCAGCGTCGCGCGCCAGGTGTCCTGTCCGTAGAAGTAGTCACGCGGCTGGAACTCCTTCGCATTCGTCTCGGAGGCCTCCGCGCTCGTGTATCGGTTGAACGAGGTCACATCTCCCAGGATGTAGGTCGCCCAGCCAAGGCCGCCCGTCTTGCCATTCAAGGCAGTCGGACCTTCGCCGAAGTTGTTCACGCCGGTGCGGTCCGCATCCGACGGCACGCGCAGGTTGCGCGCGTAACGAAGGTCAGCGCCGAACTTCACCGTGTGCGTTCCGAGGATCCGCGTCCAGTTGTTGACCAGCTGGAACTGATCTTCCTTCTCCTTCAGCGGGCAGTTGCAGTGGTTCATGTTCAGGCCCGTACCGAACTGGGCGCCGGTGTTCTGCCCGTTGCTCGGTCCGCTCCCGTTCTGCACGTTCAGGTCGGCAACGTTGATATCAGGCGTGCCGAAGTCCGTACCGATGGTCAGCGCCGGCGTGCCGCCGCTGATGTTCTCTCCAATGAAGGGCAGGTTCGTATTCCCCGGGTCGTTCTTATGGGTGATGATGTTGTACCGGAAGTATCCGAGACGAACGTCCGTCAGCCACTTCGGGCTCAGAGCAACGTCTGCGCCCAGAGCCAGTGAATCGTTCGCGCCCTGCGACACGCCGCCGTATCCCGCGATGCCCAGGCCGGGTCCACCCGCAGGTCCAAAGAGGCTGGCCCCGCTCAGCGTGTCCGTAAAACGGCTGAAGCGGCCGAACAGATGGGTTTTTTCCGTCACGTTCGCGTCGCCACGAACGTCCCACTGGTCGCTGTTGAACGATCCCGTGCCGGTCCCGGCAAAGTTGTTGTAGAGACCGTTGTCATTCGCAGCGCCTGCGTTCACGTTCGGTGTGTACTTGTTGGCGAGAAGGAGCTTGAAGAGGTTCGCCGCCTGCGGCGAAACCTGGCTCAAAGGGATAATGTTGTTGGGGAAGGCCGCGCCTCCGCCGGTGTTGTTGTTATAAATCGCGAACCCGTAGGGAAGATATTGGCTGAAGTCGCAGCCTGGCATGCCGTTCGAAGCATTCGCCGCACCGGTGCAGCTCTGCAGTGCGAGGAGCGAGGGCACCGAGCCGATTCCCGACGAGCCGACCTTCTGCCGCAGTCCCTGATAATCGCCGAAGAAGAAGGCGCGGTCCTTAATGACCGGGCCACCGACAGAACCCCCGAACTGGTTCTTGAGGCCGCCCGGATAACCGGCAGCCTTCGACACCGAGAACGGATCGCGCGCCAGATTGGCATTCGATTCCCGGTTGTCAAAGACCGTTCCATGGAAAGCGTTCGTTCCGGACTTGGTCTGCACGGTTTCAACCGAAGCGACTGCCTTGCCAAACTCCGCGTCGAAATTCTGCGTCGCGATTTTCGCTTCCGACATCGATTCCGAATTCGGATTGATCACGATGATGCCCAGGATCGCGTCCTGGTTATCGGTTCCGTCGAGGGTGTAGTTCACCCCGCCGAAGGCCTGTCCATCGATCTGAATTTGCTTCGATCCCTGCGGATTCTCGGAGGACGCGTGCGCCCATCCGAGCTGCACCGCGCCCGGCAGCAGCAGCTGCAGGTTCGCAAAATTATGGTCGGGGATCGGGAGCTCCGTCAGCTCCTGCGCTGTGTAGTTCGTCGCCACGTCGGCGCGGTCCGTCTTCAGCTGCGGAATAGAGGCTGCGTCGACTTCCACCGTCTCTGAGGCGGCTCCGGGCGCAAGGATGGCGTGAACGTTATCCGTCGTATCCGCAAAAATGTGAAGGTCCGTCTGCTCGTACGATTTGAAGGTCTTCGCTTCAACCTTCACGCTGTACACGTCCGGGATCAGGTGCTCGATGACAAACTCGCCATCGTCCTTGCTGGTCGCCGTAACCACGGTCCCTTTGGTCACGTCCGTCACAGTGATCGTGGCTCCAGGAATCGCCGCGCCCGTGGGGTCCGTTACGTTGCCCAGAATCTGTCCGTAAACAGCCTGAGCATTTGCGCGGACACCCGAAACGGCAAGGACAGCCACTGCTGCGATCGGCAATATCGTCCGTACCCACAAACTCCATCTTTTTTTCATGCAAAACCCTCCTTGAATTTTTAGCGGTGCACTTCACCCAATCAGGGCACGAAGAGGCCATGACATATGCTCTGGCGAATTCCCGCAGACAGCGCGGGACGTGGGGTGCCTTCCGACTGGGGATTGAAAAGCGAATCAAACATTACGCACCGCGGAACAGAGATGTCAATACTTGTTTGAAACTAAAATGCGGAAAAAATGGGCAAAGCTGTCATGTCATTTGCTCGATGACTCAATTTCTTACGCTTAGAACCGTTTGCAGGTGCTCTCGATCGTCAGGTATCGCTCAACAATATCGATTTAGCGCCACAGGGCTTCCCGAAACATTGCTATAACCTCTCCGCGGGAGGTGCTATAGTTTTGGCCGAACTTTCAGGAGCACTAAAAGCATGCGCTTTTCCCTGCATCACGTTCGCTCACTCTCAAAGATCTCGATTCTCCCCTCCCTGCTCTCGATCGCCATCGGCCTGCTGACCGCCGCCCCTGCAGCCGCTCAGATCGCTCCAGCCTCCGACCCCTGGTGGAAACATGCCCTGATCGACGAGATTTACCCGCGCTCCTTTCAGGACTCCAACGGCGACGGGATGGGCGATCTGAATGGCATCGCCTCGCGTCTTGACTATCTCGAAAAGCTGGGCGTCGATGCCATCTGGATCGCCCCCATGTACCCCTCACCCCAGGTGGACTTCGGCTACGACATCTCAAACTACGAGGCTGTCGATCCGCAGTACGGCACCATGGCCGACATGGATCGCCTGATTGCCAGGGCTAACCAGCACCACATCCGGGTGATTCTGGACATGGTGCTCAACCACACTTCCGACAAGCACGCCTGGTTCATTGCTTCATCCAGCTCGCGCTCCAATCCAAAGCATGACTGGTACGTGTGGAACGACGGCCTGCCTGCAGGCGCGCCGGGGGTCACGGCTTATCAGAAGAAATACGAGCACGAAGGCCGCGTCCCTCCCAACAACTGGGTTTCGCTATTCGGCGGCTCGGCGTGGGAGTGGGTCCCCGCAGTCCATCAGTTCTACTACCACAAGTTTTACAAGCAGCAGCCCGATCTCAACTGGCGCAACCCCGCGGTGGAGAAGGCATGCTTCGACGCCATGCGCTTCTGGCTCGACAAGGGCATAGCCGGCTTCCGCCTTGACGCCATCCCCACGCTCTACGAGGATCCCCAACTGCGCAACGAACCCGAACTGGGCGGCGTCAACGCCCAGGGCGACCCCAATCTCGACGACGTCTATACCAACCTCCTGCCCGAAGTGCACGATGTGCTGCACCGCATGCGTCAGCTCGCCGACAGCTATCCCGGCAACCGAGTCCTCATCGGTGAAACCTACTTACCCGACACCCGAGAACTCCTGAAGTGGTATGGCGCGAATCACGACGAGTTACATCTCCCCATGGACATGCTGGTAGGTTTTCATGCGGAAGGCGGCGGCCCCGGTACTCCCAACGTGACGCTCAATCCCCAACACCTCCGCGCCTCCATCGACGAGATGGAGACGCAGCTCGGAACCAACTGGCCTCTGCTCGTCTTCGACAATCACGACAACGAGCGCAGCTGGGATCGTTTTGGCGACGGCGCACATAATGCTCAGATCGCCAAAATCATCTCGACCCTCCTGCTCACCACCCGCGCCACTGCTCTCATGTACTACGGCGAAGAGATCGGCATGGTCACCTCCACGCCGACCCGGAAGGGAGACGTGAAAGACCCCATCGGCATCACAGGATGGCCTAAGGAGAAAGGGCGCGACGGCGAACGCACGCCGATGCAGTGGACCGCCGGTCCGCAAGCCGGCTTCAGCACCAACGCGAACACGTGGCTCCCAATTCCGGCCAGTTATGTGAAAACCAACGTCGCTGTCGAATCCACAGAACCCGATTCGCAGTTGTCGTGGTTCAGAAAGCTGGCGGCGCTGCGCCGCTCGAATGCCGCGCTGCACGAGGGTTCATTTACGATGCTGGACGCCGGCGATCCCAACGTTATCGCCTACGCACGCACATCGGCTGATGGTACCGGAGTCGTGGTTTCCGTCAATTGCTCGGACGAGCCCCGCACCATCTCGCTCGACCCTGGCAGCAGCGGCATTCACGGCACGCATCTCTCCACCCTTGCCACCGACGATCCGGCACTCCGCCAGGCAACGTCCCTCAGGAGCGTTACCCTCGCCCCCTTCTCCAGCTGGGTCGTTCAGCTTCAGTGATTCTCCGCCAGCATTGTTTGGTGAGCCAGCAAGCGCTGCGGCCGTAAGTCGCGGCGCTTCGATTGGGTTCTTATCCGCTCATCTCTCCGAAACCAGAGGTATAGACGCTTTGCAGGCTGTTCGCTGAGTTGCGTAGGATAATCATCGTTGTGTTCGAAGGCCTTCTCATCCGTTGTCTCGCACTTTCTCTGTCGCTCCCTCTCGTGCAACTCGCTGTGGCCCAGCAGAAGCATGACCAGATTCTCAGGGCCGCGCGCGAAGAATTCGCCGCAGGCCACATGGAACAGGCGGCCATGCTCTTTCGCCAGTCCCAGCGACCGCCCGGTTCCGCTGTGCTTTCCCCCACAGATACGCTGAGTTTCGCCACCGCTGTGAGCGCTACCGGAGATAATCACGCAGCGCTGGACATTCTCGCAGCGGGACTCAGCCGCTCCCCCCATTCCGCCGCTTTGCTGGATGCCGAAGGCGCGCTGTTGGCTCAATCCGGCGACCTGAACAAAGCCGTCTCCCTTTTCGCGGACGCAATAGCTGTTGACCCCAAGCTCCTGAATGCGCACTATCACCTCGGCGTAGCGCTGCTCTCAGTTGGCCGTCCGGAAGAAGCTGTTTCTCACCTCCAGAGCGCGGTGGCCGGCAATCCGGAAAGCTTCGACGCACAGCTCCAGCTGGGGCGCGCTCTTTCCACGCTCCACAGCGACGAAGACGCGCTCAGCCATCTTCATCGCGCCGTGGAACTACGCCCCTCCGCCGCTCCCTCGCAGGCCACCTACGCTCTCGCTCTCGCCCTCCAGGCCAGTGGCGATGCCAAAGCTGCTCTGCCCATGTTCGATCTGGCACTGGCCGATCCATCGATAGCCGACAGCTCCGCCCTCACCAACGCCGGCCTCGCGCACACCCAGACCGGCGACGCTACCGGAGCCCTCGCGCTTTTTTCGAGGGCCCTGGCTCTCGGGCCGGATTCCGCCACTCTCCGTGAAGACTACGGAGCCACCTATCTTCAGCAAGCGAATCTCAATGACGCCATTGCCCAATTCCAGGCTGGCCTCAAAATCGAGCCCGACAACGCTCACCTGCATTACGACCTCGGCCTCGCCTGGAAGTTGAAGGACGACTTGCCTTCCGCCGTTCCCGAATTTGAGCGCGCCGCGGCGCTGGATTCCTCGCTTCCCGATCCCGCTTTCACGCTGGGCATCATTTATATGCAGCAGGGCCGCTTCCCCGATGCCGCCACGCAGCTCAGGCATGCTGTCGCCCTTCAGCCGCAGAACGGCGATGCATGGGCGCTGCTTGGCAGCGTCCTTAAGGACTCGGGCGATCCCGCAGGCGCTACTGACGCGCTCAGACACGCCATAGCCCTTAGTCCAGACCAGCCCAGCCTGCACATTCAGCTTGCCGCTCTGGAAGCGCAGGCTGGTGACAAAGAAGCAGCAGCAGCCGACCGCGGAATCGCTGCCGATCTCAGCCGATCCGCCATCAACCGCCAGCGTGCCAGCTTCGCCCTCAAAAGCGGCCGCGCGCTCCTCGAGCAGAATCAGCTGAACGAAGCCATCTACCAACTTAAGAGTGCGGCCGAGGCTGACCCGCAATCTCCCGAACCCCACCAGCTTCTCTCCCAGGCCTACACGCGCCTTGGCCATCCCGACGAAGCAAAGCAGGAGTCGCAGCGAGCGCAGGAGCTGGCTCATCCATGAGGCGATTTTTCGGTGATTGCTTCACGCTTTTGGCGCTGCTCACAGTTGCATCTATCATTACTCCGCTGCATTACGGAACTAAGTTCATTGCTCTCGCCGCGCAAACTCCGGAACCCGCCACGGCTCAACTGGAGAACCCGGACCTTATTTGTGCTGACTGCCATCGGCAGATCTACGACCGCTATCGAGCCAGCGCCATGGCCCGCGGCAGCGGCGACGCTCTTCCCTTTCTGTTGCCGGGCAGCTTCCATCACCAACCTTCCAATATCTCTTACCGCGTCTATCAGCAGGATGGCGCGGCGTGGATGAGTTACTCTCGCCCCGCAAGCGACCCGCGCGGCCCGCTCGATGGCCGTCAGCAGTTGCGCTTGTACATTGGCTCCGGACATCGTGGTCGCACTTATCTCTACCTATCCGGCAATCAATGGTTTGAGCTGCCGATTAACTACTACACCCGCCGGGCCGGTTGGGACATGGCTCCTGCTTTCGGCTCAGCCACAAGGCTCCCCGCGCCTCTGCCGGTCGACCCGAACTGCCTCCACTGTCACGCCACCGCAGTCCAGCCGTCCCTTTCCACCGCGCGAAACAGCTTCGCCACAATTCCATTTCTTCAGGGTGGAATCGGTTGCCGCTCCTGCCATGGCAATCCCGCTGCCCATCTTGCGTCGAATGGCCATGCACCCATCGCTAACCCTGCAACCATGTCCCCGGGGGCCCGCGATAGTGTTTGCCTGCAATGCCATCTGGAGGGCGATGCCGTCGTCTACCGGCCCGGCAAATCGCTCAATCAGTTTACCGTCGGCGATGACCTCGCCGATACGGCTGTTTACTTTGTTCGCAGCAGCGGAAAGAGCGGCGGCAGCAGGGCGACCAGTCAGTGCGAGGCTCTGCTCCAAAGCGCCTGCAAGCGCGCCAGCGGTGATAACTTTACCTGCATCACCTGCCACGATCCCCATAACTCGCCCGCCCCGGACCAGCGCGTGAGCTTTTATCGCGCGCGCTGCCTGCAGTGCCACACCAATCCTGCCATGGCAAGCCATCATCCCGAGCAGCCCGATTGCACGCATTGCCACATGCCGCGCCTCGACACAGCGGACATCTCGCACGAGCAGCTTACGGACCATAACATCCAGGCCCGCCCTCACCAATCGCGGGATCGTGCACCCACCGCCGAGGAAAATGAAACCCTGCTTCCGGTCGGCAATGTTGCCTTTACCGATCGTGAGCTTGGCCTGGCCTATGCGCAGTTAGCCGAACACGGCTTCGCCGGCATGGACCGCAAGGCCCTCCAGTTGCTCGCCAGCGCCGCAGCCGCCCACGCATCCGACGAGGAGATGAACAGCCGCCTCGGCTACCTTTACCAGCTTGCCGGTAACTCAGCCCTGGCCAGCCAGTACTACCGCAAAGCCCTCGAAGAAGACCCGTACCAGCCCGCGGCCCTGGCGAACCTGGCCGTACTCGATGCGTCGAACGGACATCTTCCCGATTCCGTCCATCTGCTCGATCGCCTTATTAGCGTAGATCCCTCCCGCACGCCGGCCGGATTGAATCTCGCCTTTATCGAATGCAGCATGGGACGGGAGGCTGAATCGAGAGCACTCCTCGAACGGCTTGCGCAGTTCAACCCCGACGACCCACAATTGCGCACGTTTCTCCAGAAGGGTATCTACGCCGGCCGGCAGTGCCCAGTATCAGGCGATCCGCGAAAGTAAATCACCTATAGCATTGTCTTAGAATTAACCAACGAAAATGTCTTCAGTGGACATCCACCGTGCGCGTGCCCTCGTAGTGCTGGATGTAATAGTAGGCCTCCCAATTTCTCCATTCGATAGGTGGGGGAAGAGGTGCGTTGGGATTCTTCAGATACATGGCAAAAGCCTCGACAACCTCGCGGGTGCGGTCGACACCAGTTAGCCAGTCCCCGCGGTACCAGTCCCTCCACTTACCGTACTCGGCCCTGGACTCGGCTTCCTTGAGTTCGTCGATAGCCTGGAGCGCCTGGCTCGTCCTGGATTCAGCCGCAGCATGGTCGCCATTGTGAAGGGCGACAACAGCTTCAGACAGAGCCAGCAGCATGCGGTTGCTGTCGCGGTTGACGGCGATCATCGTGAGTACACCAGCCTGGTAGAAGGCTCTTCGGTCGATGGCTACCAGAGGTTCGGCGGCCAAAGCGCTCTTCCAGACTGCGTCCCAGCGTGCCTCGGCATCGCCGCAGGCTTTGATCTCCCTTTCAGCCTGATGGAAGGCCTGATCGGGATCGAAGGGAACAGGGCGGACCGAAGGCTGCGTCCAGAAAGGAGCCTGGCCGGGCAGCCAATAAGTTGGGAACTGGAACATGACACTCTGCAGCATTAGGCGAGCCGCCGTATGATAATAGTTATCGCCATAAGGGAGCGGCGGTGTAGCCGGCCGGTTGGCCGGCGCATCGAAATATCTCTTATAAACAACCGCCACCGCGGGAGCCGCTCTTGCGCCAAACTCCTCCGCAGCCCAGTCCTTATAAAAGTCATCACCGGAGCCAATGGATGCGCCGTGCCAGCCGAAGTCGAGAACTGCGCTCGCGCCCATGGTTACTGGGCGAATGTCACTGGTATTGACGAGCAGGAACGATGTTGCGCCGGCCTTCTGAAAACGGCCGAGCGAATCAAAGATACGGTCTACGGGTGTCAGTTCCGATAGCTGATTGGCCACGAAGTTATACATCGCTACATGGATGTAAGCGCCCTCCCCGGCCTTGACCTCGCCCTCGTCCTGCATGTAGCCATAACCGGTGTCAGGCCAGACGGTGATGACGCCCGGCGGAATCACGAGGTCGCCGGACCGCATGAGCTTTGCGCCTTCCATCCATAAGTCGGTAATGAACGCGGCATCGGGGTATTTAGCGCGAACGATGCTGACCTGCTCGGCGAGGGCCTTGCTGATAAGCTGCCCCTGCGCCTTATCATTGCCTCGTACCGATGGGTCCAGCGCCGAGTAAGGTTCATCGGAAAGGCCGCGCAGGCCGATCTCCCACAAAATCTGCTGATCTTTTGGATAGGCGGCTACGGAGTTTTTCCATGCATTCTCAATATACTGAGGGTAAGCGGTGAAGTTATACGGAACGTCATGCGGCCAGCGGGAGAAATTCACACCGAGCGGCTCGGCGTGGTGCTGATTGAGCAGCAGCCCGCGTTCTGCGACAAGCCGGTCCTGCGGCTCAGCCGGGAAGGGCCAGCTGCCGGCAACCACCATGTTCCCCTTGAGGCGAAGGATGGTTTCGCAGATCTTGTTCCACACTGCAAGCGAGATGCCGGTGTGGTCCTTGGCTTCGCCCGGCGCCCAACCGGTGAGCAGATCTTCATCGTTGATGAAGAAGCCCCGGTAGCGGAAGACCGGGGCGGCAAACTTCTCATCGAGCGCGGCGGAAATCGAGATGGAGGTACGGCGCGCGGGAGTGTGGTCGGTCCAGTAATACATGGGATCGACGCCGAGATATTTCTGAGAAAACTGGTAGATCGCGAAGAGCGTGCCACGCATGTCGGACCCAGCAAGACGGATAACCTGGGATGCGTGGCCGTCGTTGAGGGTGGCCGAACCCGTGGTGATGGAGAAGGCTTCGGGAGCAGAGTCGTGGTCGGCGGGCGCACCCGACGCCTCGTCACCGAGAACGATAGTGACCGGACCAGCATCTTCCTCGGTGGAGATGATTTTGGGCGCCGCGCCAAAAACCATCTGCATGTCGGAGGCCAGGTCATGAGCAGCGCGCTGAACGGGAACCGGCTGGCTGGAGTCCCCAAGGATGGTTGCTCGACTATTGACTATGATCGCGTGATCGCCGGACTGCGCAGAGGCGCCGGCGGACATCAGGACAATCAATGCAGTTACAGCTGCTCTGCTGTCACCCCGTCTGCGTGGCACGGTTTGTGTCATACAGGGACTCGTCATCGCAGGGACCCTCCTGTAGTTAGTGCTCAGCCTGAAAGCGAGAATTGGGGGAGGCGGGACAGTTCCCGGAAATGGCTGGTCAGTTAGTCAAGGGCTTGCGGCGGCCCTGCGTTCTCGCTCCGAAAAGGGAGTCCGAAACAGGGCCGCCGCTCCTGGAACTAGAAGGAGATTTTGGCGGATGCCTGAAGCACGCGGGGACCACCAACGCCATTAACGTTGCCGACGCCGCTACCAAGGGTTGAGGTGATCTTGCCCAGGTTGGATCCGAGAGTTGCCGTGGGCAGACCGAACGCCGGAGTATTGGTCATATTAAAGGCGTCAAACCGCGCTTCCAGAACGGACTCGTGATACAGATAGAAGCTCTTGAAGAGCGATACGTTGTCAGAGAAATAGCCGGGGCCACGGAACTCGTTGCGTTGCGTGTTTCCGAACGCGCAGGGAACGGGGTTAGCCGCAGAGTAAGGAGTGCAGGCGGGGGGCGCCGCAAAGGAACCCGGATTGAACCAGGCGGTGTTGGCCGCTCTGCTCACACTATGCGTGACCTGGTAGGGTCCAGTCTCATTCACAGTCTGGGTAGTTCCAGACGTCGCGCTGCTGGTTGAAATGGTGAAGGGCAAGCCGGAAAGCATCCCGATCGTCGCCGACGTTTTCCAGCCGCCGAGAGTGTAAGCCCCAATACCGGAACTGAGAAAGCGGTGACCGCGTCCGGCCGGTAGTTCGTAAGTGACTGTTTGCTCGAAGTTATTTTTGCGGTCGAAGTCGAGCAGGTTATAGTTACGACGCCAGTTGCCGGCGTAGAACAGCAATCCTCCGTCCTGGGCGCCGGTCTGGTAGCCCTGCGCCTTGCCCCATGTGTAGGCGGAGAGAAACGCTAACCCATTCCTAAAACGGCGCTGAAGCTGCGTCTGCAGTGACTCGTAGTTGCTGGAGAAACCCAGAAAGTATTGCGTCACCGAGGCCGTTTTTCCAAAGGCTATATTGAAAGGATCGTATGTGCCGCCCTGACCGTAGATCCTCGGGAGGTTAATGTTTTGCGCTACGTCAATCCGGGTTCCGTGATTCGCCACATAGGCAACCTGCAGAGACATGTTGCTGGGCAGTGCCTGCTCCACCGCAACGTTCCAGGAATCCACAGAGGCATTCTTGAAGTTGAGGGGAATATAAAGGTTGCCCAGTGCGAGGGTCCCGTTGGCTTTGGTTTCCGTGAGGGTGCCGTTCGAAGAAAACGCCGGTGTCGGCGTGATCGGAACGCCGGTCTGGTAATTGACCAGAGTACCGTTGTTGAGGGCCGGTCCGTAGTTTTGCGGACTGTTATAGTCTGTGCTCGTCTTGATGGGGTAGTTATAGGCGTAGCTGTTGTCCACAAACGGAACGTAACTAATGCCAAATCCGGCGCGCGCCACCGTCTTTTCCGTGACTCGATAGGAAACTCCCACTCTTGGAGCGAAGAGCTTGTAATCGGTCTGCATACCGAGGTTAGAGGGGTTACCGTCTTCACCGGCGATCACCAGCTCGTCGTTGCTGGGGTCGTAGTTGACGAACCCACCCGCCTTGCGCGGAGTGGCCGGCGGATAAAGCTCATACCGCAGGCCCAGATCGGCCGTCAGCTTGTGATTGACCTGCCACTTGTCGGAGACAAAGAAGAATAGCCAGCTCTGCCGGTAGCAGGGGAAGGTACTGTTCGTGTCCTGGCCAACCTGATAGGGAACATCGAATAGTTCGCTCGCCACGTCGTTGGCCTGGCCGGTGGTTGAGCCGTTAAACGAGGCCGCCCCGGTGGGTATCGAGGTCGTATGCTCGTTAAAGTAGAACTCTCCGGCGGCGGCGTTGACGTTTCCCTGAAGAAGATCGTCGCGGACGCGGCGGATGTCAATTCCGGCTTTCACCGTGTGGTTACCGAGAATTTTGGTCCAGTTGTTGGCGAAGTCGATGTTGGATTCGGCACGCAGCCAGGGCAGCGACACCGAATAACCGATCAGCATGGACGAGAAGTTGTTCAACGAAAAGGCGGCTTGCCCGCTGGCCTGGGGAGTATTATCCGTGCCGTTGGGGCCGTTGCCGGGGATGCCAAGAGTCGTAGCGTCGTTGGTCCCGTAATCCGACTGCTGCGCTGAGTTACGCAAATGCGCCAGTCCCACGCGCGCTTCGGTAAACAGCGTAGGCGAGAAGATATGGTCGTAGTTGAAACCGGTGCTGTAGGCGTTGGCCACGCCGGTTCCTTCAAAGGATGAATTAGCCGGACCCCCGAGGAACGCGCCAAACAGAGGTGCCTGGTAGGTATTGATGTTCTGGTGGCTGAAACGGCCGCTCAGGTGGTCTCTCTGCGTAATCGAGTAGTCCGATTTGATGTCGTAGCTGATCACGTCTTTATTGAATGGCAGGTTGGACGAGAAATTGTTGCTGGTTGCGCCCGCCTCGTACGCCGCATACGCAAAATTTGTTTTGGGATTTCTGGCAAGAGTATCCAGGTCCTGCAATACCTTCAGGCCCACCGTGTTGGGCAGGGCCATAAGTTCGGCCATCGGAATCTGGTTGTTGGCGAATGGCGTTCGTCCCGTCCCGCAACTCGCGGTTGTGGCACTGCCGGAGCAGTCAACCTCGTCGCCAGTCGTCGGATCGTAGACCTGGCCGGAGTATTCACTCAAACTCAGATAGCTTGCGCCTCCTGTCGTGACCACGTTATAGAACGGAATGGTTGCGTTGGTCGTCGCGGATTCGTGATCGGAGGTGCGGAGAAAGTCTGCAAAAAAGAAGAGCTTGTCTTTGAAAATCGGCCCGCCTAAAGAACCGCCGGTGTAGTTATAAACCAGACGTCCGTTGGGTCCGGCAGCAAAGTAATTACGGGCATTGACGCCGTTATTCTCCATGTTTTGGAATACGGAGCCATGGAAGGAGTTTGTCCCTGACTTCAGCGTGACGTTGACGACCGTTCCCACCGCGCGCCCGAACTCGGCCTCGAAGTTGTTGGTGGTAATGTCGACGTTCTGGATGGCAGCCGCCGGCGGAACCAGGATGATATGGATGCCCGTGCGCTGGTCGTCGTCGATACCTTCAATCTGGTAGAGATTCACATACGAGGACTGCCCGTTGGAGTTCGTGGACAGGTCGTTGTTGGCGTTGTAGAACTGCGAGTTGTTGAAGACGACGGGGGCATTGCCGGGCACGATGTTCAGCAGGGATTGAAAACTGTTTCCGCTGCTCAGCGGAAGGTTGCTGAGCTGGCGCTGCTCGATCGTGGTCGAGATGTCGGCGCGGTCCGTCTGCATCTCAGGGGGCGCCGCAGTGACTTCGATGGTCTCCGTCGTGCTGCCTGGGACGAGGCTTAGATCGACTCGCGCGGTGGTGTTGGTTTCGAGAACGAGGTTCTCGCGGGTCACCTTCTTGAATCCGTTTGCGGCGACGGTAACGGTGTAGGTGCCCGAGGGAAGATCGGGCTCGGTGAAGTTTCCGCTTTCGTTGGTGATCGCGGTATGTTCGACGCTCTGGCCCACCAGGACGATGGCGACTTTGGCATTAGCCACAGCGGCGCCCGTCGCGTCCGTCACCGTGCCGACAATGGTTCCAGTCACCGCCTGAGAAAACAGAGGGCGCTGGACACTGAGGAGGAACAGCGCGCTCAACAAAACCACCAGCCTACGACCTGTCATGGAAAGCCTCCAAAATTAGCACCGCCAAGAGTACTCGTGCAGGCGCTCTTTGAGAACGAAAACTTTTCGTTCCATGCGCGTTTTGTCCCCTGTCTCCAGGCGCGGGCGCCATTCGATATCGTTTACACGACGACCGGCAAGGATGCTACGGTATGCTACAAGCTTTTCTGATCTGCTCCGTACCCGCAAATGGCTCGATTAAATGGAGTTCAAGGTCCTGGCAAACGTTTGTTCCCTCCGCCGGGCCTCCTCGCTCGCTGGCACGTTCCCGGGTGTGACAACCTTGATTGCAGAGTGGTATGCTACCCCCCGTTATCGTGCTCAAAATGAGCCAACTGTCCGAAAACGGGAGCGTCGCCACCCACTGGAGGCCGGGCACGGCCGAGGAACGCGCTCTGGTTCTGCGAGAACTGGAAGCGATCCTGACCAGCCGCCACTTCCGCGGCAGCAAACGTTATCCAGCACTTCTCAACTACGTCGTAGAAGCAGCCCTCGAGGAACGTTCGTCCGATTTAAAGGAGCGGACGCTGGGCGTGGAAGTGTTCGGGCGCGGTCCCGACTACGACACCAGCATTGACCCCGTGGTGCGGGTCAGCGCCGGCGAAGTACGCAAACGAATCGCGCAGTTTTACCACGAGAATGGCGAGCACGCGGGCGTTCATATCGAGCTTCCCCTCGGATCGTACGTACCTGAATTTGTATTACATGCGCCAGACTCCGCCGCGCCGCAGGTACATCCCGAACCCCAGACCCAGACGGAGCCGGAAAAGCCGTCATTTCTTCCAAAGACGCGGCGCTTCCCGTGGCTCGGAACTTTGTCAATATTTTTCGGCGTGCTGGTTGTGCTCGCAGCAGGCGCATTTATCGCCAGGCACAATCTGAGGCCTGCACCTAAACCAAAGGCCCAGGCGCTGGATGAGTTATGGGATCCAATGCTGCAGAGCATGAGGCCTGTTCTTATTGTGCTGGGGACCACCCATCCCTACAACATGCAGCCGGAGTCCGCGCAAACCACCTTTAACGACAGCGTCAGGCGCCCGTATCATCACGTTTCGGTATCGATCGCCCTCGCATTGGCGCATCTTGCCGGTGTCCTTGAGCAGAAGGAGCGGGGCTATGAGGTCAAGGAAGCACCCGATACCAGCCTGACTGATATTCGTTCTCGTTCCGTGATCCTTATCGGCGCCAGCAACAACGACTGGACCTTGCGCTTAACTCAGCCACTCCGGTTCCATTTCTTTTTTGGGCCGAAAGGGGTGGGCCGGATTGAAGATGCGGCAAATCCCCTGCAAACCGCCCTCGGTTTCGACAGCACGAAACCCTATCCCTCGGTCACCGCGGATTACGCCATCGTGGCGCGATTTCACGATCCTACCGTGGAAGGTACCGTTATGGTGGTTGCCGGCATAGGGCCCTCCGGAACCGAAGCAGCCGGTGAATTTGTGCAGTCGCCTCAGGCTCTGGAGCAACTCGGCAGGATCCTGCCGAGCGGCTGGGAGCACAAGAACATTGAGGTGGTGCTCAAGTCGAACATCATCGGCGGCCAGGCGGGACCGCCAATCCTGCTGTCTGCATTTACGTGGTAACTCGGCACCAAACTTCCGATCCGAGAAGACCGGCTTCCTCGGATCGCGCCTCGGAACCATCCGCGTTGACGGAATCCCTTAAGTGACAGATACTGACAGGCATGGATTCCCCGCTCGTTCGCGATCTGTGTATGGATATGTGTCGCGAGGCCGTGCGCGGAACCGGACCGATGCACTAGCAGCAAGTCCGATAAGTTTCGCGGCCCACGGTCACTGGCGATCGTGGGCCGTTTCATTTTGACCGGCAATCGCCGCCATCTCCCGGCGGCCACCCAATCAGCACATGAAGGAGCATGCATATGGCGGAAGAGCAGAAGAAGCAGCGGCTGGCCACTGTGGCTGTCCACGGCGGGCAAACACCCGATCCCACCACCGGGTCCCGGGCAGTTCCGATTTACCAAACCACGTCGTACGTCTTTACCGATGCGGACCATGCGGCGCGGCTCTTTGGGCTGCAGGAATTCGGCAACATTTATACGCGCATCATGAACCCGACCACCGACGTCTTCGAGAAGCGCATTGCGGCACTTGAAGGCGGAGCGGCAGCTCTGGCGACCGCGTCCGGCCAGGCGGCCGAGACTCTGGCAATTCTGACTCTCGCCAGCGCGGGCGACGAAGTTGTCTCCACAACTTCCTTGTACGGTGGAACCTATAACCTGTTCCATTACACGCTGCCTAAGCTGGGCATCACGGTGCGGTTTGTCGACGCGGATGATGAAGCGGGACTGCGTGCCGCGATCAATAGTAAGACGCGCGCTGTGTATACCGAGACCCTCGGCAATCCCAAGCTGGACGTCGCCGACGTGGAGCAACTCGCCCACATTGCCCACGAGCATAGCCTGCCGCTGGTCATCGACAACACCAGCGCGACGCCTGCGCTGCTGCGGCCCATCGAGTGGGGCGCGGATATCGTGGTCGAATCGGCAACCAAGTTTATCGGCGGCCACGGTACCTCGATTGGCGGCGTCATCGTGGATGCCGGCCGTTTTGACTGGAAAGCTTCGGGACGGTTTAGGGATTTTGTTGAGCCCGATCCTTCGTATCACGGTATTTCGTTTGTCGACGCCTTCGGGCCTCTGGCATTCATCCTCAAAGCGCGCGTGCAGGGTCTGCGCGATACCGGAGCCGCACTTTCTCCTTTTAATGCCTGGCTCTTCCTCCAGGGCCTCGAGACACTTCATCTGCGGATGGAGCGCCATTCGCAGAATGCGCTGGCGGTGGCAAAACATCTGGAGGGTCATGCGGGTGTGGAATGGGTGAACTATCCTGGTCTCGCATCAAGCAAATACGCAGCACGCGCGAAGAAGTATCTGCCCGATGGTCAGGGTTCCCTGCTCACCTTCGGCATCCAGGGCGGGTACAACGCAGGCAAGACCTTCATTAACTCGCTGAAGGTTTTCTCGCTGCTGGCGAATATCGGTGACGCAAAATCTCTTGTCATCCATCCGGCATCGACGACGCATCAGCAGCTCTCGACTGAAGAACAGAATTCCACCGGCGTTACGCCGGAATTGATTCGGCTCTCGGTCGGCATCGAGGATGTGCGCGATCTGATCGAGGACATCGATCAGGCGCTGGCTGTCGCGGTGCCCAGTCCGGAGCTGGTCGGCGCGCGATGAGCACCGTTCGGGCGAGCACGGTCGAAATGGTTCGGGCGACAAAGCCCGACTTTGAGGGGGACTTCCGGATTGACGCCGTCGTCCCCCTCGAAAGCGGCGAAGTGCTCGTGCGGCCAACGCAACGCTACGCCATGTATGGCCGGCTGAACGCGGCGCGGGATAACGCAGTGCTCGTCTGCCATGCGCTCTCCGGGAACGCGGAAGTCGCCACCTGGTGGCCGCAGCTTTTTCGCAAGCCGGGCGGCCTGCTCGATGTCGAACAGGACTGCGTCATCGGGATCAATATCTTCGGCTCGTGTTACGGCTCTACCGGGCCCCAGTCCCTGGACCCGGAGACCGGCCGCCGCTACGGGCCGACCTTTCCCCTGATCAATGTCCGCGACATCGTGCGTGCACAGGCGGCACTCATCGAATCGCTGGGTATTCGAAAACTGAAGCTTGCCATCGGCGCATCCATCGGTGGCATGCAGGTGCTCGAGTGGGCCGTGCTCTTTCCCGACCGCGTGGCGCGAGCCGTGAGCATCGGAGCCGCTCCTCTCGGCGCCATGGGACTGGGCCTGAACCACCTCCAGCGTCAGGCCATCATGCTCGACGCAAAGTGGGCTGGCGGCTTCTACGAGCCGGAAGACGAACCCCGCGCCGGCCTTGCGATTGCGCGAGCGCTCGGCGTTATCAGCTACAAAAGCGTGCCCCTCTTTGAGCATCGCTTTGGCAGAAAGCCGAATCGCACCGGAGAGAATCCGTGGATCTCCACCTCTGCCGGACAGAATGGCCGCTTCGATATCGCAGGTTTCCTCGACTATCAGGGCCACAAATTCAACGAGCGCTTCGACGCCAATTCCTACATCTCCATAACGCGGACCATGGACACGTTTGATCCGGTGCGCGCCCATGAAACGCCCCTGGCGGCCTATAGCCGGATCACCGCGCACCTTACCCTGATCGGTATTTCGACGGACTGGCTTTTCCCGCCCGCGGACGTTCGCTCTCTGGCGGCAATCATCGGAGCAGCCGGAGCTCGTTGCGAGTACCGGGAGATGGCATCGCTACACGGTCACGACGCCTTTCTGGCGGAACCCGATCATCTGGTCCGTCTGCTGACCTTGCAATAGTCAGTTCAGAAAGTGACATATTGCAATCGCGCTAAAAGCCTAGTTCACCGTAAGCGTGACCGTGGTCGATTCCGTAATCGATCCGGATGTGCCCGTCACCGTAACGGTGTAGGCTCCCGCCGAGGTCCCGATATTGCCGGAACCACCCCCTCCGCCGCCCACATTGCTGCCGCAGCTTGTCAGTCCGCCGGTCAGCAATGCCAGAAGAACGAACATACCGAGAATCGTCCGCCACTTGCGCCGGCGAGCTGGAATGCCGAGGAAAAGAATGGACGCGAGCGTAGCCCCGCCGACCGCATACCAGGGAGCTCGTTCACGCGCTTGATATCTCTCTGGATATCTCAATGCCGCGTTCGTAGCCGCGGTCGTCGTAACCGTGAGGATTGCCGTCCCAGCGGTGGTACCGGTGATGCTCACTGGTGTCGTGGAGCCAAAGCTGAATGTCGGCGGGTCGTTGGCGCCGGATGGGCTCGAACTGAGCGACGCAGTCAGCGCCACATTACCCGTGAAACCGCCGCTCGGCGTCACCGTGATAGTCGATGTGTTCCCCGTAGAGGCGCCGGGATTCAGAACGATGGCCCCACTGTTACTCAACACAAAACTGGGAACGGCTGCAGCGGTCACGGTGACCCGGGCTGTGCCTGTAACTACTCCATAGCTGCTGTCACCCGAATAGCTGGCGGTCAAAGTGTCTGAGCCAATCGCCAGCGATCCGGCGGGAATATTGATGGTTGCCACGCCGCTGGTGAGTGTAGCCGGTGTAGAAATGTAACCACCGCTGGCCAGAGTTACAGAGCCGGTGGGTGTGGGACTGCCGCTCCCTCCGCTGACGCTGATCGCCACACTCAAAGCCTGCGCTGTGGTGATGCTGTTGACGGCCGGCGTCACCGTTACGGTTGCTGTTGCCAATGTGACTGTGAGGATTCCGTTGTGGAACGTAAAGGTGTAGTTGGCTGCCGCGAGCGTACCCTGTGCGATGGTGATCGGATACATCCCCACCGGCGAACCGATCGTGGCTGTCGTGCTTTCTACCGGCGCGCCACTCACCGCGGAAGTACCATCTCCATTGACGAAGCCAGCAATCGTGTAAGTAAGCTGGGGGATCGGCTGACCATAAACTACGGCAGCATTGGCCGCGTTCACAGTTAAAGACGCCGGAGTTACAAGAACCTGCACCAGCTGCGTCACGTTAGCGTAGTCGGTCGTGTCGGCGGGCGTGAAGGTCACGCTTTCGGAATCTGTGCCGGCGGGGGGAACCGTGAGCGCCAACGTCCAGCTAAACGTGCCAGGCACCGAAGCCGCACCACCGGTCAGGGCCGCGGACCCCAGTCTTTGCCCGTACACAAGCGCAGAAGCCGCGGGCCACGCCGAAACCGTCGGGTTCGCTTTGCTCACCGTGACGCTGATCGTACTGACTACCGTGCTGTAGTCAGTCGCGTCCGTCGGTGTGAAGGTCACGCTCTCGGCAACTGTGCCCGCGTTTGGAACCGCGCCGGGCGTCGTCCACGTAAAGGTACCCGCCACCGAGGCCGTTCCCCCTGCGAGGATCGAAGACGCGAGGGTTTGCCCATACGTGATCGCGCTGGCCGTCGGCCATGCCGACACCACCGGGGTCCCTTTAACCACCGTTACGTTGACCATACTGATCACGGTCGTGTAGTCAGTCGTGTCCTTCGGCGTAAACGTTACGCTCTGGGCGGAAGTCCCTGCTCCGGGTACAGTGGTGGGTGCAGTCCACGTGAAGGCGCCAGGCACTGAAGCCGTTCCGCCGGTTAGGGTCGACGAGGCCAGGGTTTGTCCGTAGTTGATCGTGCTTGCCGTGGGCAGGACAGACACGGTCGGCGTTGCCTGAGCTACGATCACGCTCACCGTGGCTGACACCGAGTTGTAGTTCGTGGTGTTCATCGGCGTAAAGGTGACGCTCTCCGCAGGCGTGCCCGCCGCAGGTGTCGTGCTCGGCGTGGTCCAGGCGAAGGCGCCGGGCACCGAAGCGGTCCCGCCTGTAAGGATCGATGAGCCCAGCGTTTGGCCATACGTGATAGCGCTCGCTGTGGGCAGGACAGACACGGTCGGGGTCGTCAAATTGTTCACGGTGATGCTTACGGTAACGATCGCCGTGTTGTAATCCGTGCTGTCCGTCGGCGTGAACGTGACGCTCTGGGATGATGTACCAGGCGGGGGAATCGTACCGGGAGCGGTCCAGGCAAAGGTTCCAGGAACAGATGCCGTACCTCCCGCAAGTGCCGACGAGGCCAGCGATAGTCCGTTGCTGATGGCGCTCGCCACAGGCAATGCCGAAACGGTCGGCGTTGCCTTGTTCACGGTGATACTGACCGTACTCATTACCGAACTGTAGTCGGTTGTGTCCGTGGGGGTGAAGGTCACACTCTGGAGAGATATCCCTGCTCCGGGAGTTATGCTCGGCGTCGTCCACGCAAACGTGCCCGGGACTGAGGCAGTGCCGCCTGTCAGGGTGGAGGACGCGAGCGTTTGCCCATACGTGATCGCGCCTGCGGTGGGCAAGATCGACACAGTCGGCGCCGCCTGTGTGACCGTCACCGGCGCAGAGATACCCGTGGCAGGATTGTAAATCGTGGAGCTCGCCGTATCGGGTGTGTAGCTGACCGTCAGCGTGTCCGGCCCGATGGCAAGAGAAGCCGCCGGGATGTCGATGATTGCGGCGCCGCTGACCAGTATTGTTGCTCCCGATGTATACGCGCCGCTGGTCAGCGTCACCGACCCGGTGGGCGATTGGCCGGGGCCCCCATTCACTGTCACAGTGACAGCCAGCGGCTGTTCCACCGTGACAGTGGTTGCGGACGGAGTCACGGTAACGGTGGGTGTGATCAGGGCCGGCGTGTTCACGCCTCCGCCAAAGACCTCGATAGCCGCTCCGTAAAGTGCCGTTCCCGATGTCCCGTTCGCCATCAGATAGTCCATTGAGCGTGGAGCGGTCGAATTGGTATAGAAGAACGCAAATGGATCGCCCGTGCTCCAGCTCGACTGGTCCGTCATTCCGGTCGCGTAAATGGAGTTGAAGATCACGCCCGCTGACTGTCCTGTGCAGACCGGAGGAGTTACTCCGCCGGAGATGCACATTCCTGTCGGCGGCCCGGTTCCTATATAAGAGGTAGTAAAGATCGCGCTGTCGAAGCTCCCGTTGATAGTCGGAGTTATGAGGGGGTCTCCCACGATGTTATCGTTCAGGATCGGTCCCTGCGTGCCGACGACATGATTGATGGTGGTTCCGACACAGCCCGTCCCGACAGCGTTCTTTGCACCGGCAACCGTGTAAATCTCCACGTGGGTCTGAATGACATCAGGCGTGAAACTAAAGATGCGGTCCCGTGCGGAAACATTTGATCCGAGGCAGGTGAAGTATTGCTGCGGATCCACAGTTGGATCGGTGTAAGGAGTTCTTGTATAGGTGGCTCCGTAGTTATCCCTGAGATTGGTCATGGACCAGCCCGCGCTGGGATTGGAGGTGGAGAAAATGACGGCGTTACCGTTCGAGGGCAGTGGATTCCACCCAAGAATGGGCCAGTTAATAAAGTGCTGGTCCGTGACCACCTGGATGCCTGTGGGCTGTGTGCCTGCGCCGTTCGCAGCCTTGAACGCCTGCGAGACAACATTCCAGTACAACAGCGCCGTATTATTTACATCCTGCGCATTGGCATAGATGGTTGGATTGATAACGCCCGCTGCGGACTGCACTTCCACCATCGACATGAACTGGTCGTAGTCATTTTCCGCCACCTTCGCTGCGTTATCTTCCGGCATGGCGACGCCGGCCTGATTTCCGTTCTCAGAAAGATCGGAACTACAGATGCCAAAGGTAAAAACCAGATCGCCGTTCGCTGTAGTCGTGAAGGGGCCCGGATTCAGAACACCCTGACCGCCGCTCGATCCGCTTCCACCATCGCCGCAGGCAGAGGCGGCAACTCCGCTCACCTCGTCATAACTAAACTGCGCGACATCGCCATCGACAATCGCATTGTCGAAAGCGACGGTGATAACGGACGTGCCCGTCGCAGCTCCGCAGACATATCTGACTTCGGTGGTCTCGGCATTGCCGGCATCTGTTGTTGATGCGCCTGCTGTCCAGATGTTCAGGTGGTCGTCGCTGATCGAGGCAATAGCGGCTGTGCTGGGGTGGCTGATGGTGAGCTTCATCAGATTGCCAGGCAAAGTCGGCGGCACCGTGATTTCGAAAGGCCCTGTTAACGTGTCGGTTCCCGTTCCCAGCGCAACCGTGTTTTTCTCATGGATGACGCACGGCTGGATCGCGTCGCAGTCGGGCCAGATGTGGGTTGTCGGATCACTTGCCCGCAATTCGACGCCCACCGCGGACCATGCGCTTACCGTTATGGTCGCGGTACAGGAGAGCGTTCCCGCAGCCGCGAGGGTATTGTCACAAGCCGCGCCTGCGACATCGTTGCTCGACGTGCCGGTCAGAGCTGCATTCCGCAGATTGCCTGATGCCGGAGTGGGTAGGCTCGCGCTCCCCGGGCTCGCCGTCGCGGCTACGATCCAGTCATTCGCCTCGCCGGTCGCAATAGTGACACCAGGAGCTGTGCTCGTTCCCGTAGCTTTCTGGGTAACCCCAATAGCTGCTACCCCTGAATATTCCTCCACGCTCAGGTTGTAACTCGTCGAACTGCTGAAAGTTGGAATTACCGTGGTTACCGCCGAGCATTCCCGGCAGATCAATATCGCTGAGCAGGAACCACCGCTGCTGCAAACCTGCGCATACGGAAAGAAGTAAGAACCGGGCGCGCTTCCCACGACAGAATTGATAGAGGTCGAAGCGGTATTCCACGTGAGGCCGGCAACCACCAGATTGCCG
Organism: uncultured Acidobacteriaceae bacterium; assembly: GCA_963787915.1. GTDB lineage: Bacteria > Acidobacteriota > Terriglobia > Terriglobales > Acidobacteriaceae > Palsa-343. Next base: position 384,900 of record CAWBEP010000008.1, on the reverse strand, counting down.
GCAGTCGTCGCTGCAGTCAGCGTGCAGGCCGACCCTGCTGACGCTGCTGCCTGACTGCAGATGGTTTGCGAGGCCGGAACATAAGAGATGGCCGCGAAGGCGGGGGTAGAGCCCAAAAATACAAGCGCAAGCACGAACCACAGACACTTCACCGGAACCTCCCCTTTCGGGTCCGACTGTCCGACGATTGTATATGGTGATGAGTTTCAACTTGCGATGAAAAGATAGAGAACCTCGCCCTGGGCAACAGGGGCGCATTTCACGCGCAATCTACTCAGGAATTCATCGCGATAATGGCCGAATTACTGCGGAGACGGTGTTGGTTCCAGCGCCTTCTCTCCGGCAAGCCCCTCGAAGCGCCTGGTTTCGCGTTCCACATCGGCCATCCGCTCCTCCTGCTTGTAGGCGGATAACAGTTCCTCATGCATGCGCGTGTCGTAGGGGCTGAGGCTGACGGCCTTCTCCAGCTCGGGCACCGCCGTTTTCGGGTCGCCGGACTCCAGCATCAGCCGTCCGAGGTCATAGTGCGCCTGAGCATCGCCGGGAGTAAGACGAATGGCCGTTGTCAGCTCCCGAGCCGCGGACTGCCGATCGGCTTTGCTGGCACTCCAGTCTTCGCCCAGCGAGCGATGCACGTCTTCAAGCTCAGGCTGCGACTTCTCCAGTTCCACCAGCCGGGCAATCCCAGCGGCTCTTTGCCCGGTCATGACCAGAGACTGTGCATACACATAGCCGATCTGTGGCGCGGATCCACTGTCCGGCCTGATCGGCTCCAGCGTCTTCAGCACCATATCGTACTTACCCTGCGCGAAGAGGCTGATCGCCAGCGCCGATCGTACGGATGTGTCCCCAGGATGCGCTCCCAGATAGCGCGTCAGCGGAGGCCCAGCTGCGTCGAAATTCGATGCTGCATAGGCGGCGCGGCCCCAGTTAAAGTCCAGCCCTTCGAGTTGGGAATTCCACGCTGCCGCCTGGCCAAAATAAGTAAGGGCAGCAGTGTAGTCCCCATGCTGCGCCGCGATAGCGCCGAGGTTGTTATAGCTATCCGCGACCGGATCACTCAACTGCTTCTCGAAAGCATTTAGTTTGCGATCCAGTTCCGCATCGGGTTTGGACTGCGAGTGTTCGGAGCTGTCAACATAGGCGACAGAGCTGTCTGCACTGCTCATGCCGGCGCTGTTCATCATTCCGGAAAGCCGGCTGTTATCGCGGACAAAATTGGCGTGGAGTAACTCCTCGGCGGCCTTCATCTCCGTCTGAGCGGCAATGTGATCCCCGGACTTCACCAGCAATCTTCCCAGCAGATAGTGCGCCTTCTGCACCTGATAGCGGTTACGCGAAACATCCGTGGTCCAGCGGATGCAATCTTTCAGAGCGGCCTCCGCATCGGCCGGACGATTCATGGCGACATAAGTCTGCCCAAGGTAAAGATAGGCATCCGGGTTTCGCGGATTCAGTGCGATTGCCCGCTTGAGATATCTTTCGGCATCCGCGTATTGGTTCTGGAGATAGGCTATCCGTCCCAATGCCGCGTATGTCAAAAAGTCATCTGGGGAAATCTGCAGTTCTTTGTGTAACTCTTCAGTCGCATCGGCGAGGTTCGATGCGTCTGCGCTGGACAGGTAGGCCGCAGCCAGGCAATAGTGGGCTGCGGGAAGCGAAGGGTCTTCCGCTATAGCTCTCTTGAACTCGGCAACGGCCAGTTGCTGGAAATCCGAATTGCCATACGCCAGGCCGAACTGCAAATGCAGCTGCGCAGTGTCGCCCATCGCAGTCTCTATCTCGGAAAAGAGCTTCCTGGCGCAATCGCCGTCCTCCATGTCGAGACAGGCTACGGCGAGAGCATAGCCGTTCTCGAAGCTGGGGTCGTTGGCAACCGCCGCCTCCAGTTCCCTGCGAGCCTCCTTGTCTTTATTCATCTTCAGAAGCGTGCGTCCGAGGACGAGATGCGCTTTGGTGACGGCATTGCTGTTCGCGGGATAGTTCTTGATAACCTTTTGCGTCAGTAACTCGGCGTGACTCAGCTGACCCGCAGCCAGCGCCGCTTGTGCGTACTCGATCAGCAGAACCGGGGAGTTCGGGGCCAACGCCAGCGCCTCATCGAAATGGGTAGCCGCCTTATCGTATTCTCCAAGGCGCGCGCGGCCAATCGCGATCTCACCGACAGCATCTGCTATGAAAACGCGATATTGCCGTGCCGCTTGCTCCAGATCGCCGGCTTCCTGGAGATGCTGGGCGGCGTCGTAATGCTGTTTCAGGAGGGATTCAGAGGAATCGACGCTGGGCCCGCCCGCAGCGGTGCCGTGGGCTGGATCTGCGGCCTGGGAGCGGCAGGGAGTTACAACCAGAAAGAGGAGCGCGAGGCATGCAAGCTGCGTGAATCTTCCGAGCGCATAACCGGAGCAATGCAAATAAACAGAGGACATGGGAATCAACTAGCTCGAGTATAGCTGGCCAGAGTCTCGCGAGGAGCGGCTTATGGGAAGCGCGAGCACAAAAGAAACAGGGGAGCCCGGAGGCTCCCCTGTCCCGCATCTTGCAGGCTAGAACATGTACTTGACGGCCAGTTCCAGAATGCGCTGGTTGGGGCTGCCCGCCTTCGTATCGAGTGTCCCGAAGGCATTGATATTGCCTGCCGGGTACTGCGAGGTGGACTGCACGAAGGTGTTGGTCCCCGCCAGATTGTTGAAGTGCAGGTTGAGCTGGCTGCCCCCCGAATATTGCCACTGCGGGTGGTTGAGCCAGTCGAAGGCATCGATCCGGAACTGAACGGACTCCGATTCAAAGGTATGGAATGACTTGTAGAGTGCAAGGTCGCTGTCGAAGTATGGTGCCAGAGTATACGGGAAGTCGCGCTTTCCGTAGGCACCGATCGGCGGCGGAGCAAAGCAGGTTGCATTAATCCGCTGTTGCTTGCCCAGTGAAGAGGTCGGGTTGCAGGTAAGAATGGGCTGAACGTTGATGGAAGCGTTCGTCCCATAGTAAGTGGCCTGGCTCAGGCTCTTACCTGTGGCCGGCGCGGGGCAATTAGTTCCGGACAAGGGCGCGGCGCACTGCTGCAACGACATCCCAAAGTTCGAGTTGTTGTTCGCCGCAATGTTGCCGCCGGTCTGGAAGGTAGTGATGTTCGAGATAGTCCAGCCGTTCACGACACCGCTCATCAGCTTGTCGCCGTGATACATGTTCCCGACCGAGTACGAACCGGAGAAGTTAAAGACGTTGTTCCGGTTGTATTGCTCGACTTCATAGTCCTGGCGGAGATTAAAGGCATTTTCCGTACCGGAAGTGCCGAGGGTTTTCTGCCAGGTGTAATTGGCGTTGAAGCTCGCGCGCGACGATCGTTTCACCCAGCTTCCCTGCAGCGCGTGGTAGTTGGCATAGCCCGCAGTGCTGAGCACATAAACGTTGTTGTTACCGTAATACTTTCCGTACGGGTGATAATCTGCAGTGCTGTTGCAGACCGCGCCCGCGCAGGTTGAGGTTACGTTTTCAGGATTGGTAGCCGTTAGCCCCGTCACCGGATCCGGCTTGAAAAACGCGCCCAGTGGGATCTTGTTCACATCGGTGTAGGCCTGGAAGCCGCCACCCGAAATCCCCTGTCCGCCGATGACGATGTTATCGCTGTTGCTGCCCACGTAGCCTACTTCCATCAGCGAGCGCCAGGGCAACTGTTGCGAAACAGTCAGGTTCCACGAAACAGTATCGGGAATCTGATCGTTGGAAGGATTGTCCGCGTTGACGCCGCCGTTGATGCAGGCCGGGGTGGTTGGAGTGGCTGGTCCGCAGACCGTACCTGGAGCAGTCAGCGATCCGAACTGGTTAAGGAAGACGCTGGTGTTGGAGGGCAGACCATAGCTGAGAATGCCCTGCGCCGTTGTCAGCTGACCCGTATAGTCGTTGTACTGATCCGCCCAGCGGTAGATGCCCCAACCGCCGCGAACCAGGCTTTTGCCGTTGCCAAAAATGTCATAAGCAACGCCGATGCGCGGATCCAGCCACGCAATACGATCCGGCTGTCCGCTGTTCGGAACGCCAGGGCTGATGGCATGCCAGTAGACGCCCGGATTCGGCTTGCCTGCCGCATAATCGGAGGCTACCAGCGCCGGCTCCCAAACCGCCATACCGTTTTGCGCGCGATCGTACCAGTGTCCCAGGTGATCGAGGCGCAATCCGAGGTCGAGAGTGAGGCGGCTGCTCGTCTTCCAGACGTCGTCAACATAGCCGGCGAACACCTGGTAAGCCATATTGCTGACCGGGGCGGAATTATTTTCCGAGTAGCCGGTCACCAGTCCCATGATGAAGTTAGCAGTCGGGTTGTTGGGCGAGCCAACCACCTGTCCGGTAACCGCGTTCTTGGTCGTCGTGCTGCCGCCCAGACTGAAGCTGTTAAGGGCGCCGTTCGCCGATTCAAACGAGGCCTGGATGTTGCCCACGTTTTCGGTATAGGCGCCGAATTTGACGGTGTGTTTGCCCCAGACCTTGGTCATGTTATCTGCGAATGCGGGCATTTCTTTGCGGACAAGGTATTGGCCGTTGCCGCTTTCAAAAATGTCCTGCTCCGAGAAATCCGGGAATGTATCGTAACCGCCAGAGTTATAGGACGGGATCAGCTTGGAACCGGTGTTGAAAACCGTCGGATAGTTGGGATATCCGAGCGTTGAACGGAAGGCCGCCGACGCATTTTGCGGACCGACCGGGAAGTTGCCGTAGCCCCAGCTGGCGATGAATTCATTGGTCAGCGTGGGCGTGAAGGTATGAACGAAGTGTCCCGCCACCGCCTTGGTGTAGGAGGTGCTGTAGAGACCGCCGCCCGGGAAAGGAATGGAAGCGTACGGGGTCCAGTAGATATGGGCGCCGTTCCCTTGCGAGGGTGCCGTATCGTATCCCTGCTGGTAAGAGATGTAGGCTTTGGTGTTGTCGCTCAGGTTGTAGTCGGCGCGCAGACGATATATCCAGCCGTCGTGCGTTCCTGGAATAACCTGGAAGTAGTTATAGCCACCCGGCGTAGTCGCGGGGTTGGCGTTGGCAGCCGGCCAGAAGCTGGACAACGCTTTGAGAGCAGGCGAGATGAACTGTGCCGGAATGGTGCTGCCATTAGCCGTGCCCGGACCAGCTTTCGTGCCATCCGGAAGCGTGGTTCCGGTCAGATCGTTGCAGCCGCTGGTCTGGCTGCTGTTAATGTTGCTCGCTCCCTGGCAGAAGACCGCGTTCGCTGCTGTTGGACCGAAATTGCCGGAAAGCATATCCGACGTCGGAATGAACGAGGAAAGCGAGTTGGCGTTGCCGGTGTTCTGCAGCAGCCTTTCGTAGCCGCCCCAGATGAGAAGCTTTTTGTGCGTGAAGGGAATCGGTCCGCCTGCGTTGCCGCCGGGATAGTAATAGTGCGCGGATCCCTTTTTCACGCCCTGGTGATCGCTCTGCCAGTCGTTGGCGTTGAGGACGTCATTTCTGGCGTAGAAGTAGCCTTCGCCATGGATCTGTGAGGTTCCCGACTTACTGATCGCGCTGACGATGACCGGGCCATAGGGCGAGTCCGCTCCAAAGTTGGAGGTTTCCACGCTGACTTCCTGAACAAAATCAGGATTGAGCAGGGCGATCGAGTTACAGTTGCAACCTGGATCGTTGATGTCGACGCCATCCGAGAGCTGCGCCATGCCACCGCGATACGGCGCGCCGTTGACCATGAGGCCGTTACCGAAGGCGCCCTGGCCGGTGCTGACCGACTGAAAGTTAAATGACGGACCGTTGGAGAGACCGTTCGGCGTTGTCGTGACCCCGGGAAGAACCTTCAGCAGTTCGGAAAGGTCGCGGCTGCCAAGGGCGAGGTTGTTGATATCTTCGTTGTCGAGAATCGCCGCCCGCTCGCCGCTTTCCAGCGGGATAATCTGGGCGTTTTCTTCAACCGTCACCGTTTCCGCAGCGCTGCCCACGGTCAGAATAGAGGTCGGGAGTTTACGGACGTCGCTCGCGTCCAGCACGATTCCGTGCTGTTCGAAGCTTTTGAAGCCCTTCGCCTTGATGTTAACGCTGTAGGTGCCGGGAAGAAGGGCAGGCAGCGAAAACAGACCCGCTGCATCGGTGACCGTCGCGCTCTGCTGACTGGTCGCATCGTTGGTAAGGATCACGTCGGCGCCGGAGATGACCGCTCCGGAGGGATCGGTTACCGTGCCCGACAAGCTGGCTGTGGTTTGTGCGTGAAGTCCAGCCACGGAGAGAAACATCGCAACCAAAGCAAAGAATGCGAGGATGCTCCGGGAATGCCGAACTGGTTGGCTGGATTCAATTCGGCAAGTGCCGGCGCTGGAACGCGGGAATCCATGGAGCAGGACCGAGGTCCTGCCTTGAACATTACTCATATTGCCTCCTAAACCGCTTCTCAATCTGCTGCAACCTCGCGCGGCAGTATCTTCCGTCATCGCGAAGCCCCATACTCCGGTTGAATATTCCGGCAACTTACCGCCGGTCAGGCTCCTCCGGGTGGAACCTCATAGTTAAACGGTTTACCAGACAGTCCCAAAAAAAACTGCCCGCAAGCAAGCAGTGGCTCAAGAACCAAACTTCCCTGACAACACTTCCTGTGAAAAGAAATACAAAGGTCGATCCGGAAACGGACTATAGGCGTTCCGCTGTTGCGTTGTCAAACGGAAAATTTTGATGGGTTGATGCCGAATAAACGTTTGATTGGCGGCATTCTCTGAATTTTGGCCGAAATGCCACCCCATCCGCAGAAGAATCTGTAAGATGCGGCCTCACAAAATATTCCTGAATTGTGCATCGTCTTCGGAAATCAGGACCGCATCTTCGCGTAGTTCAGAAGAAGTTAACCCCGGGGCTGGTCGTCTGACTAAGCCAGAGAATTCACTTTTTCAATCTATCGCAGGCGTTGACCGGACTGTACCCATGGAGGGTCCCTGTCATGGATGGTTACGTCCTCGCGCTGCGCGACCGCGCGTCCCAGCCCGGCCTGCCACTGTGGAGTTATCCTGCCGCTTCCAGCGCAACTACTCCTGGGTCAGCACTTCCTCACCATCCCGTTTGTAGACAACCCCGCCCTTCATCACAAAGTTCACTTTGCTCATCACGGTAATGTCTTCGAGCGGATCGCCGGGGACCGCAACCAGATCGGCATATTTTCCGGCTGCAACCGTTCCCAGCTCATCGTCGTGACCGAGTAACTCCGCGGCGTTGATGGTCGCCATCTGCAATGTGTAGGCGGGGGGCAAACCGGCCTTCACCAGGTAGATGAAATCCTCCCAGTTCTGTCCGTGAGGATAGACTCCCGCATCCGTGCCGTAAGCGAATTTCACGCCGCCCTTGTAGGCGCGAGACACCGTCTTGATGATCTGCGGTCCAACTTCAAGTGCCTTTTTCGTCACCGCCGGGGGGTAGGCGCCCTTCTTTGCCTGCTCCGCGACATACTGCCCGGTGTAAACCGTCGGGCAATAGAAGGTGCCATGCTCCTTCATCAGCTGAATATCGGCGTCATCCATGAACGTGCCGTGCTCGACGGAATCAACCCCGGCAACGACCGAGCGCCGGATGGCTTCCGCGCCGTGCGCGTGCACCGCTACTTTCATGCCGTAGTCGTGGGCCGTTTCGACGATGGCACGAATCTCCTCCTCGGTCATCTGCGGGCCGGAGCCGTTGGTGCCCAGGTCCATGACTCCGCCGGAGGGCATAGCCTTGATCAGGTCCGCGCCTTCCTTATAGTGAAGCCGGACCACCTTCCGCGCCTCGTCTGGTCCGTTGAAGATCGACTGCAGCGGGCCGGGATCGCCCTGCAGCTCCATGCTCAAGCCGTTGGTCCCGTCGGCGTGGCCGCCCGTGGTGCTGATCGCAGGCCCGGCAGTGAAGATGCGCGGGCCAATCACGGTTCCTGCCGCTACGGCTTTGCGCAGCGCCACGGTATCATAATCCGTGTCGCCCACGTTGCGCACCGTTGTAAACCCGGCCATCAGGGTGCGTCGCGCATACAAGGTGGAGCGCAAAACGAGGTCAGCAAAATTCACATGCGCCGCCTCGGCATAAGTGTTCTTGCCGAATTGATCGTCAAGGTGCACGTGGTCATCGATCAAACCCGGCAGACACGTCACCCCAGCCAAGTCGATGACGGTGGCTCCCGCGGGACTCTGCGTCCCGGATTCCACCTTGTCGAATCTCTCGCCGGAGATAAATACCGAGCTCGGGCCCAGCATCTTCCCCGCACCGCTATCGAAGAGCTTCGGACAATGCACAACCGTGACGGCTGGAGCGGGCGTATCCTGGGCGAGAGCCGCGGCTGGAGGGAAAAAGGCGCACAGCAAAGTAACTCGACTTACGATCCGATTTGAAAACATTGCCATCTCCTGGTTCTGGCAGTCTGCCCGTGATTACTCCACAGCTTTCGCGGGCAACAACTTCGTCGCCTGTTTCAGCAGGTCGGCTTCGCGCTCCAGCGCCGCTGCGACGCGCGTGATCTGCTCGTCAGCCTCAGACCACTTCTTTTGCTCGATTGCCTCGCGCACCCCGGGCATGGTCTTCACGCCATAACCGGTGTAGAACCCCGGGGCATACAGCAGATGCTGGAACCAGGGCCGATTCGGCAGCCCGCGCTCGTCTGTCAATAGCCGCTCGCTGCGGATGAGATCGGAATTCAACTCCTCGGGTGCGTTTCCGCCGGCTGCTGCAAAGGCCTGATCGAAAGCTTTGGCGGCATCGGTCAGATCGTCGGACGCCTGATCGAGTGGCGCGAAGTTCAGATAAGGCGGCACTGGTTCTGCCGAAGGCGGCACCATGTGCTTCTTCGGATCGTTGATCGCCACATACACTCCGTCGGCGATCTCCTGATTGCGTTCCTTCGCCTCGTCGCGCTTTTCGGTCGCCAGCGTCTTCAGCTGCGTGATGTAGAGGTGAACGGTATCCGCAAGGTCTGTGAACTGATAAGGAAGCGTGTCGGCATCGGCCATGCGCATCACCATCGTTCCGGCGGTCTCCGCGAGCGCTCGCCCATAGCTGAAATCGGTATCGAGAAAATGCGTGTAGTAATAAAAATCGTCGTATATCGAGTGGTACTGCCCTCCCTCATCTTCGCCGCCGTAACCAAGGTTCACGCTGGCCACACCAAGGTGATCGACAAACACGGTGTAGTCCGACCCCGAGCCGAGAGCGGGTATGCGCAGATCGGACCGAGAACGAATCTCAGTCCGGCTTTGCGCATTGGCGTGTGAGATTTCGAACAGCCGGCTCCGCTTCCACGCCGTCATCTTCGTTTCCGGATCCTGAATGTCCTTCGCCACGTCGTTCACGAAATTCTCGAGCGAATGCGATCCCTCCACGAACAAGTAACCGCGGCCGTTACCATCCGAGTTGAAGTAGGCAACCGCATGCTGCTTCAGTTCGTCCGCATGTGTCTCCGCCCACTCGGTCGATCCCAGCAGAGCTGGCTCTTCCCCATCCCAGAAGCAATAAATAATGGTGCGCGAAGGCTTCCATCCCTGCTTCAGCAGCTGTCCCAGCGCCCGTGCTTCCTCGAGTTCCGGACTCGTACCCGACAGCGGATCCTCGGCGCCGTTCACCCACGCATCGTGATGGTTGCCGCGAATCACCCACTGATCCGGAAACTTTGCGCCGGGAATCCGCGCCACGACGTCGCGCAGCGGCTTTCTATCCCAGTTAAAGCTCAGGGCCAGATGCGCCTTCACCGTGCTGGGCCCCACGTGATAGGTGAACGGAAGCCCGCCGCGCCACGCTTCGGGCACCGTTTCCCCACCCAGCGCCTTCAGCAACGGCGTCGCATCCGCATAGGAAATCGGCAGTACGGGAATCTTCGTGATCGTCTGCACCTGATCGAGCGGGATCAGCTTGACCCCTTCGACCGCGCCCACGCCCGGAGTCTGCGGATCGCCGGGATAGATCGGCATATCCATAACGCTGCCGCGCTGCGCGCCTTCCGGCGGCCGCATGGGGCCTTCCGGATAGGTGTTTCCCTGGAAATACCCGTCCTCGCGCGGATCGGAGTAGATGATGCAACCGACGGCTCCGTGTTCGGCCGCGACCTTGGGCTTGATCCCGCGCCAGCTCATGCCATAGCGGGCAATGACGATCGCCCCTTTGACCGAAACCCCCATCCGGTCGAGCTCGTCATAATCTTCCGGACGGCCGTAGTTCACATAAACCAGCGGCGCGGTGACGTCACCGTCGCGCGAGTAGGCGTTATACGTGGGCAACTGCTCGCTCGTCTGACCGGAGGTTGGATCGACACTGAGAGCAGGTTCCTGGAGCGTGGCCGTGAAGGGCTCCGGCCCCAGCAACTCCAGCTTGCGCGATTTCGGCGTTGGAAAGAGAGCCGAGAACGTCTCGATCTTCGCGTCCAGCCCGTAGGACTGCAGCTGCGCCAGCAGCCACTCCGCATTGTCCTTGTCGTAGGGCGATCCAACATGGTGTGGCCGCGCCGAAAGCCGGCGCATGTTCTCGCGAATATGGTCGCGATCAGGCAGCTCGCGGAACTTCTGTTCCCAGCTCACCTCTGTGGTTGAATCCTCGGGAGTGTACCCGCGAAGAACATGGCCCGCATCGACAGCATAAGCGGTCATGGCAAAAAAGCAGACAGCAGCGACTGGCAGGCGCATAAAAATTTCCTCATGATTGCGGTGACGAAAGCTGCGGGGGAATGCGATGCGATGACGCGATTGGAACACTATAGCCTATCCTGAAAAACCATCGGCTCCATCCCGTTGTCCGGCCGTCTCTTCCACCTTGCCCTTGCACCCTTGCGCGCGCGCCAGCATCCTTATATCCATGCCCGAGTCCTGGGAAATGCTGGCTGCATCGCCCCAAAAACCGGCGAGCATCGAACATGTACGCAATGGCCGATTCTTTAACCCGGGAGTTCCGGAGCACGGCTTCTCGCAGGTTCTGAAGTGGGTGACCAACCGTCAGGTGGGCCCATGGCGTAAATGGATTCCCTCCACCCCCGGTCCGAAACCACCGGCCTGCGTCGAGGCGGAGGCGCTGCGCGTCACATTCGTCAACCACTCGACGTTCCTGCTGCAAACAGAAGGCTGGAATATACTCACCGATCCAGTGTGGTCGCGTCGCGTGAGCCCGGTAGGCTTCGCAGGTCCTCAGCGCCATCGCGATCCGGGAATTCGTTTCGAAGATCTGCCGGCCATTCACTGTCTTTTGATTAGTCACAATCACTATGACCATTTCGACACTCCAACCCTGAAGCGGCTGGCGGCTGCACATCGCCCCGCCGTCTTCTGCCCGCTTGGGCTCGCAAAACCTCTGCGCAAAATCGGGTTCAGTGAAGTAACCGAACTTGACTGGTGGCAGTCGCACATCACCAGGCACGCTCGCCTGCATTGCGTGCCTGCGCAGCACTTCTCGGCGCGCACACCCTTCGATCGCAATCGCACGCTTTGGTGCGGCTGGGTTCTGGAAACCGCTCACAGCAACATCTACTTCGCCGGCGATACCGGATTCGGCGATTTTTTCCCCGCGCTGCGCGCACGTTTCTCGCCGATTCGTTTGGCCCTGCTGCCCATCGGCGCCTTCGACCCGGAATGGTTCATGGGTCCGGTGCACATGGCGCCGGAGCAAGCCGTTGAGGCGCGCGCTATTCTCTCCGCCGCCGTTGCCGTTGCCACTCATTTCGGAACTTTTGCACTCGCTGACGACGGGGAAACCGCTCCCGTCGATCGGTTGCAGACGGCCTTGCTTGGCCGCGATGATGCCCGCCAGTTCTGGGTGCTCAGGGAAGGCGAAGGGCGGCTGATTCCCTGAATGAAACATCTGATTGGGTATAATCAAGCCCGCACCGTGGAAACTTTCTTCAATTTGCTGTGGGTAGCGGTCACCGTCGCGCTGTGCGCCGGATGGTGCGCCCGCCTGCAACGCAACAGATCGAAATCTCTCCTTCCGGCCATCGCCGTTCAGCTGGTCGCTCTGGCTTTGCTCGCCGTGGTTCTTTTGCCGGTGATCTCGCTCACCGATGACCTGCAGGCCTGCACTACCCTGGCGGAAAGCGAGCATCTTTCCCGGCGCGGGGATTTGCAACCAGCATCCGATCAGCCCGTGGACAGCCTGCCCTTGTCGCTTGCGCTGCTGGCTGCCGCTCCGACGGCTACAGACATGCCGCTCGCGGACTTTGTTCGTGTGGAGCAGTCGGCCTCGCAACAAATGCGTGGATTTTCCCGGTCGCTCGCCACGCGTCCCCCTCCCGCCGCCTGATCGGATTCGCATTCGTTCTGTTTTCCCTTAGACCTTTTTTATCTCGCGCATGCGATGACTGGACTTGCATTATGAAATTCCGTCTTTGGGGGCCAGGTTTGGTTCTGACTCCTGGATCGATTCTGGCAACCGGAATGATACTGGCGCTGGGCGGCTCACCCGCTGGAGCACGCGCCCAGGCGCCGGCCCCAACCGCTCCGCCGCCCGTATCCCCATCGACGGCTGCTCCACTCACTCTCGCGCAGGTACTCGATGTCGTGCGATCGAAGAATCCTTCGCTGCTTTCCATCGAGCAACACGTGGAGGCGACGAAAGCCGCCGAGATCACCGCCGGATTGCGCCAGAATCCGACGTTCACAATCTCCGGCGCAGACATCACGCTGCCCGCCAGCAACCCGGCGAATCCCTACTCCTACGCAGCGAACGTTACACGCCTCTTCGAGCGCGGGCAAAAGCGGCGCTGGCGTCTCGACGCGGCTCGTTCCACAACCGACGTCACGCGCAGCCAGTACAGCGATCAGGTCCGCCAGACCGTTCTTCAGGTCAAGAATTCGTTTACCAATATGCTGATCGCGAAACACGCCCTGCAAATCGCTCAGGACAATCTGGACAGCTACAACAAAACGGTTCAGCTGAGTCAGGATCGCCTCAATGTCGGCGATATCAGCAAAACCGACTTCGAACGCATCGATCTCCAGCTCGCCGAGTTCGAGTCGGATTACGATAACGCGAAACTCGATTTGGTACAGGCCAGCGAAACCCTGCAGCTGCTGATGGGCATTGAAAAGCCATCGCCGGCTTTTGACATCACGGGGAACGTCCAGCCTCCCGATCTGCATATCACGATGGAGCAGGTGGAGCAGGAAGCGCTCGCCGCACGCCCCGACTACCTGGCCGCCCGGCAATCTGTAACTCTGGCGGATGCAAATGTGAAGCTGGCCGATGCCGATGGCACCACCGATCCGACCATCGGCGGCGAGTACGAGCGCTCCGCAACCTACAATTCGGCGGGCTTTCAGGTTTCCATCCCGCTGCGCATCTTCGACCGGAATCAGGGCGAGAAGGAGCGCACGCGCTTCGAGGCGCAGTCCTCGCGCTTAGCCGAAATTGCCGCGCGCAATCAGGTGCTGAACGACGTCGATCAGGCCTGGGCCGGCTATGACGCAACTCTCACGCTCGCGAAACGCTACAACAGCCATTACGTCGATGAAGCGCAACGGGTGCGCGACAACCTCGAATTCAGCTATCGGCACGGCGGCTCCACCCTGCTCGACTACCTGGATGCCCTGCGCGACTACCGCCAGACCAACCTCGACGCGCTTACCGCCAATCAGCAGGTCTGGCTCAGCCTTCACCAACTCAGCTTCGCCGCAGCCACGGAGATCGTCCCATGAAACGGCAATCGCTTTCGGCCTTCAGCGCCGCCCCGGTGGCTGCTCTCGCCCTGCTTTCCATCGTGGCTTGCTCGCGCAACGAAGCCCCGCCGCAGACAGCCACTCCGCAGCAGCATGTCGTCGAGACCATTGCTGTCCATCAGCAGCAGGTCGCGTCCCAGATGGTTCTGCCCGCGCGCATCATGGCTAACCCCACGGACCTGGTGCACATTTATCCGCTCATCAGCGGACGCGTGCTCTCGCTGAAAATTCTTCCCGGCCAGGAAGTCCGCAAGGGGCAGTCGATTGGGACGCTGCAAAGCAGCGACGCCGCCCAGGCCCGCTCCGATTTCGAGAAGGCGAAGATCGAAGCCGCCCGCGCCGATCTGCAGCTGAATCGCGCCAAAGAGCTTCTGCAACACGACGTGATGGCGCAGAAGGATTACGACGATCTCAAAGCGCTCGACGATTCAGACCACGCGGAGCTGGAGCGCGCCCGCCAGGCGCTGCACCTGCTCGGCTTCAGCGAGAACGACACCTCGGATATTGTCCCAATCCTTGCGCCAATTTCCGGCGTCGTCCTTGACGTGAATACAGGACCCGGTGAGTTACAGCGCTCGCTGGACAACGCAACCGCAATCGCGACCATCGCCAACATCGATTCCATCTGGGTCGTCGGCGACATGTTCCCACGCGATCAGGGTTCGGTCCGCGCCGGTGAGCCGGCGAACATCACGGTCAGTGGATATCCCGGCCTCACCCTGCACGGGATCATCGACAATATCTCGGACGCAGTCGATCCCGTCTCGCTGACTCTCAAAGTGCGCGTAGTGCTGCCGAACCCCGGCCATCGCCTCAAGCCGCAGATGTACGCCACCATGGCCGTCACCGGTCATCAGCACAACGTCATCGTGGTGCCGGCAACGGCGGTAATTCAGAACGGACACGACACCTTCGTCTTTGTTGAAACCGCGCCCGCGCAGGGCAATAACCCGCCGAAGTACGAGCGCCGGACGGTCACTCTGGGCGAGGTCCACGCAGACAACGACGAGATTACCCAGGGCCTCGCCGATGGAGACAACGTCGTCGTCACCGGCGCTGAGCTCCTGCGCGCCCAAGAGGACCAGTAATCATGCAGGCGCTGATTCGCCTTCTTCTGCGGTATCGCAACGTGGTCCTCATCGTATTTCTCGCGATGCTGGCCATCGGCGCGTATGCATTCCTGCAGCTCGACATCGAGGCCTACCCCGACCCTTCGCCACCGATGGTGGAATTCATCACCCAGTATCCTTCCTGGTCGGCAGAGGAGATGGAACAGCAGGTGACCATTCCGCTCGAAACCGGACTCTACGGCACGCCGGAACTCGATCAGATTCGCTCTATCAGCATCTTCGGCCTCAGCGACGTGAAGATGTATTTCAATTTCAGCAGCGATTACTTCACGGATCGCCAGGAAGCCCTGAACCGCATCCAGCAGGTAACGCTGCCGAACAGCCTCCAGCCGCAGCTCTCGCCCGAATCGCCGGTCGGCGAAATTTATCGCTACCAGCTCACCGGCCCCGGATACTCTCTCAACGAGTTGAAGGCCACCCAGGACTGGCTCATGGTCCGCGAGATCAAACAGGTGCCGGGCATCATCGACGTGGCGACCTTTGGCGGCACGACGCGCCAGTATCAGGCGGAAGTCGATCCCAACAAGCTGTTGACCTATGGCGTCAACATGACCCAGGTGGTCACGGCCATCACCAACAGCAACGCCAATGCGGGCGGTAACTACCTCACCATCGGCAGCCAGAGCGTCAACGTCCGCGGCATCGGACTTCTGCACTCGCTCGACGACATGCGCAACATCGTGGTGGCCGAACACAACGGCGTTCCTGTGCTCCTGCGCGATGTGGCGGATGTGCGCGAGGGGCATCAGCCGCGTCTTGGCAAGGTTGGCCGTTCCGTCAACGGCCACGATGATCCGGACATCGTCCAGGCCATCGTGCTGCTGCAAAAGGGCGCGAAATCGCTGCCCGCCCTCGCTGCCCTGCGCGAAAAAATCGATCATCTCAACCATGGCAACCTGCTCCCCCACGGCATGCACATCAGCACCATTTACGACCGGACTACGCTCATCAACATCACTACAGCCACTGTGCGCCACATCGTCATCCTTGGGCTCACCCTGGTCACCCTGGTGCTGCTCAGCATGCTCGGCGACTGGCGCATCACCATCATTGCCGCCATCACCATCCCCTTCGCCGTGCTGTTCGCTTTCAGCCTCATGGTGCTCACCAATCAGTCGGCGAACCTGATCTCCATCGGTGCGATCGACTTCGGCATTCTGGTGGACGCCTCCATCGTGGTGCTTGAAAGCGTCTACCGCAAAGTTTCCCGCCGGGTCGAGGGCGAGGAGATTTTCGACCTCATCCTCGCCGGCGTCGCCGATGCCGCCACGCCCGTACTGTTTGCCACCCTCATCATCCTCGTTGCCTTCATCCCCCTCTTCACCATGCAGGGCGTGCCCGGCAAGATTTTTGCACCCATGTCGGTGACCTACGGATTCGCCCTCACCGGCGCGCTGTTGTTTGCGCTTATCTTTGCGCCCGTGCTCGCGTCGCTGGCCGTGCCGAAAGAAATTAGAGGCGAAACAAAGGAAACCTGGCTCAGTGGCTTCTTCCGCCGTCATTACGATCGCGGTCTCAACAGGGCTTTGCGCTTCAGAGGATTCGCCTGGATAATCGCCCTCGCCGCTCTCATCGGCGGCGCTTTGATCTTCCATTTCGTCGGTGGAGAATTCATGCCGGCCCTCGAAGAGGGCAATCTCTGGATTCGCGCCGACATGCAGCAGGACATCTCGTTCCAGGCGTCGGAAAAAATGGCGGACGACATTCGCGCCACGCTCCGCGCCTACCCCGAGATCACCCAGGTGGTCTCGCAGATGGGCCGCCCCGACGACGGCACCGACGTCAGCACCTTCAACAACATCGAATTTCTGGCGAACCTGAAGCCCGTGGGCCAGTGGCGTCCGCAGTTCGACGGGAAAAAAGACAATCTGATCGCCGCCATCAGCCACAGCTTCGAGCAATACCCAGGCGTCGATTTCAACTTCTCGCAGAATATTCAGGACAACGTGGAAGAAGCCATGTCCGGCGTCAAAGGCGAGAACTCCCTCAAACTCTTCGGCAACGATTTCGAGGAGCTTACCCGCATCGCCGGCCAGATCTCCGGCATCATGACTAAGGTTCCCGGCGTTGCAGACGTCGGCGTCTTCGATGTCACCGGCCAGCCCAGTCTGCTGATTTCCATCGATCGCACCAAGGCCGCGCGTTACGGCCTTCAGCCCCAGGACATCAACAACGTGGTGCAGGCAGCGGTGGGCGGAGCCCCCGTCACCCAGATCATCGACAATGATCGCCGCTTCGATTTTGCCGTGCGCTATTCGCCGGAATTCCGCAGCACCCCCGATGCGATCGGCCGCATTCTTCTCCCCACCCCCGATGGCAATCAGGTGCCGCTCAACATGGTCGCCGACGTCACTATCCGCAACGGCGCCTTCATGATTTATCACGAAGGCGGACGCCGCTACATCCCAATCAAGTTCAGCGTGCGCGGGCGCGACCTGGCCAGCACCATCCAGGATCTGCAGGGCCGTCTGGCGGATCAGGTGAAGCTGCCCACCGGCTATGAATACACCTGGGCGGGCGAATTCGACAGCCTGAAAAAGGAACAGCGCCGCCTGGCCATCATCATTCCAGTCAGCCTGGTCGTTATCCTTGTGCTGCTCTACATTCAGTTCCGCACCTGGCGCGACGCATTCATCGTGATCGCGACCCTGCCCTTCGCCGCCATCGGCGGTATCCTTTCCCTCTTCCTCACCCGGACGGCATTCAGCATTTCGGCCGCGGTCGGCTTTACCTCGCTCACCGGAGTGGCTACGCTCGGCGCGGTTGTTTTTCTTTCCGGCATTCGCCGCGCGCAACGCGAGGAGGGGCTGGAACGCGGCCTCGAGAAAGGCTGTCTCGACGAGATGCGGCCCGTCGTGATGGCCTGCATGGCCGCTGGCATCGGACTCCTGCCCGCGGCCGTCGCTACCAGCATCGGCGCGCAGGCGCAGCAACCGCTGGCGCGTGTGGTGGTGGGCGGGATGGTCACCACGGTGTTTGCGATTCTGTTTGTGATGCCGCTGCTGGTGCGCCTCTTTACATCGAAACAGGACCTGGCGCGGGAGCTGCGGAACAGCAACCCCGAACCGATCTAAGCAAATTACGCTCCGCGCAGAAATGCCGGCAGGCGTTCTTCGCGAACGTTGTCGTAGCACTGCAGCGCGGTGAAGCGCGTGATGGCCGCCGGAATCCCAACCGCTGTCCATCCCGGATGCCCAGTGGACGGATAGGGACCGCCGTGATTCATTGCCGGGCTCACGGCCACGCCAGTCGGCATCTTGTCGTTCAGGAAACGTCCAGACTTTCGCCGCAGCGGCGTTGCTACCTTCCGGTAGAGCGTTTCGTCCGCGCCGGACGCCGATGAGTAAATGCTCGCCGTGAGATTTCCCTCCAGATGATCGAGCACCGCGAGCAGCTCGTTTTCGTCGTCGGCCGTCACCGCCAGCACTTCGTTGCCAAAAGCCTCACGCTGCAATTCGCCCGGCTTGGCCAGGAATGTTTTTCCAGTGACGCGAAGCAGCGTGTTCTGGTAGCGAAATCCCTCGCCTTCGATGTTCGCGCCGCCGGTCACGATCTCTGCGCCTGCCGTTCGCAGCGCTCCGATCGACTCGTGGAGGCGTTCGCGCACCGATCCAGCCAGCAACGTATGAGGCTCACGCGCCTTAAATGCAGTCCCGAGTTCGCCGAGAAAAACTTCGGTGGCATCGCCGGCGATCATGAACACGAGATTGGGCCGCGTGCAGAATTGTCCCGATCCAGCCGTGCAGCTGTCTGCAAGCTCGCCCGCCCACTTCGACGCGTTCTCCTTCATGCCTTCGGGGAGAAAGACAACCGGGTTCAGGCTCGACATCTCGAGATAAATCGGCCGCCCCGCCTCATCCGCTGCACGCTTCAGAGCCAGACCTGACGCTCTGCTGCCCGTGAAAGCGACTGCGCCCACGCGGCGATCGCTGACCAGCCGCAGACCGGTCTCCGGTTCGACGTGGTAAATCATCTGCACCATCGCCGCCGGCAGCTGCATCGTTTTGATCAGGGCCTGGGCCATCGTCGCAAAGATAAGCGACGTGCCCGGATGCAGAGGATGCGCCTTGGCAATCACCGGATTGCCGGCAGCGATGGCCGCGGCAAAATCTCCGCCACAGACGGCGTTGTAGGCGAAGGGAAAATTATTGGGGCCGAAAATCACAACCGGTCCAATGGGCCCCAGGCACGATCGCAGATTGCGCTCGCGGTCGACCGTCACCCTACGCCACGACTGCGCTCGCGCTGCAGCGGCCGCCTGCCGCAGCTGATTTGTCGTCCGCGGCAACTCCACTTCCTGCAACCGCGGCTTATATGGAAGACCGGTTTCCTCGTGCGCAAAATAGACAGGGTTCTTCCAGCTAAGATCGATCTGCGCCGCATAGCTGTCCAGAAACTCCGCGATTTTCTCCGCAGGGACTTGCTCCAGCTCGTGCGCCGCCTTCGTCGCCGCGGTCAGGGCCGCATCGCAGTCGCTCCAACGGCTCACCGGAAAGGTCCGATCGATTTTTCTGCCCGTCGACGGATTCTCAGCCTGAAAGAAGGATGCAGCATCTGCTTCCTTCCATTCGCCGTCTATCAGCACGCGCATCACATCCATCCAACGTCTCCTCTACCTGCTCGGACTTAGCCGACTGAGTTCACCAGCACGCCAATTCCCTCGATGCCGATGCGAATCGTGTCACCCAACTTCAGCGTAAAGGAATCCGGGGGAACGATGCCGGTGCCGGTAAAGAGGAAACAACCCGACTTGAAGGTCTGGTGACGATACAAATATTCGACCAGTTCCCCCGGACGCCTCTTCATTGCTGACAGTGTCGTTTCGCCGGAGAAGGCCGGCACGCCCTCTCGGTCCACCTCGAGTTTGATGCGCGTGCTCGGTGGGAGCGGCTCATTCTGCACCAGAATGCCCGGACCAACGGCGCAACTGCGGTCGTAAATCTTCGCCTGCGGCAGGTAGAGCGGATTCTCGCCCTCAATGTCGCGCGAGCTCATGTCGTTGCCGACGGTGTAGCCGATAATCTTTCCCCGAGGATCGATCACCAGCACCAGCTCCGGCTCGGGCACCGACCACGTGGCGTCGCTGCGAATAGCCACCGCAGCATTCGGCCCAACGACCTTCCCGGGCATGCATTTGAAGAACAGCTCGGGCCGCTCGGCCGTGTACACCCGGTCGTAAAAGCTGCCGGCCTGCTCCGACTCCTCCATGCGTGCAACACGGCTGCGGAAATACGTGACGCCCGCGGCCCAGACCTCCTGGCTTCCAATGGGCGCCTTCAGCTGCGCCTCGTGCAGCCGAACAGCCGTGTATCCCGCGCGCACCCGCTCCTCTAGAAACGAATGCAGATCCGGGTGGGTGAGCAACGTGTCGATCGACTCCTCCACCACAAACACTTTGCCGTCCTCCTCGACGACCAGCCTCTCCGCTTCCCGATACAGAATCACGCTTTCTCCTTCGCCGCGCGCTCGTGACCACCGCCTTCGTCGAGCCGCGCTGTTATCGCGTCGACATCGTAAACACATCCAGCCCAAACTCCACCGCTGGCTTCCACCAGCGCCGCCCACAACCGCGTGTCGTCGGGCAGATCGGGATGCGGCCGCAGATCCGCGCGCCCGTCACGCCTCGCCAGACGCCGCGCTCCTTCTCCTGGTTCAAACAGCTCCCCAGACTCTCCGGCCAGATCGACAGTCGCCTCCAGCTTCCCCCGATCGATGCGAATCTCGATCACGTCGCCGTCGCGAATCCTGCCGATCGGCCCCCCTGCCAACGCCTCCGGCGAGATATGCCCGATGCATGGCCCCGTCGAGACTCCGCTGAATCGCCCATCTGTCAGCAGTGCGACATGACGGCAATCCGGCAGAGCCTTGAGCGCCGCGGTGATCTGATAGATCTCCTGCATCCCTGCGCCTTTCGGCCCACAACACACGAGAACCATCACATCGCCCGTAATGATCCGGCCCTGGCGGATCGCGTCGATCGCCTCGCTCTCTGCCGTGAAAACCCGCGCCGGCCCACGATGGAAAAAGATGCCGTCGGGCCCCATCAGAGTCGGATCGATAGCCGTGCTCTTCACCACCGCGCCTTTCGGAGCCAGATTGCCGGTGGGAAAGCACACGGTTGAAGTCAGCCCTCTGGCCCGTGCGCCATCCGGCGAGAAAATCACATCGTCCGCATCGATGCCATCCCGCTCTCGCAGATTCTCTCGGAGTGCGCGCCGCCGGTCACTCTGCTCCCACCAGTCGAGACACTCATTCAGCGTCACACCCGCCGCGGTCATCACGTTGGTAGCCAGCAGCCCGGCGCGTCGCAGGTGCAACATCACCTCCGGTACCCCACCCGCGAGAAACACCTGCACAGTAGCAAAATTGCGCGGGCCGTTCGGCAGAGCATCAACCAGGCGCGGCACCTCTCTGTTGATCCTGATCCAGTCCGCAACCTCGGGCCGCTTCCGTCCCGCCGCGTGCGCAATGGCTGGCAAATGGATCAGCAAGTTAGTCGATCCGCCGAACGCGGCATAAACCACCATCGCATTCTCAAACGCCGCCTGCGACAGGATGTCGCGCGTGCCCATGCCCAGCACGCGCAAGCGCAGCAGAGCCGCGGCCGATCGCTTCGCCGCGTCCAGCCACACCGGCTGGCCGGATGGTGCGAGCGCTGTATGCGGCAGTGCGAGGCCCAACGCCTCCGCGATCACCTGCGAGGTCGCCGCCGTCCCAAGAAACTGGCAGCCGCCGCCCGGCGTTGCGCACGCTCGGCAACCCACATCGGCCGCATACTCCAGCGTGATCTGCCCCTGCGCGAAGCGCGCGCCGATGGTTTGAATCTTGCCCGCATCCTCGCCGTCTTCGGGCAGCAGCGTCACTCCTCCGGGAATCAGCACCGACGGCAGCGCGCCCGAAGACGCCAGCGCCATCAGCATCGCCGGCAGTCCTTTGTCGCAGGTGGCCACACCCAGCACACCCGCGCGCGTGGGCAACGAACGCATCAGCCGGCGCAGCACCATCGCCGCGTCGTTGCGGAACGGCAGCGAATCCAGCATCCCTGTTGTCCCCTGCGTGCGGCCATCGCAGGGATCGGTGCACGCCCCGGCAAACGGCACCGCATCGAGCGCCTTCAACGAGCGCGCTGCCTCGGCCACCAGCAACCCGACCTCCCAGTGGCCGGTGTGGAAGCCGAGCGCAATGGGCGAGCCATCCGCCCCGCGCAATCCGCCATGCGTGCTCAGGATCAGCACTTCGGGCCCACCCAGCCGCGATGGATCCCATCCCATGCCGGCGTTCATCGTCAATCCAAACAAATTGCCCGAAGGCTGCGTCAGCAACATTTCAGCCGTCAGCGGCAGCGCGCCCGCCGGCCCGCGTGCATGCGTTGCCACGCCGTGCAGGTCCAGATCCCGCGACTCCAGTACTTCACTGGCAGAGATGGTTTTCATCGATTCGCTAGTGCGCCGCCAACCCGTCACTCACGCGCGGCAGTTCCCTCATCCCCAGCAGCAGCACTCCCGCCAGAATAAGCGACAAAGACATGAGCAGAAATCCGGCCGCCGAACTATGCGTGAACGTCTCCAGCACGCCCACGAAGTACGTCCCAAAGAAGCCGCCCAGCGCGCCGCAGCAGTTGATGAGCGCGAGAGTCTCTCCGGCCACGTTGCGCGGCAGCAACTCGGGCACCATCGCCCAGAACGGCCCGTAGGGCGCGTACATGCAGCTGGCCGCCACGATCAGGCAGGCATACGCAACCACGAACGAGCGATCCACGGTAAAGAAGGATCCCGCCAGCGCCACACCGCCGAGCATCAGAATTGGCCACACCCACGCTCGCCGCAGGCCGCTGCGATCGGAAAAGTGGGAAACCGCCAGCATGACGAACACCGCAGCCAGATAAGGAGTGGCGCTCAGCAAGCCGGTCAAGCCCATCTCCGCTCGTGTGGCGTTGCGTATCATCACCGGCAGCCACAACACAAAGCCGTAAATGCCCACGCTCCAGAAAAAATAATTCAGGCAGAGCCGCACCACATTCCTTTGCCGAAATGCCATTCCCAGGTTAGCGATCTGCGGCAAATGCTCCTGCTCCCGATCGAGCACATTCTCCAGTTCCGCGCGTGCCCCGGCGCTCATCCATGGCGCATCGCCTGGCCCATCGCGCATCAGTCCCAGCCAAAACCCACTCCACACCACCGCCGCCAGTCCCTCGATAATGAAAGCCTGCTGCCATCCGCGTGCGCGAATCAGAAACCCCGTCACCGCCGACATCCACAGCACCGTCACCGGATTCGCCAGCATCATCAGGCTGTTGGCGCGCGACCGCTCACCCCGTGTGAACCAGCGCGTCAGCAGGATCAGCAGCGCCGGAAACACGAAGCTCTCCGCAAGCCCCAGCAGCAGTCGATCCAGCACCAGCAGCCAGTAGCTTTGGATCACGCCGGTCAACGCCGCAAACGTCCCCCACGCGATCAGCGCCGCGAAGATGAGCTTGCGCGCGCTGTAGCGGCGCACGAGAATGACGCCGGGAATCTGGGGTAAAAAGTATCCCAGGAAAAACAATGCACCCAGCAGCGAAGACTGGTATCCGCTGATGTGGAGCGTTTGCGCCAGTCCAGCAGCCGCGCCGAAACCGTAGTTGGCGCGATCCAGATAGGCGAGGCTGTAAGTAATAAAGACCGCGGGCAGGATGCGGCTCCACCGCCTGCGCAGATCGGGATCGCGGAGATTCATCGCATCCATTGTTTGGGCCACGCCGCGAGGCCGGGCAGCGTTCCGGCACGGTCCGGGCGATCCAGTAGATCACATCGCCAACGCGCCGCGCTCCGTCTGGAGCGGGGAACCGGGCGAGCTATCATCGATACGCTATGTCCTCGAACGGGCCCTTCGCGACCTATCCCAGCCTGCGTGATCGCGTGGTGATTGTCACCGGCGGAGCAAGCGGCATCGGCGAAGCCATCGTCGAAGCTTTCGCGGCGAACGGATCGCGCGTCATCTTTCTCGATCTCCAGGCCGATCCCGCCCATCAGTTGGTCCGCAGGCTCCAGGATTCCGGAGCAGCAGCGCCGCTCTTCCTGCCCTGCGACCTCACCGACATCACCGCCCTGCAATCTGCTCTGCGCACGATCCACGATCGGTACAGCGCCGTCGACGTGCTCGTGAACAACGCCGGCAACGATACCCGCCACTCCGTGGCGGAGGTCACACCCGAATCCTGGGACCGCAGCATCGCCGTGAATCTCAAGCATCAATTTTTCATGGCTCAGGGCGTGATCCCGCGCATGCAAAAGGCCGGCCGCGGTTCCATCATTAATATGAGCTCCATCGGATGGGTGATCCCCTCGACGAATCTTCCCGTCTACGTCACAGCGAAGGCTGCCATCGTAGGGATGACGCGCACCCTCGCACACGAGCTGGGAGCCTTCAACATCCGCGTGAACTGTGTCATGCCGGGCGCCATCCTCACCGAGCGCCAGCGGCGTCTCTGGTTCACTCCGGAATATGAGGCGGAAATTCTGGCCGCACAAGCCCTCAAGCGCTTCATCCTGCCCGAGGACGTGGCGCGCCTCATTCTCTTCCTCGCCGCCGACGACAGCTCTGCCATTACAAATCAGAGCTACATCGTCGACGGCGGATGGGTTTGAATAGCCGACCCCTTGCCTGCCTAGTCTTCGTCGCCCTCTTCCGGCATATCGTCCGGCGGCTTC
Organism: uncultured Acidobacteriaceae bacterium; assembly: GCA_963787915.1. Classification (GTDB taxonomy): domain Bacteria; phylum Acidobacteriota; class Terriglobia; order Terriglobales; family Acidobacteriaceae; genus Palsa-343. The sequence continues at coordinate 360,456 of CAWBEP010000008.1, read as the reverse complement.
GCCAGATCGATCCGCGCGTGGTGCGCGGCTTCGAGCACGTGATTGAGTTGCGGTAGCTGGTTCTGGCGGAAATCCTCCCACGCCGGCAGCACGGACTTCGCATCGCTCTCCGCCTCTGTGGCAGCCTTCATCAGCGCTTCGGTGGGAACGCCGTCAGCCTGCTCCAGCGCGCCATACAGCTGGCCCACCTCTCCATTGACTTCATCGATTCCCTGCTGGTGCTTTGCGGGATTTCCGCTCAGCACAGCCTTCAGCGCATCGCTGAACGGCACCAGTTGCGCGGCAAGCGAGGCATTTTTCGGCGCGGCGATCTGTTCGGCCACAGCATGCGCCGCCAGATCGGCCTTCGCCACAGAATCCAGAGCATCGGCCATCGTCATCTGAGCCGTGTGCAGCGCTTGCAGATCGGAAGGCTCCGTGTGAACCCGCGGATCCATCTTCACCGTCAGCCGCTCCTGCTCGCTCTTACCGTCCACCGTGAGCCGCACGAGATACGAGCCCGGTAGTACCGACGGGCCTTCCGGCTTCAGCGGAGTGCGATGCGGCACTGCCGAAATGGGGTATTCGTACCGTGTCGAAGTGGGCGTGGTCGAACGCAGATTCCACACCCACCGATGCATACCCGCCGTTAACGGTAACGGTCCGTGGATTTGCGGCCAGTACGGCGGAATCAAATCCGTCCGCATCTCTTCCGGATCCGGCTTGACGGGATCCTTGCTCGAAAACGTCCGCAAAACCTTGCCATCGCTGTCGATAATTTCGAGCGTGACTTCCTGAGCATGCGCGGGCAGGTTGTAGTCGAGGATCGCGCCATCTGGAGGATTCTCTCCCAGGGGTTCATCCGGAGGCACCGGCGTGTCCGTATACTCCGCGCTTCGCACCCGCCACGCCGCCGCAGGCGCAAACAGCATCGGCACATGGTCCCCCGACTGCGCCGCGAGCACCCGCAGCGGCGCAACATCGTCCAGGACCCAGAACGAACGCCCGTGCGTTGCGACGATCAAATCGTCGTCTTTCACGAGCAGGTCGCGCATGGATGTGTGGGGCAGGTTGTACTGGATCGGCCGCCAGTGCGCCCCGTCGTCGAAGGAAGCCCACACCGCCTGCTCGGTCGCTGCGTACAGCAAGCCCGGCTGCACTGGATCGGCGCGCACCGCATCTACTGGAGCATTGTCTGGCAAACCCGCGCTGATCGACTGCCACGTCTTGCCCCCATCGTGCGTCCGAAAAGCGTACGGGTGCAGGTCGTCGATGCGCATGCGATTCACGGCCACGTAGGCTGTGTCATCGTCGAAGCGCGAAGCATCGATCTGCGCGATTTTGCTCCATGGCGATAAACCCGGAGGCGTGATCTTCGTCCAGTTCGCGCCGCCATCGCGTGTGATCCACACCAACCCGTCATCGGTGCCGGCCCACAGCGTCTGCGCCGTTTTGTACGACGCGGCGAGCGCGTAAATCACTCCACGCCGCTGCGCCTGCTGCTCCGCTGTCAGCGCCGGCAGCGATTGCGGCTGCCCGCTCTGCTCCTGGCTCAGGTCCGGACTGATCGTCTCCCAGGTGTGCCCGTAGTCGCTCGTCTTGAAAAGATGATTCGATGCGTAGTACATCGTGTGCGGATCGACGGGCGAAAACAGAATCGGCTCGGAGCGATCGGCGCGAACCCCCTTTGCCCGCATCGGCAGCGGCGTCACGTTCTGCACCTCGCCGGTGATGCTGTTATAGCGAGACACATCGGTCCGCCCGGCCCCGTAAATGATTTCCGGATGCAGTGGATCGGGCGCCGCATAGCCGTATTCGATAATGCCTACCGGATGCCATTCGCGATAGCTGATATAGCCGTCGTTGCCGCGCGTGGAGGTGCAAACCGACCCGCTCTCCTGCTGGCCCGCGCAAACCAGATAAGGAAATGAATTCGTCGCAGCCACGTGATACAGCTGCGCCGTCGGCTGGTTGTACCACGAGCCCCATGTTTCGCCGCGGTTCACGCTGATGACCGCGCCCTGATCGCTGACCAGCAGCAGGATTTTCGGATCGCGTGGATTAATCCACATGTTCTGATAATCGTCGCCGCCCGGCGCTCCGCGCAGACTGATCCACGTCTTACCGCCATCGCTCGATCGACACGTAACAATGCTGGTGACGTATACGGTGTCGGGATCCTTTGGATCGACCACGGGAACCGACAGGTCGCCGCCGCCGATCTTCATCGCCGGGCGGGGATCGTCGGTGATCTTTTGCCAGCTCTCGCCGCCGTCGTCCGAGCGATAGATACCCAGACCCCTGCTCGATCCGTAGCCGCCCTCCGTTTTGGTTTGCAGCGACGCGTAAAGGCGCTGCGGATTGCTTTCTGAGATGGCGACGTTGATTTGTACCAGTTCGTCGGGCAGGCCCTTCGTTAGTTGTTTCCAGTTTTCCCCGCCATCGGTCGATTTGAACAGTCCGCCGTGCGTGCCGGAATATTGGTTGGCGTCCTCCCACGGTCCCAGCGTGTCCTCCCAGAGAGCCGCGTAGACGGTGCGCGGGTTCTTCGGATCGAGAATCACATCCGATCCGCCAACGCGGTCGCCCTTGTAGAGCACCTTTTTCCAGCTCTTGCCGCCGTCATCGGAGCGAAAGATGCCCCGCTCCTCATTTGGGCCGTAAGGATGGCCGAGCACCGCCGCGAACAGCCGATTCGGATTCGTCGGGTCCACCACCAGAGCCGGTATCTGCTCTCCTTCCCGCAGCCCGAGATGCGTCCAGGTTTTTCCCGCGTCCGTCGAACGATAGATCCCATCCCCGACGGAAAGATCGGGCCGATGCAAACCTTCTCCGCTGGCGGCGTAAACGATGTTGCTGTTCGAGGGCGCGACAGCGATCGCCCCAATCGACTGTGTATCCTGCCCATCGAAGATCGGATTCCACGTGCGCCCGTAATCGGTCGACTTCCAAACCCCGCCGTCGACCTGGCCGATATAAAACACGTTGGGCTGGTCGGGCACCCCGGCCGCGGCGCGCGTGCGGCCCCCGCGAAACGGGCCGATCATCCGCCAGTGCATGTCCGGCATGGGGCCGCTCTGCTGCGCGATGAGGGACAATCCAGGCAGAAACGCCGTACCCAACACGGCTGCAATCAAAACCAACTTCGAAGCTGAGAACCTCGGCATGATGATTTTCTTTCCTTTCGCGATCGTTGCACAGCGGCCATTGTAACCGCGCGCAGTCCCAGTGGAATGCTCAGAAATTTTGACCGACCACGAGCGGCATCAGCGCAACCCGATACTGCGAGCGGCCTTGCGCAATCCGCCGGTCCGACCTCACAATCGACTCACCCATGTTCATCTCCTGCCTTCGCAGATTCACGCCTCGTGTCGCGCTTCTCCTCGTCCCCGCAGCTCTTGCTCTCTCGGCCGCAGCGCAGACTGTCTCCCCGCAGCTCTTCAGCGGGCTGCGCTGGCGTCTCGTCGGGCCCTTCCGCGCCGGACGCGTCGTCGCCGTCAGTGGTGTTCCTGGCAGCGATACGACCTACTACTTCGGCGGCGTCGACGGAGGCGTGTGGAAGACCACCGACGCCGGCACGGTCTGGCAACCTCTCTTTGACCAGCAGCCGGTTGCCTCGATCGGCGCCCTCGCCGTTGCTCCGTCCGATCCCGGCGTGATCTATGCCGGTACCGGGGAATCCGACATTCGCTCTGACCTCGCCTCCGGCAACGGAATGTATCGCAGTGACGATGCGGGCGCGACCTGGAAACACATCGGCCTCGACGACACGCGCCAGATCAGCCGTGTGCTCGTCGATCCTTCCGATCCGCGCACGGTCTATGTGGGTGCTCTCGGCCACGCTTATGGTCCGAACGACGAGCGCGGCGTCTATAAATCCACTGACGGTGGCGACCACTGGCAGCGCGTCCTCGACAAAGGTCCGGACGTTGGGATCGCCGACATCGCCATGGCAACCAGCCACCCACAGCTTCTTTTCGCGACCACCTGGAACGCCCATCGCCCGCCGTGGAGCACCTACGCGCCGCTCGAAGGACCGGGCAACGCGCTCTATAAAACCACCGACGGCGGCGCGCACTGGACGCAGATTTCCGGACACGGTCTCCCCGACTCCCCCTGGGGACGCACCGGCATCGCCGTGAGCGCCGACGGCCGCCGCGTCTACGCGGCCATCGACTGCAAGGGCAAGGCCGGCCTCTATCGCTCCGACGACGGCGGCGACTCCTGGACGCTGGCCAGCTCCGACACGCGCCTTACCAGTCGCGCATGGTATTTCAACTCCATCGCCATCGATCCGTCGAATCCCGATGTCCTCTACATGCCGAACGTCGCGCTCTACCGCACCGACGACGGAGGCAAGACCATCCAGGTCGTGCGCGGCGCACCCGGCGGCGACGACTACCACCAGGTCTGGATTGACCCGAAGGATTCGAATCATCTCGTACTCGGTGTCGATCAGGGCGCGAGCGTCTCGCTCGATCGCGGCAGGACCTGGACCACCTGGTACAACCAGCCCACGGCGCAGCTCTACCACGTCACCACGGATCACCAGTTCCCCTACAGCATCTATGGCGCGCAGCAGGACTCGGGTGCGATCGCCGTCCACAGCCGCTCCGACCATCAGCACATCGATACCCGCGACTGGTTTCTTCCCGGGGGCAGCGAGAGCGGCTACATCGCCATCGATCCTAAAGACGAGAACATCATCTACCTCAGCTCCACCTATGGCGGCGTTGGCCGCTTCGACCGCCGCACCTCGTTCAGCCAGAACGTCACGCCCTGGCCGCTGGGCGGTTTCGATCTGGAAATCAACAAGCGGCGGTATCGCGATCCGTGGACGCCGGTGCTGGTCTTTTCGCCCGCGGACAAAACCTCGCTCTACCTCGGCACGCAGTACGTCATGAAGACCACCGATGGCGGCCTGCATTGGGCCCGGATCAGTCCTGACCTGACCGGCGCGGTGCCTGGAACCAGCAATGACGGTCCGCCGACTCCCGGCAATGCGGAACAGCGCGGCTACGGCGTTGTCTACACCATCGCCCCTTCACCTCTGCGCGCCGACCTGATCTGGGCTGGATCGGACACCGGACGCATTCATGTCACACGCGACGCAGGAAAATCCTGGAATGACGTCACCCCGCCCAACCTCACGCCCTGGTCGAAAATCTCGCTCATCGAAGCGTCTCACTTCGATGCGGGTACCGCGTATGCCGCCGTGGACCGCCATCGTCTGGACGATCAGCAGCCGTACCTCTACATCACCCGCGACTACGGCAGGACATGGAAGCTCGCCGTCGACGGCATCGCCCCGCATCACTTCGTGCGCGCGGTTCGCGAAGATACCGAGCAGCGCAACCTTCTCTTCGCCGGAACGGAATTTGGCATCTACGCTTCATTTGACGCCGGCGATCACTGGCAACCACTCCAGCTCAATCTGCCGGTCAGCTCCGTCCGCGACATGAATATCAATGGCAGTGACTTAATCATCGCCACGCACGGGCGCTCGTTCTGGGTGCTCGACGACATCGCACCGCTCCGCCAGTCGGCTGCCGCAGGCTCGCACCGCGCCTATCTGTACGCACCCCCCACAGCGGTCCGCGTGGACAATGACGGATTCCTCGGCACGCCGCTTCCGCCCGAAGAACCCCAGGCCGATAATCCGCCCAACGGCGCGATTGTTGACTACTACCTTAGCCAGGACGCAACCAGGATTACGCTGCAAATCCTCGACGCCCAGGGTCACGTGCTGCGGCACTTCTCGAGCGCGGAGAAGCAGAGTGTCAACCGTCCGTTGCTGCCCATCGCCGAGCGCTGGTTCCCGAAGCCCCAGGAGCTCGCCACCAGTCCGGGCGAACATCGCTTCGTTTGGGATCTGGCCGCGGGTGGCTCCAGTGCAGGTCTCGGCGACGATGATGAGGACGATGCAGCGGGCGGCCCTCCAGGACCGCGCGTCGCGCCCGGGACCTATACGCTGCGCATCAACGTTGAGGCTTCCGGCGGCCCGGCAACCATGGACCAGCCCCTCCACGTCATCATGGATCCACGCGCTTCCGCGACGCAGCAGGAACTCGCACAGCAGTATGCGCTGGCTCAGTCCATCTACACCCAGTTGCGCGCCAGCCAAAAGGCCATGGCCGAATTGGACAGCGTGGCCAGCCAGCTGAAGAAGCTCGACGCGGCCAGCGACAATCCCGCGACCCTGCAAGAGGCCATCCACAAAGCACAGGCGAAAATCGAGAAAATTCGCCGCGGCGAACGCGATGCAGACGCCAAAGCTGAAGAACCGGAGCCCGGTCTGGCCGACGCAACCTCCGGCCTCGGCACCGATCTGCACATTGTCGAAAGCGGCGACCGAACGGCGCCTGCGGCCGCGCTCGAAATCTTCGCTCAAATGAAGAAAGCTTCTCAGACGGGCATCGACTCCTGGCAGCATTTCAAGGCCGTCGACATCCCTGTCCTCAACGCCGCACTCACCGGCGCGCATCATGAACCGCTGCACATCGCCGCTATCGAAGAGCAGGTGCACTACGCCATGACGCGTTGAGCCCGTGCTCGGCGGAGCGCCGCCACCCGGCTTTCTGCGAACGAGAGCATAATGGGCTTTCTCAATTGCCGCTCAGGAGACCCTTGTGAAACTGACCCGCCGTGAACTCGCCATCGCCCTTGTCTCGATTCTCGGAACCTGCTGCGCCTTTGCCGTCGCCGATCCAGGTCCGGCGATCCTTGGCTGGTCGGTCTTCGACTGGAATTCCATTCCCGTAAAAAAGACTGCCTACGGCGAGAGCCGGCAATTCATTCGTCAGCCCACGGCCACCCTCGATGAACTCGACGTCCACGCCACCACGCTCGATCCCGGCCAGCAACCCCACCCGCCGCACAGGCACGCGAATGAGGAGATCATCATCGTCGACCAGGGAACCGTCGAAGCTTTTGGTGACGGAAAGTGGACGCGCCTCGGCCCAGGATCGGTGATTTTCAACGCATCCAACGCGCTGCATGGGATTCGCAACCCCGGGCCGGGCCAGGCTTCGTATCACGTGGTCAGCTTCGTCACGCCCGCGACAAAAAAGCTCGCCCAAAGTGTCCCGGAGGCCCGTTAGCACCAAAGCGAAAATGGCTGGCCATGTCCCGAAATTGAGACGTGGGCTGGCGAAACTCAGATCGGTAACGGCTCCTTTGCGACGAGGGCCAGATTACCGCTGGCGCGCGAGCACCAGCGTCACGTCGTCCGGCTGCTCCTGCGCGCCGATCCAGCTGCGCAGCGTCTGGATCACCTGTTCGGAAATAGCTTCGAGGCTCAGGTGCCGATGGCGGCGCACCACTTCCAGCAGCCGACTCTCGCCGAACTCGCCAAAGTCGTTTTCCGGCTCCGTCACACCATCGCTGTAAGCGATGAGGATGTCGCCCATCCCCAGATGCACGGTCCCCTGCTCCCATTCGAGACCATCCAGCAGCCCCACCACCGACCCGCCGCGGTCCAGACGCGTCACCGTGTCGTTCTCGTGCAGCAGAAGCGGAGGCAGATGACCGCCGTTCGAGTAAACCAGCCGGCGGGTCATCCCCTCGTAGTGCGCAAGGAACAAAGTCGCGTATTTCTCCGGTTGGGTGCTGCTGTAAAGATGGCGATTCAGCAGGGAGAGAATTTTCGCTGGCTCCTCGAAGAGCTCGCTGCACTCCACTTCATGCTCGCCGCTGCGCCGCGTCCGCGGATTCGCGAGCGCCGCGACCCCTTCGGTCATCAGCTCTTCGCCGGCAAAACGGTAAGCCCGCACCGCGGAGTGGAGAGTCGCCATCAGCAGCGCGGCGGAAATGCCCTTGCCGCTGATGTCGCCAAGCGCAAACCCCAAACCCGTTTTCCCAAACAAGAGGAAGTCGTAGTAGTCGCCGCTCACCGTGCGCGCCGGCAAACAGACACCGTGGAGTTCCAGCATCGGCAGCGAAACCCGGCCCTGCGGGAACAGATTTGCCTGCACCTCCTGCGCAATGGAAAGCTCGTTCTGCATGCGCTGCTTCTCGCGCTGCTCCACCAGCAGCCGCGCCAGCGATGCGGCCATGTCGTTGAACGAGCGGCTCAGCGCCCCCAGCTGGTCCCTCCGTTGCACTTTGATCCGATGCTCCAGGTTGCCCCCGTCGATCGCGAGCGTCGCTTCGTAGAGATCGTGCACCGATTGCGTGATCGTTCGATTCAGCCTCATCGCGGCAAGAAATGCCAGCAGTTCGAGCACGCCGAACGCCACCGCAATGGCGATCAGCATCTCGCGGACGAGGTCGCCAATGCTCAGCGATGTGATGAAGAGACGCCGGTAGAGCAGCGACGGCCGCGAAGTCACGTCGGTATACGTGCTCAGCGTTTTCCCGTTGCTCCAGTCCGTCGTGGCGAGGGGCGCGAGAAAGCCTACCGGCACATCGTAGAAATGCAGTGGGGGCGGCAGAGATCCTCCGACAATCGCATTCTTGCGCGCGACCTCGATGTCCTCTCCGCCGATATGGACCTCTGAATCGCCCTGCTTGCGGCCAGGGGAGAACTCGACGTGGGTGCGCGCCGGCGCAGCTTCCTCGCCGAGATCGACCTTGGGATAAACGGTGACGCGTCCCAGCCCCTGAGCAAACGCCTCCACGTTCTCCTTGCGGATGGGTACGCTCGAGATCACCACCGTCCTGTGCCCATTGAGGGTCTGCTCGTCCACCGCCCGCAGCCACAGCTGCCCCTGATCCCACGTCAGGCTGCTGAAGTCGCCGTGGAACCAGGCCGGAACTGTGGGAGCCGTCTCGGCATTCCAGGTCTCAGGCAAAAGCGTCACGCGCTTTCCATCCTCGTACACGGCCACCGTCATCCCGGTGTACTCATGCTCCGAGGGACGGCTGGCTTCCGGCGGCACCGGAACCGTCTTCATCCGCGGATTCTGCTCGAAGACATGCGCCATGTGCACGGACAAGCTTCGGTTCATCGACGCGACGTGCGCCAGCTCGTCGTGGATCACGCTGGTCGCGGCGAAAATCGCAAATTGCCCCGAGAAGACATAGAGCAACAACACCGCGAGGGTCACGAACAGGACCACAGGTGTCAGCCCCATCAGCAGATAAGTCACGATCAGGCGATTGCGCACCTTCCACAGCAGGCGCTGAAAAACAAAACGCCACAGCAGCGGCACACACGCAATGAGAAGAAAAAAGAAAGTCAGATCGGCCAGATCGCTGAAGAACCGCCCCACCGTTCCCGGCAGCCACGCCGGAATGGACAATCCGAGATACCCGACGAAAAGCCAGAACGCCGCGCGATGCACGAAACCTTGCGGAGGCTCGCGGCGCACCACGCGAAACACAGCAGCCTCAAAGTTGCGCACCTTTCCCATGTCTGGCCAGTCTAGAGCATTTCATCCTGCCGGAGGGTGAACGCCCCTGGTGCCGGCTCTAAACTTTGATGAAGATTTTTCTGCGATACAAAATCAGCATCGGCAGCCAGCAGGTCAGAACAAACGCAATGGAATAGAGCAGAGACGCCACACCCGGCGGATGCACCAGCGCGAAAACATGCAGGTAGATCCAGTAGCCAAGATCGACATGCGGCGCCATGGTGATCGCCCACAACGGCGCCGCCACCAGGTCCGACATCACATAGCTGGCGATCGCGTTCATGCCGAAAACCAGCCAGAACCCGGTTCCCCTCCGCCAGCCCCTGATCTCGATCAGCCAGATAAAAAACGCCCAGAGCAGCATCGAACATCCGCCCATGAGCAACACATAGGAGCTGGTCCACAGCTTCTTGTTGATCGGAAACCACGGATTCCAGAGTTCTCCGAGAAGGAACAGCACGACCCCTGCGCCAAGCATCCCTGCGCATTTACGCTCGAGCGTACGCTTCGTGCGCAGCCATAGCGCCGTCAACATCCCGAGCAGCGTCGTTCCGATCGCTGGGAAGGTGCTGAGCAGTCCTTCCGGATCGCGGGTCTTCTCATAGAGCCGGCCGACATGCATCGTCCGGTCAAGCCAAGCGACCATGTTCGCGTCCCTGTCGAGCAGTGGGATATCGCGGCCAGGAACTCCGTAACCGGGAACGGGCACGAAGCGCATCAGCATCCAGTAGCCGGCCAGCAGCACAACGAGCAGGATCAGCAACGGCGCGGCTTTGTTCGTCAGGCGGCGATCCCACAGGTACAGCAGCCCGCACACCAGATAGCAGAGCGCGATCCGCTGCAGCACGCCCCACACGCGCAGGTTCGACCAGTGAAACAACGGAAAAAGCGCCAGGAAGATTCCGAGCCCAAACAGAATGACAGCCCGCCGGAAGACGTGCGGAACGATCGATGCCGCAGTCCCGCCGCGCGCCAGGCGTGACTCGGTCGAGAAGACAATGGTGACGCCCACCAGAAAGAGAAACGTCGGAAAGACCATGTCGGTGGGCGTCCAGCCATTCCAGTCCGAATGCTCAAACGGCCAATACGCGTGCCATCCATTGTTGTTCACGAGGATCATGAAGGCGACAGTCACGCCACGCAGCACATCGAGTGAAAGCATGCGCGTGGTCGCGGTCGTTGCCGGATTTTGTACGGAAACTGTAGCCATGGGTTTTGTTGAACCGTAACAGCGTACTGCCCCGGAGCTTCGCTGTACATCGAAATTCCCCGTTTGGGGAACACCCGACGTCAGGGGTCACCCGAGAAACGTTACCTCCGGTGATCCTTTTTTGTCATTGATTTCTGCGGGGTTCTCCGTCATCGTGTACGGACACCCAAGGACGAGGAAACGGCCCGGGACATGCACGCGACGCGACGACTCATCACGACGGTTTTGCTGGTGATGGCTGCCGCGCTGGCCGCTGCCCAAAGCTCCTCGCTCGTTGCAGGACCACTCCCCATATCAGCCTCGACGGTAGCGCCGGCTCCCTCGCTTCCTCCTGCTCGTCCTGAAGCCTCCTCGCTTCCACCCTCGCTTCAGCCCCTGCTCGACTTCAACGAATCCGAGGTGAAGTTCCGCCTCGCGGATCTGATGGACCTGCTGCGCGACCGCCGCCACGAAGGGTGGGTCCTCGCCGCCTATCCCGATCCGAAGACCGGCCGGCCCTTGATTGGCGCGGGCTTCAGCCTCGATCTGCCCGAGCGCCAGCATGCCCAGAGCGACCCGCTCAATCCGCATTCATTCCTCGAGCCCTCTTCCGCCCAGCTATGGCAGGCGGCTGGACTGGATTCCGCTCGCCTCCAGCAGATTCTTGATGAATATAACGAGCACCTTGCCACCTGGAAGACAGCAAAGCGATTCCGAAAGAAGATCGGGCTGCTCGCACCCGACATCACCAATGACGAAGCCAACCAACTCCTCCGCATCGCCGTCGTCCAGTCCATCGAAAACGCGCGCGCTTATTGCCGCAACTTCGACCGGCTCACCGCTCCGCAGCAGATGGCTCTAAGCCAGCTCGTCTATCAGATGGGCGTCAACCTCGAGGAGTTCGGCAACTTCCGCAGCCTCATCAATCAGGATGGCATGGCCCCATCGACTCTCGCCGAGTCCCCGCAGCCCGCGCGTGAAGCCGGTCAGGCGCTCGCCAGCTCTGTTGCAGCGCCGTCCGCCCCTTCACCGTCATCGCCGGCGAATACCTCTCCCATCGACAGCAGCGAGCACTGGAGAGCCGTCCAGCAGTCGCTCATCGAGAGCCAGTGGGCCAGGCTCTACCGGGTCCGCGCCGTCGCGGTTATCGCCATGCTCGACGCACAGTATCTCGACAATCCTGGCGCAGCTGAACAACGCATCGCCGCCGTGCTCCGTCCCGCGGTCACGCACCGCCGCAGAGGGCACTCCGCGCCAGCGCTGCGCGCCACTTCGTACCGCCGCTCCCCCGAACACCCGCCGCTCAGGAAGACCGCGCGAAATCACGGCAAGCGAAAAGTCTGACTGGCAGGCTTCTCTCAATTTTTTGAACGCTTCACGCCGCGATCACTGCCGATCGGGCGTCACCTTCACAAACACGCCGTCCGGCAGTTCGCCTTCAAGCAGATGGACCACGCCGTCCTTCACGTAGCCTTTGAGCGGCTGGGCCGAGGGCTGCGTGCGGTGCTGAGCAGCAGGCTGATTCGCGCCCGGGCTGATCGCGCGTGGCTTGTCGCGTCCCATCCCCTTGTCCATCGCCGCGTTCGCCAGCCGATCCGCTTTCTGATTCTTCCCCCGCAACACATGCTCGATACGGAAACCGTCGAGCTGCGCGATCCGTCGCTTCGCCTCCTCATACAACGGCCGGAGGTCGGCGCTGGACACCTTGTACCGCCCCTGAATCTGCTTTACCAGCAGCTCTGAATCGGCGACGACGCGCAGCCGCGAACGTCCTTGCGCAAGCGCCCATTGGAGGGCCCCGAGAAGAGCCGAATATTCAGCGACGTTGTTCGTCGCCTTGCCGAGAAATTCGCTTAACTCCGCGAGTTTTTCCTGATCTGGCCCTTCGATGAAGACGCCGTAGCCGGCTGGCCCTGGATTGCCGCGCGATCCGCCATCGCAGTAAGCCGTGATCCAATCGTCCACCCGGTTCTCCCCGGCGAACAAACTCCCGCTCGCATTTTCCGGAAACATAAGGTTAAAGGTTACCCTGCCCGCTCTCCCCTGTCCCCTGCCCCTGCCCCTGTAACCCGCAACCCGCAACCCGCAACCTGCAACCTGCAACCTGTCACCCGCAGCCCGGCTCACGTTTTTCCCGCCCATCCGTCTTTCTCAACAGCGTTGTCTCGCAACCCACGCCACAGGAGTCTTATGCCTGCTGATGCGCTCCGCTTTCTCTCCCCGGTCCGGCCCTCCCCCGCCAGGCCTCGAATACAATCCTCGCGTATGGCCGGCCCCCTCAGGGAGAACCTCCCGGAAACCGATCTGATCCGCGAAGCCCAGGCAGGTTCGCGTACGGCATTTGACGCACTGGTGCGTCAATACGATCAGGCTGTCCTGCGCCTGGCCATGCATCTGACCGGCTCCGAGCAGGACGCCCAGGACATCCAGCAGGAGGCGTTCCTCAAGGCCTACCGGTACCTCGGCAACTTCCGCTTCGAGTGCTCGTTCTACACCTGGATCTACCGCATCGTCACCAACCTTTGCCTCGATCATCTGCGCCGCCGCAAATCGCGCCGCGAAGACCAGGCAGTGGTGATCGACTCCTCCGGCGAGGAGATGGATCTGATGACGAATGTGACCGACGATCGCTCAGGCGCCAACCCCGCCCGCGAACTGGACAGAAAATATCTGGGCCAGCGCATTCTCATGGCGCTCGACGAGCTCACCCCGCGGGAACGGATGGTCTTCGAGCTGAAGCATTACCAGGGCCTGCGTCTCCGCACCATCGGAGAAATGCTGAACACGACGGAAGAGACAGCCAAGAACACCCTCTTCCGCGCAACCAAGAAGCTGCGAGCCAGGCTCGCCGAGCTTCGGTGAAACGGGAATTACAAAGTAGCAAGTCGAAAACGGACGAGGCAGATCCGGAAGGCACGTGGAACTTCTTGAGAGCGAAGTGAGGCAGGTACGGTTATGAATTGCGAATTGGCACAGGAAGACATCGTTCTGTCGGTTTACGGCGAACTGGCCGACGACCGCGTCCATCAGCTCGACCAGCATCTGGCGCAATGCGCGCGCTGCCGTCAGGAGATGGAGGCTGTATCCGCCCTGCAAAAGGCCATGTCCGTGTTGCCCATGGTCGAGCCCTCCCCGAACCTCGTCGCGCGCACGCGCCTTCGCCTGGATGAAGCCATCGACGCCATGCCGCATGGCGGCCTCGTCCGCCGCGTCAGTCAGCGATTCCGCCGCGGCTTCGGATGGCTCCAGGGCGCCCCCGTTATGGCAACCGTGCTGCTCCTCACCGGTGTGGCCGCCGGCGGATGGGGCGGTTACCACGCAGGCCAGCGTGCGCACGCGAACCAAACCGCCTCCGGCGCGAATGGGGCACCCGGCGTCCGGGGGGTTGCCGACGTGGACGCCTCGCAGATTGCCGGCGTCAGCAGCATCAGCCTCGAGCCGGGCTCCGAAAACGTCGAGGTGCGCTTCGACCGCGTGACCCCCGAGACCGCCTTCGGGACCCTCGACGATCCTCAGATTCGCGAGCTCCTCCTGCTCGCCGCGCGCAACCGCGCCAACCCCCTCGTCCACGATGACTCGGTGCGGCTGCTCGCCCAGGAATGCGAGGCCGGCCATGAATGTACCGACGGTCCCATCCGCAATGCGCTGATGGTCGCCCTGCGCTACGACAAGGATGCGCGCGTGCGCCGCAAGGCCCTCGAAGGGCTGGAGGCCTACATTGCCATCGATACCAGCGTCCGCGATGCCGTGCTCGAAGCGCTGGTGCATGACCCCGACGCCCGCGTCCGGACCGAAGCCATCGGCCTGCTGGAGCCCGTCGACGCCGATTCCAGCGTCCGCGAGGTTCTTGAGACGGTCGCCAACCGGGATCGCAATCCGCAGATTCGCGACCGCTCGCGGCAGTATCTCGAGCAGGTTTCGCAGATTCAGTAACTCGACCGGAAATTCCGCTTTCGTACCATGTTCTTTGCACGTGGGCCCGGGTACCATGGATGTCAGCAGACCGTGGTTGACGTGTGGCTTTTTCGCGCGTCCTTCACACGGCAGATTTGAGGCGCTCCGTATGACGCTTGCAGTTCCTTTCCTGAGAATCGTTTCCGCCGCAGCCATCGCCGCTTGCCTCGCAGGCGCACCCCTCCTCATCGCGCAACGGGGTCCGCTCAACCCGGCCGATCCCCTCCTCGGCGTCGCCGGCCAGCATGTCACCGTCATGGGTACAGATCCCGCGATGCTGAACGCCTCGCAGGGCTATCTCGGTGTCGGCCTCAGGGACATCGACACGGAACGCGCCTCGCAACTGAAGCTGAAAGCAGCCACCGGCGCGGAAGTCACCACCGTCGACCATGACGCTCCCGCCTGCAAAGCCGGGATCAAGGTCCACGACGTCATCCTGAGCATGAATGGCCAGACCATCGTCGGCCAGGCACAGCTGCAGCGCATGCTCCACGACACGCCCGCCGGCCACACGGTCAGCCTCGTCATCAGTCGCGACGGCCAGCAGCAGAACTTTTCCGTGCAGCTCGCGGACAAGGCCACCCTCGAAGCCGATGCCTGGTCGCAGCACATTCCCGTACCCGATCCCAACAGCGATGCCGACCAGCCCGCCGCGACCGGTACGACCATGGGCAACGGCATCTTCTCCTCCCTGGGCTCGAATCCGCTCTACACCGGGCTCGAACTGGACATGCTCGGCCCGCAGCTGGCCAACTACTTCGGCGTCCATGACGGCGCGGGTCTTCTCATCCGCCGCGTCGACGACAACAGCCCCGCGGCCGTGGCCGGCCTGCGCGCGGGCGACGTCATCACCAGGATCAACGGCCAGACCGTCTCAACCACCAACCAGTGGCTGCACACGATTCACGCGAATCGCGGCAAGCAGGTGCAGCTCACCGTCATTCGCGACAAGCACGAAGGCACGGTGACCATGGTCGCTGGCCGGGGCAAAGGATAAGAGCCCTGGGCAACAAAACTTGAAGGGCACGGCTTCAGCCCTGCCGCACGAGGCCTTAACACTCTCGGGCTTCAGCCCCTGCATGCTCCGACTGCCGGCACCCAGCAACGGACCCGCGTGACAACTCCCCTTATCCGCATCCTCATTCACTTGCGGTCGAGATGGAACGCAGCCGCACGAAAATCGCCGCGGAATTCGGGATCGAGATGGAAGCCGTGGTTCATCCACCAGGCGCCGCTTGCCACCAGAGGAGTATTCTTCTCTGCCTGTCCTTCGATCGATGTGAGTTCGTATTGCGCGTCCGGATCCAGCCCCTTCAGTTTGAGAAGGGGAAAGCCGCGTCCCTCCTGGGTGGAATGAATGAACGCAAATACAACCGATTGGCTCTTGTCCGGGCTCACCGTTTGAGTCACGGAAAACTCGCTGCCGTTGAGCGGCGAAACGAGGCGATATAAATTGCCCTGCACGATGGTTCGCTGGACCTGGTGGTAGGCCGCGATCAGGCGCCTGGCGGTAGCCATATCGTCGCTGGACCACCTGGTGATGTCAGCGCCAATGCCAAGTGAGCCCTGCATCGCGCTCAGCATCCGGTATTCCAGCGAAGTGACGCGGTGATTGAGGAAGTGCGGGGAGTCCGTGACCCAGGCCATCATGATCTGCGGCGTGTAAGCGTACGTAAACCCGTCCTGTTGGCTGAGGCGGTCGAAGGGATCGGTATTGTCGGACGGCCAGACTTCATCCGCATATCGAAGAATGCCGAGGTCCACCCGGCCTCCGCCGCCGGAACATGACTCGAGTTCGACCCGGGGATGCCGCTTCTTCAGTTCAGCCAGAATGCCGTAGAGGCTGTGGACATACGCTACATAGACTTCCTTCTGTTCGCCGGGTGGCGCCTGGTCCCATCCCGGCTCGCTCCAGTTCCGGTTGTAATCCCATTTGAGAAAGGCAATGTCGTTTTCTGTAAGTAATTTGTCGAGGAAGCCCAGGACGTAGTCCCGAACCTCCGGCCGCGCCAAATTAAGCACCAACTGATTGCGCTGTTCGGTGCGAGGCCTTCCAGGAAAGTTCAGCACCCAGTCGGGGTGATTGCGATAAAGATCGGAGTTGGGGTTCACCATCTCTGGCTCCACCCAAAGTCCGAAATCCATTCCAAGGGAGTGCACTTTATCGATGAGAGGCTTCAGGCCGTGCGGGAATTTCACCGGATTGACGTACCAGTCGCCAAGGCCCGCATGATCGTCTTTGCGCTGCCCGAACCAGCCGTCATCCATCACAAAACGGTCTACGCCCAGCTGTGCCGCTCTTTCAGCCAGCGCGATCTGGCCGGTTTCGGTCACATCGAATCCGGTCGCCTCCCATGAGTTATAGATAACGGGACGCGGTTTGGGAGCGGCACTCTCACCTTCGCCAACCCGATGAGGCAGGATGTGCGCGAGTTCGAAGTGGTGCAACAGGCGCGATGCTCCGCCCAATCCATGCGGTGAATATCCGCCGTAAAAAACCGGCGTTTCAAACTTCGCACCGGGTTGCAGGACCCAGACAAAGTCAAATGGGTTCATGCCCCCGGTGACTCGAATGGCGTCCAGCTGATCCCGCTGAACGGTAATCCGCCACGAGCCACTCCAGGCGAGTGCCCCAAACCACACATCGCCGTTGTCTTCATCCGGCGCGCCGGCCTGGATTGCAAACCACGGGTTGGCCTGATGACCGGTTGAGCCCCGCCTGCTCTCAATCACGTGTTCGCCGTATTCCACCTTTTCCTGGTTCAGCGTCCACTCGCCCGCCCATCGCCCCGTCAGATAGTCGAGGGAATATTTCCCCGGAGGCATGGCCCATGCGGCTGCAGCGACTTCCTCCATCGTGATCGGCTGGGGTTCGCGATTCTCGATCGTCGCCGACCGCGCCAGGATACCTGTAACCGGGTCGATCGCATAATGCAAAGTGACAAAAACCGAGCGCTGGATGTCCTTCAAAACCACGTCGAGGCCCTGCGGAGTGGCCTTGTAACTGTCGTAGTGAAGTACGAGATCGCGGTTGCCATCGGCAAACGTCACCTTCAGTGCGGGCTCCATATACAAGCCGCTACCCCACCCTGCGTACTCCTGCGGGGTATTGGAATACGAGTCGTCGAATGATGCCCATTCGGGCAGGGGAATCGCCTCGCTGAAGCGGTCGCTTCCGGCTAACTTGCCGCCCCAGTACAGTTGCTGCAGTTCGCCTCGGGCGTTGACGCCGAACACATACGACACATCCCCGCCATCAAGCCGAAAAACCTTTGTCGACGGATCGAAGATGGGCGCACTCTGCGCGAAGCACGACAGCGATGAGGCGGCTATCAAGGCAAGAAGCGAAACGGCCTTCAGCATAGGTTGGCTTTACCCTCTTTCATATTTCAGAGACCAGATTTCCAGCACACGGAATCCCTTCGAGCAGCCCTGTCTCTCGCCTCGTTTGGCCCAGGTCCTCGCGTCTGAGACCCAGGATCAGGCGCGCAGAGCTAAGCCGCCGTCGTTGCCCCCGCCGTCGGTGCTCCACCGAAGACCGAGTAGGCTCCGTCCCCTGCTTTGTTCCAGATCGCGACCAGCGTTCCCTGGTCGCCGGCTCCATAGTCGGCCACCATCGCCGGGCTCGGATTAGCCGGCAGGCCTGCCAGCTGAAAATGGTCCTGGTCCGGAAAGGTGACCCAGTCCCCTCCCCACGCGAGCCCCTGCGCCTTCATCGCCGCCACAAAAGCCTGGTACTGCGGCGTGTGCGGCGTCCAGTTCAGCGCGCCCGTGCTCCCCGAAAGATAGGGCACCGCATCCACGGCCAGCCCATAGTTGTGCATCGAAAGCCCGGCTCTGGCGTTGGTCACAACATGCCCAGGTGTGGTTCTGCCCTGGGCGTAGAGCGCATTCTGCTCGGCTGCAGTGCGCAAGCCGGAGACGACAAGAAAATACGTGCCCTGGGTCGCGAGCTGGTCTGCGGCCGCCCGCACTTTCGCCGCAAAGGCCGGCCACACAGTGGCCAAAGCCGCTTCACTTCTGGCATCCATAGGAGCTCCTTCCCTGCTTTTTCAATGGATCGGGGAAGTATAGCGCGACTCTGCTGCCATGGGCGCGAAGAGGATTTGGCCACGCGCCAAAAGTCACTTTTGCGGAATGTTGAGGATGGCCTTCAGGAAGCCGTCAAATGTCGAGGCGCAGGAGCCTGGCACTCATCCTGTGCTCAGCCATGCGGCGAGCGCGTGCCTTCTCCTCCCATTGCTTTCCCGACATCATCACCGAAAGGAAGCAAAGGAAAAAGGCCACAAATAACCCGGACAACATAGCGACTGCCACCGCGATCTGCACGCCCATGCCGGTAGTATATCAGGCCATCACCGTTCGGACCGCAAAGCCCCCAATGCGCCATTCACCACCGCATAACTGCCTTTTGATTCATCTCCATCGCCCCCGCCAGCCGCTTATGTTTCAATAAAGGTAGACATGCCCACGCCCCGCAAAGCCACGCTCTCCCGCCGGTTGAATGCCGCCTCGCGCAAAGTGCGCGAAGTCGCGCTGGTGGGGCACGCGCTGGCCTCGACGCGCCACGCCGTGATGGCCCAAATTGTGCCCATGCGGCGGTGCAATCTTTCCTGCGCCTATTGCAACGAATACGACGACGTCTCGAAGCCGGTCCCCGTCGACGAGATGATCCGCCGCATCGACCATCTCGCGCGCCTCGGAACGAGCATCATCACCATCTCCGGCGGCGAGCCGCTTCTCCACCCAGACCTCGACCAGATCATCGGACGCATCCGCCACCACGGCCGCATGGCGGGGATGATCACCAACGGCTATCTCCTCATGCCCGATCGCATCGAGCGCCTGAACAAGGCCGGCCTCGACCACCTGCAAATCTCCATCGACAACGTCCAGCCCGACGAAATTTCAAAGAAGAGCCTCAAGGTCCTCGACAGGAAACTCGAGTTCCTGTCGGAGTACGCCGACTTCCACGTGAACATCAATTCCGTCGTCGGCGGCGGCATCAAGAACCCCGATGACGCGCTCACCATTGGGCGGCGTGCCCTGGCCCTGGGATTCACCTCGACCATCGGCATCATTCACGACGGCACCGGCCAGCTCAAGCCGCTCGGCGACCACGAACGGAAAGTCTGGTCCGAGATGCGGTCCTGGAAGAAGAAGAATTACTCGCGCTTCAATCACTTCCAGGTGAACATCGCGAACGGCGAGCCGAATGACTGGCGCTGCCGCGCAGGCTCGCGGTTTCTCTATATCTGCGAGAACGGCCTCGTCCACTACTGCTCGCAGCAGCGCGGCTATCCGGGCGTTCCCCTCGCGGACTACACGCGCGCCGATCTCAAGCGCGAATTCCTAACTGAGAAGAGCTGCGCGCCGAACTGCACCGTCAGTTGCGTCCACCAGATTTCGTTCATCGATTACTGGCGCGCCCCCCAGCGCCCCACGCCCCCACCGGCCGCCACCGGCGAAGGCCTCGTGAACATCCGGCTCTAGAGTCGTCGCCTGCCGTGCCGCCAGCCCCCGGCGCTCCCTCTAACGCCTCTGAATTATTTCCCGACCAACCGAACTTTCCTCCCCTCCAGGCCCTCTCTCCAGCATGAGCACGCTGCCTCAGCCGAACGAGCCCCCGGCCCCGGAACAAAATCAGGACCAAACCCTCCTGGTCCTGCTCGCCCAGACCGGCGACCGGGCCGCGCTCGAGCAGCTCCTTCATGATTCCTACGCGCCCCTCCGCCGCTACATCACGCGCCTTGCCGGCGCCACCCTCGCCGACGACATCCTCCAGGAAACCTCCCTCCGGATCTTTCGCAAACTCCCTTTCCTGCGCGAGCCCGCCGTCTTCCGCCCCTGGACCTTCCGCATCGCCTCCCGCATTGCCTTCTCCCATCTCAAACACACCCGCCGCTGGCAGCCCCTCGACGACGCTCCACCCGAACCCCTCACCATCCCCACTCCCAATCTCGGCGAGCCACCCGACGACGCCTTCCTCGCCCTCCTCGACCGCGTCTCCCCCGCCAGCCGCGCCATCCTCCTCCTCCACTATCAGCACGGCCTCTCGCTGGAAGAAAGCGCCGCCATCCTCGAAATCCCCATCGGCACCGCCAAGTCCCGTCTCCACTACGGAGTCGCCGCCCTTCGCAAACAACTCACCTCGGAAAGGAAACCAGCATGAGCCCCGAATCCCAGCAGCCCAACTCCGACAACGCCAGCGCCGAACGCGCCTTCGTTCAGCAAGCCCTCGCCGCCGCCGACACCTCCGAACGCAACTCCCGCATCATCGTTGGCGTGCTCGCCATCCTCGCCATCGTCGTCTTTGTCTGGATGCACCTCCACATGTTTCCCCCGGACTCGCTCGCCGGCCTCCTCCACTCCATCCTGCGCGTCGACCTCTTCTTCCTGGTCCTCCTGTTCGCCATCGCCATGTACCTGCGTCAGGTCATGAACCGCAACACCCGCACCATCCTGCGCGCCCTCGCCAACACCCGCCCCCGCTAACTCGCTCCTGTCATGGCTGGCCCGGGTCTCGATGTTGAGACCCGGGGTCCACCAAGGCCCATGGGTTCAAATCCCGCACGGTTTTGAAAGGGCACAGCTTCAGCTGTGCCGCATACGCCACACACCTAATCCGGCTTTAGCCACTGAGGGATGAGTATCTCTCTCCTGGAAACAGCAACTCAGCCCCTCAAAACAGCCTTCCCCGGAACGCCAGGAACAACTCAACCAGCAGGATAATCACCACCGTCGCTTCCAGCAGAAACGCCCGGCTCTGATTGAACTGATCGAGCATGTAGTGATAAATCTCTTCGGCCGTCTTTAATTTCTGCTCCACAAGATCCCTGTAGTCCGGCACGCCCACGCGCGCCGCAGCCAGCCGATACAGCCGTGCAGCAAACATATCGCTCAAAAACTTGATCGCGTTATCCGCCCGTTCTGTCAGCTCGAAAACCTCCAGCAGCACCGTGTGCAGATCCGTCGCCGACCGCGCCAGCCGCCACCGCGCCAACATCCCCGAGTCTTTGCCGAACGAGTCGTAGACACCGGCCAGCACCGCGGTGAGCAGTTCATCGTAGTGCCGGAATTCGAGCAGCTGCGAGTTCGCGTATTCGAGCAGCTGGATCGCCGTGTCCGCGCCCGCCGGCGTGTCGTACAGAAAGGCCGCGTTCCATCCGATCACCGAGAGATCGTTCGCGTAGTACGACATTTGCGAGCGCAGCACCTCGCTGCACTCCCCCTCCGAGAGCGGCGCCCTCTCGCCGCGCACCATCTGCGCGATCTCCAGCCCATGCTGGCGTATCAGCTCCGCGGGCAGCGGCGAGCCCGCAACTTCACGGATGTGAAAGATGAAATAGTCCTCGCTCAGCCAGCGCGGGTACGGTTTCACCATCGCTCCGGAGACGCGCTGCAGATACCTGCGCACGACGGGTTCCGCGCGCGAGGCGAAATCGATGTCCCATACCCAGCGGCTGGCCAGCTGCACCAGCGTCTCCCACCCGCCCGCCACCTCGTGCCGGAACATTACACTGGCAACGCCATAGTCGTAAAACTTGATCTCGCCCTGGAGTTGTTCGCCGCTTTCAAGGATCAGCGGTTCAAGCGGCACGGTCACCGGCGGCCGTTCGTAGCGCACATACGCGGGAGCCAGTTGTTTCGTGGTCGGCTTCGACAGCGTCCGCGCATTCACGGCCAGTTGCAGTTGATCGAGGCGAAACTCCTCGCATACATCGAACTGAATCAGCACGAGGACAGAACCGGCCAGCTCTGCCGCAACCGGAGATGAAGCGGGATCGGGCATCTACCTGTGTATCGTAGCGCACCGATGCAGCTCGAAGCCGAGCGGGGCATGATCACGACAAGCCTCGAATATCAGCGTTCTTGTTCTGCTTACGCCTCGGCAATGGCCGCGATGGATATTTTCATCCCGGGGATGCGAACCGGCAACTTCGCGCCCTGCCGCGCAGGCGGATTCGCCGGAAACCACTTCACCCACTCTTCATTCATTCCGGCGAAGTCTGTTTCCTCAAGAAGGATGACCGTGGCGCTCACCACCCGTTCGAGCGAAGTGCCTGCGGCTTTGAGGATCGCAGACACATTCTCCAGGCACTGCCGGGTCTGTTCCTGAATCGTCTCCCCGACAATCTTCCCGGTGATTGGATCGTGCGGGCCCGTGCCCGAGACGAACACAAGGCCCGCTGCCCTGACCGCCTGGCTGTACGCCGGAGGCGGAGCCGGAGCGTTCGTCGTTCGAATGATCTCTCTCGCCATGCGTCTCTCCTGTGCTGACCTGACCGCAACATAGAACCAGTGATTGAAGATGTTCAGGCCGGGTGGCCCATTCAAGGCCTGTTTTGGCTTGAGCGGGATAGTACGACCCCATAAGCAGAGCCAGTTAACCAACTCGATGACCCTGCAACCTGTACCCTGTCACCTGTCACCTGTACCCTGTACCCTGCACCCTGTACCCTGCACCCTGTACCCTGAGCTACGGCAACACCCCGAGCGTCTTCAGCCACGCCCCCGCCAGCTCCGGCCAGTGCGTGATCGGCAGCTCCGTCGGACGCAGCCCGTAGCCGTGTCCACCCTTGGCGTAGACGTGCAGCTCGGCCGGTACCCCTGCCTTCTTGAGCGCCATAAAGTACTCGACCGCGTTCTCGACGTGCACTGGATCGTTCTCCGCCTGGAGCAGGAACGTCGGCGGCGTCGCGGCGGTCACGGGAATGTCCGGCGTGAAGGCGAAGTCCCGGTCTGCGAGCGCGAGATAGCCCGGGTAGATCACGAAGGCGAAGTCCGGCTTGCAGCTTTGCTCATCGGAGGCATCGACCGCTGGATAGAGACGCTGGTCGTAATGCGTGCTGATGGCAGCCGCAAGATGGCCTCCGGCGGAGAAGCCGAGGACGCCGATGCGCTTCGGGTCGATGTTCCACTCCGCCGCGTGCTGCCGTGCCAGCCCCATCGCGCGCTGCGCATCCTGGAGGGCGGCCGGCGATTTGGGATACGGCCCGCTGTCCGGCACGCGGTACTTGAGCAGCAGGCAGTTGACCCCGATCGAATTGAGCCAGTCGCAAACCTCAGTGCCCTCGAGATCGATGGCGAGGATGGAGTAGCCTCCGCCGGGAAAGACAACCACCGCGGCGTGTGTATTGGTGGCCTGAGGCGCGAGGTAGAGCGTCAGCGTCGGGACCGTCACGTTGCCGAGCCGCACCAGCGATCGTCCCGCGATCAGATTGTCCCGCGAGGTCGTCGTGTCGTGCTCGGGAGCCGGCGGCGTTGCGGGCATCGCACTCGGACCTGACCTCGAGGGCGCAGGCGCTCCATGCGGCCACAGCGTCACCGTCGCGTGTGACGGACCGGGAGGCCATCCCGATGGCGACGTGCTTTGGGCTGAGACCGGCGAGGCTAAGGCGACCAACAGGGCGGAGCCAAGTGCGAGTACCGAAACGCGCATGACCGGGAAATCCTCCGCGGCCATGATATGCGGAGCGCAAGGCAGCCGGCAGCCCGGAGCTCGGAGCCCCGGAGCCCGGAGCTCGGGAGTCCGGAGCCCGGGAGCATGGAGCAAAAAGGGCTACCGGTTTTGGGGCGGTGACGCTTGTCCGGTTCCGGTGGATGGTTGGGGTTGGCCCGATCCCGGCTGGCCTGACGTTCCTGCTCCGGAAGTTCCCGCCCCCTGATTCGGCGGCTGCGCGGAAACCGTCGGCGTGTACCCCGGATCGCCCGGCCGCTGCTGATCCTTCGGGAAGTTCACCGGTGCCATCACCGGCTGCGGATTGTCCTTGTCACTCGGCAGCGGCTCGCCGGGCTTGCGCAGCGTCGGCGGCGCCTTCGGCGCGCTCTCCTCGTCCACGTCTTTGTTCGTGCGGTCCCCCAGCTTCACCTCGTGCTGGTTCGACGCGAGGGCCGGCTGGTTGCCCCAGTAGTCGCCCATCTCGTTTTCGGTCCGCGCCTCGATGGGCTCGCCGACCTTCGCCAGCTCAACCCGCGTGACGTAGGTCCCCTCGAAGCGGACAAACTCGACCGGCTGGGGCGATTCGCCGTAGATCCACGTCTCGAACTGCTTGCCATTCGGCTCCGCCTCCCGAACCTTGCGCAGCGGCTGGCCCTTGGCGTTGAGCACCATATCGCGGTTCATGCCCACGAGGACGCGGTGCTCCTGCACCGCCTTCCGCAGGAAGTCCGGCAGCGACTCCGCATAGGCTTCCGCCGCCGACTTCACCCCGAAGTCGACCATGGGCTTCAGCAGAGCTTCCAGCTGCTCTCCGTTCAGATCCGGGACCCGCTCTTCGAACACCAGCGTCACCCGCGATCCCGTGGGAGGCGCGCCGCTGTCCTGGGCCAGCGGCGTTTCGGCCGCCCCCATGCCGATCGAGACGTGGCGCAGGTACTTGTGCTTGTGCTCAGGACCGCCGTTCAGATCCAGCACGATCTTGTCGTTCAGAATCTTGATGTCCGTGACCACAACCCGGTCGCCTGGCTTCACGGAAACGCCCTTCATGTGCAGCACGTCGACATACTTATCGCCGGTCGGATCCATGTGCCCGTTCGCGTGCAGGTTCAGGTTGGCGATGGGCAGCGGACGCATCGCGAATCCCTGCTCCGACTGCATGAACCGGATCAGGATCTCCCGCCCGACCACCGTCATGGGCTCGGACGGGTATTGAACATGCGTGGGCTGGAACTCGGTGTAATGCTTCTCCACGTGCTCCGCCTCAACGGTGAAGACCTGGGCGTGCGATGAGGCAGCCGCAACGATGAGGGGAAGCGCGCAAAAAGCCGCCACGGTGGGGAAAACGGCAGGTGGGGACCCTCGCATAAGGCCCTTTCTCGTGGGTAGGAGCCGGACTCCAACAGCATGGCCCCGTTTCAAGGAAATTACAAGGCCGGCACACTCTCCATACCCACTTCCGGGCACGGGAAGCTACCCGTACATGCCCTGCTTGGAAACCGGCCGTGCCGCCTGCGTTGCCGGTTCCGAAGCCGTGGCGCGGAATGTCGTTACGGGAGAGCGGACGCCTCAGTCTTGGTACGTGCCGCTTGCGCCGTTAGGAGCGTCTTCGATGATGTCGAGCGTATAGCGGTGGCGGAGCTTCATGCTGACCGCACTCAGGATCGTCCGGACCGAGCGAGCGGTGCGGCCCTGCTTGCCGATCACCTTGCCGACATCGGTGGCTGCCACGCGCAGGCGCAACGCTGTACCCTCTCCTTTGTCTACAGCTTCAACACTCACTTCATCCGGGGTGTCTACCAGGGCGCGGGCGATCTGGGCTACGAGCTCCGGAAGGTTATCGGGGCCATCGGGCATGGGGACAGTTCTCCACTAGGGATACGAACCCGGCTAGGTTGCCGGATTCTTTTTCAACACTTTATCGGGGAAATTTTGGCCGCGATGTGACGAAGGTCACAGGACCAAAGTCTGCACCAAAATGCGACGGGGTGATCCATTAGTACTGGTCGACGCGCCAGATCCCCGGCAAGCCCCGCCTTTCCATTTGCTTCCCGGAGCCTTCTACCCTACAGTGCTTTCCATGACCCCGAGCGACCGTCGCACATTTCTGAAGCGGACCGCCACCCTGGCGGGCGCATTTTCGGTGAACAGCCTCTTCCGCCAGGCCCATGCCGCCGACTTCACCGCTGCGGAAGGCGGGATCCGGAATTCCCCTCCCGCCGAAGTGGCCCAGAACGAGGACTACTGGAGCGTGATCCAGCGGGCATATTCCGTCAACCCTGACATCATTAACCTGAACAACGGGGGCGTTTCGCCCTCCCCGATTGTGGTGCAGGAGGCGGTCGAGCGTTACAACCAGCTCTCGAACGAGGGCCCGTCTTATTACATGTGGCAAATTCTGGATCAGGGGCGGGAGCCGCTGCGCGAAAAGCTGGCCACCCTGGCTGGTGCCCAGCCGGGTGAGATCGCCATCGACCGCAACTCCACCGAGGCGCTCAACACCATCATCTACGGCCTGCCACTGAAGGCCGGGGACGAGGTGATCGGGACCAAACAGGACTACCCGAATATGATCCAGGCCTATCGCCAGCGCGCCGAGCGGGACGGGATTGTGTACAAGCAGATCAGCTTCGATTTCCCCATAGAAGACGACGAAGCCATCGTCAGGGCGTACGAGCAGGCCATCACGCCGCGCACGCGGGTGATCCATGTCACGCACATGGTCAACTGGGTCGGCCAGACGATGCCGGTGGCGAAGATCGCGGACATGGCGCACGCGCACAACATTGAGGTGATTGCCGACGGCGCGCACTCCTTCGGCCTGATCGATTTCAAAGTTCCCGACCTGCATTGCGACTACTTTGGCACCAGCCTGCACAAGTTCCTGTCGGCCCCCATTGGAACCGGCATGATGTACGTCAAGGCCGACAAAATCGAGAAAGTCTGGCCGCTGACCTGTAACTCAACGCCGCATTCCGCGGATATCCGCAAGTTTGAAACCCTGGGCACGCGGAGCTTTCCTCTCGAACAGGGGATCGGCGAGGCGATCAACTTTCATGAAGGGATCGGGTCGGCGCGCAAGCAGCAGCGCATCTTCTATCTGAAGAACTACTGGGCCACCCGCGTTCAGTCCATGCCGAAGGTCAAACTACACACTTCGCTGCGGCCTGAGTACTCCGCTGCAATCTGCGGCGTCTCCATCGATGGCATGACGCCGGGGGCGCTCGCCGGCGCACTCTTCGACAAGTACAAAATCCACACAGTGGGCATCGTTTGGGAAAATATCAGCTGCGTCCGTGTAACTCCGCACGTCTACACAACGATTCCGGATCTGGATAAATTGGTTCGTGCCATCGGCGAGCTATCGCAGGCGTAATCGCCATGCAGGTAGCTAACCATCACCTCTGTCAACTCGAGCCATGAAACAGCGCTCCTTGTCCATCACCGTCCTCAGCTGGCTCTTCATCGCGATAGGAGTAGTTTCGCTGGGAATGGACGTGCACTACGTCGCTGGGCATGGATGGGGACTTGACGAAGCGCTGATTTTCCCCGTGCATACCTTAGCGGTGGTGGCTGGGGTGTTTATGCTGCGCGGAGCAGACTGGGCGCGCTGGTTAACGGTTCTCTGGGTAGCGTTTCACGTCGTGATCACGGCGCTGAACGCATGGCGGGACCTGGCTTTCCACCTCATTCTTTTTGCCGGCATCACCTACCTCCTGTTTCGCGCCGATGCCCGCGCCTGGTTTCGTCCGGCGAAAGCCGCGGGCGCTTAGAATCCGTATCGAGCGCAGTGATGGTCAGCTATCGGGAATTTGCTGATAACTCGGGTGCCGAACCGGTCCGCGGCTTCCTGCATACGCCGGCCACTGCATCCGGAGACGCCCTCGTTCTCACCCACAGCGCAGGCGCCAACTGTCAGGCACCGCTGCTCGTCGCGCTGGCGGAAGCATTCTGCGCATCGGGCTGGACGGTTCTGCGCTGCGATTTGCCGTTTCGTCAGGCCAGGCCGCACGGGCCACCAGTGCGCACGGCAAAACGCGATCAGGCCGGGCTGCGCGCCGCCATGGAAGTTCTGCGGAACCTGATCGGCCCGAACGCCGGGAAGCGGCTATCTCTCGGAGGACATTCCTATGGCGGCCGTATGGCTTCGATCCTGGCGTCGGAGAACCCCGGTCTGGCCGACGCACTCTTGCTTCTCTCTTACCCGCTGCATCCACCCAGGCGCCCGCAGCAATTGCGTACGCAGCACTTCCCTGCCTTGGTAACGCCAGGCTTGTTTGTCTCGGGGGTGCGCGACGGATTCGCCTCGATCGCCGAACTCGAAGCCGCCCTGCAACTCATCCCGGCGCGGACGCAGCTCTTATCTGTACCGAGCGCCGGCCACGAGTTACTCACCCGGCGCAATCAGGACGAGCTAACCGGGCTGGTCGTCGGGAAGTTCCGCTCTTTCGTTGGCGAATCAAGTCAGGACGCTAGTTAGTAGGTTGCAACCGAGACGCGCAGTACTTCTGGCTCCGACGAGAAGTTGAGTCCCCAGTCAGTTTGGTCGCCATTCAGGACGCGGGCGAACTTGAAGACGCCATCTTCGTAGCTTCCCTCTTCCACGCGCAGAAACTGCCGGTGCTGCCACTTTCCGTCGATCTGAGCCGACGGGGTCTGTCCGGTGCCATTGACGATTTGTCCGCTCTTCCTTTGCTCCGCTGTCCCGGCAGGGCGAAAATCGATGCGGCAGTCGAATCCGGTGACGAGAAACTGATGATCGTTCAACTGCGCGACCAGAGCGCGTCCCGTGGGCTCGGGATTTTCCTTGAGCGCTCCGCCGCGCTGGGTGCCTCCATAAGAGATAACAGCGTCCCACATCCCAAAATGCAGAGTTTCTGCCGGCTGACCTTCTACTTCCGCCCCCGCCTGCAGCTTACCCTGGAAATTGAGCAGCGCAATGTCGCGCATCATTGGACCGATCAGCCGATAGTTCTGCGCGGTCGGCTCCAGAAAGGTCTCCGGTGGAGTCTTCTCGCCCTCGGGCGCCCGATGGCTGCGGGTATAGTCGAGGCCGAAGGGTGAGTAACCGATCGCTTGCAGGCCAAGGGCAGAGAAGAAGAAGCGCGCTCCGGTGGGCGTCCCGCTGGTCTCCGGAATAAACAGAGGATTGTCGGCGCGATGATACAGATCGAGGATTTTGAGATATGTGGCTCCGTCGGGAGTGTAGATATCGGGAGCAAGGATATCGATCGCCGGCGCCTCGGCCTTCCAGATATTCAGGACATTGTCGGTAGGTCCGCCGCTCTCATAGCTGCCAGGCGCTCCTTTGAACGGATCGCGTAAGGCGGCATTGACATAGAGAGGAAGCGGATAGATGGCCTTGCCCGCGGCGGCGACCTGCTGGACATACTTCGCGACCGCCCAGGCGTGGAAGTAAACCTCCGCCTCCCCCGGACCGAAAACGTCCGGCCAGTTCGCAGCAGGGTTGCCCGACTCCTTGTTCATCGCCCTGAGAACTTCCGCAGGTACAGGGCCTTCAAATAACTTATTGGCTTCGGGCGAGTAATCGCGGAGCGTGCCCCAGGTTCCGGTCTCGTTCTCCACCTGGACGAGCAGGACGGTGCGCTCCGGATCGGCGATTTTGAGATGTTGCATAAATGCAGAGAAGGCGCGCTTGTCCGCCTCCAGAGAAGCTGTTGCGAAGGGGGATGGCGAGTCCACCGCCTCGTCATTCTTATTGATCACGTGGAAGTACTTTTCGGGGTCGATCTTCATCCACTCCGGCATGTAGTGCTGGCTGCCGTTCTTCCAGGTACCGAACCACAGGAGAACCAAATGCACATGATGCTGGCGCGCCTGTGTCAGGATGGTGTCCACCTGAGAGTAGTCAAACTGGCCTTGCTTTGGCTCGAACTGCTCCCAGTAAATCGGCGTTTCCAGCGTGTTCGCCTGCAGATATTCGATGGCGGGCCATACTTTGGGCAGCGTCGCCGGCCAGTCACTGGAGTTATTGGATTGCGCGCCCAGCATGAGATAAGGCGCTCCGTCCACGATCAATGCATAGCGGCCATCGTTGGCGATGATGCGCGGGACCGGGTGCTCTCTGACCTGAGCCTTTGCGAAAAAAGCGGAACCCACCAAAATCAGGACAGCCGTAACGATGGAAGTCTTCATGCTGCTCAAACCTCAGGTTTCTCCAGCCTCGGATTTCTCCAGAAGGAGCAGCTTAGCCGCACATGCGTCCCATGACAAATGGGTCAGTGCAAGTCAGTAACCCTGCGTCGGCGCTTACCGGAACTAACTATCCACTTAGCTGCCGACTTTAGCCGCGTGACGTTTACCGGATGATTTGCGCGACGGCCTTCGTGCCGGTTTGGCGGCCTTCTCGTGATGTGGGACCATGGTCTCCGTGAGGCGATCGCCCAGGACATGCAGGCGAAGGAAGTTGGTCGAACCCGATCGCGTGCGAGTGCCGGCCACGATCCCGAGGATCTCCTTGGGCTTCACGAATCCGCCCTGTTCCAGCAGGCTTTCCGCCTGATCGACCATCTGTTCGGCGGTGTTCAGCTTGGGACATTTGATGGCGTGCACCCCCCACAGCAGCGACATGCGATGGATCACCGCATCGATGCTGGAAAGAGCGTAGATCGGTGGCTTGGGCCGGTATTTTGAAAGCTGGCGCGCGGTCGTCCCGGTCTCCGTGAAAACGGCGATGGCGCTGACATCGAGGTCTTCGGCGGCGTGGGCGGCCGACTCACAGATGGTTTCGGCGATCGAAAGGCGCACCCGGTTATGGGGGATATCCCATTGGTCCGTGTCGCGCAGGTTCGACTCGGTTTCACTGACGATCTTGGCCATCATCTTGACGGCTTCCACCGGATACTTGCCGGCCGCAGTCTCCGCCGACAACATGACAGCATCGGTGCCGTCGTAGATGGCGTTGGCGACGTCGCTGGCTTCGGCACGCGTGGGACGCGGATTTTCGATCATCGACTCAAGCATCTGAGTTGCGGTAATCACCGGCTTGCGATACTCGGCCGCCCGGCGGATCACGTGCTTCTGGATCGCAGGAACTTTCTCCGGCGGCATCTCGACGCCCAGATCGCCGCGCGCCACCATGATCCCGTCGGCGTTCTCGAGGATCGCTTCGAGGTTTTCGATGGCCTGCGGCTTCTCAAGCTTCGCGATAATCCAGGTCTCGAGCCCCATGGCCGCAACCCGGAATTTCACGTGGCGAATGTCCTCGGCCGTCCGCACAAAGGAGACAGCGATCGCATCGACGCCATGCTTCATCCCCCATTCCAGGTCGGCCTCGTCTTTTTCCGTGAGCGACGGGACGCGCACCGCAATACCGGGCAGGTTGATGCCTTTATGTTCGCCGAGCATGCCGCCATTGATGACTTCGCATTCGACATCTTCCCCGGGGATCTCCAGCACGCGCAGCTCGATCAGCCCATCCGATAGCAGAATGCGGGCGCCTGGCTCGAGATTCTCAGCAAGGGTGGGGAAGGTCGTGGCGATCACTGTGGAGGTGCCAAGGATGTCGCCTGGCGTAATCGTCAGGCGCTGGCCTGCCTTCAGCTGGACGGGAATGCGGTTCTTCAGGCGGCCGGTGCGGATCTTCGGCCCCTGCAGGTCGCCCAGAATGCACACATTACGATTCTCTTCCCGGGAGACCTTGCGCACCATTTCGATGAGCTTGAGCTTTTCGGGCAGGGTGCCGTGCGAGAAGTTGAGGCGAACGACATCGAGGCCGGCACGGAGAAGCTCGCGAAAAATGGTTTCATTCGAAGAAGCCGGACCGAGTGTCGCCACGATCTTCGCGCGGCGCAGACTGTCCCCGGCAAGGCCTGGCCCTGACAGCGAAAAGTTCATCCATCCCCCAGAAAGTTTCCATTAGCAAAACTGTTGTCGAGCGGCGGTGCGAACGCCCGCTCCGATTTTACCGTGCGCGGAGAGATCGAGCGGCATGCGAGGGGGCGACGGGCGGATTTGAGGGCGGATTGACAGGGGAATTTCCCGGAAGCAACGACGGGTCGCCGGGAAATTCCTCCACGCTGACAGGGATGGGCCGCAGCTCCATGAATGGATAAAGCTGGGCATTGAATTCAGCGCCGATCAGCACGCTGAGCGAAACCATGTAGAGCCACACCAGCGTGGCGATGCCCGCCCCGAGCGATCCGTACACCACCGAGTAGTCGGCAAAGCGAGTGACGTATAGGCCGTACAGCAGCGTGGCGAGAAACCAGGTGACGGTCGCAATCGCCGCCCCCGGAAGGGTCTCGCGCCATCGCCCGCGGATGAAGGCCATCTTGCCGCCGCGCAACGGATGCTTATGCCGCGGGATGCCGAAGTGGTAGATCAGCACCAGCGCCATCACACTGGCCAGCAGGGCAATCGTCCATCGAATAAAACGCCAGAAGAAAATCACGTACGTGTGCAAACCCAGGTAGGAGTTTTCGATCATCCAGCGCTCGATGGAATGACCGAAGGCAAGGAAGATCGTGGCCGCGGCCATCGGCACCATGGTGGCGGGGACGAGCAGCAGAGCAGCGGTCCGCTCCTGCCAGAATCCCCACATGCCGCGAGGCAGACGATAGGCCCGCCTGAATCCTTCCATCAGCGACAGCAGGACGCCCATGGCCGCGAAAATACTGACAAACACCGAACCCCAGACGATGTGCATGGAGCGCGCGTGATAGTAAATAAAGTAGCTCTGCACCAGGCGCATCGTATCGGGCGGCAGCACCTGCTGCAGCGCCGAGCGGATCACACCACGCAGGTCGTCGCCCGACGGCATCACCGCGAAGAGCGTCGTCACCACCACCAGCGCGGGAAAAATGCTGAGCATGGCCGAGTATGCCGCCGCTTTGGCCATGGAGAAGACGCTGTGCCCGAACGCAGCCCAGATCGCCCTACGCAGATGCTCAATCAGGCGCAGCATACCGATTAACAGGGTACAAGGTACAGCCTTCAGGGTACAGGGGGAACATTCAGTGAGCGCAGCTTCCGGGGTTACCCGCGGTCACGAGTCCGCAGCCTCGATCCTGACTCCGGCTATCGCCCGCCGCTTCCGCCAGCCGTTCCACCCGGCTTCCACTGGTTAAGGAAACTGGTGACCGAAGAGGGGTCCATGTGGCGCATCTTCTCGAATTCGCCGGTTTTCTGGCTATAGAGCAGTCGCCCGTGCGCGTCGAGAACGGCCAGTGCCGGCACCCCACGCTGCAGCGGAACCTCGTACTTTTCGGCAATATCGATGTTGTGATCGTAGTGTCCGATATCGATGTCGACGAGGATGAAGCCCGCGCTCAGCAGATCGGCATTCGGCTGCTGGCGGAAATAAATGTCGAGGACCTGGCAGTCGCCACACCAGTTGCCGCCAAAGTCGAGGATGACGCGCTTGTGCTCGCGGGCCGCGGTGGCCAGCGCATCGCGAATTTCGGCGTGCGCGTCGGCGTTCTCGTTATAGATGTGTCGCGGCTGGAACTGGCCGAAGGCTGGGGCGGCGCACAGAGCGGCGAAAAGGGCGAGAGCAATTCGTGCGGATACGATGGTCTTTGGCTTCATATTCGGATCGTCGATGGCTCAGCGGGAAATTGATTCACTTAATCACAAGATGCCATAGGCGGGCGTTTGGTCGCAGGGAAGTGACGAACGGGCTGGCCGCAGCTCTGCACCATAAGCATTCCGGTGAGAGGTGATTTGTATCACTGCTTGCCGCCATCCCCGGCTCGATACTTGAAGACCGTAACTCCGGAGGTCTGTCCGTGAATCGTTTCTGTGCACGCATCTTTGGTTTCACGCTCTTCGCTTTCCTCGTTTTGGCGGTTGCCGTACAGCCTGCCATGGCCCAGCAGGAACAAGCCAGGCATGTCTTCCATCGGCTGATTCCAGCCGGGGACACCTGTGCCACCTGCCACAAGGCCGTGTACGACCAATGGAAAGCCAGCCCGCATGCCGCCAACGGTGTCGAATGCACCATCTGCCATGGCGAGACAACAGCACCGGACTTCGCGGCCACGCCGGCGTTAAGCACATGCGACGGCTGCCACGGCGATCAGGTGGCACAACTGAAGTCGGATCCATTCATGAAAGGCAAGACCTGCGTGAGCTGCCATCAGGCACACGTTTTCGTGGAGCACAAGAAGACGGCGGCAGCCGAGAAAGCCGCCCCGGCAGGCGAGTGATAAGCAGACCACTTTGAAGCGGCACGGCCTGTCATCCTGACTGCAAGGCTCGCAAGACAGAAGGATTTGCGGCTGTTCTGAGCCTTGCTGTCTGGACCTCTCGTACGGCCCGTCATCCGTCCAGGCCCCTGGCTCGAGAAGCTGGAATCACACGACGGGCCACCCACCCCCTTACCTCCGTACCGTCCACCCCGCCGTTTCTCCTTGCCCCCACATCCGCAAAAAACTACCCTAAGACTCAGGAGAAGTCTGTCCACACAAGGCCGCCCTTATCAGGCGGCCTTTTCTGTTGCTGGAGGCCGAATGGTCCGTCTCTGTTCCTTCACCCTTGAGAACGGCAGCCGTTGCCGATGCGTCGCCAACCGCGGCCGCGATGTCTGCCGCCACCACACCCCCGAGGGACTTCAAGGGCGCCAACCCCGGGAGCCCATCGAAGCCCCTGAGATGTCGGACTCCGATCGCCGCCGTGCCTGGCGCGGCCTCCGCACCTCCATCCGCACCGCCCAGGACGACCTCCTCGATTCTTACCTCGAGACCATCATGGGCGCTGCCGCCGCCGGCACGATGACCCATCGCACTGCCGGCAAACTCCTCGTCTGCATCTTCCACCGCCGCGAAGAGCTCTACGACCAGTCTCTTCGCGACCAACTCCGCCCGCTCCAGGAAGCGGTCGACCAGTACGGACTCGAATATGTAAAGGCGGCCCTGGCCGACGCGATCCGAAGTGACCCAAAACAAGTGATTTCTTTCCCAACACTTGACGCAAACTGGCTCTTGTCGCCAGCCGCAAGCCACACGAAATCAGCCACTTGACAAAAAATGGGAGAGGAAAAAAGAAACTCAAAACAAATGTGCACCAAATTCTGGGCAAATCGCCGCAGGCGTCGAGCCCCGTCCTCGATGAAGCCCCAATCCGCCCCGGCTTAGTGGCCTTTGTAGTCCACGAATAACTCCGGGAACTGCTGCTTCAGCGCCTCGATCTTCGGGCGATCGCAAACCAGAATGTAGGGATTGTCGGGGTTATGGAGCGCATAGTCCTGGTGATAGTCCTCGGCGCGATAGAAGCCCTGGAGCGGCGTCACTTCGGTGACGATCGGTTTGGGAAAGACCTTGGCGGCATCGAGCTGGGCGATGTAGGCCTTCGCGATCCGCTTCTGCTCGTCGCTGACGTAGAAGATGACAGAGCGATACGAGGTGCCGACGTCCGGTCCCTGACGGTTGAGCTGGGTGGGATCGTGGGCGACGGAAAAAAAGATGCGCAGCAGTTGGCCGTAGGTGATCTTCGACGGATCGTAGACAACCTCGACGGATTCAGCGTGGCCGGTGGTTTCGGTGGTGACCTGATCGTAGGTGGCTGTGGAGGCCGATCCGCCGGCGTAGCCGACAGTGGTTGCGAGCACGCCCTTCACACGTTCGAAGACAGTCTGCGTGCCCCAGAAGCAGCCTCCGGCAAAGACGGCCTTCTGCTTGCCGGCTTGCGCGGCGAGGGCCACGTCAGCGTTGGCAGGAGGAATCGGCGCACGGCCGGCCGCACTCGCCGAGCAGGAAGCAAGCGAGAGCAGGCATGCAATGGTCAGAGAACTGCGAAGCAGGCGCGCAAGCAACATGACGAACCTCCGGAGGAACATAGTATGAGACGCACTTCACCGGAAATCGGCGCACAATCGACCGGACCTTTGTCCAGACATCGGCCCCGACCGGCGGCTCTTAGTTCAACGCATATTCATGCTCAATTGAAATCGCCGTAACCCGCACCGTCACCGCGCGCGTGGATCATGCGAAGGGGCTTGCGGGCGAAACGAAACCTGCCAGCCGGAGGGAATACAGAAATGTCAGAGCAGGCAGCGCATCATCACAAACAGGCAGCCCACCATCACGGAATGGCCGCCCATCACCACACCGAAGCAGCGAAGCATCATGAATCCGGCGACCACCACAAGGCGGCACACCACGCTCACGTCGCGCACGCGCACCACGCGCATGCCACCGAGCACGCGAATCACGCCGCGCGGCACCACCTCGAATCGCACGGCCAGTAACAGGACCGGCTGCGCCGCTGCCGATGACAATTCCGGGCAGCGGCCGGAGCCGGCAAGGGCAGTTTGCCCAAAAGGGGTCCGAAATGCCGATTATCTTTTCTTAGCCTGCGCGGGAACCTTTTTCTTCGCTGCAGTCGGCGTGTGAGACCGTTTGCCGTCTCCCTCGGAGCGGGCTCGTCCATTTCCGTCGTGATCGTCAGCGGGGTTGCGGTCCACAATCGTCAGGACCACACCATCGATGCGATTATCAAGCGTGCGATACGGCGTAATGCGCATACTGAACCAGCGGCCCTCTTCGTCCTGCACCTGCTGATGGCGGGGCTGCACCTCCTGCATCACCTCGAGCATGCTTTGCTCGAGCAGGCGGGTATCGACCTTCAGGCGAAGGCGCGGAATCGGGCGGCCGATATCGCTGGCCACCAGTCCCAGAATGGCCGTGGCCTGGGGCGTGAAGCGGCGCACGCTCAGGTCGAAGCTGACCATGAGCATGGGCAGGTTGACGCTGTTGAGCAGGTTGCTCAGATCATTGTTGAGCTGATTCAGCAGGTCGTTACGGTGTTGCATCTCCTCGTTGACCGTGTGCAGCTCTTCGTTGGCGGACTCAAGTTCTTCCTTGGAGGTTTGTAATTCCTCGTTAGTACTCTGGAGCTCCTCGTTCCCGGACTGAATTTCCTCGTTGGCAGACTGCAGCTCTTCATTGGTGGCTTCCTGCATTTCAATGATGGACTGCATGTAGTCCTTGGTCGCGGCGAGCTCTTGTTTTAACCGGGCTATCTCTTTGTCCTTTTCGGTCTGCGATCCGGTGGCCGGCTCCGGCTGGCGAGTGGCGAGGACCTGCTCAGTCAGGCTGACAGGCTCGAAGATCACGAGCAGGCTCTGCTGTTCCTGCAGGGGAGTGCGGAAGGGGACGACGCGGACTGTAATCGTGCGTTCAACGCCGTCGGACTGCACGAGCAGATTGGGACGGTCGGCTTCGAGTCCGCTGCTCCTGGCTTCTTCGATGGCGCTTTGCAGCTCGAAGAGCAGTCCGTCGCGCACCATCTTCAGAACGTTGAGGCTGGCTCTGCCCGGCGCCAACTCGAGGAAGGTCCCGGTGCGCCCACGGCTCTGCAGGATCTCCATCTGCTCGTTGATGACGACGGCAGGCGGCGCGTAACGGGTGAGCAGGAGGCGATCGGCTTCGCGCTGGAGCTCGAGAGGCGCCCTGAGAATATCGGCATTCCTGTCGGCGGGAGGAGAAGGCTCATACGCGGAGCCATCGTGCTCCGGCTGGCCCATCGCAAATCCGAAGGCGATGGGATTGGCCACTGGTTTCTTGCGATAGATTTTCTGCTTTTTTTCTATCATGTCGAACAAATCCGAACCCGCGCCAAGGAGGCCTTCCGTATTACCTATCATGAGAAAGCCTCCGGGGCTAAGGGCATAGTGAAAGGTGGGGATAACACGCTTCTGGAGCGACTGGCCAAGATAGATCATCACATTCCGGCAGCTCACCAGATCCATGCGGGAGAACGGCGGGTCGCTGAATACATTCTGGGTGGAGAAGATACAAAGATCGCGGATGGTCTTGCTGATCTGGTAGCCGCCGTCGGATTTGTGGAAGAAGCGGCGCAGGCGGACGGGGCTGAGATCCGCTTCGATGCTTTCCTTATAAGTGGCGGCGCGTGCGCGCTGGATGGCCTTTTCGCTGAGATCGGTGCCGAATATCTGGATGGGGACCTCGGTGCGCGCTTCATCGAGAAATTCCACCAGGGACATGGCGTGCGAATAGGCTTCCTCGCCGGTGGAGCAGCCGGGAACCCAGATGCGGATGGGCGCGGTGGAGGAAGGGCGCGCGTTCAGGAGATCGGGATAAACGACCTGCTTGAGCGCATCAAAAGCCTCCGGGTTGCGAAAGAACGAGGTGACATTGATCAGGAGGTCCTGATAAAGAGCGTTGACTTCGTTGCGATCGCGATGGAGCATAGCCACGTAATCGGCAAGCTCTTCGATCTTATGCAGGACCATGCGCCGGCCGATGCGGCGTCCGATGGTGGGCGGCTTGTATTCGGAAAAATCGACGCGGGTGGCGCGGCGAAGGAGGCGAAAAACCTGGTTCATCAGAGGATCGGCCGGCTTCTCTTCGTCTCCCAGGGCCTGGGCCTTACCGGCCACGTGGGGATGGCTGCGAATTCGGGCGAGCTCCTGAGCTATTTCATCGGGAGGGAGAACGAAGTCGACGCAGCCGGCGGCGATGGCGCTGGCGGGCATGCCATCGTACTTGGCCGAGCGCGTGTCCTGCGCGAAGGTGATGCCGCCTTCACCCTTGATCGCGGTGAGCCCCAAAGTACCGTCGGAAGCGGTGCCGGAGAGGATGATTCCGATAGCGTTCGGCCCCTGGTCGGCCGCGAGTGAACGCAGGAAGATGTCGATGGAGGCGTGGATGGGCCGTGGATGCTCGCGATCGGTGGTGATCAGATGAGCTCCGACGATGGCTAGCTCGCAATTGGGCGGGATCACGTAGACGTGATTGGGCTGGACCTGCATGCCGTTTTCGATCTGGACCACGGGCATGGTGGTGGCGCGGCCGAGAATCTGGGGCAGTGCGCTTTCCCGCTGCGGATCGAGATGGGGAACGAGGACGTAAGCCATGCCCAGATCGGGTGCGAGGGCCTTGAAGAGCGCGGTGAATGCTTCCAAACCGCCGGCGGACGCACCGATACCGACGATGCAGAAGGACGCCGCAGGGGCGGAATTAGCTGCCCCGGTTTCGCCGTTCACCGCAGGGCTGTCGGCGTGTTTGCGATTTGTTTTACGCGGGCTCATGCAGCAAACGCTCCTGTCGCAGCAAAGCAGCCGACGTCCTGGGACCTGGAATGGTCCGGATTATAGTCCCCTGCCGATCAGCAAAACGGCGCGAGTGGGACCTGAACTCAGCGAAGGCGAGGGCGTTGCGAGACAGCGAGACTTACGATCGGAGCTGAAGTTCAGTTAGCTGACTTCTGAGCGTATTGATGGCCGCAGTGAGCTCCGCCGTGAGCAGCTGATTGCTGTCGCGTAACTGGCGGGCGGTCTCAATTTTGGCTTTCAGGGTCAACAAGGCGGCCATGGCGGCCTGCCGTGAGTGCGTCTGCGGGGTCGCGGAACGAGGAAGCTCGGTGCGGCTGGCACAGCTCATGGCGACCCACGCGTCGAGGTCGCGGGGACGGGCGAGGACAGCCTTTTTGTTGGAGCCTTTGGGGCGGCGGACGGGAAGACCGAAATCCTGTTCCCAGCGCTGGACGGTGCGGACGCCTTTGCCCATATAGCGGGCGATGTCTTTCCAGGAGGTAAGGACAGCAGCATGACCGTTATGGTGATCCGAGGTGTTATCCAGGTTCATGGCACTGGTTCCGGTATTGTTCATCGTACTCTCCGGCTCATATTTGTGAATTCCAATGCACAGTCGTGCGTATGGTTTGGAAGTCAGTCGGCAAAAAACGGATGCCCGCGGAAGACCATAAATTTCCTGCGTCAGGACCAAAGGTGCGGGCAAGAACTGCCTCCCGCCGCGAGGGATACGCTGATGGGAATGCGTCTTTTCGTCGGAATCGCGCTGATGCCGCGAGCGGTCGAGGTTCTCAGGAGTGTGCCGGAGCGGTTTGCCCTCGGGTCGGCGGATTTGCGCTGGTCCGAGCCGGAGAGCTGGCACGTGACCCTGCAATTTCTGGGCGCGGCGGACGAGGCGCAGGCAGCCTGCGTGCAGGCTGGGCTCGCTGGGCTCAGGGCGGTAGCTGTTCCTGTGCGGATTGCCGGGTTGGGTTTCTTTGAGAGGGCCGGAGTGTTCTGGGCCGGCGTGGAGCTGAACGCAAAATTGTTGTCGCTGCAACAATCCGTGACAGCTGCGACGCGCAATTGCCGCTTTGTGACCGAGGTGAGAACCTACAACCCACATATCACGCTGGCACGGGTGAGAGGGCGCGGTCGAACAAGGGCGCTGGCGCCGTTGAAGAAAGAGGTAGAGGTGGCTCGCGTCGATTTGCGGGCGGAGTTCACAGCTGAAGAATTTCTGCTCTATGAATCGATTCCGGGACCGGAGGGTTCGCGGTACGAGGTTCGTGGGAGATATCCGCTGGGGGCCGATTGGTGACCCGTCCTCGGTTGCTCAGAACGGTCACGCCGGCTCGGGAATCACGCGCATCGTACCGAGACCCAGAATGTAACCGGCAATTCCGACGGCAAGGACGATGGCGGCAACCAGGAAGGACGCTCGGAAATCTTGCTTGCCTGCGAAGTAGCCGGTAACGATCGGCGCGGAGATGGCGGCAAGCTGCGTAGCGAAATTCATGATGCCGCCGACCCGGCCGACGCTTTCGCGAGGCGCGATGAAGGAGGGGATGGACCAGCCGACGGGGGCCATGGCGCCGAGTCCGGCCATGGCAATGCTGATCCAGAGGAGCGCATGCGCGGCGGTATGGGCAAAGCTTGCGCCGTAGAGGGCTGCGCCGAAGGCGAGTCCACCGACGAGGACGGATTGGCGCACCAGCCAGGGACGGGCGCCGCGGCTGACCAGCGCGTCAACCATCCATCCGCCGATGAGGAGGTCGGTGACGGTGGCCACCATCCAGGGAATGCTGGTGTCGAGGGCGGAGTGCACGAGATCGACGTGCAGGCTCATGGAGAGATAGCTGGGCAGCCAGGTGAGCACGAGGTAGAAGACATAGTTGTAGGAGGCGAAGCCGATGGCCGCGCCGATCACCTGCGGCTGGCGCATGAGGTAGAGCAGCGGTGCGCCGTGGCTATGACGAGTGGGCACGGACTCCGACTGGGCGTTGCCTTCGGCCATGAGCGCGCGTTCGGAGGGGCTGAGACGCTCGTCCTCACTGGGATTGCGATAGACGCGCCAGAAGAGCAGGAAGTAGAGAAAGCTGATGAATCCAGTGAAGAGGAAGCTCCAGCGCCAGCCGAAACGGAATAGCAGGAGGCCGAGGATGGGCACGCCGATGGCAGAGGCGAACTTGGCCGCGGCATCGTTGATAGAGGTGGCAAAGCTGCGCTCGCGCTCCGGAAACCAATAGCCGATGGCTTTGGCGTTGGCGGGGAAGGTCGGCGCTTCTCCGACTCCGAGGAGGAGCCGCGCGGCAAAGAAGCTGCGGAGGCCGGGCGCGAGGCCGGAGGCGAACGAAGCCATGCTCCACAGAAATGTGGCGATGCGGCCGACGCGGCGAACGCCCCAACGGTCGAGGATCACGCCGATAGGGATCTGCAAGGCGGCGTAGGTCCAGTTGTAGGCGCTCGAAAGAATGCCGAAGGTCAGCGCGGAGACGCCCCAGGCCTGGCGGAGTGCGTCGTGCGCCACGGAAATGTTGACACGGTCGAAGAAGTTGACGAGGACGCCGATGCCGAGGAGAACCGCGATGCGCCAGCGGCGATGCGGGGCGTGCACCGGAGACGAGGGGCCGAGCGAGAGCATGGACTTGGAGCATTGTAGATGGCGGGCGTCGAACCCGTCGGGGACGTTGGCCCGGCAGCGCAATCTGCCGGCCTCTGGGTGATAGAGTGAGGCGCAGGCGGCGCGTTTCAGGGGGTTCTCAGGATCGAACAGGATCGAATCGTGGTGGCATTGAAGAAAATTTTCTCGGTGCTCAGGCGTCAGTACGGACCTCCAGCACTACCTCCGGCAACGGGTCCCTTCGAGCTGGTGTTTTGGGAGAACGCCTGTTACCTGATGCCCGACGATCGGAGGCGTGAGGTTCTGGAAGGCCTGCGCAAGGAAGTAGGGCTGACTCCTCAGGCGATTCTCAAAGCTGATCGAGAGGTCTTGCTGTTATGGGCGACCCGAGGAGGTATGCGGCCCGAGGTGCGCGTCTTTCGCTGGCTGGAAATTGCGCGCATTTGCCGCGACCAGTTTGGCGGTGACCTGGACAGCATCCTCACGCAGCCTTATGCGGAGGCAAAAAGGGCCCTCAAGCAATTTCCGAACATTGGAGATCCCGGAGCGGAGAAAATCCTGATGTTCTGCGGAGCCGCTCCCGGCCTTCCCCTCGAATGGAACGGACTGCGGGTTCTAACCCGTGTGGGCTATGGGCGCGAACATATAAAGAACTATGGGCGGACGTACAAGTCGGTACAGGATTCCATCGCGTCCGAGCTTCCCACGAATCCGGCGAAACTGGCGGAGGCGCATCTGCTGCTCAGACAGCATGGCAAACAGGTGTGCCGGAATAATCGACCGCTCTGCGGCGAGTGTTCCATCTCCGCGCTCTGCAATTATCGTGCGAAGAACTGAGGAGTTGTCTCTTAAAGGGGAGCCCGTGCGGGATCCCGAAAAAGTTGCCGCGGTTATTCGACGGCCTGCACCATCCCGCGGCCCAGCAGCAGCTCGGCCTTGTCGATGAAGGCGCGGTCGGCGGCGACGGTGATGCCTTCGGGTTCCATGACCACGCAGTATTGGCCGCGCTGTTCAACGTTGAGCATGACGCGTGCCGGGCCAGGAGCGGAGACGACGAGGTCGCGCAGCTCGACGAGGGTGGTTTCGCTGACGCGATCCAGCGGGATGCGGATGCGGATGTTATTCGGCAGGCGCACCTTTACGTCTTCAAGTGCCTGAATCCCGGAAACGCAGAGCTTGGGAGCAGCGTCTTCGTCAGCGCGCAGCTGACCGCGGACCAGGACCGGGACTTCGATACGGAGCTGCTGCGCGAGGCGCTCGTAATCTTTGGGGAAACAGATGAGTTCGA
The DNA here is from genome assembly GCA_963787915.1 of uncultured Acidobacteriaceae bacterium. Taxonomy (GTDB): domain Bacteria; phylum Acidobacteriota; class Terriglobia; order Terriglobales; family Acidobacteriaceae; genus Palsa-343. The sequence continues at coordinate 317,636 of CAWBEP010000008.1, read as the reverse complement.
TCTTGCCGCTGGCGTCTTCGAGCGCAGCCTGAGCGTAGAGTTCGCCGGAGCGTTTGGATTTGGCGACCTTGAGCCCAAGAATGACGCCGGCGATGGATATTTCGTTCTCCGGTGCCTGGCCGCGTCGGCCGTTCGAGGGCGGCGGCTTCATCTCGAGAGCGGTCTCGACGTCCACAACACCGGGGAGGTTACGCAGCTTTTCCGCATACTTGTCGAGCGGATGGCCAGAGACAAAGAAGCCGAGGACTTCTTTTTCGGCGGCGAGGCGCTGGCTCTCCTCCATGTCGGGGACGTTGGGAAGCAGGTCGTCATGCTTGTGTCCGTTGGACGGGGTATCGAAGATGCCGAATAGTCCGGATTGACCGGCTTCGATGTCGCGCTGTGCCTTTTGGGCTCGCTCGATGGTTTTGTCGACGGCGGCAAGCAGTTGCGCGCGGCGGCCGAACGAATCGAGTGCGCCGGCCTTGATGAGGGATTCAATGACGCGCTTGTTGATCTGGCGGAGGTCGATCTTCTCGCAGAATTCCTGGAATGAGGCGAAGCGCTTGCCTTCAGCGGCCAGCTCCGCGCGCGCGGCCAGGATGGAGTCGATGGCGTTTCGACCGACGTTCTTGATGGCGGTAAGACCGAAGCGGATCGCTTCGCCGTGCGGCGTGAAGTCGGCGTCGCTGAAACGGACATCGGGCGGTTCGACCGCGATCTCCATCTCGCGGCACTCTTTGATGTACTTGACTACGTTTTCCGGCTTCGAGATTTCCGAGGTCAGGAGCGCCGACATGAATTCGACCGGATAGTGAGTCTTGAGATACGCCGTCTGATAGGCCAGAAGCGCGTACGCGGCCGAGTGTGACTTGTTGAAGCCGTAGCCGGAAAACTTCGCCATCTGATCGAAGATCTCGGCGACGGCGGCCTTGGGATGCCCCAGCGCCGCCGCGCCGCTCATGAATCGTTCGCGCTGCTCGGCCATCGCCTCGGCGTTCTTTTTCCCCATGGCACGCCGGAGCAGGTCGGCTTCGCCGAGGCTGTAGCTCGCCAGGACATTGGCGATCCGCATCACCTGCTCCTGATAAACGATGACGCCGAGCGAATCCTTCAGGATCACTTCGAGTTCCGGGAGCAGAAACTCCACTTTGCGGCGGCCCCATTTGCGTTCGACGAAATCGTCGATCATGTCCATCGGGCCGGGCCGGTAGAGCGCATTGAGCGCCGTCAGCTCTTCGACCGTGTCCGGTTTATAGCGGCGCAGAACATCGCGCATCCCACCGGATTCAAACTGAAATACGCCTGAGGTCAGCGCGGTGTGGAAGACTTTTTTGAAGGTTTCGGGATCGTCCAGCGGGACCATTTCGATGTCGAGCTTCTCGCCCCGGGTCTGCTCGATCAGTTTCACGCAATCGCTGATCACGGTCAGGGTCGCGAGGCCGAGAAAGTCCATCTTCAGCAGACCCATTTTTTCAACTGCCTTCATGTCGTAGGCAGTCACGATTTCGTCATTCTTGGTGCGGTTGAGCGGCACCAGTTCGGTAAGCGGACGCGGCGCGATGACGACCGCCGATGCATGCACGCCCGCCCCACGTACAAGGCCTTCCAGCTTGCGGGCGGTGTCAATCAGCTCGCGGACCTGCTTGTCTGCATCGTAGGCTTTGCGGAGATCGGGGGAATCCTCGAGGGCTCGCTCCAGAGTGACGCCAATCGTTGCGGGGACGAGCTTGGCGATGCGGTCGACATCGCCGTAGGGCATATCGAGGGCGCGGCCCACATCTTTAATGGCGGCTTTCGCGGCCATGGTGTTAAAGGTGATGATTTGCGCCACCTGCTCGCGGCCATACTTGCGCGTGACGTACTCGATGACTTCGCCGCGGCGATTCTGACAAAAATCCACGTCGATATCAGGCATCGTCACGCGTTCGGGATTGAGGAATCGCTCAAAAAGCAGCACGTTCTGCATGGGATCGATGTTCGTGATCTCCATCGCGTAGGCGACCAGCGAACCCGTTGCCGAGCCGCGTCCCGGGCCGACGGGAATACCGTGATCGCGCGCGTATTTGATGAAGTCCCAGACGATGAGAAAGTACCCCGAGTACTTCATCTGCTTGATGATTCCGATCTCAAATTTCAGCCGAGATTCATACTCATGCACGGGGGTGCGCTGGGCGCCGCGCAGCTCCAGTTGGCGCACTGCGGTGTCGAGCCGCCTCTTAAGGCCCTCCCGGCAAACTTCTTCGAAGAAGCTGTCGATGGTATGTCCCGGCGGAACGGCGAATTCGGGGAAAGGATTATCGACCTGGTTGAGTCTGAGGTGGCAGCGCTCCGCGAACTGCATCGTCCGGCCGACGACTTCCGGGGCGTGCGCGAAGAGCCGCTCCATCTCTGCGGCCGATTTCACGAAGAACTGGTCGGAGTCGAATTTGAAGCGCTTCGGGTCGCTGATAGCGGCGAGGGTTTGCACGCACAGGAGGACTTCGTGCGCATGAGCATCGTCTTCGCAGAGATAATGACTGTCGTTGGTGGCGACCAGTGGGATGTCGAGTTCTTTTTCGAGCCGGAAGAGGTCGGCGTGAATCTTTTTTTCGAGCTCGAGGCCCTGGTCCTGGATTTCGAGGAAGAAGTTGCCGCGCCCGAAGATGTCCTGGTACTGGCTGGCCGTGGCGCGAGCGGCGTCGTATTTCCCGGCCATGAGGTTCTCGCAGAGCTCACCGGCAAGGCAGCCGGAAAAACCGATGAGGCCCTTTGCGTGTTCGGCGAGGTATTTCTTGCTGACCCGCGGCTTCTTGTAGAAGCCGTGCAGGGAGGCCTCCGATGTAATGCGGACGAGATTGCGGTAGCCCTCTTCGTTTTCGGCCAGGACGAGCAGGTGGTTGTAGTCGTCGCCCTGCGGCTCGGCGCGATGGTCGTCCTTCTGGCAGATGTAGAGCTCACAACCAAGGATGGGATGGATGCCGTGATGCTTCGCCGCATCGAAGAAGTGCACCGCGCCGTAAATGTTGCCGTGATCAGTGATGGCAACGGACTTCTGGCCGATGCTGGCGACATGTTTAACCAGCTTTTCGACGTCACAGGCGCCGTCGAGCAGCGAATAGTCGGTATGCAGATGCAGATGGGTGAATTCCGGCATGTGTGCTGCTTCTATTTTAGGTTGCGTCCGCGGACGCGGCGAGGAGGATCGCCGCATCGCTGTGAGGAAAAAGGGGGACAAAAATGCGCTGGCGCGGTAAAGAGGATCATGAGCACGCAAATGGCGTGTACTATGGGCTCGCGCGAGAGGCTTCTATGGACAGTGTTGTGACCTTTTTGATGACGCAAAAGCCGAAGGACGCCATTGCTTTTTACCGGGACAAGCTGGGATTGGCCTTCCTGCGCGACGATGGGTTTGCGCTGGTCTTCGACATGGGCGGTGTCATGCTCCGCATTGCGAAGTCGCAGGGCTTTACGCCGACGCAGAATACAGTGCTGGGATGGGAGGCGAAGGACATCGCCTCCTCCCTGTCGAAACTGGCGCAAAAGGGGATTTCGTTCGAACACTACCCCAATATGGGTCAGGACGCGCAGGGCATCTGCACGTTTCCCAACGGCGACAAGGTGGCGTGGTTCAGGGATCCTGACGGCAACGTACTGTCCATCTCCCAGCACGCCTGACAAACCCTGTTCCGGCTCCCGGTGCTCACCTTGGCATGTCGCGATGGCCGGTTTTAACCTGGTAGCCTTGCCGCGCGAGGCGGCGGGCCACCTCCTCGGCAATCATGACGGAACGATGCTGCCCGCCCGTGCAGCCGAAGGCGAGGGTGAGGTAGCTCTTGCCCTCGTTGATGTAGTGCGGCAGCAGGAATAGCAGCAGGTCGGTAACGCGGTCAAGAAACTCGCGCGTCTGCGGGAATCCGACGATGTACTGCTCGACTTTCGGATCTTTCCCGGTGAGATTGCGGAATTCGGGAACGAAGTGCGGGTTGGGCAGAAAGCGTACATCGAAGACGAGGTCGGCATCGAGCGGGACGCCGCGCTTGTATCCGAAGCTGACCGACGAGATGAGCAGGCTCTTGCCGTCGCTTTCATGCACGAATTTGTGCTGGATGTATGCGCGCAGCTCATGGACGTTGAATTTTGTTGTGTCGATAACAACATCGGCAACCTTCCGAATCGGTTCGAGCAGTCGCCGCTCTTCATGGAGCGCGCCGGTGACGCTTTCTTCGCGACCGAGCGGATGCGGGCGCCGGGTCTCCGAATAGCGGGCGAGCAGCGCCGCTCGCGAAGCCTCAAGAAAAAGCAACGTGGTTGGCAAGGTACGGCGGATCTCGCGCAGGATGGCGGGGAACTTCTCGAGACTCTGCCCCTCGCGCACATCCACGACCAGGGCCGCACGGCGTATGTCACGAGAATGCGCCACCAGTTCCGCAAAATGCGCCAGCAGGGCCACCGGCATGTTGTCGACTGCATAGAACCCGAGGTCCTCAAAGGCCTTGAGCGCGGAGGCTTTGCCGGCGCCGGAAAGGCCGGTAAGGATGACAAGATCGCGGGGATGGCCGGATGGTTTTGAGCGCGATTTTTTACGAGCGGCAGCAGGCGGCCGAATCGCTTTCTTCCGGCTGGGGGCCATATGGGCTCATCGTAGCATTTGCTTGTGAAATTCCCGATGCCTCGTTCGGGGCAGTTCGTACCGGATAGATTCAAATCCTGTCGGGAAAAGCGGCTCGGAGCGCATTGCAAACCCGATCGATCTGTTCGTCGGTGATGCGGTTGAAGAAGGGCAGCGCCAGCGTTCGCTCGGCAACGGATTCGGTGATGGGCAGACGCGATGATTCACGCCAGGCCCGATACGCCGGCTGCAGGTGAATCGGTGCGAAGTAGCGACCCACAGCTATGCCATCTGCCGCGAGGTTTTGCATGATGCGATCGCGATCGTCCCGGGTGAAGGAGGACGCAAGACGAACGACGAAGACAAACCAGCTCAGACGCTGCCCAGGGGTTTTCAGCAGGGGCAGGAGCAGATGCAGATGGTCGCGCAGCGATTCGCAGTAACGCCGGGCGATGGCCTCACGGCGACCGAGAATGGCGTCGATTCGTGAGAGCTGGGCCGCGCCGACAGCACACTGCATCTCCGAGAGGCGATAGTTGTAGCCTAGTTCGGCGTGTTCGAATCCGTGTTCGAAATCCCGGCCTCTGGATACGGAGTCATGAGCAGGGGATTTTCCGGATACGTAACGACCGTGGTTACGTAACGACGCGATACGCTGCGCGATTTCCGCGCTGGACGTCACGACCATGCCGCCTTCGCCGGTGGTGATTTGCTTGTTGGGATAAAACGCAAAGACTCCGGCGTCGCCGAATGAGCCCACACGATGTCCGCCGATCTCCGCGCCGATGGCCTCGCAGGAATCTTCGATGAGCAGCAGATGGTGGAGGCGTGCGAGGCCGCGAAATGCGTCCATATCGGCAGGGCGGCCGAAGGTGTGGACGACGATGAGCGCCCGGGTGCGCGGTGTGACGGCGGCTTCCACGCTGGCGGGAGACAAATTCAGAGAGTCGTCATCGATATCCGCAAAGACCGGATAGGCGCCTGCGTAGCGGACGGCGTTGGCGACTGCGATAAATGTGAAAGAGGGGACGATGACCTCGTCACCTGGACCGATGCCGAGCGCGAGCAGCGCCAGGTGCAGGCCGGCTGTTCCAGAGCTGACCGCAATGGCGTGGGGCACCCCACAGTACGCGGCCATTGCGGCCTCGAATTCCTCCATCTTTGGACCGAGGCTCAGACGCGGCGTACGCAAAACGGAGACGACGGCTTCGATTTCAGCTTCGGTAATGTCAGGCGCGGAGAGCGGGATGTCTACATCTTTCATGAAGACGCATTGCCTCTGGACGGCGGACTCGGCATGGCCCTTTTGATGAGCAGTTCCCTGCCAAGTGGCGCCTTGGTCAGCACTTCGACGATGCGCTCGGCGGCGTACCCGTCACCGTAGGGGTTCCTCATTCCGTCGAGAGAAGAACGAAACAGGGAATTGCGGGCCGTCGCGATGCAATCGAGGATCGAGGCAGTATCCGGCTCTGCGTCAAGAACGTTGCGCGCACGCTCGCGCCCCTTCTGGCGCAGGCCCACATTGACGGTGGGGAGCGCGAAGGATGCGGTTTCCATGATGCCGCTTGACGAATTTCCCACCATCAGGTCCACACAACGGAGCAGGCTCCAGTACGTGACGGCATCGAGGTTGACGAACAGCCTGGCGGCGGAATGGCGGTCAAGAAAAGTCCTCGTTCGCGCGAGCAGGGAGCGGCTGCCCGCATCGGCGTTCGGGTAACAGAAGACGATCTGGGTGGTTCCCTGCTCTGCGATAGCCTCCAGAGCTTCGAAGAGGGCCGTTGCCTCGCTGGTGGTGTCTTGCTCGAGGGTGACGGGATGGTACGCGACGAGCATCGTGGGGAGGCGCAGATCGAGATTGCAGGCGTCTTCGACTTCTTCGCGGGATAGGAGGTTGCTGCGCCGCAGGTGATCGAGGGAAGGAGCGCCGGCGCGGTGGACACGCCACGGCTCCTCGCCCATGGCGATGACACGCTCACGCGCGCCTTCAGACGATGTGAAATGAATGTGACTCATCTTGGTGAGGGCATTGCGGACGGCGTCGTCGATTGCGCCCTCGCTGATCTCGCCCCCTTCGATGTGCGCGATAGGAATGCGCAGCGACAGCGCGACGCACGCGGGCGCCACCATCTCGTAGCGGTCGGCGATCAGGAGCAGCAGGTCGGGGCGCATCGATCCGAGGGTATCGGCAAGCGAAAGCACGGCGACGCCGATGCTCTTGGCCATGCCAATATCAGTATCGGAGCTGAGCAGCGATTCGATCCGCGCGGCGATGGGGAAGCCGTCCTTCTCAATTTCGCGAATGGTTGAGCCAAATTCGGGCGAAAGGTGAGAGGCCATTGCGATGACGAGCAGATCGACATCCGGGTGTTCGGAGAGCAGCTTGAGCGGCCAGTACAGATGGCTGTAGTCGGCGCGCGAGGTGGTGACAACGGCGATGCGGCGCTTCATTGCGATGCGCGTCCGGTGACGCGTTCGCGCAGGAGGACGCTCGGCTCGTAGTCGGGCACGATTTCCTGAACAAGATGCAGCAGAACCGGGAGATCGCGCGTGGCGACCGATGAAGCCAGTGCGGCGATGTGGTTGTCGAGATGGGGAATGGCGGGGCTGATCACGGGGCGCAGGCCGTTGGCCGCGGGACTGTCGTAGCGTTCGCGTTCGGAGAGCAGCGATTCATCGCGCTTGTCCCCAGGCCGTGGACCCGTGATCGCAACGCGGATGTCGCACCCGCTGGCCGCGATCATGCGACGAGCCAGGTCTTCGATGCAAATCGGCTCGCCTGGCTCGGGAACCAGAAGACCGGTCGCCTTTCCAGTGACGGCGCTGGCAAGGAGTCCAGCAGCCTGGTCGAGGGTTAGAAAAAAACGGGTGGCCGCCGAATCTGTCACCGTAACGGGACCGCCGAGTGCAATCTGCTCTGCGAAGAGCGGAGCCACGCTTCCGGGAGAGCCGATCACGTTGACGAGTCGCACGGCGGTGAATTGCGGGTGCGCGGCTATGGTCAGCTCCGCGATGCGTTTCGACGCGCCCATGATGCTGTGCGGAGCGACCGCTTTGTCCGTGGAGACGAAGATCATCTGTCCGACGTCATGCTCTGCGGCGATCTGCGCCAGAAGCCACGTCCCGATGCTGTTCGTGGAAACAGCCGCGAGCGGATTAAGCTCCATCAGCGGCACATGTTTCAAGGCTGCCGCGTGCAGGACTAGTTCCGGGCGGTGCTCGTCGAAAATGACGTTGAGGATTCCCCGATCGCATATGCTGCCAAGAATCGGCACAAGGATCGGGACGCAGCATTCGCCGCGTTCGCGTTGCTCCAGTTCATGCGCAATGGCGAAGAGGGGCTGCTCGGCTATTTCCAACAGGACAATGCTGGCCGCACCGGAGGCGGCCAGGATGCGAACCATCTCCGCGCCGATAAAGCCACCCGCCCCGGTGACCAGAACGCGCCTGCCAGCCATGCCAGGAATGAGGATGGGATGGGCAGTTGCGGCTTCGCGCCCCAGAATTGCGGCCCAGGAAGGCGGGGAAACTGCGTTTGACGCGTCCAACCAATCAGTCTGCACTTCAGAAAAATTATAATGGCGTTCGATTCTCCTCATGAAAGTCACGCTTCTCCCGGCTACGGAGCAATTGTCGTTATTGCACCGCCGCGCGATCACGCCGCTGGAACTGACCGATGAGCATATCGCGCAAATCCAGCGTCTCAATCCGGAATTGAACGCGCTGGTCGACTTCGATGCAGAGCGGGTGCGGGCGCAGGCAGCGCAGGTGCGGCTGGGTGCGCAGTCCGGGCCGCTATCGGGATTGCCGATCACGGTGAAGTCTTCCATTGCGGTTGCTGGGTACCGCTGCGAGATTGGCAGCGTGCTGCATCGAGGTGCGATTCCTGAAACAAACGCTGTCGTAGTGGACCGCCTGCTCGCAGCGGGGGCGGTGGTGCTGGGAACGACGAACTGCCCCGAGTTCCTGATGGCCTACGAAACGGAAACCCTTCTTTACGGGAGCACGCGGAACCCGTGGAACCTGGACCTCACAGCAGGAGGATCAAGCGGGGGGGAAGCGGCGGCGATTGCGGCGGGAATGTCCGCTGGCGGCCTCGGCAGTGACAGCGGCGGATCGGTGCGCGAGCCGGCGCACTTCACAGGAATCTGCGCGCTGAAGCCCACAGCCGGGCGCTTTCCGTCGATGGGGCATCTGCCTCCATGCCACGGACCGTTCTCATTATTGGGATCGATCGGGCCCATGGCACGCACTGTCGGCGATCTGGCGCTGCTGTTTGCGGCGCTCTCCGGTGAAGACGTGACCGATCCTCACAGCGGTCGGGTTGCGCATCAAAGGGTTTCTATCGAAGCGGCGAAGCGGGTTTCGATTGGCTGGTTTGAAGACGATGGCCTTGTTCCTGTGACGCCGGAGACGCGAACGGCGGTGCAGAATGCAGCGCGGGCATTGGAGCGGCAGGGATTCACGGTGAAGCCATTTCGACCGCAGTCGCTAGAAGCTGCTCGAAAACTGTGGTGGATTTTCTTTATGCAGTGCGGGGCTATGCTGTACGAGCCGACGATTCGCGGGCGTGAGGGCCAACTTAGCCCTACCTTCCTCGATTTTCTGGCGATGGCGCGGACCGGGTCGCCGCTGACCGCGAATGCCCTCCTCGATGCGTGGGTTGAGTCGGACAACGTGCGCCGACGGCTGCTCGAGGAGATGCGGGAATTCCCGATCCTCCTCTGCCCGGTTTGCTCCATCCCGGCCTTTCGGCCATTCGAGCGCAGCTGGAACGTGGACGGGCAGGTGGTCTCGTACCTGGACGCGATGCGCTATACGCAGTGGTTCAATTTGCTGGGCGGCCCGGCGGCGGTGGTTCCGATAAGCAAATCCGGGAAAGGATTACCCATCGGCGTGCAGGTCGCGGGACGACCCTTCGAGGATGAGCTGGTACTGGCGGTGGCTGGGGCAATCGAGAGCGAGTTTGGCTATCAGCCACCGCCAATGGGGCTGTAACCTGGACCGAAAACAAACGGCCCGCCAGTGGCGGACCTTGTTTTTCTGCTCAGAGAAAAGTGCTTACGGCTTCAGGCGAGAGAAAAGGTTGAGCTTCGAGACGTCGTTCACCATGATGAAGGCGAAGAACAGAATCAGCATGACAAAGGCGACCTGATACATCCGCTCCTTGAATTCCTGCTTGAGATCGCGTCGCAGCAGTCCCTCGATACAGAGCAAAAGGATCATGCCGCCGTCGAGAATCGGAATTGGCAGGAGATTCATAATGCCGAGGTTGAGGCTGATCAGCGCGGTGAGGCCGATGATCGGCTCCCATCCGTGCATCTCGGCCGCCTCGCCGGTCATGCGCGCCATACCGATAGGGCCGCTGAGTTGCTGCATGACCGCCCCGTGGCGTGTGAACATGCGGTGCAGGATATCCAGGATGTAGCCGGAGAAACGCAGGTTGTAAGTGATGGATCGGCGCACAGCCTGCGGTAGCGGCAACTGCTCCACGTGGAAGGGTGGGGGCGCGGCGGTGAATCCCAGACGATAACCCGGCTGCCCAGCTCCGTAATCGGACCAGATGGGCTGCACAGTCACATCGAATTGATGGCCATCGCGATCGACCACGAGTGTGGCGGGCTTATTGCCGGCTTCGTCGAGAACCGCAATGATAGCGGGAACTCCGTGAACCGGCTGGCCATCCACGGAGACCAGACCGTCGCCGGAGAGAAGACCGGCTTTCGCGGCGGGATAGTTGGGGGCGACGTCTTCGACGATTACGGGACCGGATTGCTCTCTCGGCAGGAGACCGAGCGATTCGATCTCGAAGTCCTGCCCCTTACTGGGATCGGCGAGAAGCAGCTCGGTGCTGAACTGTTTGGTTTGCCCGTTGATCGCGCGCTCAACCGTAATGGGCACGGTGGAGTTGGCATCGAGCATAGCCCGGTCGGTCAGCTTTTCCCACGTTGGATTTTTCTCGTCGTCGAAGCGGATGATGTGGTCGCCGGTCTGGAGGCCAGCGCGACCCGCAGGCGAATTTGGGGGAACGATATCGAGGACGGCGGGAGAATCGAGGTATTGCTCGACCTCGTTGTGCATCATGTAGAGACCAGCCATGAGCACGAAGGCCAGAACGAAATTGGCGACGGGTCCAGCTACAGCAATCAAAACCCGCTGCCAGCGCGGATGCGAGCTGAATTCGCCGGGATCGCCGGTAGTTTCGGCTCCTGGCGTTTCACCGGACATTTTGACGTAGCCACCGAGGGGAAGCGCGCTGATGCGATAGTCGGTGTCGCCCCACTTCACGCCAAGAAGACGGGTGCCGAAGCCCAGCGAAAAGACCTCAACGCGGACGCCACAAAGCTTCGCCACTGCGAAGTGGCCAAATTCGTGCACCAGCACCATGATGCCGAGCACGATGAGGAATGAAACGGTTGCGGTAACGGCAAAGGGCATAGTGATTACTTCGGCGAAACGGATACAAACTTTGGCGGCACTTCCAAAAAATTAAGGACTCAGCAACGATGAAGCGCTTGCTCGACCTGCCAAAACTTCCCGCGCCAGCGCGCGCGCCTGACTGTCGAGCGCAAGTACGTCCTTAATGGTCGCCGGGTGCGTTGTCGGGGTAATTTCGAGCACCTGCTCTATTGTATCGGGAATCCCCGTAAAGGGAATGGCCCGTTTGAGGAAGGCGTCGACGGCAATTTCGTCGGCTGCATTGAGGGCAATGGGGTGAGCTCCCCCTTTCTCTGCAGCCTCGTAGGACAGGCGAAGGCACGGAAAACGCTGGAGATCGGGCGGCTCGAAATGGAGGTCGGCCAGGGCTGTCATATCGAAGCGCAGATCCGAATCCACCCGCTCAGGAAAGTTGAGGGCGTAGAGAATCGGCAGCCGCATATCTGTGACGGAGATCTGCGCCAGCAGGCTGCCGTCGACGTATTCGACCAGCGAATGGACGGTGGATTGGGGATGCACGGTGACCTTAATCGCGGAAGGAGGCAGATCGAAGAGCCGGCAGGCTTCGATGATCTCAAGGCCCTTGTTCAAGAGAGTGGCTGAGTCGATGGTGATGCGACGTCCCATCACCCATGTGGGGTGGTGAAGAGCCTCTTCGACCGTGATGCTTTCAAATTTCTCTATCGGGAGGGTTCGGAATGGTCCACCCGAAGCAGTGAGCCAGATTTGCCGCACTTCCGATCGCTGGCCGGCGCGCATGCATTGATGGATCGCGTTGTGCTCGGAGTCGATGGGCAGCAGCGCGACGTTCTTCGCGCGCGCCGCGGCGGTAAGAATTTCGCCTGCAGCCACCATGGCTTCTTTATTGGCGAGGCCGATCGCCTTGCCAGCCTCCACGGCTGCATAGGTTGCCTCAAGACCGGCGACGCCCACAATGGCAGAGATGACAAAGTCCACCTCCGGCAGGGTGGCCGCGTGGATCGTGCCTTCGCTTCCCCACACCACTTCAGTAGCCGTCAGGCCCTTGCGCAGCAGGCGTCGGCGAAGATCGGAAGCCAGTTCCTCTGTCGCTAACGAAAAGACGCGAGGGCGCCAGCGGAGGCATTGCTGATAAGCCGCGTCGACATTGACTCCAGCGGCGAGAGAAGCGATGGCGAACCGCTCGGGATAGCTCTCCACGATACTCAGAGCGCTGCGACCGATGGAGCCGGTCGATCCCAGAATGGCGAGGGTTTTCAAAGGGGTCCTTTGACGTCGTTCAGTTTAACAACAAAGAATACGAAGGTTCCTTTAGAAAGACTGCTGCGCGAGCTGCGCGTACCACAATACCGGCGCAGCCAGCAGGAGTGCATCGACGCGATCAAGAACGCCTCCATGTCCCGGCAAAAGGTGGCCCGAATCTTTCACGCCGGCTCCGCGCTTGATAGCGGATTCGACCAGATCGCCGAGTTGCGCGGCAAGATTCAACAGGACAGCGAGGCCGATCCAATGCAGATAACTGCCAGGGTAGGAAATAATTTCCATGCCTTGCGCGTTGAGAATTCCTCCGAGAAAAACAAGCAGCACTGCAATGAGTACGCTTCCGGCAACCGAAGCCGCTGTTCCTTCCCAGGTCTTGTTGGGGCTGAGGGTGGGAGCCAGCATGCGCCGGCCGAAGGCGCGGCCTACGTAGAGTGCGGCAATGTCGCCGGACCAGACCACCAGCAGCAAAAACAGTAACAAGGCAGGGCCATTGTCCTGCGACGACAAGAGGTAAATCGTCGACATCGACAGGCCCACGTATAGAAGTCCGAAAACGGAGTAAGCGGTGTCGGCCAGAACACGGTTGACCGGTGAACGAAAGGTGCACAGGATCAGCAGCGCCAGCGCGATGCAACCGGTGACGGGAGCCATGAGGTCGGGACGGCGGAAGATCGCAGCAAGCAGGATTGCCAGACAGACCATGACGACGATGCGCGGCGGTTTTGCACCCATCGCGATGGCAAGGCCCAGATACTCCCACAGAGCAAGGGCCGCGACGACAAAGATCACCGCCATCAGAAGAAGCGGCCATTTGGGGGAAACGAAGATCAGGAGAAGGACGAGGGGAATCAGAATCGCCGCGGTGAGGATGCGCTGCATGCCAAGGGCAGAATACACGCCACAGCCGTTTATGCGAGGGACTCAGTATGGGAAGTGTGGCATCAAGGAGTTACTGTTGTCAGCCGCGGATGGAGCGACGAACTCCTACTGCGCTCGATCTGTGGGCCTCACTTTGCGTTCGGAATGCGCGTCGCCGGCATGTTGCGGAGGGTCCTGAGTTCTGCCTGGACTTGATGCCAACGGCGGGGGTGCATTTTTGTCTCAATGGGCGCGTCGGGATCGGAATAAAAGGCCAGAATGTTGTGGCGCAGTCCGACTGGAGGCATCGCAGTGTTGGAGGTCACGCGTTGAAGCAGCGTCGCGTAGGTCTTATCGGTGAGATGGTAGTTTCCGGGGCGGGTAGTGTAGCCGGTGTCGAGGTCGAGATCGGGGATCAAGAAGCCGTTGTGACCTTTTTCCGCGAGCTTACCGAGTAGCTCAAGATAACGGTCGGCGGATTGATTCACGCCCTCAACATATTTCTCCTCCGATTCGCGGCTGGGTCCGCGAATGGCCAGATCGGAGAGCACGCCGATTTTTGGGGTGATGACCAGTAGAAACGCAAAGACACGCGTCGCGAAACTCGGTTTGTGCTTGCGATACGTCTCCCATCCGCTGCGCGCCGAGGTCTCTTTCAGGCGCCCGACGAATTCGCGGAAACCGGGAAGATCCTCATCGGGTGGAAAGCTCTTGCGATGCAACAAGACTTCGGCATAAGCGACGCGGGGCAGGAACTCACGAACCGCCCAGTCGTAGCTCCTGAAGGCGTGCGATTCATTGCCGATGACGGTGTGCAGGGGAAGGCCGTAGGTTGCGTAGAAAGCCCGCTCCAAAAGGCTACGCGGGACCTGGAAGCCGACGTGGCGAAGATAGGCGGCCGGCGCGAAACGGCCATGACTCAGCTGATCGATGTCAAAGGCGAACTCGGTGCGGATGTGAGCGTGCGGCGACTCTTCGTACGTGACGATGGGCCCATATTTTTCGGCCAGGCTCGGAAACTCAACCGCTACCGCCGGATTGACGGCGTCCATGTGCCCCATGGTGTCGCCCACATAGTGGGAGAGCGCGCCCAGAGCGAAGGCCAGCTCGTTCACGTTGCGTGACTCGTGAATGAGGTTGGTGATGAAGTCGCCGGTGCGTACGTAGTGCGTCAGATTGCTGAATGATGGGCGCCCAAACGGATAGTAGCCCGCGTCCTGGATAACGGAGCCGCCGTAGGCATAGGCACGGGCGGCGCGGAGCTGCTCGGGGGTGGTGTCGGGATACTGGCTGAGCAGAACCGGCTTGATGCCGGCATCCCAGGTCATGTCGATGATGGTTTCGTGGGTGAGAAACGACCACGCAAAACAGAGAGGCGCTGCCAGCAGGGACGCGAGAGCAGCGAGCGCGAGTTTCCCTTTCATCCTGATGCAAAGCTCCTGACCAGGTTACAGCCGATCGCCCAGGACCCGCGGCATCGCGGTAACTACTCATACCTCAGCGCTTCGGCCGGCAGCACTCCTGCTGCCGATGTGGATGGGTAGAGCGTCGCCAGCAGCGACACGCCCAGGGACAGAGCGGTCACAATCACGCCATGTAGGATGCGCGGCGCGAAGGGGAGATAGTCCAGCGAATAAACATCGGCGGAGAGATGGATGAAGCGGTAGTGGCCGCCGGCCCAGGCGAGCACATAGCCAAGGATGAGGCCGATGACGGTCCCGATGATGCTAATGAGGAGTCCCTGAAGCAGGAAGATACGCTGCACCTGGCCGGGCTCGACGCCCATCGACATCAGGACCGCGATGTCTTTGGTCTTCTCCATCACCATCATGGTGAGCGCGATCAGAATATTCAGCGCCGCTACGCAGACGATCAGGCCGATGACAATGAACGTCACTATCTGTTCGAGCTTCAAAGCGCGGAAGAGCTCGCGGTTCTGCTCCATCCAGTTGGTGGTGGTGAAGCCGGGGCCGGCGGCCTTCTCGATCTCATCGCCGATGACGTTAGCACGGTAGAGATCGTCAACGCGGAAGGAGATGATCGAAACCAGGTCGGGTTCGCCGAAGAGACGCTGCGCGTCGGCCAGGCGGATGAAGCCATAACTGGAGTCGTACTGATAGAAACCGGAATGAAATATGCCGACGACTTGAAAGCGCTGGTATTTCGGGACGATGCCGTAAGGGGTGAGGTCGCCCTGGGGACTGGTGACCATGACCACGTCGTTGAGGCTGGCTCCGATCGTGTCGGCAAGGTCGGTGCCGATGACGAGGGGCGGAGTGGGCAAGCCGTATTGGTCCTGAGAGCTGGCGGTCTGAGCCAGAGGCGCGACGCTGCCCGCTTTGAGATTCGAGAGCATATCGGAGACGGTTCGCTGATCGGCGGGAATGATGCCGTTGAGCATAGCGCCGCCGGCGCGGGCGCCATTGCGGGAGATCAGGACCGGCTCGTAGAGTCCAGGCGCGGTGCCGACAACATGGGGTATATGGCGCAAGCGGGCCATGAGCGGACGCCAGTCGCGAATGCCGTCGCTCATGGTGCGCATCAGGTCAACGTGCGAGGTGGAGCTGAGCAGGCGGTCCTGGAGATCGCGGCGCGTGCCGTTAGTGATCGCCAGGGCGAGGATTAGCGAAGCAACGCCCACGGCAACGCCGGCGATTGAAATCCACGTGATGACGCCGATGACGGCCTGACGGCGTTTGGCCCGCAGATAGCGAGCGGCGACAAAGAGCTCAAATCTCATGCTTTTCCGCCTTTAGCTTTTAGCTCCTGGCTAAGAGCCAGCGGCTGCTTTACCTCACCACTGCCTTGACCGTGACTGCGTTGTCGTAACGATCGAAAACGCGAATGGAAAGAACGTGTTCGGCGGGATCGGCGGGAGATTCGGCGCCAGGGCGCGGTGCAGGGAGCGGCGCATCCACCTCGAAGCGCTCGGTGAGCGAGTCCGCGATTCTCCCGACCGGCGCGATGTACTGCCAGCGTCCTGCGTCGATGGAATATTCGGCTCGCGCGACCGGCGAGGTAGCGTCGGTTGCCGTGAGCAAGGCGCGTATTTTCCCGTCGACGAGATGCGCTTCGAGTCCCGAGACTACGGGCGGTGTAGTATCCACGACGAACTCGTCGCTGATGCGATCGGCGGTCAATGCCTCGCCTGGATTGTGCGAGCGCGCATCGCTGGCCAGGACTTTGACGCGGTAATGCCCATCGGGCAGCTGCGAAGAATCGAATGAGTAGAAGCGCTCGGTAATGTGGTCGTGCAGGAACTGCCAGTTGCGCTCACCTTCGCCCCGGTAATAGAGCGAGAAGGTCAGGTCGTCCCCATTGTCGTCGTGCGCTGCCCAGCGGACGGTGACCGCGGTGCGATCCTTCACCGCCGACAGTGGCTCCTTCCCGGGCTCCTGCCCGAAGCTGATTCCCTGGTTCTGTGTCGAAGGGAAATTGATGGTGATCTGCTGCGGCTGGCCCGGTTGTTGCTGGATCGAGTTTGCGCGCGCGCCGGGCGCGACGACAATTTCATCCACCACCGGAGGCATGTTCACCGGCAGGTAATTGATGGCGACACTACCCACCGCGCTTCCCGGATGTTCGACGAGCTTCCACTGCATGAACCGCGAGGACTCGATGCCGATGGCGCTGGTGTTGGGTGTGAACTCCTTCCAGTCTCCCCAGGCGCGCTGGGGATTTTCTATGTTTCCTGCTCGCGCGTACATCTGCACGGCAGAAGACTGCGCTGGTCCCCGCTCGACCTCGGCGCGGCCCCATTGCGCGAAGACACCAGCGTCGAAGACTTCGCTGAGGTAGTTACCCTCGGAGGCTTCTCCGTGACTCAGCAGGAAGAGCTTGCCGGCATTAGCGGTGGTCGCGTAGATACCTTTCCCCGAATCGGCAAAGCCGGTCACCTGGGAGGCTTCCAGGTGCGCTACGTCTGCCCATGTCCCGTCGTCGTGAATGCGATAGACGCGGCCGCGATTCCCGGTGGCAGCCAGCACACCCTCCTGGGTCCAGGCGAGGGAGTAAAGGATGTCGTCGTGGCCGCCCCATATTTTGCGCGGCGGACCGTCGCCATGCGGAATCAGGTAGAGTTCCGAACCATCGGGGATGAGAGTGTTGCCATTAAAGGCCTGGACAGAACCGGGTGTCACGATGGTGATCGTTGCCGTGACGGTGGCTTGTCCGGTGACAGGGAGCGGCGGAAGGTTATTTCGACCTTTCTCGCCCACGCCAGCGGCGTAGATGTTGCCGTCGGGGGCGACGAGGACGGAGGTGATCTCCCGCTTCGGGGCATCGTAGAGGACGAAGGCTTTTCCAGCCGCATCGATGCGGTAAATTAATCCGGTGCCATCGGTGCCGGCGATCAGATTACCGGGCTTATCAAAGGCAAGAGAGCGGATGTGCTCTTCGTCGCTCTTGAAGAACAGCTCGCTCTTGTTAGGCGTCTCCGGCGCATTGGCCCGCTCCGGGGCGTTGCCACCACTGGCCACGCGGTAGACGGCAGCAGGAGCGCCAGTGGCGATGTATAGCCGTCCCTGGGAATCGAAGGCCAGATCCCAGACGTATTTTGGTTTTTCCTGCGTTCCCGCGGGATCGAAGACGACGGTGGCGCTGTCGTCGTTCCTGCTCTCTGCGTGCGGGTCGAGTTTGTAGACTTTGCCCGAAGGCAGGGTGGCGACGTAGATGGCCCCATCGGGGCCGATCCGCACTACCTGCACGCTCATGTCATGGCTGGTGAAAAGAGTCGTCGATTTTCCATCCGGACCGACGCGCAGCACGGTCGCCGGGGTACCCGTGGCGAGATAGGCGGCACCTTCGCGATCGGCGGCGACCGACCAGACATAGCTGGACGGCGTGGTGAGGATGGCCCTGCTCTCGGGTCCGGGGACGAGATGGCCGTCGCTGGTGATAGCGACGCCGTTGGGGGTGCCGCGTTCCAGTTCCTCGAAGCGCGATTCGGTCCAGAGGCGGGTGCCCTGCGCATAAGCGAAAGAAGGCGGCAGAAGGACGCAGGCCCACAGGAGCAGCTGGAGGAGATGACGCGAAAGCAGGGTAAATCCGCAAATCGGGCGTGAAAACATACTGGATTTCAGTCTACAGAAAGCATTGCGTCGAGGATCGGGAGCGATGGAGGCCGGCTTCAGATCGTTTGAGACAAATATCGCTTCGTCGCCTACACTGGGGTTTCGTTTGCACCGTCTTCTTAATCGAATCCCACGCCTCGAGATTGGCCCTGATGCTGAAACGCTGGAGAATCCGGATCCTGCTTTTCTTCGCCGTGCTCGGTCCGGGATTCATCACGGCTAATGTCGACAACGATCCCAACGGCATCTTCACCTATTCGCAGGCGGGGGCGCAATACGGCTACGCCATGCTGTGGACCATGATTCCCGTCACTCTGGCGCTGATCGTGGTGCAGGAGATGTGCGCGCGCATGGGCGCTGTGACCGGTAAGGGACTGAGCGATCTGATCCGTGAAGAATTCGGCCTGCGCCTGACAGTGATCGTGATGTTCCTGCTGGTGCTGGTGAACTTCGGCAACGTTATTGGAGAATTTTCCGGGATCGCGGGCAGCCTTCAGCTTTTCCACGTTTCGAAATACATATCGGTTCCCGTTTGCAGCGCGCTGGTATGGCTGCTGGCGGTTCGGGGCGACTACAAGAGCGTCGAGAAGATCTTTCTCACTGCCTCGGTCTTCTACTTCACTTACATCATTGCGGGGGTTCTGGCACACCCTGGCTGGCATGAGGCCCTGGTGGCCACCGTCAAGCTGCCGCGCATGTCGGTTCTGCGCGACTCCGGGTACGTTTTCATGGTGGTCAGCGTTATCGGCACGACCATCGCACCGTGGATGCAGTTTTACCTGCAATCGTCGATCGTGGAAAAGGGCGTGACCGCGAAGAGCTACGCCGGCTCCCGTATCGACGTGGTGGTTGGCTCAATCTTCACGGATGTCGTGGCGTGGTTCATCATCGTCGCCTGTGCAGCGACGCTTTGGGTGCATGGTCTGGGGTCGATTCAGGAGGCCTCCAACGCAGCGGAAGCCATGAAGCCGCTGGCGGGACCTTATGCTTTCATTCTGTTCTCGTTCGGTCTTTTCAACGCCGGGTTCTTCGCGGCTTCCGTGCTCCCGCTTTCGACCGCTTACGTGGTATGCGAGGGGTTGGGGGTCGAATCAGGCGTAGACAAGCGCTTCCACGAAGCTCCGTTTTTCTACTGGCTGTACACACTGCTGATCGCGGGTGGTGCGGCTGTTGTATTGATCCCGAATTTCCCGCTCATCAAATGGTCCATTGAATCGCAGACCCTCAACGGGATCCTGCTGCCAGTGGTGATTGTGCTGATGCTCATTCTGATCAATCGCCAAGATCTGATGGGTGAGCACGTCAATTCTCACTGGTTCAATGCCATTGCATGGATCACGGCCATTATCGTAAGCGCGCTGTCGGTGATTCTGATGGTGCAGCAATTACGACCTTGGCACTGAACGCAACAAGACCGGCAGCGATCCGGTTAAATGTCAGATCAGCTTGCCCGCCGCCAGATCGCGCACCAGATTGCGATCAGCTGCCAGAAAGTCATAGCCCGGAAGATCGCGCAGGGCGGACCAGCGCACATCTTCAAAGATGTGATTGACGAGCTCGCCCTCAAAGCTGTGGACGGCAAAAAACTGCAGATCGACTGCGCCTCCGCTGCGGTAGGTGTGACGGAGATGCGCGATGCGCGTACCGATGGAGGCCTGGATGCCGAGTTCTTCATCCAGCTCCCGACGCAGAGCCTCCTCCGCCGACTCGCCGGCCTCAATCTTGCCGCCAGGAAACTCCCACTTGAGGCCCATGGGAGACCCGGCTTTGCGCTGGCAGATGAGAACCTCGTTGCCGCGGAGGATCAATGCCGCCGCCACCAGCCGAACCGACTTTGGATCTTTACCGTTTTGCGCCGTATCCCCCATACACGCTCACAGTTTAGACGCAGCTGGATTCGGTTGGCATACGGTCCGTTGCACGAATCCCCGTGGCAGTACCGAAAATCTCGGGATGAATGGCGGAGGCTATGGCACGGAGGCCCTCCACGAGGGTCGGGGCCGGGGTATTGAGCAGCTCATCCGCGATGCAGAAAAGCCGGCCATTGCGCACCGCGCGGATCGCGTCCCAGCCGGGGCGGGCAGCCAGCTTATCGAGGGGCACGCGGTCGCCGGCGCCGCACCAGGCGGCGATGACAACATCGGGATTGGCTGCCGCGACGAGCTCCGCCGTGGTTACCGCGCCTGGTTGGCCCATAAAGACGCCGCCAGCCGCCTCGACCAGTTCCCTGACCCAGAGCTGTGAATGAATCAGCGGCTTGCCCCACTCCTCGCAGTAGACCAGCGGCTTCTCGCTGAGGAAACAGGTTTGCCTGCACACCTCATCGACGGCCGAACGCATTTCTCTGACGATGCTCTCTCCCCGCTCACTGGCTGTGGTGAGAGACGCAATCAGCCGAATATCTCCAGCGATGTCCGCGAGCGAGTGGGGGGCGAGGGCCAGTACTGGACAGCCGGCTTTGAGGATTGCCGCCAGCGATTCGTTTCGATAAGGGACCGACGCGATAACAAGGTCGGGGCGCACGGCCAGCAACTCGTCCGCGGTGGTGGACCAGGAGTCGCTGACCATGGTGAGTTGACGGTCGCCGAGGCACGGCACCGCAGCCACGCAGTAGCGCGTGCAGGCCACGAGCGAATCGAGGCGACCGAGCCGATCGAGAATGATGCTGACGCTTGGTTGCAGGGATGCGATGCGCATGCTACTTCGTCTGGTCGGCGAGCACATCTGCCGGGTAAAAGACCTTCCAGCCACGCTGCGCGGCCGTTTCCGACAAGGCTGGGGTTGGGTTGACCGGAAAAGCCCGCTCGGCCAGCTCCAGCATGGCCGCATCGTGAATCGAGTTGCCGAAGACCTCATCGGGCCTGGGAATCCCGGCGGTGCGCAATGCGCTTGCCTTTCCCTCATCGGTCGGAACGTCGATCAAATCGCTGGTGATAAGGCCGTCCTGCACGCGGACGCGGGCGGCGAGGACGCGTTCCGGGCCAATGCCAAAGCGCCGCACACCCTCGTCGATCAACCAGTTGTTGGTGGAACTGACGGCCCAGATATCCACTCCGGAGGCGTGCAGATCGGCAACGAGGGTTTGCATCTCGGGAAAAATTTGCGCCTCGACGTGCGCCGCAAAATACCGCTCGGCGGCGCGACGGAGCTCATCTTCGCGAAGGCCGGCGTAAATCTGCACCATCTCGCCGCAAATCTCGAGTTCGGAGACTTCACCGTGCCGGTAAAGCCGGTGACGGGCGTCGATCCAGGCGCTGGCCTCGCGCGAAAGTAAACCCCGGTCCATCGACCAGGTCATGAAGCCCAGCCCGGCATCGCCGTTCCAGAGTGTGCCGTCGCAATCAAAGACGGCGACCCTCGGCTTCGGGGACAACACCGCGCGACGGAACTCCTCATTGGAGAGACGGACAACCGGCCTGGTTTTAAGCGACGTCAATAGGACCCCACCATCTACCCTATCAACTTTTGTAATGACGGCGGTGAACTTTGCACTCGGTTATCGGCCAAACGAGACCCATTTCAACATTGGAGTTGACGATCGCCGCGGCTTTAAGTTTCGTCAGCCGAAGGGCCTGGAGGTCTGGAGGCAACTTATCGACGATGTTCCCATACAGAAATCACCACACGGATGATACCGGGCCCTGGAGGTATCAGGAAGACACTCACCAAAAGTAACTTACCAGAGGACCGTTTTGCGTTCGTTGCCCTTGAGAGATTTCTTGACGCGCAGATATGCCCCATGAGTATCCTCCAAGAGGCGGCCACACTATGCAGAGCAATGGTGCCCAGGCACAGGTCAGGTTGGAACTGAGCAACCCGGCACGAATTTTATCGGTCAGCGATTCAATTATTTCCCTAACCGGCTTTTCTGCGTCCGAGTGGTTGTCTTGTCAGATATCTCTCCAGGACCGTGTCCATCCGGACGATACCGACCTCTGCGCGGCCCTTCTATCCTGCGAGTTGTTGCACCCTTCCGGATCGATCGGTTTGCGCATCCGCCACGCCGACGAAGGCATTCGCTGTCTTCATGCAAATTTCACAAAGACTTTGAGTCGGGAGGGCAACTCGGTCATTCTCGATCTCGAGCTGGAGGAAGGTCGATCGGGATCCTGTTCGGCTCTCGACAGTATTGCAGCGAGCTTTGCAGCGTTGATGAACCATACTGACGAGTACATGTACATCAAGGACCGCCGGCACTCGTTTGTAAGCGCTACCAGGAGCATGTCTGACGTGCTGGGTGAGCAGAACGGACAGGTTCAGTTCCCGGGCAAAACTGGCTACGATCTCTATTCGAAAGAGATGGCGGACCAGGTCTACAGGAGGGACCAGCAGGTGCTGAGGGAAGGGCGCAGCTCGCACGCAATTCAGCGCCTGCAACTCGCGAATGGCTCGCATCGCTGGATCGATAATCGCAAGTATCCAATCAAGACTCCTGAGGGCGAGACGATCGGCATTTTCGGTATCTGTCCCGACATTACCGAGGCGATCGACGCGGAGCACAAACTGCGCGAGAGCAGAGAGGTGTTTCAGCTTTTCATCGAACATGCGCCGGCGGCCCTCGCCATGCTCGACCGGGACATGCACTATCTGGCGGTGAGCCGTCGCTGGCGCGAGGATTTCGGCCTCGGTTCGCAGCCACTGGTGGGGCGCTCTCATTACGATCTTTTCCCGGAAATTCCCGACCGCTGGAAAGTCCTGCACCGCCGCGCCCTGGCCGGTGAGGTTCTCTATTGCGATGAGGACCGCTTTGTTCGGGAGGACTTCACGATGCAATGGCTGCGCTGGGAGATCCATCCCTGGCGCAATGCGGAGGAAGCCATCGGGGGCTTGCTCATCTTTACCGAGGACATCACGCAGGAGAGGCAGGACAGGGAAAAGCTGACGCTCGCCGCGAGCGTGTTTACTAATGCGCGCGAAGGGATCTTAATCTGTGACCCACAGGGAGCGATCCTCGATGTGAACGAGATGTTCACACGCATCACTGGTTACAGCCGAGCTGAAGTACTGGGCCGCAATCCACGCATTCTGAAGTCGGGCAAGCATACCGAAGACTTCTACCGCCATATGTGGCGCGCCCTCTCTGAGACCGGCCAGTGGTCCGGCGAAGTGTGGAACAAGGCAAAGGACGGAAGAATCTTTCCGGAAACGCTGACCATCAGCGCGGTCTACGATCGCGGCTCGAGTGTCCGGCACTATGTGGCTTTGTTTTCCGACTTAACTCAGACGAAGGAGCATGAACGGCAGCTGGAGCATAGGGTGCATTTCGATGCGCTCACCAATCTGCCCAACCGCGTTCTGCTGGCCGACCGTCTGCAGCAGGCAATGGCCCATGCGAAGCGCAGCGGACACATGCTGGCGGTGGCCTGTCTGGATCTGGACGCCTTCCGGGTTGTAAATGACGATTATGGGAACGAAGCCGGCGATCGTTTGCTGAT
Organism: uncultured Acidobacteriaceae bacterium; assembly: GCA_963787915.1. Lineage (GTDB taxonomy): Bacteria > Acidobacteriota > Terriglobia > Terriglobales > Acidobacteriaceae > Palsa-343. The sequence continues at coordinate 294,021 of CAWBEP010000008.1, read as the reverse complement.
GAGCGTGGCCCGGCGAATGAAGCAGGCGCTGCGGGAAACCGACACCCTGGCCCGCATCGGTGGCGATGAGTTTGTTGCGGTGGTTCTGGACTTGCCGGATACCCATGCATCGAAGCCCGTTTTGAATAGCCTGCTGGCCTGTGCAGCGCAGCCTGAGTTGGTCGGCGATGCCACTCTGAAAGTCTCAGCGAGTATCGGCGTGGTCTTCTATCCACAGCAAGAGGAAATCGATGCCGACCAGTTGCTGCGCCAGGCCGATCAGGCCATGTATCAGGCGAAGCTCGCAGGAAAGAACCGTTATCACATCTTCGATCCCGAACAGGACATCAGCATTCGCTCCTTCCACGAGGATCTCGATCAGATCCACGGTGCTCTGCTTGGCGGAGAGTTCGTTCTCCATTACCAGCCTCGCGTGAACATGAGCACCGGGGAAGTGGTGAGCGCGGAGGCCCTGCTTCGCTGGCGCCATCCAACCCGCGGTTACCTGCTGCCGGATTCGTTTCTCCCCGTGATTGAGAACAACCCGCTCATCGACCGTGTGGGCGAGTGGGTGATCGAGCAGGTTCTCGAGCAGCTGGAAAGCTGGCACGCCGGAGGCCTCAGGATTCCCATCAGCGTCAACATTGCCGCGCATCATCTGCAGCAACCGGATTTTGTCGACCGACTGCGGACCCTCCTTGCCGGTCACCCGGTGGTGCGCCCTTCCTGGCTGGAACTGGAGGTGCTCGAAACCAGCGCCCTGCGCGATGTCGCCCATGTCACCCATGTGCTGACGGCCTGCCGCGAACTGGGTGTATCGATCGCCCTTGACGACTTCGGCACGGGATATTCGTCGTTGTCCTATTTCAAGCGCCTCCCGATCAACACTCTGAAGATTGATCGCAGTTTCATTCGCGACGTATTGGCAGATCCGGAGGACCTCAGCATCCTCGAGGGCGTGCTGGGCCTCGCCACCGCATTCGATCGCGTTGCTATCGCCGAAGGAGTGGAGACGGTCGATCATGGCCGCCTCTTGTTGCAATTGGGATGTGTCTTCGGTCAGGGCAACGGCATCGCCGGTCCCATGCCCGGAGAGGAGCTGCCGGCATGGTCGGCTACGTGGTCGCCCGATCCCGCATGGGTTAATGCCGCCTCGGTGGCCCCGCGTAAACGGACCCTCCTCCACGCCGCAGTGGCTCATCGAGCATGGGTTGCAGCGATGGACTCCTACCTGATTGGGGGACGCCGGGTTCCGCCACCGCTCGATCCACACCGCTGCCGGTTTGGCCGATGGCTTGACGGCGAGCGGAAGAACTCCATCGGTGACACCCTCGCCTTCCAGACCGTTGATCGGCTGCATCGTCAACTCCACGATCAATCGGAGGAGGCTATGAATTGTGATCCGATGGAGCGGGTCCGCGATATCGAACGAAGCGTGCGAGAACTGCATCAGGTCGGTGACTCGCTCCTGGAACAGCTGAACCTCCTTCTCCAGGATGCCATTCCCTGAAAATCGGGGGGTCATTCACGTGCAGGCAACCGAGGGGTGGGACGGTGCTTCCTTCGATGCGATTCCCTCGCATACATGATCGCCTACCATAGGAGCGTGGGCTCCCTTGCCGAACGACTGAAGCAGCTGGAAGAACGCATTGCAGTCGCCTGTCGGCGGGCGGGTCGTTCCCATGAAGAAGTGCGTCTCATGGGGGTATCAAAAATGCATCCGCCAGAGGCGCTGGCCGAGGCAGTACGCGCTGGGCTGACCCTTTTCGGCGAGAACCGCGTCCAGGAGTTTGAGGCCAAGCGTGATCGACTGGCGGAATCAGGTGTGACGAATATCGAGGTGCATCTCATCGGGCATCTTCAGTCAAACAAGTCCGCCAAAGCCGCAGAGATTTTCTCCGGCATCGACAGCGTCGACTCTCTTCGACTGGCAGAACGGCTGAACGACGCGGCAGCGAATCAGGGTAAGAGGCTTCCGGTGTTGATCGAGATCAAGCTCAGCGCAGAACCGACTAAGACAGGTCTGGAAGCGAACGGCGCGGATTTGCGTTCGCTGCTGGAACGTCTGCCCCATTTGCAACACCTTGAGCCGCGCGGTTTGATGACCATCGCTCCCTTCGATGAGAATCCCGAATCGGCTCGCGCTTGCTTCCGGCAGCTGGTCCAGTTGCGCGATGCCTTGGCACAACAGTATCCGCATCTCGATTTTCGCGAGCTTTCCATGGGCATGTCAGGCGATTTCGAGATTGCGATCGAAGAGGGATCGACCCTTGTCCGCATCGGAAGCGCCTTGTTCGGTCGCAGACCGCCAGCACAATGACTATGCAGAAGCCGGCCGCCCTGATCGTGAAGGCTGGAGAGAATGGGGCGATCTTCCAGGTGCGCGTGACACCCCGCGCCAGCCGCACCTCGCTCACGGGGTTATGGGGCGAGGGCAACGACCTGGTGCTCAAGATCACCCTGCAGGCACCCGCCGTGGAAGGCCGCGCGAATGCTGCGTTGATTGAGTTTCTGAGGGACCTGCTGGATGCGCCGCGGACAGCGATCGAGATTGTGGGTGCTCAGCATGCTCGAACCAAGACGATCGTTGTTCGCGGGCAGAGTGCCGATCGAACCGCGGCAAAACTGGAAGCTGCCCTGGCCGCCGTCCGGCGGCCTTCGCGTTAGCTCGCCTTTTTCTTGCGCTGGGAAGTTGCTCGCTGGGGCGGCTTTTTCTCCTCGACTGCGGCTTTTCCTGCTGCAACTGCCTTACCCGCGGCAGCCGATTTGGCCGTGGCGGCCGGCTTCGTCTCAGCAGCCTGGCCCATGCTTTTGCGCAGCGCCTCCATCAGATCGATCACCGGCGCCAGCTTGCGCTTCGGCTGCTTCGCTGGAGCATCAGCCTGTCCCTGTTTGCTTTCGATGAGCTGCTCTACGCGAGCCTCATACTCATCCTTAAGATTTTCAGGGTGGAAGTCGCCCGTCAGTTGCTTCATGAACTGCTCGGCGAGATCAACCTCCGCCTTCTGCACTTCAACTTCCGGCTGGTTGTCGTACTCGGCCACCGCTCGTATTTCTTCGGGATAATAAAGCGTGTGCAGCACGAGGCCCTTCTCAAAGGGCCGGATCATCACGATCTGTTCGCGCTGGTGCAGGGTAATTTTGGCGATCGCTCCGACCTTCAGGTCCTGCATACCTTTGTGGATCAGAGAATAGGCTTTGCGACCTGGATCTTCGGCCACGCTGAAGTACGAGGTCTGAAAATAAAGCGGGTCTACCTCGGGCAGTTTCACGAACTGCACGATTTCCATCGTCTCCGACGACTGCGCTTCGAGCGCCTTCAGTTCGTCGTTCGAGACAAGCACAAAATTCTCTTTGTCGATGGGGTAACCCTTAGCAACCTCGCTGCGTTCCACGACGCGCTCGCAATGCGGGCAAAAGAGCTGCTGCTTGATGCGCGTCCCGCACACCTGGTGAACCTGATTGAAGCTGATGTGGTGCTCGCGCGCCGCCACATACAGGCGGATCGGCACCGAGATCAATCCGAACGAGATGTAGCCCTTCCAAACGGTCGAAGCCATAGGGTCCCAAGAATATCGCAGGGAATTTCACCGGGAAAATGAAAAACGCAGCAGGAATCGGGGCAATCACTCCCCATTTCGCCGTGTCTTCGCCTTCCCAAACGCATCACGCGATGGCGTTACCAGGTTCTATTTCGCTCTTACTTCGCTCTTGGATGCGTCCGGTCGTAGACCTCGGCTACCTGGCCGATGGTGAGTTGCGTGTAGCGCTGCGTCGTCGAGAGGCGCTCATGGCCGAGCAACTCCTGGATCGCGCGCAGGTCCGCGCCCTCCTCAAGCATATGCGTGCCGAATGCATGGCGCAGCGTATGCGGGTGGACATCGGCTGGTAAGCCGTGCGCCAGGGCGATGTGCTTCACAATGCGCCCGACACTGCGCGTGGTCAGGCGGCCATTGCCACGAAGCCTCAGGTTCAACAGAAGAGCAGGCGTCGTTTTGCCTGCTTCCTGTAGGCGGACCTCGCGCAGCGGCAGATACGAACGCAGCGCCTGCGCCGCCGCATCGCCGAGGGGAACATAGCGCTCCTTCCGTCCCTTTCCCCGCACAAGGATCGCGTCGTTCGCCCAGTGAATATCGGCCAGGTCGATGCCTACCAGCTCCGCGTTGCGGATGCCGCAGCCGTAAAGCAACTCGAAGATGACGCGATCACGCTCCGGCCACGCGGCCGCCTCGTCGGCGGCGCTCTCCACCACGCGATTCATCTCTTCGATGGTTGGCACGCGCGGCAGATGTTTCGGCAACTTTGGCGTTGCGACCAGAGCCGCAGGGCTCTGTTCCACCAGGCCCCTGCGCGCCAGCCACTTGAACCAGGATCGGATCGCCGCGAGACCGCGCGCGACAGACGCCTTCGAGAGGCCGCGCCCGTAAAGCTCGCCCAGGTAAGCTCGGATGTGCTGATGCTCGATGCTGCTGGGCGCGAGGTTCGTGCCGAATTTATCGACGGAAAACGTCGCGAATCCACGGAGTTCGCGCTCGTAAGCGCGTACCGTGTGCGCGCTGGCGTTCCGTTCGTTCGTCAGCATGGACAGGAACTCGTCGACGTATCGTTTGACCTGGGGCGTGGGCGGCGCGGTGTTTGTCTCTTTCCTGCTTCTGGTCTTCTTCAGCCGCTTCATGGCGCGACTCGTTTTGCCCGCGGATGATGCTCGCGATGCACAGCCTTCAAACGCCCCAGAGCCAGATGCGTGTAGACCTGCGTGGTGGCGATGTCTGCGTGGCCGAGCAGGGTCTGCACCGTACGCAGATCGGCGCCGCGCTCCACCATGTGCGTGGCGCAACTGTGCCGCAGCATGTGCGGGCTGGCCGCCGGGTCGCTATGCTTGACCAGATGCCACACCCATCCGCGGCTGAGCGGCTTACCGCGGGTAGAAAGAAACAGGCAGGGCGATGGCTTTTTCTCAAGCGTCGGACGGCCGGCCTTCAGATAATCTTCGATTGCCGCAGTGGATGCGCGTCCGAGGGGAACGATGCGCTCCTTGTCGCCCTTACCGCGCACCAGAGCGCGCCCCGCATCGAGCGAAAGATCGGCGACGTTGAGCCCGGTGAGCTCGGAAACGCGCAGCCCAGCCGCATAAAGCAATTCGAGAATCGCGCGATCGCGCAGCGCAATGGCATCGGCTTGCGGGAGATCGGCAGCGAACGAGGTTTGGTCGAGCATCGCACCGACCTCCGACACCGCGAGCGATTTAGGCAGCACTTTCCATGTCGACGGCGATTCGAGGTTCAGGGTTGGATCGCGGTGGATTCGCTTATCGATCAGCAGCCATCGATAGAATCCACGCAGGCAGGAAAGCTTGCGCGCCGCCGAACGCGACTCGACGCCGTGCGTGGCCAGATGTCCAAGAAATCGGCTAATGAACTTCTGCGTCGCGCCGAGCAGCGTTGCGCTCTCTTTCTCCAGGAACTCGGCGAACTGCAACAGGTCCCGCTCGTACGCCTCGCACGAGAGCGGGCGTAATCCCTTCTCGACCCGCAGGTAGGCAAGATACTCCCGCATCAATGAGGAGTTGCTCAGGCCGGAGTCGCGCGCTGTTGCCACCTGTCGATTATCGAAGAAACCAGACATCGCGATCAGTACCCAACGAGGTTCGCGCCCCACAATCAAAGCTCATGACTCTCGATAGTTGAGCAACAGCAACCCGATGAGGATCAGCGAAACCGGCCAGATCCAACCCGCGATGCGCATTGGGCCCGAGTCACGAATCGATTCATTACTGTCATCCAGCCGCAATTCCATCCATCGCCCGCAGCCGGCCACGGCTCCTAATAGGGCGATCGGTGTGTGATTCAGTTCCGCGAAGACCTCCTCGGTGCCCTCCGCCAGGGCATGCGTATGCGTCAGCAGCAGCGCCCCACCAGCCACGCAGAGTGACGGGAAGACGAAGCGCGCAGGCGGCCACCGCAAGCGCCCGGTTTCGACGCCCCACTCAAAGCAGGCGAAAACCGCCGCGAGCAAAGCATACGCGCGATGCTCCAGCACGTCGGGCGCTGTGAAGCTGGCCCAGAAAGGGCGCGGACCCAGCGGCCAGCATTCCGGATCGGCGCGCAACAGGATGAAAATCGACAGTCCAAGAAAGAGCATCGGCCAGTTGCGCGCCCAGTGTTGTCGCGACAAACGCGAGACAAGAGCCAGCGCACCGGCGACAAGCACAATCAGTCCGGCCCAATGATGGTTATATTCGGACCAGGCGCGATCGTTGGCGTCGCTGGTGCTCCCGCCTGTATAGGTCGCTTCGCGCACCGCAACGCTGAGTGGCGTAGGAGGAGCCAGTTGCGCCACTGCGGGGGTATGAAAGCTCGGCCGGCGCCACTCCATGCGCTCCACGACCTGATGGCCGGTGAGCGTGTTCTGCGGCGTTTCATCGACTGAGGGCGACTGCGCCGTGAGGGACGCAGCCGCGAGAAGCACGGTGAATCCGAGCCCGATTTCCGCTTCGCTGAAGCGCCGAAGGCGAAAGAACACCGCGGTGGGCGCGACATCGACGCGGCGGAGCAGCAAGTAGTTTCCCGCCCCCAGCGTCAGCATCAGGGCCGTCAGAACGATCTTCGCGGAAAGCAGAAGGCCGTACGAAGTGCCATACATCCCCTGCCAGGAGCCCGCGTAAAACCAGGAGAGGCCTGCACCGGCGCATACCAGGACTCCGACGCTCACAAGGGCCATCGCGGAAAAGCGGGCTGCCAACTGCCGTGAGACATTGCCATCGCCGTTCAGCTTCAGCCCGATCAGCAGGAACGGCAAGGCTCCCAACCACGCCGCCATGCCCAGATGATGCCCCGCCGTGAGGATCAGCAATAGTGGACGATGATCCATGCGTGACGCGGCATGGCTGAGCGAAATCGATGCGCCGAGCGCAATAAATAGAGCAACCCCCGCCGGCAAAAGGCGCGATGTGTATCGGAGCAGGAGAAACAATACCAGCGAGGCCGCGGCGAATATTCCTCCAGAGACGAAATATGCGGCGAAGACAACATCCCGCAAACCCATGCCAGAGGAGCCCATCAGGACCGTGGATGTAATTGCCAGAAGAACGAGCTGCGTTAGAGCGAGCGCCAGCGCGCAGGTCGCCGCGGTGGAGCGCAGCCACCGCTGTGCTCTGTCCTGTAACCGCGCTGGGCCCGCGGCGAAAAAGAGAAAGAAAACGCCCCCGAACGCCAGCGCCTCCAGCGCAAAAGACAGTGCCCGCAGCAGCAACGAGAGCAAATCGAAGTCCCGAACGAACCAGATCAAGGTTCTTCTAACGTACGCTGAATGGAATCTCGCCGCGCGTGATGTGACCGTCGGTAGAGAGCGCTTGCCAGCGCAGCGTGTAACTTCCCGGTCTCAGCGTGGCGTGGGCATTGAGGTTCGTTTCGGCGCTTTGGCTGCCCATGACAAGGCTCTGCGTCTTGCCATCGCTCGATACCAGGGTGAGCGCGGAACGATGGCCATCGACGCGCGAGTTAAATTTCAGCTCGAACGCGACGTCACCGCCGTGGACCGTGGCATTCGCCGCCGGTGTGCTGGTAAGCAGGTGCGCATGCGCGAATGCGGCCCTGGGCAACAGCACAAGTGCGCACATCAGAACCGCAGTGGAAAGGCCTTTGATCGACATGGTTTAATCCTCGCGATACAGGCGGGCAGATTTAGCGTGCGTTCAGTACTTTGTGTTTCACAAGTCGGGACGGCGACCTGCAGGCATTGGCGACTACAAATCTACCTCATCGCGACGCAGCTCTCACCGATCGGCCGCTGATTTCCGCCGCTCGGGCCTCAGCATAAGCCGCAGCGCCGATGAGCGCAGCGCGGCTCTCCAAAATGATATGCACCGGCGTATGAACCAGTAAATCGCTCAGCCGCCCTTTATCGGTGAAGGCCTGCATGAATGCACCGCCGCGCATCGTCTTCAGCATCCTTGGCGCGATACCGCCGCCCAGGTAAATGCCGCCAGTCGCCAGAACCTTCAGCATCATGTTGCCGGCCTCTGCCCCGTACGCTGCCGCAAACATCTCGAGGGCCTTCGCGCAGAGTTCGCTCTTGCCAGGCTCCTCGCCCACTTCGCCGATCACCGCGTTGGGATCCTCATTGTCGATCCTCTGGCGCAGCCACGCCGGCTCTTCCATATGCTTCTGGTCGCGCAGGAAAGTGTAGATGTTGGTCACGCCCTGTCCGGAGACTACGCGCTCAAAGCTGACGCGCCCGCTGTACTTCTGCGTCAACCAGGAAAGCAATTCCATTTCCAGGGGATTGCGAGCGGCGAAATCACAGTGCCCTCCTTCGGAGGCCATCGGCACATGGGTCTTACCGTTCCAGATCAGCAGGCCTTCGCCAAGGCCTGTGCCAGCGGAGACCAGCGCACGATTCCCCACTCCCGCCGGATCGCCCTCATTCAGCGTGAAAATCTGATCGGGCGCGAGTTCCGGAATTCCGTATCCGTTCGCTTCGAGATCGTTGATCAGAAAAAGGTGCGTGATGTTCAGCCCGGCTGAGAGCTCACGGCTGTCGAGAACCCAGGGGAGATTCGTCAGACGCAGGCGTCCTCCCCGAACCGGCCCGGGCACGCCGAAGCATGCAGCCGTAATCTCCGGATTGGCGTTTTCGGCCAGGAAACGAAGGACAATCTCCTGCAAGCCCGAGAATTCGTGCGCCGGAAAGCGCTCGTCGTTTACGTGAACGAGCTGGCCGTGTTCGAAGTTGTACAGCGCGAGGTGAACCTTAGTGCCGCCCACGTCCCCGGCGAGAATCATCTTGCGATCTCCAGCGTTCCGGTGCCATCGTCGCCGGGCGCGGGCAGTTGCGCCGCGGCCGCCGTGTCCAGCAAGAATAGCAGCCGGCCATTCTGCGGCTGAATCAGCTGCGACGGCAACATCTCGGGGTCGTACGAGCCTTGCAGCACACGTCCCAGCGGATCGGCCTTCGCCGCTCCATCGATCAGGAAGAAGACATCGCGGGCCGCATTGATGACCGGCCTGGTGAGCGTCACGCGCCAGCTCTGCTTTTGCTGCGGAACGTGATTTGCAACCGCCAGGCGCGTCATTTCATGCAGCGCATCTGTGTGGGGAAACAGCGACGCACAGTGACCATCGTTGCCCATCCCGAGCTGCACGACATCAAAGATGGGGACTTCTGCACCTTCCAGTCGAAACTGGGCACGCATCGCCGATTCATAGCGCGCAGCCGCTTCGTTGGGATCCAGTTCCCCTTCGATGCGAATCACGTGATCCGGGGATAAAGGAACCTTGTCGAGAAGAAGCGAGCGCGCAACGCCGTAATTGCTGTCCGGATGGTCCGGCGGCACGCATCGATCGTCCACCCAGAAAATAAAGAGGCGATCCCAGGGAATTCTCTCGCGGAAAGACTCCCGCGGATCGGCAAGGAGCGAGAAAACCGGTTGGGGGCTACCCCCTCCGGAGATCGCGATACGCGCTATGCCCCGCGCCGATACCGCGGCCGCGATGCCCTCGACAAATCGGCCCGCCGTCGCCCTGGAAAGCGCTTCCTGTTGGTCGAAAACGCGATACTCAACGTGAATCGTCTTTGCCATTCTGGAACCCGAACGCGGGTTGATCACCTCTCCTGATTTGTGCGCCGCCATCACTACACGGAAGGCCGGTCAAGCTTACGGTTTTCCGGGCACGCCGTTCCACGTGTGACCGTCGCGACCGATCAGCTCATCGCCGCACTCCGGGCCCCATGTTCCAGCCGCATAGTTCGGAAAGGTCTGCGGAAACTTTTTGGCCCACGCATCGATGACCGGGGTGTACAGCGCCCAGGTGGTTTCCACGCCATCGCGATGCGCAAACAAGGTTGCATCCCCGAGCATTGCATCCAGCAGCAGACGCTCGTATCCGTTGGCCGAAGATGCACCAAAGGCCTGCGCGTAATTGAAATCCATAATCACCGGGCAGACCGCCATCTGCGGCCCAGGCACCTTGGCGCCAAAACGCAGCGAGATACCCTCGTCGGGTTGAATGCGCATCGTGATGATGTTGGGCTGAATCTCCTCGCAGGCCCCCGGCATGTGCGCGCCAAAAAGTAACATTGGCGGTTGCTTGAACTGGACGGTAATCTCGGTAACCCGCGCGGCCAGACGCTTGCCCGCGCGCAAATAGAAAGGAACGCCGGCCCAGCGCCAGTTGTCGATCTCGAGACGAACGGCGGCGTAGGTTTCCGTTTGCGATTTTGGATCGACGCGATCCTCTTCCCGGTAGCCCTTCACCGTCTGATCGCCGACCAGTCCGGGGCCGTACTGTCCGCGCACGCAGTCGAAAATGTTGATGGGCTTGATCGAACTCCAGAGCTTGAGCTTCTCCTGGCGCACCGATTCGGCGGCAAAGCTGGCGGGCGGCTCCATGGTGACGAAGGAGAGCAGCTCCATCATGTGGTTCTGCACTACGTCGCGCAAAGCACCAGCCTTCTCGTAAAACGGCCCGCGCCCCTCGATGCCGATGCTCTCCGCAGCGGTTATCTGCACATGATCCACGAAGTTGCGGTTCCAGATGGGCTCGAAGATGCCGTTCGCGAAACGGAAGACCAGCACATTCTGCACAGTCTCTTTGCCCAGATAATGATCGATGCGAAAAATCTGACTCTCGCTGAAGACGGTGTTGACGTCGTCGTTCAGTTCTTTCGCGCTTTCCAGATCGTGCCCGAAGGGTTTCTCGATGATGACCCGCACAGCACCGACCTCGGGCCTGGCCATACCGTGCGTGCCCAGGCGATGAACGATATCGGCAAAGTATTCGGGTGCGGTAGCCAGATAAAACAGCCGGTTGCCGCGGGTTCCATAATCATGGTCGTACTGCGCCAGCAGCTTCTTCAAACCTTCGTAGCCGTTGTCGTCGTCGAAATTCATGGCGAAATAATCGATCTTCCCCACAAATTCATCGAGCTTGTTGTCTCCCTTGTCCACGCCGCCAAATTCAACGATGCCCTGGCGCATATCATCGGCGAAACCTTTACCGAGGTCGCGGCGGGCCACGCCCACGATGCGAAAGTGATCGGGCAACAACTTGCCCTGCTCCAGGTGAAAAAGCGCTGGCAGCAGTTTGCGCTTGGTCAGATCGCCCGAGGCGCCAAAGATGACCACGACGCCGGGTTCGGGAATGCGTTCCTGCACCTGGGACGCGGCCTGCTTCACGTCCTCCGGAGAAATTCTCACTTCGGTGGTTGCCATGATTGTTTCCTCTGTCCGTAAACTTCCAGGCGTTAACGCCGCACGACAAACAGCGCCGTTCTACGCCGCTGCTTCTTTTTCGCTCTTCACGGCGTGACCGCCGAACTCGTTGCGCATGATAGCCAGCATGCGATCGGTGAAATTGTTCTCTTCGCGGCTACGAATTCGTCGCAACAGAGATTCCGTGATGACCGGTGCAGCCACGTTCAGGTTGATCGCCTCGAAGACTGTCCAGCGCCCTTCACCGGAATCATCCACGTAGGCCTCCAGACCTTTCAACTCGGGATTCTTACTCAGCGCATCAGCGGTCAGATCGAGCAACCAGGAGCGAACCACGCTGCCGTAACGCCAGATTTGCGCGATCTCGGGAAGGTCGAGGTGCATCTCGGTCTTCCGTTCCATGATGGAGAAGCCCTCGGCGTAAGCCTGCATCATGCCGTATTCGATGCCATTGTGGATCATCTTGACGAAGTGGCCGGCACCCGCGGGCCCGACGTGACCCCAGCCTTTGTCCTTTGCCGGTGCGAGAGTTTCGAAGATGGGAGAAAGGCGGCCAACCACATCGTCGTCGCCGCCAATCATCATGCTATAACCCTCTTTCAGACCCCAGACTCCGCCGGACGTGCCGACATCGACGAAGTTGAAACCCTGGGGCTTCAGCTCCTGATAGCGTCGCTGGCTGTCCTGGTAATTCGAGTTGCCGCCATCGATAAACGTATCGCCCTTCTGCATCAGCGGCTTCAGCTTCGCAATGGTGTCGTCCACCGGTTTGCCCGCCGGAACCATGAGCCAGATAGCTCGGGGCGCGACCAGGTTCTTCACCAGGTCTTCAAGCGTGGAGACGCCCTTCGATCCGGAATCGGTGAGGCGCTTCACTGCATCGGCGCTGAAATCGAAGCCGACAATCTTGTGGCCGCCGAGCCGCAGCCGCTCCGCCATGTTACCGCCCATCTTGCCCAGTCCGATAATCCCCAGTTCCATTCGTCTTTCCTCCAACCATCCGGTTCGATTTACTGAAAATTGCTTAAGCTTCTCGTACGCTCAATCCCTGAAGACGATCCTGCGTGAGAGAAACACCGAGCCGAGCCAGTTCATCGGCTAATTTCTCCGAGCCCTGATAGCGAACGCCGTGAATCCCCAGGGCAATGGCCGCCGCTACATTCTCTTCACGATCATCAATAAAGGCGACCTCTTCCGCATCGCGCTGCAGTACGTCGAGCGCAACCTGATAAATCCGGCGGTCGGGCTTTCGCATGCCCAGATAGCAGGAGCTGAAGAACGCATCGAATTCGTCGAGAAGGTTGAATTTCGCGAGGCGGTATTCGTTCATGGCCCGGGATTCATTATTGACCGTGGCCAGCACATATTCTTCCGATGCTGAGAGCTGACGAAGGATTCCGATGCCGCTGTCAGAAAGCATCGCAGACTGGGCTCGCATCGCGTCGATAAATTCAGCCTGCGTGAACCCGCGCGACTCGTAAAAAACCGTGGAACGCAGATACTCATCAACACCAATCTCATCTTTTTCCCAAGCCTGGTCCACATCGATATGGCGATGTTCAAAGTCAGTATGGTCGAGGCCGAAATGCGCAAGCACAGCTTCGCGCTGCTGCCGATCCCATGCATTGGTGAGCAGAACCCCGCCCACATCGAACAGAATGGTGCTGATGCCGTCCATGGCATCTCCTGACTTGAGAACCGGTCTAAAAACTGTGTGATGCGGAAAAGGTCTGGGGCCCTTGATTCGAGCGATTCTACGGCTTTGCTGTTTCCGGCATGTTACGAGATTCAATAGCGAGCACTTTATTCAGGCGGCGGACAAACCGCTCTTCCTGTGACTGGAAGCGAGCATCCAGAAAGGCGGCGACGAGATCGAACGCCAGCTCGGGGCCGATGATGCGAGCGCCGAGGACCAGAACGTTCATGTTGTCGTGTTCCACGCCCTGATGCGCAGAGTAGTGATCGTGACACATGCAGGCACGGATCCCCGGCATTTTGTTGGCGGCGACGTTCACGCCCACGCCGCTGCCGCAAATCAGGATGCCTCGCTCGGCACGGCCGGCCTGCAAAGCACGGCCTACCGCTTCGGCAAAATCCGGATAGTCGGAGGGCTCGGTGTTGTACGCTCCGAGGTCGATCACCTCATGCCCGAGCCGCTCCAGGTATCCCCGCACCTCTTCCTTGAGAGGATACCCGGCATGATCGGCCGCAATTGCCACTTTCATATTTATTTTCCCGCCAACGCCGGCTCGGCTTTGCGCGAACGTTCCACCAGCGCTTTGGCGCGGGCAACGACGTTATCGGTGCCGAAGCCCAGCTTCTCCAGAACCGTCACTCCGATGCCGGATGCGCCGAACCGATCGAGGCCAATGACATCGCCGTCGCGGCCGACGTACTTCCACCAACCCAGCGTCGCCCCTGCCTCGATGGCCAGCTTGGGCAGGTGATCGGGAAAGATCGAGGCCTTGTAGGCGTCCGACTGCTCCTCGAAGATATGTGTACTCGGCATGGAAACCACGCGCGTCTTGATGCCGTCCTTCTCAAGCTGCTCGGCAGCCCGAAGCGCGGGCCACACCTCTGCGCCGGTGCCCACGATCAGCAGGTCGGGCGAATCACTTCCCTGCTCCACGATGTAAGCGCCGCGCCGGACCCCCTCAAACACGCGATGTTTCACTGGGTCGAGCAGCGGGAGATCCTGGCGCGACAACGCCATAAAACAGGGCCCCTTGCGCTCAAGCGCGAGACCCCAGACTGCAGAGGTTTCATTGGCGTCGGCCGGACGAAAATCCGTGAGATTGGGTATTGCGCGGAGCATCGTGAGCTGCTCGACAGGCTGGTGGGTGGGACCGTCTTCGCCGAGGCCAATGGAGTCGTGCGTGAAAACGAAGATCGAATGCGCCTTCATCAACGCGGCGAGCCGTATAGCGGGTTTGGCGTAGTCGGAGAAAACGAAAAACGTCGAACCATAGGGGATGATGCCACCATGCACGGCCATCCCGTTGACTGTCGCGCACATGCCGAATTCGCGCACACCGAAATAGATGTTCTTCCCCGTGGGATCGAGATGAAAATTGCCCCCATCCTTGATCACTGTCTTCGTCGACGTGGAAAGATCAGCCGCGCCTCCCAGCAGTTCGGGTACATCCTTGATGAAGGCGTTCATGACGATATTCCCGGCGGTGCGCGTCGCGATCTGTTTGCTGTCCGCGGGGAATTGCGGCAGGCTCTGTTGCCAACCGTCCTTGAGGCGGCCCTCCTGGACGCGCTCAAATTCAGCGGCCAGTTCGGGAAACGACTTTTTGTAATTCGCGAACAGCGCGTTCCAGTCCGATTCCTCCTTCGCGCCCTTATCCACGGCCTGCAGCCAGTTCTTCGCGGCATCGTCCGGAACGTAGAAGGTCTTGTCTTCAGGCCATCCGAGATTTTTCTTGGTTTGCATTACGGCCTCCGCGCCAAGGGCCTCTCCGTGAGCTTTGCTTGTGCCGGCCTTCGGGCTTCCGTAACCGATGATGGTCCGCACCGCGATCAGGGAAGGCTTGTCTTTGACGGCCTGGGCGGCCTCAATCGCCTTTGAAATCCCATCCAGGTCGTTGCCGTCTGCCACACGCTGCACATGCCAGTGGTAGGCCTCGAAGCGTTTCAACACATCCTCGGTAAAGGAAAGCTCGGTTGGTCCGTCCAGCGAGATCAGGTTGTCGTCGTACAGGAAGATCAGCTTGCCGAGGCCGAGTGTGCCGGCCAGAGAAGCCGCCTCGTGGGAGACGCCCTCCATCAGATCGCCGTCGCCGCAGAGGCCGTACGTGTAGTGGTCGACAACGTCGAAGCCGGGACGGTTGTAAACGGCGGCCAAATGCTTCTCCGCCATCGCCATGCCAACGGCCATCGCAAATCCCTGGCCCAGCGGACCGGTTGTGACTTCCACTCCATCCGTATCGCCGTATTCCGGATGTCCAGGGGTCCTGGACCCATATTGGCGGAACTGTTCCAGGTCTTGGACCGACACATCGTAACCTGTCAGGTGCAGCGCGCCATAGAGCATTGCGGAGGCATGCCCGTTGGAGAGCACAAAGCGGTCGCGATTCGTCCACTTTGCATGCTTCGGGTTGTGCCGCATGTAGTTGTGAAAGAGCAGATAAACGATCGGCGAGTCACCCAGCGGCGCTCCGGGATGTCCGCTGTTTGCCTTTTCCACGGCATCGACTGCAAGAAACCGCAGGGCATTAATCGACAACTGATCGAGTTCGCTCATAAATCCTCGTCTTTCCTTGGGTTTGCTGCCTGGGGTGGTTGGGCCGGACTGATAATCGATTCTTCCGCGATCCTGATTTTCGCTCTCGTAGGTTGGATGAGGCAAATCGGGTTGCCGTCTCAGGAAGATGGTTCGATGGCAACATCGAAGTTGCGGCCCTCCCATCGGTTCTCATCCGGCCAGAACAGGGTAAAGGAAAGCGCACCCCTCTGCTCCGCCGCAGTCGGCAGGTCCGCATAAGAGCCGGCGTAACCGAGTTGCGTGCTTTCGAGCGTTTGCGTGGTCTGCCAGTTGTCCGGTGTCCATACCACCCTAAAACGGCTGGCCGAGGTGATGCGAAGAGACTTACCTGCCGCAATCTCCCGAATCTGCCGGCGCGACACTTTGAACACTTCGATATGACTGGGCAGATGGTTACCCTGCGCATAGCGTTTCTCGACAATAGGAATGCAATCGAAGACGGAACCATCGTGCGCTGAGCGCAGAAGCTTGAGGTACTCGGAATGCGCCCAGACCAGTGGCATCGCTGAACCTGCCGGACCGCCCAGCAGGAGGCCATAATTATCGGGCTCATCCCAAATCTGCTCCGGCAACATGCCGCCGCTCGAGGCATAGTTTTCGATGGTCGCAATTAACGATTGAACGTCTTTTCCGGCAGCCAGCTCATAATGCGCGCGCTCGCCAACCAGCAAAGGCCACGCGCGGCCCTTCCCCCAGCCTACGAACGGTCCGCCGTCGCTCCGCTGCCCGTAGCCATCGTGGTTGTAGCGCAGCCAGCACGGACCCTTCGGGGTTTCGACTTTCAGAACATGATCGACGACCTTGAGTGAATCAATGATCAGCGGATCGGTGGCCGCCCGCACGCCATAGCGCACTAATTCCAGAAAACCGCCGTCGATGATCTCCCGCGCTTCGAACTCCGACTGTTCGCCAGGTGGAATGTTGTTGATGTGAACGGTTTCGCGGCCACATTCCTCGTGAGCATACGGGTCTCCGCATTCCGGCGGACGAATCCGCATATAGTACCGCCTGATCTCGGGATGCAGCACGCCATTGTTGGTCACCGTCCAGTCTTCCAGATGGCCCTCGATCCAGTCCGCGTGCTCCTCAAGAAAGTGTGCCAGCTCCGGGCTGTCGTGCGCGCGCGCCAGATCCGCCGCGCAGATGAGCCCGGCAATCACCGCCGCCAGCGTGGAAGGCGAGTAGCCGGCAGCCTCCTCCCACCGCTCCTGCTGCGTCACCGGAGCGTACCGCACCAGGAATCCGGCAGCCCGTTCGACAAAAGGAAAGACATCGAAATTACCCAGCGCGTCGAGCTTCCACAGTCGCCACGCCAGCATGATGGGGAAAGCCACTTCGTCCAGTTGAATGCCCGTCCAGTACGGTTCGCCGTTAACCCAGAAATTCTGCGAGAAGCCGCCATCCGGCTTTTGCGAGCAAGTCAGGTACGTAAGGGCGCGTACCGCCGTCTCCACACGGCCGCACGCCATCAACGCGGTAGCCGTCTGCACCATGTCGCGCGTCCAGACAAGGTGGTAGCCGCCCAGATCGTCATCTCCCTTGGCATAGCCCCACGGAATTGACGCCGAGGCGATGAAAGCGCCCGCAAACGTCTTGTCCTCATGCGCCAGCACCACGTTGTGACTGATCTGCAGCAGGCGCCCGTGGTCATTGGAATGGTGCTCCAGCTCCCGGGGTGTAGCGGCGCGGTGCCATTGCTCGATGAATCGCGAAAGATGATGCTCGAATGGCGCCAGGAGCGACCCAACGGTGGCCGAAAGCGCAGCGTGATGTCCCTCGCCGAAACCGATTGCCAGCGTAAAGTCTCGCAGTCGTGCCGCAGGGATTTCGCCCATCACAGCGATGTTGCCGTCGAGCGCCGAGCCGAATTCCCAGTCCATTTTGAAGTTTTGCTTCAAATCCTGCCAGCCGTCGCTGGTGCCCACATAGCCGCAGCTGGCGCGGCTGAACCCGCCGGTACAGGCCATGGCTAAAGACATGCCCTCTTTCCAGGCAACCAGCACGCGCCTACCCGCCACGTCGGCGATACGGGCAGAGTTGCCCATGCCGCCGCCTTCCAGATGGGGAGAAAGAAGCGCGTAGACTTGCAGCCGGGAGAGCAGATTTTCATCTCCCTCAATCTTCACGCGCACCAGCACCACGGGATAATGCGGATCGCTGATCATCTCGCGCGTGAGGCAATAGCGGCCCTCGCGATCCCGATTGTGGATGCGAACCGCCAGCGAGTCGGAGTCGATGTATTCGAATTCGTGCAGCAGATCGCGGCGCTCTTCGTGGAAGAAAGTCTCGCCATCGGTGATCAGGAACTGCATATCACGGATCTGGGGCCGATCAATGGTAGGGCAATAGATCTCGTTGAGGATGCCGTGTGAGACCGTGAACCAGACTTTGCTCGATGCCGCATAGGCGGTGGCGACCGCGTCTTTGGCGCTGGAGGTCCAGCGCGGTTCAAGGCCGGGAGCGCCGAAGGCGAGCCCCTGGCCTTCGATCCATCTGTATCGCGAAGTGGAATCTGTCATTCGTCAGCCATTTTCGCTGAAAATGGGGATTTGTGTATTGCGGGAACGTGAATGAGGGCCCGAATTGAAGTCCGGTAGCTCGAGCACTGAGAATACGCTCTCCCCGGCAGCTTCGGTAAGGCTCTTGTCATTGCATCGAAATTTCGTCCCAGCCAGGCGCTCGTAGTGGGAGACAAATGCACTAAAGCACTTGAGTCAGTGCGTCGGGGTCAGGGTGAAATTGTACTTCGTTCATCGCATGGCCGATCTCGTGGTTCTTCATGAACTGCTCCCACACGAAACCCGTTCGCAGATTTTCAGCCATCAGCATGGTGATGCCCTGGTCGATGCCAAGAATATCGGGAGCAAACCAGTTCGCTTTGGGCTGAAACGCATCGACGAATCCGTAACGCGTATAGACCTTGTCGCCGAACTGCTCCCGCATGCTCAGCAGCACGTGCGAGCACTCGGCGGGAAGGAAGATCAGTGAGCCACCCGTTGCACAGGGCACCAGCGTCCCATCCAGAGGACCCATGGCCGGCGGCCCTCCCCAGACCCGATATCCTTCGCGCGAATCCGACGCCGTGATGCCCCAAAGATTCTGATCGAACCAGGGAAATTTCCGGCTCTCGGTGAGACACCAAAGCTGGTGTGCGCGGGTTGCCGCGACGGAATTGGTGAAATAGTTGGCATGAAGATCGGCGACATTGCGGAAATCGCACCACGCGTGTGCGTACTGGTGGATGAAGAGCGGCGCCACCCCGCTGATGTAGTCGAGGCCACCGTACTGGACGACCGGCCGCTGCAGGTCGTTCCAGGTCGTCGCGGGAATCGGATGCGTAGGCGAGCCGATGGCCAGCAGGTACATGGTAAGCAGCTCGGAATAGATATCCCAGCGGTGCTGCAGGAAACCCTGGTCGGGCAACCAGCCCATGGAGAGCGTCTGGCCGCCATTGAGCATCCACTCCCAGTCCACGCGACGGTAGAAGGTCGTAGCTAATCCTTCGATCCGGGAATTGCCGGCAAAGTATTGCCGGCAGGTGAGTACACCGCAGAGCAACAGCGCCGTGTCGATCGAAGACAGCTCGCTGCCGAACATGCGCTGTCCGCTCTCTATGTCGATAAAGTGATAAAGAAACCCGTGCTCGTGTGGGCAGTCTTCCAGAAGAAAAGCGAGGGTCTTCTCGACGCGCTGTTCGCAGTCATATGCGCGCAGATAATTGCGCTTGTGCGCAATACACAGCCCCGTCAACCCAAACCCAGTGGCTGCGATACTCGAAACGCGACTGAGAGAGAGTCCGGCGGCCGGAGCACGATCGCGCACCATCCCGGTGCGCGGGCTCGCCTCGTTGTAAAAGAAATCGCTGGCCCGCCCTTCCAGATCGTCCATGAGTACATCCGCAGCCCTGGTGACCTGGGTGAACGGCCGATTGATGAAAACGCCCGACGGATGCGGATAGGCCTGGGCCGACTGCGACTCGGACTGCGGCTCCTGCCCGGCTTTCACCTTCGGCGCCTGCGTCTGGTTCTGCGCAAGAACCCGGGAACCCAGAACCAGCGCGCCTGTGGCTCCCGCTCGGCGCAGCAGCTCTCTTCGGGTTATGGACGATGGCGACAAATTGGGGTTGGTTCTTCTCTCGCAGTGCAGCAGAATGGGGCCTGTCAGGACGTCGACGCATCTGCCTTTCGACGATGCCATCGCGTCCGGGAAATGATCCCCTTGCCAATTAAATGGGGAGGCGGCAGGAAAAAGCAATGCCCAACGTGGGTTGCGGTTTTTTAACCGCCGATCAGCGTGAGATGTTGCGCGAATTCACTACCCGCCAGATGGCGTATTGCACGGTCAGGTGTGGCGAGCGATCCCTTGCGTTCGATGGCTAAACCGAGAAGCAGGGAATCCGTTACCCGGCGAGGAATGGACGCGTTGCTCGAACGGCGCGAGCACATGTTGAAGCACAGTCCCTGAGACCAGTCGGGCCAGGGCCTCCTTCGCCTCAAACTTCGATACGTTTACCGCTAAATGCAGGGTTAGTGACAACGCACACGAAACCGGCCTCGGCGAGCGGAAAAGACAAAGGAACTCTCTCCTTCACGGCCAAACCATTCCATGACGAGTACATGCGCTTCATGAGGCGACCAGTAGAAAGCCAGCAGAACGCTGACATCCAGGAGGAACGTCTTCACTTTTCGTCCATTTCGAGCTTTTTCGCCTCTTCCGTGGTAACCCGCCGCCCCCGGGAATTATCGAAGCTGAGACCCCGGCGCCCTCCGCATATTCCTTCACCAACTCGGCGGCTTCATCAGACAGGGTCACGGTGGTTCTCATGATGGCAGACGATACAAATAAGATGTTCCTGATGCAAGTATCTATAGAATGATGCAGATTGATCGGGGTGATTCGCTCATCTTCGATTTCACAGTCTCGCGCTTAACCCTCTCGCCTCCTCCGTGCACCCTGCGCCCACCCTGGCGCATCCAGTATGATCGGAGGGCGCGGACGAAGCGAGCCTTCCCGTTTCGCCGGAATTCGCACGCGCGACCCCTCGGAAATCCCACCGCCCACAATCCGCAAGGAGGTAATTCTTTTGGCATTCGAACTTCCACCTCTTCCCTATGACTACTCGGCTCTCGAACCGCATATCGACAGCGAGACCATGAAGCTGCATCACGACAAGCATCATCAGACATACGTCACGAACCTGAACGGAGCCATTGAAAAGCATCCCGACCTCAGCAAACACTCCGCAGAAGACCTGCTCCGGAACCTGAACAGCGTGCCCGAAGACGTTCGCACCGTAGTGCGCAACAACGGCGGGGGACATGTGAACCACAGCATGTTTTGGACGATCATGAAGCCGGGCGGCGGTGGCCAGCCCACCGGTGGGATCGGCGAGCAAATCAAGAAAGACTTTGCCAGCTTCGATGAATTCAAGAAACAATTCAACGAGACGACGGCGAAGCAATTTGGATCCGGCTGGGGCTGGCTGGTCTGGGACGGCAAGCTCAAGATCGTGACCACTCCGAATCAGGACAGTCCGCTCAGCCAGGGTCATTACCCCGTTCTCGGCAACGATATTTGGGAGCATGCTTATTACCTGAAGTATCAAAACCGTCGTCCTGAATACCTGGCCGCATGGTGGAATACCGTGAACTGGGACGAGATCAACAAGCGTTTCGACCAGGCAAAGAAGTAAGACAGCAGCCGGTGGCCGGGAGCCTGCACGGGGCTACCGGCTACCCGCTATTTGCTGCGTGCATTCGTGAATTAACCTCGCGTTAATCCGTCAGTAACCTTTCGCGCCATCCCTCTACAGACGCTCCGGCGTGCGCGTCAGATCGCGCTACCTGAGCTCTTTGTCGGGCCCGCGCCGTAAGCCTTCGTGGGCCATCCTGACCCACGAGGTGCCCCATGGCCGAGATCCGCCCCTTTCCCGCCGGCAATTTTCGCGATTTAGACGAAGCAAAACCGTCCAGCATGCACTGGAAGATCATGTTCATCTCCGGCATGGGCTTCTTCACCGATGCATACGATCTCTTCATCATCGGCGTGGTGATGACGATGCTGAAGCCAATGTGGCATGTCGGCAAGCTGGAAGAAGGCCTCGTTGAATCGACTGCACTGCTCGCCTCCGCCATTGGCGCGCTGCTCTTTGGCCGCGTGGCCGACATGCTTGGGCGCAAACGAATCTATGGCTTCGAAGTACTGGTGCTGGCCGCGGGCGCGATCGGTTGCGCCTTCGCCGGCAATATCTGGTGGCTCATCGGCCTCCGCTTCATCCTGGGCGTAGGCATCGGCGGAGATTACCCGGCCTCCGCCATCATCATGAGCGAATACGCGGGCAAAGCCTCCCGCGGCATGATGGTCACTATGGTTTTCGCCATGCAGGCCGCCGGCCTGATCGTCGGTCCGCTCCTCGCCGCGGGTCTGCTAACATCTCACCTGCCACAAGACATCATCTGGCGCATCCTTTTGGCTTTTGGCGCGGTACCGGCGCTGGCCGTCTATTGGTCGCGGCGCCATTTGAAGGAAACGCCTCGCTTCCTGCACGCTTCTGGTCACGAAGAAGACGAGAAGGGCAAGCTCGTCCGCGCGAAACACTTCGATGAGAAACACCACTCCGTCTCCTTCTGGGACGGCTTTCATCGGCTCGTCAACGACAACAAGCTCCTCAGCCGCCTGGTGGGCGTCAGCCTGGCGTGGTTCCTCATGGACTTTGCCTACTACGGCAATACGGTCTCAAGCCCGCTGGTTCTTTCGGCGCTGGGGGCACATGACAGCCTTCTTAAGAAGACCCTTACCCAGCTCGTCATCTTTGCCGTCTTCGCCGCACCTGGCTATGCCGTTGCTATCCTTACCATGGACAAGCTTGGCCGGAGGGTCATTCAGTCTCTCGGCTTCGGGATGATGGCCGTCGCCTTTGGCGTCATGGCGCTGGTGCCGAATATCGAGAAGATGATCATTCCTTTCGTCATCATTTACGGGATCAGCTTCTTCTTCACGGAATTCGGCCCGAACGCGACCACGTTCGTTTATCCGTCTGAAATTTTCCCTGTGCGCGTGCGCTCCACTGGACACGGTATCGCCGCCGCCATGGGCAAGCTTGGGGGATTTCTCGGCGTATTTACATTCCCGTTCCTGATGCGCTGGCATGGACTGCTCGCGGCTGAATCAGGAGCCGCAATTGTCAGCATTCTGGGTCTCGTCACCACTGTCGCGCTTCTGCCGGAAACCAAAGGCAAGAGCCTCGAAGAGCTTTCCTCAGAGCCGGAAACGCCGATGGAGCGGGTCAGGGCAGCCTGACACCGAATCTGACTTCTCTTTTCTCGCCTCTGGACAATTCGACCCCTGGGAAGACCGAAGCGCCCGCCTTTCCGCCAACTGCGCAGCTTTTAGAGAAAAATTGTGTCTAATAGCCAGGAAGGTCTTCTTGAACCATGCGTTTTCCTGTTCTTGCTCTGCTGATGGCTTCCTTGCCCCCCGCAATTTTTGCCCAGGTCCCGGCGACCGGGGCCGGGGTTGGCCCTGCTGGTATCGCAGTTCCTGCCGGCCAAGCCCACTTCAATGTCGTCCGGGCGAATGACGGCAAGACGGTCGGCTCCACAGATTGCACGGTGGAGGCACTGCCCAGCGGTTACCAGATCTCCTCACACGGCGAGCTCAAAATGCCGAAGTTCACCTACACATTTACGAACACCAATCGGCTTGACAGCCGCCTCAACATTGTTCACGACCAGCTAACGGGCTCTGTCAACGACGCTCAGGTGACTTTCAAGCTCGCCTCCGATCCCTCTGGTCGCCAGTTCGAGGTCAACATTGAAGCGCAGGGAAAGACGACTACAAACAGCTTTGACCGCCACCAGCACACCGTGTTGCTGCCCGATCTCGACTCAGCTGCCTATGTGGCGATGGTGCACTTCGCGCTGTCTAATCCGCCGACGACATGGATCGTCGTCCCGAAGGAAAATGGGCTCCTTGTACCCGCTCAATACACGGCTGAGCCCGATGTCCACGCCAACTTTCACGGGCAGCCCGTCGATGCGCACCATACCAGCGTTGTCGTCAGCGAGCAAAACGGTATCTCGGTGGAGCTTTACTACACCAGCGAAGGCGCACTCCTCGAGGCCGATTTGCCGGAGCAGAACTTTTATGTGATCCGTGATGACTTTATACTGGCTGCGCGGCCGCATTACACACCACCGCGGGGAGCCGGCCCTCCACCGAGTCAGGACCAGCCGCAGGGGCCGCCCCAGCAGCCCGGTCAGCCTCCGCCATACTCCGCGCCCCCGGGAGGGCCGTCGCCGCAGGTACAGCCCATCGCGCTTCGTCAGGCAGAATAGGGCGTCGGGCTCCAGCGCCGGACCAGGGAATCCGCATCGTGCCCGGGGGATCCTCCGTGCGGGCTGGAGCGTATCTGGCGCGAACGGTGGTCGCGATGCCTCCCATGTACGTGAACGTGGGCGCCTGGGTCGACGAAGGAACGATGATCGAATCCCATGCCCTGGTCGGTAGCTGCGCGCAGATCGGCAAGCGCGTCCACCTGAGCGCCGCGGCCCAGATCGGCGGGCCTGCGACGGTTTGAGTCTGCGCGCGTGAGGTTTTACACCATCACGATTTAATACTGTTTTAGCTATTCCCGAACTGCGTAAGCCGCGACAAGGTTTCCCAACAGTCGCAGTGCGCGGGGCACCGCCTGACGGAGCGGCCCGGAAATTTCCTCGCCATACCCAAGGCATCCCGCCCCTATGGTGAGTGCGAAAGCATGAGCAGGCGCATGGCCGCAAAGGGAATGCGCCATCGCCAGTAATGCCGGGGGATCGAGCCGGTGGGTATCCGCAACTTCGTTGCACGCGACCAGCGATACGATGCGAATCGCTCCGGGCTCATCATTCACACACGCATCGACAAAGATCGCCAGCTCGGTCGCCGCCAGATCGGCCGCCATCTCCGGCGTGAATTGCTGCGCGGCAACGGTCCGCAGAACCGCGGCGGGGAAGAGTTGTTCCGCGGCCGCGGCAACCTGCAGACCGATGCCATCGTCCTGGCGCAGCGAATTCCCGCACGCCAGCAATACCGCAGGAGGAAGCGGCGCCTCGGCCGTCCTGGCCTCCATCGCCTTCAGCCTCTCCGCACTTCCCGCACCAGAGAACCGTCCGGTGCAAGCAGTTCCACAGAAAGAGGCATGCGACCCATCGCGTGGGTCGAGCAGCTGAGACACGGATCGAACGTCCGCACTACGGCTTCGACGCGGTTAAACATGCCCTCCGCCACGTGCTCGCCCTGCACATAGTGCCGAGCGGTCTGCAGGATACCGCGATTCATCGCTGCATTATTGTGTCCCGTGGCGATAATCAGATTCGCCCAGACAATCAGCCCGTTCTCGTCCACTTTGTAGTGGTGAATCAGAGTGCCGCGTGGCGCTTCGGCTACGCCTACGCCCTCCAGATTGTTCACCGACGCGGTGGCCCGTACATGTTTATCAAGGATCGCCTTGTCACCCAGCAGCGCCTCGATCTTCTCCGTTGCGTGCAGCATCTCGATCAGCCGC
Source organism: uncultured Acidobacteriaceae bacterium (assembly GCA_963787915.1). Lineage (GTDB taxonomy): Bacteria > Acidobacteriota > Terriglobia > Terriglobales > Acidobacteriaceae > Palsa-343. Next base: position 269,016 of record CAWBEP010000008.1, on the reverse strand, counting down.
GCGTAGTGGTAATGGAACGAGCTCAGCAAGGGCTTGGGCGACATGGCACGAAACGCCCGCCATTCGACATCCGCCAGCGGCGTGTCGCAGCGCCCAGCCAGATTCAAACGCGCAAGCGGACCCACGCGGTAGGTTCCGCCCGGATACCCGAGAGGCTTGTAATACGGGAACTTCATGTAAGTATAGGGCTCGACCGCCTCGCCGATATATTCCGGGTAGTGCGCCGGATTCAGCTCACCCGCGATGATGTTTCCTTCTGAATCGATGAAACGCAGCGCCCCATCGTAGTATTCCGCCAGTCCGCGATCGTCGATCAGCCCCATGAACAGCGTCGGGAAATTCGCGAAGACCTCGATCTCCGCTGAGAACTTCTCGATGCTGCCGCGGAACCACGTCAGCGTTCTACGAATCGCCGCTGTCGCTGCCGGAATCATCCCGAGAATCTGATCGCGTTTCTCCGCGCTCAGCGGCTCGTTCACACCTCCCGGAATCGTCCAGCCGGGATGAATGCGCCGCCCCGCCAGCAACTCGATAATCCGCTGTCCGAACTGCCGTAGCGCCACGCCGTCCGCTCCGATGGACGGATGCGAATGCGCCACATGCAGGATGCTGCGCTCATCCGGCGGCGCGTCCATGCCCAGCAACAGATCGGGCGAGGACAAATAAAAGAAACTCAGTGCATGCGACTGCACCAGCTGCGCGAGGTTCATGATGCGCCGCAAATCCGCCGCCACCGGTGGGATCCGCACCGCCAGAATCGCGTCGCAGGCCTTCGAGGAGGCAATCAGATGGCTCACCGGACAGATACCGCAGGTGCGCGCCGTAATATTCGGCATCTCGTAAAACGGCCGCCCCTCGCAGAACTTCTCGAAGCCGCGCAGCTGCGTTACATGGAACGTCGCATCCTGGACCACACCAGCGTCATCGAGCTGGAGGGTGATCTTCCCGTGTCCTTCCAGACGCGTGACGGGGTCGATGACGATGGTGCGGCTCATAATCTCCTGCCTTCCTGATTCCAATCAGCCAAAGTGGGCGACGCCGCCCAGCGTGGGAATGTGGCCTGCCAGCAGCTCCGACAGCACCTGATGAATCGTGTCGGCCGACGGCGGGCATCCCGGCACGAAGACATCGACCGGCACCACCTCGTGCACCGGACACACCCGATCCAGCAGCGCCGGCACCCCGGCCGTCGGCACCTGGGGCTGGAGAACATTCTGCTCATAGACACGCAACAGCACCGGCTCCACTCCGCAGCTGTTCCGCATCGCGGAGACGTTGCCGGTCAGCGCGCAGTCGCCCAGCGAAACCAGGATGCGCGTGTGCTCGCGAATCTTGCGGATCTTCTTCAGATCGTCCACACTCGCGACCGCACCTTCCACCAGCGTCACGTCCACGCGGTCCGGAAACGTCTTCCGATCGACCAGCGGGCTGTACACCAGCTGAAACTGGCTGCTCAATTCGATCAGCCGCTCATCCATATCCAGCAGCGACATGTGGCAACCGGAACAGCCATCGAGCCAGACCGTCGCCAGAGTTTTGATCTCGCTCATGACTTTTCTCCCTTGCTCATGGCTGCTCCCCTTCCCGCATGATCCTCAGATACGGCAGAAACTCCGGATGCTTGCCCACCTTGCTGCCCACGCTGCTCTTCTCAAACAGCGCGCCCGTCGGACAAACCTGTACGCACTTGCCGCAGCTCGTGCAGGTCTCCGAGTCTCCCCATGGCTCCTTCAAATCGGTGATCACCAGGCACTCGGAACCTCGCCCCATCACACCCCATGTGTTCGCTCCCTCAATTTCCGAGCAGACACGCACGCAGCGTGTGCATAACACGCAGCGGTTGTGATCGACCGTGAAGCGCGGATGCGACGCGTCCACCGGCAGCAGCGGGTACTGATACGGAATCTCCACATGCGTCATGCCCAGCGTCAACGCCAGGCTCTGCAATTCACAATTGCCATTCGCCACGCATACCGAACAAACGTGGTTGCGTTCCGCGAAATACAGCTCCAGAATCATCGTCCGGTAGCGATCGATCTGAGGGGAACGCGTCGTGACCTCCATCCCCTCCGCCACCTGGGTCACGCACGCCGGCAGCAACCGCCGCGCGCCCTTCACTTCCACCAGGCACAATCGGCACGCTCCGACCTCGGAAAGACCTTCCAGGTGGCACAGCGTCGGTATGCCAACGTTGTGTTCGCGGGCCGCATCGAGAATCGTCTGGTCCGAGCGAGCGCTGATTTCCTCGCCGTCGATCGTCAGTGTCCGGACATTTGGTTCCGCGCTCATGCGTGCACCTCTCCGCGGGAAGCGTCTACCGTTGCCCCGCTCAGATCGCAGACCCCTGCCGGACATCGCTTCTCGTCAATATGCGCCAGGTACTCATGTTTGAAATAACGCAGCGTGCTCAGCACCGGATTCGGCGCGGTCTGTCCCAACCCGCACAGGCTCGTCGCCCCCACCACTTCGCACAACTCCGTCAGCCGCTCCAGATCGCGGTGGCTGGCGCGGCCATTGGTGATCCTGGTCAGCAACTCGAACATCTGTACCGTGCCAGCACGGCACGGTACGCACTTGCCGCACGACTCCGTCATGCAGAACTCCATAAAGAAACGGGCGACGGAGACCATGCAGGACGTGTCGTCCATCACGATCATGCCGCCCGAACCCATCATCGAACCGGCGCTGATAAGAGCGTCGTAGCTGATGGACAAATCAAGATGCTCCTCGGGCAAACAGCCGCCCGAAGGTCCGCCGGTCTGGACTGCCTTGAATTTCCTTCCGTCCGGAACCCCGCCGCCGATGCCGAAGATGATCTGCCGCAGCGTCATCCCCATCGGCACTTCCACAAGGCCCGTCCGCTGAATCTTGCCGGTCAGCGCGAAAACTTTCGTCCCCTTGCTGCGCGCCGTCCCCATCGCCGAGAACCACTCGCCCCCGTGCCGAATAATCGGCGCCACGTTGGCAAACGTCTCCACGTTATTGATCAGCGTCGGATCGCCCCACAACCCCGAAACCGCCGGATACGGCGGCCTCGGTCGCGGCGTCCCGCGCTTACCTTCGATGGACGCGATCAGCGCAGTCTCTTCTCCGCAGACAAATGCACCGGCTCCCAGACGAATATCTATGTCAAAGTTAAGTGTGGTCTCGCAGATCGCATTCCCGAGGAATCCACGTCTCCGCGCTTCACGCAACGCCGCGGTCAGCCTTTGAACCGCCAGCGGATATTCCGCGCGCACGTAGATGTAACCTTTGGTCGCGCCAATCGCGTACGCCGCGATCGCCATCCCCTCGATCACGCGTTGAGGATCGCTCTCGAGCACGCTGCGATCCATAAAGGCTCCCGGATCGCCTTCGTCGCCGTTGCAGATCACATATTTCTGCGTGCCTTTTACCTTCGCAACGGTGTCCCACTTCAGCCCCGTCGGATAACCACCGCCGCCGCGCCCGCGCAGCCCCGCCTTCGCAATCTGCTCGATCACCGAGGCCGGCGACATGTCCGTCAGCGCCTTCAGCAGCGCTTCGTACCCGCCCCGTGCGATGTATTCGTCGATCTTCTCCGGATCGATGTGCCCGGAATTTTCCAGCACCACATGCGTTTGACCATCGAAGTAGCCGCCCAAATGTGGATCAAGGCGCCCAACCGCTTCTCCGTCGAGCGAGGCCACAACGTCCTTCGCGTCGCCCTCGTTCACGTGCCCGTAGCGTCTCTCCGCTGGCTCCATCAGGACCAGCGGCCCGGCAGCACACAGCCCCATGCATCCGGTGCGGCGCACGTGACACTTCCTGCCGCTGGCTTCGGCTTCTTTCTCGATCGCCGCCTTCACCTTGTCACTGTGCTGCGAGAGGCAGCCCGTGCCCATGCAGACATTAATTTCGAAATCGAACTTCTCCCGCTCCTCAACGGCGGCGGCGGCAATCTCGTGCAGCTCTTCGACGTTCATTGCATCGTCCACCTTTCCAGCTGTTGCGTCAGTTCCGCTGCTTCGATCTGTCCGGAAAGCTCCCCATCGAGCAACACCACCGGCGCACGCCCACAGGCGCCCACGCAGCGCGCCGTCGTCAACGACACTTCGCCATCCGCCGTCGTCATGCCCGGCTCAATGTGCAGCAGTTTCTCCGCCTGCGCCACCAGCTTGTCCGATCCCTTGATGTAGCAGGCCGTCCCCGTGCATATGGTGCATGTGTGTTTGCCTGGCGGCTTCAGGCTGAAGAAGTGGTAGAACGTCACCACGCCGTACGCCTGGCTCAGCGGAACACGAAGCGACTTCGCCACAAACTTGATGGAGGGTTCGTCCAGAAATCCAAACGACGACTGCACCGTATGCAGCGTCTCAATCAGCGCGTTGCGCGAGTACCCATGCTTGCGCATCGTGCCATTCACAATTCTCCAGCGTTTGTCTTCGGAGGGCAGAGGCGGACGTTCTGCATAGAGCGGCATGTTGTTCTCCCCGACTGCCAGCGGCAATCACAGGCCAGGGTTCCCAATTCCACCCGGAGCGGTTGCAGACGATTCTACAGTTCCCGCAGGCGGAGACACCTTCCACGTCAGCTGCCGACGATAATGCGCTCCGGCAACCAACGCGGGGTACAGAACAGATTGCAGTCTAAAGGAGACGATTGTCGGTGATATCCGTCACGGCGCGCGGGAAACGCTTTCAAGGTCGCTCGATCGCCAGCAAACGACCGGCAGGGTAACCGAAACGCGTCCGCCTGACGGCTTAGTCCTCCCCAATATCCTCATTCCAGATTTCAGGATGCTCGCGGATGAAGCCGATCATTAGATCCACGCACTCCTGAGCATCGAGGTCAATCACTTCAATCCCGGCGGAACGCAGCCATGCAAGGCCGCCCTGAAAGGTGCGGCTCTCCCCGACCACGAGCGTGCGGAATCCGAATTGCCGCACCAGCCCGCTGCAAAACCAGCAGGGCGCCAGCGTGGTCACCATGATCAGGTCCCGATAAGAGCGCTGCCGTCCCGCCTTGCGGAACGCATCCGTCTCGCCGTGCGCCGAAGGATCGCCCTCCTGCACACGGCGGTTGTGACCGGCGCCCAGCAGCTTTCCTTCGCGGGTGAAGATCGCCGCCCCCACCGGAACTCCGCCCTCGGCGCGTCCAATACGCGCTTCCTCGATGGCGGCCTTGAGCAGATCATGCGGGTTGAACACAGAATCCATCCGGTCCAAAATAGCAGGTCACCCGCGACACAGCGTCGAAAGCATCGCCACCGCGGCAGCGCGCATCCACCAGGATGAGGGCAGATCGGAGAAAAGATGAAACCCAGAGAAGAATCGCAGACGGATGCGGATACACAAAAAGGCGCGATCGAAAACACGGCACCGGAGTCCGTACATCGGCCCCCGTCATCCGAAGCCGATTCTCATGACCGCCTCGCCACCCAGCTCCCCCACCGCGACTCCAACGAAGAAATTAAGGACAACGACTCCGATTTCCCCGAACCGGGCTCGAGCCCCGAACATTCCTAGGGATAATAGCGTTCTGCGACGATATGCGTGCCCGTCGCCCGGTTGTCGACGCTTGTGGCTGCGAGGAGAATTTCGAAATTGCCAAGGCTGCCGTCCGGGCGCGTCGCCTGCTGAAGGATGCCTCTCATCGGATCGCGCTGCAAGAGCAATCCCACCGCCGCTTCAGTGCCAGGTCCGTCGAGCCCCTCGATAATCAGCACATGACCGGACTTGCTGAGATTTCCCAGCAGTGCGATCACGCCATAGGTCTCATGGGTCATGTTGCGTGTCTTGTTTTCGTAGATCGCGGCTTCGCCGGCTTTTGGATGCGTGTTCTCGATCCAGAAGCGCCCTGCCTGGGGCTGGTTGACGAAGTGGAAGTTGAGGCTTCTCTCGAAGAATTCCATCCACGGATCGCTGTAGTTCGATCCGATCAGGATGACGTTGTCGTTGTTCAGGTCTTCTGTGCTCAGGCTGCGCGGCGCGCGGATCAGAAATCGGCTGGCGACAGCTTCGGGCAACTGTTGCAGGCGGGAGACCGTGTCAAGATCCAGCATGCTGGTGTATTTTTGCGCCTTGAGAAACGACATGTAAACGTGGTCATAGGGCTCCACCCGCGACCAGCTTTCATATTCGGCGAGATTGTAAGTCCGGTTGTTCAACTGTTGCAGGATGACGAAGCCCACGTCGGCCGGAACAACCACTGTGTCCCGATCTGCCTGAAAGATCTGCGACCACAGCCGGTACAGCGGCGATTTCGCCGGAATGTGGTCGAAATGCCAAACCGCAAACCCACTCGCCCCACACAAAGCGGTCACACAGAAAGTCAGCGCGATGAGATCGGCTTTCCTGTTTCTGGTGAACGTTCTCGGCGCGTCAATTGCGGAGTTGGATACGACCTGTTGTTCGCTTCCGTCCTCCGTTTCGACTTTGAATGCCGCCGGCATCGGACTGACAACGGAGAAAGACTCGACCGGCCGGTGCCTGAAGATCGCTGCATACCCGCCTCTGGGCATGTCGATGACGCAGGTCTCACCCCTGCCCTCGTCTGCGTAGTAGCCGTCAAGCCTTCGGCGCAACTGGCGGGCGTAGTTGCGAACGATATTGTCGAGGCCGGGATCGTAGTCGGACGGGCGCCGGAAAACCCTCACACCGATGTTTTGTTCCGTGATGCGGATGTTTTCGTCCGCGAGTGATGCCTCGCATACGTAACTCAGGAATGCCGATAGCAGCGGCGCCTTATTGAAGTGCCTGCTGGCAAGAACTCGCGACAACGCTCTGCGCTCCTCACAGCCATTGGCCGCCTCCGCTTCGCACAGAGTTGTCCGTTGCCCCTCCGAGAATTCTGTCGCAGTTGCAGTCCTCGCTGGCATCGGTTCCAGTTCCTGCTCCTGGAATTGCTATATACGAGCCTTGTTTCAACCGGGTGAAGACACAATAGTCGGCTTCCAACAGGGGTATACCCCTCTGAATCACAATGCGTTGTTTTTCAGATTCACCATAGTTTAACCAGCAAATAAGGCGCTCTGCCCCTTTGGGTTGAGCCTTCATTCGACGGCCAGCGCCAGCTCTCCCCCTCCTCCCCACTTGAATTCCACCCCTTTGCATGGAGCAAGGTGATCCCAGATTCGCCGCCCGCATTTTGAGTCGAGAACCCGAGGGCGATAACAGTCTGGAGAGAAGATCGATGCTGAAACATACGCTCGTATCTGCATTTGGCCGCACCATGACAGCCTTGTTGCTTGCAATGCTGTGTGGGCATTCTGGTTTCGCCCAGTCCACCACCAGCGCGCGGCTTTCAGGGTCACTGACAGACACCAGCGGCGCGGTCGTTTCCAACGCAAAAGTGACTGCCACCGACATGGAAACAGGCTTGACCACGACGGTCGCCAGCGATGGCATCGGCAACTATGCCTTTAATTCTCTGCCCGTCGGGCATTACAAAATCCAGGTTTCATTCGATGGATTTGAATCCGTGACCGATACAGGTTTGCAGTTAACCGTGGGGGATTCGGCCACGTTGAATCTCAAATTGAAAGCCGGAGGCTCTCAGGAGACGGTAATGGTCCAGGGCGGGACCGAATTGATCAACTCGACGACTCCCGAACTCAGCCAGGTGGTTGGGGAAGAGACCATCAAGGATCTGCCGCTCAATGGTCGCGATCCGGGGACCCTCGTGTTGCTTTCGGCTGGCGTTACCAATGAGCTGAACAGCAACGCATCCACTCTGCAAACCACCAATTCGTTTCCGAATGAGTCAGGCGCGTCGGCCGGAGGACAGCGTCAGGGGAGCACCTGGTATCTGCTCGACGGTGTCTCGCACATGGATACCTACCTGCTCCTTGCACTCCCCTTCCCCAATCCGGATGCAACGCAGGAATTCCGCGTCATCACCAACAACTTCGATGCCCGCAACGGATTCGCACCCAGCGCCATTGTGAGCATTGAAACCAAGTCGGGTTCCACTGAATTCCATGGCGGTGCATTCGAGTTCTTCCGCAACAATCTGTTCAACGCCGCAGATTATTTCAGTGGTCCCGCATGGGGCTCAACTAAGGCAGTCGATCCCCTCCATCGCAATCAGTTTGGAGCGGACCTGGGTGGCCATCTTCCGTATTTCAGGAACAAGCTCTTCTTTTTCACTAATTACCAGGGCACCCGGCAGAGTTCGCAGGCCGAGACCAATGTCACCTTTACCCCAACTCAAGCTGAGCGCCAGGGCGACTTCACGGCGCTGCTGAACGGGCCCAACCCAATTGTCCTGCCGCCTCCCTTCGTCGGGAACAAAGTTAATCCGGCCCTCTTCAGCCCGGGCGCCGTCAAGATGCTCGCCGACATCCCCGTTGGCAGAACCCCCAGACTGGACAAACCAACATTGCCTATCCGCGCCAGCCGGTTTCCTATGACGAAAACACCTCACGGCTGGACTACGACTTGAACGACAAGCAACGCTTCTTCGTGCGCAGCTTCGTGAACTACTACACCCAGACGGCCAGACCACACCTGGCAACATCCTGGTCGGGGTCCCGGGCACCAACGGAGTTTTCCTGAGCGAAGTGCTCAACCACACCTGGACGATGAACCCAACCACCCTGAACACCCTCGCCTTTGGCTATATCGGCTACGACCTGACCACCGGAACACCGGTGCTGGACGCCAGCGGCAAGCCCATCTGCCTCTCGCAGTTCATCAACGTGCAGGACCCGCCCAACCAGTGCTACCTTGAAGACTTCAACGTCAGCGACGGCAACAACAACTCCTATTCGCCCACTTCGGCTTCACTTCCTTCTCCAGCAATCCATTCAAGACCAAACGCATGGATTTCAGCCTGACGGAGACGTTCACCAAAGTTGCAGGCCGCCATACGATCATGGCCGCGGCGGGGACATCTTTCATCGCCATCACACCGAGGCCTCGCTCTTCAGCGAGAGCCCGATCATCAACTTCACGGCACAATATACCAGGCAGCGTTACCTTTCGCCGACTTCCTGCTTGGCCAGGCGCAGAGCATCACCCAGGCAGCGGGCGAACAAAACACCACCACGCAGTGGATGTGGGGCCTCTACGGGCAGGATCAGTACAAGATCAAGCCCAACCTGACCGTGACACTCGGCCTGCGCTGGGACCCCAACACACCGGCGGACGTGGCGGGCGGGCGCGGCGCGGACTACGTGCCCGGCCAACAGAGCACGCGCTTTCCCAACGCGCCGGGCGGCCTGGTCTTTCCCGGAGACACGGGCGTTGACGATCAACTCTACAAGGCCAGCTACAGCTACTTCGAACCTCGTGCTGGGCCTTGCCTGGACACCCGTCCCACGACCTCGATTCGCGCCGCCTTTGGACTCTTTACCACCCCGATGGAAGATGCTTTCTACCAGATGGTCGGCGATGTCGCTCCCTTCTCGCCAACGTACAGTCCCGGCACGGCGCCGCCATCCCTTTTGACAACCCGTGGACGAACTTCCCCGGCGGCGGGGGTCTGGCGCCCGGACAAGTCCCTTCCCACCATTTGCAGGGCCGCAGCAAAACCCTCCCGCCAGCTCGACTTTTCCGGGTGCCCAGAACATTCCCGCCACCTTCATTCCCAACCTGAAGCTCGGTGTGACCCAGAGCTGGAACCTCTCGCTAGAGCAGCAACTCGGAAAAACAAACGCTCTGCATCTGGCCTATGTCGGTAGCGAGTCGTTCCACCAGGCAACGACAGTGGATGCCAATCCGGGTGTCGCGGTGGGCGCCGGTGTTCCGCCACCATCCACCAATCCGCGCATCAACGCGAACTTCTCAGGCATCCTTCAGGTTCAGGATGGGGGCACCTCGAGCTACAGCGCTTTGCAGGCCGGTATCGAACACAAGTTCTCCCACAGCTTTCAGCTCCAATCCAACTTCACCTGGTCAAAGACAACGGATGTCGGCGGATCGGGCGATCCCACCTTCGAATCGAGCGTCAGCGACCCCTACGACGTAGGCCACGACAAGGGGCTTTCCAGTCTCAATGTGCCGTTGGTGTGGGTCACCTATGGCAACTACCTGCTGCCTTCCTTCGAAGGCAACAATTTCCTGGTGAAGAATGTACTTGGCGGCTGGCAGCTTAGCGCTATCTACACCGCGGAATCAGGTGAGCCTTTCTCCATTAACCCCGGCAACGGAAGAAATCGCTCAGGCTTCGACGTCGGGCAGGATCTTGCCGACCGCGTTCCCGGCCAGTCTCTTGGAGTACGACAGGGAGGCAAGTCTCACTGGCTGAACAGTTATTTCAACAAGGCTGCCTTTGCCCCCAACGAATACGGAACCGCGGGCAACGCCGGAAAGTACATCATTGACCGGCCCCCGGTGTACACCATGGATTCCGCAGTCATCAAGAACTTCAACACCCTTGAACGAGTTAAAACTCAGTTCCGCTGGGAGATGTTCAATGCTCTCAACACACCCAGTTTTGGCGCACCCAGCCACAGCATCTCAAGCGGCAATTTTGGTCAGATATCAGGAACGGGTCCCATCCCGGCCCGTGTCATACAGCTTGCTTTGAAGTTAACCTTCTGAGCGCAGTCCGAGCCGGCTCGGGATTACCCCGCGTCCTGAGTCGGCCTTGTGCTGGCAATTCACCCGACCAATCTTCTCCATCCCCCTCTGAAATAATCTCCCCATGCTCGTCCTCGCCTCCGCGTCCCCCCGCCGCCGCGATCTCCTCGCCCAGGCCGGATACGCCTTCGAAGTCCTCCCCGCGGAAGTCCCCGAAGACCCGCGCCCCGGCGAAACGCCCATCCGCTACGTCCACCGCCTTGCGGGCGAAAAAGCCGAAGCCGTCGCCGCCTCGCCGGACTTCAAAGCCTTCGCCCAAACGCAGACCGAGCCACCCCTGATCCTCGGTGCGGACACGACCGTCGTTGCCCCCAACGGCGAAATTCTCGGCAAGCCCGAAGACAACGCCGACGCCGCCCGCATGCTGCGCCTGCTCGCCGGAGCCACCCACAAAGTCATCACCGGCGTCGCGCTCCTCGCCCCCAGGAACGGCGACACCCTCACCGAAGTCGCTGCCGAAGTCACCTGGGTGACGATGCTCACGCCTTCCGCCGAAGACATCGCTCGCTACATCGCCAGCGGCGAACCCCTCGGCAAGGCCGGCGCCTACGCCATCCAGGGACAGGCCGCCCGCTGGATTCCGCGCATTCACGGCTGCTATTTCAACGTTGTCGGATTACCGCTGGCCCTCGTCGCCAGCATGATGGAAGGCGTTGAGGCCCGTCTCAGCGACCAAACCGTTACCTCGGCAGCCAGACTTTCAAAGGCTGGTCACTAATCGCCGCTGTCAGCTCCCCGCTCCCAGCTGCATTTCTCAGCTCGCCTTCGGATGCTGCGCCTCTTCGTGCGGCTCCTGCGCCCCCAGGAGATGCTCTGCGGCCGGCGGCGCTTCGGGCTGACCCGCCACGACCAGTCCAAGGACAATTAAGAGCGTTACGGCCAGCAACCCGATCTCCATCAGCTTCAGCATCGGAATGTCCTTTCACGACATCGAGTCGGGCCCCGGTTCAGGCTCGGATCATCTCCGCCAGCAGGGCCGTTCTTGGAATCAGATGCTGCACCAGCACTGATTCGTGAGATGCATGCGCGCCCTCGCCGACCGCACCCATGCCGTCCAAAGTTGGTACGCCCAGGGCTGCGGTAAAGTTTCCGTCGGAGCCGCCACCCGTCGCGGCTTCCGTCAACTGTAACCCCGTTTTCGCGGCCAGAGTCGCGGCCCGGTGGAAAAGAGCGGCCGTCGCGCGGCTCCGTTCCATCGGCGGACGATTCATCCCCCCCTCCACCTCAAGGACGCAGCCCCGATCTCGAACGCGCAACCCCCGCATTCGCCTGTCGATCCGCGCCGCGTCCTTTGCCCGCGCAATCCGCACATCGATCTGGGCCTCGGCCTCGGCCGCAACCACATTCGTCCGCGTCCCACCGCGTATTACCCCGGCATTCACCGTCAGCCCGCGATCCAGATCCGTAAATCCACGCACCTTCTCCAGTTGCCACGCCAGCTCATGGATCGCACTGTGGCCGCGGATAAAGTCCACTCCGGCATGCGCGGCCACTCCCCGCACCCGCAACGTATAGTCGCCCACACCTTTCCGCGCTGTTTTATATGCTCCGGCCAACCCCTGTGCCGGCTCGAGCACGAACACTGCTGCGCACTCTTTCGCCAGCTGCTCGGTGATCGGGCGGGAAACGGTGCTTCCCACTTCCTCATCGCTGTTCAACAAGAAAATTACCGGCCGGCCCAGCGCGTCTCGTTCCAGCAGGATCTTAACCGCCAGCAGCCCCATCGCCACGCCCGCCTTCATATCGAGCACACCCGGGCCCCACAATCGTCTGCCGGCGATCCGAAAAGGCATGCTATGGATTGTCCCAAGAGGCCAAACCGTATCGAGATGGCCCAGCAGCATCACGGGTGACGGTGCAGATGCAAGTTTTTGCGCTGTCCTCTTTGCTGCCGCAAACCGTAGCTCCAGCACATCGCCAAACGACCTCTGCCGATGCCGCCGCACGCGCCCTCCCAGCCGCAGCGCTATTTGTGCAACGACTTCGGTGCACCGATCCACTGCCGTTTTGTTGTCACTTGGCGACTCGATTTCGACCAGTTCTCGTATCCAATCGATTAACGGTCCCTCCTCATGCGCAAGCATCTTGGGGAGCAGTAAAGAAGCGTAAAGTTCAGATTTCGTGACGTTTGCCATAATGGAGCCGATTTCGAGACTATGACCTTAGTCATGTATTGTGTGGCGATTTTGCCACACTACAACTTTTCTCTCTCGGTTGTAGTCTATGTCTTCATTGAGGAAAGCGCTTGGCAGAATCATCGCATCTGGAAAATACGATTTCCTCTCCGATAGAGTTCTCCGGCGTTGGCCTCCATAGCGGAGCACCGGTGCACATGCGCCTGCTTCCCTCCCCAGCCGGATCCGGTGTCGTTTTTCGCCGCACCGATCTCGACGGATTCGAAATCCCCGCTGTCGGCCGCAATGTGGCTAAAGTCAGTTACGCAACCAGCCTCATGCGCCAGGGCGTTCTCATCTCCACCACCGAGCATCTGCTTTCTGCTTTGCTCGGTTTCGGCGTCGATAACGTCCTCATCGAGCTTGATAATCTCGAACTCCCCATCCTCGATGGCAGCGCTCTTCCCTATGCTCTGGCATTCCGTGAAGTTGGGCTCAAGACCCAGCGCCGCCGCCGCGAATACCTGCGCATCCTCAAAGATGTTGAGGTACGTGAGGGGGACAAATTCATCGGAGTCTATCCCGGTGACGGCTATTCGGTTTCCTACAAGATCGATTTTCCGGCTCCCATCGGCCAACAAGGCTACACCGTCGACCTCGCCACTGGCGCCTATGAGCGCGAGATCGCCCCGGCGCGCACCTTCGGCTGGCGCGAAGACGAAAAGAAACTGCGCGACATGGGGCTGATCCGCGGCGCTACCGAAGAAAGTGTTATCGTCCTTTCGCGCCAGGGGGTCCTCAACGGCAACCTCCGCTTCCGCGATGAGTTTGTACGTCACAAGGTGCTCGACCTTATCGGCGATCTGGCCCTCGCCGGCCACCACATCCTCGGCCACGTTGTCGCCGAACGCGCCGGACACGCAATGCACACGGCGCTCGTCTCGCGTCTGCTTCGCGACCGCTCCGCATGGCAATTGATCACGCTCGAGACCGAGAAACCAAAAGCCAAGGCAAAAACCACGGCAACTGCCCGGCCCAGCCTCGTTACCGCGTAGCACGCGCGCATCGCCTTTGGCTTTGTGCAGTTCAACAGCTCTCTCAGAGCTTCTCTGCGACCGACTTCGCCTGGGTGAAGAGATATAAGTAATCCGGGCCGCCCGCCTTCGAATCCGTCCCCGACATGTTGAAGCCGCCAAAAGGATGCGCACCCACCATCGCACCTGTGCATTTGCGATTGAAATACAGATTGCCAACGTGATAGTGGCGCCGCGCGCGATCCAGCTTTCCGCGGTCCGCCGAATACACCGCGCCGGTCAGCCCAAATTCCGTGTTATTCGCGATCTCGAGTGCATGGTCGAAGTCCCGCGCTTTTATAACCGCCAGCAACGGGCCAAATATCTCTTCCTGCGCGATGCGCGCGCCCGGCGCCACGTCAGCAATCACCGTCGGCTCAAGAAAGTATCCCTCTTCGATCGACTCAACCGCCTTACCGCCCGACACAAGACGACCTTCCTTCTTTCCGATTGCGAAGTAATCCAGAATGGTTTTCATCGCGGCCTCGTTGACGACCGGTCCCACAGGACTGTTCCCCGCCGGATCGCCGACTTTCAACGCGTCGACTTTCTCCCGCAGCCGACCCACGAAAGCGTCATAAATCGGTTCCTCGACAATCGCCCGCGAACAGGCCGAGCACTTTTGCCCGCTGAACCCAAAAGCCGAAGCCACTACTCCGTCAACCGCTGCCTCGAAGTCCGCGTCCGCGCTCACGATGATTGAGTCTTTGCCGCCCATCTCGAGGATTGTCCGCTTGATCCAGATCTGCCCCGGCTGCGTTTTGGCCGCGCGCTCGTGAATGTCGAGCCCGACTTCCTTCGATCCCGTAAACGCGATGAACCGCGTCTTCGCATGCGAGACAACCGCATTTCCAAAAGAAGCCCCCGAGCCCGGACAGAAGTTCACCACACCACCGGGCAGTCCGGCCTCTTCGAGCACCTCCATAAACCGCGCCGCAATCGTTGGTGCGTCACTCGAAGGCTTGAGTACAACTGTGTTCCCCGTCACGATCGCCGCCGCCGACATGCCTGCCATAATCGCGAACGGAAAATTCCACGGTGAGATTACCGCGCCCACGCCCAGGGGAATGTACAGCAGTTCATTCTTCTCGCCCGGATATTGAATGGGCGTCGTCGCAGCAGCCAGGCGCAGCGCTTCGCGCGCATAGAATTCGAGAAAGTCGATCGTCTCGCCTACATCGGCGTCGGCTTCAGCCCAGTTCTTACCAACTTCGTAGCTCAGCCACGCGCAAAAATCGAATTTGCGCTCACGAATTATTTCCGAAGCCGCTAACAGCAGTGAAGCGCGCTCTTCCGCGCGAACGAAACGCCAGGTCTCGAAAGCCTTCAGCGCCGCCTGGACCGCCCGTTCGGCATGCTCAGCGCCCGCCTTTTGGTGCACTCCGACCACCTGCGCCGGCCGTGCCGGGTTGCGCGACTCGATCTTGCTGGTGGTCTTCACCCGCTCTCCGCCAATGATCAGCGGATACTCGTGACCCAGCTGATCGCCCACGCGTTCGAGCGCCTCCCGCATCGCCTGCACGTTGTGATGCTGGGAGAAGTCGGTGAAAGGTTCATTGCGGAAGCCGCCCTGGGGCTTACGCGGCAGAATTACGGTGGGAGATTCGACAGTCGCCATAACAGCTCAGTTTAGTTCATTCCGAGTGTCCATCGAGGCCGCCCGCATTCGGCAATCCCCTGCGAATTCAGACCAGCCGCGACTGTGCAATTTCTTCGAGGATGCGCAGCGGGGAGACCTCTGGCCGGATCATCGCCTCCGGTTGGACGAGGAATGTTTGCTCGAGAGCGTACTGTCCGGCGAGGACCGCGTGCGGAACCGTGTCGGTGTAGACCATCCAACTGGAGCCCGGCGGAAACTGGAACGCATACCTCGGGCAGTCGGCCTGCCAGCGCGGATTTTCTTTCAGAAAATTGTGGAAGCGCATCATGAAATCGTCGTAAGGGGATCGCTTCAACGATGGGATTGCGGCGCCGAGGCCTACGGCACGGCCCACGCCCCTCCCAAGACGCGAAACCGCCGAGCGAGGGTGAGGCGCGATATCTTTGGGAACGAACTGGCGCACTGTCGTCGCGAAAGGATCGCTGACTACCCAGTCGCGCGTTCGCGCCGGATGAATATTGTTGAAGAAACGCAGAATGCGCGCGCCGTGGGTCGGCCGGGTGGGAAAAGCGTCGGTGTGGAGCAGATCGTTGCGCCGTCGTAGCGGCAGATCGCGCCCCTGCTCCTCCTGAGGACGGAAGCTGGCATAGTCGAGTTTCCAGTGCGCGGCATACGGTGTGAGGAACTGCGTCAGGAACCGGACGACCGAATCCGAATAGCCGCGCATGATGCGCTGAAGACGCTCGACAGAGGCGGGGTTGGCGACTTTGGTGTCGATTCCGCTGAGCCGATCGATGTTCGGTTTATACGCAATGTTTTTGTGCAGCGAACTGTCAGCCTGTTGCTGGCCGAGGAGGAAGCTGGTGTCGTCGACGCTGAGCGGCACGGGGCTCTGAGGAAAGTAAAGGATGTCGCCGGCTTCGAGTTGCCCGCACCAGGCACGCGCGTCCTCCTGAGCAGGATTCAGACTGCCACGGGGAACGGTTACGATGGCCATCTACGCGGCTCCGGAGAATTTGCGACGCAGCCATGTGCTGGTGAAGAACAGAAACGCGAGCACAAGGACTGCAAGGCCGATGGGAAAGGCCACGAGCCGATAGCTGTCGGCATAGTTGACCTGATGATGACCGATGCCATTCCAGAAAAGCAGAGCAATGATCGCAATAAAGCAGCTGGCAAAGAAGGCCAGGAAGCCGGAGGCGAGCGACAAAAGAATGGCGGAAAACAAGCCGAAATCGCCGAGCGGGATGCCGAGCATCTTCGCTGGCTGCGTGGTCGCGGTCATACTGCAACTCCTCGTCAGCTAGAATACAGACTTATGGCCGGAACCACGCAAATCCCTTTGTTCTCCGCTGCGAAAGTGGCGCAGGAAGCTCAGGTGCGCCAGTCCGACAACGGCGTTTGCTACGCGATCTTCGGCGAGGTGCACACAAGCAGTGAAGAGCTGGAGCGCATTGTACAGGCGGTCCCCGCCGTGGTAGCGGCGGCGCTGCGGCAGAGAGCGTGGTATTTCGTTCCGCTTGCGATTGGCGAGAACGACGACACTGTGGTAGCGCCGGACTATACCGTCGACCTCGGCGACCGCGCGATCTGCCATCGAAATGTACGCTTCGGCGGCTCGGAGTGCATCTTCATTTCGACGCGGCTCATGCAGGACCGCTTCGCGCTGGCTTTTGAATTTCTCATCAATGTGGGTCACCATTTCGTCGACGTAGTTGGAGTACCGCAGAGCTTTGCTGAGTTGGTGTGGTCGCAGGCAACCTCTGAGGTACGCGGCGAAACCAGCCACGATGCATGGGAGAGCCGGCGGCGGGCCCTCGACCGCAGCCGCGCCACCGATCTCGACGAGAAGGCAAAATCGAATTACTTCGAATCGGCGTTCGCCGATGCACTCGCCATCTACATGCTTTCGCTGACGATCGATTTTGACTACGCCGATCTGCGCGAACGCGAATACCCCCTGCTCGCCGCGCCCGCGCTGGCCGAGCGGCTGCGCCATGCGGCGGAGATGTTCCCGCCGAATGCGGGATACGAGTTTGAAATTCGGTACCGGCGGCGAGGTTAGAGAAAGGCAACAGGCGGCAGGGAACAGGAAGAGAATTACACATGGCGACCCTCAAGATGTCGTCAATTCGCGACGAGGACGGGCTCTCGGCACACAGCCCACAAACGATCATCGGGGCCGGCCAGTTCGATGGTGGCCCGGCTTTCGCGACAATTCTCAAATACATGGAAGGTTTCGGGCTTCCACGTTCCCAGCGTGAGGGCTGACGAGGTGCGATCGCGCCCTCGCAGGCCGGCTTCTCTCCTCGACGAAGATTCCCTTTACGCGTATGCGGTAAAAATGCTGGGGCAGCAGATGCGTACGGTCGCCGAACTGAAGCGGCTGCTGCGCAAACGCATTGAGCCATGTGAAGCTGGCGAGGCGACGATGGACGCGGTGGTTGCGCGGCTGAAAGAACGGCGCTATCTGAACGACACGAGCTACGCGCAGGACTATGCGAGGCTGCGCCAGGAGAACGCGCACTTCGGCAGGCGGCGCGTGCAGCAGGATCTGATTCGCAAAGGTGTGCACGCAGCGGTCATCGCGAACACTCTCGATGCGGCGTACGAAAACGTCGACGAGGAAGAGTTGGCGCGGCGGCATCTGGAGCGGAAGCGAGTGAAGAAGCCGGCGAGTGACAAGGAAGCGGCGCGCGTGATGCGGATGCTGATGCGAGCAGGGTTCTCGACCGGTGTGATTTTTCACATCCTGAAGAAATGGGATGTGGATGGGGCCACACTGGCCGCACTGGAGTCCGCGGATGCGGATGGGGATGAAGAGGGCGACGAAAGCTAAACCCAATCCACCGATAAGAAACATATCTTAAGACAGTGCGGGCCAGGTGAACGGCCGAGAGTATTGCTGTGCTATTCTTCAGCGTTCTTTATGGGTGAACGGGCGACTCCAATCCGGGTGCTGGTGGCCAAGCCGGGACTCGACGGACACGACCGCGGCGCGAAGGTGATCGCGCGCGCGCTGCGCGATGCCGGTATGGAAGTGATCTACACCGGGCTTCGACAGACGCCGGAGATGATTGTCAACGCCGCAATTCAGGAAGATGTGGACTGCGTAGGTCTGAGCATTTTATCGGGCGCGCACAATGCGATCGTCCCGCGAATCACGACGATGCTCAGGGAGCAGAGCGCAGGCGACATTCTGGTCGTACTGGGCGGCACAATTCCGGAGCAGGATATTGGAGCACTCAAAGACCAGGGTGTCGCGGCAGTGTTTGGGCCGGGGACCTCGCTCGAGTCGGTAGTGCGGTTTATTCGTGACAATGTGAAGGCGAAGGGCGTCGAGGTCTAACGAAAAAGCTCTTTCTTCGCTTGGGTCCTCAGGATGACGGGTCCTTCTTCCAGCCTGCGGCCATCCGCTCCTTCAGGATGCAGTGGTCCTGGACAACTTTGGTGCCAGCGGCTTCGGCCCAGCCCGCGGCTTCGTCGTGCACAACACCCTCCTGCAACCAGAGAAAAGGGATTTTGAGCCGGATGACGTCCTTGACGATAGCCGGGACATGTTCAGGAGCGCGGAAGACGTTAACCAGATTGATTTCCGGGTGGTCACCGGCAGCAGCATCGAGGTCCGGGTAGGCTTTCTCGCCGAGGGAGCTATTGATCTGCGGGTTGACCGGAACGATGCGATAGCCCTGGCTCTGCATAAATCGGGCAACTCCAAAGCTGGCACGGCCCTCCCGATTCGTCAGACCGACGACGGCGATGGTGCGCGCTTGATCGAGGATTTCGCGGATGGTGGATGGTTCGTTCATCGATTCAGGGCTCCGGTGATAGTTAGATGCTCACACCGGAGGAAAAATGGAGGTCCTTCGACGCGCGTCTGAATTGTTTCGGCGCGCACCCGAGAGGCGGGCGCGCTGATAATTTCGGATGCTTCGTTGAGGATGACAGAGCTATTTTCTCGCGAGGAAACGCTTGATCAGTAATTCACAATTTTGGCGAAGGACTGCGGATCGAGGCTGGCTCCCCCTACCAGGGCGCCGTCAATATCAGGCTCATTCATCAGCGCAGTGGCATTGTCCGGCTTGACGCTGCCTCCATAAAGGATGCGGAGGTTGCCGGCTGTTTCAGCGCCGAGGAGCTCGGCGACTTCGTTACGGATGAGGGCGTGGGCTTCGGATGCCATCTGGGGTGTGGCCGTTTTTCCGGTACCGATCGCCCACACAGGCTCGTACGCAATCACAATGGGGGCCGCTGCTCCGGCCGCGATGCCGGCGAGAACGCCTCGCATCTGGCGCAGCAGGACTTCTTCTGTTTTGCCGGATTCGCGCTCGGCGAGGACTTCGCCCACACAGACGATGGGAATCAGTTCGTGCTCAAGCGCGCTCTTCAGCTTCTTGTTGATGATCTCGTCGGTCTCTCCGAAATACTGACGACGCTCGGAATGGCCAAGGATCACATGAGTTGTGCCAATGGCCTTCAACATCAGCGGTGAGGTTTCACCGGTGTATGCCCCTTCGTCGGCGAAATGCATATTTTGCGCCCCTACCGCAACACCCGATCCGGTAACGGCCGCGATGACAACAGTGATGGAGGTAAACGAAGGACAGACAACGATCTCGTCGCGGTCGTGGTTAGCGACAAGAGGGAGGAAGTTCTTCATGAACTCCTGGGCCTGCGCCGGTGTCTTGTACATCTTCCAGTTGGCGGCGATGAGCGGCTTACGCGGCATGGTGTATGGTTCCTCAGAGTGATTGTAGAAGATGCTCTGGGGCGCTACGGTGATGAGCGATACAAGAGCACGTCCACTGCGCACCCGGATGCGGCGAAGAGGGCTTCATATGCGGACGCGAAGAGCGACCTGTCGACCAACCACGTCTTCTCTTATAGTTGGATTGCGGAAACGGCGGGACTATTCGTGTATCGTGATTTTGGTTCCACTTCCCAGGTGATGATGAAGGCGACGGCAGCGGCTCTGACCAGCACCGGACGGGTGCGCAGCAGTAATGAGGACGCATTCGGATACCGGTCGGAGCTCGGCATCTATATCGTTTGCGACGGAATGGGTGGGGCCGCTGGCGGAGAAGTCGCGAGCCGGATGGCCGTCGACACCGTTTTGCAGCGGATGACGGCGGAAGACGGGGCCTCCGGGCGCGAGCGGCTGCACGATGCCATCGCGGAGGCGAACCAGGTCGTGCAGGAAAGGTCAGAGAGCGAGCCGGGACTTTACGGCATGGGCACGACGCTCGTGGCTCTGCTGCTGGGAGCCGACCCGGGATCCGGTCCGGCACTGATTGCGCATGCCGGCGACAGCCGCTGTTATTTGTTTCGGAACGGAAAGCTGACACGTTGCACCCATGACCACTCGCTGGTGGATGAACAGATGCGCCTTGGGACGATGACGCCGGAGGAGGCAGAGCGTTCACCATTTCGCAGTGTGATTACGCGAGCGATTGGCACACAGAAATCTGTCACCGAGGACATGATCGATATGGAGGTCGAGAAGGGCGATGTGTTCCTGCTCTGCAGCGACGGTCTGACACGCGAGGTCAAGGAGCCGCAAATAGCCGAGATCCTTGAAGCGAGCTCCGATCTCGATCAAACGGCGCAGAGCCTGATCGACGCGGCCAACGAAGCGGGTGGTCGGGATAACGTGACGTCTCTGCTGGTCCGGGTTGATTGAAGACCGCACCCTCAGGCACAGATATCTGGACCGGTAAAGCATAATGCAAACGAAAATACTTATGATGGCCAGCGCAGCGTCCATGCTGGTGCTGGGATTTCTTCTTACGTTTGCGCCTCGCGAAGTACTTGGCAGAAGTGGGATTGAGGCCCCGCTCATTGCAATCCTCCTGATTCAGGCTGCGGGGGCGCTCTACCTCGGGTTTGCCGTACTCAACTGGATGGGCAAGGACAATCTGATCGGGGGCATCTACGGCCGTCCAGTAGCGCTCGGCAACTTCGTCCACTTCTTTGTCATGTCCCTGACGCTGTTGAAGGCCTTGACCGCAGCGCACGCAATGCCGATGCTTTGGGTGGCGGCTTTTGTCTACGTTGTGTTTGCAATATGGTTCGGGCTGGTGGTGTTCAGAAGCCCACTGTTTAAGCCGTCCCCATAAAAAACTCGTTAAACTTGCGATTCGGACCAACCAATCCCATGAAAGAAATCCGGCATATCGGCGTTATCGGCGCGGGAACGATGGGCAACGGGATTGCCCATGTGTTTGCGCGCAGCGGCTTCCACGTGCTGCTGTGTGAAGTGGAGCAGCGATTTCTCGATCGCGGGCTCGAGACGGTCCGCCGTAATCTGGGACGCGAGGCGGACAAGGGCAGGGTTTCGCCGGACGAAGTGGATGAGACTCTGCGCCGCATAGAGGGAACACTCGATCGGAAATCCCTGGCAGAATCCGACTTTGTCGTTGAGGCGGCGACGGAGCGCTTTGAGATCAAGCAGGCGATTTTCAGGGAACTCGACACGATCGTGCGACCCGACGTGATCCTGGCGTCAAATACTTCTTCTATCTCGATTACGAAGCTCGCGGCGCAGACAGGCCGAGCGGAGCGCATCATTGGGATGCACTTCTTTAATCCTGTACCGGTCATGAAACTCGTCGAGGTGATACGCGGTCTGCAGACCTCGCAGGAAACATACGAAACCGTCGCGACGCTGGCCGAGAGGTTAGGCAAAACAGCGGTCGAGGTGAACGATGCACCTGGATTCGTCTCGAACCGGGTGCTCATGCCGCTGCTCAACGAGGCCATGTATTCGGTCATGGAGGGGGTCGCAACCCCGGCGGCGGTGGACGAGGTGTTCCGGCTGGGGATGGCCCACCCGATGGGGCCGCTGACGCTGGCGGATTTTATCGGTCTCGATGTGTGCCTCGACATCATGCGCGTATTACACGACGGCCTCGGCGATCCCAAGTACCGGCCTTGCCCGCTGTTGGTGCGTATGGTGGATGCGGGATGGCTGGGGCGCAAGTCGGGGCGGGGTTTTTATACCTATTGAGAGATCGGAGCGTGCCGCGAGCCCGGGATCCACAATCGATGGTACCCATCGAGAGACCTGACACGATGAATGGTACGCGCCTTCCACATACATCGGGGGTATGCTGCAGGAATGGTGCGGATGACGGTGCTGGCCAGCGGATCGAAGGGCAACAGTACCCTTATCGCCAGTTCGACCACACGGATTCTGGTTGATGCTGGCCTTTCCTGCCGCGAACTGATGAAGCGAATGAAGGCCGCGGGCGAGGATCCCTTCTGCCTCGACGCCATTCTGATCACTCATGAACATCAGGATCATGTGCAGGGGATGGCGGTAACGGCGCGCCGGCTGGGCATTCCCGTTTATCTTACGGAGCCGACTCATCGCGCCTGGGTGCGCTGGATGACCCCACAGAAGCGAATCACCTATGCTGAATGGCTGGCGCAGCGCAGGGCCAGCGTTCAGAGTTCACCGTTCAGCGTTCACGAAAAGGGCTCGGATCTCAGAGCGAACCAGGCTACAGGGCGCAGAGCCCAGAGCACAGAGGAGCGAGGGACCGCAGTCGCTCGTTGCTCTGCCGATGCAGCCAGCGAGCCGGATGAAGAAGAAAAGGCGGCTGCCCAGGAGTGTTTGAGTGAGCCGGAAAAAGACCCGACTTCCCTGCCAGCGGTCGAATATTTCCGTTCGGGAAGCGGCTTCCGGGTTGGAGACATTGCGGTTACCCCCTTCACCATCCCCCACGATGCCGCTGATCCCGTGGGTTATGTCTTCGAAGCCGAAGGTGTCCGCATAGCGATTGCGACCGACCTCGGCTACATGCCATCTAACGTCAACATGCACCTTCGGCGCTCAGACGTCCTGATGCTTGAATCCAATCATGATGTGGAGATGCTGCGGGACGGCCCTTATCCCTGGTCGGTGAAGCAGCGCGTCATGTCGCGCGTTGGTCATCTCTCGAACGACGCGGCGGCTGATTTTCTGGCGCGCAACTACGATGGGGGGGCTGCCTACGTAATCCTGGCCCATCTTTCAGAAAACAATAACCTTCCGGAATTAGCGCGCATCTCCGCAGAGCGGGCCCTGCGCGACAGGATGAGCCTGCTTGCAAATCATCTGCTGCTGGCTGAACAGGACCGGCCCATGGACCCTATTGTTCTGTAACTAAAGGGTCTATAATTCAAAGAACCGCCCTGCATTGGATTCTCACCTCTGGGCTGTTGGGCCGGGCATTGGCAAGGTGAGGGGAAAATGAGGACCTGAAACGATGAGCAACTGCACCGATTCGGTCATCGGGGACATATTGTCTGGCTGGCGCTACGACATCTCAGGAATCTCGCCTGAAATGCGTACAGACTACGAACATCATCTGGCCTCGTGCGGGTTTTGCCGCGCGCGGCAAAGGCTGCACCGCACCATCGATGTCGCACTCATCAGCCTCAGCACTCTTTGTATTGCTGCCTTCCTGCTGGCTCTAGCCGTCATTCACCACATAGAACCGTTGCGAACCGCCGCCGTCGTCATGCACCTTGAACACCGGGCCGTTGTCTTTACCCTGCAGGCGGCCGCGATCGTGGGACTGCTGGCCTCGATGGCCGCGTGGGTTCTGGTGGCTATCGCCACCCCTGCACCGGTGTATCTCACGGGGGTAGCTATCGAGCAGGCACGCGTTCTCCAGGACCGCCTCCCCGAGGACCTCCGCAGCAGGTTGCGCGCTTAGCAGCTGAAGGCATTACTCCGGTAACGGCCACCCAAACCCCAGCTCAAAACAGGAGTGAGCCGGGCCTCGCGTCCAGATCTCCCCACCGCTCGCATCTCCAGTTTCGGTTCCCCAGAGCATTGTCCACGGGTGAGTGACCGAGGTCACATCGGCAAAGCGCGCCCTCTGAGAAGATGACCCGTCGGTGAATTGCGCAGGCAGAGGAGCTGGGCATGGTCGTCAACATTGATGTGGTTCGTTACGGTGCGGGGTTCGATGCAGCGGGCCAGTGGCATGAGGTCCGAGATGATGACCGGGGCCCCACAACCCAGCGCGAGAAAGAGCTGATCGCCCCGGCCCGCGGCGCGGTTTGCGGACTCCTCGCGGGTAGCCTGCTCTGGGTATGCCTGGTAGCGGCAGTCCGAGGCATCCTGCTGCTGCTGCGTTAGGCGAGTGCAGTCAGCCTCTTTCTGGTTATATTTGTTCACGGATCTCGCACCGGGCCGTACATCCCGGCCCGCGACAAAGTGCTCCGCTTCGCCGCGGCGGTACTTGGCGCATCAGTGCCACCCGAGAGGGACAACTTCCTTCGTCCTTTCGCACCCTCACCAAAAGGGCAGCGTTGTACGAATGCGCGGAGCCCAAATCTCCGATCCGAGGCAACAAAATGAAATTTTATGCAGTTCGCGGAATGGCGTTATTGGTTTCAGGCGCAGCTTTACTCTGTGTTCCGCTGCTCGCGCAAGACAACGCATTCAGTCAGGCGGACAAACAATTTGTGAAACAGGCAACCGAAGGCAGCAACGCCGAAATCGCTCTGGGCAATCTGGCCCAGGAAAAAGCAAAGAGCGAGGACGTGAAACAGTTCGGCCAGAAGATGGTCAGCGACCATACCAATCTGAACCAGCAGATGCAGCCAGTCGCCCAGCAGATGGGGCTGTCGCTGAGTCCCGATGAGATGGACGCGAAGTCAAAGGCGACCGAGGCGAAGCTGAAGATGCTGTCGGGCGATGCATTCGACAAGGCGTACATAAAAGCGATGGTGGCCGATCATCATGAGGATCTTGCCAAGTTCAAGAGAGAAATCGCCACAACGAAGAACTCTGATCTGAAGACCAGCGTGGAGCAGGGAAAGCAGACAATCCAGGAACACCTGGACCTGGCTGAAAAGCTTGCAAAGGACCATAACGTGGCGACGGGCGGAAACTCATCAGCGGGACGGTAGGCAACCGTAACGATGTGCGACAAGAAGGGCGCCTTTGGCGCCCTTCTTTAAGGTCTCTACAGCACCCACGCTGCCCCTTTTCATCGTCTGGGCGGTGTTTTGATCGGCCCCTGCTCGTCCATCGCCTCGACAATGCTGTCGTCCGTGGTGGGCCGGCCGTTGCAATCGCTCTTCTTACCCAGCGAATTCCTGCTGCCGGCCGGGGCTCGTGGGTCGATCTTGTCAGAGCAGGACTCCGGCATTTGCTTTGCGATGACTTTCTCGGGCACTGCGGTGCGGCCTGGCGTCATGTGTCCCTCCTGCGAATTAAGATGCGGGAAAATCATACCTTCGCCGTTAGTACACAATCATTTGGCGTAAGGCTCGCCGCTGTGGCCCGCGCCGTTTGTTATACTTGCAGAGGTTGATGGTTGAGTGCGGCTTTCCCTGAACCGCAGTTCCACAACTCCTCTCTAGCTGGATCCCTCCGGCGGCCAGGTAGCTCAGTGGTAGAGCGCGGCCCTGAAAAGGCCGGCGTCGGCGGTTCGATCCCGTCCCTGGCCACCACTCATTGCGATAGCGCGTACCTAAGAAGTCCGCACGATATGAACCGGCCAAATCCACTGCATTTGAGGCCTCGCGGAACAGCTTCGCCCTCCCGCCGTAGTTAAAACATCCACGACAGGAGGCGACACCCGCAACTTACAGTTACATACCGCTGACTCTCGGCGTGTAGCCATGCAGTTCCCGGATAAGGTCTCTGGCCGAAGCCGGAACCGGAGTCTTGCCATCCAGTATCTCGTGCCGGTCGGCGTCCGCCCCATAAAGCGCTGCATCTCCGCTCTTATCTACCTGGACAACCGCTCCGTCGAGGCTGACTCCCGCGAATATACCCTTGCTCCGCGAGTAGGACAGAATCTCTGCATTCAGCTTCAGATCCGTTCCTGCAGTTGCACTTCTACCGACCGGGCCGGCGGCCACAGAAGCATCCGCACCCAGCTTGAACTTATCGCTGAGAAGGCTCCCCATTGCATGTTCGTTCATGAAGAGCATGACCAAATCCGTCGACGAACCGCCGATCTGGTACCCCACGCTGCCGCCATCAATGGCGATAAACACCGGAGCACTCCAGCCATTCTCATTGCGACAAGTCGCCACGCCGCGCCCGTAACTGCCTCCGAAGATGAAGGCGAACTTCTTATCTCCCGGAATGATGGCAATGCACTTCGCCGAGTCCAGCAGATCATGGGGGATGCTCTGATCGGGTGCCTCCATAATCTCCCTGAAGACCTGCGCAGCCTTATGGTTGCGAGCGACGTCGTCCTCATGGTCAGACGCGAGCGCGATTTGTGAAGAGATAAAAACGAGCGTTGAGAAAATCATGATATGTTTCAACATTTCGATACCCTCTTTGCTTTAGAACAGACATATGCCGCTGTTCATCGTATTGTTTGCCAGAACATTTTTGACGTTTGATGAAGACGACCTGACCCGTTGGTCAGGTATAAGCCCAATTGATTCGATTTACGCGCAACTCATTGCATCGATCCGGAGCAACAACGATCCTGAAGTCGTCGAACCTCAGGATACGCACCAGGAGCAGCGAGGTATCCGGGAGTTACAGAGTTTATGCGCCGTGACACCTGATTCCATTTCCATACTAAACAGCGCGATGACAGAAACACTGTGCAGGATTGACCACTTCTGCGTTTTGTTTTCGCGGAGAAATTATGCACCAGAAGTGACTCGGCTGCCCCAAAGCCGGAAACTCTCCCGAATGCATTCAAACGGGTGCCCCTGAAGCTCCGCTGCCCGGCAGGTAGATCGGTCTGAGGCAACTGGCTCCCCGACCTTTTCGGATCCGACGTTCCACATAAATACGCACCCTGCGGTCATCTGTGTTCTCTCTTCTTTCACGGGAATTGCGAATTCCGGCACCGTGAAACTGGTGCCCTTGACAGCATTTCTCTTTCGACGTCTAATGCCTTCCCGTGGCCTTGTTGCAACCGCGACAATGCCCTTAGAGAAACGTTTGTCTCAATCGCACCGCTCTGAACTTAAGGTGCAGGCATGGCTACGCAGGCCCGGCACCCACTGCAATTGAGCTTGACCGCTCGGGGAGATACCCATGCTGTTGTGGAACAGGTTTTTATCAGGGTTGATGGCATCGCTCCTTCTGCTGGCAGGTTGCAGCGGAGGTAACGGTGGAGGCAGCTCGCCAACCCAGACTCCCTCAGCGGCGACGCCCACCTTCAGCCCGAGCCCGGGAATTTTTACGTCAGCTCAATCCGTGAGCCTCTCCGACACTACTTCCGGCGCCTCGATCTACTACACCACCAACGGAGCCACGCCGAGCAGGGCATCGGCCCTTTACTCCGCATCTACGCCCATTGTCGTCTCCTCGACAACATCGATCGAAGCCATCGCTGTCGCGTCAGGCTATCTGGACAGTACGGTCGCTACCAGCACCTATACGATCAACCTGCCGATCGCGGCCACCCCGACTTTCTCTCCTTTACCAGGCAGCTTTACGTCTGTGCAAACCGTGAGCCTCTCCGACACAACGCCCGGCGCTTCCATCTACTACACCACTGACGGGACCACGCCGACCACGGCATCAACGCTCTATTCGGTATCGTCGCCCATTGCTGTCTCCGCTACGACAACGATCGAGGCCATCGCAGTTGCCTCCGGCTATGCCACCAGCGGAGTCTCCACAGGTATCTTTACCTTTCCCGCGTCGACGACCGCCGTCTCGGTAGTTTTGAGCACTCACGATCAGAGCCAGCTCATGGCCCTGCAGCCCAGCGTTAACTTTGCCACTAACACCGCCGATGCCGGCACCAACACCATCGTGGTCGATGCGACACAGCAGTACCAGTCCATTGATGGATTTGGGGCGGCCTTCACCGACTCTGCGGCTTATCTGCTCAACGAGGTTGCCGTCAAAGCAGACCTCTCAACGGCCCTGAACAGGCTCTTCACCCGCGACAGCGGCATCGGACTTAGTTTCATGCGCACGCCCATGGGCGCTTCGGACCTCGCTCGCTCTGTTTACTCCTACGACGATCAGGCGGTAGGCGCGACCGACTTAACCTTGGCGAGTTTCTCCATCGACCACGACCAACCCGATATCATCCCCATCATCCTGCAGGCGAAATCCCTGAATCCGAAAATGAAGCTGGTAGCCACTCCATGGAGCCCGCCGGGATGGATGAAAGATCCCAATTCCATGAGCCCCGTCTCCATGTTGGGAGGAGGTCTGCTGATGACCAGCGCCAACGAAACTGCGTTCGCGAATTACTTTGCCCGGTACCTCCAGGCATACTACGCTGC
Source organism: uncultured Acidobacteriaceae bacterium (assembly GCA_963787915.1). Classification (GTDB taxonomy): domain Bacteria; phylum Acidobacteriota; class Terriglobia; order Terriglobales; family Acidobacteriaceae; genus Palsa-343. Next base: position 240,464 of record CAWBEP010000008.1, on the reverse strand, counting down.
CGGCGTCACGATCGATTACATAACCCTGCAAAATGAGCCCCTCAACATTACTACCTCTTATCCCAGCATGGGGATGAGTGACAGCGCGCAGCTCAGCCTGCTGCAGAACTACGTTCTTCCCGCTTTGAGCGCAGCGAATCTTTCTACGAAGATTCTGGTCTATGACCATAACTGGGATACAGCGTCCTATCCGGAGTTCGTTCTGAACGGCCTTAATACGCAACAGCTTAGCCAGGTCGCGGGCACGGCATGGCATGGATATTCCGGCACGCCCGGTGCGCAGCAGGGCATGCAGAATCTGTTCCCGTCCGAGGGAAACTGGATGACCGAACATTCGGGTGGCACCTGGATCGCGGATCAGTTCACCTCGGACTTCCTTGAAATTACCCAGGTGATGCGCAATGCGGGGAAAGCCTATGTCAAATGGAGCCTTGCTCTCGATCAGAATCTTGGACCCAACCTGACCCAGAATGCGGGCCTTGGGGGGTGCAACACCTGCACACCGATCGTGACGGTAAATAACCAGACAGGCGCCATCACCTACGACATCGAGTACTACACGCTGGGTCACTACAGTAAATATGTCCTGCCCGGGGCCGTCCGTGTCTATTCGAGCAATACGCCGGCGGTCGCCACCGTTGCCTTCCAGAACCCCGACGGCTCTCTGGCTCTGGTCGCCTTCAACAACGCGCGCACCACCCAGACCGTTCAGATCCAATGGGGCAGCTCGCAGTCCTTCTCATATACCTTGCCGGCACTGGCTGCGGCGACCTTCACATGGACCGGGTCGCAGGCGGGCACGCCTAACGTAGCAGCGGGAGCCCAGATTCAGGGGTCGAGTTACAGCCAGGAGAGTGGCCTCCAGACCGAAAGCACTTTGGATTCCACCGGCGAATACGACCTCGGCTATCTCACCTCTGGTTCCTGGGCCGAATACCGTAACGTCGACTTCGGAGCCTCAGGTTCTCTATCGACGGTTAGTGTCCGGACGGCGAGCGACGGCAATGGCGGCACGGCGTCTTTCTATCTTGATAACATGACCGGCCAGTCTGTTGGATCAGTTACTTTGCCTGTCACCGGCGGGTGGCAAACCTGGCAAACCGTCAGTGCACCGATCAGCGCCGTGTCCGGCGTCCACACCGTCTACATCCTTTTCACCGGCGGAGGAACAACAAACAGCATCTCCAATGTCAATTGGTTCCAGTTTCAGTAATCTTCGGACTTGAGCCCGCGAAACGCCGACAAAGGACCAGCGGCAGCTCGTGCGGAGCGCCGGCTATTGAAGTGATCTCCAGCCAGCCTCATACCCATCACAGCCGGCCGAACTGAAGCGTTACGATCGAATCTCGCGGCATCTCCAGCTTCACAAATCGGCCTTCGATCTGGCAGCTTACCTCCTTCTGTTCGCCGCTGTTGGTGAGCACGACAACGATCTCGCCATCCGGATTCGCAAATGCGACGTGCTCCACGTCCGGCACCGTACCGCTCGATCCGATCACGCGCGCATTGCGCTGCACTGCTTTCGAATAATGCGCAAAGGCCCAGTACTGGCCGCTGCGCGTCAATTGCTGCGTCGCGGAATTCAGAGTCACTATGCCCCCGCAGCTGAACGGCCCGATGTTCGGCGCACCCTTATCGTCCAGAATTAGATTCCAGGCAACGATGCACCGCGCCCAGTTTTTCAGAATCTGGGCATAGTTTGCTGCCCACTTCGTCCAGTCCGTCGCGTAGTCCGGATCGGAAATATCAGGGCCACCTTCGGTCCAGTACGCCCCCTTATCCGGAAATGCATCGTGCACGCGAGTCATGGACTCAGGCGTGCCTACGTATCCGTGCCACGCGACGCCATCCACGTAACGGAAGACTTCCGGATCGCCCAGCTCGTCCATCGCCCGTCCCCACAGGTTGTAGTTGTGGTCAAGAATCCAGATTTTGGTGTCGGGAGATGCCTCGCGCAGAGCAGGGCCGAGAAATTCTCTGATGAAACCTGCTTCGTACTCCTGGCCCCATAAAGCCGCCGGCATTCTCCCGTTCTGATCGGTGTCCACCTCGTTCTGCGTTGTGACTGCGCTCACGTTCACGCCCTCGGCCCTGTAGCCCTTAATGAAACGGACGAAGTACTGGGCATACGCAGCGAAATACTCCTTGCGCATTGAGCCGCCCAGCAAGGTCCCCCCGGCCTTCATCCACCCCGGAGGGCTCCATGGCGTCGAGAAATAAAACATCTCGGGATTCAGCTGCGATGCCTCCCGCAACGTGGGCAGAATGTACTCCCGATCATGAGCAATGCTGAATTTCGCAAGCAAAGGGTCGGGGGTGGCGGAGTCGTCGAAGCTGTACGCAAAGCGCGAATAATCGCTGGATCCGACACAGGTGCGTCCCATCGATAGCCGCAGACCCCCGGCTCCGAAGAATTCCTCCATCAGCCGGCGCCGCGCCTGCGGCTTCATCCGGCTCAGCAGCCAGCACGAAGCATCGGTGAATGCGCCGCCGAAACCCAAAATGGACTGGAACTGCGCAGACCTGTCGACGTGAATCGTAGCACCCTGCGCTGCGCCCGCCGTCCATGGACCCAGTGGCAGATCTTGAAATTTCTGCTCGGGACTTGTCAGCCAGGCTCGAGTTCCAGTCGCCGTGGAAACTGCCAAAGGCCACCCAAACGAGCTCCGACTGCAGAGGACCGAGGCGGCCAGCGTTGCAGTCTCTCGCAAAAAAGCGCGGCGATCAGTGTTCTTGACCATTGCTGAGGCTCCCGTCTTTCAGGAAACGTGGCTTTTTATCAGAAAGACAAACGTAATTATCTATCTGCGCGCGGTCAGGAGGGGACGCACAGATGACCTGGGATAATTTTCAGATCGTTGCGCGAGCAATGTTAAGCACAGAGCAATACGATTGTCTATTTGTAAACGAGTGATGACAAAAGGAACTTGACAAGGGTTTTTAGCCCGTGATTTAATCGCAGCCGCGTAAAACAAGACCTCAGACAAACGCTTGCCTCAGCACGAGACAGCATTTGTCACGCGGCAGCAACATCCTTTTCTGGTTCGGCTGACGGCTCTCGCGCAGCGCCGGGCAGAAATCGGCAATGTGGCACCAACCTTCAGCACGGATTTCGGGAGGCTTTCGATGAAGCAAACGATGCGGTGGATTTTAGCCCTGTCCTTGATCGGCGGCAGTGCTGCCTGCCTGGCACAGAGCGTCAGCTCCGGTGATATCCGCGGGACAGTGACTGACAAATCAGGAGCGGTCATTCCCGGGGTAGCCGTCGCGGTTACCGATATCGACACAGGGGTGACGAAGAATCTTGTGACCGACGGCTCCGGCGTATACGACACGTCCGCTATCGTTCAGGGTAATTACCAGCTCACCTTTACCAAAGAGGGATTCGACCAGCTGGTGCGCGGACCGGTGACGGTGCAGGTCGGCAACATGACGGTAAACGCGGCGCTTACCGTTGGCCAGGTCTCTCAAAAGGTCGTCGTCACCACCAACGTCCCGTTGCTGAATACGGATTCCGGCGAGCAAACCAGCACCCTCGACGCCAAATCGATGGAACAGCTCCCGCAGGTTGGCCAGGACTGGGAAAACTTCATGATCCTCATGCCTGGCGCCACGGGCGCACCGGGTGCGAGTCAGGGTGCTTCCAATCCAGGTCAGGTCGTCTCCGTCAACGGCAGCCTTCCATACAACAACATCATTGCCGACGGCGCTTCCACCACCCTGTCGCACAGCCAGAACGCCAACCCCGCAATCTTTGAAGACGTCGACGAACTGCAGGTCTCTCTCTCCAGCTTCTCCGCCCAGTACGGTGTCGGTGGCGCCATCATCAACCAGATCAGCAAGGGCGGCACAAGCCAGTTCCATGGCTCTGGCTACGACTTTTACCAGGACAATACTTTTAACGCCGCGCAATACGGATTCGCCAGCCATCCTACCGTTCCCTACGTCCGCTTTAATAATTTCGGCGGCAATGTGGGCGGTCCGGTAGCAATCCCGGTTTGGAATCTGAGGAGGAAGGCCTTCTTCTTCTTCGGCTACGATCAGATCGTCGACCACGCATCCGCCAGCAACTCCACCAACTCCATTCCCACTCCAGCCGTCATGAGCGGCGATTTTAGCGGCGAACTACCCATCTACGACCCCACCACGCAGACAATCGCTTACGATCCGCAGGGTAACCCCTATCCGGTTCGCCAGTCGTTCCAGAGTGAGTATGGCTCGAACGCCATTCCGTCCGCCCTGTTCGACTCCGTCGCCCAGAAGTTTCAGGAGTTCTATCCCACGCCCACGAACCACATCGCCGGCGGCAAATTCATTGCCGGCAGCGTCGGCGCGGACGGTGAGGTTCAGAACAACTTTTTCTCTACGCTGCCCCAGTCCACGCCTTATCGGAAGTATTTCGGTCGCCTGGATTTTGACATAACGCCCAGCAACCGCCTTACGATGTCCGACACCCAGAGCGATACGCCGGTCATCTATCCCAGTTCCGTAACGGTTTGCCCTGTGGGCTGCCAGTCCGGCGATGTCGATAACAACAACGCCCAGGTCACCGACGTCTGGAATTTCAGCGCCAACACTATCAACGAAGCCCGCCTGGGCTTTACCGATCAACTGAACTTCTTTGACGACCTCGCGCTGGGCCATGGCTATGCCTCGAAGCTCGGTTGGCAGTTCGCCAAAGCCGACGATTTCCCGGCGATTCAGTTCTACCGCAACTATCCCTATGCCTGGATCGACCCCAGCAGCAACGCTGTCTACAAAGAGGCAGTCTTCGATCCCTCCGATGTCGTGACTATGATTCGCGGCAAGCATATTCTCCACTTCGGCGGCGAGATGTTGATCTACCGTGACGACTCCACCGCGTGGGGCAACACCAATGCCGGTACCCTCGGTTTCGGTGGCGCGTACACCGAGCAATGGGATCACGCGGCTTGCGGTTCCAACGCCTATGCGGGCCAGGAGTGCCCGGATTCTTCCACCGGTCTGGAGTATGCCGACTTCCTGCTCGGCTATGCCTCCAACTGGAACGCCAACGTCTCGCCGGAATACGGCGCTCGCTTTAAAAACCCTCAGTTCTTCGGCCAGGACGACTACAAAATTCGTCCCAACCTCACTCTGAATCTCGGCCTCCGCTACCAGTTCAATCGCGGGTGGAGCGAAGTGCGTAACAATGAGGCCAGCTTCGATCCAACTGTGGCGAACCCGGCCGCCAATCCCTTCACCGGCCAGACCGGCACGTTGGGCGCTTACTGGTTTGGAACCACGCATGCCAACGGGCGCACCAATCTCATCGCGCCCGTGGGTGATACTTTTCTTCCTCGCGTTGGCGCGTCGTGGGCGCCGCGGCCCGACATCACGGTCCGTGGCGGCTTTGGACTTTATGCCTATGCATGGAGCCTCGACAACTACGGCGGCAACAATACCTCCTATGGCATGGGTGCGGCCGTCAGCCACTCGGGCAGCGTCTCCGATCAGACGAACGGTATCACTCCCATCACCAAGCTTGATGGCCCGGGCACTTTATTCGGAACGACAACTCCACTCCCCTATACGGCAGGCTCGACCAGTCCCGACGCATACAATGGGCAATCAGTTGGATTTGTCCTCTACCACGTTCCGGTCCCACGCATGATGGAGTGGAACTTTGCTGTCCAAAAGGCGTTCCAGACCAATTACATGGTCCAGGTGGCGTATGTGGGCAGCCACGGATCGAATCTCATCTTCGCAACCGACCTCAACGCAATCCCGGCCGATCATCTTTCCTCCAATGACGTTGCGGAGGGATACCGTCCCTACCCGCTCTTCCAGAACCTGACGGGAAGCACAAATAACGCCCTCAGCAACTACAACTCACTGCAGGCGTCCCTGACCAAGCGCTTCACGCGTGGATTCAGCATGAGCGCCAACTATGTCTGGTCCCACATGCTCGACGACCAGGATTCCTCCGGCTGGGGCAGCCGCGAGGGCCCGCAGGACTGGCAGATCGCCTATAGCACCGGAGCGAACTACGGCAACTCCAACTTCGACGTCCGGAATGCCTTCAAAGCCTATGCCGTCTACACCCTGCCTTTCGGTCGCGGGCAGGCATACCTGAATAACAACGCGCTCCTCGACGAAATCGTCGGCGGATGGCAAATCTCAGGAACCGTCGTTGAATTGTCCGGTCAGCCTTTCACCGTGACCACCGGTCAAAATACCTATCAGCAGGATGGTTCGTCTTTCCCCAACAGGAATCCGGGGGTTAGCTTGAAACCGGCTCACCGCAGCGCGCGCTGCCAGGCGGGAAGCTCGGGTGGAACCTGTATCAACGAGTGGTATAACCCGGCGGCTTTCCTCGAACCCGCACCCGGCACTTTTGGGAATGTTCGTCGCAATTCTCTGTATGGACCTGGGATCAACGAGGTGAATCTCTCCGGTGGAAAGGTATTCTCCATGCCAGGCGAGAACGACCCTGTGAAACTCCAGATTCGTGTCGATGCCACCAATGCCTTCAACCATCCCAGCTTCGGCACCCCGAACGGAGGGCTGAGCGGAGCTGCCGGAATCGGACAACCCTACTCATTCGGCGAGAACTCTGCCGGTACGGGCTCCGGTCCCACAGAGCAGATCACTGGAACTACTGTGGGTGGCCGCGCGGTGCAGTTCAGCGCGAAGCTCACCTTCTGACCCCAACGTCATTGAACCAGCGGGACGGCGCATGTTGCCGTCCCCTCTCTGTCTGTGACAATCATTCATTCCTGTTTCCACGGCCGTTTTTCCCCGGTAGATTCATTCCATATGAAACTCAGGGCTGCCCGCATAGCAGCACTCGGTCTTGTTTTCGTTGCTGTGATGCGATGCCCGGCGCAGGCAGCCCAGACGGACCAGGAAAAGCAGACCGACTTCACTGCCCACATTCAGAAGGCGCAGAGCTATCTCCGCGACCGGCGTCCCGATCTCGCGATTCCGGAGTTGCAGGCCGCCGCTGAACTCGAACCGGACAGCGTTGACACCCAGGGGAATCTCGGTGTCCTGCTCTTCTTTCAGGGCAAGCCAGCAGACGCCATTCCACACCTCCGCGCCGCGGTTGCGGCCCAGCCTTCGCTGGTGCGGATTCAGGGCATTCTCGGAATCGCCGAGTTACACACCGGCGACCTGGATCGGGGAAGGCAGGACCTGGAGACCGCCTTTCCACAGATCGTCGACACCAAATTCAAAGTTCAGGTGGGGCTCGAGCTGGTCGGCTCCTGGACCGCGACCGGCGATCTGGATCAAGCCGACTCCATCCTCACGCAACTCAGGAAAGCAGCACCGGACAATCCCGAAGTGCTCTACGCGGCTTATCGCACCTACGCAGATTTGTCCGCGGAGGCCCGCCTGTCTCTCTCCGTGGCCGCTCCAAATTCAGCGCAGATGCACCAGCTGCTCGCGCATGAGGAAATTCGCGAAGGGAATACGAACGCGGCCATCGCGCAATTTCGCAAAGCCATAGAAATCGATCCTCATCTCCCCAGCGTTCACTATGAACTGGGCGAGCTGCTCAACACCTCTTCCGATCCAGTCCTGAAGGGTGAAGCGGAGAAGGAATTTGGCACAGCCCTTCAGGAAAATCCCCGCGACGAACAGGCTCTGTGCAGTCTCGCCACGCTTGCCGCGCAGAAAGGCAATGCGCAACAGGCACTCAAGGCATACACGGAGGCAGTCCGCTTGCAACCCTCCGATGCGGCCGCCCACCTTGGTCTGGCGAAATCCATGATGGATCTCGGAGAGCCGGATAAGGCGCTCCCGCAGCTGGAAGAAGCCATCCGCATCGAGCCGACCGATCCAACAGCGCACTACCGTCTCGCCCAGCTCTATCGCAAGGCTGGCCGCGCCGACGACGCCAAACGCGAGCTCGAACTCTACACGCAATACAGGAAGATGAAGGCGGACCTCCGCGGCCTTTACAAAGATCTCCTGATCCAGCCCAAAGAAATCCAGCCGGACAGCCGTGATGACCCGTAGAGCTGCCTTCCTTCGAATGCTTCACGCCGCAGCCCGCGCCAGAATCTGCGCAGCCATCTCGCTTCTGTGTCTCTGTTCCGCAGCCGCCTCCCAGATGGGCACAGCCACTCCACTTTCGAGCACCGAGCGCCAAAAAGCCGAGGCGGAGAGCAGGGATACCACTCCACTCCCCGATTATCCGCAGCTGGTCGATGTAACCACTGCCGCCGGCATTCGTTTCAATCACATGTCGAGCCCGGAAGCAAAGTTTATCGCCGAATCCATGAGCGGCGGTGTTGCCCTGATCGACTATGACCGCGACGGCTGGCCCGATATCTATTTCACGAATGCGCCCAGCGTCGACATGGCTCTCCGCGGCGCGAAGGCGCGTAGTGCGCTTTACCACAACAATCGCGACGGTACCTTCACCGATGTCACCGATAAAGCCGGAATTGGCTATCCATGCTGGGCCATGGGCGCAGTGGTCGGGGACTTCAACAACGACGGTTGGCCCGACCTGCTGGTCACCTGCCTCAACGGAGTAGTGCTTTATCGCAACAACGGCAATGGAACTTTTACCGATGTCACAGTCCCCAGCGGCCTCAGCCGTGACACCGGATGGGCCACTGGTGCAGCCTTTGGCGACTACGACAACGACGGCTGGGCCGACCTTTTCGTCTCCCACTATGTCGACTTCAGTCTCGACCGCCTGCCTGCTTTCGGTTCAATGCACAACCCATGCAAATACCTCGGCATGGACGTGCAATGCGGGCCGCGAGGCCTGCCTGGGCTGCCCGACAGTCTCTACCACAACAATAGGGATGGGTCTTTCACCGAAGTATCGAAACTACTTGGAGTTGACGATCCTGATCGGCGCTATGGACTGACTGCGGTGTGGTCTAACCTGAACAACAAAGGGCTGGATCTGTTTGTTACCAACGACGGAGAGGCCAACTTCCTCTATCAACCCAACGGGCGAATGAGCTTCGAAGATGTCGCCCTTCTGGCCGGCGTGGCTGCCAATGAGGACGGCGCCGAGCAGGCCAATATGGGCGTCGCCATTGGCGACTATTTGCATACGGGACGGTTGTCGCTCGCCATCTCCCACTTCGACAATGAGTACACGGCTCTTTACCGTAACGATGGAGACGCCGAGTTCACCGACGCTTCCATCTCCTCCGGCATCGCCCGCGGCACTCAGGGTTACGTCGGATGGGGCGACGCATTCGTTGATTTCTCTAACGACGGCTGGCTCGATTTTTTCCTGGTGAACGGTCACGTCTATCCCCAGGTCGACAACGCGCATCTTCCCAACCGGTTTCTCCAGCCGAAACTCCTGTTTCTTAACAGACACGATGGCACTTTCCTCAACATCAGCCGCCGCGTTGGCCCTTCCCTGCGGCTTCCTCAATGCAGCCGCGGCCTCGCGGTCGGCGACCTGTTCAACGACGGTAAAATGGAGGCGGTCGTTGAGAATCTCGTCGGCCAGCCCATGATCCTTCGTCCAATCGGCGGTCCCAAAAACCACTGGATCAGCTTTCAACTGGAGGGCGTCACCAGCAATCGGCTCGCTCTCAACGCTCGCGTGCAGATCACCGCGGGCAACCTCGTGCAGTCAGACGAAATACGAAGCGGCGGAAGTTATCTGTCACAAAGCGATCTGCGCCTGCACTTCGGTCTGGCAAATCATGATCGGCTGGAGCGGGCGGAAATCTTCTGGCCCGATGGAAAAAAAGAGGTATTGACCGGCCTCTCCGCCGATCGCTTTTACGTCGTGCGCGAATCAGCAGGCATCGTCGCTGTTATGCTGCCGCGGCGGCCAGCAGGAGTTCCATGAATCGCCGCGCTGAATCGCCTCCGGGGCGGCACAAGTCTGCGAGGCTGCTGATTCCCACGGTCGAGTCGTTATTGCTGACCACAGCCTTTGTCGTCGTCGCTGCCGCGGCGTGCGGACAAAGCGCAAACCCTCGGGCCGAATCGCCTGACTCACGCCAGCTGCGTCAGGCTGTTTCTCTTGCCGAACGTGGTGACCCACGCGGCTCGATGGAGATCGTGCAAAAGTTGCTCGCCCTTCATCCACATCTCGTCGGCGCCCTCAAAATGAAAGGCATGCTGCTGGAACAGGGTGGACAGAATGCCGAGGCTGCAGCGGTTTACGAAGAGGCCCTGCAGCTCGCGCCTAATGATCCTGACCTTCTGTTAAAGACCGGCGTCGAGCAGCTCGTAGCGGGACATCGGCAGGAGGCCATTCGCCGTCTATCGCACTGCGTTCGTGTCGCGCCTCATGATGGGGACGCGCAATATTATCTTGCCCAGGCGTACCACCTCGATGGGCAGGATGCCGCTGCTCTCCGATCGATCCGTGAAAGCGCCCGTCTCGAGCCCGACAACGCCGCCGTTCTCCAGAAATATGGCGAGCTTCTCTCGACCGCAGGTAATTACCAGCTGGCTCTGCAGTGGTTGCTCAAAGCCCAGCACGTCGATGCAACGTTGCCGCGGCTCGACTACGATATTGGCGCAGCCGACTATAAGCTGATGGACATTGACGGCGCGGCCAGGAATCTCACCAGGGCCGTTCAGATTCAGCCTGATGACCTCAATGCCCTCGGCTTGCTCTCCTCGGTGCAAATCCGGCTGGCCGACTGGGAGGGCGCGCGTGCAACCTTCACCAGAATCCTGGCCCTCAACCCCAGCGACACCGATTCGCTGCTGGGTCTCGGACATTGCCAGCTCGAATTAAAGGATTATCCTGCCGCCATCGACACCCTGCACGCGGTATTGCGCAGCGATCCGACGCGGCTGCTGGCCCACTTCTATCTGGCGCGCGCCTATGCCGCCACCGGCCATGACGCCGAGGCGCAGCACGAGAACGCACTCCACCAGCTGATGATGCAGGAAGTCACCTTTGTCCAGTCCGAGGCGACTGAGGCGCGGGAAGGCGTCATCGCCCCGCGCGCCCGTCAACTCCTGGCCGAACATCGCGAGGCTGATGCGCTGCTCCTTTATCGGGAGCATTTTCGAGGAACGGCCGCCACCACCGCCGACGCCTATGTGTTTGTCGGCAAGCTCTACCTTTTCCTGCACGATCGCGAAGATGGGCTGCGTTGCCTCCATCACGCGCTGGATCTCGACGCCAGCGTGCGCGCCGCTCATACCTATGAGGGAATCCTGGCGCTGACGGATGGCGACCTCAACCATGCGGAGAGCGAATTTCAGGCGGAGCTGGCGAACGACCCCAATTATCAGTTGGCTATCGCCGAGATGGGCGAGCTCCGTTATCGCCAGCAGCGGTTTTCTGAAGCAGCGCGCCTGCTGGCGCAATCCAAAACCATGACTCCGGAATTGCTCTATCTCCTCTGCGATTCGTACTTCCATCTGGACGACGTTCTGCACGCAAATCTCACTGCGGAGATCACCGCCGCCTATGGACGCAACAATCGCGATGTCATGCGGGATCTGGTGGACCTGCTGAATCGAAACGGCCAGACGGAACTCGCTCAGAACATTGCGTCCAGCCTCAATCCTTAGACGGCCTTCTCAGGATGCGGCCTCCGTTACCGTCAATACCTGATCGGCCTTCACGTTGGTTAGAACCTGTTTGATCCCGCTCGGCCAGGCCAGTTCAATCCGCTGCACAACGGTCGCCTCCCCCAGTCCAAAGTGCACCCGCTTGTCGCTGGAAGAGTTGTAACCCACCGCGGTGGTCGCATGGTTGTACAGGGTACCGTGCTCGGTCGTGAGCGAGACTTTTGTTCCCAGACCGTCGCGGTTCGACTTCACTCCCACGAGCCTGAGAATGATCCAGTGTTCGTGATTTTCCGTGCGATTGATCAGGATCTTCGGCGGCCCATTCAGGGCCGTCACCACTACATCGACCCGTCCGTCGTTATTCAAATCGCCGAATGCCGCTCCGCGATGAGCGGCCGGTACCGCAAAGCTGGCTCCGGCCTTCAGGCTCACATCTTCAAATGTCATATCGCCACGGTTCCGAAACAGCCCGTTGGACAAAGCAGCGGGCCGGTGGGCTATCTCCAACGCGTTGTCGAGAATGTCAGCGTTGGCTGTGAACAGGTCCTTGTTTCCGTCGTTGTCGAAGTCGAACAGCCCAGTCCCCCAGGCCGTAAGCCGGCTGGTTCCGGCCGTCAGGCCTGCAGCTCCGCTCACGTCCTGGAACTGACCGCCTCCGAGATTCCTGTATATCGGAAACCCTTCGCCAAACATCGCGGTTTGGAATATGTCCGGCTTACCGTCGTTATCGACGTCTCTGAAATCGGTGCCCATCCCGGCAACGGCATTGCCCAATCCGTTATAAGCAACGCCCGCCAACACACCCACGTCGCTGAATGTCCCGTCGCCGTTGTTGTGCAGAAGGTAGTTCTGAAAGGTATCGTTCGAAATGAAGACGTCGACATATCCGTCGTTGTCGTAATCCGCGAAGGACACCCCCATCCCTTTACCAACGTACTGCGCGATGTGCGAGGGCTCGGAAACATCCGTGAAGGTCCCATCGCCGTTGTTGCGATACAGAATGTTCGCCGTTCCCAAAAACTCCACCGGAGAGCAATACGCCGGTAATCCCTGTGTGACGCAGTGGGCCGCGGTTTTGATGTCGTAGTTGAGGTAGTTCAACACCAGCAAATCCAGCAGGCCGTCATTGTTGTAATCGAACCATCCGGCCGCGACCGACCATGCTTTCCCCAGCTTTGGAACTAGCCCACTGACCCCTGCCTTCTCCGTAATGTCGGTAAACGTTCCGTCACCGTTGTTATGAAGCAGCTGGTTATGATTGACCCCCGTGACATACAGGTCAACCCAGCCATCGTTGTCGTAGTCGCCTGCTGCCACACCCATGGAATATCCCACTCCAGCCACTCCGGCGCGCTCGGTAACATCCGTAAACGTGCCGTCGCCATTGTTGCGGAACAGCCGGTTGTAATAAGTGTGGTTACTTTTCTCGAGCGACGGTATCGCAGCACCGTTCGTGAAGAAAATATCCAACAGGCCATCGTTGTTGTAGTCGAACAGCGCTACTCCCCCCGTCATCGTCTCGATGGTGTAGCGCTGCGGGCTAACGCTGTTCTTCAGGTGAAAATCGATATGTGAAGCCGCGAGGCGGTCCTCAAAGAGAATCGGCGGCGTGGATGGAACTGCCCGTCCGTTTGCCGCCAGCGGCCCGCCCAGCAAGCGCAGGGTAGAGCCACGAAGGCTCGCGATACTGGCGTGAGAACCTGCAAAAGCGGCCGACCTTTGCAGGAAGGTGCGTCGAGTGCTGCGCTCCATGGACCTCTTACCCGCTCTCTGGTTCGTGCTCCCCCAAACTCCAGACGCCGAAGACGAGCGGTCTCTGAAATTATGCCTCAGCGCCCTTCCCGCCATGCCGGTTCGCCCGACACGTGGCAAAGTGCCCGGATGGGGTTATTACCCATCGATTGCCAGGTGGAATACCCTGTTGCCGGACCGCTGTATTCACGGGAAATTCGGCCGCGACACATTATACAATCGTTTGCGTACTGCCGTCTCAACGATGAGATAGAACCGCAGGTGAGACGCATCAATGAAAGAACAGGCCGACACCAAGACTCGCAAACGCACCGCGAAGCCGAAGATCTTCAAGCCCGTAAGCCTCAAACAGGTGGCGGATCATCTCGGGCTCAATCCGGCAACCGTGTCCGTGGTCCTCAACAATGTCCCCGGGCGCTCTATTCCGCAGGCAACGCGGGATCGCATTAAGGCTGCCGCGAGGGAGATGAACTACCAGCCCAATCTGGTGGCGCGTTCCCTGCGCAGCCGCCGCACCCTCACCATCGGCATCCTGGTGCCCGAACTCGGTGAAGGATACCACACGCAAATCATGGCGGGTATCGGCGACCAGCTCATCGGCGCTGGCTACTTTTACTTCACCGCACATCACCGCCATCAATCCACGGTGGTCGATGACTACATCAGGATGTTCATAGGACGCGGCGCCCAGGGCATTATCGCCGTCGACACTCTCATCGAACATCCGATTCCTGTGCCGGTCGTTGCCGTAGCCGGCCATCGCCATATCGAAGGCGTAACGAATGTCGTCCTCGATCATGCCCATGCCGCTGAGCTGACTTTGAATCATCTTTATTCTCTGGGTCATCGCAGGATCGCTTTTATGCGTGGCCAACCATTCAGTTCAGACTCCGATGACCGCTGGAAGGAGCTGTTGTGCTTTGCAAGGAAGCTCAATCTTGAGGTCAGGCCTGAACTCGTGATCGCCCTGGATCGTGACATGTCGTCACCCGAGCTCGGCTACCCGGTGGTGCAACAGCTGCTCGCATCCAAACGGCAGTTCACGGCTCTGGTTGCGTTTAACGATATAGCCGCCATCGGAGCTGTCCGCGCCCTCCAGGATCTTGATCTCAGTGTCCCCTCGGATGTTTCGGTCATCGGATTTGACGATATTAACGCCGCCTCTTATACCTCACCGCGGTTAACGACCATCAAACAGCCTCTCGCCGAAATCGGAAGAATCGCAACCCAGGCCCTCCTTAACCGGATCCACAACACCGCGTTTCCTCGCAACGAAATTGTCGTTCAGCCGACTCTTGTGGTTCGCGAGTCCACGGGCCCGGTCCGGAAATGACATAAAGAGATCGAAGGACCTCTTGTTCCGAGCGGAAAGCATCTGGAGGACGGCATTCATCTGCCTGAATGAGCGGGGGCGTTCTCCAGACGGTTTATGCGCAGCCCCGCCCAGCGCAGTGTGAGCATCAACAGAGCTGCCCCGCATGGTGCAATCAGTCCCAGGCGCAGGGACCCGAGACGCACCGATAATTCCCCGGTAAGCCACGGGAACAGCGCCGACCCCATGCCCGCAAACGCGAAGATCCATCCGTAAGGCGACCGCTCCACCAAAAGCGAAATCAGCAATGGATAAACCGGGCCGATGCAGATCCCCGCCAGACAAGCCGCAGCGTCGATCATCGCACCATGGTGCGATGCGATTAGCAGCACGACGGACCCCGCCGCTCCCCATAACGTCGCCGTCAAACTGATGTCCCTTCCCAGCACGCGCAGTAGTCGCGTAGAAAACGCTAGCCTTCCCAGCAGAATCCCCAGCCAGAACAATGCGGTCGCCAGCACCCCGCTGTTTACATCTCCCGGGTTCGCGCGGTGCGAGTACGTGGTCATCCATCCATTCAGCGCGCTCTCCACGCCCACCGCGCACATCGCCATCAGAACCAGAAGCAGCAACGAAGTCATTGGCGCGGGCTGTGCGGCTTTAACCTCGGCGGGCAACCCCGGCCTTTGCTTCTCGCGACGCTCCTGCAGAAGCACCCACACGAAAACCAGGGCAAACAAGGACTGAAAAACGAAAAAGAGCGGCCTCAAATTTCCCGTGCGCAGAAACGGCAAGAAAAACATGGGCGCCGCCATCGCCCCAGCCGACCATGCAAAGTTAAGCCGTTCCAGACTGACCGCTCGGCGGTCATCCCCGTAACGGTCTGCAATCAAGAGGCTGGTTGCCGTCATGGCCATCCCCAGACCGACGCCCCAGAAAAAGAAAACTTCGAAGGCAAGGTGCGAACCGGCCAGGGACAGCGCTCCTCCGGTCATCGTCAGGATTCCATACGCCGCCAGCAGAGTGCGCCGGCGATCGCTCCCGCTCAGAAGGGCACCCAGAGAAGAACCGAGAAACTGAAGAAAAAACAAAACTCCCGCAACGTCATCGCGCATGTGCCATCGTTGCGATAGCACAGGCAGCAACACACCCAGCATCGCCGTACCCGCCCCCGTCAGGCTGAAGGCGACACCCAGCACCGCGTTCGACCAGACTTGGGACCCCTCTCCGGCATTCATGCGTGGCAGCCGACTCCGGGGCATTCTGGGCCTTCTTTCTTCAGGGAAAATACCTCGCGTGACGCCCGATTCTTACCAGACATACGAAGCCACGGCTCCCGCGTCTAAACTCGCCAACGCGCTCTTTCCCTGCCAGCGAATCCGGAAATTCTGCAGAGAGTCGCCGGTGTTGGCGACGATCAGAACGTGGCTCCCATTCGGTGTGCGATACGCCACGTTCGCCAGCCCATCCAGCGCATTGGATCCGATGCGGACGGATCCCGGAAGCACAAACTTCGACGCATGTCCCACCACATACCAGGCCACATTCCGCGTTATTGTGTCACCGTCTATCGTCACTGCGCCCTCGCATACGGGGCAGCCGCCCTCGTTGGTGTGCGGCCCGAGTTCCGGATCGGCCGCCAGGTTCCACAGGAGAACATTGCGACTCCAGTTCCTCGGCGCGCCCACTATCAGGCGTGCCACTGGCTCTGCGGCACGCAACCGCGAATCATCCCGCCCGTCCACTACCATCTGCTCGGTAAAGTAAATGTTCTTGCCGGGAAATGCATCGTGCACCGCGGTGAGTGCCGTGATATCCCCTCCATAAAGGTGAAACGCAGAACCGTCCACATAACGGGCCGCAGCGGGATCTTTCAGAATGGTGAGCGGATAGTCGGGCCGGTCGCAGTTGTGATCGTAGATCAGAATTTTCGTGCGCAGATGGGCCTTCTTTAACTCCGGTCCCAGCGCCCTCTGAATGAAAGCGGCTTCCTCGTCCGCCTGCATGACCATACTCGGGGTGTTGTGTGGATTCAAGGGCTCGTTCTGCACCGTGATCGCATCCAGCCGAATGCCTTCGGATTTCATCGCCTTCAGATACTTCACGAAATACCGCGCATACGTGTCATAAAATTCGGGCTTGAGGCTACCTCCCTTCAGAGCAGAATTCGTCTTCATCCAGGCCGGTGCCGACCACGGCGATCCGAGAATATTAATCCCAGGACGGATCGCCAAAATTTCCTTCAATACGGGAACCACGGTCGTTGCATCCGGACCCAAATCGAATTTCGCTAGCGCCGGGTCAGTCGCATCTCCCGTCAGGTCGTCATACGTGAATGCGTGATCGTTCATGTCGGAGGAGCCGATGCTGATCCTCAGATAGCTGACGCCCAGATCGTCCTGACCGGTGCCCACCAACTGCTGCAGAAAGGCCGTCCTGCGCGCGGCTCCCATCCGCATCAGGAGTTGCGCGCTGCCGCCGGTCAACGCGAATCCAAATCCGTCCATCGACTGATAATGCTGCGCATCGTTTACCTCAATAGCAGGAATATCGCTGTCCGCTGTTTCGAATGACAACCGAGTGGGCTGCTCGGCCAGCAGTGCGGATCGATCTGCCTTCGTGAGCCATACCGAAACCTTTTCGTGGGTCTGTGCGCCGGTAGTGATTACCCACAGTGACAGACCTGTCAGAACCGCCCATCTCGAGCATCTGGATCTCATTGACCCGTTCCCCCTTTCATGCACAGTGCCATCCGGCCATTTTGATATGTGCGAATCCGCCGCATCCTTCGGGCAATCCTGGCATCCGACACGAGTCATCATCGAATCAGGGAGTCTCCGCACCATCACTGGATACGGTCACCATTAAGCGCTTTCGTGACCGGTGGGTCAAGGGGAACAGATCAGACAATCGATTGTAGCCCGCTCTCCACACCCTCCTGTCGGCGCCATCGACTTATGCATTCCGGCTCACCTTCGATCCCTTCAAGGCTCCCATCATCAATGCGACCGCTCCGCGATACACTTGGGGCACGATGCACCTTTTGCTTCTTCCGGGGAACTGAAAATGTCCCGAATTCGCTGTACGTGTGCGGTTGCTACGCTGCTGGCAGCCTGCGTTCTCTTGTTCGGCAGCGTTCGACTCACCGCCCAGGCGGTTGCACCGGGCGAGGCGCGGGCTGCGCACGCTTTCGAACAGGCCAGGAAAGAAGGCCCCCCTGCGCTGCGAGCTTTTCTCTACCGTATGCCCAAGGGCGCCGATCTACACAGCCATCTCAGCGGCGCTGTCTATGCCGAGACCTTCATCCGTGAAGCTGGACAGGACGGTATTTGTGTCAGTGAATCCGGACTGCGCATGGATGCGGAACATCATGGGCCGTCGTGTCCGGCGGGCGAGAGTCCGGCGAAGGAAGTGCCGGCCGAGTCCCATCTTTATGACGAACTGATCGATGCGTTTTCCATGCGCACCTTTGTGCCAGTCGCGGGCGAATCGGGCCACGATCATTTTTTTGGAACCTTCGATCGCTTCGGCGACGATAAGCGCTTCAGCGGGGAGTGGGTCGACGAGGTGGCCTCCCGCGCGGCGGCGCAGAACGAGCAATACCTCGAACTCATGCAGACGCCCGGCTTCGCCGAAGTTCGCAGGCTGGCCGACCAAATTGGATGGCAGCCTAATCTGACAGATCTCCGTCAGAAGCTTTTGTCCGATCCTGCGTTTCATGCCGACCTGGAGCGCGATCGTGCGGAACTCGACGCCGCACTGCGCCAGCGGGGCGAGATCGAGCAATGCGGCCAGCCGGACGCAACTCCAGCCTGCGCCGTCACCGTCCGCTTTCTCTATCAGGTGCTCCGGGGACATCCACCGCAGCAGGTTTTCGCCCAGGCTCTTCTCGGATTCGAAGTTGCTTCTGCAGATACCGATGTAGTGGGGATTAATTTTGTAATGCCCGAAGACGGGTATATTTCCATGCGGGACTATGCGCTGCAGATGCACATGCTGGATTACCTGCACGGGCAGTATCCGAATGTCCACATTACGCTGCACGCGGGTGAGCTAAGCGAAGGCATCGTGCCGCCTGAGGGTTTGACGTTTCATATCCGCATGGCGGTTGAAGCGGGCCACGCTGAGCGTATCGGCCACGGCGTGGATGTGATGCATGAAGATCGCCCCTGGGAACTGATGAAGGAGATGGCGGACCGCCGCATCATGGTGGAAGTGAACCTCACCAGCAACGACGTGATCCTGAACGTGACGGGCAATCAGCATCCCTTCATGCTGTATCGGAAAGCAGGAGTGCCGGTGGCGCTGTCGACGGATGATGAGGGCGTTTCCCGCATCGATCTGACCCACGAATATGTGCGCGCCGCCGTTACCTATCCGCTCAGCTATCACGACCTGAAACTTATGGTGCGTGCCTCGATCGAGCACAGTTTTCTTCCGGGGGCCAGCTTGTGGGAACGGGTGACGCCCGAAAAACTTGACACCCCAGTGCTCGCTTGTCGCGCGCAGCTGAGCGCGGACAATCCCGCAGGCGATTGCGCCTCCCTGGTCCGCTCCAGCCAGAAGGCGCAGCAGGAGTGGGAACTGGAGCGCAGGTTCCAAAAATTTGAGGCAAGCTTCCGCCCCCAATCTCCATGAGAATTGTCTTTTCGACCTTTGGCACCTTTGGCGACGTCAATCCGCTCATCGCCCTTTCTCTCGAATTGAAAAGGCGCGGCCATCGCCCGGTGCTGGCCGTTCCGGAGATGTTTCGTCCGAAGATCGAGCCGCTCGGCATCGGTTTCGCCCGCGTGCGGCCAGATCAGGACCCGACTGACACTCGCCTGATTGCGATGATTTACGACATTAAGCACGGCACTGAAACCGGCCTGCGCAAATTCCTCTTCCCGTCTCTGCGCGAAAGCTATGACGACTTAATGGCAGCTGTTGAAGCCGACGGCGGAGCCGATCTGCTGGTGACCGGCGAGCTGGCGTACGCGGGCCCTATGGTCGCTGAGAAGACCGGCATTCCCTGGGCCTCCTATGTGCTTGCTCCGTTCTCATTTTTCTCCGCGTACGATCCGCCGGTTCTGCCGCCCTATCCAACCCTGGCGCGCGTGCAGGAAGCTGTGCCCGCTTTCGGTCACGTGGTCGCGCGCGTCGCGCGCTTCGTCACACGCCAATGGCCGGAACCGGTCTACGCGCTGCGCCGCGAGTTGGGCCTTCCTCCCGGCAAGGATCCTATTTTCGATGCAAAGCATTCGGAAAGCCTCGCGCTGGCGCTCTATTCGCCGGTGATGGGGGAGCCGCAACCCGACTGGCCTCGCTCCGTCAGGATCACGGGTTTTGCCTTCTACGATGGCACCGGCGATGAGGGCCGACTGCCACCCGACCTCGCGGCGTTTCTCGATGCGGGCCCACCCCCACTCGTATTCACGCTGGGCTCGGCGGCCGTAATGCACGCCGGAGATTTTTACGAGCAGAGCGCCGAGGCCGCCGAACAGCTGGGACAACGTGCGGTTTTGCTAATCGGGAACGATGATCGCAATCTGCCGAAGCGGAAGCTGCCCGCTACGATCTGTGTCGCACGCTACGCGCCCTATTCGCAGATATTTCCACGTGCTTCGGTCGTCATCCATCAGGCGGGCATCGGCACCACCGCGCAGGCCCTGCGTGCAGGACGTCCCATGCTCGTCATGCCTTACTCCCACGATCAGCCCGACAATGCCCGCCGCGTGCGGCGGCTGGGTGTCGCCGAGGTGCTGGGCCGGAACCGTTATCGGGCAAAAGCGGCGGCGCGACTGATCTGGCAGCTGCTTTCCGACAATGCTTACTCCGTACGATCCACGGCCGTCGCTGCGAAGATCTCGCAGGAGAATGGAGCGGTCGCCGGATGCGACGCGCTCGAAGCCATGCCGAAGCGGCTCTAGCGATCTGTCATCGGTCAGCCCAAACTGCAGCCTTCACACTCTTGCCATCGAGATAAACCGTCGAGAGGCCGAGCATGTCGGTACGGTATGTCCGGACATGCGCGGATTGCAGCTCTTCGAGGACCTCCCGACGCGGGTGGCCGTAAAAGTTTCTGCGTCCGACCGAAATCGCAGCCCAGGCTGGGGCCACGGCAGCCAAAAAGTCCGGCGTCGTGGAGGTTCGGCTGCCATGGTGGCCCACTTTCAGGAAATCCGAATGCAGGCCTCCCGCAGCAACCATGCGATCCTCGCTGGGAGACTCAGCGTCGCCTTCCAGCAATGCCGTTGTTTGGCCATAGCGCATTTGTAACACTAACGAATCGTTATTCCCGGGAGTCGCCGCAGGTTGGTAGCTCGCATCCGGCGCGAGGACGCGCACACCCACCCCATCAAAGCCGAAAACGTCACCAGCGGTATGACGGATGATGCGCGTACCGGCGGTACCGGCTTCCGCCAGAACCGCGTCATACAGCTCTGCGTGGGGATTGATGCCGATCCACAGTTCGTGCGGTCGAAAGTTGGCGATCACCGCAGCCATTCCGCCAATATGATCGGCGTGAGCATGCGTGATCGCGACCGCGTCAAGGCGCCGGATCCCGCGCGACCACAGCACCGGTGAAACTACGTCATCGCCGACATTGAAATTGGAAGCATGGGCACTCGGGTCGCTGGCGTTGGGGCCGCCGGCACCCACAATCCCCCCCGCGTCGATGAGCAGGGTCTTGCCATTGGGCGTAATCACCAGCAGCGAATCCCCCTGTCCGACATCGATGGTTGTTATTTCCAGCGCTGCGGTCCGATGGGCGATCCGATGTGGGGTCGTACCCACTGCGGCGCCGACCAGAAGCGCGATGAACGCGGCGGGTATTCCAAAGCGCTTGATGCGTACAAGAATCAGTGCAGTTACGGACAGACCTATAACCATGGCGATGGCTCCCGCTCCTGGCGCCGGAATGCGGAGATCCCCGAGACGCATGGCGCCAAACGCCTCCACCAGCGCATGAACACCGTGAAACAGCGCCGCGATGACCATGCCGGGAACGACCGCCAACTTCGGCAGAGTAAGGACGAGCAGCAGAGTCAGAAGGGCGAGCGGCAAAAGGATTCCGATGAGCGGGACGATGAGAATGTTGACCGGCAGAGCCACTGCGGTGATGCGATGAAAATAAACGGCCATGGGGAGGGCCATGAACATTTCAATCGCGAGCGACACCGTCACCAGCTCCACAATCAGCAGCGAAAGGCGGACGCAGCCAGGAAATGCATGAAGCGCGAGACGCGCGCCGACCAGCGGACGCAGCGCTTGCGCGAACATGCGGACGATAACGCGAAACTGCGCGATCCGCGGCGGGCGAGTTGGGTCGACGGGCGCCAGCCAAAGGCTTTTGGTCGCTCGCAGATAGGGACCGAAAGTTCTGTGTGCGACCGGAATGGCGATTCCGGCGACAGCCAGTACGGAAAGCAGAGTCATTTGGAAGCCAGCGTCGAACAACGCCGCCGGATTCACGGTCAGCATGACAAGGGCAGCGAATCCGATGGCATTCAAACGATGGCGATCGCGCCACAACATTCGACCAGCGAGATAAAGAGTGACCATCCAGAAAGCGCGTTGCACCGGCTGTCCAAATCCGGTGAGCAGCGCATAGGCGAGCGAAAGGACAATCGTCGTCAGCGAGGCCCATATCCGGGGGAGACGCACTCGGCGAGACAGCCAGAAAGCCATGCCGGAAAAGATAGCCAGATGCATCCCCGAAACTACCAGCAGGTGAAATGATCCGGTCCGCTCGAAACCGACGCGCAATCGATGTCCGAGCAGGGTCCGGTCGCCGGTGAGCATCGCCGTTAGCATTGCAGCATCATCCGGAGAAAGGCGCAGAAAAGAGGGGGTCCTCGGGGAATTTGGCCGATCCGCGAAGGCAACCAGCCGCTCACTTGCCATCTGCTGCAATCCGTGAAGCCAGCATGAGAGCTCCCAATGGCCATTTGTAACAGTAGTGGATACATCGGCCAAATGGGCGCTGCCGAGCGCGCTGATTCCCTGCTGGCGGAGCCACGCCGATGCATCCCATACCCCCGGATCGAGAAATTGTTCCTCGGTATGCATCTCCACTCTGCCGGCCAGAGTCTCGCCGCAGGAGATGACCGGAAAGTCGGCTTCACCGCGTGCGTAGACGGTCATACGGAGGCCTTCCGGCACAGGCAGCTTTTGCGAGTCGACTGCGAAAACGCGCAAATCGACCTGCTGACTTTGCTCTTCGCGGGTTTGATCGGAGTACGGCAGAAGCGATTCGATCCGGCGCACCGGCGACATGCGAACGATGCCGCCCTCTACGAAGTGAGTGGTCCTGATACCGAGCCGCCGCGTCGCCGGTGTGGGCGCAGGTGTCGCAAAGGCGATGCGCTCGAGGGGAGTATGGCCTGGCGCTCGCGGCTGAACCTCAGCGCTGAACCATCCCAGGACGATACAAAGCAGACCCCCAGGCAATGCTGCCATGCGACGGGCGCGCATCGCTGCTACCGTCGCAACGAGGAAGAGCAGGGTCAGAGCGACGAAGAGCTGACCCGGGCGAATCCAAAGTCGATACGCCATCCCGTCTCCAACGGTAAAGCAGATGGCCAGGAAAAGGGCAGGTGCCGCCAGAATATCGAAGCCTGGTTGTTTGATTCTTTGCGGAGATCGGCCCCGTCCAGCCGGTAAATGAACACCCGTTTGCGGCGAAATGGCGGGCGACGTGGCCATCGAAATATCGCCCGCGTTTCAGTCCAGTGACAGGTGCGTCACGCTTTCCAGATGGAAAGTCTGCGGAAAAAGATCCAGCAGATGCATTTTTCTCAGGCGATAGCCAGATTCTAGCAATGCAGTAAGGTCGCGGCTGAGCGTCGCCGGATCACAGGAAACGTAAGTAATCTTGCGCGCCTGAATCTTTCCCAGCGCGGACGTGACATCATGTCCCAATCCGGCACGGGGAGGATCGACCACGATCAAGTCAGGAACCGCGTACCGCGAGGCCAGGGCCCGGTGCAGGAATTCCGATGTATCCGCCGCAACCACGCGGTGTCTTGTGCCGTGGAGGTTTTCCCGCAGGTCACGCACGGCTACGCCCGACGATTCAACGGCTGTGATGTCGGCAAAAGCCGTAGCCAGGGAGAGCGAAAAAAGGCCGACGCCCGCATACAGGTCCCATGCGATGTTCCCTCCCTCGCCACCGGCGACCAGCTCGATCAGAGAATCGAGGAGGAAGCGGTTGACCTGAAAGAACGAGCCGAGGCTCACGCGGTAGCGGCGGTTAACGGCGGAATACTGCAGCGAATCTGCGCCCGCAAGCGCGAGAAGGCGACCTGCTCCGCCGCCCCTTTCCGAGGAGAAAATGCAGGCTCCGGCAGTTCCAGGAAGAATCTGTCGCAGAAGCGGCCATAATTTCGCGAGGTACTGCTGCGCATCGTGGCTATCACGTTCCGTCCAGAGAGAAATCAGCAGCGACGATTCATCGTCGTTTGCAAATAGCTCGATTTCGGTTACAGACGCTCCGAGCCCGAGGCTTTGTCCTTCGCGATTCAGAACCTCAAGCGCCCGCTGTAACGGCGGCATCGCAAGAGGACAATTCGCAATCGGGAGATTTGCGTGCGAGTTGCGGATTTTGTAACACAGGGAAAATGGATTTTTTTGGATGTGCAGCCGAATTCGATTGCGGTAACCGAAATTTCCTCCGGTGATAACGCCAATATCGGGCACGTCCCGAATCCCGGCGCGCTGCAGTGATTCCCGCAGGATGGATGCCTTCATACCCACCTGAGCTGCATAACGGGCGTGTTGATAATGACACCCGCCGCACCGACCGAAATAAGGACACGGAGCCCGGACGCGGGCAGGACTTGGCTCCAGCACGGACTGGAGCTCCGCATTCGCAAATCCGCCCTTGTCCAATACCACCTCTGCCTCGATGGTTTCGCCGGGTAAGGTGAAAGGAACGAAGATGGCTTTGCCTGCGTCACGGGCAAGGCCTGCACCGCCGTAGATGGCCTTCTCGATGAGAAGCTTTAAAACAGTCTTATCCATCCTGCCTCATATAGAAGAGACTGAGACGTGGCAGTTTATGCTTTTCAAACAAACGCTTGTGCAGGAATTGCTGTTCGATCTGCCGAATCTGGACCGCCTGCATGCGGCGGCGATAGGGAGCCAGTTCCCGGGCGCTCTGCTCCCGAAGCGTGGTCAGCTCAGCTTCCGACGCTGTCCCCATCAGGACATTCAGCAGTTTTTCTTCGAGAACGGTGAGGCTGCGTTCCAGCTCCTCCAGATTCGGCGCTCTTTCTGGCGATTGGGTCAGGGCGATAAGGCGATTTGCGATTTCAGCCGCGGTTTGCGCCGCGAGTCCGTCGAGCGGCGCTTGTTCAAGATTCTGCGCGGCCTGGTGCAGATGCAGGGCAATTCGTTCCCAATCGAGGCCCGCGCCGGCTGCGTCCGCCTTGGGTTTCGCTAAGCCCAGCGAGGCTTCCCGCAGATCCTCCGCGGCCGTCATCACTTCCTGCGCGCACCAGGCGAGTCCGTTGATCCGCCGCGAGGTCGGCCGCTTGCGTGCATCGTAGCGGTCGAAGGCAGTGTCGATGCCTCGCAACACAGCCTCGAGGGGGATGCCGGCTTCCCGCCAGGTGTCGATCAGCGCCCAATCGAGGGTTGAGAGCATCAGGATCGACCCGCGGCGGCGCTGGAAGTGGTCCTCGATCTCAGTGAAGTAATTGAAGTAGTTTTCCAAGGCTTCAGGCGCCGGCGGTGCGAGGAGGCTCAGCGGAGCTGCGTGCGACACGATTGCGATCATAGATCAGGCGCAGTCCCTCGAGGGTTAGGCGCTCGTTGACTTCTGAGATGTACTTCGATTCGCGCGCGATCAGGTGGGCGAGGCCGCCCGTGGCGATGCACTTCGTTCCCACGCCCAGTTCGGCGATCATTCGCTCGAGGATCGAGTCCACCAGACCGATGTGGCCCCAGAACAAGCCGATCTGGAGGTTGTCGACAGTATTGGTCCCAATGATTTTCGCCGGGCGTCGAATCTCGACGCGCGGCAAACGCGCGGCGCGGGCAAACAGCGCCTCGGCGGAGATGTTCAGTCCGGGCGCGATCGCTCCCCCCAGGAACTCCCCTTTGCCTGAGACGACGTCAAAGTTGGTGGCAGTGCCAAAATCGACGACGATTGTCGGGCCTCCATATTTCTGAAACGCGCCAACACAGTTCGCCACGCGATCGGCCCCCACTTCAGCGGGATTGTCGGTGAGAATGGGCAAGCCAGTCTTCACACCCGGCTCGATGAACAGCGGTTTGTGGCTGAAGCTCCGCTCGCAGAATTGGCGCAGGATCCAGTCGATGGGCGGCACCACCGAAGCGATTACGATCCCACGAATGGCACTAGTCTCCACGCCCTCATTTTGTAAAAGGCTGCGGATAAGAATGCCGTATTCATCCGCCGTTTGGCCCTGGCGCGTGCTGATCCGCCACGTGGCGCGCAGGTCTCCGGTGAGGCCGTCGGACTGCAGCGTGTACAGCGCAATCACGGTATTCGTGTTGTTGACGTTCAGCGCCAGAAGCATGGATTGATTCTAGAACCGTCAGGCGCCGCGCACGCCGCCGGACAGAACTGTGCGCAGGCCGGAAATGGTTCGCACCTGCAGAAATCCGCGCAGGTCGAGGCCCTCAGTCACTCCCAGAAATCCTTCGCCTTCTTCCACCCGCACCCGTTTACCGCGTATCCATGAGGAGCTGCGTTCAAGCCGCTCCCGGATTTCCCTTGCGGCCGCGACACCGGTTGCATTGGCCAGCGCGCTCACTTCACCCTCTATCGATTGCAGTAACGCGAGGAGCAGCTGCTGGCGCGGCCAGTTGCGCCCCGTCTCGATGAAGAGCGAGGTCGCCACGTCGCGCAGGTCGTGAGGAAATTGCGGCTGATGCACGTTGACTCCGATGCCCACCACTGCGTGCCGGACGCGCGTGACTTCAGCATTGAGCTCGGTAAGGATGCCGCAGAACTTGCGCGGTCCGAACAGCAGGTCGTTGGGCCAGCGCAGATCCGAATCGAGCGATGTGACTTTGCGAATAGCATTTTGCGCGGCAAGACCAGCAGCGAGCGATAGCCACAGAATGTCGGCCGGCGGAATCTGCGGCCGCAGCAGGACGCTGACATACAATCCAGACGCCGCTGGCGAAGTCCAGGCACGCGCGCCACGTCCCCGGCCCTGGGTCTGCTCATCGGCGAAATAGACGCTGCCATCGGGAGCTCCTGCGTCGGCCTGTTGCATCGCGTAGGTGTTCGTCGAAGTGATCGCGGGAAAAAAATGTAGTTTCCCGGCGAATCGAGACCCCGCAAGTTCGCGGTCGAGGGCGCGAAGGTCGAAACCATCCTCGGAACCGTCCTCGCTATGGTGCATTTTGCGGTCGAGACCCAACTCCGTCAGTAAATCTCCGCTGTGATGCGCATGGAAAGGTCGACCGCCGGCGCAGAATGCGTCAGCGCGCCGACTGAAATGTAGTCCGGCCCGGCAAGCGCATACTTGCGGATGTTCTCAAGCGTGATGCCGCCCGAGGCCTCAATGGGGATATCGAGCCCGCGGCCGCGCACCACGCTTACGGACTTCTTCACCTCGGCGGGCGTCATGTTGTCCAGTAGCAGCGACTCGGCGCCGTGGTCCAGTGCCAATTCCAGTTCGTGAGGATTGCGCACTTCAATGTCGATGGTCTGACCAGGTTTGCGCTTCTCCTTCGCGCGCTCCAGGACCTTTTCGATGCCCCCGCCCAGCGTAATGTGGTTGTTCTTGATCAAAATGCCGTCGGAAAGGTCGAGTCGGTGATTTTCGCCGCCGCCACAGCAGACTGCGTATTTATCCAGAACGCGCAGGCCCGGCACAGTTTTCCGGGTGTCGAGCACTTTGACGCCGGTGTCTTCGACGGCCTCGACGTAACGGCGCGTGAGCGTGGCGATGCCACTCATGCGCTGCATCAGGTTCAGGATCACTCGCTCGCAGGCCAATATGACACGGGCGTTGTGACGAATCACAGCAACCGCCTGGCCTTTGCGAAGGTTCACTCCATCGAAAATTTCGGGATGGCTGACCACCTCGTGACGCCCGCTGCTCTTGGCATCGAGGCGAACGAAGATATCGAGGAAGCGGGAGATACAGCCGAGGCCCGAGAGCACGCACCCCTCTTTGGCAATGACGGTGGCGGCTGCGCGCAGTCCAGGCTCGATCGTGAGCGCCGTGGTGACGTCGCTGGTGGCTTTGTCTTCAACGAGCGCCTGTTCGAGGATAGCCTCGATGCGCCTGCTCTTCCATTCCATGGCTGGTTATCCGGCTCTTCCTTGCGACGTCTTAGCCCAGCTCCTCAAGAGCCTTGCGGGTCTTTTCGATCAGCAATCGCGTGTCCGCCTCCATTTTTTTTAATCCCTCGACGATGTGTGGAGGCGCCTTGTCGAGGAACACAGGATTGCCCAGCTGACGTTCGGCAGAAGCGAGGCCCTTCTCGTGTTTGGCCAGCTCTTTGGTGAGGCGCTCGCGCTCTGCAGCGGTATCAACTTGCTTCTCGTAGATTACCTGCAAGTCGAATTGCAGTGTGGAGCGAATCGCTCCCTCCATCGGCGCGCTCACAAAATCCACTTCGGAGACGCGAGCCATCCGCCGCACGATTTCGAGGTTCTCTGCGAACGGAAGGCCGGCCACCGCTTCGCGAATCCGAATCGGCACGGTTACCTTCTCTTCGACGCCGAGGTCCTTGCGAAGGGCACGGACGGAAACGATGAGTTCCTGGAGGTGGGCAAAATCGACTTCAGCAGTATCGCCGGTGTGAGCCGCGCCTTCCGGGTAGCGCGTCAGCGCGATTGATTTCGCAGGTGGCTCACCTTCGTACAATGCGTGCCATAACTCCTCGGTGAGGAAAGGCATGAACGGCGACAGCAGCCGGAGAGCCGATTCGAAGGTCTGCAGGAGTGTCGTGAGGACAGCCCTCGTGGCCGGCTTCTCCGAACTAGCTTCAAAATTAAGGCGCAGCTTCACAATTTCCAGGTACCAGTCGCAAAAATCGCCCCAGAAAAACTGGTAGACAAGGCTGGCAGCTTCGTCGAAACGATAATCTTCGAGGGCTGAATTCACTTCAGCGGCTACGGTATTGAGGCGTGCGACAATCCATCGCGCCTCGATGGGCGACCCGTCGCTAACCGCCGGCGCCTGGTCAAACAGGGCCGAATTAACCGTGATCCCTGCTTCGCGCGCCCGTTCTACATTCATGAAGATGAAGCGCGCGGCGTTCCAGATCTTGTTGGCGAAGGCGCGGTAGCCCTCGGTGCGGGCTTCACTAAAGGCAATGTCGGTGCCGGGTGAGGCCATCGAGGCCAGGGTGAAGCGCACGGCATCCGTCCCATAGCGCTCGACAATCTCGACCGGATTAATGACGTTACCTTTTGTCTTCGACATTTTCTGGCGGTCGGCATCCCGCACCAGCGCGTGGATGTAGACCTCCCGAAAAGGCACACTGTCTTTCAGGGTGCGCTTCGAGCCCCCGGGCAGCGGCACCTCCCGGCTGAAATAACCGCCGAGCATGATCATGCGCGCGACCCAAAAAAACAGGATGTCGAAACCGGTGACCAACAGCGACGTCGGATAAAAGGCGTCGAGGTCCGGCGTTGACTGGCCAGCAGGTGGAGGCCATCCAAAAACTGTGACCGGAAGCAGCCCCGACGAAAACCAGGTGTCGAGGACGTCGGTTTCCTGAGTGATCTCACCGCTGCCGCAGTGGGCGCAGTGCGTTGGGTCTTGCCGGGCAACAGTGATCTGTTTGCATTTCGCGCAGTGCCACGCGGGAATACGATGGCCCCACCATAGCTGGCGCGAGATGCACCAGTCGTAGATGTTGGTCATCCACTCGATGTAGATCTTCTCGTAGTTCTCCGGCGTGATGCGGATCGGCTTTACGCCATCGGGCCCGGATTTGGCTGCGGCGATCGCCATCTCCGCCATCGATGCGCCGCCGCTCTTCGGCTTCTTGTTAACCGCAACGAACCACTGCGTGGAAAGCCGCGGCTCAATCACGGTCTTGCAGCGATCGCATTTGCCAATAGAGTTCACGTGATCGCGCACGGCGCCCAACAAGCCCTGGCTTTCGAGGTCTTCGAGAACCTTTTTGCGCGCCTCATTGCGATCGAGGCCCGCATAGGGACCGGCTTCGGCATTCATGTGCGCGGTCTCATCCATCACAGAGATCGGCGGGAGATTGTGTCTCTGCCCCATCGCAAAGTCGTTGGCGTCGTGGGCGGGCGTGACTTTCACCGCGCCCGTGCCAAAGTCGGACTTGACCCAGTCGTCGATAATGACGGGAATCACGCGGCCTGTCAGCGGCAGCTGCAGCGCTTTCCCGTGCAGGTGCGAATAACGCTCGTCGAGCGGGTTGACCGCGACGGCGACGTCGCCGAGCATGGTCTCGGGCCGCGTAGTCGCGACGGTAAGAAATTCGGGAGGCGATCCGATCACTGGATACCGAATCTCCCAGAGCTTGCCCTGTTGCTCCTCATGCGCGACCTCGAGGTCGCTGATCGCGGTCTGGCAACGAGGGCACCAGTTCACGATGTAGGCGCCGCGATAGATCAGCCCATCCTCGTACAGTCGCACGAAGGCCTCGCGCACGGCCACGGAGAGCTTCTCGTCCATGGTGAAGTACTCGCGCGACCAGTCGACGGTGTCGCCAATGCGCTTCATCGAAGACAGAATGGCGCCGCCATAATGCTGCCGCCACTGCCAGACGCGCTCCACAAAGGCTTCCCGGCCGAGCTGTTGGCGCGAGGTTCCTTCGCCTGCGAGCTGCCTTTCGACCAGCATCTGCGTGGCAATCCCGGCGTGATCCGTGCCTGGGACCCACAGGGTGGTTTCGCCGCGCATGCGATGCCAGCGGACAAGGATGTCCGTCTCGGTGTGCTCGAACATGTGCCCCATATGCAGGTTGCCGGTCACGTTCGGCGGAGGAAGCAGGACGGTGAAGGTGTGAGCACTTATGCCGCCAGAGGGGGTTGATACTTCAAATAGATGTTCGCGGACCCACTCGTCCGCCCAGCGCTCTTCGATGGCCGCTGGATCGTAGGCTTTGGGGAGTTCGCGGCGCAGAGACTTCATGCCGGCATCCCGTTCGAGCGTCGTTTCTGCTTCCTGGGCCATTCTCTTTTCACGATATAACGTTTGGATTTTCGATGCAGCCGTCGGACGTTTCCCGCAGGTCGTGAACCTCGCACGCCTCTACAATCGCTCACGAGGAGTTGCACATGCGCCTGACCCCACGCCTCGGTTTCCGGATGGCCCTGATCGTGATCGTCATCGTCATCCTCGGTCTGCGGCTAATCCCGCACCACCGCCCGAACTCTCCTTCTATACCGCTGCCAGCGAATTCGCCGATCACGGACCTTTCCACGAAAAGTCCATTGAACCAGCCCGGCGGTGCACCTCCTCCCGTTGAAGCCTATGCGGTCTACTCGGCACTCTACCAGGCTCCCGCCGGCGAGCCCCTGGTTTTTGCGCAAACCTCGGTTACCGATATCCCGCAGGTCGGCGGCAGCTGCCTTAAGCCGTCAACCCGGCAAGAGCACGAAATGGCTGACGCGTTTGAGGCCGCCAACCGGCAAAGCCATCCGTGGGAACAGAAATTTACGATCCCTCAGGGTTATCAGATCCTTGCCCCGACTCAAGCGTCAGCGGCGCGGAACTGTATCGCAACACATTACCAGGACACTGCGGCGTGTTCCGCCTATAAGGCGGTGCATCACATCCGGTATTTGGGCGTTCCGGGATTCGACAAAAACCAGTCGCGGGCTCTGGTCTCGGTCATTAAGAGCTGCGGCGGAGATTGCGGCAGCGGGGGCATTTTTGCGGTAGAGAAAAGCGGAGCAACGTGGAAGAGATCGGAGACGACCGATTTCACCCGCGACTGTAGCTGGATGTATTGAAGCCACGACCCGGAAGCGGGGCGCCGATATGCGGTCTCCGATAGCTGGTAGCGCGCAGGCTCACAGATCGATTGTCCCGCAGGGCACAATCCGGTGCCGATCCGTTGGCGGATCTGACCATGTCAGAGGGGGTGCTGCGTTTCGACGAGCCGGCCCCGGGGAAGGCCGGCCGTCAAACGAAATTAGTGGTTGTGATTGGCCGCGCGAGCTGCTTCTTTCAGCTCGTGGTTCGCCTGGTCGAGAAGGTCTTTGGCTTTGGCCGCATGGCCCTCCATATCCCACTCGTTCGCCTGTTGCGCGGCACTGATTTTGTTAAAGGCCTGCTCGCACATGCGCTGAGCGGCTGCGAGGTTCGGGTGTCGGTTTGGATTGATTTGCTGCGCCGTGATGACGCCTGCTGCGAAAAGCCCAACGCCGATCATGCCGCTGAGCACTGCCTTGCGAAGGTTCATGGGTAAATCCTCCGCGAGCACAATACAGAGCCGCGGTCGGCGTGTGCAATAGCTTTGTTGTCATTACCGGGTAAAATTTGTGGAATCCCAACCGCCCGCGCCCCCTGCCCGTTACAGCCCCATCGCGATCCGGGTCCTGGGATCGAGATAATCCCGGAGAGCGTCGCCAAGGAAATTGAAGGAAAGAACGCAGAGCATTACCGCGATTGCCGGAAATATGACCAGGTGGGGTGCTTCGAACAGGAAGGGGCGCGCGTCATTCAGCATCGATCCCCAGCTCGCCGCTGGTGGAGGGACCCCGAGCCCCAGGAAGCTCAAAGTGGCTTCCGCGAGGACAGCTCCCGCCATGCCGATGGCCGCCTGCACGATCAGTGGTTGCAGGATGTTGGGCAGGATATGCCGGCTGAAAATGCGCAGGTCACCAGCCCCAACGGCGCGGGCCGCTTCGACAAATTCGCGCTCTTTCACTGCCAGAACCTGGGCCCGTACCAGCCGTGCATAGCCTACCCATCCGCCGAGGGAAAGAGCCAGAATCAGGTTTAACAGTCCGGGACCTAAAAATGCCACAAAGGCGATAGCCAGCAGGATTCCCGGCAACGCCAGAAAGGCATTCATCAGGAACGTATTGATGGAAATGTCGACCCACCGGCCGTAATAGCCGGCTATTCCCCCGAAAACCAGTCCGAGCGCCACGGAAAGGGTCACCACCGATACGGCCACCGTCAGCGACAGCCGCGCACCCCAGATGACGCGGGACAAAATATCCCGGCCCAGTTCGTCGGTCCCAAGCCAATGAACGCCATTCGGTGGGGCCAGACGATGTGCCAGGTCCAGCGCGGCTGGATCCAGGGGGGCGAGAAGAGGAGCAAAAAGGGCCATGGCGCCAAAAAGCGCCATGATTACAACGCCAATCCACGCCAGAGGCTGAAGTCGCACGGACCCCATCAAACGAAAAAGCCACGGGACCGCGTCCAAACCAGATGATCGTGGGTTTGAAGATCTATCGAAGTTTTGTCCGATATTGAACATTTTCGACGTTTGATGTGCCCAAAAGACCCTCGTAGATCGTTGTCAAAGGCTCCCTTGGCCATTTTGATTGACAATCTGGGTACCCCGTCCAGAGAATAGAGTAGCGCAGCATGACATAAAGCTTCTTTCGCCCGCATACAGCTGAAAATGAGCTTTCTTGCCTTCGAACCTGTGGTCATTTTGTGCGGCTGGGTCGCCGACGTATAGGGAGCATCTCGTATTTCCATGAAACTGAAGGGTGGGAAAGTCGCCGTCTGCGGCGCAGGCGGCTTCATCGGCGGGCACCTTATCAAATATCTTCTGGGCCAGGGAGTGGAAGTTGTCCGGGGTGTCGACATAAAGCCTTTGGACGAGTGGCATCAGGTTTCTACTGAGGTAGAAAATCTCGTTCTGGACCTGAAGGATCGAGATAACTGCTATCAGGCAGCCAAGGGTATGAACGGAATCTTCCAACTGGCCGCGGATATGGGCGGCATGGGCTTCATCGAGAATAACAAGGCATTATGCATGCTCAGCGTCCTTACCAATACTCACATGCTCATGGCCGCCCGCGATTCTGGCGTGGAGCGGTTCTTTTATTCGTCGTCGGCCTGTGTGTATAACGCGGAGAAGCAGAATAATCCCGATGTGGTCCCCCTGAAGGAAGAGGATGCCTATCCTGCCCTTCCGGAGGACGGCTACGGCTGGGAAAAGCTCTTCAGTGAACGAATGTGCCGCCATTTTGAGGAGGATTTTGGCATGGCATGCCGCGTGGCTCGCTTCCACAACGTATACGGGCCCTTTGGCACCTGGACGGGTGGAAGAGAAAAGGCACCCGCGGCTATTTGCCGAAAGGTCATCAATGCGAAATCGTCCGGGAAGCTCGAAATCGAAATTTGGGGCGATGGGAAACAGACCCGCAGCTTCATGTATATCGATGACTGTTCGAAGGGAACGCTGGCCATCGCCGATAGCGATATTAAGGAACCTATCAATCTCGGATCCAGTGAACTGGTTACGATCAACCAGCTGGTAGACATCGTCGAAGGGATTGCCGGCGTAAAGCTAAAGCGCCGTTACAACCTCAACGCCCCAAAAGGCGTCAATGGACGCAACAGCGATAATACGAAGATCGTCGAGAAGCTGGGGTGGGAGCCTTCGATCCGCCTCCAGGACGGGATGGAAAAGACCTACGAGTGGATCGAAAGTCAAATGTTGGTAGGTGCTCGTTCCTGACCCCCGATTTTTTGCATCCGAGAATATGCAGTAAACCTGAGGCCCCGAACGTGGAAGTGACAAGCAAGCATCGGCGTATTCTCGGCATCGACTTTTATGCCGGCGACGTTCATGGAGCCATTGAGCGCATGTGTCGGGGAGGGCTTCTCGTTGTTCCCGCCGCTCCCGCACTCAAGGACCTGGCGAGCAACGACGCGTACCGCGAGGCACTGCTGAATGCCGACGTCGCCATCCCGGATTCCAGCTTCATGGTGATGATCTGGAACTTTCTGGAGGGGGATTCGCTGCGCCGTTTGTCCGGCCTCGAATACCTGAAGGAACTCCTTCTGCTTCCGGAGGTTCGCGAGCCGGGAAATACCTTCTGGATTATGGCAGCCCCCGAGAGCACCAAAACAAACCTGGAATGGTTGCATTCCCACGGAATCGAGGTGCCCGTCGACTACATTTACGAGGCGCCCATTTATGGCTCGCATGTCGAGGACAAGGTTCTGGTGGAGAAGATTAACATCCAGCGTCCAAAGCATATCGTGATCACTGTGGGCGGCGGGATCCAGGAGCGACTCGGTCTCTATCTGAAGCGCCACTCCGATCATTCGCCTTCCATTCACTGCACGGGTGCCGCCATTGCCTTCCTCAGTGGCGAT
This sequence comes from uncultured Acidobacteriaceae bacterium, assembly GCA_963787915.1. Classification (GTDB taxonomy): domain Bacteria; phylum Acidobacteriota; class Terriglobia; order Terriglobales; family Acidobacteriaceae; genus Palsa-343. The sequence goes on along the minus strand of CAWBEP010000008.1, from coordinate 205,658 downwards.
CAGGTGCGCATTCCGATGTGGGCAGATCGGCTTTACCTTGGCTGGCTGTTTCGCTGCTTTTCGGCGCCGGGGCGTCAGATCCCGCGTTACTGGTCAGCGCGCAAGCTCCTGCCTCTCATGATGCGATTTCGCAGCCGTCTTCCGGTCCCTCCGATCCAAATTTCCAAGCAAACCAGCGAGGCGGCCTGAGGCGCCTCGCCGTCGGGTGCGCAATGCACGGCATTTCTCGAATGAACCGCACCACCCACGCCACGGCCCGTCTTGCGCTCGCCCTGAGTACGATGGCGCTCGTTATCATGATGGCCCAGCCGAGCCGCGTGCGCGCGCAAGGCTTCGATTCTGCGATCCAGCAGGTTTTCGCGCTCACGAACCGGGATCGCCAGGAACAAGGGCTCCCGCCGTTGCGCTGGGATCCGGCGCTGGCAGCTGCGGCGCAGGCGCATGCCGACCGCATGACACAGGAACGGATGCTCTCGCATCAGTATCCCGGAGAAGCGGACCTTTCGACGAGGGCGGCGAAAGCCGGCGCGCACTTCCAGGCGATTGCGGAGAATATCGCCACTGGTCCGGACCCTCGAGCGATCGAAGAGGAATGGATGCACTCAACTCCGCATCGCACCAATATTCTCGACCCCAGAATGAGTGCCATCGGCATCGCCGTCGCGGGACGCGGCGGATCGCTCTATGCGGTGGAGGATTTTGAACAGGCCTCCGAGGCGCTCAATCGAGCCCAGGTCGAACAACGGTTCCGGGCGTTGCTCGGCGCTCAAAATGTTGACGCGTCGGCGCCTGCGGAGGTTGCGGAACAGGCATGTGCAAGTCACGGAATTCCGCAGGGTGCGCGTTCGATCGTTCGATTCCAGACTCCCGACCTGAGCCAGCTGCCCGATCAGGTTAGGAGCCAGATTCGCGCACGGGACTTCAGACGGGCCGCCGTGGGCGCATGCGACCCAGACCCTGGCCAAGCCAGCTTTACGACCTACCGCATCGCGATTCTCTTTTATTAACAGCTCTGTTCTGTTGAAGAAAGAACCCCATTACGCGCCTTCGCCGGCTTTTGTCGGCTCCAGCTGCAATGCATTGTTGAAGCGGTTGAAGTAATTGAACAGGCCGATGGCGGCCATCAGCTCAACAACTTCCCCTTCATCGAAATGCTTGCGCAGATTGTCAAAATCCTCATCGGGAATGCCGTTGGCATCCAGAGTCATCTGCTCAGCAAGCCGCAGGGCCGCTTTCTCGGCCGCGGTAAAGTCGCTGCGCACGGAGGCGTGAGCGAGGCCGTCGAGCTGTTCGCGCGTCCAGCCAAGGCGAAGCGCGATTTGCGAGTGCGATGCCAGGCAATATTCGCAGCCGTTGAGCTGTGAGGTGCGAACGATCACCAGTTCCTTGAGCCGGAGTGGAACTGTGCCGGTCTGAAGGACGGCCTCGAAATGCGCTATCATCGTTTCAAAAATTTGCGGCCGATGCGCCATGGTGCGAAACATATTGGGCACATTACCCCTGGTCCTCATGTAGCGGTCATAAATCTCTCCGACTGCAGGGGTCGCCTCAGTGCGAGGCACCCGGGAGAGGCGCGGGGCAGTTTTCAGCATGAATTCCTCCTCACGTGACCAGCGTAACCCAGAAGATGCACCCAGCAAGCGCAGATGCCTTTGATATAATCACCACGGATCAGCAAGCCGGCTCACTCCTCAGTAGCTCAATGGCAGAGCATTCGGCTGTTAACCGAAGGGTTGTAGGTTCGAGTCCTACCTGAGGAGCCAGATTTTTTGGGGACCGCCCGTCAGCGGCGGATGAGCCACATCAGCCAGCTGGCTGCGACTACCGATCCTACAAACAAAACCCAGCAGTAAACACCGTAACGGACCATGGCCCGCGTCGTAGATCGCTGCGTGATGCCGAAGACCACGGACGTAAATGTCGCGAACAGCAGCACTGCAGTGAAATGGGAGGGTGTCAGCACCTAAACCTTCCTCCCGATGCGCAGGTTATGCGCATCCACCGCGGCGACAAAGTTGAGTAATCCCGCAACCACCACAAACTTGGTTCCATAATCCGCCGTGACCAGCTGCACCGTGCTCTGGCCGAGCGAGAAGATCCGTGCAATCCCGTAAAGAAGTCCGGTGCCGAGATCGCCGGCAAAGCCGAGCATGTCCAGCGGATCTCCGGTATTGGGCGCATAGACCTTGGCCTGCATGGCGATGCCAAAAAAAAACATCGTTGTGATGGCGGCAAACAGCAGGAAAGCACGCATCCAGTGGCGCGTGAGCAGATGTCCCGCTCCCGGAATTAGCCAGCCGAGGATCAGCGCCGAGTAAACGAAGCCATGGGCTTGAGATTGTGTGGGGGTCTGCGCTTTCGAAGCCATCTCTTAACGAATATACAAGGAAAAAACCTGGCCTGGTGATTGCGGCGCGGGGGACATGCACCGCCCTTCTTTGCTTTGGGCAACGGAAAACGGGCGCGCATGATCCACGCCCGCGATTATCTTTCGGCCGGCAGCGAATTGCTCCGGTCTGGTGGCTGCCCTACTGGCCGCGACTTCGGGTAGCCCCGCGGTGCCCTCTTCCCGCACTGCATCGAGCGCTCTCGGATCGAGACCGAGGGCCTGGGTTAACCTGCTCCGGAAGCACCACGATGATCTCCCACGCTGAAGGTCGTACGGCCCGGACGAAGTTCGATGAATTTAGATCCTGACTAGCTCCCTTTGCACCCGGCCGGTGACGACGGCGTTATCCCGGGTAGTGATCATGTTCACTTCGCTGCGAATGCCGAAATGTGGGAGATAAACGCCAGGTTCGATGGAAAAGCAGGTGAACGGCAGGATACGGCGCTCGTCATGGGTTTCGAGGTTATCCAGATGCGCCCCTGCACCGTGCAGTTGCGCGCCGATATTGTGGCCCGTGCGATGGGTAAAGTAATCGCCGTATCCGGCGGCCCGAACTACAGATCGCGCTGCGTCATCGGCTTCGAACCCGGCGATGGGATGGCCGCCGTCGGTGAAGGCGGATCGCACCGCTTCGACGGCTGCATCGCGGGCGTCACGTACCACTGCAAATACCAGCCGCTCTTCTTCCGTGGGCTCCCGATTAACAACACCCGTCCAGGTGATGTCGTACCAGCAGGAACCGGGATGATCCTGCCGCGCCCACATGTCGATCAGCAAAAATGATCCCGAACGGATGGGACGGCTCGACTCGGCCGTGGGCTCATAATGCGAGTCGGCGCTGTTGGCATCGATGGAGACGTTGGGACCGTGATCCGTAGTCAGGCCGCCGCGTTGGAGAGCGTCCCGAAACCAGATCATCATTTCGTATTCGCTGGTCGGTGAGCCGGCGCGAACCCGGCTTCCGATCATCTGGAACCCTTCGACGAGTATCTCGTCGACCGCCCTCTGTGCGGCATAGTGGCTGTCAATCTGATCCTCGGTGAGCACAGCCTGAAAGCGGCTGACCAGATCTGCCGAACTGACGATCTCCTTGCCCATCGCGCGCAGAAGCTCGACCGTTCCTGCGTCCACCATGGAGACATACATGATCGCGTTGCGCGGCGAGTATTGCATGGCGATGCGCGTCCACGGCTCCAGCATCGCTTCGAGGCCTGCTTCCAGTTCCTGCCACGAGGAGTAGGCGCCTTTTGAACCGGGCAGCCCATCGAGCTTGCCTGCTTCAATGCGATGGACCAGCTTGCGCGGTGGGCCCTGTGCGGGAATCACATAAAACCAGCGTCGACTGACGAGGCCGCTGTTGGGAAGACCAAGAATGGAAGCGGCAATGGGGTCGCGGTGATGGTGATCGTAAAAAAGCCAGGCATCGATGCCGGCGGTGCGCAGCGCAGATTGTATGGAATCCAGATCCATAGCTACAGGGTAAAGGGTGTAGCGTGTAGCTTGTAGAAAAATGGACATGGTTCCTGTGGTCACCTATGCAGCGATTACTCCAAATTCTTGAACCCCTCGCCTTAGGGCTCATACTCGTTGGGGTCTTGCTGTGGATCGGCGACTGGGCAGTCTTTCACACCCGCATGGCCCACGGAAATGGATTCGACTCTGTCCAGGTGCAGGAGTATCTCTCCACCCCGCTCAAGGGCAGCAAGCAAGAGTACGACTACTTGGGAACTATGCCGGAGAGCTGCGCACGGTCGCTGTTTCCCCATGGCGGCGCCCCGGCCTGTTGGTGGCTGCGGCGGCACACCTCGCAATGGGAGTGATGCGCTCTACTTTTTCTCTTCGTGGTATTCCTGCTCGGTATTGATCTCCCAGAGCACCGACTTATCGATGACACCCGCGACGATCTGATCGACCGCCGTCATCGCCGTCAGCATGGAGTGGTCCTGGTTGTTGTATTTGTGCATGCCATTGCGGCCGACCAGGAAGAGGTTTTCAAATCGATCCATGTAACGGACGATCTCTTCGAACCGGTCGTAGGTCCCAAAATACGCTGGGTAGGTCTTGGGCACACGCACGACATGGGTATCGCGGACATCCGAGGCGCGCAGGATGCCAATCTTTTCGATCTCCGCCATGGCGAAGCGGCCGATCTCATCGTCCGACATATTCCAGAGCCGGTCGGTTTCGTAGCAGAAATACTCGAGCCCGATCCAGATTTTTGAGGGATCGGCGACCATAAACGGGCTCCAGTTGTTGAAGATCTGCAGTCGCCCCACGAGGACATCCGGTTCCTGAATGTAGATCCACGTGTCTTTCAGCGGACCGCCGTCGGGCTCGGTAACCATGAGGCGATCGACGAGCAAGCCCACAGTGACGAAATCGCGATAGATGAGGCCGTCGGCTATGGCGCGGACTTCGGAAGGAACCTCTGAGTCGAGACTGCGGACCAGGTCCCGCACCGGCATGGTGGAAAAAACATAATCGGCCGCGATGGTGTGCAGTGCGCCCTCAGCGTCCGTGGCCTCGACAACTGTTATGCGATTGCCCTCGACATGGAGCCTGCTGGCGCGCCATCCCATCCGAACTTCGCCGCCTTTTTGCGTCACAAGATCAGCGACATATTCCCACAGCTGGCCCGGACCAAACTTGGGGTAAAGAAATTTCTCGATCAGCGAGGTTTCGGTTCCCTTCTGCGCGATGTCACCGGGACTCTTTCGGCTAAACGCCTTTTTGAAGAAATGGCCGATGGCGGTACGCAGGGAAAGTCCCTTGATGCGCTGCGCCCCCCACTCCGCGCTGATCTGATCGCAGGGCACGCCCCATACCTTTTCCGTATAAGACTTGAAGAAAGTGAGGTAAAGCTCGGTACCGAAGCGATTGATGAGGAAATCTTCGAGGGTCTTCTCGTTGCGCCGCGGAAAAAGCTTGGCGCGCCCATAACCGGCGCCGATCTTTACCATTCGCCAGGCGCCGAGCTGGCGCAGCGTTTGTGCATTCAGCGCGAGCGGGTAGTCAAAAAAACTCCGCAGAAAGTAGATGCGGCTCTTGCGCGGCCGCACCAGCATGACCAAATCCGAGTCCGGGCTGGCGGCTTCGCGCGGAGCGACGAGACGGTCCTGATTCTGATAGCGGATGGTATGAAAGCCGGAGCCGTTTTCGGTGGAGGCGATCGGCATCAGCTCCGTCCACCAGTCCATCACCCGGTCGGCTTTGGAAAAGAAACGGTGGCCGCCGATGTCCATACGGTTCCCGTTGTGGCGGATGGTGCAGGAGATGCCGCCGATGCGCTGCGTGGCTTCGAGAACGATCGGACGAACGTCGGAGCGGCGCAGCAATTCAAGCGCGGCCGTCAGCCCGGCGGGTCCGGCTCCGATGATTACGGCGGTTTTCATGAGCAGGGTTTGCACCCGGACAATCGAAATGCGGGAATCACAGGATCACGCGGGTCCGGCAGATGGGATGCGCCATAGAGACGTTCAGGACCAGTCATCACTCATTTATGTTCGTTGCTCAAGGGTCCTCATGCAATAACAAGTTGGCGCGTGATGTTGCAGTGCAGGCACCTGGCTTAGCTCGGGCTTACGATTTTGCCTGTGCCGTCGCAATGGGAGCATTTCTCGTAGAGTTGCAGATTGCCGTCCCAGCCTACCGCCTTAAAGCCGACTCCATCTTCATTGCGGCTGATCCCGGATGCCTCGCAAGCGGCGCACATGCCATGCGCCCGGCAGTAATCCTCGAAGGTGGATGGACGGCCGGCTTCGGCTTCCTTCGCCCGCCACTCCCTTCCGTCTTTCCAGCGTTTCTGGGCTGCGAGGTAACGGGAAAGATATTCGCCTGTAAACGACACACCTTGCGGCATGAAGAGGGACCCTCAGGAAATTCCCTGCTTAGCCCTGGACGGGCTTGGCACGGGCGGGTTTTTCCATGAGATGGGACGGCCTTGCGCCGGATAAAGTTTCCCAACCACGACGATTCAGATCCCACCAGATGAGGCAGCCCGCAATAGCTGCCGCGGCCAGTAGAGCAGAGGCGATCAGCCACGCGCCGAAGATCAGCTTGCCAATTCCGAAAAGACAGCCGTAAACCAGGATGCAGCCCATCACCGTGTCAAATGCATTTACGCGAAAGTCCCGCACGGGTGTCAGGTCAGGCGCTTCGCGCGCGATGCGTTGCCAGCCATGCACGGTAGGATGCACGCGTCGATAAAAAGCCAGCAGGGTCGCGTCCGGCTCGGGGGGCGTGGCAAAGGTCGCGACGACCCACGCAATCGTGGTCACCCCAGCCGTGATCAGTGTGCTCTTGGCAAACACGACCACGTCGCTGCCGGCAAAATGCACGCGCGTCAGGGCCATGGTGACGAGGGCCGCCACGACCATTGCCGAGATTTCACTCCACGCATTGATCCGCCACCAGAACCAGCGCAGCATGTAGACCGCGCCCGTGCCGGCGCCCAGATTGAGCACCAGCTGCCATCCCGCGCCGATCGAGGTCAGCTGGCTGGCGACATATCCGCTGCACAGCACCAGCACGACGGTCATGATTTTGCTGATGAGAACGTAGTGGTGCTCGCCTGCATGGCGGACGAGAAAACGGCGATAAAAATCGCTCACCAGGTAGGAGGTACCCCAGTTGAGCTGCGTGCCGACCGTGGACATGTAGGCTGCGAGGAAAGCCGCGATCATCAATCCGCGCAGCGCCGGAGGCAGAAAGTCGCGCAGCACCATGACATATCCCTGCTGCGGGTTAGCGGCATAGGCCGCGCTCGGATGCAGCCCGCCATTCGTCGAATACATCGCCAGCGCGACAAGGCCGGTGATGATCCAGGGCCACGGGCGCAGAGCATAATGCGCGATGTTGAACCAGAGCGTCGCGCCCAGAGAATTCCTCTCGTCCTTTGCGCTGAACATGCGCTGTGCGACATAGCCGCCTCCGCCCGGCTCCGCCCCTGGGTACCAGGCCGCCCACCACTGCACCCCGATGTACATCAGAAAGGTGAGAACCGGAAGCGTCCATAAATTGGGCGTGGAGAGGCCAGCATGAAAGTCGGGGAGGAACGATAGGATGTTCGACGTCGGATGACCGGCATGGCGAGTGGCCGTGTCCACAACCGCGAGGCGCAGGCGCAGCGCGGACATACCACCAAGGCGCACCACCGCGATCCAGGCAAGCACCACGATCATCGTCATCTTGAGGAGGAACTGGAAAAGATCGGTCACCAATACGCCCCACAGGCCTCCCAAAAAGGTGTACACGCCGGTAAAAGGAACCAGAATAAGAACGCAGATAAACAGCGCGGTGTGACGCGGGTCCCCGAGCGTGAGGTGGAGGAGTGCGCGGCCACCGACGGACAGTGCGATGACTCGACCCTGCGCGATCATTGGACCGAGTGTCACGGCAATGATGTCCACCATCGCGCGCGTCACCCATCCAAGGATGAAGCAATTCATCAGCAAGCCCAGATAAATGGCCTTGAATCCCCGCAGGAACGCGGCAGGACGGCCGCTGTAGCGAATCTCGACCAGCTCGACATCAGTGAGAATTTCTGCGCGACGCCAATAGCGCGCAAAGAAGAAAACTGTGGTCATGCCAGAAAGGCAGAGACTCCACCAGATCCAATTGCCCGAGATACCCTGCGTGGCCACGAGCCCGCAGACAAACAGCGGCGTGTCGGCCGCAAACGTCGTGGCAACCATCGAGGTCCCGGCGAGCCACCAGGACACGTCTCGACCCGAGATGAAGAACTCTTCGGTCGAGCCACTGGCCTTATTGCGGTAGTACACCCCGATGAGTAGGTTCAAAAGCAGGTACGCCGCGATGACGAACCAGTCGAGATGGGTAAAGGCCATGAAGGATCCGGGAGCCGAAGACTGGACCCAGTATAGACAGGGGTGGTCGCGTTTGATCGAGCGCGAAGCAGCAACGCGGAGCCGAAATCGGTCTATGTTGTCAGCGCGGGTTCAGGTTTGGTCGTTTCTTCCGCCACAAGCGGCTGCATAAGCCCCCCACGCACGAGGCGATAATGGCGGCCGCGCCAGAGGATGGTGCTGCCGAAATAACTGGCTGCCCAACAGGTAAAGCCAATCAGATCCCGCAATGGGTAGAGCAGAATCGTACGCAGCAAATGGCGTTCCTGCACGCCCCAGGCCCCGATCAGCCCCGCGAGGATCATGCGATTCGCAACGCTGTACGCAAGCAACGCTGCGGCAGGTACAGGACGGTGCATGGCAAGCGCGGCGATGGCCGCGAGAAGTCCGAAAGGAACGCAAAACGTAAGGGCAGTGCCCAGATGGCCAAGCGGGCGGGAAAAACGCGTGGATCTCATCCAGCGCGTCTGGTGGCGCAAAGAAGCTCCGAAGCTGAGATTCAGGATGATGTGGTCGATGACATGGTGAGACAGCACCACGGTCTCGCCCTGTGCAGCCACGTTTGCACCGAGCAAAAAATCGTCCGAGCAGTACGGACCGAGCACGCCGAAGCCACCCATCGCCTGCACCGACCTGCGCCGCACCGCCATCGTCGGCCCCAGGGCAAACTTCATGCCTTCCAGCAGATTGGCCGTGAGCACGCCCGCCGTCATCTCGACGGACATCCCGGAAGCCTCGAGCTTTGACCAGAGGCCATGATCGGCAAGCCCTCGATACAGACATGTCACCACGCCAACTTTCTCCTCGGCGAAAGGCGCTACGACTTCGCGGATATAGCTGCGTGCGACGCGCACGTCGCTGTCACTGATGATGAAGATATCGTGTCGCGCAGCGGATTGCATCAGAGCCAGCGACGATACCTTGGCATTGATATACGTCTCCTCACCCGTCGAGAAGAACCGCGTGGGGATTTGAGGATAGCGCGCCGCAACACGACGGGCGGTCAGGATGCCGGGATCCTGGGACGACCGAGCGCAGAAGAGAAGCTCGAAGTCCGGATAGTCCTGATCGAAGAATGACTCGAGATGAGCCTCGAGATTGGGCTCGTTGCCATCGAGCGGCTTGAACAGGCTGACGGGCGGCGCAAAAGAATACGCGAGCGCTTCCGGGCGGCTCCGTCGAAAACGAATCAGCCCCGCAACAGCGAGAAGGCTGGAGACTGTCGAGGTAAGAAGTCCGAGTAGGCCGAGATCGAACAGGATCTGAATCATAAATGCCCGGAACGCCAAGCTTCATCCGGCATGCGACACCGCCGCTGCCTCTAAAAGAGTACCAGTACCGGCGACCAATCCGGGCTTACGCAACGATGAACTTTGCGTCTTCTCTCATCCATAAAGCCAGCTGGCGGAGTAGCCAGACGTTGCGCTCAAAGAGCGTGGTTGCATAATGCAGACTCGAAGTGTTGTTGGTGCTGCCGGTGGGTTCAAGACCATGGCGGCTGCGCAGTTCTTCCATCATGCCGCTTCGGTCGTCGGTCATATTAAAGAGCAAGTCGATCTCGAGCTCTCCGGGATATTCCAGTGCCGTCAGCGCGGAGAAAAGGATGGTATCGAGCGACTCTATCAGCAATCCAGCCAGCTCTTCGCCCGCAAGCCCGGTAAGAGTTTCGGCAAAGACGTAAACGTTGTCCTCAAGGGCGCGCAGCGTGCTCTCCTTGCGCTGAAACGATATCGCCCTCGCCGCCACGTCGGTGGCAATCGGCAGCTGCAGCAGAGCCTCGAGGAACTCCCCAATATGGCGCCCGAGCTGGACCGCTGCGGCATGTAGCACCTTCAGCTCCGATGCGTCGCCGCGACGCGCTGCATCGATATAGCGCCCCAGCACGCGTATGATTCTCATCTGCTCCAGCGCCACCAGATCCAGAGCCGTCTCCGGAGAGTTCAGCGAATTATGCAGAATGTAGATAGGACTGGAGAGGTCCTGTTCGGCCGTCGGCGGCCACAGTTTCGCGAGCCCACGCGGTGCCCACCGTAGCCCGGCAATCGCGATGAGGGCAACGGTCATGCTCAGCAACAGGTAGGTATAAGCCATACGTTGCGAAATCGTCGCTCGCGAGGCGTGAACGGCAGCGATGAAAAGCGGTATGTGCAGAACCCGCTCCGCGATCAGCAGAATCGCGACCAGGAATCCGGCCGCCCCATTCGTCATCGCCTGATACATGGCGATCTGGCGAGGCACTCCGCGCAGATTGCCGGAAAGCATCCACGTAGCCAGGCAAGAGCCAACACCCAACCCGGCGATCGCCATCATGGCCGGGAAGTCGCCGAGTTGACCGCCGCGGTTGATCGTGACCGCAATGGCCGCTACCGCGGAAGAGGAATGGATGAACGCACGCAGCGCCATCCCCATCAGGAATGCGGCGTAAGGCCAGTGTGTAAAAAACTGGGAAACCCGCGTAAATTGTGCAGACGACGCCAGCGGCTGGAAGGCCTGCTTCATCATTTCGAGGCCTAGAAACAATAAGCCCACAGACATACCGCTCGCGACCGCGGGCTTCCATCGCTTCGCCAGTTTGAATGCGAGAACGAGGCCGGTGATCCCGATCAGGAAAAGAATGGAAAGGTGCAGATCGGACGCCGCAACGAACACCAGCAGCGCTGTTCCGATGTTGGAGCAGGCCAGCACGATCAGCGCGCGCGAAATAGGGAGCAACCCTGTAGAGACCATGCCCGAAAGAATGAACGCCACCACCGAGGCGCTCTGCGTGATCGCGCCCAGCGCCGCGCCCACCAGGCCCGCCATCACGGGTCGGTGTGTGAGGCGTCCCAGAGCCTGACGGAAGCGCTGGCCGCTCATCTGACGCAGATTCTCGGAAACTCCACTGATGCCGGAGAAGAAAAAGCTCAGTCCGGCAAGGTAGAGAGCAAGCAATTCAACCATGGGCCACAGCATGATACCAGCGGTTTTAGCGCTTCTTGATGAATGAGCAGTCCTGCTTGAGCGTGGGTTGCCGTGATAATTTTGGTCCGGCGTAGTTGTCCCCGCAGGACGCAGGGGTGCGTTGCGATGAACCGAAGGCAATTTGTCGCGAATGGATCGATGGCCGCTGTCGCATGGACGCTGGCGGATCCATTTTTTGCCGCCGGGCAGAGCCCCGATCCGGCGGCTGGCGATCTCTCCTGCCGCTTCATGAGCGACGATGCCATTCTGACACGCGTTTACACAGCAGCCCTGGCAACACTAAGCGCCAATGTCCTGCAGCTCCCGGCGTATTCCGGCCCAGTGCTGGTGGAAGGCAGTGTCTACCATGGCGTATGGCAGGAATGCGCACCCCAGGAAGCCTCGGTCTTCGACAACTTAGGAACCGATGCCGCTCACAATACAGCACGTAACAATCACCTGATCTTTTTTGCTTTGCAAAAACAGGACGGGCAGCTTCCCTGCAGCGTCAAGACGAATGGTCCCGGATTCGGGCAGATCCAGATGGTTGTCCCCATCGCGGCAACAGCGTGGGAGTCGGCACGGCAGTCGGGCGATTCCGAGCTGCTGGAGAAGGCCTACTCTTCGGGTGCGCGCTGGGATGCGTGGCTGCGCCAGTATCGGAACACCCGCGGCACCGGCCTCTGCGAGGGCTTCTGTACCTACGACACCGGCCAGGACAACAGCCCGCGATGGAAGGGCATTCCGAACCGCTGCCCGGACGCCGATGCGCGCAAGTGTCCCGAGGCCGAGGGCCTGCCTCGTCTCTGCCCCGATCTTTCGGCGGCCGTCTACGGCGGACGCATGGCTCTGGCCGCGATGGCAGGGGCATTGGGCAAAATTGGCGACGCCGATCGCTGGGCAGAAGATGCGGCGATCATCCGTCAGCTCATCGTGGATCGCCTCTACGATCCACAGGACGGCGCGTTTTACGACCTCGACGCGCAGAACCGGTTTGTCCGCGTGAGAAGCGCCGCCATTTTGCGTGTCCTCGGCGAGCATGTCGTGGACGCGAATCTCTTCGATTCTCTCTGGCAACGCCAGGTACATAACGTGAAGGCCTTCTGGGCCCCGTATCCGTTCCCGTCGGTCGCGCTCGACGATCCGCAATTTGTTCGGCCCATCCCGCGCAACTCCTGGGGCGGCGCGGCCCAGGCGCTGACGGCGCTCCGCGCGCCTCGGTGGATGGAGCACTACGGCAAACCGGCCGAACTCGGCTTGATGATGCGGCGCTGGCTCGACGCGCTGCTCCGTGCCGGGGAGTTCCGGCAGCAGATGGATCCGCTCACCGGAGATTTCACCCAAATCGATCCGGGCGGGTATTCGCCGGCGGCCCTCGTCTTCTTTGATTTTTTGTGGCGGCTTTCGGGAGTGCGCCGCCAGGATGATTGCGTCGAGTGGAATGTCAGTCCTCCGGAAGCGCGGGGGCGCTCAACCTTCTCAACGAAAATCGGGACCTCAGTGGCGGAATTGGCTTACAACGGGCCCCACGCTGAGTTGCGCATCGCAGGCAAGCTCCTCGCTCAGGCCTCCGGGATTGTCCGCCTGCTGTCGAGCCACGGCGGCGAGTTGCACACGGCCATTGGTATTGCTGACGGCACAACAGCGCGCGTAACGTTGCATCTTCCGGGACGACCCGCGCGCACGCTCCACATTCCTCCCAATGCGTGTGTGGATTTACACGCTCCGAATCCCTCCGCTTAACTGCTGGCGCACCACCGCGACTTTATACTGGCTGCAGCAATGTCCTCCTTCCTCCCTGTCGATGAGCAGCTTGACCTGCTCCAGAAAGGCGCGGCTGAAATCATCCGCGTCTCCGATCTGCGCGAGCGTCTCGACAAATCGCGCCAGACGGGCACGCCTTTGCGCGTCAAAGCCGGATTCGATCCCACTGCGCCCGACCTTCACCTCGGCCATACCGTACTCATGCGCAAGCTCAAGCACTTCCAGGACCTCGGACATCAGGTCATCTTTCTGGTCGGCGACTTTACTTCACTGATCGGCGATCCGACCGGCCGTTCGACGACGCGCAAGGTGCTGACGCGCGAGGAAATCGACGAGAACGCGAAGACCTACACAGAGCAGGCTTTCAGGATTCTCGACCGCGCCAAGACCGAAGTTCGGTTCAATTCCGAGTGGCTGGGCAAGCTCGGCTTCGAAGGCATGATCCGGCTGGCTTCGCATTTCACCGTGTCGCAGATGCTGGAACGGGCGGAGTTTCACGCGCGCTTCCAGACCGAGCAGCCGATTTCTCTGCACGAGCTGCTGTATCCGCTCGTTCAGGGTTACGACTCGGTGGCACTGAAGGCCGACGTCGAATTAGGCGGGACGGACCAGAAGTTCAACCTGATTGCGGGACGGGAACTGCAGCGCGATTACGGACAGCCCTCGCAGATAGTCCTGATGACTCCGATCATCGAGGGCCTCGACGGCGTGCAGAAAATGTCGAAGTCTCTCAACAACGCCATCGGCATCCACGAACCGCCGCAGGAGATGTACGGCAAGCTCATGTCGATCAACGACGAGTTGATGTGGCGCTACTGGATGCTGCTCACCGACCTGCGACAGTCCGAGATAGAAAAGATGCAGGCCGACGTTGCCTCCAGTGCGCTGCACCCCATGGAGGCGAAGAAGCGGCTGGCGCGGACGATCGTGGCCGGATTCTGGGGGGACGAAGCAGCGCAGGCGGCGGATGAGCAATGGGCGCGGCAGTTTCAACAAAAGAGTGATGCCGTGGAAGGTCTCGAAGAGGTTCGTATCCCCTTCGCTGACGTCGCAGGCACATCCAGTAACCACGCCTTAATGGTTCGCGTACCGAAGCTGCTCGTTCGCGCTGGACTGGCCGCCTCGGGTGCTGAGGCAGCGCGGAAGCTCGCCGAGAAGGCGGTGCGCATTGACGGCGAAACGGTGACGGAGCCCGTGATCGCAGTGAAGGTTCCCGTGCGGATGACTGTGCGGGTGGGGAAGCGCGCCAAGGTGGCAGTGGTGGAGTAAACCTCTACCGGATCACCTTCAACGCTCCTCGGAACAACGCGTCGAAATTCTCCCCAGCCGCCTTTTCCTTTTCGACTGCCATCTCGATCGCCTTCTGCGCCGCCGGCCGCTGATAGCCCAGGTTCACCAACGCTGACAGCACATCCTCGGCGGCGGGAGCCACCACGTGGCCCTGTGCCGGAGCCACGGCCAGGTCTTCTAACTTCTCCTTCAGCTCTACCACCAGCCGCTCCGCCAACTTCTTCCCCACGCCCGGAATTCTCGTCAGCGTTGCGTGATCCTGCGCGCGAATCGCCTCAACCGTCCGCTCCAAATTCAGTCCGCTTAGAATCGTGATCGCCAGCTTCGGCCCCACCCCCGACACCGTGATCAGCCTTTCAAACAGCCGCTTCTCGTCACGCTCCAGAAATCCGAAGAGCGCCAGCGCGTCTTCCCGTACCTGCGTATAAATGTAGAGCGATACCTCGCCACCCTCAGTGGGCAGCGCCGTGAAGGTCGGCACGCTGATGGTGACGTCGTACCCAATTCCTCCGGCTTCGACGATGGCCTGGCCGGGTTGCTTCGAGAACAGCCGCCCTCGCAAATGCGCAATCATCCGGTGGGAACCTCTATTCCCTATTCCTGCTCTTCGTCCACTGGTCGACCCAGTCATTGACCGTCTTGTACCAGAGCTGCGAGTTCTGCGGCTTCAGCACCCAGTGGCCTTCATCCGGAAAGTAGAGCATCTTCGACGGCACCTTCATCCGCTGCAGAGTATCGAAGAGTTGGTAGCCCTCCGAAACGTCGAGGCGGTAATCCAGCTGTCCATGCACAACGAGCGTCGGCGTCTTGAAGTGCGTCTCGGCCAACATCGGCGACCACTCGCGATAGAGCGCGCGGTTGGTCCACGGCGTCCCTTTGAACTCCCACTCGTTGAACCACAGCTCTTCCGTCGTCCCGTACGCCGACTCGGGGTTGAACATGCCATCGTGGGAGACGATGCACTTGAAGCGGTCGGTGTGGCCGAGCACCCAGTTGGCCATGTAGCCGCCGTAGCTGGCGCCGAGCGCGCACTCGCGCGTCTTGTCAATGAAGGGGTAATGTTGCTCGGCGTAATCGAGCCCGCGCATCAGGTCGATGTAGGGCTTGCCGCCCCAGTCGCCGTTAACGCGATCGACGAAGGCCTGCCCATATCCGGTCGATCCGCCCGGATTGATCATGACGACGACGTATCCGTTGGCGGCGAATAACTCTGGATTCCAGCGGTACGACCAGGAATCGCCCCATGCTCCTTGCGGCCCGCCGTGGATCAGGAACTTCACTGGATACTTTTTCGAAGCATCGAATCCAGGGGGCCGGATGATGAATCCCTCGACTTGTACTTTGGCGATGGAGGGAAACCAGAAGGATTCCATCTCCGGGAGGTCGAGCTGGGCGAGGAGGGCGGTGTTGAGATGGGTGAGTTGCGACTCAGCGCTTTCGTAAGCGATTCGTTTTCCGTCGCTGCTTAAAGCCAGAGAGTTATCTGAGCTGTAAATTCCTCCGCGCTGAGGAAAATCAGTGGGCTTGCTGGCTTCGATATCAACAACCTCGGAAGGCGCCTCGACGGTCATTCTTGAAGCGATCACAGATTTCCCATCGGGGAGCACGTGCAAATCTGCAAATTCGCCCTTCATCGTGACCTGATTCGCATCACCGGGGAGCTTAACCCGGTAAATGTGCTCTTCACCATGATCTCCCGCCGTTATAAACATCGCCTTCGAATCTGGCCCCCACGCCTCTTCATCCACCCACCGGTCGAAATTCGGTAGCACTTCACGAATCTCTTTCGTACCCCGGTCGTAGACCACCAGCCGGAACCGATCGCTTTCATACCCCGCCCGCTTCTGCATGCGCCAGGCAATCCACTTCCCATCCGGCGAATACCGCGGCGTGAAATCACCGCCCGGACTTGTCGAAATCTTTACCGGCTGCCCGTTCGCGTCGTCCAGCCGAAGCGTGAAGATGTCCACGTTCGTGCTCAGAGCCGGGTCATCAACCTTCTTCTCTTCGAACGCAATCTCCTTCCCATCCGGCGAGAAATCCCACCCATCCGGCTCACCCAGAGAAAACGGCGGCACGTCGTGCGTATCGCCCGGATTCAGATCCCGATAAGTCCCGTCCTCCACCGACGCCAGAAACAAGTGGCTCCGCTTCTCCCCGGTAAACGCGTTCCAATGCCGATAGAGAAGCGCGGTGAAGATTTTCGCCTTCACCTTCGACTGCTTCACCTCGTCGTCTTTGCGCTGGTCGCAGGCATCTTCATTCGCACCCGAAACCGCCCCGGGTCCATTCGCACCCGCGCTGCACTCCGGATAAACCGCCGACGTAAAAAGCAGGTGCTTCCCATCCGGCGACCACGTGACGTTGTCTGCCTCGGTGGTGATATGGGTGAACTGGTGCGGCTCGCCCATCGTGCCCGTCGCAGCATTAAAATCCGCCAGCCAGATTTGCTGGCTCCCATCGCGCGCGGTGAGAAATGCAATCTGCTTCCCATCCGGCGAGAATCGTCCCCGGCTTTCGCCCGCGGAGGACGCCGTCAGCGCCTTCTCACCGCCCCCCGCCACCGGCACGATCCACAGATGGGGCGTTTTTGTGTTCTTCGCGAGATCCACATCGGTCGCCGAGAACAGGACCCACTTCCCATCGCGCGACACGTCGATATCACCGAGCCGCCGCATCTTCATCATGTCTTCGAAGGTCATGGGCCGCTTGCCGGCCGAAGCGGTTTCCTGTCCGGAGGACGCATACGGCGCGTTCCCAGACAGCAGCGCCAGAAACGCACCCATTACCCATACCAATCTCTTCATCTTGTCCCTCTTGAATGCACCGATCATCCTAAACCGGGCTGCGGCATTGTGTGTCTGATTCACACGAAGGGCGGAAATGTTCAATCCCTGTGCGCAGAGCTGCTCGCCCACACTGCGCTCGGCTGCAAGGTTTCCCCCTCCGCGGCCGGCTCCGCGATTGCATCGGATTCATCCGCGGGCAATTCGATCACCACGACCGCACCGCGTGGGTGCAGGTTGATCGCGGAAATTTCCCCGCCATGCTCACGGATGATCGAGTAGCAGATGCTCAATCCCAGGCCTATGCCCTCGCCCTGGTCACGCGTCGTGTAGAAGGGATCGAAGGCACGGGCCGCGTTCGAAAAACCAGGACCATTGTCCGAGAATCGGACTTCCACCCTTTGCCCGGCCGCCGCGGCTTCCACAATCAGATGACGATCCAATTCTTCCCGCGACGCTTCCATCGAGCCGATCGCGTTCCTGATGATCTGCCAGAACACCTGGCGAAGCTGATCGACATCGGCCTGCACGTTCGGAAGATGGGCGGGAAGCCGGATCTGCAAATTCACCTGCGCAGACTCCAGGTCCTGACGCGCCAGCCTCTCGACGTCCCGCAAAAGCGAGTCGATCGATACCGCTTCGCGATTCACCGGAGCGGCCCTCCGGAAGCGAATCAGGCTGTCGATGATCTGCTTCATACGCCGCGCCTCGTTCAGGATCACCAGAGCCTGATCGCGGTTGACGCCTTCATCGTCCGCCATTAGTTCGGCATAACCGGTCACCACCGTCAGCGGATTGTTCAGCTCGTGCGCCACCCCGCCGGCCAATTGCCCCAGGCCCGCCAGGCGCTCTGCCTGCAGTAGCCGTCGGAGCAGCACTTGTTGCTCGCGCGCCGCGCCTACCCGAGCCACCAGCAACTCCAAAGGCAGAACATCCTCGGTCAGCAGCGGCTGATCGGGCTCGCGCAGTCCCGCCAGCAACAGGGTACCGAGCAATTCCCGATCGCGCCCTCGCACCGCGAGCGCGTGTGCTTCGCGAAAATTCATCTGCAGCAGTTCGTCACCGGGTTCCATCAACCGGGTCAGGTCGAGGAGAACCAGATGGCCGATCTCCTGCTTATAGAAATTTGCCTTCACGACCTCTCGGACCTTCTCGTCGGTGGTCCGTCGCCCCAGAGCGTCGAGCGCCTCGGCCAGTGCGCCGTCTATCCCGGCACGCCCGCACACGCGAAACCGCCCTTCGGTTCCACGCACCAGAACCGCGGCCTGGCGGAAACGGCTGGCCCCCGCTATGGTTTCGCACAGCTGATCGTATTGGCCGCTCTCCTCCTCGGAAGGGACAGCCCCGAGGAAAACCTCGGTGTATTTCTCCATTTCCAGTCGCGCCCGCCGATCGCGCAGCTGCGTCGCTCTGTTCAAAGCAATCTCGTCTTCCATGACCAGAACGATCATCCCCACTGCCGCGACCACCTTCATCAGGTTCAGGATCCGTATCAGTACAACCGGCGCACTCGCCGCTCCCATGAATGGTTCCACCATCAGAGCCACGGACCACGACGCCAGTCCGCCCACTGTGAAGACCACGCCCGCCGTCAGCCTGCGGAACGCCAGCGCGAACAACAGCGCCGTGATCAGCATGGTCGAGCCCTGCACCAGGGCCACTACCGCTCCATACTGCTGTCCGAGGATGAGCCAGATGGCCCCTCCCCCAGCCAGGGCAACCAGCAAAAGGCTGAGCCACACTGGCAATAAATGCCTCTCCAGACTCCAGCGCACCGCAACCAGCAGCGTACCCGCCCAAAACACCAGCAACAAGGCTCGCGCCAGTGGCCCGGGTGCGGTATCGAACGACACCAGCACCGTAAACAACATGAGGGGGAGTGCAAACGCGACGACATAAAGAATGCGGGGCTTACGGCTCAGGTACTGCGGCGCCATCGATCCAAGGAACATCAGCGAAGCCAATTCCAGCGTGACGCGCGAAACGGCCAGCCACAGTCCGGTCTGGGCGCGGCCGAAGACCTCCATCTCCAGCTGGATGGCTGCAAACATCCAACCTGCCAGCCACATCAGTTGTCGTTGGCGCGCCGTCGTCGCTTCCCCCGCGCGCATACGGAGCGGAGGCAGGGACCGTCTCTGCAGCCAGAGTGCGCCGAACACCGCCACCAGTACGAAAAGAAGGATGAGGGTTGGCGCCCGGTAGAGATCTGCGGTTGTCGGCATAGGCATGGGGACCAGACCCCGCAAGTTTAATCGGTTGCCCTGGGAAATGTTTTGAGTTTGTAGCGCCCCAGCATCTCTCTGTGCGAGATAGGCAACAGCCTGGGTTGCCGGAATACGATCCACGTACGTCTATCCTAAGAACAGGAGCCGCACCTTGTCCTTCGCCGCACCCCGCCGTTTCCTCCCTGCCGCGTTGCTGCTGGCCACTTCGCTGGCCGCGCACGCCCAGGCGTCCTACACCTCGATGCCTCTCGATCAGGGATTCGGACCGCTCGATCAGTCCCAGCCTGATTTGCCGGTCGCCCAGATCGTCGCCGAGTTCACGGCCAAGGAAGCGGTCTTCCGCCAGGCGCTCAATAACTACACCTGGCAGCGCAGCGTACGGGTCGAAACCATCGACGACGACGGAAAGCCGGACGGCCGGTATTACCAGGTGGTGGACATCGCCTTCGACGACCAGGGACGTCGCACCGAACGCGTCCTCGAATCGCCGGCCAACAGCCTCACCCGCGTAATGATGTCCCCCGCGGATTTCGAGGACATCGAAGAACGCTTTCCCTTCGTCCTCACCACCCAGGACGCTCCGCAGTACGACATCACCTACGTCGGCCGCCAGAAGATCGACGAAATCGATACGTGGGTCTTCGACGTTAAACCCAAAACCATCGAGAAGAAGCACCGCTATTTCCAGGGGCGCATCTGGGTCGACCAGAAAGAGCACCAGATTGTCGTCACCAATGGCAAGAACGTCCCCGACGATGTACGGCCAGGGCATGAGGACCTGTCGATCCCCTTTGTCACTTATCGTCAGCTGGTGGACGGCAAGTACTGGTTTCCCGTCTATACCCACGGCGATGGAGTGCTGCACTTTACCGCAGGCCATGGCTATCTCAGCGAAGACGTCCACATGCGCGAGACACTGAAGTACACCAACTACCACGAATTCCACACCAGCATTCGCGTTATCTACCAGGGACAGGACATCACCGGAAACCCGCAGAAACAGCCCACGGGACAGACCGCGCCTGCGTCCCCATCTCCTTCTCAGACGACACCACCGGCAACGCAGACGCCCCCTCCCGCCAAGCCGCAATGAGGAAAGGACGGCGATTCGCTGGCCACCCCAGTCGATCTGAACTACGTCAGCTTTCGACCCATCCGAATCGCTCTGGCGCGCGTTCGCACGGCCAGCAGTTCTTCAGGCTGAGAACCGGCCAGACCGATCCAGAGCTTGCCCACCGGCTTCGCGCCGACCATCTTCGCGGCCAACTTCAGCGCCCGAGGTGCGCCCGTAGTGAACGGAATGAAAACAGCCGGCACGGCCGCGGAGGCGACGAGCACTGCCTTCTTCGTCCTGACCTTTGTGCGCAGCACAGGCCCGAGGTTTCTTCCCCACGGCCAGTAGGTGTAGCCGATCAGCCGCTCCATAAACCGGCGAAAGACCGCCGTTACGTTGTAGTAATTCACCGGTGACCCCAGCACCAGGGCGCTGGCGTTCTCCACGCGCTGCAACACCGACTCCATACCGTCCTGATGGACACATTCGCCGCGTTCCGGACCCTTTATCTGGCAGCACATCCGGCAGTTCCTGCAAAACTCGATCTGCTGTTCGATCAGGTAGATCTTCTCGATCCTTGCGCCATTCTCGCGTGCGCCTTCGAGAACCGCGTCCACCGCCTGATCGGTGATCCCGCCCCTGCGATAACTGCCGACAATGGCGACGACGTTGGCCATGGCGCACCTCTGCTTCTTCGCCTATACCACCTTTGGGGAAGGGCTTCTGTAGCGGATATCACAGTACTCTGTTGGCCATCCGGTCGACCCTGGCAGCAACCCAGGTGCGGTTTTTCCCTTTCCGCTGGAACCCTTTGCCCTGCCCTCCCCACCCTGGTACCATGGGAAGAGCAATCCCATCGGATTTTCGCCGCCCACCGCGCCTGGCAATCCGCATCCCTCTGGAGGAACTTCTTGCCCGCAACCGAACGTTTTCTCTTTACCTCGGAATCCGTCACCGAAGGCCACCCCGACAAAATCGCCGATCAGGTTTCCGACGCCATCCTCGACGCCTGCCTTGAACAGGACCCATACAGCCGCGTGGCCTGCGAAACGCTTACCGCGACCGGCCTTGTGGTCATCGCGGGCGAAATCACCACGCGCGCCTATGTCGATTTCCAGGCGCTGGTCCGCGGCGTCGTTACCGCGATCGGCTATGACAATGCCGTCTACGGATTCGATTCGAATACCTGCGCCGTGATCTCCACCATCAACAAGCAGTCGGGCGACATCGCCATGGGCGTGGACACCGGCGGCGCCGGCGACCAGGGCATGATGTTCGGCTATGCCACCAATGAGACGCCCGAGCTGATGCCCACGCCGATCTCGCTGGCCCACAAGCTTACCCGCAGGCTCTCAGAAGTTCGCAAGACCGGCAAGCTGCCGTACCTCCGCCCCGATGGCAAATCGCAGGTCACCGTCGAGTACGACGCGAATCACAAGCCGGTCCGCATCGACGCCGTCGTCATCTCCACCCAGCACGCCGAAACCATCAGTACCGAAGAGCTCCGCGCCGACATTCTGAAACACGTCATTCAGGCGACGCTGCCCGCCGAGCTGCTCGACGAGAACACCAAGTACCACATCAATCCCACCGGCCGCTTCGTCATCGGCGGACCGATGGGCGACACCGGCCTCACCGGGCGCAAGATCATCGTCGACACTTACGGCGGCATGGGCCGTCACGGTGGCGGCGCGTTCAGCGGCAAGGATCCGACGAAGGTCGATCGCTCCGCTGCCTATCTTGCCCGCTATATCGCGAAGAACATCGTCGCTGCCGGGCTTGCCGAGCGCTGCGAAGTGCAGCTGGCCTATGCCATCGGCGTCGCTGAGCCGGTCAGTGTGCTGGTCGAGACCTTCGGCACCGGCACGATTCCGGAAGCGGATCTCGTCGCGCTGGTCCGCAGGAACTTCCAGCTCACCCCGAAAGGCATCATCGAAGGCCTGAACCTGCGCCGGCCCATCTACAAGAAGACCGCAGCCTATGGCCACTTTGGACGCGTCAACGAACCCGACTTCACCTGGGAAGCAACCGACAAAGCTGCCGCTTTGAAGGAGCAGGCGAAGTCTTCAAAAAAGGAAGCCGTCGCCGCGAAGTAGCGAATATCCGGTTTTGGCAGAAGAGAAGGGGCAGGTCTTCGGGCCTGCCCTCTTTGTTTCCATATGAACAGGGGCTGCCCCGGGTCTCGATTCCGAGCCCCGGGATTGTGCGAAGCCCCCTCCTTTGCGTTGAGAGGCACCACGCCTGTCTTCTTCTGCCGCGAGGCTCAGTACCCAGCCTCGCGCCCTTGCCGCACCGCGAGGATCACAATCTGCTTACCGTCAAAGTAGAGAGGGCCACGTAGGCGCTTGCGCCAAATTCGATAATCCATTCGCGAAACTCAGACGCCCGGTCCTCGACGAGCCGCCCATTTCCGGTTACAAGGTGTTACTTTTGACCACTTCACATTAATTCGCGTATGAGGAACCCCGACTTGAGCACGGAAATCGGCACGCGTCATTCCACCCACTCCATCTTCGCCGTGAAGTGTCGCAAAAATGGCGCTTCATACGTCAGCCGCATCCCGCGAATCTTCCCGCGGTTTTTCCAGACCTCCAGAATCACCTCTACCAGATAATCCACGTGACTCTGCGTGTAAACGCGCCGTGGCATAGCCAGGCGCACAAGATCCATCTGCGCCGAACCCGCGAACATCAGCGTTCCGATCTCCACCGATCGCACCCCGCCCTCAAGGTACAGTTCGCAGGCCAGCGCCACACCAGGAAGCTGCTCCGGAGGAATTTGCGGCAGAAACGTGCGTGCGTCAAGATAGATCGCATGCCCACCCGGCGGCTGCACGATCGGCACACCCTCCGCCGCAATGTGATGTCCCAGGTACGCCGTTGACGCGATCCGATACCGCAGATAATCCTCTTCGAGCGCCTCCTGGACACCGACCGCAATCGCCTCGAGATCCCGCCCCGCCAGGCCGCCATACGTCGGGTAACCCTCGGTCAGGATCAGCAAATCCTTTTCCTGCTGTGCGAGCTTGTCGTCGTTCGTGCACAGAAACCCGCCGATATTCGCCATGCCGTCCTTCTTTGCGGACATGGTGCACCCATCCCCGTAGCGGAACATCTCCTGCGCAATCTCCTTTGGCGTCTTGTCCTCGTAGCCCCTCTCGCGCAGCTTAATGAACCACGCATTCTCCGCAAACCGGCACGCGTCGAAGTAGAGAGGAATTTGATGCTGCCGGCAAACCGCATGCACGGCGCGTACGTTCTCCATCGACACCGGCTGGCCGCCACCGGAGTTATTCGTAACCGTCAGCATTACCAATGGAATGCGATTGCGTCCAACCCCTGTGATCAGGTCTTCCAGCGCCTTCACATCCATGTTTCCCTTAAACGGCGCCCCGACGCTCGGCTGCTTCCCTTCAGCCGTCAGCAGATCCACCGCCTCCGCACCGGTGAACTCGACATTCGCCCGGGTGGTGTCGAAGTGCGTGTTGTTCGGCACGACATGGCCCTTCCCGCAGAGCACACCGAATAAAATTCGTTCTGCTGCCCGCCCCTGGTGCGTCGGGATCACATGCTTGTAACCGAAGATGTTCTGAATCGAATTGCGAAAGCGATCGAAGCTGCGGCTGCCCGCATAGCTCTCGTCGCCCTCCATGATGGCGGCCCACTGATGCGTGGACATCGCGCCCGTCCCTGAATCCGTCAGCAGGTCGATAAGCACATCGTCCGCGTGCAGCAGAAACACGTTGTAATACGCGGCTTCCAGCAGCTTCTCCCGCTGCGCGCGCGTGGTCCAGCGAATGGGTTCGACGCTCTTGATGCGGAACGGCTCGATGATCGTCTTAACGGGCATCGCGTCAGCCGTGGTAGGACCGGTAAAACATCAGGCATCCGGTAACGGCCAACAGCAGATAGGAGAGCCGATTCGCTACCAGCACCGCCGGCCGAACATCGCCCTGATAACGCAACAGATCGTACCACTCAAATGCCCAGACCTTGAGGATTCGCGAGATCAGATAGCCCGGCACCAGCAGAATAATGAATGCGCCGAGAATCGGCCAGATTTGATTCGAAGTTCCCGACCAGTTAGGAAACACGCGCAGTCCAACCCACATCGGCAAATACCGCATGTTGGGCATCGCGTTAGCCCGCCCTCCGGGAAATCCTGCCCACGCATCGAACGCCTCGTAAATGAGCCAGGAAAGGGGGAAGCCGAGGCCCGCAGTAGCGGCGTTCAGCGAGGCGGCCGCGGTCACCGTCCGATAAATGGGTGTCCGCAGACGCGCCTGAAGATAGATCGTCTCAATGGCGATGATGATCAGCAGGAAAATGAACATCGTCGGGATATCGATCGGCAGCATCGGAATGCCTGCATCCGCGCGCGCCGAGGCCGGAAAACACAGCAGCGCCACCGCCGTCGGCAGAGCTCCGGCTACCCAGCGCCTCGTTTTCGGTAACATTGCGGGAATCATAACATCGCTCCAGCAGACCAGGGGGAACAAGTTGAATCGCCGAGATTACCTTATCGCAGCGTGCGGCGCAGCCCTTGTTGTTGCAGCGATCGCCGGAGCGCCCGCAATCCAAAACGGCGCTCACGCTGCAGCCGCGTCTGCTGCGCCCGTGGCATCCCAACAACCCCTGAACGAACCCGGCTGGTCTGCTTACAACGGCGGCGTCGACGGCGACCACTACTCCCCGCTGTCGCAGATCGACCGCGCCAATGTCTCTCAGCTCAAAGTCGCCTGGCAATTCGACACCGGTGAGACGGGCAATCTTGAAACCAATCCTCTGGTTGTCGGCGGTCTTCTCTACGCCTGCACGCCTTCCGGCAGGATCATCGCTCTCGATGGCGCCACCGGCCAAAGACTCTGGACCTTCGATCCCGGCTTCACAAATACCCAGCCGTCGCGAGGCCTCGCCTGGTGGACCGACGGCTCTCACCCCCGCATCTTCGCCGGTGTTCTGAATTATCTCTACGCGCTCGACGCCGCTACCGGAAAATCCATTGCGGACTTTGGCGAAAGCGGCCGCATCGATCTTCGCAAGGATTTGCGCGGCGACTACACAAAGCAATCCATCGCTCTCACCACACCCGGCCTCGTCTACAACGACCTCATCATCGTGGGTGGTCGCAATCCTGAAACCCACCCCGCTCCTCCCGGCGACATCCGCGCTTTCGACGTGCGCACCGGTGCGCTCCGCTGGCGCTTCCACACCATCCCCCGACCCGGTGAGTTAGGCTACAACACCTGGCCGCCCGCAGCCTGGAAAGAGGCCGGCGCCGCCAACAACTGGGCCGGTATGTCTCTCGACAGCCAACGCGGCATCCTCTATGTCCCCACAGGCTCAGCGGTCTTCGATTTCTACGGTGGCGACCGTATCGGCAACGATCTCTTCGCGGACACGCTGCTGGCGCTTGATGCCGCAACCGGCCGGCGCCTCTGGCATTTCCAGGGCGTACATCACGATATCTGGGATCGGGATTTCCCCGCCCCACCCGCACTCGTCACCGTTGACCACGATGGCCACCGGATCGACGCCATCGCCCAGACCACGAAACAGGGCGTCATCTACCTCTTTGACCGCGTTACCGGAGCCCCGCTCTTTCCCATTGAGGAGCATCGCTATCCCCCAAGCGACGTTACCGGCGAGATAGCGGCGCGCACACAGCCCATGCCCATCGCCCCCGCACCCTTCGCACGCCAGCTTCTCACCGAAGACATGCTCACCATGCGCACGCCGACCGCGCATGACTGGGCCCTCCGGACCTTTCGCACCTTCCGCAGCGACGGACAGTTCGTGCCCCTGGGAGTAAACCGCCAGACCGTGGTCTTTCCCGGCTTCGACGGCGGCGCAGAGTGGGGTGGGCCTGCTGTTGATCCCAACACCGGCGTGCTCTACGTGAATGCCAACGAGATGGCATGGACTGGCGGCTTGACTCCCGACCGCCCCGATGCCACGGCCGGAGCCAAAGTCTACCGATCCCAATGCGCGCCCTGTCATGGAATCGATCGCACCGGATCGCCGCCTGCTTTCCCTTCGCTCGTCGGCGTAAACAAGCGTCTGAGCGACACCCAGATCGCCGATGCCATCGCTCACGGTCGAGGGCGCATGCCGGCGCTCCCCCATCTCGACCACGAAAAAATTGCCCCGCTTCTCCTCTTCCTCAAAACCGCCGATTCTCCTGCGAAGAAAAAGGTATCTGGCGGTATGCCCGGCGGTCCCAACATCCAGTACAGCTTCACTGGCTACCGAAAATTCCTCGATCCCGATGGCTATCCCGCGATCGCGCCACCCTGGGGTACCCTGAGCGCCATTAACCTGAATACAGGCGAGTACCTCTGGAAGATTCCTCTCGGCGAATACCCAGCGCTCGCCGCCAACGGCCTCGCCAACACAGGCTCGGAGAATTACGGTGGCCCAATCGTCACGGCCGGCGGCCTGGTCTTCATCGGCGCCACCGTTTACGATCGCAAATTTCGTGCCTTCGACTCCCACACGGGCGAGCTCCTTTGGGTAACCGAACTTCCCTTCGCCGGTCTGGCAACGCCCGCCACTTACTCCATTGGCGGTAAACAATATGTTGTGATCGCATCGAGCGGTGGCCGGGACCCAAAGTCCCCCAGCGGCGGAATGTACGTGGCCTTTGCTTTGCCCTGACGCCACGTCGCGTCAATCATCTCAGCGACCGCCGCTAAGCCAACGTTTCCATCCCGGCCGGGCATCTTAGACCGCATATCCCCAAGGATCCGGACAACACTTTTTTCTTCAGGAGCCGCTATGCAATCTCCCCGATTCTTCGGTCTGTTCTTCGGCCTGATTGCGCGTTGGGGTTCTGCCGTCGCGCTGCTCTCCCTTCTTGCCTCCTCGTCGGCGCTGCGCGCCCAGGAGCCGGCCCAGACGCCAGCCAGGTCAGACCAGGACACCCATCTCGTTAGCCCTCTGCAACTCCAGCAGCAGGTCGAAGCTTCCACGGCAGTCCGGCAAAAGGAAATCGACAACCTTACGCAATTCCTGTCTACGCCCACTGCGCAACAGGTGATGAAGGATGCCAAAATCGATCCCGTGCAGATTAAGACGGCGATACCGAGTCTCTCGGACGCAGAACTCGCCGACCTTTCGGCGAGGGCCGATCACGCACAGCGCGATTTTGCTGCCGGCTTTCTCGGGACAACCGCGCTGCTCCTGATCATCCTCGTCGTCCTGGTCATCATTCTCGTTTCTGTGTATCACTGAAACCGTGATCCGCCTCGCGCTCTTCACCTGCCTGCTGGCTTCGGCAAGCGTTGCGGCTCAGACGCCGCAGGCCGTGTGGATCGACATTCCCTTCGTCCATCAGCCGCGGGATGGGTGCGGGGCCGCCTCACTTTCCATGGTGATGCAATATTGGGCTCGCCAGCAGGGACAGACGGCCCCCGAGGACAGCGCCGTCGAACTCATCCAGCAACGCATCTTTGTCCCGTCGGCGCACGGCATTCCTGCTTCCTCGATGGAGTCGTATCTCCGCCAGCATGGCTATCAGGCTTTCGCACTGAACGGCCAATGGAGTGACCTCGAAAGCCAGCTGCTAAAGGGGCGCCCGCTCATCGTCGCCGTTCGTCCAGAAGGCCAGTCGGCCCTGCATTATGTTGTCATCGATGGAATCGACTCCCGCCGCGGGCTCATCCTCATGAATGATCCCGCCGAGCGCAAACTACTCTCCCAGGAGCGTGCCCCATTCGAGAAAGACTGGAGTGCGACCGGCCACTGGATGCTGCTCGCCCTTCCCGCAAATCCCTCGCACTGAATTTGCTTCTGGCGGCGCTACTTTTCTGGGGCAGAGCGCTCCAGGCGCAGTGTGCGTCGCCGTCCCCCAATTCGGCGATCGAACAGCCGTTCGACGAGCAGAACTGGAATCAAGTCGTCCAGCTCGCTCAGACAATCACGGCGCGCGACCCGGACGTCAACTTCGACTACGGCATGGCGCTGGCACATCTGGGCCGTCTCGACGAAGCGCGCGAGTCTCTGCTCGCCGGTGCCTTGGCTTGTCCCGCTCAAAAGCGATTCCCCATCGAGCTCGCAGGCGTCGCGTTCGAACAAAAGCGATATCCCGAGGCGGCGCGTTGGCTGCGGCGCGGGCTGCACATCGACCACGACGATGCCTATGCCAACGATTTCCTGGGCACGGTCTATTTTCTCGCCGGCAATCTCGAAGCCGCGCTCCACTACTGGAACCGCGTTCATAAACCATCGATCTCCGCCCTCGACTTCGACCCGCACCTGCATGTCCAGCGGCTCCTCCTCGATCGCGCCTTTGCCTTCTCGCCGGCTGCAGTTTTGCGCGAACCCCAGCTCGCAACCACGCAGGTGCGTCTGAGGGCGCTCGGCATATTCCCGAGCTACAACATCCGGCTCGACGCGCGCCCGGACCGCAGCTTCGCCGCAGTCTTCCGCGCTCAGGAGCAAGACGGCTTCGGGACAAACAAAATCGCTGCTTTGCTTTCCATCTTCGGCGGAGCGCCCTACGAAACGCTCTACCCGAACTACTTCAACATTCACCATTTGGCGATCAACTTCAATTCATTGCTCCGCTGGGATGCGCAAAAACGGCGCGCCTGGTTCTCGCTCGACGCACCGCTCCAGAACCTGCCTCTGTGGCATTGGCAAGTCGCTACCGATCTCCGCAACGAGAACTGGGACATCCGCCGCTCCTTTACGGGCAAGGCCCCGGTTCTCGGTTCCATCAACTTCGAACGCGAAGCCGCGGCCGCGGATCTGACTTCGCTGCGAAATGGACGCCTGCAATGGTCCCTCGGCGGGGAGCTCTCACACCGGAGTTTCCGCGATATCGTCGCAGGATCGGCCTTCACGCCGACTCTCGTCCTGCCGGGGTTCGAACTTAAGCAGCTTTCCACCCTGAATACCGGCCTTCTCGACATCCCGGAACATCGGTTCCATTTGACAGCCAGCGCGGCCTCCGATTTTGCGCGAACCCTGACGGCGCCCTCTCATCTCTCGGAAAAACTCCAGGGCTCAACTTTGGTGCACTGGTATCCGCAGATGCAGGGCGACAATTACGAGTTGACCCAACAAGTCCATGCCGGCAAAATCTTCGGCTCGCCCCCCTTCGACGACCTCTTCGTTCTGGGCATGGATCGCGACGACACCAACCTATGGATGCGCGCCCACATCGCCACCCGCGATGGCCACAAAGGCAGCTCGCCCATCGGTGATGCGTACTTTCTTTCCAACACGGATATCTTCCGGCGGCTCTACGGCAACGGCCTGTTCGCTATTCACGCCGGTCCACTCCTCGACATCGGCAAAATGGCCGCGCCCACCGTTGGCCTCTCGTCGGATCAATGGCTCGTCGATGCCGGAGTCGAGGCGCGGCTCACCGTCCTCCACACCAGCATCGTTCTCAGCTATGGCCGCGATCTGCGATCGGGCGCGAACGCGTTCTTCGGAACGGTCGCCCCACCCGGCGACGCTGCCGTGGCCACGCACTGAATCCGGCTCTCGCCCAGGAATTTGCCCTGCTGTGTGTTGGCAGTGTCCCGCATCGTCGCTGCAATTCGGCAATCAGCTGGCGTGATGTCAGGAACGTCGCACTCTCTGCCTTATCTAAATCACCTCATCTATCGCATGACGATAGAAACCAGCATCCAACCATAGGAACTGCACAAATAGGAGAGAGAACTGTGAAAAAGCCTGAAGTTGTCGTCATCACCGGAGCGTCGGCCGGTGTAGGCCGGGCCACTGTCCGCGAATTCGCCCGCCACGGAGCATCCATTGGTCTCATCGCACGCGGCACAGACGGCCTCGAGGGAGCCCGTCGTGAGGTGGAATCCCTCGGAGGCAAAGCCCTCGTCCTGCCCGTGGATGTTGCGGATGTCGCGGCCGTCGAAGCCGCCGCCGACCGTGTGGAACGGGAGCTGGGGCCCATCGACATCTGGGTCAACGACGCGATGACCTCCGTCTTTTCCCCCATCAAAGAGATGACCGGGGACGAATTCCGGCGCGTCACCGAGGTGACTTACCTCGGCTACGTCTACGGAACTTTGGCCGCTCTCAAACATATGCTGCCCCGCGATCGCGGGACTATTGTGCATGTCGGTTCCGCACTCGCTTATCGCAGCATTCCGCTGCAGGCTGCCTATTGCGCCTCGAAGCACGCCGCTCTTGGTTTCTACGCCGCGCTGCGTACCGAGCTCTTCCACGACAGGAGCGGAGTCCGCACGACCATGGTGCAGATGCCGGCCCTGAACACACCGCAATTCGGCTGGGTTCGCAGCAAGCTGCCGCGCAAAGCGCAGCCCGTCCCGCCCATCTTCCAGCCGGAAGTCGCTGCTCGCGCCATCTACCACGCCGCTCATCACCCGAATCGCCGCGAGTACTTCGTCGGCGGGTCGACCGTAGTCGCCATCTTCGGCAACAAGCTTGCGCCGTCTTTGGCGGATCACTACCTGGCGCATACCGGTTACGATTCCCAGCAGTATGACGGACACCGGGATCCGGATCGCCCCGACAATCTCTACCATCCGGTCGCCGGCGACCACGGAGCGCACGGTACCTTCGATGATCGCGCCAGAGCGCATAGCTGGGAGTTCTGGGCCGAAGCCCACGTC
This sequence comes from uncultured Acidobacteriaceae bacterium, assembly GCA_963787915.1. Classification (GTDB taxonomy): domain Bacteria; phylum Acidobacteriota; class Terriglobia; order Terriglobales; family Acidobacteriaceae; genus Palsa-343. The sequence goes on along the minus strand of CAWBEP010000008.1, from coordinate 174,743 downwards.
AAGACGCTGGCCACCATGCTTGGCATCGGGTTCGGTCTGGCCGGCTTTGCATGGAAACGATTCCACCGGCCTTCACCTGCCGCGAGATTGGTTCGCGAGATCAGGAAGGACATTGACCGCCGCGCTGCCTGAGGCCAGCTCCGAAAACGCGCGGCGCGCCTCACACCTCCCGCTCGGCTTCCACCCAGCCGAAAGCGCCGGGAAAGTGCTCAATATAGGGAAGCTTGTCGCGCTCGAGATAAATCGAGAGGATATCGAATCGCGTCTCCACATCGTTGCTGGGCAGTTGCCGCATGTAGTGGCGAGCGAGCCGCCGCAGCACGCGCCGCTTACGCCGATCCACTGCCATCTGCGCTGGCGCGACGGCGCGGGTCGTCCGCGTCTTCACCTCGACAAAGCACAACGTCTCAGCCTGCCATGCGATCAGATCAATATCCCCTGGAGCCCGTGCGGAACGCCAGGACCGGGCGACCACCACGTACCCACGGCGCATGAGCCAGAAGAATGCCGCCCGTTCCCCCTCAAGCCCGGTGTTCAGGTGCTCCGGCCGATTCGGCCGGCGGTGGGCAGCGGCGCGCTCGAGGGCGTTGATCGTCGATTCCATCAGGTTGACGCGAAATTGCAACAGCATGCCCGCTATTGTGGGACGCAGAACGCCGCCCTTCAATGAACCTTCGTCACCCCGTAGTCACCAAAGTCCTCATGACAAAGTGACTGTGGATTCCTCCCACATGGCATTCGATTACCAACGAAGCTGAGAATCCGCCCCTTGAGGAGGCCCTCGTGCCGCCTCTCGACTTTCCCTGGCGGGAGGGGGGCCGCTGTGATCTCATGCAACCATGGGCATTCTTGTATTCCTGATTCTTGCTTTGCAGTCTTCCGGCTCCGCTTCAGCCGCGACCGCCACCGCCGACCCCTTCGTCGGCCTGCGAACGCAATGGGCCAGCGACCTGCATGCGAAGAAGATCGACGACTCACTGGCGCAATATGCCGACGACGCGGATTTTATGAGCGATGCGGGCCGAACCCATGGCATGGCCGCCTTGCGGGACCTCTTCCGAACCGTCACCGCGACCTACGACAGCGATCTGACGTTTACCTCCGACCGCGTCGAGATTTCGGGCGACCTGGCTTACGACTCCGGCACCTATGCGGAAACTCTGGTGACGCGCACCACAGGAAAATCGCAGCGCATGGCCGGAAACTACCTGACGATTTACCGGCGAACGACCGTCGGCGCGAACGGCAACGCCGTCTGGCTGATCAAGGAGCAGATGTGGACCGGCGGCGAGGCGAAATAGGCCAATCGAAGCAAGCGCTCCGCTCCTTCCCAAAACGACAAAAGACGAGCCGGGGCTCGTCTTTGTCGTTGTTGTCTGTCTGAATGTGTTTGCGTCTTACAAAGGCTGAACGTCAGCTGCCTGCCAGCCCTTAGGCCCCTTCACGACGTTGAATTGCACGGCCTGACCTTCTTGCAGACTCTTAAAGCCATTCGCGGTAATGGCAGAGTAGTGCACGAAGACATCCTCGCCGTTCTGGCGCGAGATAAAGCCGTAGCCCTTCGCGTCGTTGAACCACTTCACAGTACCTTGTTCCATTTTGTTGCTTTTCCTGAGTTGAATTGCGCTGGAGTGAATCGGAGCGAACTGGCAGACCCTGCTTTTCCTGCTTTGTTGGGCGAGGCGAAAGACTGCGCTTGCCCGGTTCGGTTCTAACGCGCCTTTAGTGTAGCAGATTCACCAATCTCCCCTCGCTCTGAAAGGCCCGCCATCGTCATTTCGAGCAATCCTGTTCGGGCGCCTGCGCCGTCAAAATCGCCTGCTCCGCATCAATCTCGCTGGCCATCCCTGCCTGCTCCGTCGCCTCTTCGGTATCGATCTGGCTTTGCTCCATCTGCACTTCCAGATCAACCCAACATGATCATGGTGGCTCTAAGTGTGCTTTTCATCGCCCGCCCCGGACCGATGGCATCTGATCTTTAAAACGGCTGAAGGTTCAACAAGCTCCGGCCGCGCAGCCTAACCGATCCTGGTGCCCTGCCGCGCGCCTTAATTCTGGCCGTTGATCTTCGCCTGCAGCGCTGCGATCTGGGCCTGCGTCGCGGCTACCGCAGCCTCTTCGTCCTCCAGCGCCGTTTCTTCGGCCTGCAGCTGAGCCGTCAATGCCGCGGTCTGCGCATTCGCAACCAGTTGGCCGGGAATCTGCTCCGGGTGCGTCAGGTCGACGGTGCCGACGCCTTGCGCGTCTCCCTTCGCTTGCTGCACCAGCGACTTCGCCTGACTGCCAAGCAGGCTGCCCAGCGTTGAGGCATTTGCCGGCGGAACTGCGAAGGACAACATTGCCAAAATAACCACAGGAATCGTCAACTTTATACGTGCTTTCATGGGGTGCCTCCTTCAATCTCTCCTGAACTCCAACTCTCTGGCCGGTTGGAGCGCGAATCTCGAGAAAGGATGCGTGTTTCTTTTTCACGCGGTGCAAAACCATCCGCACCACTCTGCCCGCCCATCCGAGGACAAAGCGGTATGCTGTTGCTTCCGTGACACACAACGTCATGCGCGACACAGAGTTGCTGGCGGCAGCGCTCGCTCGGCTCGAGAGCGAGTTCGCCGCGCTTCCCAACTTCACGCCCGAGGTTCCAGGCGAGCGACGGATGGCGGCGGTGCTGGAAGAGACCGCGCGCCGGCTTGGGGACAATTTTCCCTATTTTCATCCCCTCTATGCGGGACAGATGCTCAAGCCGCCCCATCCCGTGGCGCGGGCAGCCTACGCCCTGACGATGATGCTCAATCCGAACAACCATGCCCTCGACGGCGGACGCGCCAGCTCGCATATGGAACAGGAAGCGGTGCGCGAGATCGCTGCGATGTTTGGCTGGAGCGAATTTCTGGGTCACCTCACCAGCGGGGGAACCTTCGCCAATCTCGAAGCGCTCTGGGTGGCGGGCCGGGCGACCTCGGGGAAAAAGGTTGTCGCCTCAGAACAGGCGCATTACACGCACCGCCGCATCAGCGCCGTGCTGAAACTTCCCTTCTCGACGATCGCTACCGATGCGCGCGGCCGTATGGACGTCGACGACCTCGAAAGGATGCTTGCGGCAGGCGGTGTCGGGACCGTCGTCGCCACCCTTGGAACTACCGCGGTGGGCGCGGTCGATCCTCTGGACGAGATTCTGGAGCTGAGGAAGAAACATGAATTCCGCATTCACGTGGACGCGGCATACGGCGGGTATTTTCGCCTGACGATGAATCTCGAGAAGGATGCTCAACGCGCCTTCAATCGGATTCAGGAAGCCGATTCCATCGTCGTCGATCCGCACAAACACGGGCTGCAGCCGTACGGTTGCGGGTGCATCCTGTTTCGCGATCCGGCTATGGGCCGTTGGTACAAGCATGATTCGCCCTACACCTACTTCACCTCGAACGAGCTGCACCTCGGCGAGATCAGCCTCGAATGCTCGCGCGCGGGTGCATCGGCGGTGGCTCTTTGGGCTACGCTGCAGCTCTTGCCACTGGCGCCGGGCGGCGAATTTGCCTCCGGCCTTGAACAGGGCAGAAAGGCGGCCCTGCTTCTCGACCGAATCGTCGCAGCGGACCCCCGCTTCGTCCCTGGTCCAGCCCCGGAGCTCGACATCACAGTCTGGGCGGTGCGCGCCGCGACCCTGGCTGAGTCGTCGCGCCGGGCTCAGGAGGTCTTTGAACGCGCTGCGGACAGCGGCCTCCATCTGGCTCTCGCGCAGTTGCCCGTGCGGTTCTTTCCAGGGTGGGAAATTGAGGGAGCCAGCCCGGACCCGAACCGGGGGTCCATCGGCCAGAGTACCGTCACCTGCCTGCGCTCGGTCCTGATGAAGCCCGAGCACCTGGAGTGGGTCAGCCAGATCGGGGATCGACTGCGGCGGGCGGTCTGACCCCCACCTATGACCCCGCACAGGGGGCCGCAATAAGATTCACGGAGGGGGAATTGGAAACCGCGATGCAAACGGATACACTCCCCGCATCTACTTTTAACGTGAACGAGAAAGGTCGAAAGTTTCGGCGGTCTTTTTGACGAGAGGAAAGCGGGAAATCCATGCTGGATGTTCTGGGTCTTAAGAAAAAACACGCGGAGCGCTTCGGCTCCGAGCCTGCGGTCTTTCTCGCTCCGGGTCGGGTGAATCTGATTGGGGAACATACTGATTACGCAGGCGGTTTCGTCATGCCCGCCGCTATCGACTTCGGAACGCTGGCCGGCATCAGCCCCCGCGACGACGGCCGCGCCCTCATCTGGTCGGAGAATTGCCACGAGCAGGTCAGCCACCAGCTGGATGGTTTTCCCAAAAATGGGGGCGGTCACTGGTCTGCCTATCCCCTGGGCGTCGTCAAGATGCTGCGGGAAGCCGCCTTCGCGGTACCCTCTTTCAGTCTGAGCGTTTACGGCGACGTGCCCCTGGGAGCCGGTCTCAGTTCCTCGGCGTCGATCGAAGTCGCGACCGCGCTCGCCGCGCTTTCCCTCGCACATGCGGATCCCCCCCGTGAGGAGATCGCAAAGTTGTGCCAGAGGGCAGAAAACGTTTACGTCGGTGCCAATTGCGGCATCATGGATCAGTTCATTGCCTGTGCCGGAGCGGAAAACCACGCGCTTCTCCTCGACTGCCGTTCGCTCGAGTATCGCCTCGCTCCGATTCCGCAGCAGGTCAGCCTCGTGATTGCGAACACCATGGTGAAGCACGCGCATGCAGGCGGCGAGTATGGAATCCGGCGCGGCGAGGTCGAGGAGGGCACGGAGATTCTCCGCAGTCATCGTCCGGAAATCAGCCTGCTTCGCGATGCAACTACCCAGGACCTGGAGATGTGGGGCGCGGAGATGCCGGACAATGTCTTGCGGCGATGTCGTCACATCATTACCGAGAATCTCCGTACCGTGGCAGCCGCCGATGCCCTGGCGGCCGGCAACATGAAGAAGCTCGGCGACTTGATGGCCGCGGCCCATGCCAGCTACCGCGACGATTTCGAGGCGAGCTGTGAAGAAGCCGACGTGATGGTCGAGGCGGCACAACGGCTCCCGGGTCTGATCGGCGCTCGTCTTACCGGAGGAGGTTTCGGAGGCTGTACCGTGAATCTGGTCCACGCCGACCATGCCGCTGAGTTTTCCACCCGTCTTCACGACGAGTACCGCGCACAAACCGGCATTGACGCGGAGATCTACCGTTCCCATGCGTCAGCCGGCGCACATGCTGTCTGAAGGAGACCCGCCCATGACACAACGAGAGTTCTACCTGGAAAGGAGGCGAGCGGAGTTTCCTGCGTTTCTGAAGGTTCTGAAGGCTTTGCCCGCCGGCCAGATGCACTACAAACCCCACGAGCGATCCCCTTCCGCCGAACAACTGGCGTGGACGCTGACCTGGGAGCTGCGTTCCTGTCTCGACGTTGTCAAAGAACACCGCGCAGAATGGAAATCCGATCCCGCGCCGCCGCTTGCGGAGATGATCAGCCTGTTCGAAACATTGTCGAACGAGTTGACCGAGCGGGTCGCCGCGATGGACGAAAAGACGTGGGACCAGACCGCAAAGTTTTATTACAACGGCGAGGTGGTTTCCGAACAGCCGATCTCGCAGTTTCTGTGGATGATCATGTTCGACGCAATCCACCACCGGGGTCAGCTCACGACATACCTGCGCCCGATGGGCAGTAAAGTCCCCGCAATCTACGGCCCTTCGGGAGACGAGCGTTCTTCATGAAGCACGTTAGTCCATGGGTCAAAAGTATTCCACAGAAGGGTCATACCAGCGCCCCTGAGCCGATGTAACAATCACAAGGGGTCGGCGCACCTGCTTCGTGCCGCCGCAAGATGGCATATCCTTAAGAACGGGCGCTGGGTCAAGGCCGGAGAACACGTTTTAGCGATGCGCTTTATTAATCGTTCGCAGTACTTCTCCCCGGAGGAACCAGGCGAAGGCGGCATCGTTGCCTACTTCTCCATGGAAATCGCTGTATTACCGCAGTTCCCTACCTACAGCGGGGGGCTCGGGGTGCTGGCTGGCGATACCTTACGCGCCGCGGCCGATATGGGCCTTCCTCTCGCCGCCGTAACCCTCGCCCACCGCAAGGGTTACTTCCAGCAACATCTGGATTCCAACGGCATTCAAACCGAAGAGCCGCAGCCATGGAGCCCTGAAACCACCCTCGTTGCAGAAGAGCCGGTGGTCACCGTCACCATTGAGGGGCGTCCGGTTGCCGTGCGCGCGTGGCGCTACGATATGGAGGGAGTCGCGGGGCACCGCATTCCCATTTACTTCCTCGATACGAATCTCGAACAGAACGAAGCCACCGATCGAACCCTCACCGATCACCTTTATGGCGGCGATGCCGATTACCGCCTGCGCCAGGAGGCCATTCTCGGCATCGGCGGCGCTCGCCTGCTGCGCGCGCTCGAATATGAGCCTTCGGTGTATCACATGAACGAAGGCCACGCGGCGCTCCTTACCATTCCGGTCCTCGAACAGGAGTTGCACGGAGCCGGCTTGCAGACCGCAACTGAGCGCAACCTCGAAGCGGTGCGCCGACGCTGCGTCTTTACCACCCACACACCTGTGCCGGCCGGTCACGACCGCTTCTCCGGCGAGCAGGCTTATCGTATTCTCGGTGCCGAGCGCGCCGGCATGCTGGAGCGCTTCGGCTGTTTCCATGACGGGCTGCTCAACATGACCTACGTTGCGCTGCGCTTCTCGCGTTTCGTCAACGGTGTCGCCATGCAGCATGGCAAAGTTTCCCGCCAGATGTTTCCCGAATACACCATCGACGCCATCACCAACGGTGTCCACGCCGGAACTTGGACGGCGCCCTCGGTCCAGGCGGTCTTCGATCGTCATCTGCCACGCTGGCGTCAGGACAATGTCACTCTTCGTTACGCCATCGATATCCCCGAAAACGAGATCGTCGAAGCGCATGCCGCGTCGAAGAAAACCCTCATCGAAACCGTGCAGGCAGCGAGCGGCATTGAGATGAAGCCGGACGTCTTCACCCTCGGTTTTGCGCGCCGCGCCGCCACCTACAAACGCGCCGATCTGCTTTTTACCGATCCCGAACGGCTGGTGAAGCTTGCCGAAAAACACGGCGGGATGCAGATTATCTACGCCGGCAAAGCCCATCCCGCCGATGAGCCGGGCAAGGCGAAGATCCGCCGCGTTATCGAACTGGCCAAAGAGCTGCGCGAAACGGCTCTGAAGATCGTTTACATCGAAAACTATGCCTGGCAGCTGGGCGCCATCCTTACCGGCGGCGTCGACATCTGGCTCAACACTCCCCGGCGTCCCTACGAAGCATCCGGGACCAGCGGCATGAAAGCTGCGCTCAACGGAGTGCCCAGCCTCAGCGTTCTCGATGGATGGTGGATCGAGGGTTGGATCGAAGGCGTTACCGGATGGGCCATCGACGATCACGATGACGAGCCGGGCGAAGCCCGTTCGCTCTACGAGCATCTCGAAGAAGTCATCCTGCCGATGTTCTGCAACGATAAGGGGCAATGGCGGCGTGTCATGCGTTCGACGATCGCGCTCAACGGATCATTCTTTAATACGCAACGCATGCTCGAGCAGTATGTGATCAACGCGTATTTCCCGGAAAAGCGGGTCGAGAAATTACCCGAAACGCCCACTTCCGACCTGGAAAAAACTGCCGCTCGCTAAGTGGTCGCGCGGATCCGTTCGTGCCGCGCAAATGCTCTCTGCAGAACCTCTTTCGTGAATTCGTGTTGCAAAATCCCGATGCTATACTTGCCCTGATTTCCTTTCGATCTCCTTCGCAGTGGTGTGACGAGCCGCTGTTTCCGCTCCGAGCGGCTCTGTTTAGCCCGGTTTTGCATCCAGAACCATGGGAGAGATTTCCTTGAGCCAGTCGTCTCTGCAGCAGGTTACGCCCGAGGTGTCCCGGCGCCCCTTGTGCGTCGATCTGGATGGCACCCTGGTGAAGAGCGATACACTCATGGACTCCCTGATGCTTCTGGTGCGCAGCCGCCCACTGGCGGCTTTGCAGCTTCCGTTCTGGCTTCTGCGGGGCAAGGCCGCGGTTAAGGCCGAGGTAGGTGCAAGGGTTTCGCTGGACGTGCGCCACCTGCCCTACAACCGTACCCTTGTCGAATATCTGGAGATGGCGCGGGGCGACGGCCGCAAGCTTTATCTGGCGACTGGGGCGGATCAGCAGGTCGCCGACCGGGTCGCCGAGTATCTTGGCTTATTCGATGGCGTGCTCGCCAGCGACGGCAAGACGAATCTCACCGCCGGCAACAAGCTTGATGGGCTGCGCCGGACCTTCAGCGATGAGGGTTATGATTACATCGGCAACGCGGGTCCCGATCTGCCGCTGCTGGAGCACGCTGGCACCGCGATGATCGCGAACCCCGTCCCCGCGCTTCGCGCCCGTCTGCGGGCTCGCGGGATTCAGGTGGAACGCGAGTTTGACGATCGGGCCGCCCCGCTGAAGTCGCTGCTCAGGGCCATCCGCCTGCATCAGTGGGCAAAGAACGTGCTGATCTTTGTTCCTATGTTGCTGGCGCACGTGCTCCGCGCCAGCGTATTCGGCGACGCCGCCATCGCCTTCGTCAGCTTCAGCCTCTGCGCCTCCTCCACTTACATTGCCAACGACCTGCTCGACATCGAGGCCGACCGCCGCCATCCCAAAAAGCGCAACCGGCCCTTCGCTGCCGGCGACCTTTCGGTAACCACCGGCATCCTGGTCAGCCTTGCCTTGTTAGCAGGGGCCATAGCCATCGCGGCCACCACCCTTCCGCTTTCGTTTCTGTTCTGGCTTTTCTTTTACCTGGTTACGACACTCTCCTACTCCCTCTTCCTGAAGCGCGTGGTGCTGGTGGATGTCATCCTCCTCTCCGGCCTGTACACCCTCAGGATGCTCTCTGGAGCGGCCGCGACCGCGGTTGACATCTCGCCGTGGCTGGCGGCATTTTCCCTTTTCCTGTTCCTGAGTTTGGCAATGGTGAAGCGGTTCAGCGAGCTCCAGAACACGCGGGCCAGCGGACAAACGCTGGCCAACGGGCGCGGCTATCTGCTCGGTGATATCGAGCAGATGCGCAGTTTCGGCACCTCCAGTGCCTATGCCTCCGTAGTGGTGTTTTCCTTTTATATCGGCGCGCACGAAGTGAGCAGTCTCTACCGACATTCGACGCGCTTGTGGCTGGTTACTCCGTTGCTGATTTTCTGGCTCAGCCGCGTTTGGCTTCTCGCCTCCCGCGGGCAACTGGACGAGGACCCGGTGATCTTTGCCGTGACCGATCGTCTCAGCCTGCTCACCGGAGCGGCCGTTGCCGTGATTGCGGCCTTCGCTGCCTGGTAGGTTTGAGGAATGGGCCTTTATGGGTAACTCAGGTACGAAGTCAGAGCAGGCGCCGCGTTTCGAATCGTGGGGACGCTATCCGAAATTCCAGGCTGATGTCGCTTCTCTGCATTGGGGTACCGATTTTCCCTTGCGTCTCCCTCCCGCGACGAAGCAACTGCCGGTCGGCCTGGGCCGCAGCTACGGCGATGTTTGTCTCCTGGAAAATGGCACCCTACTGCAGACCTCCGGGATGGACCGGCTGCTCCATTTCGACGCCGCGACCGGAATGCTCCGTTGCGAGGCCGGCGTCTCATTGCAACAGATCCTCGACTTTGCCGTGCCGCGCGGTTTTTTTCTCCCCGTCACACCCGGAACCAAATACGTCACCGTGGGCGGTGCAATCGCGAATGATATCCATGGCAAGAATCATCATGTCGCCGGCACCTTCGGCCGCCATGTGCTGCGCTTCGAACTAGTGCGCTCCGACGGAACGCGTTTCATCTGCAGTCCGATCGAAAACCCGTCCTGGTTCGCCGCTACGATCGGCGGCATGGGCCTCACAGGCCTGATGACCTGGGCGGAGATTCACCTGCGACCCATCGTCTCCCGCAAGATCGACTATCGGGGCGAGAAATTTCACGGGCTCGACGAGTTCTTCGCGCTCTCCGATGCTGCCGGCAGCGAATACACCGTCGCATGGATCGATTGCGTTTCAACAGGCCGAAACTTTGCGCGCGGCATTTTCATGCAGGGCGATCACACTCAAACTCCCGGGCCGTTGACCAGGAGTAAGGAACCGAAGCTGACCTTTCCCTTCGACCTGCCCGAGCTTGCTCTGAATCGCTTTTCCATGGCGGCCTTCAATACGCTCTATTTCCATAAGCAGCTTAGTAAACAAAAGATCGGCCCTGTCGATTACGAACCGTTCTTTTACCCCCTCGATGCCGTCTTGCGCTGGAACCGCATTTATGGAAAACAAGGGCTGCTGCAATTTCAGAATGTGCTGCCGCGCGAGAACGGCCGCGAAGGGATGATCGAGATCCTCAAAGCGATTACCAAATCCGGCCTGGCCTCGTTTCTCGCGGTCATCAAGTTTTTCGGCGACATCCCATCGGTCGGCATGATGTCCTTCCCCGCGCCCGGCGTAATGCTTGCCCTCGATTTTCCCATTCGCCGCGATGTCAGCTTCGATCTGGTCGACCGCCTCGCGCGCATCACTCTGGAGTACGGTGGACGCATGTATTCCGCGAAAGACGCTCGCATGACCCCGGATCAGTATCAGGCGTTCTATCCGCAATGGCGGGAATTCTCGCGTTACGTCGATCCCGGCTTCGATTCAGCCTTCTGGCAGCGTGTTACCGGCAGGAGGAAGATCGATGGGTAAGAACGGCACGCCCCCCCGTCGTGTCCTCGCGCTCGGGGCAACCTCTGCCATTGCCGAGGCAACGCTGCGCCTGCTCGCCGAGCAGCATGCAAGCTTCTTTCTGGTCGGACGCAATCCGCAAAAGATAGCCGCCGTGCGGGACGACCTGCTCACTCGTGGTGCTTCGGCAGCGGCGCTGCATGCCGCCGACCTCGATGATACTGCCGCGCATCCCGCCATGCTGGCGCAGGCCGTTGCGGCCCTCGGCGGGATTGACGTGGCACTCCTCGCGCATGGAGTACTTGGCGATCAGACCGCGGCAGAGAAGGATTATGCCGTCGCCGACGCCATCCTGCGCACCAATTTTCTCTCCGCGGTTTCGCTGGTGACTTGGTTGGCCAATTATTTTGAGGCCGAACGCCGCGGAACCATCGCCGTCATCTCGTCCGTCGCTGGCGACCGCGGACGCAGGAGCAACTACGTCTACGGAGCGTCGAAGGGCGGCCTGAACGTATTTCTCGACGGAGTTCGCAATCGTATCGACCGCGCCGGCGTTCAGGTGCTGACCATTAAGCCAGGCTTCGTTGCAACTCCCATGACGGCGCATCTTCCGAAGAACGCTCTCTTCGCCGAGCCGGCCCAGGTCGCGCCCCACATCCTGCACGCGATCGACAGGCGCAAAGATGTGGCCTATGTGCCCCCATTCTGGAGTTTGATTATGCTCGTTGTTCGAAGCATTCCGCGGCGCATTTTCAAGAAGTTGAATATGTGACGCACATGGGCGGAGCGCTTGAAATCTGAATCTGTAAGCTCGTCGCCCTCATCTTGAGATTGGGCGATTCAGGACGAGACAAATAGTCTTTTTTCAAGAGCCATCCGTCTCCAATAACGTAAAGCTTTTTGGGTCTTCACATTCCCTGCCTTCAGGCAGAGGATGGATACTGGTAGCGGCGGAATTTTCGCCTCCGCGCAAAACGAACTTGTCCCCGGAATCCCGCACCCCGGCACACAACCCGGGAAGCCGCAGGAGAAACTGAAGCCATATGTGGATAGTCCGCCTCGCGCTGCGACGGCCGTATACCTTTGCCGTGGTTGCGCTCCTGTTGATGATTCTTGGGCCGCTGGCCATCCTCAGAATGCCGGTGGATATTTTCCCCAACATCAACATTCCCGTTGTGACCATCCTGTGGAACTACGCTGGCTTCTCTCCCCAGCAGATGGCGAGCCGCATCGTTACCCTCAGCGAGCGATCGCTCACCACAACCGTCAATGACATCGAGCACACCGAGTCGAATTCATTGAACGGCATTGCGGTCGAGAAGGTCTACTTTCAGCCGGGCGTCAATATCGCCAGCGCCGTCGCGCAAGTAACAGCCATCGCCCAGACCCAGCTCCGCCAGTTACCGGCGGGAACCACGCCGCCCCTCGTCATCCAGTACAACGCTTCCAGCGTCCCTATCATTCAGCTCGGTCTGTCCGGACAGGGTCTCTCGGAAATGCAGCTCAACGACCTGGGTCTGAACTTTATCCGCACCCAGCTGGTGACCGTGCCGGGTGCGGGCATTCCCTATCCCTATGGCGGCAAACAGCGGCAGGTGCAGGTCGATCTCAATCTGCCTGCGTTGCAGTCGAAAGGATTGTCCCCGGCCGATGTCGTGAGCACTATTGGCGCGCAAAACCTCATCCTGCCCTCGGGCACCATCAAGATCGGCCCATTTGAATATCAGCTCGAAACCAACAGCGCTCCCAGCAGCATTCAGGCGCTGAACGATCTGCCCATTCGTCAGGTCAACGGGGCAATGGTTTATGTCCGCGACGTGGCCCACGTCCGCAACGGTTTCCCCCCCCAAACCAACATTGTCCGCGTCGATGGCCAGCGCGCCGCCCTTCTTTCCGTCATCAAGACCGGCGACGCCTCGACGCTGAACATCGTGAAGGGGATTCTGGCTAAATCCGACAGTCTCAAATCGCAGCTGCCTCCGCAGCTCAAAATCACGCCTCTCGCCGATCAGTCCATCTTCGTGCGCGCCTCCATTGACGGCGTTGTGCACGAAGGTATCATCGCCGCCTGCCTCACCGCTGTCATGATCCTCATCTTTCTCGGCAGCTGGCGGAGCACCCTCATCGTCGCCGTTTCCATTCCGCTGTCCATCCTCACCTCGCTGCTCACGCTGAGCGCGCTCGGTGAAAGCATCAACATCATGACCCTCGGCGGTCTCGCGCTTGCTGTCGGCATTCTCGTCGACGACGCCACCGTCGAAATTGAAAACATCAATCGAAATCTCGAGCAGGGGAAAGCCATCGAGCAGGCCATCCTCGACGGCGCAGCGCAGATCGCGGTTCCCGCCCTGGTCGCGACCATCTCCATCTGCATTGTCTTCGTGCCGATGTTCTTACTCAGCGGCGTCGCGAAATATCTTTTCGTTCCGCTGGCCGAGGCGGTGGTGTTCGCGATGCTCGCCTCCTACCTGCTCTCCCGCACCGTCGTTCCCACCATGGCGAAATACCTGCTCCGCGAACACGATCCCCACGAGGGCGAGGGCGAGCGCAAGCGGCAAACGCGCAATCCTTTCACCCGCTTTCAGCTCGCCTTCGAGAGCCGCTTCGAGAAGTTTCGCCATGGCTACCGGCGGATTCTCGAACTTTGCATCCATCACGCCGCTGTGTTCATCATTCTGTTCTTCGTCCTGACCATGGGATCGGCCGCCGTCCTCTATCCATTCCTCGGCGAAGACTTTTTCCCCGCCGTCGACAGCGGCCAGTTCAAGCTCCATATACGCGCTCGCACCGGGACGCGTATTGAAGATACCGCCGCCCTCTGCGATCGCATCGACAACACCATTCGCCAGGTGATCCCGCACAATGAGCTGGTCACGATCATCGACAACATCGGTCTGCCCTACTCCAGCATCAACCTGTCGTATTCGAACTCTGCACCGGTTGGTCCGGGCGACGCGGACATCCAGGTTTCGCTCGCCGAAAATCACCACCCCACCGCCGATTACGTGGCGCGCCTCCGCGAAATCCTGCCCCAGCGCTTTCCGGGCACGCAGTTTTATACGCTCCCCGACGACATGGTCACCCAAATCCTCAACTTCGGCCTGCCGGCTCCCATCGATATCCAGATCGTCGGGCCGAACCAGACCGGCAATCGCGAATTTGCAGAAAATCTCCTCAATCGGATCAAATTCGTTCCCGGCACCGCCGACCTGCGCATCCAGCAGCCCTTCGATAACCCAATGCTCCAGGTCAATGTCAATCGACCCCTGGCCCAGGGAGCAGGGTTGGCCCAGCGCGACATCGCGCAGAGTCTCCTGATCGCCACCAGCGGCAGCTTTCAGACATCACCCACCTTTTATCTGGACCCCGGCAACGGCGTCGAATACAACATCGCCGTCCAGACACCCCAATATGGGCTCGACACGATTCAGGACCTCAGGAATATCTCCGTAACCCCCGGCAGCGGCGCGGCAACTTACAGCGGCGGGGCCGCCCCCCCCGCCAACAGCGGATCCTATGGCGCTGGCATGCCTCCGTCGCCCGGACCCGTCGGCGGTCAGCCCATCCAGATCCTCGGCAACGTTGCCGCCGTGGTACCAGGCCAGGAGCCCGCCACCGTCACGCATTACAACATCACTCCGGTCATCGATATTTACGGCAATGTCGTCGGTACCGATCTGGCCAGCGTGAGCAAAGGCATCCAGCGGGAGATCGACGCTTCGCAATCTCAGTTACCCCACGGATCGCGGATCGTCGTCCGCGGTCAGGTACAGACGATGCGTACCTCTTTCGAAGGTCTGCTCGCCGGACTGGTCTTTTCGATCCTCCTCGTCTATCTCCTGATCGTCGTCAACTTCCAGTCGTGGCTCGACCCCTTCATCATCGTGACGGCCTTGCCGGCAGCCATATCCGGCATTGTCTGGTTTCTCTTTCTCACCCACACCCGTCTCAGCGTCCCGGCGTTGACCGGCGCCATTATGTGCATGGGCGTAGCGACCTCGAACTCGATTCTGGTGATCAGCTTTGCACGCGAGCAACTCGAGGAGACCGTCGGTGATGCGCAGCTCTCTGCGTTGAATGCCGGATTTGTGCGCTTCCGCCCCGTACTGATGACCGCTTTAGCCATGATCCTCGGCATGATCCCGATGTCGCTCGGCATCGGTTCAGGTGGCGAACAGAATGCCCCTCTGGGGCGCGCCGTCATCGGCGGCCTCCTCTTTGCCACCGTCTCCACTTTATTTTTTGTTCCAACCATTTTCAGCGTGATGCATGGGCGCCTCGAACGCCGCCGTAAGGACAGCGAGGCTCGCCATCAGGCGCAGAGGCACCAGATGGTGACCGGGAGCTAACCGCATGAGCGATCCACAGCAACCGAAACCGAATCGGGGACCGGACCCAACCTCCAGTCATCACGGTCCTGAGCCCCAGAACGAGCGTCCGCCCATCTCAGGACGCAAAGCTATTTTCATTCTGGTTGGCGTTGTGGTTCTGGCCGTCATCCTCGCCGTTATCGGCATCATTCCCCGTCTCCGCGCGGAAAAGTCGCTGAAAACGCGCACCGGTGAGCTGGCCCTCGCCAATGTGCTCGTGGAGAAACCCAAAACCGGCGCGCCCAGCCAGGAACTGGTGCTCCCCGGCAACATGTTCGCCTACGTCGACTCCCCCATCTACGCCCGCACCGACGGCTATCTCGAGAAGTGGTACTTCGACATCGGTGCTCGTGTGCGCAAGGGCCAGTTATTGGCCACCATTGCCAGTCCCGAAGTGGACCAGCAACTCGCGCAAGCCAAAGCCGACCTCGCAACCGCTGAATCGAATGCCGGCTACGCAAAGCAGCAGGCGAACCGCTACACCGGCCTGCTCGCGGACAACGCTGTCGCCAAACAGGACACCGAGAACTTCGTCACCCAGGCAGCGTCAGCCAACACTCAGGTCAAATCCGCCGAAGCCAACGTGCAGCGCATCGAGCAGCTCACCGGATTCGAAAAGGTCTACGCCCCCTTTGATGGCATCGTCACCGCGCGCGACGTAGATGTCGGCACCCTCATCAACGCCGGCTCCGGCGGCACCGGAGGCCGCGAGATGTTCCATATGGACGACGAACATATCATGCGCGTCTACGTGAATGTGCCCCAGGTCGACTCGCCTTCATGCACGCCAGGGACCCCGGCCGATCTCACCCTCGAGGAATTTCCCGGTCGGCGCTTCCATGGCAAAGTCGTGCGCACCGCCCGCGCCATCGACCCTGCTTCGCGCACCCTGCTCGTCGAAGTGGACGTCCCCAATGGAGATGGCTCGCTGGTGCCGGGCGCCTACACCGAAGTCCATTTCCAGCTGAAGATCGTCAAGCAAACGCTGATTCTGCCCGTCTCCACTCTGCTCTTCCGGCAGGAGGGCCTGCGCGTTGTGACAGTAGTCCACACCAGCGATGGCGACACAGCAAAGCTGGTTCCCATCGTGATCGGGCAGGACGACGGTCGCTCCGTGCAGGTTATCCAGGGTTTGCAGCCGGACGATGAGGTCGTTCAAAATCCTCCCGATTCCATCGTGGAAGGGGAAAGGGTCCGCGTCGTCAGCCCCAACAACGGCGGCGTTCCCGGTGCCCCGCAGCAGAACCAGGGTGGTCAGGGTTCGGGGAACGGTCCGGAGGGCGGTTCATGATGCGTCTTCGCCTCTGGGCGAGCATCGCGGTCGGTGCCGCGGCGCTTTCGATGACAGGATGTACGGTCGGGCCCAATTATCATCGCCCCGCTGCGGCCGATGCTCCTGCGTGGAAAGAGAACGCCGTGCCCCCGCCGAATCCGCCCAACGGAACCTGGAAACCAGCGGAGCCCAGCGATGGTACGCTGCGCGGTCCCTGGTGGGAGCTCTACGCCGATCCGCAGCTGACCTCGTTGGAGGTCAGGGTCGCCGTCTCGAACCAGACCCTGCGCGTCGCGATGGAGCAGTATCGGTCGGCGCGGGAGCAGGTAAGCGTCGCGCGCTCGCAATTCTTTCCGACTCTGGCGGCGGGACCATCAGTCAGCCGTACACGCGAGTCCTATAACCAGCCCAACACCAATCGAGCCATCACGGATTATCAATACAACAGTTATGGCATCGCCGGGCAGGCGCAGTGGGAACCCGATCTTTGGGGCCAGGTTCGCCGCACCGTGGAGCAGGCCCGCGCCAACGCGCAGGCCTCCGCAGCTCTGCTCGCCAACGTCGAGCTGAGCCTCCGCGCGGAGCTCGCGTCAGACTATTTCGAAATGCGCGGCCTGGACACGCAAAAGCTGCTACTGGACAATACCGTCGCGTCCTACACCGAGTATTTGAAACTGACGCAGATACGTTTTAAAGGCGGCGTGGCGACAGAATCCGATGTTGCGCTCGCGCAAACTCAGTTGGAAGCCACTCGCGCCCAGGACATCGACGTGGGCATTGCCCGGGCCCAATACGAGCACGCCATTGCGACGCTCATCGGAACTCCGGCCTCCACCTTCAGCCTGCCATCGATGCCGCTGGGACAGCAGATTCCGCAGGTTCCCGTAGGCGTGCCATCCCAGCTGCTTGAACGCAGGCCGGACATCGCCGCTGCCGAACGTCAGGCCAACGCGGCCAACGCGCAGATCGGCATCGCCATCGCCGCTTACTACCCCAATGTCTCGCTCAATGGCACAGGCGGCTTTGGCAGCGGCGCGCCCGGCACCATTATTCAGGGGTCAAGCGAGATGTGGTCCCTCGGCGCTTCCGCCGTTGAGCTGCTCTTCGACGCAGGCCGGCGTCACGCCATCACCCGGCAGGCGCACGACGCCTATGAGCAACAGGTGGCCAACTACCGCCAGACCGTGTTAGCAGCCTTCCAGGATGTCGAGGACAATCTCGCGGCCATCCGCATCCTCGATCGGGAGTCGGGCACCCAGGCCGCGGCCGTAGATGCGGCGCGCCGCTCCCTCACCATCAGCACCAACCGCTATAAGGGCGGAGTGACGACTTACCTCGAAGTGCTCACCGCCCAGACCGCACAGCTTTCCAATGAGCGAACCCAGGCCGATATCGCCACCCGCCAGTTTGTCGCCAGCGTTCAGCTGATTCGTGCGTTAGGCGGGGGATGGGACACCAGCCGGTTGCCTAAACTGTAACTGCCACTGAGCTGAATCGCGCGGTCCCGTCCAGAACTGTAATCGTCGCCGATCTAATTAGCCGTGGGCTGCGTCAAAAACTCCTGTGTCGCGGTTCCCCCGGCTATGCGGTAAATCGCAAACTGCCGGTAAGTTTGTCCGCGTAGCTCGAAGAGCAAATCGGCATTGCCATTGCCTTCCGTGTCCACGGCATCCACGAGCCGGTACCGCGGCACGGCATCCAGCCCGCTGTCGCTTGTCACCTCTTTGAGCAGCACCTTCGGCTGGCCGTAGAAATCCGGTTGCGCCACGATTGTCACGTATTTCACCGGAGCGCTGGTGGAGTGCGCGGAGAGCACCATGGTCGCGCCCCCGCCAAAACTGAGGCTGTAGGCACGGAAATCTTCGTCGGCCAATGCCGGTGGTGGCGGCGGCGCTGGTGGGCGCTTGCGGTGAGCAGGGCCAGCAGTCTTCGCAGACACGGGCGTCGCCGGCGTCGGAGCAGCGATCGCCTGTTGTGCTATGGCTTCGAGCGCCGCCTTCATCTTGTATTCGTCCTTCGGATTCGCCCATGAAAATACCCAGGAGATCGTATCGCCGGAGCGCGTGTCGGAGACGCCGGCGATCTGGTTCATGTCAGCAGGAAGACCGAACAGCGCCTCGGGCTTCTCCAGCTTTGACTGCTCCGTGGGGGCCGTATAGCCCAATCGAGGCCGATCGGGGTCGATCGCCGGCTGGGCCGTGGCTATTTCCGGTGAGGCATTCGAACGTCGGCGAAACGTAGGCCGGTCGGGATCGACATCCTGCGGGCTCGACGACGACGAACCGGATCCCGCGCTGCCCGAACCGGAATCGCTGCCCGAACGAGGATGCAGCGTCGGACGATCCGGATCAACCGGCGGCGCAGACTGCGTTGCGCTTCCTGAAGCCCCCGCACCGCTTTGGTTCTGTTCATCCGCCGGACGATGCGCAAAGTGCGGCTTGTCCGGATCGACGTCCTTCACCTCGTAGGTGTGGCCCATCTTCGCAGGAGGCGCTTTCGGTTTGGGAGGCGCAGGGGCTTCAAAGCTGCCGACGCCAATCCACAAGCCTGCCAGGTCCTCAGCGTCGTTGATGTTGAAAAAACCCTTCGGCTTTCCCGCCGATTCCAGCTCATATTGCGTCCCCGAGAGGACCGCCAGCGGCGCGGGTTGCGCCAGATAAAGCCCCCCGGGCTGGTACTGCATGCCATCCCAAATCACAATGGGAACGAGCCGGCTCTCTTTCATCTTTCCCAGCTCGCCCGTGTATTCGAGCACCGCCGTAGCCCGCAGATGCGTGCCCGTCTTCTGCTTGTCTTCGTCAACGTGCCCCGGATATTGCGCGCGCGCCGGCAGCCCGCACCCCACGGCCGCAGCAATCAGGACCCACATCCAACATCCACTTCTAACCCGTGACATAATCCTCACTACCAGGAATCTTAAATCGTGCGCAGTTGCGCGCGTGCCGATCTGTTTTGAAGGGGAAGAATGGAAATCAACGATAAAGTTGCCGATTTTGCTCTCCAGGATGATCAGGAGAAGACCGTCCACCTCAAAGATTTTGCGGGCAAGCCCGTAGTCCTGTTCTTTTATCCAAAGGCCGATACCCCCGGATGTACCATCGAAGCCTGTGGTTTTCGCGACCAGTTCAAAAAGATCCAGAACACTGGCGCCGTGGTGCTGGGCATCTCCCGCGACACCCCAAAAGCGCAGAAAAAATTTCGCGAAAAGTACGAGCTTCCGTATCCCCTCCTTGCTGATGTAGACGAAATCGTTTGCAAACAGTTTGATGTGCTGAAGGAAAAGAATATGTACGGGAAGAAAGTGATTGGGATCGAGCGCACCACTTTCCTCATTGGGCCTAACCAGCGCCTGCTCAAAATATTTACCAAAGTCAAGCCAGAGGGCCACGCCGAAGAGGTCCTCGCGGCGTTGAAGGCTGCGCCCTCTGCCTAAATGGCGAAACCGGCCATCCTGCCCCGCTCCTTCTACGTCCACACGCCCGATATCGTTGCCCGCGGCCTCCTCGGGAAGCGTCTCGTGCGACGCCTCAGGGGGGTGCGGCTTGTGGGCCGAATCGTCGAGGTCGAGGCGTACTTCGGTACAGGCGATCCGGCCGCCCACACTTTCTCTGGAAAAACTCTCCGCAACGAAGTCCTGTTCGGCCCTCCCGGCTTCGCCTATGTGTACTTCATCTACGGCATGTATTTTTGCCTGAACATCTCCTGCGAGCCGGATGGCCAGCCGGGCGGCGTACTCCTACGGGCACTGGAACCGCTCGGAGGCCTCAGAACCATGGCACGTCTGCGCGGCCTGGAGTCGGCTCAGAATCCCCGTCTCCTGACTTCGGGACCGGGCCGGCTTTGTCAGGCGCTCGGCATCGACCGCGAGACCCACAACGGCATCGACGTCACCAGCGGACACTCCGGCCTCCATGTCGAAGACGATGGCTTCATCCCGGCGCAGATCGTGACCTCGCCGCGGGTGGGCATTCGCAAGGCCGCCGATCTGCCGCTCCGTTTCACCATCGCCGGGAACCGCTTCGTCTCTCGATGAACTCTGTCATCCGCCCGGAAGTCACCCCGTTCGATCCCGCTTGTGTACCATAATTCCTTAGAAAGCTCGCGCACCAATCCCATCTCGCCAGGAAACCATCCGATGCAGTGCAGGATTCTTGCCGCTACCATCTTCGCTCTTAGCCTCGCAGCGCAGCCGATGATCGGCCAGGCCACACCCTCTCCGGCTTCCGCCACCCAGACCACCCCGCAGGGCGAAACCGGCGCTCATCCGCGCGGCCCGCAGCCGAAGCCGGTCAACCTGAAGGTTCTGCCGAAAGATCTTTCGCACGACGACCTGATCAAAATCATGCGCGGTTATGCCGGCGCGCTCGGTGTCAAGTGCAATTTCTGCCATGCTGTGAACCCGCAGACGCACAAGCTCGACTTCCCCTCCGACGCGAAGGACGACAAAACCATCGCCCGCACCATGATCGCGATGACCCGAACCATCAACGAGCAATACATGTCGCAGGTGCACGATCCGGACGCAATGCCTGAGGATAAGCATGTGACCTGCGGCACCTGCCACCGCGGGCACTCCATGCCCGAGCACTTTGTTCCCCCACCTGAGGAACATCACGGTCCCCCGGGCGGATCACCGCCGGATCAGGCGCCGCAGTAGGGATTTAGCTCGCCGGGATGACTACATTGTCGATCAGGCGCGCAGGACCCACTACCGCAGCTACGGCGATCAACGCGCCCAGGCTGACATCGGCCACATCCTCGAGCGTGTCGGGATCGACGATGCGCAGGTAATCCAGCCGAATCTCCGGTTCCTCGGCTAGAAGGGCCAGCCCCGCATCGATGAGCGGTGCGGACGCAATCACTCCGGCGGATATCTCCGCTTCGATATGGCGCAGAGCGCGGCCTAGCACCAGCGCCTGCTGCCGCTCGTCCGGCGAAAGATAGCGGTTGCGGGAGCTCATCGCCAAACCATCCGGCTCCCGCACTGTGGGGCAAACCACCAGCTCAAGAGGGACATTCAAATCACGCACCATGCGCCGCAACACGGCCACCTGCGCCGCGTCCTTCTGGCCGAAGAATGCCTTGTCCGGTTGAACGATGTTGAACAGTTTCGCGACGACGGTGGCCACGGCACGAAAATGCCCGGGACGGGAGACGCCGTCCAGCCGATCGGAAATGCCGGTGACCTCAACCACGGTGCTCGCCCCGGGGAAATACATCTCTTCCGCATCCGGAGCGAAGAGAATATCGACTCCCTCGGCCTCCAGCAGCGTACAGTCCGCTTCATAGGTGCGCGGATATTTTGCGAAATCCTCACCGGGAGCAAACTGCGTGGGGTTCACAAAGATGGTTGCGACAACCACATTGCAACTCGCTTTCGCAGCGCGTATCAGAGAAATATGTCCCGCGTGCAGAGCCCCCATCGTTGGCACCAGACCCGCTGTGCGCCGTTCGGCCCGGAACTTCGCAACCTCAGCCCGCACCTCAGCAATGGTTTTCGCAATCAGCATCGGCAGATCAGGCTTTTTCGCGCAGCACCGTGCTCTCAAGAGCAGACGCCACTTCTTTCGGCAAGTGGTAGCTCTCACCATCGCTGGGAAAGGCTCGCGCTTCCACGTCGCGTTGGTATCCCTCGATCGCATTCCGAAACAGAGCCGCCGCGTCGCCATACTGACGGACAAATTTCGCTGGCTGAGTAAAGCTCAGATTGACGAGATCGTGAAAGACGAGAATCTGCCCATCGCAATCCGGACCCGCGCCAATACCGATCGTGGGAATGCCAACCTCCGCCGTAATGCGCGCAGCCGCTTCCCGAGGCATGCCTTCAAGCACCAGCGCCACCGCGCCCGCAGACTCCAGCGCGTGTGCGTCGTGCAACAGCGTGCCCACTGCCGCTGCCGACTTGCCCTGTACCTTGTATCCACCCATGCGATGCACCGACTGCGGTGTGAGCCCAATGTGCCCGATTACGGGGATCTCCGCTGCCGTGAGTCGCTCAACCAACTCCGCGCGGCTGGCGCCCCCTTCAACCTTAACTGCCTGCGCGCCGCCTTCCTTAACGAAACGGATTGCGTTGGCAACTCCATGCTCCACACCCAGGTGATACGAGCCCCACGGCATATCGGCGGCCACGATTGCCCGCTTTACCGCGTGGCGCACGGCGCGTGTGTGATGCAGCATCTCGTCTACGGTCACGGGCAGCGTACTCTCGTAGCCCATTACCACCATCGCCAGCGAATCCCCGACGAGGATCAGGTCGATGCCAGCCTCGTCCACCAGGCGCGCGGTGGCGTAGTCGTAGGCGGTCAGTGCCGTAATCGGTCTGCCAGCCTGTTTTTTTTCCTGGATGTTCTGAAAAGAAACCGTAACCGGCGCGGATGCCGGCCCGTCTGGACTACGGAACTGCGTAACGCTCATGTTGTCTCCAGTGCGGCTCCTCCCGAATGCAGAGGATGCCACCCGAACCAACTACTGACGATACGCCTCAGAGCCGAAGGAACACAACTCCCTGCACCACCCTGACAAAGCACCTTTAAGGACAGGTCAGTTGCGCCGATCCCCAGATATTCCCACATCCGGGCCTGCCGGCGGAATCGATGATATTGCAGACGGAGGGCGAAACCTGCACCCAGGCCTCCACCGCTGTCGTCCCCGATGAGCCCCTGGTGCAGGCGGCGATGCCGTTCTGGTTTATCGTCCCCAGCGACTGCGGAAACGCACCGATCCCCCACGTCGCCGTCAACGGCGTGACCGTGTAGGGAGCGGTGTTGTAGTAGCCCGTGGCGACGAACTGGATCTGGCCGCCCTGGGCGGTTGCTGTGGCTGGGCTGATGGTGACAGAGACAAGTTGCCGGCTGGTTGGAGCACCGCATCCCGCGAGAGTTAAACAGGAAAGGGCCACGGGCGGCAGCATAAACCGACGCAGAGCATTCATAGCAGCTCTCCCGGTCCCCTATGATACTCCCCGAGCAAACCTGAGTGAAAGAACCACTATATCCACGAACTTAGCCGCGTTCTCCCAGCTCTACAACTTCACCGTCTTCAGATATTCGCGGAATTGCGGCCCCAGATCATCCCGCTTCAGTGCGAATTCCACCGTCGCCTTCAGCATGCCGAATTTGTCACCAGCATCGTGACGAACTCCCTCAAAGCTGTAGCCGTAAACCTTCTCCGTCTCCAGCAGCCCCTTGATACCGTCGGTCAACTGCAGCTCCCCCCCGGCGCCCAATGGCGTCCGTTCGAGCAGGTCGAAGATCTTCGGCGTCAGAATGTAACGGCCGATGACGGCATTCTTTGAGGGCGCATCTGCCGGCTTTGGCTTTTCCACCAGGCCGGACACGTCGAACAGACGTGGCCTGCCGGAGACCGGCTTTCCATCGAGCACCCCATACGCCGAGATGGCCGGCCCATCGATAACCTGCGTAGCCACAACGGTCGACTGCACTTCATTGAATACATCGATCATCTGTTTCAGGCAGGGCGTAGGTGCATCGATGACATCGTCTGGCAGGATCACCGCGAACGGCTCATCCCCCACAAGGTCGCGCGCCATCAGGACGGCGTGCCCCAGGCCCATGGCTTCCTTCTGGCGAACATAGGAGAGCCGCACCATTTGCGAAACATGGCGGCTGAGCGCCAGAAGATCGGTCTTGCCGCGCTTTTCCAGCATGCATTCGAGCTCGTAGCTCACATCAAAATGATCTTCGATCGCCGATTTGCCGCGCCCCGTGACGATCACAATCTGATCGCACCCTGCCGCCAGCGCTTCTTCAACGCCGTACTGGATGATCGGCTTGTCGACCAGCGCCAGCATCTCCTTGGGTATCGATTTGGTCGCCGGCAAAAAACGGGTGCCGAATCCCGCGGCTGGAAAGATCGCCTTGCGTACTTTGGTCTGGGTGGACATTTCTCTAATTTAGATTCCTTCCTGGTGCAAGCCACTAACACAAACCGGCCATCCGATCCCGGAACTGCAATAGGATGCGGCCACCCTTCAGAGCGTTGGCGAGTCGTCTCCCATCAACGCTTTCCGCACAATTTTGATGGGTGCGCCTCCCTGGCGCATAAAGTCATCGTGGAATTTCTCAAGTGAGAAATTGCCGCCTTCCTTTTGCCTCAAATCTGCCCGCAGCTTCATGATTTGCAATTTTCCCAGCGTGTAATAGAGATAGGTCGGATCCGATGTGCCGCGCTTCGTCTCCACATCCGCAATCGAGGGCGCCTGATACCCCTCTTCAACGAAGAATTCCTTTGCCTGGTCGAGCGTCATTTCCTGGGTGTGCATCCGAATGCCCACCACGAAACGAGCATCGCGCAGCAGCGCATCCTGCAACTGACCCAGCCGGATCAGCCGCGATTCGCGCTCGTCTTTCGCCCCCACGCCGGGCTGGTTGTAGCCCTCGTCCAGCATCATCTGCTCGCAGTAATGCGCCCAGCCTTCGATGTTCGTCGCCGATCCGGTCAGCTTGCGCACTGCGCTCAGATTGGTGTGGTTCACCCACAGAAACTGGACGTAATGGCCGGGATACGCCTCATGAACCGACGTGCTGACGATAGTGCCAACGTTGAACGCCGCCATGTAATCGGCTACGCGATCGGCCGTCCAGTCTTTCTCTGGCAAGGTGACGTTGAAGTAGGCAGTTGACGAATGCTTCTCGTAGGGCCCGGGCGAATCCATCGACGCCTGCGTGGTCGCGCGCATGAAAGGCGGCGTCTCCTCGAGCGTCGGTTGCACGGTCGAGGGAATAGTGATGATTTTCTTCGCCTGGATGAATCCAATCAGGCTGGTGAAGGTATTGTGGAATGCCTGAAGCAACTGGTCGGGCGGCGGATGAATTCCCGCCAGCTCCGCCAGCACCTGCTTTGGTGTCTTCTGCGGATCGACTTCCTTCGCAATGCGATTGAACTCCGCTTGGTTCTTGTGCAGATCGTCGTAGCCAATCTGCAGCAGCCGATCGAGTGGTGTATCCACCATCTCGTCGTAAAGCAGTTTCTTGCTGAAGGTATCGGCGCCGATGCGAAAGTCGCCGTTGGATCGGGCCAGCAGATCGTTCTTCAGCCAGGTCTGGTAGCTCTCGAGCGCAGCAATCACCGCTCCGTTCGTCTTCTGGAATTCGCCTATCGCCCCCTGATCCTTCGCGGCCTTGAAGGCCTCAGGCACGTCATGCTGAAAAAAGCTGATAATGTCCGGCAGCTGCTGCAGCGCAATCTCGGTGGAGATGCGCGGCGGGTTCTTCAGGTTCTGCCTCGCCGCCGTGAAGACCGCGGGCATCTGCTTCTCGCGCGCAATCAGCGACCGCAGACGCTCGTCCACAGGAGCAAAATCGCGCTCCATCAGAACAAAGGCGCTGTTCGTAATGCCGCTCGAGTAGGTGTCGGGATTCTTCTCCCACGCACGAATCGTTTCGAGCTCCAGCAGATTGCCGCGAATGTTGCTGCGCATAATGGCCAGATCGCCCTGCATGCTCTCGTCGAGGCCAGCAGGCTGAAAGTCATCGAACTTTTGCTCGTAGGCCCGCAGAGTCGTGACCTCCGCATCAATGCCGGCACGGCTGTAATCCTCGAGCTTCGTATCGTACTGGTGAAAGCCGACGGCCGTGGCGCCGGTGGGCCCGAAATGGAAGACCACATCCGAAAAATAATGGTCGGCGAGCGCGCGGAATTTAGAGCCCGCATCGTCGCTTTGTGCATTGCTTGCGAACATCGTCGTCATCAGGCCCAGAAAGGTCAGGAAAAGAGCGGGAACTTTTGTCTTCATCGAACATCAGTATCTTCTATTCACGCAAATTCCGTCACCTCACTCTCCTATACTGAAAACCATGTCCCTCGTCCTTGCCCGATCCCACGCGCTGCGCCAGCGCGCTGACAAGCTCTTCCCTGGCGGCGTCAATTCTCCCGTGCGCGCCTTTCGCGCCGTCGGCGGTGAGCCACCCTTCGTCGCCCGCGCCGAGGGAGCATATCTCTGGGATGCCGACGGTAACCGCTATATCGACTACTTCGGCTCCTGGGGGCCGATGATCCTGGGCCATGCCTTCCCAACGGTCGTTGAGGCAATCCAGCAGGCTGCGACGCGCAGCGCCAGCTTCGGTGCTTCCACCGAAGCCGAAGGCGACCTGGCCGAGCTGGTCCTGGCCGCCTTTCCATCCATCGAGAAAATGCGCTTCGTCAGCTCCGGCACCGAAGCAACGATGTCGGCGATTCGCGTTGCGCGTGCCTTTACGGGCCGCAAATACATCCTCAAGTTTGAAGGCTGCTATCACGGCCATGCCGATGGACTCCTCGTCAAAGCCGGCTCCGGCGTCGCCACCTTCGGCATCCCAGGTTCCGCGGGCGTGCCGGAAGAAACCGCGCACTTTACCCTGGCACTCCCCTTCAACGACATCGGCGCAGTCGAGGCCGCGCTTGCCGCTCATCCCGTTGCATGCATCATCGTCGAGCCGGTCGTCGGCAATGCCGGATGCATCCCGCCCGCACCCGGCTACCTCGAAGCAATACGCGCGCTCACTGCGAAGCACGGTGCGCTGCTCATCTTCGATGAGGTCATGACCGGATTCCGCGTAGCTTTTGGCGGCGCGCAGGAGCTGTACGGCATCCATCCGGACCTCACCACGCTGGGCAAGATTCTCGGCGGCGGCTTGCCCTGTGGCGCCTTTGGCGGCCGCGCCGAAATCATGGATCAGCTCGCTCCCCTCGGCCCCGTCTACCAGGCCGGCACTCTCAGCGGAAACCCACTCGCGATGGCCGCCGGCAAAGCGGCCGTTGGCTACTTGCGCGATCATCGTGCGGAAGTCTACCCGAAGCTCGAGACCATGAGCGCCACCCTTGCCGATGGCGTAGCCACTTCCGCTGCGAGCGCAGGAGTTCCTCTTACCACGAATCGTGTCGGTGCGATGTTCACCTGGTTCTTCACCGCAGATCCGGTCACCGACTATGCCACCGCAGCGCGATCTGACACAAAGCGCTTTGCGGCCTTTCATCAGGCCATGCTGCAGGCAGGCGTCTGGCTTCCGCCCTCGCAGTTTGAAGCCGCCTTTCTGAGCACCGCTCATAGCCAGGATGACATCACGCGCACCATCGAGTCGTCACGTGTGGCACTCGGCGCAATCGCCGGTTTGATGGGCTGAGCCAAAGAATTCTCTGCCTGGGACCGCAATTCATTCCGCCCCAGACAACGAAACGTCGCCTTTGACGCTCTCTATCTCTGGAGAGAGTGAAGATGATCGGAACCCCCAACACCATCGGCGTCCTGCTCCTGTTTCTCGTCGTCTTTCTTGCCTGCATCCTGTGGGCCACCCACGGCCATACGGCAGACTCCGATCCGGAGCAGGAAGACGTCGGCACCCCCGGCAACCCCAACTGAAGAATTACGTACGCTGTTACCTGTCACCCGTACCCTGTCCTACCCCGGCTTCTTCGGCAGGAACGCGCGCACAACCAGCGACAGCCCAAAGCAAATCAGCAGGCATCGGATGAGAAGCCACGGATCGTACCGCCACGCCAGAACCGCGAGGCAAAGCGGATACGTCACCGACAGCGTGTCCGCCAGGATGCTATTGACCCACTGGGGGCGGACTGGCGACGCGGGAATCCGCGGACGCAGACTCGGAAGGAGCCGCGGAACCTGCTGCCGGTAAACCAGGTAATCCGGCCCCAACTCCCTGGCGAGAAAGCCCTCTTCACCGAGGATCAGCCAGAAATAAAACAAGCTCACCGCGATCAAAAACACAGCCGCGCCCGAGGGCGGCATCAGAATCGCGACGCTCACAGCGAAGAACCACGACCCCAGATACAGCGGATTGCGCACATAGCGATACGGCCCCGCTGCCATCACGCTGCCGGCATGCATCGGCCCCGCATGAACGATCGAAGCCCCCAGAAACGCCGTTCCCCACACGCGTAACGCCGCGCCCAGAAAGCCGCATAGAATCGCCAGCAAAGTCACAAGCAGCGTTGCCTCATCGATGCGCAGCCATCCCCACCGCGCCAGCGTTGTCGACAGCGCCAGCCACGCAGTGCCGCCCTGCGGCGCAAAGTTGGTATGAGTCCCGGTCCATGTCCAGGTCCAGGGCGCCCAGAACCCCGCACAATACAGCAGCAGGATAATCAGCAGCCGGAAGCGAAATTCAAACTGCGTGGCTTTCATCGCATCTCTTTCTGCTGCCGAAAATCCCTTCAACCACGCGAAAGATCATCGCAGCGCATCCTTCAGCCGCCCGCGTGCAGCAGCCAGACGCGCTTCCGCTTCGGATCTGTCCAGACCCAGCTTCTGCATCACCACCGCGGTTTTCACCGAGTCCGCGCGCCCCAGCAGTGCAGCAGCCTCATCGTATGCAAGACCCGTGATCGTTGCGATGATGCGCGCTGCGCGATCCGCCAGCTTGGTGTTCGAGGGCTGCACGTTGACCATCAGGTTTCCGTACACATAGCCCAGCCGCACCAGCGCTCCGGTCGACAGCATGTTCAGAACCAGCTTGGTCGCCGTTCCTGCCTTCATTCGCGTCGATCCGGTCACGACCTCGGGCCCCGTTGCCGGCGCAATCGTGATCTCTGCCGCATCCGCAAGCGGCGAGACGGGAACACACGTGACACCGATCGTCAGCGCCCCCAGGTCTCGCGCGTGCTCCAGGCCGCCGATGACATACGGTGTGCGCCCGCTGGCGCTGATGCCCACCAGCACATCCGCCCCGCAGAAGCCATGTTCTACAAGATCGCGCGCACCCAGGCCGGGATCGTCCTCCGCCCGCTCCATCGAACTGCGCAGCGCCGCCTCGCCGCCCGCGATGATCCCCTGCACCAGCTCCGGCGGTGTGTTGTAAGTGGGCGGGCACTCCGACGCGTCCAGCACACCCAGCCGCCCCGATGTCCCCGCTCCCTGATAGAAAAGCCGCCCACCCGCCTCGATCCGCGCGGCGATCGCATCCACGGCGGCGGCAATGCGGGGCAGTTCCCGCTCGACAGCGGCCACCGCCTCCTGATCCGCTGCGTGGATCACACCGAGCATCTCGAGCGTGGACAATTCGTCGAGCCGCTCCGACGCTGGATTGCGCCCTTCTGTGGATAAATTGGCCAGGTCGGACATTCGAGATGATGCTACCTCAGCGGTCGATGCGCAGCTTCGCCACTCTCGCCCGCGTCGCTTCCTCCGTCAGGACCTCGCACTCCCACAGCACGATTACCCGCCACCCCAGCCTGCGTAACGCCGCAATCCTTGTTCGATCCCGCGCTACGTTGCCGCCGCGCTTCGCCGCCCAGAATTCAGCCCGTGTCGCCGGCACTACCGATCCATATTTGCAACGGTGACAGTGCCAAAAACAACCGTGGACGAAGATCACCGTCCGATATTTCGGCAGAACGATGTCCGGGCGCCCCGGCAGGTCCTTGCGATGCAGACGGAAACGGAAGCCCATCGCATGCAGCGCCGACCGCACCCGCACTTCCGGCTTCGTATTGCGCGAACGGATCGCCGCCATGTTGCGGCTCCGCTGCTCCCGCGTGTGAACGTCGGTCATGAAACTGCGGCGGGCACGCCTGCGCAGGCAAGTGCGGCGGCGTCCCCAGCCATAGCCTGCGAACGCGCCGCCGAACTCGCCAGCCAGGGCCGCATCGCGCGCGCAACCGCGGCCACCACTGGCACCGCGACGCTGTTTCCGAACTGCTTGTACGCCTGCGTGTCCGAAACCGGGATGCGGAAGGCATCCGGAAATCCCATCAGCCGCGCACACTCCCGCGGTGTCAGCCGCCGCGGATTTTGTCCCGGTCCCCGGCTCACTAGAATCTCCGAACCATCCTTGTAGTAGCGCGCCGACAGCGTCCGAGCAACGTCCTCCCCGTCGACCAGCCCGAATCCGAATCCGTTCCCGGCAGCGCGATGCTTCGCCGCATAGGCCTGCAGGTATTCCCACAGCCGGGTGCTGAGCGTGTATTTCGGATTCACTGTGCCCCCAGGCGCCAGTGTGTAGGGAGCTTCGGCCAATTCGCTGCCGTCTTCGGGATGCAGGATGGACCGCAGCTTCGATCGCCCCTGCGCCAACTGAACGTCTTCGATCGAAAACCCATTTGGCTCGCGAAAGCCCACGATCAGGATGCGCTCGCGATGCTGCGGCACAAAATGTGCCGCATCAATCACCCGCCACGAAATCCGATATCCAAGCTCATCTTCGAGCGTCTGCCGGATGACCCGAAAAGTCCGCCCGCGGTCATGGTTCATCAGGTTCTTGACGTTTTCGAGCAGAAAAGCCTGCGGCCGTTTCGCCGCCAGAAGCCGTGCTACATCGAAGAATAGGGTGCCCTGGGTTGCACAGGCGAAACCATGTGGACGCCCCAGAGCATTTTTCTTACTGACGCCCGCGATCGAGAAAGGCTGGCACGGAAAGCCCGCCAGCAAAACGTCGTGATCGGGAATTTCGTCCTCAACTAGCTCGCGAATATCCCCGGCAATAGTCCCGCCGTCACTGAAATTCGCAGAGTAGGTCTTCTGCGCCCACGCATTCCATTCGCTGGTGAAGACACACCGGCCTCCCGCCGACTCAAACCCCATGCGCATTCCGCCGATTCCAGCGAAAAGATCGATGAACGTGAATGCTGGCTCGGCCACAAATTTATTCTCTGCGTTTTGCAGAGGATTTCTTCGCCTTTTTCCCGGCTTTCTTTACCGCAGGTGCCTTCTTTGCCGCGGACTTCACTGCCGTCTTCGCCGCCCGCTTCACCGGAGCCTTCTTTCGAGCCGCCACGGTCTTTTCGGTCAGCGCGGTGGTCAGTTCGGCAATGTCAACCGGGCGAGCTGACTTACGAAGTCGCTCCAGGTCATAAAACGCGCGCCGGTCGCGAAGGAAAATGTGGACCACGAAGTCGACGTAGTCCATCAGAATCCACTCGCCGTTGCGCCGCCCTTCGACTGAGTTAGGGTAGGTCGCGAATTCGCGCTTCAGCTTCAGCTCGATCTCATCGGCAATAGCCTGCGACTGCCGTTCGTTGGCCGTGCTGGTGATCAGAAAAAAATCGGTGAAGGCGGAGTCCGCCGGGTCCAGCTGCAACACCCGAGTCTCCTCGCCTTTTTTGTCGTCGCAGGCCGCCACTGCAGCCAGTACCATCTTCCGCGTTTCCGTCAATGTCATGCGTGGGTTCAGCGCTCGGCTTCCGCTCCGATCGCCCATTCGGCTCCTGTTCGATGGTACGGCAATTCATCGTGAATGGGGAGTTGCTCGCACCCGGCTTTCAGGAACGCCGTTTTCGAGATAGAGGCCGTGCTCGCGAATATACGCGGCAACCGCCGGCTCCAGTTCCATGCGCGAAGCGGCGCCACGCTGCACAGAGGCGCGAATGCCGGTTGCGGACGCTGGTTCCCGCAAATCCGGCAGCAGGTACAGTCGCGATTCATGCCGGGTTGTGCTACGCGGCTCTGGCCCACGCAGAAACAAAACCAGATTGTCACCGTGCTTGCCGTCGCACGCCGCCACCGAGATGGTCGGCGGCAACGCGCCCGCAATGCGTCCCAGGTCGAACCCCGGTCGCGACGCCACGGCAAAGTCGCAGGCCACCAGCAGATCCCCCGCCCGATACCACTTCCCAATATTCAAAAATGAATCGGCGCCCATCAGGCAGAAAAGCTCGTCGCCGGATGCCAGCGTTTTGCGCAGTGTGCGCACGGCATCGATCGTGTAATTCGGCCGCCCGTCCTTGTGAGGCGCATCGACCAGCGAAATCTCAAAGCCAGGTTCTCCTTCGATGGCCAGCCGCGTCATGGCGACGCGGTCCTCGAAGCTGGTCTGCGGCCGGTCGCGCTTCAGCGGCTGCAAACCAACCGGCGCCAGCAGCACGCGGTCGAGGTCCAGCCGCTCCATCGCCAGTCGCGCCAGCGCGATGTGGCCGCGATGCGGCGGATCGAAGCTGCCGCCAAACATGCCGATCCTCATTGTTTCTGAGCATAGCGCGAGAAACCGCCTTACGTCCGGAATCCGCTACCGTAGGCATGTGACTTACGTTGCCGCCATCGGACTCGGATCGAATCTCCCGTCGCCGGCCGGCTCTCCCGAGCAAACAATCCTCGCCGCAATTCGTGATCTCCGCGCGGCGGGCAACCTTCGCACGCGATCCTCCCTCTACCGCACCGAGCCGTTGGGGTTTGCGGACCAGCCAGCATTTGTGAATGCCGCGGTTACGATTTCAACTGCTTTAGCTCCGGAAGCGCTGCTCGATCTTCTGCTCTCCATCGAACGGCGTTACGGTCGCGAGCGCACTCCCGGTCTCCCCAAGGGTCCGCGAACCCTCGACCTGGATCTCCTGCTGATGGATGATCTCGTTGTGAGCTCACCGCGCCTCACCCTCCCGCACCCCGCCTTGGCCGAGCGGCGCTTCGTCCTGGCACCCCTGGCGGAAATCGCCCCCGAAATGGTACATCCGCTGCTCGGACAGACCATGGCTGCGCTGCTGGCCGCGCTGCCGGATGAGGGCGCCAGTCGCCGCAATGCCGTGCAAAAGCTATACTCCACGAAAGCCCTTCCCTGAAGCAAAAGCCCCATGCGTCTCATTCCCTGCTGCCGCCTGATCGTAGCCGCACTTGCCGTTGTCGCGGCTGTGACCGCCTCCGCTCAGGTGCGCGGAACGGTTCGCAATGGGCTCGGCGACCCGGTTCCCTCCGCCACGATCAGCGACATGGCGGGTACGCAACTTACGGAATCCGGCCCCAACGGTGCCTTCACGTTGTCTGTGCCCGTCCGCCGGATTGAAGTCACCGCCGCGCATTATGTCACCGTAGTGGTTACAGTAACCGCCGGTCAGCCGCTGAATGTGATCCTCCGGCAACCGCTCGAAACGGTCGTTGTCACCGCCTACCACTCAGCCCTGCGCGGTTCCGAGAGCCCGGCCAGTACGCGTGTACTCGATCGGCAGCAGTTGCAGCAGTCCGCGTCTCCCGTACTGGACGGCAAGCTCCGTGAAGTCCCGGGGTTCGAGCTCTTCCGCCGCTCCAGCTCTCTGGTCGCGAACCCTACCACCGAAGGCATTTCGCTGCGCGGCCTCGGCTCGACCGCGGCCAGCCGCTCCCTCGTCGTCCTCGATGACATTCCCCTCAACGATCCCTACGGCGGATGGATTCACTGGGAAGAGTTGCCCGAGCTGTCGATCCAGTCCGTCGAGGTGGTGCGCGGCGGCGCGTCGGACCTCTACGGATCGAGCGCGATCGGCGGCGTGATCAGCGTCATTGCCGTCAAACCCCAGAACTCCGGCGCCCAATTCCTCCTCAGCGGAGGATCGGAGAGCACCCTGGACGACGGTGCACTGGCGACGCTGAAGCACGGCCCCTGGTCGGGCCTGGCGAGTGGGGGCCTGATCGCAACCGATGGCTACACCCTCGTCGCCTCCAATCTCCGCGGTCCCGTCGATCAGCCCTCGAACGTGCATGCGCAGAATGGCCTGGCCGAAATCGATCGCGCGCTGCCGGATGGTCGTATCTTCGTGCGCAGCGATGTTCTGAACGAAATTCGCCACAACGGCACACCGCTGCAGTGGAATTCTGACCGCCTGTGGCGCGGCGTCGCGGGCGCGGACTGGAAGGATTTCGCTCTTCGCCTTTTTGGAGACAACGAACACTATCGCCAGACCTTCTCCACCATCGCCGCGAATCGCGCCTCAGAAAAGCTGACACGCTTTGGATTCGACCCGGCCAACGAACTGGGCGCCTCCCTGCGCTGGCGCCGCCCCATCGGCAGCCAGGCGCTGGTTCTTGCTGGCGCTGACACACACGACGTCCGCGCTGAAGACGCCGAGCAGGTTCTTGCGGGTGCAGGGGGCACCCTCGACACCACGGCGCGCCAGCGACAAACCGGGGTCTGGGGCGAGATCCTCTACACGCCCGACCGGTGGACCATCAGCGGCTCCGCCCGCGTCGACCATTTCTCGAACTTCGATGCGTGGCAGTTCAGCAATGCGTCCCCGGCAGTACAACTGCCCTCGTTCAGCGAAACTGTCTTCGATCCGCGGCTCGGCATCGTGCGCCAACTTACGTCGTCGCTGGCGTGGAACGCCTCCGCCTTCCGCGCTTATCGCGCCCCCACAGAAAACGAACTCTACCGCACAGGCCAGGTGGGCCAGCAGGTCACCGAACCCAACCCGAATCTGCGCTCCGAGCGCGCCAC
This sequence comes from uncultured Acidobacteriaceae bacterium, assembly GCA_963787915.1. Taxonomy (GTDB): domain Bacteria; phylum Acidobacteriota; class Terriglobia; order Terriglobales; family Acidobacteriaceae; genus Palsa-343. Next base: position 140,301 of record CAWBEP010000008.1, on the reverse strand, counting down.
CGGGTGGGAAACCGGCCTCCAGGCCGACATTCACCGCTACGGCTCAAGCCTCCGCGCCAGCTACTTCTGGACGCAGGTCAACCGGCCCATCACCGCACTGACCCTCAGCACCACGCCCACGCAGACGCTTCTCCAGCGCGAGAATCTCGGCCAAATTGAGAGCCGCGGCCTCTCTCTCGACTTCGCAATGCGGCCTGTCTCCTGGATCGGCATCGAAGGCGGCTATCAATTTGCCGACGCCACGGTTACAAAAAATGTCCCGGAACCACAATTGATCGGCAACTGGATCCCCCAGGTTGCGCGCAATATGGCCACCGCGCAGCTTCGCCTCACCCGCCCTCGCATCGGCGCGCTCAACCTTCAGGGCCGCCTCGGCGGCCGCCAGTTCGACGACGATGCCAACGCCTACCTGCTGCACAGCTATTTCCGCCTCGACTCGAGCGCCGAGCACAACTTCGGCCGCCACGTCGTGGCGTTTGCTTCTGGCGAAAATCTCTTCGATCGCTCCATCGAAGTCGGCAAGACACCCATCCCCACTCTCGGCACGCCGAGAGTGGCGCGGGTCGGGCTTCGCCTGGATTTTGGAGAATAATCGACGAGGATTGCAACGCAACTGGCTCTACCGCGCCGTCCGCGCCCGTTCGTCCCGCCGCGCATAAATCAGCGCCCACCAGATCAAAACAAACTGCAGCGGGATACGCACCCACAGCAGCCACTCCGGCGCCTCAGGAAAGCGTCCGGGATGACGCAGCATATAAACATGCACATCGAAGAACACCACCAGCATCAGCGCGATGCCGGCCGCCGAGAAGCGCCGCGTGGCGGGCAGAAGCAGACCCATTCCGCCGAGAATCTCCGCAACTCCGCTCAGCTGCACCAATGGCAGCGGATGCGCATAGTGGTCCGGCATGATGCGCAGATAAAACGCCTCGTGCCGGAAGTGGTTCACTCCACTGGCGACGTAGAAAAGGGATTGAACGATCAGGCCGACCCTCAGGCGCGTCCTGGTCCGCTCGCCGGCAACGCCGTCCGTCAGCACTTCGTTTCCATCAAAGCGCCCACGCCCGCGCCCACCACCGCCAGCGAAGGATCCTCCGGCAGCACCTCCACGGTGTAGTTCTGCAGGGGACTCATCTTGATCATCTCGTATAAATGTTCCTTCAGACGCGGCAGCTCCAGCCGTTGAATATCGCGGCCCGTGTAGTAAAACCGCCCAGGCCCTTCGAGATGAATCTGTGACGCCGTTGCCGCTGCCAGCGCGCAATGCCAGCGCTCTACAAAATCCGCGCAGCGCTTATCGCCCTTTTTCGCCGCAGCGAATACCTCGTCCGGTTCTAGATCCAGAAAGCGCAGCCGCATCGCGCGGTACCCCATGATGCCTTCCAGATGCCCGCGTCCGCCGCATCCGCAATACTTCTCCTTCGGATCGAGCGTCACCGTCATGTGTCCGCCCTCCCACGGCCCTTCGGTGTACGGATACCTTCCGAAACCGATGCCGTTGCCGATCGTCCACACCCGCACCTGGCGGTCCATCTGACCACGGGTCGCCGCGATGCCCGCAGCAACCGCATCGGCATCGTTGAACGCGGCCATTTTCACTTCGACGCCCCGCTTCTTCAGTCCCGCGCTGATGTTGCTGCATATCTGCGCGCCTTTGATCTGGGGTAAATTTGGCGAGTCGAGCATCACCCCCTGGTGCAGGTAGCCGGGCATGGCTACGCCAACCGCGTCAATCGACGTCCCGGAGGGAATCAGCGAGGCCACCGCATCGCAGATAATGTCGCACAGGCTCTCGACCGGGACCTCAATCAGTCCATTCGTGTCGTCGATGTTTTCCGGAAATTCCTTCAGACCGCCCGCGACCCGGTGATCCTCGATCAGCCCGGCCACCACCCGCGTCGTCATCACCACCCCGACCGTTTTCGACATGTGCCCTCCGCCGCGCCCTGTTCAGCCTATCCTTCGAAGCGGGCCAGCCGGTTGATGCCCGTAAACGCGGCGGCCTTGTAGCACTCAGCCAGGGTGGGATAGTTAAATACCGTATCGATGAAGTAATCGACGGTGCCGTTCAGCGCCATCACGGCCTGGCCGATGTGAACCAGCTCCGATGCGCCCTCGCCAATAATGTGCACGCCCAGCACCTGCCGCGTCTCCCGATGGAAGATCAGCTTCAGCCGCCCCGTCGTGTCGCCGCGAATTTGTCCGCGCGCAATTTCCCGGTAGTACGCGACCCCCACCTCGTATGGCACATCTTCCTCAGTCAGCTGTTCCTCGGTCTTGCCGATGAACGAAATCTCCGGGATCGTGTAGATGCCATACGGATAGAAGCTGGGATTCGAGATCACTTTGTCGTTGCCGAATGCGCGCTCCGCGGCGATCCGCCCTTGTTCCATCGAAACCGAGGCCAGCGCCGGGAAACCGATCACGTCGCCCACCGCGTAGATATGCGGAACCCTCGTCCTGAAATCCTTATCCACCGGGACGCGTCCGCGATTATCCGCTTCAATGCCCGCTGCCGCCAAATTCAGCTCGTCGATGTTGCCCTGTCGCCCGACTGCGTACAGCAGTGCGTCGCCGGACATCTTCTTCTTGCTCTCCAGATTCGCGACGACCGTCCCTTCCGCGATCTCTTCCACGCTCTCCACTTCCTCGCCCAGACGCATGGTCACGCGGCTGTCGCGCAGGTGATAGCTCAGCGCCTCGATGATCTCCTGATCCGCAAATTCCAGCAGTCGCGGCCGCTTTTCGATCAGCGTTACCCGCACCCCCAGCGCTGCGAACATGCAGGTGTATTCCACGCCGATCACCCCGCCGCCCACCACAATCAGACTCTTGGGCAGGTCGATCAGTTCCAGCACCTGATCACTATTGATGATGGTCTTGCCGTTCACCGGAACTTTGCTGGAGACGGCAGGCCGTGTTCCCACCGCGATGATGATGTTGTCGGCTTCATAGCTGTTTGATCCACGCACGCCGTCTACGTGAATGTGGTGGTCGTCCACGAAACTCGCCACGCCGCTCAGGATTTCCACGCCGTTGCGCGAAAGCTGCGCCTCTGTCACGTCGATCTCAGTCTTCACCACATGCTGCACGCGAAAGGCCAGATCGGCCATCGTGATCTTTTCCTTCACGCGGTAGTTCATGCCGTAGATCGACCGGTAGTTGTATCCGGAGAGATGCAGCACCGCTTCGCGCATCGTCTTGCTGGGAATGGTTCCGGTGTTGATGCAGACGCCGCCTACGACGCTTCGCATCTCGACGAGCGCAACCTTCTTGCCCTTCTTGACCGCGGAAACCGCCGCACGCTGGCCGGAAGGACCCGAACCGATGACGAGCAAATCGTATTTGGACATGCGTTAGAAAAACACCCGCGCTGCGAGCCGGCCAGCGCAGGTCCGTGCTCATCTTACAATCAAGGGAGACAGACCGTGTAAATACTCTCTTACAGTAGCCTTTCTATGCTGCTCTACGCCATCACAAATCGGAAACTGCTCGACGGGGATGAAAGCGCGAGGCGTGATCGCCTGGTGGAGCTCGCCGGCGCCTGGGCACGCGGCGGCGTCCACACCATTCAGGTGCGCGAAAAGGATCTTCCCCTCGCCGAGCTGCAGGCGCTCGCCACCCGCATGGTCGAAGCCGTGCGCAACGCGAAGTCGCGCACGCGCATTCTCGTCAATGGCCCCGCCCAGGTTGCTCTTGACGCCGGCGCCGATGGCGTTCATCTGCATGCCAACGCCGGCCCCGCGGCTGTGCGCGCTGCGCAGCAGGTCTACTCGCGCGCCGGACGTGACGTCATCGTCAGCGCGGCCTGCCATTCATCCGATGAGATTCGCCAGGCCGCCGGCGCTTCCATGCTCCTGTTTTCCCCGGTCTTCGAAAAGGTGACCCTCCAGGGCACAATCACGCGAGGCCAGGGATTGGGCGCCCTGCGCGCCGCCGTCGAGCTCGCCAACCCCGTGCCTGTGCTCGCCCTTGGCGGCGTTACGGAAAAGAATGCTCCCGCTTGTCTTCAGGCCGGCGCCTCCGGGGTCGCCGCGATTCGCCTTTTTCTGGGAGGCACCTGGCCGGACCTCCTGAAGGAAAGTGCTGCCTAGCGCCCGCCTGAAATCTTTGGTCCGATGCGTCGCTGTCTCCATGCGACGATCGTCCCGGTGCTTCATCCAATGACAGAAATGTCCCCGTCGCTCGAAGAACATTCCGTGGAGGCACTGGAGCAGACACCGCCCGGCGCACGTCCGCACTCCGCTCCCCGCGCACTCGGCTACATGGCCTGCGCGCTCGCCGGATGCTGTTGGGGCACGGGATTTTTCTTCGGCAAGATCGCTTTCTCACGGCTCGGCGTGGGCCACTACGTCCTCTACCGATTTCTTTTCGCCTGCCTCGGGCTTCTGCCCATCGTGGAAGCCCCGCGCTTCTCTCGTCCGCAATGGAAGATTCTGCTCATCGGCGCCTTTCTCGGCGTCCCCCTCCAGTTCATGGTGCAGTTCGAAGGGTTAAAGCTGACCACGGTCAGTCACGCCGCCCTCATGGTCGGCACCATGCCCGTGATCCTCGCCGTCGGCGCAACGTTGTTCTCCCACGAACGCCTCGACCTCAAAGGATGGCTCGCTCTCCTCGCATCCACCATAGGCATCGCGCTCATTGTGCTGAGCGCTTCTCATGGCGACATGGGTGGCGGCAGCATCCGCGGCGATCTTCTCGTCGTCGCCTCACTGATCATCGCGCTCGGCTGGGTCCTGATCAATCAACGCCTGATGGGCCAGGGCTGCCCTCCCTCCGCTGTCAGTTCATGGACCCTTATCACCGGCGCGGCCATGCTTGTGCCCTGGGTGCTGCTGCGCGACGGGCTGCCCCCGGTACGCGGCCTCGGCTGGCACGTCTGGTTCGCCGTCGCCGCCAGCGGCCTGCTATGCACCGCGGCCGCCACCCTCTTGTGGAACTGGGGCATCCATCGCGTTCCCGCCTCGCGTGCAGGCGTCTTCCTCAACATTGAACCCGCCCTCGGCTCAATCCTCGGCGTTGGCATTCTCGGCGAACGCCTCGGCTACGGAGCGTGGATCGGCGGCGTACTCATCATTGGGGCCGTCATTGTCCTTACCACCACCGGACACGGCGCCGATGAAGCCACTCCTGTCTGAGCATTATGCCCCTTCCTCCGCTCTGTACCCTGCGCCCTGTACCCTGTACCCTGCGCCCTGTACCCTGCTCCCTGTACCCTGTACCCTGTAATCTGTAACCTGGCAATGGTCGAGCTCGCTCCATCCATCCTTTCCGCGGATTTTGCCCGCCTCGCCGACGAAGTCGCCGCTGCCGAGCGCGGGGGGGGCACCGTCATCCATGTCGATGTGATGGACGGCCATTTCGTCCCCAATCTGACCCTCGGTCCGCCGATCGTTCAATCACTGCGCAAACACACCAGCCTCCCTCTCGACTGCCATTTGATGATCGAGAACCCCGACGACTTCATCCCTGCTTTCGCCGATGCAGGCGCCAACTGGGTCAGCGTCCATTACGAGGTCTGCCGGAATCTTCATCGCACCCTCGAGCACATCGCCCAGCACGGCATGCAGCCCGCTGTCGTCGTCAATCCGCACACCGAAGTCGATCTGCTTGTTCCCATCCTGAGCATGGTCCACCACGTTCTCGTGATGAGCGTGAACCCCGGCTTCGGCGGCCAGCGGTTTATTCCTTACTCCCTCAATAAAATTCGCCGCCTCAAAGAACTTCGCCAGGAGCTGGCCCTGAGCTATAGGATTGAGGTAGACGGCGGCATCGCTCACGATACGGTCGCGAGCGTCGTCGAAGCGGGAGCCGAGCTGCTCGTTGCCGGCAATGCCGTTTTCGGCCAGGGGCATCCGGAGCGCGATGCACGCAGCCTGCTCGAAGCTGCGCAGCGAGCGGCCCTGATCGCCGCTTAGCAAGTTTCTTATCCGGCATGGGTGATCGCAGACCACCCCGGCCGGCAGCAAGACCCGGGTTCCCCGATGCGCTGGCAATGGGGAGTGGAAGAACCGGGAGAGCGTCTGCGTTTGATGAGGTGTTATGAATCGGTTGTTCCTTCGTGGTTCTGCAATTGTCCTGGGTCTGGCGATCGCGTTCTCTTCCCCCAACGCCTTCGCAAAGAAGCCGAAAAAGAAGAAAAACGTTGATCTCGCCGCCAATCCCCTGGCGAACGTGAACTCGAAGCAGCCCGATAAGGAGCTCTTCGACAAAGCCATGTACGCCATGAAGAAGGGCCGGTACGACGTCTCCCGCCTCGACCTGCAGACGCTGCTCAATACCTATCCCGACTCCGAATACGACATGCGCGCCAAGCTCGCGGTCGGCGATACATGGTTCAAAGAAGGCGGCACCGCGGCCCTTACCCAGGCCGAATCGGAATACAAGGACTTCATCACCTTCTTCCCCAATGCTCCGGAAGCCGCCGAAGCCCAAATGAAGGTCGGTGACATCTACTTCCAGCAGATGGAGAAGCCGGATCGCGATCCCCAGAATGCCGTCCACGCCGAGCAGGAATACCGCACCATGCTCGAGCAGTTCCCCGATTCTCCGCTCATTCCGCGCGCGAAGCAAAGACTGCGCGAAGTGCAGGAAGTTCTGGCGCAGCGGCAGTTCGAGATCGGCGAATTTTACGCCTCGCGTGAACAGTGGCCGGCCGCCGTCGCGCGCCTGCAAACCGTCGCAGACTCCTACCCGCTCTTCAGTCACAGCGATCAGACTCTGATCACCATCGGCGATTCCTATGCCAACGAAGCGCAGATCATGTCACGCGCCAAAATCGCCCCCAAGGCTAAAGCCGAGCTGGTCCGCTATTACGACGACCGTGCCGCCGACGCCTGGTCCCGTGTCGTTTCCCGTTATCCGCTGGCTCCCCATGTCGAGGACGCGAAAGACCGCCTCATCGCCATGGGCCGGCCCGTTCCCGACCCCAGCGCCCAGGCCCTCGCCGAGAGCCAGGCCGAGGAAGAGAGCAGAGTGGGCGTGAAGCTGGGCACTCGCACCCTGCAACTGCTGGGCCGCGGCCCTAACACCGTCAAAGCCTCCCGTGTCGGCGAGCCCTCGCTGAACAGCCCCCCGCCGGTTCTGGCTCCGGATGTGGTCAAGTCCGGTGAAGTCGCCTGGGTTGAGGCCAATTCAGGCAAGCCCATCACCGGAACCGCCGTCGCCAGCACAGGAACCTCAACCAGCGGTTCGGGCGCTCCCATGTCGGCCACCATCGAAGGATCGGAGGCCGCTCCCGCCGAACATCCGCAGCAAAAGACGACCTTTGAAGAAGTCCCCGATGGCTCGGGATCGACCGGTAGCACCGTCACCGTTGAAGTCCCGAGCAGCGGCGCCGCGGCCGCTGCGGAATCTGCCGCGCCCGGCAGTGGCGCGGGAGAAGGAAACGGCACGCCCGCAACGGCTGGCAGCAACGCCGAGCCGATCGTTGCTCCTGTGGGTCCAACGAATACGCGACCGCTTCCCGCCATCGATAAGCCAGCGGAAGCCCCGGCGCAGATCAACGATGCTGCCGGTAACGCCCAGGTGAGCACCGGCGCGAACGCCAGCGGTAAGCCCAGCAAGAAGAAAAAGGCGCCCTACGACAAGAAGGACGAGTCGTCGAGCAAGCACAAGAAAAAGACAGGCCTGGACAAGCTGAATCCTCTCTAAACCAGTCCAGCCCTGCGCGTCACGGAAGGCCGCCTGTGGGCGGCCTTTCCTTCTGCTCAACGCCTTTCACTCAATCTCCATTTGCCATTCCCCCTCATCCGCGAGAGACTACCTGTTTGGACTTCATCCATTTTCTTACCCGTTAGAAAGGCACCAGCAATGGCAGGGACCAAAGGGTCTGCAATTCAGCCCGCAAAAGGCAAGCTCGGAGTTATGACCGTCGGCATGGGAGCCGTCGCCACCACCCTCATCGCAGGCGTGGAAGCCGTCCGCAAGGGATTGGCCAAGCCCATCGGCTCCGTTACTCAAATGGGACCATCCGCCTCGGCAAGCGCACCGACAACCGCACGCCGCTCCTTAAGGATTTCGTCCCCCTCGCCGACCTGAACGACGTCGTCTTCACCGGCTGGGACATCTTCCCGGAAAACATGTTCGAGGCCGCCAGCCACGCCGCCGTCCTCGACAAGGACCACCTGGCCAGCATCAAGCCCTTCCTTGAAGCGATCCAGCCGATGCCCGCCGTCTTCGACCAGTATTACGTCAAGCGCCTCAACGGCACCCACGTCAAGACCGGCAAGAGCAAGTGCGACCTCGCCCAGCAGCTCCGCGCTGACATCCAGAAGTTCCGTTCCCAGGTCGATCGTGTGGTCGTCATCTGGTGCGGATCGACGGAGATTTTTCTGGAACCCACCGCCGTTCACGCCACTGTCGAGTCCTTTGAGAAAGGCCTGGTCGATAACGACCCCGCCATCGCTCCCTCGCAGATCTATGCTTACGCCGCCCTCAAAGAAGGCGTCCCCTTCGCCAACGGCGCACCCAACCTCACGGTCGACCTGCCCTGCATGATCGAGCTGTCGCGCCAAACCGGCGCGCCTATCTGCGGCAAGGACTTCAAGACCGGCCAGACCCTGCTCAAGACCGTCCTCGCTCCCGCATTCAAGGCCCGCATGCTCGGCGTCGCCGGCTGGTACTCCACCAACATCCTCGGCAACCGCGACGGCGAGGTCCTCGACGACCCCGAGTCCTTCAAGACCAAGGAAGAATCGAAGCTCGGCGTCCTCGACTACATCCTCCAGCCGGATAAGTATCCGGACCTATACGGCAACATCTACCACAAGGTCCGGATCAACTATTATCCGCCGCGCGGCGACAACAAAGAAGGCTGGGATAACATCGATATCTTCGGATGGCTCGGCTATCCGATGCAGATCAAAGTCGACTTCCTCTGCCGCGACTCGATCCTTGCCGCGCCCTTAGCCCTCGACTTAGTCCTGTTCTTAGATCTGGCCAAGCGCACGCCGGAACTTAGCCATCTCGGCATCCAGGAGTGGCTCAGCTTCTTCTTCAAGAGCCCGCAGTCGGCGCCTGGACTTTATCCGGAACACGACCTCTTCATCCAGTCGATGAAGCTCAAAAATACGCTCCGCCACATCATGGGCGAAGACTTGATCACGCACCTCGGCCTCGAATACTACGACTGAGGACTGGCCGTCCAGGCAGCAGCGCTACGCGCAAAAACAAAACCACAGAAGGCTCCTTCCTGGAGCCTTTTGTTCTGGCCGCAATACCCTCGAAAGCTGTCTTCCTGAGAACCGCTCCACGGCGCGGGTGGAAGGATCTGCGTTGCCCTTCCCGCTTCCGAAATTTTTTCTCACTTTTGCTAAGTGTTGATTCTATTGCGATTGCAGGATCCATCGTTGCTATCTATTGATTCTGCAGTCTTTGTTGTATCTACCCTGTTTTCTGATACTTGTCGCAAAGCCTCAGAGCCGGGGCGACTCGGTCCCCCCTCCCCCTGTCCAGGTGGGGCTGTGGCAAGCGGCTCATTCCACGTGGGTTGCGGGAGGTCCGTTTGAGGCTGTGGCATCCCGTTGATTCCGGGTCACTTGCGGATGCGTTTTGGGCAGGCTGCGCGTGTGCGCTCCTGTGGGGTGGGGTCAGATCGGTGGGTGGGACTGAGAAAGAGCGCGGAGTGCCTGGCCCTGGGGCCGGCAAAGCTGCAAGAAAAAGGACTCGGCGGGCGAGTCCTTCCTGGTGCAGCTTGCTGCCTTCAGTTTGGCGTGCGGTTCGGTGGACGGCAAGAGGAATCGCGGTGGACGGAAAACGAAGGTAACGGGGTGGGCACGAGGCTGAGCTTGGCACCATTTCATACTGCGAGCGGCGGTGCTTTTGGCACGCCGCCGCCCAAACTCCTTCCTGTAGTATTGAGCTGTCTCGGCGATACACATGGGTTCTCTGCACGCTCACGGTGAACGAACTACGCCAGTCAGTCGGATCCACCACGACTCGATGCTCCCCCTCAGCGCTTCGATTGCTGGTTGGAGAACCCCCGTCGCCAATACCGAGCGGACCTTGCATCAACTGTCTCCGTACATCGGAAAACTGAAAAGCTCGATCGCCGCAGACCTGGTAAGTCAATTTTCCAAGCCGGGCGATATCGTTGCAGATCCCTTTTGCGGAGCCGGTACGATTGCCCTGGAAGCGCAACTGGCGGGGCGGCACGTATTCGCGTCTGACATAAGTCCTTATGCATACACCCTCACCGACGCAAAATTACGGGCACCTGTTTGCGTCTCAGCCGCTCTCGGCCAAGTCGAGGCTCTACTGCAAGAGTCCGCGACAGGCTGGCAACCAGATTTGAGGACGGTCCCCACTTGGGTACGACGCTATTTCAATCCGCAGACGCTCAAAGAGGCGATCTCCTTTGCCAGCGCCTGCAAACGCTATGGGAACACTTTTGGGTTGTCCTGTCTGCTCGGAATACTTCATCACCAGCGGCCCGGTTTTCTCTCTTATCCCAGCAGTCATCTGGTTCCCTATTTACGATCCAAGAGATTCCCACCCCGAGAATTCCCGGAACTCTACGAATATCGTCCTCTCAGGCCTAGACTACTGGCAAAAGTTTCTCGCGCATATAAGAGGTTTCAGGGCATTCCCCCAGCCCAGGCGTCGGTTGCTATCACGTCAATAGAGGACCTCGTGTTTCCGACGACGGTAGACGTCGTGATCACGAGCCCTCCATACATGAATGCGTTGGATTACGGTCGCGACAATCGCCTTCGGCTGTGGTTTTTGGATCCGGGCGCTGCCGACCGAATCGACGAAAACACCCCCCGAACGATGGGCGAGTTTACTCGCTTAATGAAGATATTCGCCGAAAAGGTCCATGCGGCGCTAAAACGCGGCGGGCACTGCGTGATTGTGGTCGGAGATTCCGTGTCTAGGGATACCACGGGCCATACCGCTGATGCTGTTCTCCGGGCTTTCGTCTCAGCCGAGCGAAGATTCGCCCTTGTTGGGCTCATGAGAGATACGATCCCAGATGTGCGGCGTTCTCGCCGAGATTGTCGTGGCGTAAAGGGCGAGCACATTTTGGTTCTGAAGAGAAAATAGAGCGGCTTAGCCCTAGCAAAGTGGGCCTATCAGGCGAAAGGTCTCGACAGGTGTTCTCCCGGTAGCGAAGTTTTAAGCGGTGAAACCATGAAAACACTCGCAATGTTCAATAACAAAGGTGGGGTTGGAAAAACCACACTGACCTGCAACATCGCCTCATACATTGCTGGGAACTTCGGCAAGCGCGTCCTTGTTGTAGACTGCGATCCTCAGTGCAATTCAACTCAGCTGATCATGGGGGTCGAGACCGCGGCCAACCTCTATCTGGAGTCGCCTGGTGCACCGAATATCACCACGATTCGAGACCTACTGAAGCCTATTGAAGATGGCGATTCCTCAATCGACGCCAACCTGCGTGTTCTTCCCGCTCGAGACAACCGCTTCAACGTTGATCTCCTTGCTGGCCATCCACACTTCGCAATCATTGAAGACAGACTTGGAACGGCTTGGCAACTGGTTCGTGCAAGGGAGACCCAAGGTTTTCGTCAAACGAACTGGAACAATTCCCTGCGGACAGCCCTACAGAGCCGGTATGATCTGGCCGTCTATGACCTCGGGCCGAGCCTCGGGTCGATCAACAGGTCAGTCCTCATGGGATGCGAACACTTTCTAACGCCGCTAGGCTCCGATGTCTTTAGCATCATTGGCGTAAAAAACATATCTACTTGGCTCTCAACCTGGATCCGCGACTACGAGCATTCGTGGAATGGCTTGGACGAAGCTGCGAGGGACGATCTTCGAACCCGGTACGGGATTGCTAGCAGCCCCGCGATTCTAAATGGATACGTGGGATATACGGTCCAGCAGTACATAACCAAATCCTACGGCACGGTGCGTAGAGCCACGAAAGCGTATGAATCGATCATCGGAAACGTCGATGCTGAGATTCAGTCCGCACTGAAGGCATATTACAGCCCGCAGCTCATCGAAAACACCGACCTGGCCAAGTTGGGCGATATTCCGCATTTGTACAGCTTGGTCCCCCTTGCGCAGAAGCGTGCCGTGCCGATTCACGGCCTTCAGAGCACGGATGGCCTGGTTGGCTCCCAGTTTGCGGCGGTTCGTGATTTCAGGAGCATGATCGACCCGATAGCGAGGAACCTCCTGCGGAACCTCGGCATCGAGTTTGAGGAAACGGGCAATGATCAACTGGCCTGAGACTCTCGTTGAAGAGTTGGCTGCACGACGGGGCATTGTCTTCCTGGGCGCTGGCGCATCGGCAAGCTCCACAAGGCTAGGCGCCCCAGACCAACACCCCCCGACTTGGGGAGGACTTCTTGAACTGCTGTATCAACACATAAACAGAGGAGAAGAGCCGGATCGGGAAGCTGTGCGCGAGCTCCTCGACTCAGACAAATACCTTGAAGCCGCCGAAATATTGCGTAAAGTCTGTATTTACAAACCCGATTATGAGCGTCTGGTGGGCATGACATTTGAAAGATTCAGACCTACCGAGGTACACAAGGCGATTGAACGCTTGGATCAGAAGGTCGTGATCACGACTAATTTCGACACGCTCTACGAAGATCACTGCAGGCAGGGAGACGCAGCGCACGGGTATGCGGTCCTCAACTACTACGACCACGGACTAATTAACCGTCTGCGTTCCCCCAAGCGGGTTATCGTAAAGGTGCATGGTTGCGTAACTGCGCCAGAACTCACCGTCCTCACCAAGTCCGACTTCTTCGAGGCGCGCTCTGAATACAGCAACTTCTTCCGGACCCTCGAGAGCCTCTTTCTCACCCAAACACTGCTGTTTATCGGATACAGCATAAGCGATCCTGATATTCAACTACTATTAGAGAATTCGACGATCGCGGCAAAGAGCGAGCATCCGCATTACGCGGTGATGAGACAGGGACAGCATTCGGCTATACGTGGCGCGTTTCTCCGAACCTATAGTATAGAGATTCTCGAGTTTGACCCGGCTAACAACTACGAGGAGTTCCTGCTCAGTCTGCAGGATTTGGCAGACAAAGTAGAGGAGGCCCGTGGCACACAACCATAGGAATATCTCAGGTCAGCGAACAAAGGATGGGCTTGAATCGCCGCTCAATGCGCAATAACAAATCGGGCGCGTAGCGGCCCCCGCTTTACACCCCGAACAATCCTCTCTGCGCATCCCTCTCTGCCGCGGCCACGCTCTCGGGACGGCCCAGGTCGCGCCAGTACGCTCCGTCCGCGCGAAACGCGATGACACGCTCTCCCTCCGCGGCCAGGCGCAGGTACGCGGAGAGGATGGGGAACGCACCTTCCTCGTGCAGCAGTCCAAAGATGCGGGGCGACACCACATGGATCCCGGCAAACGCCAGCGCCTGGTTTTCCGAGGCCAGCGGCTCGACGCCGTCCCGTACCCGCTCCTCGGCGCCGGCCGTCCGCCGTCCGCACAGCTGACCGGTGTTATCGAAGAGCAAGAGCCGCGAAGCCTCACGCGCGGCCACGGCCAGGGTCACTAAAGCGCCCGACGCCCGATGCGCCGCCGCCATCCGCGCCAGATCGATGGTGCTGATCACGTCGACATTGTGGACAAAAAAGGGTTCGCCCGCCCCGGACTCCGCACCCGCTTCGTCACCCTTCAGAAAAAACGGCGCTGCCTTCTTCAGCCCGCCGCCCGTATCGAGCAGCGTCTCCTCGCGCGAAACCTCGATGCGCATCCCGAAGTTCCCACGCTCCACCAGATACTCCACGATCTGATCGGCATAGTGATGGGCGTTGACGACTACCTCACTCACGCCGAACCCACGCAGCCGCTCGAGCGCGATCTCGATCATCGTACGCCCCGCCACCGTGACCAGCGCCTTGGGCCGATCGTCGGTCAGGGGACGCAGCCGCGTACCCAGTCCCGCGGCCAGCACCATGGCTTTCACGAGACCGCCCTCATGCGCCCGCCTTCACCCGCCGCGTCACGAGTCCGTACGCCTCAGGAGACCAGCCCGCACCCACCCGCTCACCCTGCCACCTTCTCCGCCCGCTCCATCTTTTCGCGCTCCACCATGGACAGTTCCATTTTTTCCAGTTCGACGTGCCGCACGACGACCTCGACGCCGCTCACGCCGCGCAGATGCTTTGCCAGCCTCTCGGCCAGATAGACCGAGCGGTGCTGCCCGCCCGTGCAGCCGAACGAAACCATGAGGCTGTTGAAGCCGCGCTTCTGGTAGCTGGCAACGCTGGCATCGACCAGCGAGACCGCGTTCGCCAGAAACTGATACACGCTTTCCTCCTGGCGCAGGTACTCGATCACGGGCGCGTCCCGGCCGGTCAGCGTGCGGAAGCGCTCTTCGCGGCCCGGATTCGGCAGACTGCGAGCATCGAAGACAAAGCCGCCGCCATTGCCGGAGGCATCGCTCGGCATCTGCCGATGAAACGAAAAGCTGAAAATCTGCACGGTCAGCGTCTTCACGCTCGCCGCGAGTCCCTGCAGCTTCGGCGATTCCTGCATCGCCCGGAAGCACGCGAGCAGCGTGGGGAGCGCGATGGGCAGCTGGACGTTTTCGCCGAGCCAGCGCAGGTTTTCGAGCGCGTAGGGGACGCTCTGCAGGAAATGCTCTTTGCGCTCGTAGAAGCCGCGGAAGCCGTACGCGCCCAGCGCCTGCATGATGCGCACGTAGACAAACGCGTAGTAGTGCTTCATGAACTCCGCGCGTTCCATCTTTACAAAAGGGGCGAGGCCATCGAGGTAAAAGTCGAGCAGCTCCTGGCGGAGCTCCGGCGGGAGCGCCGCCTTGCCGTCGTACAGCAGCGAAGCGACGTCGTACTGGAGCGCGCCCCTGCGGCCTCCCTGGTAGTCAACAAACCACGGCTGGCCGTCGCGCAGCATGATGTTGCGGGACTGAAAATCGCGGTACATAAAATAGTCGTGGCCCGCGCTGAGCAGGAATTTTGTGAGCCGCCCGAAGTCGTCCTCGAGCGCCTGCTCGTTGAAGGGCACGCCGGCGAGGCGCAGAAAATAGTATTTGAAGTAGTTCAGGTCCCAGCCAATCGACTGCCGGTCGAAGGTCGCGCGCGGATAACAGACCTTGTAATTCAGATCGCGGCCAGCCTCGACCTGAAAGCGCGGCAGGACGGTGACGACTTTGCGATACGCATCCACCACGCGCGGCGCGACGTCCACGCCCTCGCGGTTCTCCATCAGAAACTGAAACAGCGTTTCGTCGCCCAGATCCTCTTCGAGATACGCGCCGGCTTTCAGATCCTCTTCGTAGATCTCGGGCACCGGCAATCCGTGCCGACGAAAATGCCGCGAAAATTCGAGAAAGGCGACGTTCTCTTCGCGCACCGAATGGACTACGCCAATGGCGGTCCGTCCGCCTCCACGCAAGCGCACGATGGTTCGCCCCGATCCACCCAGCTGCCCCTGCAGCGGCTGGATCTCATCGGGCGGGGTGTGGAAGTGCCTCTCAAAAAGGTGTTCAAGAATATCCATAGATGCGATGGCGCAAAGCGCTCAGCGTGCTTCCCAAACGATACAACCTCGCACGTAGTGCCGGGGGAAGACACAGCTGCCGGCGCTTGCTCAACAAGGTTCGGGCCGCTGGCGGTACTCTGTTGCCTATGCCGAAATCCGCCGTCACGCTCGAAAGTGTCTGGAAGACCGGCTTGACGTTTCCCGGCGTCGAGGAGAGCACAACCTTCGGCGCACCCGCCCTCAAGGTGCGCGGCAAGCTGATGACGTGCGTCCCCAGGCACAAAACCGCCGAGCCCGGTTCGATCCTCATCCGCATGGACCGCAACGACCGGCCTGCCCTGCTCGCCGAGTCGCCCAACCTCTATTACGCACCCGAGCATTACCTCAATTACGATTCGGTCCTCGTCCGGCTCGCCTACCTCACGCCTGAACTACTGCACGACCTGCTCGCCATGGCGCACAAGTTCGTCACCCGCAAGACGCCGAAGAGGTGACGAGTCTCCTCCTGGCTGAACCATCCTTTACGCTTCGTCGGGACGGATGCGGTTGCGCCAGTGGGTCCAGACGAACCAGACGATCCCGGCGACGAGGAGGATTTCAACGGCCAGATGGAAGCGATGGAAGAGGTCCCGGAAGCGGGGGTTCGTCGCAAACGACGCGCCCAGCTTCATGCCGACATAGGCCAGCACATAGCACCACGGCCACGAGCCGATGAAGGTGTAGATGTGGAAGCGCAACTGATTCATTTTGGCGACGCCGGCCGGGAAGGCGATGAAGGTGCGCACGATGGGCAACATGCGGCCGACGAGCACCGTGACCGATCCGTAGCGCGCGAAGAAGTGGTCGACGCGGTCGAGGTCGTGACGGCTCAGCAGCAGCCAGCTTCCGTAGCGCTCGACCATGGGGCGCCCACCCTTCGCTCCGACCCAGTAGGCGGGGATGGACCCGAGGTTCGACGCCAGCGAGGCCACGGTCGCCAGCAGCACCAGCTGCATCTGCGTATGCGCGAGCGCATAGCCGGCCAGCGGCATAATAATTTCGGACGGGATGGGGACGCAGGCCGACTGGATGGCCATCAGCAGCACGACCATGCCATAGCCGCCGGCCGCAACCAGGCTGACCAGCAGTGCGACAATCTTTTCGCTCATCTGGACTTCAGTCTACCCTGCGGGTTCGGCCGATTCTTGACTGGGAAAACGAGGGGCGTGGAGGTGCGCGTTAATTTCCGGAGCCACCTCGCACCGTTCTGCGTTCGATCCGCTTTTCGTAGCGCGCGCCCTGGAGGATGCGCTTGACGTAGATGCCGGGTGTCACGATGGCGTCGGGATCGAGCGCGCCGGTCGGGACCAGCTCTTCCACTTCGGCGATGGTGATGCGCGCGGCAGCGGCCATCATGGGATTGAAATTCCGCGCTGTCTTGCGATAGATAAGGTTGCCGGCATGGTCGCCCTTCCAGGCTTTGATCAGCGCAAAGTCGGCGCGCAGCCAGGATTCGAGCAGATACGGCCGGCCTTCGAAGGTGCGGGTCTCTTTGCCTTCGGCGACCAGGGTGCCGGCTCCGGCAGGGGTGAAGAAGGCGGGGATGCCTGCGCCACCGGCGCGAATCCTCTCGGCGAGGGTGCCCTGCGGGATGAGGCGCAGATCGAGCTCGCCCTTGATGACTTTGTCTTCGAGCAGCTTGTTCTCGCCGACGTAGCTGCCGGTGTGGGAGGCGATCATGCCGGCCTCGAGCATCAGGCCCATGCCGAAGCCATCGACGCCCATGTTGTTGGAGACGGTGTGGAGGCCGGTGAGGCCACGGCGGCGATTCTCTTCGACGAGCGCGTGGATGAGGTTCTCGGGGATGCCGCAGAGGCCAAATCCGCCGAGCATGACGGTTGCGCCGGAGGGGATGTCGGCGACGGCGGCTGCAGCGGATGGGACAACTTTGTTCACGGGCGTTGGTCTCCGGGTTGGGGTGACCGAGAAGAATAGCGGTAACGCGGGCGGTTGCGCCAGTGACGAGCGTCGGCAGACGACTGAGGATGCCTGAGTTTGTGAGAGCCAAATTCGCTACACTGTCTGCGCCGTGGATCCGCGGACGGGTTCGAGCATGAAAATTGCGTTGGTTTTGGCCGGGTGCGCATCGCTGGGCCTGCCCTCTTCCGGCCAGGAAACCGTGCCGGTGCAATGGGGGCTGACTGCGTCGGCTGAGTCGGGTTCGCCGGTGGCTCGCGGGTCGGCGGTGACCGCGCATCTCGACGCCCGGATTGCACCGGGATGGCACATCTACAGCCTCCATGAGGAAACTGGCGGACCCCGCGCAATGAAGTTAAGCGTGCCTGCGCAGTCCCCGTTCGCAGTCAGCGGAGAGGTCGATGCACCACCGCCGGAGTCGGCGGCCGATCCGGGATTTGGGATCGTGACGCGTTTTTACACCGGCGAGTTGCGCCTCACGGTTCCGCTGCGCGCGACGCGGAAGGTATCGGGATCCGTCGCGGTCGATGTGGAGTATCAGGCCTGCAATCGGGAGACCTGTCTGCGGCCTGCGGTCGTGCACCTGGCCGCGCCGGTGACTAAGGCGGAGAGACAGCCATGATGCGGGGCTGGCCGGTCTGGGCGTGCGCCGTGCTGCTGACGGGCTGCGTGCCTGCCTGCCACGGACAATATGAGGGGACGGCGGCGGCACGGGCTCTCGATCAAAAGGGCAAGGATGCGCAGGCCGACGGTCACCCAATGGAGGCACTCGCGGATTTCCGAAAGGCCATCGCGCTCGATCCTGATTACGCGGAAGCGTATGGCGACGAGATCTTTGTCGCACCCTGGGCCGCGCTCAAGGCGATGGGGATGACCGGGGACGAAACCGGCGCGAAGGATGTGGCGAGGGCAAAGAAACGAACCGGCAAGGTGGTGCGAAGCGAGGTGAAGAAATTTCGCAAGCTGGCGCGACGTCATCCCGAGAACCCCGTCTATCTGTGGGCGCTTGGGCAGATTTATGACGAGAGCGACCCGCTGAAACAGGAACAATACTGCCGCCAAGCCGTCGGCGTGGATGCGCGTTTTGCCCCGGGATACGAGTGCCTGGCATGGGTGGCCAATCTGCGCGGCGACGACAAGGCATATTCCGCGCTGTACGCCAAAGTCGCGGAGCTCGAACCCGACAACGCAAAAGCGGTGTTTGGCTATGTGCGGACGCTCCGAAAAGACAAAGCCGCCTATAAGGTTGCAACCGAGCGTCTCCTCCAGAAATTTCCGGCCGATCCGGTTGCTGCGCAGGCCCTGTATTGGTATGCGATCGATCAGACGACGGATTTGGCCAAGGCTGCATGTTTGGAGCGGTTGCGCCAGCAATTTGCGCCCGGGAAGTTCGTGTGGTCGGAGATCGGTATGGAGGAGCTATTCGAGGTCGACGATCGCCTCGATCCTCTGAAGGCGCGGGAGCTGGCGCACGACATGGTGCGCGCCGAGCCGAAGGACGATGACTGGCCGAAAAATGCTGCGTATGCCGACGCGATGGCGACGGCCCAGCAGGAACTCGCGGATGGCCACGCTGCAAAGGCGGTGAGCGCACTTCAACCCATCAAGCCACCGTATTCCATCTTCGATATGCGGCGGGAGCTGATACTGAATGCCAAAGCTCTGGACGCGAGCGGCAGGACGGAGGATGCCTATACCTCCCTGCTGATGCAGTACGCAAAACACCCTACGGACGAAGTGGGCGCCGCGCTCGAGGCTTACGGGCAGAAACTTGGAAAGAGCACGACGGAAATGCACGCGGCGATCTGGGAGGCTGTCCAGAAAGGATCCACGCCGGCGATTCCATTCACGCTTCAGGGATTTGACGATGGCAAACCAGTCTCGCTCGCCGATTATCGAGGGCACGTCGTGCTGGTCGATTTCTGGTTTCCGAACTGCGGACCGTGCCGCCAGTCTTTCCCGCATTTGGAAAATCTTGCCCGAAAGTACAAGGACCAGGGCGTGGTGGTTCTCGCCATCAACGGCGAGAAGGGTCAGGAATCGTTCGTACTTCCCTTCCTTCGCTCGCAGGGCTACGACTTCCTGCCGCTCAAGGCGGATGGCGACTGGGCGGCGAATGTGTACCACGTTCGCGGTTATCCCACGACGTTCCTCATCGGAGCCGATGGCCGGCAGTATTTCCGGCCTCGGCTGATCAACGATCTCGAACAGCATTCCGCTGAGCTGGCGATCGAGACGCTGCTGGCGCACGCAACGGCAGATTGAGACGGGGTTGAGCTCCGGGGCTGGACCGACCGAGAAGGATGGCGGCATTTCGTGTTATTGCGCCAGCGGAAGGCCCCAGCGACGACACGGCCCGACACCACTGCAGAAATCTGTGCCCATTTCCTCGGCGCGCCATCCACCCCTCCCGTATAAACTGCAGAGCCATGCATTCCTTTCTAATGTCCGCGCTGCTCGCACTCCAGGTCTTCGTCGTGCTGTTCGTGGCTTTTCATAACTGGATTCCGATGGGATCGCTCAATAATGTTCAGGGCGTCCGGGTGGCGTTCCCTACCGGCAAGCTTCTCGTTACGACCCTGATCAACTTCACCCCCATGGCGATCGGACTGACTCTCAGTCTTCTCTACTTCTTCACAGGACACCCGCGCTGGGTCTTCTGGTGGCTCTGGATCGCGTACGGACTTGCCTGCTACGGTTCTCTCATGGCGTGGTGGGTTCCGTATCTGCTTCGCCCGGACCCGGAGCTGGCCTTGCGCTATCGGACGATGTACGCAGGAACGCATTCCTTTCTGCCGGAGCACAATGGTATCCGGCCCAACACGCTGCATGTGCTTTTCGACATAGCGACGCTTGCGATCCTCGTGGACCTTGCCATTCTGACGGCACGGTCGGGCTGATCTGTCGTGGGCATGCCGGGGGCCCAGGGCGTCGGGGATTTTCGCGACCGCATGGAATCCGGCTTCAGATCCGTGATTCTCGTGGGTCCACGAAGTTGTTGTTTCGATTCCCATGCATCTATGGGAGAGCCAATGAGCGCCGCGCCTGAGCCCGTTGCGTTGTTGCGCAAAACGCTGGTCTTCGACTGGACGCAATGGAATCCAGGGATGGCGTGGCGGTCTGTGCCGGCCCTGGCCATAGCGCTCGCGGCGTCCATCGCTTATGGAAGTGCCGGAGCTGGGCTGGTCGCGGCGGCGGGCGCCTTCATCACAGGCCTGGGTTCGAAACACCGGATTCGCGGATCACGCCTGGTTCCCATGCTGCTCGCTGCCGTGGGGATGACTCTGTCAACCTTCCTCGGGATGATCCTCGGACATCGGAGCGTCCTGTTCGTGGTTCTGGCTGCCGTGTGGGCGGCGGCCTACGCGCTGCTGACGGCGATGCAGGGAGGCACCAGCTGGGTGGCGCAGCAGTGGACGGTATGGTTTCTGGTCAGCGGCGCCTTCCACACCAGCCCGCGCTCGGCTTTAACGCGCTGTTCGCTGATCCTGGCAGGCGGGTTGTTCCAGACCCTGGTAACGGCCCTCGTGATTTGGGGGTCGCGCGGCCGTGCAAAGGCGGCGGGGACAGGGGAGGAACGCGGGTTGCTGGAAAGCGTCGGCAATTTACGCAATTGCCTCTCCCTGCGCACGCCCGTCTGCCTCTACAGTCTGCGCATGGCGCTCGTGATCACCGCCGCGGCAGAATTTTACCGGCACACCGGCGAGCTGAGCGGATACTGGGTTCCGATGACGACGCTGCTGGTCGTACGGGCCGACCTGTATCAAACCCTCACGCGCGGCGTGATGCGGGTGGCGGGGACGATTTTGGGTGCTGGGCTGGCCGGATTGATTGCCGCGCATCTCCATCCATCGCCCGCGATCCTGGCCGCTCTTGTGGTTTTCTTTGCGTGGTGGGCGTACGCCTTGCTCAACGTCAATTACGCTCCGTATTCGCTGAACCTGACCGCGTACATCGTGTTTCTGCTCTCGCTGTCGGGGCTGCCTCCGGCGACCGTCGTCCACCGCAGGGCGGCCTATACGCTTCTCGGCGGCGCATTCGCACTGCTCGCGTATCTTGATGTCTTCAGAAAGACGCGGATCGGGATGAAACGCGAGGAAGAAGTAAAGAGGGCGGACCAAAAGGTCAAAACGGCCTGAAAAAAAATCAACGAGGCTCCCCGGCAAGAGAGCTGACGGGGAGACCTCGTTGTCCGAGGAGAGTTGCTGTGTGAGAAGCCCGCCGGGACCCCTCACGCTCTATGTGGACCCTCAGCCGGAGCCAAAGTTGCGGCGGTCTGGACATTTTTAACTCTATGTAAATCATCACCTTCCGGGGGATGTTCATCCCCCGGCCGCCCCCTGCCGATAAGCGTAAGTGTTATACAAACCAGCGCTGGCAGAGGTAAGAATGCAGATACTGCCTTTCAAGTCACTGATCTCCCAGCGAAAGACGGAGTTCCAATGCTCGACGCACTCATCATCTGCTTGTTTCTCGCCATGGTGCTAGCGCCAGCTGCCGTGGCCACGCACAACACCCAGGGAACCCGCTCCGACAAGTAACCGGCTCGCCCCCCACTCGTCACGCGCGAGCGCTGTCGAGCGTAACACCAATCGCGATCGCAACTTCGCCTTCCATCCCCCATCGACTACACTGGGGTTTCACCCTTGCGCGCCCGCTGCGGGCGGATTTGGGTTGAAACAGGTGAGGACTCCACGATGCTTGTCGTGATGAAGGCGCAGGCGACCCCGGAAGAAATCCAGGCAGTCTGCGAACATATCGAGGCGCTGGGATATCGCGCCCATCCGCTGCCGGGCGCGCAGCGTACCGCCATCGGCATTACCGGCAACCAGGGCGAAGTGGATCGCGGCAATATCGAGGAGCTCGCGGGCGTTGCTGAAGTCATCCGTGTCTCGAAACCGTACAAGCTGGTCAGCCGTGATGTGAAGGAAGAAGACACAGTCATTCGCTTCCCCGGGACCGACGCCACGATTGGCGGGGCGAAGCTGGCGATGATCGCCGGGCCGTGCTCCATCGAATCGCGCGAGCAGGCTTTTGCCATCGCCGAGCAGGTGGCGCTGGCGGGCGCGCAATTCTTCCGCGGAGGCGCTTACAAGCCGCGCACCTCGCCGTATGCGTTTCAGGGTCTGGGCGAAGACGCGCTGAAGATCATGGCGGAGATTCGCGACCGCTTTGGCCTGCGCATCGTTACCGAAGCCATCGATCACGAGGTGCTTGAACTGGTGGCGGATTACGCCGACGTGATCCAGATTGGCGCGCGCAATATGCAGAATTTCTCGCTGCTGAAGGCGGCGGGGCGCAAGCGCAAGCCGGTGCTGCTCAAGCGCGGCCTCGCGGCGACGCTCGAGGAGTTCCTGATGGCCGCCGAGTACATCATGAGCGAGGGCAATTACCAGGTCATCCTCTGCGAGCGCGGCGTGAGGACCTTCGCCGATCACACGCGCAACACCCTCGACCTGAGCATCGTGCCGGCGGTACAGCGGGTCAGCCACCTGCCCATCCTCGTCGACCCGAGCCACGGAACCGGACAGCGCAACAAGGTGCTGCCGCTGTCGCGCGCAGCCGTAGCCGTGGGTGCGGACGGCATCATCGTCGAAGTGCACAACCAGCCCGATAAAGCTCTCTCCGACGGCATGCAGTCGATTCTGCCCGAGCAGTTTGTGCAGCTCATGGATGAGTGCTCGCAGATCGCCTCGGTGCTGCATCGCAGTGTGCCGCGCGGCATTCATGTCGAGGAGAACGCGGGCGTAGCGGCTGCAGGGCGGTGAACCGAACGACCCAACGGCCTGCGGGAATCGCACAGGCCGTCGTCATCGCGCTGCTGGGGTTGATCCTCACCGGCTGCGGGCGGAAGCACTTTCCCCACTATCCATCCGATTTTCGCGAGTATGCGTGGGTCACGAATGGCGGCGGTGACTCGGTCACCGTTCTCGATCTGGTGAACATGCAGATGGCTGCGACCATTCCGGTCGGAGCCAATCCCACGCAAGTCGCGACCAGTCCCACGCGGAACGAAGTTTACGTTGTCAACTCCGGCAGCTCATCGGTGAGTGTCATCGATGCGGTCACCCTTCGCGCGGCCGCCACCATCCCCGTTCACCGGGACCCCTCTTCGATGGACGTGGAGAGCCATGGGGAACGCGGCTATGTCGCCAACGCGGGCTCGAACAATGTTTCTGTCATCGACCTGGTGAAGCGCCGCGAGATTGCCGCGGTCGGCGTCGGTGAGTCGCCGGGGAATCTGCGCGTTTCCCCCGACGGCGACACGCTGGTCGTGACGAACCGCAGCGGGGGCAGCGTCAGTGTCATCGATACGCACGGCCTGCGTGTCCGCGCTGTCTTCAGCGGGTGCTCGCAGGCATCGGATGCCGTCATCCTCCCCGATTCCTCGAAAACATTTGTCGCCTGCACCGGCGGACATCAGGTGATGGCCGTGGCTCTGGCACGGCCCAAAAGCCAGAATCCGGCGGAGCATACGGATCGTCTTCTCGCTCTGCTCGATGTAGGTCCCTCGCCCGCGCACCTGGCGCTGAAGCCCGACGGCGGTGAAATTTTCGTCTCCAATTCCGGCAGCGACACCATCTCCGAGATCGCAACCGGCGCCAACGAAGTCGGCGGAGCCTATCTGATGGGGGCCAAACCGTCCGGTGGCGTCGTCAGCGCCGATAACTCGACCCTGTGGGTGAGCAACTCCGGCGATAACACGGTGGCCGCGTACTCAATCGACGACGGACAACGGATCAATACCGTACAGGTGGGCGATGGGCCGGGGCCGCTGGCGCTTTCCGGCAACGGATTCCTCCTGCTGGCCGTCGATGAGCTGTCGGGAGATATCTCGGTGGTGAAGACGATCAGCTACACGCCGCACGGGCAGCCGATCACCGGATCGCTGTTCACGGTGATGGCGGCAGGCAAGCGTCCGAACGCGATCGCGGTGAAGAGTTTCAACGTGAAATAGCCGGGAGCGGGGAGCTCTTAGCTTTTCGCCAGCCCGAGCTTCGGCCGGCGCCACACCACGGTCAGCTCTTCGCGATCGAGAATCTTGCGCACCTGCAGACGAGCATGATTGGACCACGGTCCGACGGGATCGAGCTTCACGTAGGCGATCCAGTGGCGCAGAGCGCGGCGGCGCTCGTTGCTGCGCTCGTGGGCGAGCGCGAGGTTGTAATGCGCATCGGCGTATCCAGGCGAAAGCCGAATGGCGGCCTTGTAGGCCTCGATGGCCTCGGGCAGGCGCTGCAACTCATCAAGGGCGTTGCCCAGGTCGAAATACGCCAGCGCGTAATCGGGATTGGCGATCGTCGCCCGCCGGTAGAGCTGCTCCGCGCGCTCGAACTGCCGCTGGTTATACAGGATGGTTCCCAGGTTGATCGCCGCGGGTGCATGTTCGCCGAGCGAGAGCGTCTCTTCGTAGAGCGCCGTGGCCTCCGCGATCTTGCCGCGTTCTTCGCAGCGCACACCTTCGAAAAACAGCGTGCTGATTTTGTTCTGGCGCTGCGTCGCGGTGATGGCGCCATCGTCCACAATGGCCAGGTGGGAGCCGCCGCCTTCAAAATCGAGCTCGAACTGCCCCGCAATCGGTTCCATCGTGGCGCCCAGGTGGCGGAAAACCAGACGAGGACCGCGCCGCGTGATACCTGACTCAAGCAGCGGATTCGGCACGCCGGAGACAGCTTTCATAGCCTCTACACTCGCGCTGATATTCGAAGCCGAGATGCGCTGTGCGCGCAATTCGCTGAGTTTTCGAAGTTGGACCAGTTCCTGGAAGCCGTAGTCGGCGGCGATGGGGATGAGTCCGGCTCTCTCCCATGCGCTCAGTTGCCGGGAGGAAATGCGCAGTATGCGAAGTACATCCTGGCGGGTATATCGATTCACTCTGCCGTTTCTACGAATGCGTTTCCCAACCTGCGTTTTTGTATGCGGCCGATTGTGCAGATCGGCTGCGTGGAGAGCGCGGTTCCGGAATACACCATTTGTAAGAAACGGTATAAAGCGGAACACCGCTCCTCAGCTTCCCCACGATTATCCCAGGGTCGCGATCGAGGAGCAAGGGTGTGCAGGCAAAAATCAGTGGATAAGCCGGTACGAATCAGGTACGTGCCTCGCGCGCGATGAATCGAGCAGAGGCACGCGGAAGAGCGCGGCCGGCGCACGCCGGGTGCTACTCCCCGGCCGGATGAATAGCTTTGCTGCGCTTGCGCAGGTCGATCACGATGGTCTCGGCGAGACGATCCTGGGCGCACATGCGGTTCTCGCTCCAGAAGAACTGCAGGAAGCCGAGGCCGCCCTCCAGCACCGCGGCTCCGTAGCCGAGCGTGCGTTCGATCGACTGCCACAGGCCCAGACGCGGACTGTTCAGCGAGACGGCGCGTGTCCGCGCGACCCACTTGCCCGGTGTCCGGCCGTTGCCCGCGAAGTTGAAGAGGCCGAAGTAGACCAGCGCGACGATGATGTTGCCGGGCTCGTGAAAATCCCACTGGATATGAAACGTGTGCTCGTGGAGAACCTTCATTCGCCAGAGGACTTCGAACGGAGCCCACAGGATCACGGCGAGCACGAGGTCGACGAAGTATCCAAGCAATCGCTGCCAGAAGGTGGCGAGGGGCAACCCATCGAGTTCTTTCAGGCGCGGCGTCTCGTGCGCGTGAAAGTAGCTTTTCTCGGAACGAGCCGCGGTTTTTGGGATCGTGGCGGACACGGCGTGATGGTGATGAGGGTACCACGGTGATCGCCGGCTCGGGCGAATCCCAGGGGTCCCCCCCGAAGGTTCTTGACATGCATATACAACGTATATACGTTAGGATGTGGACGTACGGCACACCTTCCGAGGGCTGTTGTTCGAGTGGAATGCCGACAAGGCCCGAACGAACCTGAGGAAACACGGCGTCTCCTTCGATTGCGCCTGCGAGGTGTTTCTGGACCCGCTTCTGCTCGTGAAGGATGCTGGAGACCTGAACGGCGCGGCACAGGTGGTTATCGGCGAAACTCTGGAGGAGCGTCTGCTTTGTGTCGTGCACATCATCAAGGAAGCCGAAGTCATCCGGATCATTTCAGCTCGACCGGTCACATCGCAGGAGAGGCGCGAGTATGAGGAATAGCAGCGCAGGAAAATCTCAACCGAAGAAAACTGAGGCCCAGCGCGTCTGGAAGCGCCTGCGTTCGGATCGGCCGATGAGCACGATCAGCATCCGCATCCCCAGGGACGTGATCGATGACCTCAAGGACATCGCTCCCGCTCTGGGCTACTCCGGGTATCAGCCACTCATCCGCGCTTATATCGGGCGCGGGCTTCGGAAAGACCTGGAGAAACTCGACCGCTCACCGGGGCAGGCACTGGCGGAAAGCCTGCGCAGGCGGGGGATCAGCGACAGCGTGATTGCCGAGGTGATTGCCGAGGCGAAGGTCGGCTGAACGGAACCCCGCACCCCGGTTGCGGCTGGTCAGTCCCCGCTCCCGCTTGCTCCCGGCACGGCAGGCGTGGCTGGCGGCGTTGCCTGCAATGCCGGACGAATCAGCACCGCGGTCCGCGGAAAGGTAAACGTGCCTCCGGCGTCGTCGATGACGTTGACCTGGCAAATGTAAGTTCCGGGCTTGAGGCTGTCGAGGGGGACGTCGAATTGAAACGCGACGGCGTCCCGAGTCGGCACATTCACCTGCGTTGCCTGGACCAACGGCGTCTCAAAGGCCTTCGCCGATCCCGATAAAAACTCGATGCTCGTCATCACGCGGACCGGCTGGGGCGCGTTCTTGTCGGGCCTGGCGGCCGCAGGCGCTCCCGTAGCGGCCGGGGCTGCGGTCGCATGCGCTGGATCGTAGACCTCATACAGCAAATACAGGTGCTGATCCTGGCGAAAGACATGCGGCAGGTTCGGCACGAGTTGCTGCCCATCGCGGACCAGCGGGCTGTCCTGCTTTTTACCGGCGGGCATGCGCTGACTCGCAAGAACCACGGAGCTCATCTTAAGCGGCACCTTCTTCAGATCGGGGACGGTGATGTCCGTCTCGAAGGAACCCATGCGTCCGGTCACGTTTTCGCGCACGACGAACTTGACGTGATATTTGCCGACCGGCAGATTGAATCCGGTCGTGTACTGCACGTTCTTCTGCTGTACCTGCTGCGCCTGATCGACGGCGAGCTTCACCGTATCGCGAATATCGCCGATGTCGTGGCCGGCGGGGTCGCGCACCTGGCCGATAATGTCGAGGGTGGCCTTGTCGCGGTCGCCGCCCTTCACAAAGGGAATCTGCGAGCCAGGCACGACGAGCGACATGGGCACGTAGAAACGGTTATCGCCCGTGCGGAAATAGAGCGCCTGCAGGTACACCGCCATGTCGGTCGCGGGCAGATCGCTGGCCAGCTCTTCTTCAAGCTGACGTTCGCGCTCATCCCTCGTCACGTGCTGGTAGTCGGCGGGCGCGTAGTAGCCCGGGCGATATTCGAGCTTCACATCGCCGCGATTGACTTTGATGGAGAGGCGGCGATAGCGGCCATCGCGCCGCAGATCGCTCGAGTGGTAGCCGATGACGTAATAAGCCGACGTGTCGTGCTGGATGCGATCGAAGGCCGGCGAGAAATCGTTCGAGTCGAAAAAGGCCTTCCCGCCTGTATCGGACGAGAGCGTCGCCATCACCTCCTGAGTGTTGAAATTCGAGTCGAGGTTGTTCTGCAGCGCCGCGCCATTGAAGGAGTTCGCGCCGCGCAGATTGCCCGTGGTGGCATCGCCCAGCGGGGAGATGGCCTGCAGGCCGCGAGCATCCACGCTGTAGATGGAGACATTGGCGCGGACGGCGGAATTAATGGCGGCGTGCAGCGAAGCCTGGTTTTCGATGCCGTCGCGCTGGATGCCGCCGGAGAAATAGAGCAATGATTTTTTCTCGTTGAGATAGGCCAGCGACTTCGCGATGTCTTCGATGGCGAAGAGCTCGCGGTCGGTGTTGATGTCGTTGTACTCCGATTCATCGGCGGTAAACGAGCTGGCATCCTCCACCTGATTGCTGGTGCTGGTGGCGCCCGGACCGTAACCGGCGCCCTGCGTGCCGGAATAGCCGGCGACGGCCTTCAGCAAGAGAGCCTTGTTGGCCGTGAAGTCCTGGTCGAGCGAGAGCGTGGCGTCGAGCGAAACCACAGCGACCAGATCGGCCGGGTGCATCTGCTTGTTGATGTAATTGCGGGCCGCATCCTGGGCGCGATCCAGATCGTCGGGCTGCATCGAGGTAATGTCAAAGAACATCACGATCAGACGGTGGTTGCGCAGCTCCTCCTGGGTGGCTGTCCCGGCCTTCGCGCCGAACACGCCGTTCGGAGCCGACGCATTGATCGTTGCTTCGTTGAGCGGAGCGGCTTCGTCGACGCTTTCGAAGTCGAAGCTGGCGATGCGCTGGGGCTTGCCGTCCTCGGTCACAGTGAAATCTTTTTCCGTGAGGCCTTTCACGATTTCGCCGGTTTTTCTGTCGCGGACGACAACGTTGGTGAGGACCAGATCGCTGTTCACTTTGAGGGTGAACGTGGATGATTGCGGAGTCTGATCCGCGGCCGGCGGCTGGGAGGCCGGCGCGGTCTGGGGCCGGGCGGAAAGCGCGAAAAACAGAACGGCGAAGCAGGCGACGCGGCGTCTCATCGGCATCTCCTAGAACCTGTACCGGCCCATAAACGTGAACGAGCGCATGGCCCCTGTCGAGATAACCTCACCATAGGTGCCGGAGCCAAGCGTCGAATCGACACCCGAATATTGCACCGTGTTGAAGATGTTGTTGGCGCTCGCGCGCATTTCGAAGTTCTTCGTGTCGCCGAAGCGCAGGCTCTTCGAGGCGGACATATCAACCGTTATGGTTCCGGGGCCCGGAATGCTGAAGCGCGAAGCGGTTCCATAGACGCCGGCGGGTGCGGCGAAAGCATCCTTATTGAACCAGTTGTTCAGTGTGCCACCTCCCGCAGTGAGTGACACACCGGGCACGCGATCGGGGCGCAGCGAATTCGTTGTGCCGCGCGAGACGTCCTCAACGGTGGCTTCGTAGTGCGGGGTCAGCGGAGTTCCGGTTGCGATGGAATACGTGCCGGAGAAATTCATATTGGCCAGCGCGTGACCCATCCAGCCCGTGGTGAGCAGGTGGGTGTCCGGACCAAAAGGAAGCTCGCAAACGAAATTGCCGGCCACGCGATGGCGGATGTCGAAGCTCGAGTTCGATTCTTCGGCGAGGATGTCCTGCCAGTTTTGCACGATGCCCGCGCTGGTGCCGCCGTTGCCGCCGATCGAGGTCGCGTCATCGATGGAGTGCGAGTACGTATAGGTGGCCTGAAGAGAAATGCCGCCGCTCATGCGCTTGCGCGCGCTGAAGGTGAACGCGTTGTAATTCGAAAACGCGATGGAGTCCTCGTAGTCGTAAAACACGCCGCTGAGAGAGGTGGTTGCGTTGCGGCCGGGCGCGTCGACGATGTCGAGACGCGTGCCTTTCGAGCCGTTGTAACCGAAATTCATCACGATGTTCCAGGGAACGGTGCGCTGCACGTTCAGGTTCCACACCTGGACGTAAGGCAGCCGGTAGTTCTTGTTCACGGCGTAGTTGCCTTCCGTCTGGGGCGCGGGAAATCCATTGGCCAGACAGAAGGGCGAGCAGCCGAAGACGCTCGCCCCGGTGCCGGCCGTGCTGATGACGTTGCTCTGCACGTCGGCGAAAGGCGGCTCAAATGCGAAGTTCTGCACGAACTTCACGTACTGTCCGACGGTGTAGTTGATGCCGTAGCCGCCGCGGATGACGGTGTCCTTCAGGGGATGCGCGGCAAAACCGATGCGCGGCGAGAAGTTATTTTTCTCGGGATAAATCAGGTCGCGCGGATATTTGCCGGTGTAAGGCCCGACGCCATTCGGCGTTACCGTGGCAACCGCCGCAAAGTCGTTACCGGTATCGAGCGTGGCCAGCCGGTCGTTCTCTTCGGAGTACGGAGAGTAATAGTCGTAGCGAAGGCCGAAGAGGAACGTGAGGTTTTTCATGGCGCGCCAGTCGTCCTGCGCATAGCCGTCCATCTCGTTCTGGCGGAGGTGCGATTCCTGGTAGGCCGCCTGCAGCGTGGTTTCCTGGGGCAGACCCAGCAGCAGGTCCGCCAAAGACGAGCCGCTCTGTGCCAGACCGTTGACGCCGGTATTGCCGGTGCCGTTGGCGCCGCTCGATCCCGGCGCCTCTGTAAAGAGGCCCGTGAAGACGTAGGTCCCGGTCGAGTTGGTGTTGCCGATCAGATCCTGATAGACACGCCGGATGTCGCCGCCGAATCGAACGTTGTGTTTTCCATGCACCCAGGTCAGCTGGTCGGTGAGTGCGACGGTTTGCGAAACCTGGAAATTCGGCTGCTGCTCATTGAGACCGGTGAACTGATTCAGCGTGACATCCGGAAGACCCCACAGCTGCGGAGAACTCGGCAGGCCCGTCAACCCGAGCTGCGGAGCGATATCGGTAACGTTGCTGAAATAGTTGCTGACCTGCGTGTGGGTTCGATTCCAGCTCCCGGTGAGATTGTCGGTGAGCCGGCCTTTGCCAATCGAATAGCCCAGTTGCAGCGAATATTGGTGCGTCTGGTTATTGCCGCCGAGCTGGGGAAAGAGGTTCAGGCTGTCGGATGCCGAGTGGCTGTAGTTGAAGTTTGCGTTCACGCTTTGCGTGATGCCCTGGTTGCCCTGGCCCAGATACTGGCGCGCCATGCGCATCAGCGGATTGTTTCCGGACGAGCTTCCGAAGCTATGGATGAAGCGCAACCCCACCTGGGTCTGGTTGGTCTGCGCCGAGGTGAGGCGCTGGTAATTTTCATTCTGCCCGGGAAGATTCGGCAGCGGAACGTAGTTCAGCAGGGCGGTGGCCTGCGGCTGAATCTCGCTCGCGGGAATGCACTGCGAGTTGGGATTGCCGGCGTCGGGACCGCTGGTGCATGGGCCGTAGGGCAGGCCGGTACCGGGATCATAGACCGTAATCTTGTTCCCGCCCTGCGTGGTCAGGCCGGTGAAATCGCCGCTGCGCTCGGCAGCGGTTGGGACCGTTCCGTACTCGTCGAACGGTGACGAAGAACGCGTGCCGGAAAGCGTCAGGAAGATAAAGTCGTTCTTGTCGTTCGTGAGGATCTTTGGAATGTAAGGCGCCGAGATGAAGGTAAGGCCGAAGCGGTTCGACGAATAAGCGGGCTGCGCAATGGGTTGTCCGCGCAAAGCAAAATCGTCGGCGTTCAGCGCGCCGTTGCCGCCGTTCCAGAAAATGGCGCCGTGCGGTTGGTTCGGTTTGAAGTTGCGGAAATTCATTCCGCCTCCGCCCCCGCGTCCACCGCGGCCTCCGCCACCACCAAACCCTCCGCCACCGAAGCCGCCGCCTGCTCCTCCGAATCCTCCGCCGCCGCCTGGACCACCGCCTGGGCCTCCCTGACCGCCGGGTCCACCCTCGCCGCTGAGCGACTGGTTCAGCTCGGCATTGTCCTGCATGCGTCCGAAATCGACGCCGGCGAGCGGGCTGGTCGTGCCTGTCTGTCCGGTGACGGCGACCGATTCACCAGAAGAAAAATCTGAATTGCTGGCCAGCGAAGGCAACGCGGCGCCTGCGTCACCACCGCCTCCGGCCTGGATCAGATCGGAGGCGGCGCCCAGCAGATTGAGACTCTGCGCGCCTCCGCCCAACAGCTGCCGCGCCGCGCCGGCCAGTGTGGTCTGCTGCTCCTGCTGCTCGGCCCGCGAGGCCAGCATCACGGTGAAGTCCGCGGTCTGGTCATGCGTTGTCGCGTTGATCACCGCTTCCTTCGTCACCGGCGCAAAGGCAGCCAGCTCCGTCCGGAGCACGTAGCGGCCGTTCTGAGGAATCACGAGCGTGTAGCTGCCGGTGACGTCGGTGGTCGTCGAATATTTTTTGCCCGTCAGCGAATTGCTGGCAGTCACGCTGGCCCCAGGCAGTGGAATACTGCCGGCCTTCACGGTGCCCCGAATCGTGCCGCCGCTTTGAACTGGCGCGGGAGCAGCCTGCGCCGGCGCGTCCGGAATAGCGGCGGTTGGCGATGAAGGCGCTGGCTGGGCTGTCTGCGGAGGAGTCGCCGAAGGCGCGGCTTGCGCAAAACCCGGTGAACCCAGGCCGAACGCGGCCTCGAGAAGCAGGGAGACAACAAGAGCGAGCAGGCGCGTCATAGGCGTCATGTGGGTTCAGTTCTGTTCAGCGTCAGGCTTCTGCGGCGGAGCGGCCCCGGTCGGGGTTCCCTCAGGCTGCGGCTGCTGGCGCACCTGCGATCCATCGCCCCCCGGGCCGCCCTGCGGCCCGTTGCCGAAGCGGCCCTGCCCGGGCTGGCGCGGCTCCATCACCGTCAGAGTCGTCGCGACAAAATTGCCGCCCTGCACCGCTCCGCGCGCGTTCACCATATCGCCGACTTTAATGTCGGGGAAGGTGATGTCGGTCGCGTTGCCGCGGCCGCCTTTGTGAAACGTCGTGTTCTCATCCACGGTGACGGTCTGGCTGACCTTGTCAGGACGCTGGATGGTCACGGTCAGATCGTTGATCGCGGTAATTTTGCCCGCCGTCCACGTCTTCCCGAAGTCGGCGCGCATCTTCTCCATCTGCGCGGCCTGTTCCGGACTGAGCACCATTACAAACATCGCCCCGACGGTTTTCGCCTGTTCGTCGAGGATGCCGCCGGCGACGATCGTGTCGCCGATGTGAATATCGGTAATTCTCGCCTCTTCGCGATCCTTGCGGATATGCGTATTGGGGCCGGTTTCGACTTTGTAAACCTGGTTCTGCTCATCCTTGATGGTGATCTCATTGCCCGAGATCGCGGTGACCTTGCCGTGGGCGTTGTTGCCGCTCATCATGAACATGCCGCCGCCGCCCATGCCGCGGCCACCACGTTGCGGAGGTTCATCCTGAGAAAAGAGGAATGGCCCGGCGCAAAAGGAGGCGCAGAGCGCAAGGACAGCGAGACGGGAACGGAATAATCGCATAGTCGTACCCTACGGCGACGGCGGCGAAGCCGTTCCGATTATGCCCGAATAGACGCACCTCCAGTCGGAAAGACGCGTTTGGCCCCACGGGGTGCACAAGCTTCGAAAACGGCCCATTAGACGTGAAAACGGCGAAAGCGTGCTCAACCGTCGATGAACCGGGCCTCCCAACCCTCAAATCCAGCCGAAAATGAAACGTTGGCGAAAGTCGAAGCATCTGTTTCTTCGTCTAAGGCAAGGAGTGGTACTCTGACGGGCAACCCCCGCCCTCCCGCCGCTCTCTTTCGTTGGGAAGGAACTCCGATACAGGACAGGCCGATGAGCTTACTCTCGCCCGCAGTACTTGCCGAGGAATTCTGTCGTGTGCGGAGCCGGAGCCTTGCGCTCTGCGCCCCGCTCACCCCGGAAGACATGATGGTCCAGTCCTCCGCCGATGCCAGCCCGGCGAAGTGGCACCTCGCCCACACCACCTGGTTCTTCGAGACCTTCGTTCTGCGCGAGTTTCGTCCTGGCTACCGGCCTTTTCATCCGGATTTCGTCTGGCTCTTTAACAGCTACTACAACGCAGTCTCGGCCCAGCCGGAAAAAAAGCTACGTGCATCGTTCTCGCGCCCCACCGCCGAGGAGATCCTCGCGTACCGGCATCATGTCGATGCCGCCATGGAAGACTTTGCCGCTGGTGAGATTCCGGCAGATGCGCGCACCCGCATCATTCTTGGGCTGAATCACGAGCAACAGCACCAGGAACTGCTGCTCACCGACATCAAGATGGCTTTCTGGAATAATCCCCTGCACCCCGTCTATGTACAAAGCGCGGACCGGGCGCGGGCAGCTGAGCGCGAAGCCGCGCCGCTCCGCTGGGTCGATTTTCAGGGTGGCGTCGTTGAAATTGGTCACAGTGGCCGTGACTTTTGTTTTGACAACGAGACGCCCCGCCACAAGGTGTACCTCAATCCGTTCCGGCTGGCATCGCGGCCGGTGACCTGCGCGGAGTATCTGCGTTTTATCGACGACGGCGGCTACAAGCGTTCCGAGCTCTGGCTCGCCGAGGGATGGACCACCGTGCAAACCGAACGCTGGGAGGCCCCGCTCTACTGGCGGCGCGATGCTGACAACGGTCGCTGGAACGTCTTCACCATGACCGGCCTCGTCCCGCTGGACGATTTGCTGTCTACCCCGGTTTGCCACATCAGCTATTTTGAGGCTGACGCTTATGCGCGCTGGGCCGGCAAGCGTCTGCCCACCGAGGCGGAATGGGAAGTGGCAGCCGATGCGGCGCCCGTCGAGGGAAATCTGATGGAATCCGAGACGTTTCATCCGCGTGCCGCGTCGAGCGCATCACAGTTGCAGCAGGTTGATGTTCAGCAAATATACGGCGACGTCTGGGAGTGGACCGTCAGCGCTTATCTTCCTTATCCGGGCTTCCATCCGCTCCCCGGCGCCCTTGGCGAATACAACGGCAAATTCATGTGCAATCAAATGGTGCTGCGCGGCGGTTCGGTAGCCACCCCCGCCTCCCACATCCGCGCCACCTATCGCAACTTCTTCCCGGCTTCGACGCGCTGGCAGTTCTCCGGCGTGCGGTTGGCCGGCGACTGACCGGAGGCGCAGTTCCCAATGCACGCTCTCTCATCCGTTCCCTGTCTGCCCGAGGCAGTTTCGACGCCGGTCGGCGCGGAAGTCTACCGCGGCCTCACCGCCTTCCCCAAGAAGCTTTCCCCATGGCTTTTTTATGACGAGCGCGGCTCGGCGCTGTTTGAGGCCATCACCGAGTTGCCCGAGTACTACCTGACGCGCACCGAGCGCGCGATCTTCGCGCAATACGCCGATGAAATTCTGGAAGCGGCGGGCGCGGCAAAGCTGGCGATCGTCGAGCTCGGCGCAGGCACGGCCGCCAAAACCGGCGTCCTGCTGGCCGCTGCCGTTCGCCGCTACGGCCGTATGAGCTACTACCCTATCGATATTTCCGTTTCCGCCCTGAAAGAGGCTCGGGCGCGTATCGCGGAGAATCTGCCGGAAGTGGCGATTCGGCCCATCGTCGCCGACTACACGACCGACCTGCATGAGATTCCTGCTCCGGGCTGCCGCCGCCTCGTCCTCTACATCGGATCGAGTATCGGCAACTTCGATCCCGCGGACGCGTCGGCCCTGCTCCGCAATCTGCGCAGCCAGCTCGCCCCCGGCGACCTGCTGCTGCTGGGCGTCGATCACGTCAAAGACCGGGCCACGCTCCTGCGCGCCTACAACGACGGCGCCGGTGTCACAGCGGACTTCAACCGCAACGTCCTCTTCCGCATCCAACGCGAACTGGGCGCCGATTTTCGTCCCCGGCTCTTCCGGCACCGCGTTCGCTGGAACGAGCGCGAAGCGCGCATCGAGATGCATCTTGAGAGCCTCGTCTCCCAGGAGGTCGCCATTCCCTCTCTGGACCTGAACGTGGGATTCCGCCGCGGCGAAACCATTCACACCGAGAACAGTTACAAATTCACGCCGGAGACGGCCGCCAAGCTCCTCGACCGCGCCGGCTTTGCTGTCCTCAAGGGCTGGTCCGATGAACGCCGCTGGTTTGGCGTGTATCTGGCCGAGGCGGATTAAAGGCGGGGAGTAGGGAGTAGAGAGTAGGAGTAGAGAGTAGAGAAAAACCTCCGGGCTCCAGGCTCCAGGCTAAAGTAGCCTCATGGATGCCGAAAGCCTCCGCACCTTTCTGCTGGCTTTGCCCCATGTCTGCGAAACGATGCAGTGGGGCGACAACCTTGTCTACTGGGTTGGCGATAAGAAGATCGGCGGCAAGATGTTCGCGCTGGTCAGTCTCGAACCCGATCATCGCGCGGTGTTGTCCTTTGCGGCTGGTCCCGAACGCTTCGCCGAGCTGGTTGAAGTGGAGGGCCTCTTCCCCGCCCCGTATTTTGCGCGAATCCACTGGGTGGCCGTGGAGCGCTGGAACACACTGCCGGCCAGCGCGCTGAAAGATCTGCTGCAAGCCGCGCGGGGCATCGTCTACGAGAAGTTGCCGAAGAAGACGAAAGCAGCGCTGGAGGCGGCCGTCAAGAAAACCCCCGGAACCAAACGCACGAGCCGGACAAAACAAAAAGGAACCTAGCCGCTCCTAACGCCCGCCCGCCGCCATCATCAGGGCCGCGCGCTTGTCCGGCGTCATCGACCCGGCCGCACGCCACAGAATTTTTCCCTGGCGGTCGATCAGCAACGCAACCACCTGCTTCACGTTGGGAATGGTCAGCTGGGTGAGGAATTGATGACGGTCGACCCACAGCGGAATGATCCAGTGCCAGGTTTCGGGATCGGTCTGGTCGCTCCGCATCGACGACATCTCCCACCAGCGAAAGACGAAGTTCTCGCGCTCGGCGACCGGCAGCTGGTAGTAGCGGAACTGAAAGTTGGAGTGCTGGAGCGCCTCGGCGGCGGGCAGCCAGGAGTTGATGTCGGTCTGCTGCTCCGGCTTGAACGAGATGAGCAGCAGATCGGTCTGGCCCTGCAGCTCACCGGGCAGCGAGACCTTCTGCTTGTCGAGCGAATAGGAAGTGATCGCGGGAAACGCGGCTTGCCTGGGTTGCTGTCCCATCGAGAGC
Source organism: uncultured Acidobacteriaceae bacterium (assembly GCA_963787915.1). GTDB lineage: Bacteria > Acidobacteriota > Terriglobia > Terriglobales > Acidobacteriaceae > Palsa-343. The sequence goes on along the minus strand of CAWBEP010000008.1, from coordinate 103,354 downwards.
GGCAGCGCACAGCACAAGAGCAGAAAGACGAGCAATGGTTTTCGTTGCCGCAAGGAAAAGTCCGGACGTGATTCGTATTTTGCCAGGTTCTGGAGGCATGGTATCACCCGCTACGGACGCAGGTTTGCCGCCGCACGCGCCTCGTGGCCGTGCTTTATCATGGAAGAGAGAATGATTCCGCATCCCTTTCAAACCGACGATCCACGCCTCACTCCCATTGCCGCCAAAATTGAGGCGGGCGAGCGGCTGAGCTTCGACGATGGCCTGGCGCTCTACCGTTCGGCCGATGTGCTGGCTGTGGGCTGGCTCGCCAACTCCGTGCGCGAGCGCATGCACGGCGACGTGACCTACTTCAACGTCAATCGCCACATCAACCCGACCAACGTCTGCGTGGCTGCCTGCCGCCTGTGCGCCTTCGGGAGGACCAAGGGCACGGAAGGCTCGTACACCATGGCCCTTGAGCAGGCGTGGGAGACGGCGGCCTCCGGTTACAGCGAAGCGGTCACCGAGTTTCACATCGTGGGCGGCCTGCATCCCGATCTGCCCTTCGACTATTTCCTCGACCTGGTGCGCGGGCTGAAGGAGCGCTTCCCGCAGGTGCACATTAAGGCCTTCACGATGGTTGAGGTGGCCTTCCTGGCAAAGCGCGCGAAGCTGACGATCCCGCAGACGCTGATGAAGCTGAAGGAGGCGGGGGTCGATTCCCTTCCTGGCGGCGGCGCGGAGATTTTCGCCGATCGGATTCGCCACATCATCTGCGATCACAAGATCGACGGCGACGAGTGGCTGGAAACAGCGCGGGCCGCGCATGAGCTCGGCCTCAAGTCGAATGCGACGATGCTGTACGGGCATATCGAGAACGACGAGGACCGCGTCGATCACCTGCTGAAGCTGCGCGCGCTGCAGGACGAGACCGGCGGCTTTCAGACCTTTATCCCGCTGGCATTTCATCCCGACAATACGCCGCTGAGTCATCTGCCGCGCACCACGGGCCTCACCGACATTCGGCAAATCGCCGTGGGGCGGCTGCTGCTCGACAACTTCCCGCACATCAAGGCCTACTGGCAGATGATGACGGCGAAGATCGCTCAGATCGCGCTGCGCTTTGGCGCTGACGACATCGACGGCACGGTGATCGAGGAGAAGATCTACCACGACGCCGGCGCGACGACTCCACAGGGGATGCGGAGGGACGAGCTGATGCGTCTAATCACGGCGGCGGGGCGGGTTCCGGTGGAGCGGGACACGCTGTATCGGGCTGTGACGCGGACCGAAGAAAGCTTCACGGTCGCGGTGTGAGGGTAGCGCTCCTGGACGTTCGCCGATGCGACTGACTCTAAGGTTTCCCTATTTTAGGGTCGATCCAATGCACAGTAATCAGGCGTCTGTTCAAATGGTTGAAATCATCGTCGGTGGTTATGAGGGGAAGACCTGCAACGACCGCCGTAGCCGCAATCCACATGTCATTCTGCCCCATCCTGCGCTCTCCGCCCACAGTTGTGCGACAGGCGTTTTCTACCATGACGTAGGCGTCAATGACAGAGTTGTTAGAGATATCGACGGTGACCAACTCATCCAACGCGCTCGTAAGAACTCGCTGCTTTTCGTCTCCCCATGAGCGGCGCTGAGCCATTGCCTTCAGCTCGCCGTGAGTGACTATCGAGATTGTGTGCCTGTACAGCGCCTGGCGCAGTCCGAAGGCCTTATCGATCTGTTCTCCCAGTTCCCTGCCTCGAATCAGATTTAGCAGCGCGCTGGTATCGAGAACATAGGTTTGGCTCAACGCCGTAGTTCTCCAAGAGCTGCCAGCAGTTCTTCGTCAGACTCCTCGCCCGGCCAAGTACCAAAGAATGCGGCTACTCCTCGCTTAACAGGCTGGGGCCTCCTGTCCGTTCGGATAGGTGTGCTCATGGCTTGAGGGATCGAGGAAAAGAACTCTCTGCCTTCACTCGTTCCGTGGAACTCCTGAGCATCTATGCGCAACAGGGAGCCCGATGGGCGATAGATTGCCTTGCCGAAGACCGTGATCTCCCTGCCAAAATGATGCTGGAGAAGGGACGGATCACCTTCGAGCAGGACTCCGCGTACCTCCTCACCACCACCCAACACTAAACCGAAGGACCGCGTACTGTGGCGAACCATGTCGAGCGAGCCAACGACGCGCACCTGTCGGGGGGAAGGGGTTTGAGCGCTAAGCTCCTGGGCATTGACGACAACCGTCAGATCCAGCACCGTTGACTGGCTCGTTCCCGCCGCGTGCGGAAATCGAACTTGTTTCACTTCGCGTCTAAAAAGAGTCCGCCAGTACGTGAAATGCCTGAGCAATGGTTTGTCATAAACGTCGCTGGATTCTTCGCGGCGGCGCACGACCTCGCCGACCTTGCCTATTAATTGAATCGCAGTGTCGTCAGGACTAATGAGCCCAGGCCAGAGGCGCTGTTGCTCGAAGAGGTCCGGCGCAGCGTCCACCAGTCTTGGCGACTTCACGTGAAGAACAGAATATCCATCTCGTTTCTCAAAGCCCAGGGTTCTGATATCGGAGGCTTTCTCAAGCCAATCTGGAAGAGCACCAACTGATGCGCTCGAACCCTCAATGGCCATCCGGACACAGGGGCGCGCTGTGTCATTCAGGTGCCGGAACAGAGACGAACTAATCGGCAATGGTACTTCGGCACCGAAGGGCGTCTCCGTTTCGACGACGATCTCCTGATCTATGTAGTTCAGAGAGTCCTCCGAGAACCAATGATGTCACATGAGCACCGTCATTGCCCAACAAGAAAGCGGGGGCATCTCCCCCGACATGACTACCGTACGAACAGTTACAGCGATCGCTCTTCAAACGCCGCGACCGGCACGGCAGCGCACAGCTTGGTATCCGGAGAAGGCAGCGCAGGCGGAGCGGGCAGTTCGGCAAGCTCGGCCCTGGCAGCGGCCTTCTTTGCGCGCTTCTTCCGCACCTCGTTCGCGGCCACCAGAAACAGCGAAACAAACGTCACCGCCAGCAGCAGGATCGCGGTGAGGCCGGTCAGCTGTTCCATTTCGCCGTAGAGCAGGGCGAGGCCGCCGAAGACGAAGAGCAGATGCGCGCAGAAGACCTGGAGGGAAGCCTTGCCCAGAGTCAGGAACGGCTCGCGCGCCACCGCGATCTTCACATACTTGCGCAGCCAGTAAAAGAGGATCAGGAACGCTGCGATGTTGAGGACGCGGAGGGGCCCGATCTGCCACTTATCGAGCAGAAGGCCGAGCGCCTGCTCGTTCAAATGGGCGCCGAACCAGCTGTGACGCACGCCAACGAAGAAGAGGCAGACCGCGGCGCTGAGCGCGATGCCCCAGCGGGGAACGAACTTGAGCGGCACATTGCCCTGCGCGGAGCGCGCGCCCAGCCACAGGCCGACGATCCACACCATCTGCCACGCAAAGAGGTTGAAGGCGCCGGTTTCCTGGAGAGGAATCTGCAGATGCGTGACGTGGACGACCCAGTTGTGCACGATGTCGCGCAGGCTGAACTGCGCGAGCAGCCAGATGAGCGCGCTGCCCGCAAGGACGATCCGCCATCCGAAACGCACCGCTGCGGAGAGAAGCAGCGGCGTGAGGAAGAGGAACATCACGTACATGGGCAGGATGTCGAGCAGCGGCGGGCAATAGATGAGGAAGATGGAACCGGCAATCGCCACGCCCGGATGGTTGAGGTAGAAATTCAGCAGGTTCGTGATGGCGGCGCGGTGATGGTGCACCGCCCAGCTGGCGGCGATGGTGAAGGCGAATGCCAGCAGAAACATGTGGTACGCGTAAATCTTGAAGGAGCGCTTCCAGAGATGCGACCACACGTCGGCGGGATCTTCCATGAGCTTGCGGATGTAGAGCCGCCCAATGAGCAGGGCCGACATGAAGACGAAGCCTTCAGCGGAAGAGATGTAGCCAAACGGCTGATTCACAAAATCGCTGAAGCGGGTCGGCAAATGCGTGAGCGTCATCCAGACGAGGAACAGGCCCCGCAGGGCATCGAGTTCGGGAAGCCGCTGAAGCTTGGGGAAGTGCATGCTGGTCCGCGCCCATGGGGAGTTTGGGAAACGCTAAACAATTAGACGCCGCTCCCGCCATGGGGTTGCGAGAGCGGCAGCCGATATAGGGCGATTCAGTACGCGGCAATGCCCGTCACATGTTGTCCCAGGATCAGGGTGTGAATGTCGTGGGTGCCCTCGTAGGTCTTCACCGACTCGAGATTCATCATGTGCCGCATCACCGGATAATCATCCGTAATGCCATTCGCCCCGAGGATATCGCGGGCCATGCGCGCGCATTCGAGGGCCATCCACACATTGTTGCGTTTGGCCATCGAGATGTGCTCGTGGCCGACCTTGCCTTCGTCCTTGAGCCGGCCCACCTGCAGAACCAACAGCTGACCCTTGGTGATCTCGGTAATCATCCAGGCCAGCTTCTCCTGGACAAGCTGATGGCTGGCGATGGGCTGGTCGCGGAACTGCTTCCGCAGCAGCGAGTATTGGCGCGCCGTGTCGTAGCAGGACATGGCGGCGCCGACTCCTCCCCATGCGATCCCGTAACGCGCCTGGTTCAGGCACATCAGCGGCGACTTCAGGCCACCCGACTTCGGCAGCAGATTCGCCGCCGGAATGCGGACATCCTGGAGCGAGAGCCCGGAGGTGACGGACGCGCGCAGCGACCACTTGCCGTGGACATCCCAGGCGCTGAACCCCGGCCGGTTTGTTTCGACGAGGAAGCCACGGACCTGTCCTTCTTCTCCCCCATCCCCGTAGGTCCGGGCCCAGATCACGGCGACATCGGAGATGCTGCCGGAGGTGATCCACATCTTTTCCCCGTTGAGGATGTACTCATCGCCGCTGCGGTCGGCGCGGGTGCGCATGCCACCCGGATTCGAGCCGTAATCCGGTTCGGTGAGCCCAAAGCAGCCGAGCTTTTCGCCGGTGGCCATCTTGGGCAGCCAGAAATCTTTTTGTTCGTCGGACCCGAAGGTGAAGATGGGATACATCACCAGCGCGGACTGCACGCTGACGAAGCTGCGCACACCGGAATCGCCGCGTTCGAATTCCTGCATGACCAGCCCATATTCGACATTGGACATGCCGGCACAGCCGTAGCCGTGGAGGTTGGCGCCGAAGAAGCCGAGGTGTCCCATCTCGGGGACCAATTCGCGCGGGAAGCGCCCCTCCCGGTTGCACTCCTCGATGGTGGGAACGAGCTTATCTTCGATAAACTGCCGGGCGGTGTCGCGGGACAGCCGCTCGTCGTCGCTTAGCAGGCTGTCGAATCCGATGAAGTCGACGCCCTTGAAAGGGAAGGCCATAAAGAAAGGTCACCTCGGAAGGAAGATCATATCGTCTCCGGCGGGGCAGAAGGAATGACCGTTAACGGAAAGGGTCAGCCTTGCAAATCAGCGGTTTCCCTCAAAGAAATTTTCCTGCCAGTTTACGAGAACGCTGGAATAGAGGAAGATGACGTAGAGTGGAAATGAGGACTCACCATGGCTGGAGATCTGCAACTCACTTGTAGCGACTGTGGGCAGGAATTTACATTCACCAGCGAGGACCAGGCGTTCTTCCAGGAACGCGGGTACTCGGCCCCCAAGCGCTGCAAACCATGCCGTCAGGCGAAGAAGAACGAACAGGCAGGCGGCGGGGGTGGTGGAGGATACCAGCGAGCCGAGTCCCGGGGAACGGCGGTTGTCTGCTCCGGTTGCGGGCAGCAAACGACCGTGCCATTCGAGCCGCGGGGCGACCGCCCGGTTTATTGTCGCGATTGCTACAACGCGCAAAAGGGCGGCGGAGCGGGTGCGGGGCGCGGCGCAAGCCGTGGCGGCCGCGGGCGCTACTAAGTCCCTGTTCTGGAATAGCAGAGGAAGACGGTGGCCCCATGCGGCCATCGCGGGGTTGGTGTGGCCTGCGCCAGCCTCCTTTTAACCGCTGCCCAAAAGGCTCTTCACCGCCCTGTGGAGGGCGCTCGTGATTTCCTCCGGCGTCTCGCCTGGAGCAAACTCGATCGGCTCTCCTACACGGATAACCAGCTTGCCGGAGCGAAACCAGCCTTTGCCGCGCTGCTTCAGTTCTGAAAGGCCGACCAGGCCTACAGGGATGACCGGCACCCCGGACTCGCGCACCAGCAGGCCGATGCCGGGACGAAAGGGCTGCAGGCCGCGGTCTGTCCGGGTTCCCTCCGGGAATACGACGACGTTGTAGCCGCGATCGAGCGCCTCGCCTGCATGCTGGAACGAGCGGCGGAAGCCAGCGCTCCGCGGCAGAGGAAAAACGTTGTAGAGTGCCGTGATCAGCAGCCAGGCGGCGGGGCCGAGCGGGTCGAGAAAGGGCGTGACCGCGCGCCCCTCGGGCCCGACATTCCGCATGTGACGAAAGTCGCGGAGCATATTGCCCGCCATCGCAGCTGTGACGTGCCGGCGCATCGGACCGGGCAGGCCGTAGAGGATCAGCGCCAGATCGTAAGCGGTGACGTGGTTGGCGATCAGCAGGACGGGGCCTTCGGGGCTGAGATTCGGTGGCCGCTCCACGCGCGGCTTCGCCAGCAGGCGCACCAGGGGTCGCGAGATCAGCTCGATATAAGCAGCGCGGATCAGCTGCACCGGCCACCACCACGGCCAGTGGGGATAAATGTCCTCTTCGCCCGGGCGGCGCGCCGCGTCTTCTGCACCAGCTGGAGTCGCCGTGGATGCGGCCGAGAGCGCGCTCGAGCCGGGTGCAGCACTTCCCGGAGAACCAGCGATCGCGGAGTCGATGCCGAGCTCGTGGCGCAGATCGCCCAGCGTGAGAACGCGCTCCAGCGCACCATCGTCGAGGACCAGCCCGAGTCGCTGCTCCAGCTCCGATTGCAGCTGCACGCGGCCGAGGCTGTCGAGTCCGAGGTCTTCAGAGAGGCGCGCGTTGTCGCCGGCGCCTGGAGCGGTGGCATGACTGATGGACAAGATCAGCGCCAGCAGCGGATCGGCCGCCGCACCGTCCGGGCTCTCCGGCCGCTGCGCGTTCACCCACTCCGTCACCCTGGGACGCCGTACTTTCCCCGTGGATGTGCGCGGCAGGTCGAGCTCCGGCCAGAGCCGCCATTGCCGAATCTGCTGGAAGTCCGCGAGCTGATGGTTGGCCGCAACCACTGCCTCGTGCGCCTGCTCCCGCGATCCGCGAAACAGCAACACGGCGACCGGTTCCGTTCCGGCCGTAGTGAGCAGCGGAACGACCGCGGACGCCTGCACGCCGGCCTGCGCATTCAACGCCGCTTCCACGTCCTCAGGATGAACATTGAGCCCCGAGGGCGTGACAATCACCTGGCTCTTGCGGCCGACGAAGCGGAGCTGCCCTTCCTCATCGCGTTGCGCCAGGTCGCCCGTGGCCAGCCAATCTGATTCGTTTTGTTGTAACGATCCATGTTGCCAGGTGGCGCGGGAGACCATGTCACCGCGCACCAGAATCTCGCCTTCCTCCGTGATGCGCACCTCGCGCCCCGGCAGAACCTTCCCGATCGTTCCCTGCCCGGTCTTGAAGGGGTGATTCAGCGTGATCACGGCGGAGGTTTCCGTCATGCCGTAGCCCTGGATGAGCACAAATCCCATCGTGTTCCAGAAGCCTTCCAGTTCGGACGAAAGAGCTGCGCCGCCGCATACAAAGGCCCAGAATCTGTAACCGAAGAGGTGATGAATTTTGCGGAAGCGCCACCAGCGGCCCCAGACTTTCTTCCCGCCTGCGCGCGAAATCTCTTCCGCGAGCGCGGGATCGACGGCGAGAAGATGCGAGCGCAGCAAGTCCAGCACGCGCGGCACGCAGCACACGACGGAGACCTTCTCCCGCCGGATGGTTTCGACCAACCGCTGCGCCTGCAAACGCGATTCGAAGTGGACTTCGGCGCCGAGAAGAGGGGGAATCCATAAGGCCATGAACTGGCCGAAGACGTGGCTGAGGGGCAGCGTGTGCAGAAAATGCAGCGGATGAAAGATGCGTTCGTACTTCAGGTACTTCTGCATCTCGCGCTCAATGGGATCGACGCTGGCCAGCACATTGCGGTGCGTGTGGACGATGCCCTTTGGTTCCGCAGTAGTGCCGGAGGTAAAAAGAATCTGGAAGGGCGTATCGAGGGAGAGCCGCGGCTCACGAGCACTCGACGATGGGGTGGGGGGAAGCTTCTCCGCGAAGTCTTCGAAACTGAGCTTTGGCGCTGTATCGGAAAGTTTCTCCAGTAAGGCGCCGTCGCCGACAATCATCCGTGGCTTCGTATCGTCGATTACCCGTTCCGCAAAGTCGAGCGCACCCGATGGGTCGAGCGGCACGGCAATGACGCCGCGCTGGACGCAGCCAAAGAAGGCGCCCATCCACTCCAGGCCGTTCTGCCCCCAGAGGACGACGCGCTCTCCCATGGGAATTTCGCGCCTCATCAACTCCGCGGCAAAGCGATCGGCAAGGCTGGCGATGTCGTTCCACGTTGAAGCCACGCGTCGATTGCCGGGATACGCAACGATGGCCTCTGCATCGCCATGACGGCGGAAGTCGTCGAGAAATGTGGCGAGGCTGGAGCGCATGGGTGCTGTTCATTCCCACGATATAGGACGCGCGCAGCGCGAAGACCTCACGCACTTTCGTCACGCGCGCGCGAAGTCGATATAGCCCTGGGCGGGGTCGGTGCGCACGAGAGTGACGCGAATCTTGTCACCCACGTCCACTCCCTGCTGACCGCGCACCAGCATTCCGTCTACCGGAGGCTGGATAGTGCGCACAAACGAGCCGTGTTCGGTAACACCCGTCACGATGGCGTCGAATTGCTGGCCGATGCGGTTCGCCATGGCGACTGCGGCGATGCGCTTCTGCATCTCGCGCGACACTTTGCGCTCCGCATCTTCCATGCGCGTGCACTGCGCCGCGATCGACGCCAGTTCGTCATCCGTATACGGCGATGGCTTGCCGGCGATCATCGCTTTCAGCACTCGCTGCGTTACGAGGTCGGCATAGCGGCGATTGGGCGCCGTCGAATGTGTGTAATCCTGCACCGCCAGCCCGAAGTGCCCCTGCGGCTCCTCGCCGGGTTTTTCCAGCACGTATTCGCCGGGGCCGAGCAGTTTGATCACCGCCAGTGACAGGTCGGCGAAGCGATCGGGATCCTTCTTTTGCTGATCGCACAGGAAGTCGTGCAGCGGTTTGGGATCGGGCGTCGCGGGAAGATTCGTTCCGCGCTGCGCGGCCAGCTCGACGATCCGATCCCAGCGCTTCGGCGTCTTCACCACGCGCCGGATCGAAGAGAAATGCTTCGCATCCAGCGCGCGCGCAACCACGCCGTTGGCGGCGATCATAAAATCCTCGATCAGCTGGGTGGCGCGATTCTTCACCGCGGCTTCGATATCGTAGCTGCCATCCGCTTTCGCGATCGATTGCGTCTCGATCGTTTCGAGGTTGAGCGCACCGTGGCTCGATCGCTCGCTCCGCAGACGCTGGGCGATTTCGTCCTGCAGATGAAGCTGTTGTTGCAGTTCCTTCGATGCCGCCACTTTCGGCGGAGCGTCGGCCTGGCCCGCCAGCCACGCGCCCACCGATGGATAAGCCAGCTGCGCCTTATTGATAACGCGCGCCAGGGAGATGTTCGTGTTCGAAATTTGCGCCTGCGCGTCGACCGTGAACTCGACCACAATGGCCGCGCAATCCTGCCCTTCGAGCAGCGAGGTCGAGCCGGTGGAGAGCTGCTCGGGAATCATCGAAAAGTTATGAACGCCGGTGTAGACGGTAGCGGTCTCCTTCAGGGCGTGCTGATCGATGGGCGAGCCTTTGGGCACTGCGGCGTCAACGTCCGCGATGCCGATGAGCACGCGCTGGCCGCCCCCGGGCACGCCTTCGACGTATTCAATCTGGTCGAGGTCGCGCGAGGTGTCGTTGTCGATCGACGACCAAAGCAGCCCCCGCAGATCGCGAGCCGACGGGTTCACCGGCAGCGGGTGCTGGCGAAGTTGTTCGAGCTGCGCGGTGACAGCGGGTGGATAATCCGGCTCGAAACCGTGGGCGATCATCGAGCGCCGCGCGGCAGCGTTCAGATCGAAGTGGGGCGGCTGCTTCATCGTTCTCCTCGGGGCGAAGGGCAAGGCTATCATGAGCCTGTCAAAGACCTCCATTGACGGGCCTGGAGGAACGATTTAGGCTCAGTCCCATCCAACCAGCACGATAAAGTTGCCTTCCAAAGCACGAATGCCCTTGCGCAACGTCAAAATCGAGCCTGGTGCGGAGAAGGACCCGTCGCATTCCAAGCAGCGTGACCTTGACCGGCCCACCGCCAACGAAATCTACGAGCAGGTATCCCGCAACGCCCGGCGCGAGCTGCAGCGTCCGAAGCGGGCGCTTGCCCTTTCGGGCATTGTGGGCGGCCTCACCATGGGGCTCACCGGACTCAGCGTCTCCGTGATCAGCGCTACGCTGGGGAATGCACCCTGGGCGCAGTTTGTGGCGTTGTTTTTCTACCCGGTTGGATTCATGGCCGTCATTCTTGGCCGCGGGCAGCTCTTCACGGAAAACACTCTTTACCCAGTCGCGCTGATTCTGGTGGAACGACGCCACGTGCTCGATACGGTGCGTCTGTGGTCCATCGTTCTGCCTTCCAACATCGTGGGCGCGTTCCTCTTCGCGCTTCTGGCTGCCCGGACCAAAGCTCTGCAGCCCGACATTCTGCACGCGCTAACGCAGATGGGTGTGGCGGCCGCAGCTCCGGGCATGCGCCATATCTTCTGGAGCGGTGTGGTCGGCGGCTGGATGATCGCCATGGTCGCCTGGCTGGTGAGCGGCAGCCATTCCATCACCGGTTCGGTCGCGGTTATCTGGGTCCTGACCTTCATCGTGGGCCTCGGCCACTTCGCGCACTGTATTGCAACCAGCGGAGAAATCCTCGCGGCGGTCCTCAGTCACGGCGTGACCGTCGGAGCGTATTTCCGATGGCTGCTGCTGGCGACCTCGGGCAATGTGGTCGGCGGGGTCGTGCTGGTCACGCTCCTCGAATACGGCCAGGTCAAGCTCGACTGAGGCCGTGAGAAGATGAACCCTCGGCGGGATTCGACCGCGACTGCGCCATGACAAAGACTGAGAGCGTGCTGGTGTGGTTTCGGCTGAATTTGCGCCTGGCCGACAACCCGGCATTGCATGCCGCGACAGCGACGGGCCTTCCTGTCGTTCCGGTTTTCGTCTGGTCCCCGGAAGAAGAGGGTGCCGGCTCACCAGGGGCCGCTGCGCGCTGGTGGCTGCATCAATCCCTCGTCCGCCTGGATGAATCTCTCCGTGCGCAGGGCTCGCGCCTGATCGTGCGCCGTGGCCCGGTAGCGGAAACCTTGTCAGCGCTCGGGACGGAAGCGAATGCGCGCCACATCTTTTGCAACCGCGTTTACGAGCCCGCGCCGCTCGCAAACGAAGCGAAGCTCGCCACGAAGCTGCGATCCGCGGGGATCACGCTCGAATCTTCCAACGGCTCGCTTCTCTTCGAGCCCGGTTCGATTCGAACCACGACCGGCGGTCCTTTCCATGTTTTCACGCCGTTCTGGCGTGCGCTCTGGAACCTCCGAGGCGAATTGCGCAAGCCCATCAAGGCTCCGCCAACCATTCCAGCTCCCACCCAATGGCCGGGATCGGCCGCGATCGCAGATCTCGCGCTCGAGCCGAAGATCGACTGGGCCGCAGGCATCCGGGAGGCCTGGACTCCGGGCGAACAGTCCGCCCACCTGCGCCTGCGCAAATTTGGAAAAGCCGATGTGAGCCACTACCGTGACGAACGCGACCGCACAGACCACGACGGAACCTCGCGCCTGTCGCCGCATCTTCACTTCGGAGAGATCAGTCCCGTGCAGGTTTGGCATGAGGTCAGCGGCAACCCTCAGGCTGAAAGCTATCTTCGGCAGCTCGCGTGGCGGGAGTTCGCCTACCACCTGCTCGTCGAACATCCCGAAACCGTCACCGAGCCATTCAACCCGCAATTCCGCGACTTTCCGTGGCGTTCGAATGCGCGTTGGCTGAAGGCGTGGCAGCGCGGACGAACCGGCTATCCGACTGTCGACGCGGGAATGCGCCAGTTGTGGGCGACGGGCTGGATCCACAATCGTGCCCGGCTCGTCGTCGCGTCATTTCTGGTCAAGCATTTGTTGATTCCCTGGCAACAAGGAGCGGCGTGGTTTATGGACACGCTGGTCGACGCGGATCTGGCCAACAACACAATGGGCTGGCAATGGGTGGCTGGATGCGGCGTCGATGCCGCGCCCTATTTTCGGATTTTCAATCCCATGGTGCAGGGGGAGAAATTCGATCCCGGTGGCGAGTATGTGCGCCGCTGGGTTCCGGAGCTGCGCAGCCTGCCGACCGAGTGGATCCACCAGCCCTGGAATGCACCTCCGCTGGCGCTGGCCGCCGCGAACATCACTTTGGGTGAGACCTACCCGCTCCCATTGGTAGATCATGCCGAAGCACGTGCCGGAGCGCTGGAGGCGTTCGCCGCGCTGAAGAGCGGCAAGCACTGAAGTCAGGGCACGCGAATCCGGCCCGCTTCAGCTGTGGCTCTTGTCTTTCAACCGCTCAACCACAAACCTGGGGACGAGCCCATCCACCGACCCACCCAATTGAAAAACACTTTTCACCAGGCGCGAGCTGACAAACGAATACTTCGCGTCGGGCATGAGGAAAATGGTTTCCACTTCCGGGGATAGACGGCGATTCATCAACGCCATCTGAAATTCGTATTCGTAATCGCTGATGGCACGAATGCCGCGGACAACGGCATGAGCGCGCTGCTCGCGCGCAAAATCGACCAGCAGCCCGTCGAAAGTTGAAACGGAGACGTTGCTGAACTCCGCGGTTCCCTCCGTCAGCATGGACACGCGTTCTTCGACTGTGAACAGCGGGTTCTTGGAGGAATTGCGCAGGATCGCCACCACCAGATGATCGAAAATCTTAGCCGCGCGATCGATCAGGTCCAGGTGGCCGTTGGTCACCGGGTCGAAGCTGCCGGGGTAAATGGCTTTAACGGTATTCACGCCTGAAGCATTCTAACTGGTTTCGGCGGCGCCTCTGCGGCAATCAAGATGTTTCGATGCTGGTGCAGACTCGATCCTCCTCTTCCGGATTCAAACTTCTTCCCATCCGCCAAACACCTCGCCCAGCGCATTGCAAATCTCTCCGAGCGTCGCGTAGGCCCGAACGCAGTCGAGGATGAACGGCATCGTGTTCGCATCCGAGATGCCGCCTGCGGCCGGTTCCGGCTCTTTCGCGGCCGCACGGCGCAATGCGTCGAGCGCGCGCTGGACCGCCTCTCCGGATCGCTCGCCACGCAGCTTCCTTAACTTGGCGACTTGTGCATCCCGCACGCTTTCGTCGATGTACAGCGTGCGCGGCGGCGGCTCGTCCATCGCATAGCGGTTCACGCCTACAACGATCTTCTCGCCCGCTTCGACGGCGCGCTGATAGGTATAGCTGGCCTCGGCAATCTCCTTCTGCGGATAGCCAGCTTCGATCGCCTTGACCATGCCGCCCATCGCATCGAGCTTCTCGAAGATGCGAAAGGCGGCCTGTTCCATGTCGAGAGTGAGCCGTTCCAGAAAATAAGAGCCTCCGAAGGGATCGATCGTCTCCGCCACGCCCGATTCGTGAGCAAGAATCTGTTGCGTCCGCAGCGCAATCCGCGCCGCATCCTCGGTAGGCAATGCGAGCGCTTCGTCGAATCCGTCCGTGTGCAGCGACTGCGTACCCCCCAGAACCGCGGCCAGCGCCTGCAACGCGACCCGGGCGATGTTGTTCTTCGGCTGCTGCGCCGTGAGCGAGACGCCGGCAGTCTGCGTGTGGAAGCGCATCCACGTGGAGCGCGGATTCTTCGCGCCGAAGCGCTCCGTCATCACGCGGTACCAGATTTTCCGCGCCGCGCGGTATTTGGCAATCTCTTCGAAAAAATCGTTGTGCGCGTTGAAAAAGAAGCTGAGGCGTGGCGCGAAGTCGTCAACGGCGAGCCCCCGCCGGAGCGCCCACTCCACATATTCGATGCCGTCATACAGCGTGAACGCCAGTTCCTGCAAAGCGGTCGACCCGGCCTCGCGAATGTGATAACCCGAGATGGAAATGGGGTTGAATCGCGGCGTGAAGCGCGCGCCAAATTCCAGCGTGTCGACGACCAGGCGCATCGATGGCGCAGGCGGATACAGATACTCCTTCTGCGCGATGTACTCCTTCAGGATGTCATTCTGCAGCGTGCCTGAGAGTTGTTTCCACCCGGCGCCTTGTCGCTCCGCCACGACCAGATACATCGCCCAGAGCACGCTGGCCGGTGAATTGATGGTCATTGAAACCGTTGTGCTCTCAAGGGGAATGCCGGAAAAAAGTGTCTCCATGTCTTCAAGCGAATCGATGGCGACGCCGCACTTGCCCACTTCTCCTTCGCTCTTCGGATCGTCGGAGTCGCAGCCCATGAGCGTGGGCAGGTCAAAGGCAACAGAAAGCCCGCTGGCGCCGCCCTCCAGCAGGTATTTGTAACGGCGATTGGTCTCTTCTGGCGAAGCGAAGCCAGAAAACTGCCGCATCGTCCACAAACGCCCTCGATAGCCGGTCGGATGGATCCCCCGCGTGTAGGGCGGCTCTCCCGGCGCGCCGAGATATTGGGCCTGATTTTTGCCCCAGTCCTCCGGCAGATCGGCTTCGGTGTACAGCCGGCGGATGGGAACGCCGGAGATCGTGGTGAAACGGGCCTGGCCAGCCTCGTCGCGATTCACGCCGGTGGCCGCGCCGATCGGCTGCTCCGGATTCTTCTCAAGCGCAGGTTTCAGCGTTTCCTCTGCCCAGCGGCGTTCTTCCGGAGAAGGATGGCGATCCGCGGTGAGATCAGCGAGGAGCGGATCGCGGAGTTGGGTGGGTTCGTCCGGCATCATGCACTCAAAGAACGCTTCAGGATAGGAGGTGGGGTGAACAACCCGCAAGACGATTCGTTCGCTCTAAGCGGACGCCGGCCAGATTTCCAACTCGAAAGAACGATAGCGGCGAATCAACTCAAAATCCGCTCGGTTGGAGGTGATGAGCCGCGCCCCCCAGGATCGCGCGGTGAGAGCAATGAGAACGTCGAAATGAAGATCGCGCAACTTGTGCGGGGTAAAGCCTCGGTCTTTCCGGATCCTGTCCAATAGTCGGCCCGAATCAAGCCAGTTCTTCGCGGTAGGAGTCAGGATTGGGCGATTTTCTTCGAGTTCGACCAGCGCTTCGCGCTCTCGCTTGCTCGACACACCGCGCCACAGTTCAGCGAGGACAACTGACGACACTCGGATCACTCCATCTAATGAAGCCATCCGTTTCTCGTGAAATGGCGTTCGAAAATCATCGACCAGCACCGAGGTGTCGAAGATGACGAGATTACTCATCGACGCCGTCGAACTTGAGCTTCCCGCGATACTTACTCATCGTTCGCTTGAATTTGTTGAGAGCCACGATCTCTCGCAGGGCCACGTGAACAGCTTCGGTCCGCGTTTTCACGCCCAGCAGCTTCACCGCCTCATCGGCGAGTTCCTTATCCAGTCGAATCGATGTCATGGTCGCTGCCATCTCACGCTCCTATGTATACGTTATAGAACAGATGTATATACGCATCAAGGGCGCCCTTTTACCCATGCCTTCGCATATTTCCAGCTCACGTAGGTCGAGTGATACAGGTGCAGCAGGAAGCCTTCGCGTCCGTCCAGAAATCCCAGCCGGAGAATGTAGTTGTACTTAAAAGTCGCAGCCGGGACGACGAACACATTCCAGAAAAACGCAACAATCGAGCGGCTGGTTTTGCCCCGCGCCACCGCCAGCTCGGCTCCGAGCCCGCTGTAGCGGTTCATGTGGTCGATATAAGCATCGAGTGTGGGATAGGCGTGGTGAATCAGATCGCCGCGGAGACGCCCGGTTTCGCCTTGCGTCTGGATCGTTTCGTGGACGACCCGCTCTTCAAACTGCGCGCTGCCTCGGCGAAAGAGCCGCAGCTTCGCATCGGGGTAATAGCCTCCATGCCGAATCCAGCGGCCAAGGAACAGGTTCCGGCGCGGCAGAAAATAGGCCTGGCGCGCTGGCTGCCCGCTGAGCAAGTCTCGAATCTCCCCGGCCAATTCCGCGCTGACTTCTTCATCGGCGTCGAGTGATAACACCCAGTCCCCCGAGCACTTTTCGATCGCGGAATTCTTCTGCGCGCCAAAGCCTTTCCATTCCTCAACAAAGAATTTCGCTCCGAATTCCCGCGCAATCTCAGCGGTCCGATCGGTCGATCCGCAATCGACGATGACAATCTCGCTGGCCCAGCGCACGCTGGCGAGGGTCCGCGCCAGGTTCGTTTCCTCGTTTTTCGTGATGATCGCGACGGAAAGGGTGTGGGACATATCGGCAGACAGCACGCATCGAAGAAACGGGCCGGCTCTGGCGGAAGTGTAACAAGTCAGATTCCCTTTTCTGCGTGTTACTAAAAGTTCGCTCTTGTTTACGCGAATTGCAAACTAACTCACGCATTCTGGTACTGGAAAAGATCATCCCCGGGACCGGGAGGATTCATGCCGTTTTTCGGCCGTTTTGCCGCTGCCGTCGCGATCGTCGCCGTAGCCGCGCCCCTTCACACGCAGGTTGCGCAAGCCACGCCGCTGGGCGGCTCGGACCTCGCCCGTGCCCTGGTGCGCGATGTCATCTACAACGAGCTGCACGACCGCGAGCGCGACAGTCACTGGGAATACCGCAGCGAATGCGTCTCGTCGGAAGAGAGCCTGGTCCGCGAACAGGTCGAGACGGATCACGGTCCGGTTTTTCGCGTTCTCGAACGGGACGGCAATCCTCTCGATCCCGCCCGGCAGCAACGCGAAGATCGGCGGCTCGACGAGTACATTCGCGATCCTGGGCAGATCGCGCGCGTGGAACATGCCCACGACGAGGATGAAGTGCGCCTCGCGGGAGTGATGGAGCTGCTGCCACAGGCATTCCTCTTTGAGTTCCAGAACTCCCCGGCGGATGACCTGGTGCGCATCGCCTTTCGGCCCGATCCAGCGTTCGTTCCCTCGGGCTACGAGGCCCGCATCGTCCATGCCCTCACGGGCACGCTGATCGTGGACACGCGGCTGAAGCGCATGATCGACATGCGCGGGAGTCTGGCTGAGCGCGTCGACTTCGGTTATGGCCTGCTCGGGCACGTCGACAAAGGCGGAACTTTCGAGATTCACCGGCGGCAGGTGAACGCACTGCATTGGAAGACGGACCTGGTGGAGGTCCACATTCAGGGAAAAGTGCTGATGCTCAAGACCGTCAGCAAAGACCAGCGCGAAGCCCGCTCCGACTTCCGCCCTGTACCCACGGGGACCACACTCGCCGAGGCAAGAGCGATGCTCAGTCAGGCAGACGACCGGGCCGTGCAGGCACGCCTTGTACCGGCCGCGGCACTGAAAAAAGCGCGCTAGTCGAGCCCGGTCGCGCGCGATTCCCGTCCACGCCCTTCTCCGCTCGTGTGGCGCATGCGCTCCTCTGCCCCGGGTTGTTGCCCCATCCGCCCCATGGCGCGAAACAAGTAAAACAACCCCGCCAGCAAAAGAACCAGAACGAGCCCTGTAATGGCAGCCATGAAAAACGCCTCCTGTCTGGTAGGAGGCGTCTCGGCAGTCATTTGGTTTCCCGGCAGGTGCGTATAGCGCTTGCCCGCTTGTTTTTTACTGTCCCCAGTCGAATTGAAGAGCCGGCGAGCAACTCATTCCCACGCCTTTGACTCTCATGTTCCCCTTCGTATGCCCGGCGACAGACGGCAGCATCGCGAAGCGGATATTGCCTCCGTCATCGACGCTGGTCGTGATTGCGTGCTTTTCTTTCAGAGACTCGCTGTCGAACGACGCCTGCGTGCCCGGCGGATAACCGCTGCCCGTGAGGTAAGCGACCTCGAAATGCGCCGTGAGGCGGACCGCATTCAGCGTGCACTCTTTGTCCCTGCCGATGATCGGGTCGGGAATGATCACCACGGCTGCGCGCTGGTCGCCGGAGACCAGGGCAAGCCGATACGGTTCACCCTTCGCCGGATTGAATGCGAGGTCGACGATTCCATGGTCTTCATTCGAGGGATCGTTGCACTCACCCTCCTGACGCCCTGTACAGCTGACGACCCCATCCTTGCCGAGGCTCGTGCCCTCCATCATCGTGGAGGGCTGCCCCTGCGTGACGGGCCACGCAACGATGCTGTAGAGGCGGTCTGTGGGCAAGCCCGACGCGTAGAGGTTGTAACGAATCGTCGAGCCGTCGCGGCCAGCCTCCTTCGCCTGAAGCGATGCTCCAGGTGTGGAGATTTTCGAGCCCTAGGCCTCATGCTGCCTCACCAGAGCCTGGACAGATTGAGTGCCGCTCGCCTGCGGAATCTCCTGGCCGGAAACGTGCATGACCACGCCAACAGACACGAAGCCGAGCATCGCGCAGAAGCAAAAGCTGGCCTTCAAGTGTGTCCTCCGCAGAGAAGAGCTGTTTAGAACGGAATATCGTCGTCCGTGATTTCCGTGGACTGCACCAGTTCGTCGGCCTGAGCCGGCTGCCGCTGGTCGTAGGGGGACGACGATGAGCCCGACGAGCGCGAATAGCCGCCCGATTCGCCTTCACCGCGCCCGGAGAGCAACACCAGATCGTTCACCACAATTTCCGTCTTGTAGTGTTTCTGGTTGTCTTTGTCGTCCCAGGAGCGGGTCTGGATGCGTCCCTCCACGTACAGCTTCGACCCCTTCTTCACGTAATCGCGGACGATCTCCGCGAGGCGCTGGAAAGCGACCAGGTTGTGCCATTCCGTGCGTTCCTGGAATTCGCCGCCCTTGTCCTTGAATCGCTCGGAGGTAGCGAGGGTGAAATTGGCCACGGCCGTGCCGCTGGGCAGGAATTTCACTTCAGGGTCCTTACCCACATTTCCAATCAAAGTGGCTTTGTTGATGCTCTTCGCCATGACAGTCTCTCTCCGTATGCCATTTATCCCATGAAGCATAGCAGAACGGAAGCGCTGCGACGGCACACGCCGGCAGGCTTCACGTTACGGTGGGAACCCGGTATTCGCGCGCGCGGTCCCGCCTATAAGGACCCGTTGATCTGCTCGATGAGCTCATCGGCGGTGCGTGCGGGTGGCAGGCACGAAGTTCCGCGGCAGACCAGCGCGACAGCCCCGGAACCGGGAGCTGCAAGCCCTGGCAGATGAGGCAGCGTCTCCTTGAGCAGCGGCGGCAACTGACCCGCCGCGACCTGAGCGGCGCTGAGCGAGAGCACAGCCTTATTCACCGCGTAACGCGCACTCGCTATGGCAGCGAGCTGCCGCGCACTCGGGTCGTCGCTCGGGGCATCGCTCGGGCTATCGCCCAAACCGGGTGCGACGATCGCGACTTCGATCGGCGGCAGCAGGAGCCGCTCCAGCGCCAGGCCGTAGCTGCCTGCATAGAGGCCGTAGTGCTCGATGACGCCGGCAAAAGCGGCCAGCGTGTCTTCCGCCTTCTCGCGAAAATCCTCCCGCCCGCTCAGCGCCTCGAGGCGCAGCAGGACACCCGCCGCGGTTGAATTGCCGGCAGGCGTCGGCGAATCCTGCATCGGCTTGCGCCGCGCAGAGAGCGCGCCGAGCTTGTCTGCGCCATTCTTCTCCGTGTCGAAGAAGCCGCCGTGCTCCGCATCATGGAAGCGCTCGACCATCGCCTCTCCCAGCGCCATCGCCGCGTCGTAGTAGCGCAGCTCTCCGGCCGCCTCCCAGGCATCGACGCATGCATGCGCGAGCAGCGCGTAGTCATCGAGCACGCCGGGGATACGCCGGGTCAGCGTCTGTTGCTCGGGGTAGGCGATGACGTGAGCCAAACCCGTCTGCGCTTCCCATCCTTCCTGCAGAACGCGATCGAGCGTTCGCAACGCAAAGGTCCGCGCGTCGGCCAGATCGAGCACACGCGCCGCATCGAGGTAGGCCGAGATCGCCAGCGCATTCCAGCCCGTGTAGACGGTCTTGTCGATGAACGGCGTTGGCCGTTTGAGCCGGGCCGCGTAAAGCTTCTCTTTCGCAGCGGCCAGGTCGCGTTCGACCTCCGGCAGCTCGCGCTTCACGCGGTGCGCGACGTCTTCCACCGAAAAATTTCTGTACAGCACATTTTTCTTCGGATTGTGGTGCATGTCGCCGAGATCGCCGATGTCGTAATACTGTTCTGCGACGCTCATTTCCTCGGGCGTCAGCACGGCCGCAGCTTCTTCGCGCGTCCACGTAAAGTAGTCGCCATCGTCGTCGAGTGAGATGTCCGCATCCTGGGAAGCGTAAAAGCCGCCGCGCTCCTGGTCGCTGAGCCACGCATTCATCCAGCGCATGATGTCCTTCGCGACAACGGCAAATTCCGGCTCGACGAAAGTCTGAAAGGCGTGGACATAGTTGCCGAGCAGGCCGGCGTTGTCGTAGAGCATCTTCTCGAAATGCGGCACCACCCAACGCTCGTCGACCGAATAGCGGTGAAACCCTCCAGCCAGCTGATCGTAGACACCGCCCCGCGCCATCTTCCGCAACGTGACGCTTGCGGCTTGCTTTGCCGCTTCATTCCCGGTTCGCGCCGCCACATCGATCAGCAGGTCGAGCACCGCGGGATGCGGGAACTTGGGCTGCGAACCGAATCCTCCATAGCGCGGATCGAACTGGCCAACAGCGCTCGTCACCAGCTTGTCGACGATGCCCAGCGAGAGCGAATCGCCGCGCGCTGAAAACGTCTCCCCGTGCTCAATGGCCGCGATCACGCTGGACGCCGACTCCAGCACTTCGGCGCGGCGAGTCTTCCACGCACTCGCGAGGGTCAGCAGCACCCGCTCGAATCCAGGCCGCCCGTAGCGATCTTCACGCGGGAAATACGTGCCCGCAAAAAAGGGCCGCCCATCGGGCGTCAGAATTGCGGTCAGAGGCCAACCGCCCTGGCCGCTGATCGCCTGCACCGCCGCCTGGTAGCGCGCGTCGACATCGGGCCGCTCGTCGCGATCTACCTTAATCGCAACGAAGTTCTCGTTGATGGTCTGCGCGAGGCTCGCGTCTTCGTACGACTCGCGGTCCATTACGTGACACCAGTGGCACCACACCGCGCCCACGTCCAGCAGGATTGGCTTTTCCGCCTGAGCAGCGAGAGCGAATGCCGGCTCGCCCCATTCCTGCCAGTAGACGGGCTGATGCATCGCGGAGCGCAGGTACGAGGAAGCGGCTTTGTCGAGGGTGTTGCGCGGTTCAAGTAGAACGCTTGACAGCTCTGCCATACATTCAGCGTAGAGCATTCAGCGGGATGAGGTCACGAGTTGCCGGGCGACCTCGACGTAGACCTCGACCGCCTTCATCAGCTCGCGCTTCGCCAGCTTTTCATCGGGCGTATGCGCGACGTGAATCGATCCTGGACCGAGCAGCACCGGCTCGCCCCAGTTCGTGAGCCAGGGAATGTCGGTGGTGAAGGCTGCGATCATGGTGGGGACGCCTTCGACGGAGCGCAGGCGCTTGAACGGAATTTCCAGGGTGAAGTCGACGGTGGCCAGGCCGGCAACCGCCCGTTCAATCGCACGCCGCGTCTCCTCTGAAGGGCCGACCAGCCGGACCAGCACCTGCGCCTCCGCGTGATCGGCAATCACGTTGGGAGCATGCCCGCCGTGAATCGAACCAATGTTCAGCGTGCTCGGACCCACGTCGTCGAGCGCCGGCAACGGGATCGCGAGGATTCGATGCAGCGCCTCGACTAATTTGTGCGTGGCGCTCTCGCCCAGCTCGGGATAAGCCGAGTGCGCCATCTTCCCGCTGGCGCGGATCACCGCCCGCAGAGCGCCTTTCGAAGCCAGCGCGATGCGGTTGTCCGTCGGTTCGCCGTTGATGAGAAAACGGCTGCCCGGTGCATGTAGATTCGCCGCTTTGGCGCCGGCCGAGTCGCGTTCTTCACCCACCACAAACAGCAGCCCGGCGTGAACACCCTGGCTGCGCAGACTCTCCGCGGCCGCGATCTGCGCGGCTATGATGCCCTTTGCATCGCACGACCCGCGCCCATGGATAAACTCATCGTCCTCGCTCGATGGAAAAAAAGGCGGCACTGTATCCATGTGGGTCGAAAGCACCACCTCAGGCCTCTGCCCCGGTTCGCAGGCGTAGACATTGAAGCGTTCGCTCGTCGAAGCGCTCTCCGCGTGTTGTTCGACGGGCATCTTCTCGACCGCCCATCCCCGCCCCGCCAGAAACTCGGCCAGAAATGCGCCCACCGCGCCCTCGTTGTAGGTGATGGACTCGATATCCACGAGGCTGCGCGTCAGTTGTATCGGATCGAGGTTCATGGAAGGTCCAGAATACGCGAGCCTTTCTAAAAACGGGCTTCGTACAATAAATGCAGGATGACGCAATCCCACGCTGGCTCCGCATTTCTGCGCACCATCGACAATCTGCGCGGGCCCGCCGGACGCCTCGAAGCGTTATTGAATGCCGGAGCCCCCGATGCGCCGTACGCCGCGCTGGTCTGTCATCCGCACCCCCTGGGCGGCGGGACCATGCATAACAAAGTCGTGTATCAGACGATGAAGGCCTTCCAGGGCCTCGGCCTTCCCGTCCTGCGCTTCAATTTCCGCGGCACCGAGCTCAGCGAGGGCGAGCACGATCACGGCGAAGGCGAGCAGGACGATGTTCGCGCCGCACTGGACTGGCTCAGGCGCGAATTTGGATTGCCGATTCTTTTTGCCGGATTTTCCTTCGGATCGTTCGTTGGACTGCGCGCCTGCTGCGGCGATGCGCGCGTCGTGGGGCTGGCCGCGCTCGGATTGCCGACGCACGCCGAGGGACGCGATTACCGCTACGATTTCCTCCGCGACTGCGCCCAGCCGAAGCTCTTCGTCAGCGGCACCCGCGACCAGTACGGCCCGATCGCGGAGGTCGAGGCTGCCGTCGCGCTCGCCCATGACCCAAAGAAACTGGTGTGGATATCCGACGCGGATCATTTCTTCGCAAGCCCGCCTTCCATCGCGGCGGCCGGAACCGCCGGGGGTCCCGCGAAATCCGCGGGGAGTAAGCTGGAAGATGTGAAGCAAGCCATCCGCGCGTGGGCGCAAAGCCGTTTCCCCGTTCTCTCCCGCCAATGACCCCCCTCGAACAACTGCACGGAACGGCCCGGGAAATCTTCGACCACGCTCTCCAGGCGTGCGATATCCCGCAGGCCTTCGATCGCCACCTTCACTTTGAGGGCAGGACGCTGGTGCGCCATCCCTCGCCTCGCGTTCCCGCCATCTCGCAGCCAATGGATGGCTACAAGGACGTCTTCGTCATCGCCCTGGGCAAGGCCGCTCTGACCATGCTGGATGCCCTGCTGGAGCGGCTTCCCGCAAAAACGCATCTTCAGGGTGTCTGCTCCGGGCTGGACGTTCCGAAGAAGCGCAACCGGCACGTTCGCTATTACGAGGGGGGCCATCCGCTGCCCAACGAGGACTCCTTCGCCGCGGCCCGCGCGGCCCTCGCGCTGTTGAAGCATGCCCGGAAAAACACCTTTGTCTTTTTTCTGATCAGCGGTGGCGGCTCCGCCATGCTGGAGCTCCCGCGCGATCGCAAAATCAACCTCGACGACACGATCGCCTTCCACGAAACCCTGATCTCCAGCGGCGCCACCATTACGGAAATAAACACGGTGCGCAAATATTTCTCCGCGGTCAAAGGTGGGCGGCTCGCGCTCGCTGCGCCGGAGGCGGAGAAGCTCTCGCTGCTTCTCGCCGATGTTCCCCTGAAAGATCTCGCCGCGGTCGCCTCCTCGCCTACGCTGCCCGACTATTCCACGCTCGCGGAATGCGAGGAAATTCTGGGCCGGTTTCATTTGCTGGAAAAATTCCCGCCCGCCGTCCGTGAGTATTTTGAAAAGCTGGTGAAAACGCAGCGGTCGTCGTCGCATTCCGTGGAGGAGCAGCAGGGCGCCGCGAGCGCCTTTCAGCACGCCCAGTTCGACACCCTGCTCTCCAACCACGACTTCGTTAATGCCGCGCGGGATCACGCCCAGTCCCTCGGCTATAAGGTCGTCATCGACAATACCTGCGACGACTGGGATTACGCCCAGGCTGCGGAATACCTCCTCGCACGCTTCCACGAACTGCGCAGGGAGTATCACCGCGTGTGCCTGCTTTCGAGCGGCGAGGTGACCGTCCAGTTGGGCAAGAGCCCCGGTTGCGGCGGGCGCAATCAGCAGTTCGTCCTGCAGGGGGCGCTCGACCTGGCGCGCTATGAGGGCCAGCCGCTGGCCGTGCTCAGTGCGGGCTCCGACGGTATCGATGGCAACAGTCCCGCCGCGGGCGCCATCGCGGACACCACCACGATCGCCCGAGCGCGCAGCTACAACTTCGATCCCGAAGCCACGCTGGCTCGCTTCGACGCCTGCACGCTCTTCACTTCCCTTGGCGATACGATCGTCACCGGCCCCACCGGCAACAACCTGCGCGATCTGCGCATCCTCATCGCGGGCTGAATTACCGCCCAGCTTTTCGTTCAGCAAGCTCGGCGAACACCGGAGTGATGTCTATCCGAATCGGCGTGCCGGGCGCGTCGAGCTGGGTCGTTTCTTTCCACTCCGGACTGACCTGCGACCACACCCAGGCCTTCGCCTTGAGCGGATCAACCGCCCACAGGTTTGCGATCCCCATGCGCCGGTAGTCTTCGAATCGCTCTGTCATGCGCGCCCACCGGTCTTCGGCTGACATGATCTCAACGCAGAGGATTGGAGGCCGCGTGACGATCTACTCGAAAGGATCCCGGGCCGCGACCACACAAACATCGGGGACGCGAGAGCGGTCAGGAGCGATCTGCACGCGATGCTCCGGATAAACAGCGACGCCCCATTCGCGCTCATGCGCGCTCATGCGCACTGATGCGCACTGATGCGCACCGATGAGCATTGCTATCTTGAATTGCAGAAACGAATGCTCTCGCTCGCCCGCATTTCTCTCCAGGATCTCCCCGTCGACGAAGTCAACATCGGGGCGGAAATCGGTGCGGAGGTAGTATTCAAGCCGAGTTGCGGATTGTGGGCTGGTGGCCATCGATCACCTGGACTGATTGTGTCTCCCAACCCGGCCGCTCAATCTGCGCTAGAAATGCACCTGCGGCGCGGCCTGCGAAGCAGGCGATGCTTCGAAGTATGCATTGTTCGGCTGGAAGCCCGCGAGATGCGCCCAGATGCTGTTCGGGAACTGGCGCACGAAGGTGTTGTAGTCCTGCAGCGTCTCGTTGTAGCGATGGCGTTCGACAGCGATGCGATTCTCCGTGCCTTCTAGCTGATCCTGGAGCTGCAGGAAGTTTTCATTCGCCTTCAGATTCGGATAATTTTCGCTGATCGCCAGCAGCCGTCCCAGGGCTCCGTCCAGCTGCCCATTGGCCTGGATCGTGCTCGCCGGATCGTGCGCCGCCAGCAAAGCCTCCCGCGCCTTGTCCACGTCGGCGAAAACCGTCTCTTCGTGCGTGGCGTAGCCCTTCACCGTCGCCACCAGATTGGGAATCAGATCGGCGCGCCGCTGCAGCTGCGTCTGCACATTCGACCACTGCGCCGTCACCGCTTCCTGCTTCGCCACCATCTGCTTCTGCGCGCTCACAAAGCTGCCAAAGACCAGCAGCCCCACGAACACAATCACCGCTACCACCGCTAATGCGATCCACAGACCACGACGCATCATCTTGCTTTCTCCCTCGGAAATCCGAATCGATCTTACCAGCCGCTCTTACCAGCTGCCCCCGGCTCCGCCGCCACCGGTACTGCCGCCGCCGAAGCCGCCAAACCCGCTGCCACCCCCGCCGCCGCCGCCGAAATCGCCGCCTCCGCCAAATCCACCGCCGCCGCCCCAGCGCCCGCCACCCAGAAACATCCCCAGCAGAAAGCCGAGCAGCCCGTTGCCGCCCGCCCAGAAGAGGAAAATAATAACGAAGATGAGAAAGATGATGCCGCCGATGATCTGTCCGGCCGTGGCATGAGGCTGTTGCTGTTGCGCGCCCCAGCGGGTCAGGGGCTGCAGCTGCACGCCCGCATCCTGCGCGATGATCTGCGCAATCTCATCGACCGCAAGCGTCATCGCGCCGTCGAAATCGTTGTTGCGCAGCATCGGCACCATCTGGCGGCCGATCTCGCCGACCTTGCCGTCGGGCAGGATTCCCTCTAACCCATACCCCGTTTCGATCCAGCGCCGCCGATCCTTCACCGCCAGCAGAACGATCACACCCCGGTCGCTGCCTTTCGGACCAACCTTCCACGCATCCTCCAGCTCCACGGCGTATTGCTCAATGGGCTCGCCGTTCAGCGTGTCGATGGTGACGACAGCGATCTGCGCGTGCGCTTCGTGGTCCACCTCGCCGCACAGGTGGTTCAGTTGATCGATGGCCTGGGGCGACATCACGTGCGCGTCGTCGCTGACGTAATCGGTGGGCTTCGGCAGGTCCTTCACCGCCTGAGAAAACACCGCGGGGGCCGCGCACACGAAGATCGTGATCGAAGCTGCGACTTTCAGGCTGAAGCGGAGCATTGGCTTCATTGTAGTCGCGCAGCCGGAGAGAGACATTGCGTCGCGCGGCGCGATCGCTAAAGCGTCTTTTCCATCGCCAGCGCGTCGATGCGGCCCAGGTAGTAGCCCGGAAGACGGCCCGTGCGCACATAACCGTGACTCGTATAGAACGACTGGGCCGTTTGGTTGTCTGCCGCCACCTCCAGCAGCACCGCGGTCGCGCCCGCCGCCCGCATCTGACGCTCAACTTCTTCCAGAAGCATGTGGCCCACGCCGCGCCGGCGGTGCGCCGCGTCCACATCGATGGTGATCAGCCGCCCCAGCACAGCTCCTTTGCGAAGCTGTTTGCCGGCGATCGCGAATCCCGCAATGCGGTGTGTTTCGTCCTCCGCAACCACGCCGATATTGCCGGGGTACTTCAGGAAGTAGTGAAGCTCCGCCTTCGACCACGCAATGCCAGGCACGAAGCAGGCCTGATCGAGCGCGTACAGCGCCTTAAAATCCTCCTGGACCGCCGGACGCAGCGAAAGAACCACGGCTATTTTCGCGCGTCCTGCACGCTGTCCCCAGCCTTCGCCCGATCCGCCTCGGGCTGCACGACCACGCCGCTGTAAAGCGAAGCGGCCGCCAGCCGGCCATTGAGAGAGGCCACCGCGTGCACCTTCCATCCCGTATTCCACCACGTCCACGACTGGTCATGCGGATCGACGGAGTACACCACCGTCTCCACTCCGCAGGTGACAATCAGCCGATGCAGAGATGAATCCCAGATGAGATTGTTGACGGCAACCACCGGCAGGCGCTTGAGCGGCTCCCAGGTTTGGCCGTGGTTCTGAGAATAAAAAACGCCTTCGCGGCCACCAGCCCACAGCGTCCCATCCGGCGTCAGCGCCAGCGTCGCCAGGGCTGTGAGCCCGTCAGGAAGTTTCATCGCCTGCCAGTTGCTTCCGGAATCCTCGGAGACCATGATTCCCTCACGGCGTCCCACAAAGGCCGACTTGCCATCGGCCGCAATGGTCAGATACTCTCCACCGCTGGGCGAGGTTTTGCCATCCGCGGCCGTCACCACCGGCGACCAGGATGAGCCTCGGTCGTTGCTGCGGAATACTCCCTCGATCGTCGCCGCATACCAGGTTTCGCCCGCCACCGAAAGAGCCGTTACCCGCCCTTCGAGCCTCAGCGAATCGGAACTCTTCGCGGCTTTCGACGGATGCCTGGGGCGTCCCTTCCTTTCGCGCGACGGTGGCTTTTTGGCTTCGGGTGCCGGGTTAGCCATTTCGGCCGTCTCGCCTGCCGCAGTCCAGGCACTGCCATCCCACCGGAAAATTCCATGGCTGCTTCCGGCCAGCAGGGTTCCGTCGTCGCTCTGCGCCAGCACGAACACGTCGTTGCCGTGCAGGCCCTCACTCTGCTGCTTCCAGCTCCGGCCCTGATCGCTGCTGACAAAGACGCCACCAAAGGTCTTGTCGTTGATCACGCCTGCGTATAACGTGCCCGCATTCTTTTGGTCGGCCAGCAGCGCGGCAACCTGCCTCTGCGAGAAGCCTGCATTGGACTCCTCGAAAGCCGTGCCGCTGTCCTGGCTTGCCAGCACGCCGCTGCGATCGGTCGCCAGAAGCACATGCTTCGGATCGCGCGGATCGACGTACACGTCGTTGACGATCACGTCGGGCGGGGTCGTAAGCTTCCAGTTCTCGCCGCCGTCCTCGGTCTTGTACAAGCCCTCCGTGGTTCCCGCGTAAACGGTGTTGCGATCCGCCGGGTCCATGCGCAGGGAGCGCGTGCGCCGCGCGGTCGACGGAATGCCCTGCACCTTGCGGAATTCGTAACCGAAGTTGTCACTTTTATAGATTCCGGAGCAGGCGCTCAAAAACATCACGCTCGGGCGCGACGGATCGACGATCATCGAGAACACATCCGAGTCGTCGATCACCCCCTGGCGGATGCTGTTCCAGTGCGCTCCGCCGTCGTTCGTCTTCCATGGAAGGTGCCACGTCCCGGCATAGATAATCTCCGGATCGTAAGGATCGATGGCGATCGATTCCACCTCGTGAATCTCGTTGCCGCCTGCCGGGCTGATCTCCTGCCAGTGCTGCCCCTTGTCTTCGCTCCGATAGACGCCGCGCAGCGTGCCCGCCACCAGCACACGCGGATTCGACGGAGCCTGAGTGAGTGCCCGCACCGACTGTCCGTGCATATCCACTGCTTCGGCCCAGGTGCGACCCTGGTCGTGACTGATATAAACGCCGCCATCCGTGCGATCCGTGACCCAGACGCCGGCGTACACGGTCTGCGGGTCGGACCGATCCACGACGAGGCTGTCGATCACCAGATCGTCTTCGGCCCCCAGCCTCGCCAGCCTTGACCACGAGGAACCTCCGTCGGAGGAAACATAGATCCAGCTATCCGTGGTTCCGAGATAGATGCGGCTGGGATCGCGCACGCTGAAGGCGAAGCGGCGCGCATCTCCGCCATCGGGCCCCACCGCCGGCCAAACCGCGGGCTCGGCAATGACGAACCGGCACACCGGGAGAAAAAGCAGCAAAGCAAACAGGAATTTTTGCGAGCGCTTCGGTTTCATGAATGACGTGCAGATCCCGCGCGGCGTTCCTCGTCTGAGGAAATGCGCAGTCCGGCTGTTTTCATGCTATCTGCTTTGGGAAGCATCCGGCTGCGCATCGGCCTGCCAGCCATGCATTGCCGTCTCATCCTCGGCAATACCTTGGCACTCGAGAAACCCGCCCGCGGCCATCACGATCGCAAAAAGAACAGGGCTGACCGGAATTCCGATCAGCCCTGGGTGCTACGGCCTGCTCAAGTCTAGTGAGCTGCGGGTTTCGCCGCTGCCTTGTGATGGTGGTGCACCGGGGCCTTGCGAGGCTGGGCCTTCACGGCGTTCTCATCGACCGGGGTCGTGCCCTGCACGTCGTTGTCGAAGTTCGCGCCCGCCGGAACCAGGTAGTCTTCCACCTCGTTCTGGCCGTTGCTGCCCGTCCTCACCTGAACACGGCTGGCATCGATGCCCTTTTCCGTTACCAGGTAGGCCTTGGTGTTAACCGCACGCTGCGCTGCCAGCTTGTCTGCGGTCATTTCGTTGCGAGCATGACGACCCTTATGGACCGGCATGGGTGCTGCGTTGCCGACCACCACCACAGAGGCATCCGCCTTCTGCTGAGCGTTCAGCGCCACATCGTCCAGGCAAGCCTTGGCCTCGTTGTCGACACGACCCGGACGCCGCTTGTCCTTATTGAACTGGATCGAGCAAAGCGTCTGTGTCTTCGGTGCCGGCGGCGGCGGCGGGGCTTCCACACTGACGGTCGTCGTCGCCGAGGCCGTCTGTCCCTTGTCGTCCTGCACACTGCATGTCACCGTCAATGAGCCGGAAGGCGCGCCGGTCGTCGACAGCGTCGCGGTGTTCCCGGTTCCGTTGATGGATCCAGCCGAAGCCGAATAGCTGTAGGTCAACGGACGGCTCTGCGGGCTCACGCCGGCTGCCGTGATCGTTGCACTGTCGCCAGGTTTCAGGGTGCTGGGATTGGCCGTGCAGCTCACGGTCGGAGGCTCAAACTGCTTCACGGTGAACTGCGCCGTGCAGTCAGCCGACTGGCCGGCTTTGGGCCCTTCCGATACGTGACCCGTCACCGTGTAGGTGCCGGGCTGCAAGCTGCCCGTGTCGATCGTAGCGGTGGACGATGTTCCACCCACCGTCACGCCCTGGCCGCTCCAGCTATAACTCGCGGTCTTTTTCGGGTTGAGATTGGTCGCGGTTCCCGTGAGCGTCACTTGTTCGCCGGGGAAGACAGAGGCCGGGTTCATCACGCAGGCGTACTGCACCGGCGGCGGCGGAGCGATGCTGCCAAAGTGCAGCAACAGACCCGTGCTGAATCGCCCTGCGTTCACGTTGGCTCGGCCGCCCAGATACGGCTCCGGACCGAAGTCGGCGTGCATGTACTCGTAGTCCGCCTGAATCACCCGCCATGCGAAACGATGGGTGATGTTGTAATCGAAACCACCCCCGGCCGTCAGACCCGGTCCCCACGTATAAACGTGGTACGGCCCATTGGGCTCGGAGTTGGGGCCGCCCATTCTCACCCCGCCTGCCAGGCCGTGGCCAAACACCGTCCACCGCTCCGTCGGATAGCGCATGATTATTCCAGCCGAAGCCGTCGAAATCCCGTCATTTGAACCATCCGGATGGTTGGCATATTCCACCTGCCCGCCTACATACCGATTGAAGTAATAGGCAAAGCTGCCAATCGCGCCCAGCGGAATGTCGGAGTAGGACTGAGTGACCGTCGTGTTGTTGACCCACTGCGTGGTCACCGACCCACTGGGGTAAAGGTAGGAATATCCAATAAAAACATCCTCACGGGATGCCGACTGATCGGCTCGGGTGGCTGCCGGCGCTGAGGCCGGTGCCTGCGCCAGGAGTGCCGAGGCTCCGAGGGCCAGGGCACACCCAACCAGTACGATTCGACCCGAATTTTTGAATGGACGAAATTCCATGCGTCTATCCTCCGCAAAATCAATGAATACTGACAAAAAACTGCT
Source organism: uncultured Acidobacteriaceae bacterium (assembly GCA_963787915.1). Lineage (GTDB taxonomy): Bacteria > Acidobacteriota > Terriglobia > Terriglobales > Acidobacteriaceae > Palsa-343. Next base: position 72,338 of record CAWBEP010000008.1, on the reverse strand, counting down.
CAACTTCGTGATGCTGTTGAAAACTTGGCGACGGCTGGGGGGCAGTCGATGAATTCTTGCCGCCGACAACGAAGTTACCACAGGATCACCCTGCTTAGAATGCAATTATTTCAATAAGTTGCCTGAAAAGGATCGCTAAATTTACCCGATAATCGGGTCGATACCCTGTACCTCCCCTGCTACCTGGGAGGCGCGAAGCGAAATGAGGGGGGAATTGGCGGGACCACCCTGGGGCCCTGGCCGGGGGACTTCGATACCCTACAAAGGTAACCAACGACCGCCCCTACTGCAAGTTCAGCACTCTTTTCAAGCTGCCATGCTCGTGCTGAATCTTCTCCTGGAGAAGCGTGATCGCGTACAAAAGTTGCTCGGGGCGAGGCGGACAGCCGGGAACGTAGACGTCCACCGGAATCACCTGATTGACTCCCTGGACCAGCGCATAGTTGTTGAAGACCCCTCCGGAGGTTGCGCAGGCCCCCATCGAGATCACCCATTTCGGCTCGGGCATCTGGTCGTACAGACGGCGTATAACCGGCGCCATCTTCCAGGAAACCCGCCCTGCGATCACCATCAGGTCCGATTGCCGAGGCGAGGGCCGAAATACCTCCATGCCGAAACGAGCGAGGTCGAATCGCGACGCACCCATCGACATCATCTCGATCGCGCAGCACGCCAGGCCGAAGGTCATCGGCCAAATCGAGTTCTTCCGGATCCAGTTGATCGCCGAATCGACCGTGGTAAGCAAAACACCCTCAGGCTGCTCGTATCCATAGCTCGCCTCGAGAACCTTCTCGCGGTTTTTCGCACTGCTTTCCAGCGCTCCGAACAGCCGGCGATCCTGCAACGCTCCACTCATATTTCCACTATATCCAACCTCAGCCGTCCATTTCACGCCTGGCGGCGGGACCTGAATTTTTTCCGAGCGTTGCCGTTTCGTCGTCGGAGCCCCTGCGTGGCAGCGATTGGAAGTGACACATCCCGGAGGAGAGGACTACGATTTCCGTTCAGAATCATCCGCGTATACTCTCACTGAGGCAGGATTAAGCACGCTCATGCAAAAAATTGAAGCCGTCATTCAACCCTCCAAGCTGGACGCAGTGAAAGACGCCCTGCTCGAAGCGGGCATTGAAGGCATGACCATCCTCGAAGCGCGAGGCCATGGACGCCAGAAGGGCCATACGGAGTTTTATCGTGGCCGCGAATATACCGTCGACCTCCTGCCCAAAATCAAGATCGAAATGGTGATCCGCGACGAGCTGGCCGACAAGGCTGTCCAGGCGATCCTCTCTTCGGCCCGCACCGGCAAAATCGGCGACGGCAAGATCTTCGTCTCCAAAATCGACGACGCGATTCGTATTCGCAACGACGAGCGCGGTCCCTCCGCACTCTGAGTTCTGTCTGCGCTCCGTCAGAGCAGAGCAAGCTTCGCACCACCCGCCGTTCCCCGTTTGAACGGAGAAGACGTTTGGTTCGTTGTCATCCATAATCTCAGGAAATGATCTCTGAGCCGCTCACTCTCGGTCGACTGCGCAGTCGCTATCAGGACGACTCTACCCAGCTGCGTCAGAGCTTCGACCGCAATGGCGACGGCTCCGCTGTCATCCGCCGCCGCTCGCAGATCGTCGGCACTCTGCTGCGTCAGCTCTGGGAGAGCGTCGCGCCCGGCGCTTCGCAAAATGACATCGCCCTGGTGGCCACCGGCGGCTTCGGCCGCCGCGAATTGTTTCCCTGCTCCGATATAGACGTCCTCTTCCTCTGCGCCAACGACAAGGTCGAACCCAATTATCGCGACAGGATTCGCGCCTGCACCCAGGCCATGTGGGACATCGGCCTGCGCGCCAGCCCGGTCACCCGCACCCTGAAAGAAACCGAGAAGGTCCATCCCGACAATCTCGAATTCACCGTGTCGCTGCTCGATCGCCGCTACCTCACCGGCAGCCGCGAGCTCTACGCCAAATTCGAAACCGAGATTCTTCCTTCCGTCATCCTCCGCGAATGGGATACCGTCATTCAAAACCTCGCGGAGATGGCGCGCGCCCGCCACGGAAAATACGGCAACACCATCTTTCACGTCGAGCCCAACGTCAAGGAATGTCCCGGCGGCCTGCGCGATTACCATCTCGCCCAGTGGCTCACCCTCCTCAATTCCATCCAGGCGCAGAAAGCGTGGCCCCGCGCTGCTGCCGACGATTTTTACGGCACCCACGATGAGCCCGAATCCGCCTACGACTTCCTCTCCGCGGTCCGATGTTTTCTCCACTACCGCTCCGGCCGCGACGACAACACGCTGGACTGGCACGCCCAGGATGAAGCCGCAGCCCGCTCCATCGGCCTTGAAACCCGCGGCACCTCCGATCCGGCCTACTGGATGCGCACCTGGTACCGCCAGGCCCGCACCGTCTATCGACGCGCCTCCCTGCTCATCGATGCCGTCCCGCCTCCGCGCCGCTCGTTCTATAAACAGTTCCGCCGCAAGCGCACCCCGGTCGCCGGCACCGATTTCTTCCTCGAAGACGGCCGTCTCGATCTGGCCGAAGGCGCCACCGTCAACGATGCCGACAGCATCCTGCAAATCTTCGGCATCATGGCCAAACACGGCTACCGTCTCGGCTTCGCCGCGGAAGATCGCATCTCCGACGCGCTGCCGGTGCTCGCCGTGCAGATGCCCGAAGGCCCCTTTCTGTGGAACTGCCTGCGCGAAGTGCTCCTTGGTCCGTGGGCCGCGCACGCTCTGCGCACCATGCACGCGCTCGGCATCCTCGAGCTGCTTATCCCGGAATTCCACGGCATCGAATCGCTCGTGATCCGCGATACCTGGCATCGCTACACCGTCGACGAGCATACCTTCCACGTCATCGACAACGTGCATCACCTCCGCCAGCCCCAGCAGGAGTGGGAGAAGCGCCTCGCCGGCCTCCTCCCCGAGCTCGATCGCCCGGACCTCTTCTTCCTCGCGCTGCTGATGCACGATACCGGCAAAGCCCGCCGCAGCGGCAATCACGCCTCATCGAGTGTCGAGCTCAGCGAAAGCCTCTTCTCCCGCCTCGAGCTGGACGCGGAAGAGCGCGAAACCGTCCGCCGGGTCATTCGCAACCATCTGGAAATGTCCGCTGCCATGCGCCGCGACATCTTCGATGCTGAAACCGTCCGCGCCTTCGCGGAGAAAGTCGCCACCCAGGCGCAGCTCAAAATGCTGACGCTGATGACCTACGCCGACATCCGCGCCGTCTCACCCGAAGCGCTCACCCCGTGGAAAGGCGAGAGCCTCTGGCAGCTCTACATGAGCGCCTCGAATTTTCTCGATCGCAGCGTCGATGAGATTCGCTACCACGCCTCCGCCGACCCCGCGTTTTTCAGCCGCATCGTCGCCCTCATTCCCGCCGTTACCCCCGGCCAGCTTGCGCCGCAAACTCCCGTCCCCACCGACGAGCTCAGAAGTTTTCTTGAAGGGCTCCCGCAGCGCTACCTCAGCCTTCGCCCTCCCGAACAGATCGCCGCGCATTTCCGCATGGCGATGCGTTTCCCCGAAGAGCCGATCCAGCTCTCCTTTCGGACCGTCCGGCAGCTCAACGAGATCACCCTCGTTACCGCCGACCGCCCCGGCCTCTTCGCAGACATGGCCGGCGTCCTCTCCGCATGGGGGATGAACATCGTCAAGGCCGACGCCTTTTCAAACGCTGCGGGCATCATCGTCGACAGCTTTCAGTTCACTGACACCTACCGCACTCTCGAGCTGAACCACTCGGAGATCGACCGCTTTCTCGCCAGCATCCGCGACACCCTCTCGCACAAAGTTTCGATCGAAGAATTGCTGCGGTCGCGCAAACAGAAACCTGCCAGGCCGAAGGTCACCGTTGAAACCCGGCTCGAGTTCGACAACGAAGCCTCTTCGCACAGCACGCTGCTGCAGATCGTCACCCAGGACACGCCCGGCCTGCTGCGCGAGATCGCTCTCAGCTTCGCCGCCTCCGGCTGCAACATCGAAGTCGCCCTCATCGACACAGAGGGCGAATCTGCCATCGACGTCTTCTACCTCACCAGCGCCGGTCGCAAACTCGACGAGCCTGCCCAGGCCTCGCTCAGCGCCTCTCTCATGCATCGCCTCGCGCAGCTGCGGCAATAGCACTTTCCTGCGCCGTTAATCGCGATCGAGAATATTTTCTGGAAATATGCATCGCCCCTGGAGGACGGAGCCTCAGGGCCCGACCTGCGCCAGTTCCCTGTCGGCTAGTTCCTTCGGCAGCGGTACGTAACCCAGCGCCGAGCACTCCTTCTGACCGGAGGTCAGGATCCATTGCAACAGGCCTTTCATCGCTGCCTTCTGCCGCTCGCCTTCACCGGATTCCGGAAGCAGAATCCACGTGAGCGTCGTGATCGGATACGCGTCTTTGCCTGCTGCATTCACCAGCGAGATGCGGAAATCCGCGCCCGCGGCGCTGTGTCCCGCTGCCGCGTTCAGGCTGGCAAGGTTGGCCTGCACAAATTCTCCTGCGGCATTCCGCACTAACCCAAAACTCAGACGGTGACGAATCGCATAGGTCAGCTCCATGTAGCCGAGCGCTCCTTGCGTGGCAACCACTGCATTGGCCACTCCTTCGTTGCCCGCGACAGCCTCGCCCACAGGCCATTGCACGCGGAACCCCGCCCCAACCGCCGTCTTCCATTCGCTGCTGGTATCGCTCAAAAACGTCGTCCAGGCAAAGCTGGTGCCGCTTCCGTCGAGCCGGTGCACGACAACGATCGGCATATCGGGCAACGCCGCGCCGTGATTGATGGCGCGCAGCTTCGCATCGTTCCAGCGTGCGATCTTCCCTGAATAAATGTCCGCCAGAACTTCGGGTGTAAAGCGAAGGTCGCGCCCCACCCCAGGCAGGTTATACGCCGGAACCACCGCTCCCAGCACCGTGGCGAAGTGATCGAACTTCACTCCCATCGCGCTCATCTGCTGATCCGTAAGCGCCGCATCCGATGCCGCAAAGTCCAGCTTGCCGCTCTTCAGTTGTTGAACTCCCTCTTCCGACCCCACTGCCGCATAGGTGATGCGCGTCTCCGGATGCAACTCTTCGTAAGACTGGATCCACTTCTGGTAGAGCGGCGCGGGAAAGGTTGCGCCCGCACCCTGCAGAGTGACCTGGGCCGTCGCGGTTGAGCCGGCCGTGGCCGCGGTCCCTGCGCCCCGCGCAATGGCCTCCGCCAGCAACTTCACGATGTGGTCGGCCATCTCCTCATCGAGGCTGTTCCAGTGGAACCGCCCAGGCGTGACCATGTACGACCACAGCGCTTGCCCGTCCTTTCCCTTCAACTCCAGCGAAAGGTATCCGCCCAGAACCGGTTGCCGCATGCTCGACGGGTTGCGGCCGTCGTTGGAGATGTAGCCTTTAACCCAGGTCTCGCCATTTCCCTGCACAACAAAATCGGCTTCGCCGGCCTGGCCAACGACTCGCAGATCGTGACTCGCCTTCAACTTCTCGACCACGTCCTGCTGCAGCAGAGCCGCACCCGGGTTTTGCGGGAATGGCTCAACGTAAACCTTTCTGATTTTGGACGTGCCTTCCGACGCCCACGCTTGTCCCAACAGGCATCCCGCCGCCAACAGCAATGCTGCGGGAGCCCGCAGCTGGCCAATACGATCCAGTGGCTTCGAAAACCCCTTTGCAGCCCCAATCATTTGCCCTTTTTCGGCCATCCGACTCTCGTCCCGCGAGGTCGTATCGTATCACTTCAACGTCGAGAGGCCGTAAACAACGGGTTGAATACAGTCGCGGTCCATCAACCTGGCCGATAGCTCCTGGGTCAATTCATCAGGTCGGCTGGTGCACGCACCGGAAGCATTCGCTCAAACGGCCGGACGTCCGTAAATTAGATTTAATGTTTTTTCATAAACCACCATTAACAATATGAGGCCGCCCGTCGTAGACTGAAGCGGGACCGCATATCAGAATCCTCGGGCCACCCCACGGTCCAACTGAGATACGTAGAGGGAAAACGTCTTGCGTCATTGGCTCGCTGTGTCGGTGCTGCTGCTTGCCGCGTTCGCTACGCGCCTGCCGGCGCAGTCCTCCGTCCTACCCGACGCGCCCGGACCGGTCCGGACAGAGCCAGCCGCCGTCGCCTCCCCCGCTGCTCTGTCGATCGCTCTGCTCCCGCAGCCCATCGCCGCGCAATCGATCCAGCCGCCGTCATTCCAGTTGACGCGGCCCGCTTCCGAAGATCCGGGAGCAGGAGCGCACGTCGCCAGTCCACCGGAAGCACAGAATGCCGCGGAACCCGACCTTACCATGTTCCCGCACAGCCAGGCAGCACGCTACTGGATCTCGGGCCAGGCCAACAGTATCTTCCAGGCCAAGCCCGGCTTCCATTCTCCCTATCAGGGGCCGAACAGCCTCGACAATGCAGGCGAATATAAAACCTCCATCGTCGAAACCTTGTACCTCGGCTACCAGCCCCACCACAATCTGCGCTACAACACCGACCTCCTCGTTGACTTCGAGTCCGCGGGCGGCCGCGGACTAGGCGAAGCGCTGGGCGTCGCGGGCTTCACCAATCTCGACGTCGTGCGCAATCCGAATCTCGGAACATCTCCGTATCTCTCCCGTGGCGGAATTCACCAGACCATCGGCCTGACCAACGAAATGACCGAATCGGATCGCGACCAGTTTTCGCTCGCCACCGAAGTTCCCGTGCGGCGCTTCGAGGCGCGTGTGGGCAAGATGGGCGCCAACGACTTCATGGATGTCAACGACGTCGCCACGGACAGCCATCTCCAGTTCATGAACTGGACCATCGACGACAACGGCGCCTGGGACTATGCCGCCGACACCCGCGGCTATACCGTGGGCGGCCTGCTCGAATATGACGATCGCAACTGGAGCGCTCGTTACGGCATCTTCGCCATGCCCACCGTGGCCAACGGCATCGACCTCGACTGGGCCTTCTCGCGCGCGCACGGGCAGAACTGGGAATACGAACTACGGCACTCGTTCATCCGCAAACGCAAAGGAACCACGCGCATCCTCGCCTTCGCCAACACCGCGCACATGGGCAATTACCGCCTCGCCGTGCAGCACTATCTCGCCGGGATCACGCCCACACCGGACATCCTCTCCGTCGAGCGCTTTGGCACCGTGAAATACGGCTTCAGCTGGAATAACGAACAGGACATCACCGGGAATTTCCGCATCGGCACGCGCTTCGGCTGGAACGACGACCACGAGGAGTCCTACGCCTATACCGAAGATGCGCAGTCCGTCGTCGTTGCCGCCGACTACCTCGGCACGCGCTGGCATCGCGCCGCGGACAAACTCGGGGTAGCTTTCGTCAGCAACGCTATCAAGAAAGACCACCAGAACTACCTTGCCGATGGCGGACTCGGTTTCCTCCTCGGCGACGGCCGCCTCAATTACGGCCGCGAGAATATTGTCGAGAGCTATTACACCTGGCATGCCTGGAGGGGACTCTTCGTCGCCCTCGATGTGCAACACGTTGACGATCCGGGCTACAACCGCGACCGCGGTCCGGTCTGGGTTGAAGGCGTTCGTGGCCACATCGACTTCTAACTCCCGGTTAACAACGAGTTAGCAGTATTTTTTCGGTTATCCCCAATCCTGCATCTAACTCCACCGTACGCTTCGGGCAATGCACCCGCGAGAGACGCCCCTCCGCTTTGCCCCACAATCCAGGGCCTTTCCCCTGAAGGAGACACTCATATGAATGGCAAGCTCAAGCTCGCCGTTTGCCTGAGCGCAACGCTGTCCGCCGCGGCCTCACTGGCTCAGGTTGCTTCCACTTCTGCCGCCATCTCTGCCCCTTCGGTTGCGTACGTCTACGTGGTCAGCCGCCCCGCCAATGCCAGCGCCACGGAAATCGACGCTTACGCCGCTTCGCCCAGCGGGGAGCTCACCGCCGTCACCGGCTCGCCCTTTCAGCAGGATGAGGGCGCTCTTACCGCCGACGGGAAGTATCTCTTCGGACTCAATGCCGGCACCACCAACATCGATACGCTTGCGATCGCAGCCGACGGCGCGCTGCGCTATGTGACCTCAACCGACTACGCACAGTTCGACACCGACGACTGCGGGAGCGCTGGTTCCGCCTTTACCGATCGCACCGGAACCGACCTCTACCCGCTGGTGTTCAACGCAGACTGCGCGAATAACTACTACCAGTCCTACCGGATCAGGGAAGGCTCCGGCGAACTGAACTACCTCGGGAGCGTCAACGGCGGCGCAGGCTCGTTCGACGGCATCTATCGGCCCGCGACTTTTATCGGCAATAATCAATACGCCTACTCGGCAACCAACAACGGCTGCTTCTATTACGGCGTTCAGACATTCAAACGGGACGCGAGTGGCCTGTTGGTGAGCGACTTCAACGCATCGGTGACGCGGCCGGCTCCGCCAGCCGGATACAGCATCTATATTCCCGAGTTCGTCAGTGCCGACCCGGCCGACCACGTCGCCATGGTCCTGCAGGCGGCGAATCCGCCGGGATGTGACAACAACTTCCCGCAGATTGCCTCATTTACCGCAGACAGCCAGGGCAACCTGACCACGACGAACACCAGCGCGAATATGCCGGCCACGCTGATCCAGTACGTCAACGATCTGAAAGTATCTCCCAATGGCAAACTCCTCGCCGTCGCCGGCACCAACGGCGTGCAGGTCTTCCACTTCAATGGCGCCAATCCGCCGACCGCCTACACGCCGCTGCTGACCACGGAAAACATCAATCAGATGTTCTGGGATAACGACAACCATCTCTACGGGATCAACGAGGTTGGCGCCGACATGCACGTCTTCACCGTGACGCCGACGACCTATAAGGAGGCTCCAGGCTCGCCTTATACGATCAGCCAGCCGGAGTCGATCGCCGTTCAGCCGGAGACGCCGATCCTGCCCTGACTCATTCCCCTCTGCCCAGGCCGAGCGCCGTTCGGTTCGATGCCGCGCGACGGTCGGATGCTCTTTCGACCCGTGAGGCCTTAAGATGGAACTCGTTCCGTGGAGGCCTCTTTGCGCGTCGGTCTGATGACTCGGGAGTATCCGCCCAATGTTTATGGAGGCGCGGGCGTTCACGTCGAATATCTCAGCCGCGAACTCGCCCGCACCATCGAGGTCGAGGTTCACTGCTGGGGCGATCAGTCGTCCGACCGAGGCAACCTGCATGTTCGCGGAGAGAAGCCGTGGCCGCTGATCACAAACGGTCCGCCGGAGAAATTCAAGACTGCTCTTGAAACCTTCAGCCTTAACCTGGCGCAGGTCCAGTCCCTCACCGCGATCGACATCGTGCACACGCACACGTGGTACGTGTCGATGGCGGGCTCCTTGCGAAGAAGCTCTTCAACATTCCTTTCGTGCTTACCACCCACAGCCTTGAACCGCTGCGCGCCTGGAAATCCGAGCAGCTGGGCAGCGGCTATGCCATGAGCTCCTGGATGGAGCGCACCGCGATCCTCGATGCCGACGCGGTCATCGCCGTCTCTCAGGGAACCAAAGCCGACATCCTGCGCGCATACCCGGAGATCGAAGCGGCCCGCATTCACGTTATCTACAACGGCATCGACCTGAACGAATACCAGAAGACCGCGGACACGGCAGCATTAACGGAATACGGCGTCGACCCCGCGCAGCCCTACGTTCTGTTCGTCGGCCGCATCACGCGGCAAAAGGGCGTCACGCATCTGGTCGACGCGATCCCGCATCTTCCGCCGAACACACAGGTCGTCCTCTGCGCAGGCGCGCCCGACACGCCGGAGATCGCCGCCGAGATGCGCGAGAAAATCGAGCGCGTGCGCGCTTTCAACCCCCGGGTCATCTGGATCGAGAAGATGTTGAGCAAGCCCGAAGCCATCCAGCTCTACAGCAACTGCAGCGTCTTCTGCTGCCCGTCGGTGTACGAACCTTTCGGCATCATCAACCTCGAGGCGATGGCCTGCCGCGCGCCGGTGGTCGCCAGCGCTACCGGCGGTATTCTGGAGGTGGTCGTCGACGGCGTGACCGGGTACCTGGTCCCGTTCGAACAGGACCCGGTGACCAGCTTCCCGCTTCATCCGGAGAAGTTCGCGCGCGACCTCGCCGCGAAGGTCTCTGCACTCCTCGCCGATCCCGCAAAAGCGCGCCAGTTTGGCGAAGCAGGCCGCAAACGCGTCGAAGAAAAATTTTCCTGGACCGCCATCGCCGAGCAAACGATTGGACTCTACAGGGAACTGATCACGAGCCGCCGCGCCGCGACCGCTAAATAGATGTGGGGCCCCGCCGCGAAAGCTACTCCCTGTCCCCTGTCCCCTGTACCCTGTACCCTGTTTATTCCCTATTCCCTGCCCTTCCGCAGATCCCCGCCCGTCATCTGCTTCGGCTCGGCAAGATGGAGCAGCGCCAGGATCGTCGGTGAAATATCGCGCAGCGACCCCTGAGGATTGAGCGAATACTGGCTCGCGTCGTCACTCACCAGGATGAACGGCACCGGATTCGTCGTGTGCGCCGTATGCGGCCCTCCGGTCGCAGGATCGACCATCAGCTCCGCGTTTCCGTGATCGGCCGTAATCAGCCAGGCTCCGGTACCGCGTTGCTTCATCGCCTGATAAATCCGCCCCAGACAAGCGTCGACCGTTTCAACCGCCCTGATCGTCGGCTCCAGTTTTCCCGAGTGACCGACCATATCCGCATTGGCAAAGTTCACCACCACCACATCGAAGGCCGTATCGTTGACGGCCTTGATCACCGTATCGGCGATGCCCGCGGCCGACATCTCCGGCGCAAGATCGTACGTGGCCACTTTCTGCGACGGAATCAGAATGCGATCCTCACCCGGAAATGGCTTCTCGATCCCGCCGTTGAAGAAGTACGTCACGTGCGCATATTTTTCCGTCTCCGCCACGCGCAGGTTGCGGAGATTCGCCTGCGCCATAATGTCCGCCAGCAGGTTCTCCATCGACTCCGGCAGGATGATCATGGGCAGCGTGAAATTCTTGTCGTACTGCGTCATGCAAACGTAGTGCAGGCGGCTGGGAACCTCGCTGCGCGGAATCGTCGCGTCCAGCTCCTCCCACGAGGGCAGCTCGCGCCCGGCCTCTTTGCTCAGCCCGCTGTTCCGCGCCAGTACTCGCGTGATCTGCCGCGCCCGGTCCGCGCGGTAGTTGAACATGATGCACACGTCCTCGTCGCGGATCAGCCCATTCGGATGTCCGTGGTCATCTGTAACAACGAAGGGCACAATAAACTCATCGGTGATGCCGTTGTTGTAGGACTCCTTCACCCGCGCAATGGCGTCCTGCCAGGCGCCGCCTTCGGCCTGCCCCTTCACCATCGCATCGAAGGCCTTTTTCTCGCGCTCCCAGCGCCGGTCGCGGTCCATCGCGTAGTAGCGCCCGGAGACGCTGGCCAGCTTGCCGCCGTACTCGCGCATCTTCTGTTCGAGCGCCGCCAGATAGGTGGCCCCGCTCGTCGGCAGCGTGTCGCGCCCATCCATAAAGGCGTGCACAAAGACTTTTTCCACGCCCTGCTGCTTCGCCGTCTTCAGTAACGCATAAAGGTGTTCCTGATGCGAGTGCACGCCGCCGTCGGAAAGCAGTCCGAAGAGGTGCAGCTGCGTTGCACGCGCCTTCTGCATCGCCTCTACGATCACCGGCTGCTGAAAGAACGCCCCGCTCGCGATCAGCGCATCGATGCGCGTAATGTCCATCTGCACGACGCGCCCCGCGCCGATATTCAGATGCCCCACTTCGCTGTTGCCCATCTGCCCATCCGGCAGCCCGACAAAGTGATCCGACGCGTGCAGCAGCGTGTTGGGATAATCCCGGAGCAGCTTGTCATAGACGGGCTTGCGCGCCAGAGCAATGGCGTTGTTTTCCGTCTGCGGGCGATACCCCCATCCATCGAGAATGGTCAGTACAACAGGTTTTTTCGTAACGGGCACGTATATCTCCTTCGAACTTCCGGCCAGCTAGTGTTTCGGCGCCGACCAGGGGTGATCCACTTCATACTTCTGTTTTGCGGCATCAATTTCCGTCTGGTGCCGCTTCATCGCTTCCTGAAAAATCTGCAACGCAAGCTGGGAAGCCTCCGTCTGCACCTGCTTCAGAATGGCTGGGCTCGCCGCAACAAAGCGCTGCGCCGCGGGCGTCTCATAGAACCCGATCAGCGCCGTGGCATCTTCGGTGGAGATGTGCGCCTGGTATGCCCTGGTCGTCAGGTCTTCAAGATTCCCCCCGAGCATGGAGTTTTCAAAGTCCCTTAACACGTCGGCCGGCATCCACGGAGGCATGTTTTGCTGGATTTCCGGCATGAGGCTTTCCAGCATTTGACGACTTAGCTGGCTGGCGCCGGTGAGCCGCATAATCTCTCTCACCTGCTCCGCCGTAACCGGATGTTCCGGGGCGGGCTGATCGGCCGGCGGCGCTACTCCAGTAATCTGCACCGTCCGAGTGCCCGGAATCCCTTGTGTCATCTGGCCCGGCGTCAAAGCACTCTCGGCCGCGTTCGCGGCGGGGGCCTCTCCGAGGCTGAACACAATGTTGACCAGCGTTTCCACCTTGATCGGTTTGCCATTCAGAAGATACGGCTTGTAGCGCCACGTTCGGACCGCATCCATCGCAGCCGCCTCGAGCATCGGGGGACCGCTGATCACCTTCTGGTCTTCAACCGTGCCGCCCTCGGAAATAGTCACGCGCAGCACAACGGTTCCCTGGACTCCAGCGGCTTTTGCGATTGCGGGATACTTCGGCGCCTCCCCATCGATCCGGTTGCCCTGCGCGACGCCCGACGACATCATGATCTTGCCCGGAGGCCCGGTCGATGAAGATGCTGTTGCGGCTGCCGATTGCTGACCTGGGGCCGTTGTCTGCTGAGCCCATCCGCAAATGGAGAGCACAAGTGTGGGAATCAGCCAGGCGGTCTTTCCCATACAGCCTCCTCGAAAGAACAGGCGCAGGACCGCGATCCTGCGCCCGCCTTCATCGTAAATTTCTAATCACCGCAATTCACGAAGTCTCCCTGTAAACGCTGGCGGCGATCGCCGAAATCCAAACTTCACCCGGCTTCGCCCCTCGATTATTGTTGCGCAGCCGCGCCCGGATGTTCATGGTGATACACCTCCGCTGCCGCGTCGATCTCATCCTTATGCCGCTGGATCACCTCAAACAGCACCTGCTGGCCCAGCTCCGATCCAGCCTTCTGGCCTTCGTTCAGAACATTCGGCATCACGGCGATCATGTGCCTCCCAGCCGGCGACTTGTAGAACGCGATGATATCCGCCGCCTCTTCCGTCGACAGACTCTGCTGGAACGACCGCACCATCACGCCCTCAAAATCCGCGACGCCCAGGCTTTGCTGCAAATCGTCGACGACATCGTTCGGCATGTACGGCATCATCTGCCGCAGGTGCGGCAACAGCCCATCCAGCATCTGCCGCTTCACCGTATCCGTCCCGGTCAGCTCCAGGATCTCGTACACCTGGGCCGCGGTTACCGGATGTGCCGGCGGTAGATTCTCGCTCGTCGCCGTTGCCCCGCTCAACCCGGCCCCTGGCTTTCCCGTGGTCGTTGCCGCCAAAACCGGCATCGCAACCAAAAGAACCAACCCCGCTATCATTCGCATTCGCATCTCCCTCCGTGACATCCCACCGTCCCGCAGAGCTACCGCGCGGGTATCGGATCAAATGTCTCGACGTGGAGACACGGGTTGTGAGTACCCACCTTCTACACCCCTGCAGTTGAAGTGCTCCGGTGGCAACCTGCTCCTTAAATCTTTCTAATCAGTTCTTTCTATTCCCCGAAATTCACGGCTTCGAGGCCCAGAAACTCCGCCGCCTGCCCCAGCTCTTCCTCAATCCGCAGCAGCTGGTTGTACTTCGCGATGCGATCCGTGCGCGATGCCGAGCCGGTCTTGATCTGCCCCACGCCCGTCGCCACCGCAAAATCGGCGATGAATGTGTCTTCCGACTCGCCGCTGCGATGCGAAATCACCGACGTGTATCCGTAGCGCCGCCCCAGCTCGATCGCCTCAAACGTCTCGCTGACCGTCCCGATCTGGTTCAGCTTGATCAGAATCGAATTGCCCACACCCTCGTCGATGCCCTTCTGCAGGAGATCCACATTGGTGACGAAGATGTCGTCGCCCACCAGCTGGATCTTGTTGCCCAGCTCCCGCGTCAGCACCTTCCACCCGGCCCAGTCATCCTCCGCCAGCCCGTCTTCGAGCGACACGATCGGGTACTGGCGCACCCAGTCCGCATAGAACGCCACCATCTCCTCGGCGCTCTTCTCGCTCTTGTCCGACTTTTTGAAGACGTACTTGTTTTTGTCCTTGTCGAAAAACTCGCTCGACGCGGGATCGAGGGCGATCGCCACATCCTCGCCCGGCTTGTAGCCGGCCAGCGAGATCGCCTCGAGAATCACCTCGATGGCCTCGGTGTTCGACTTCAGCGACGGCGCAAATCCGCCCTCATCGCCCACCGCCGTGTTGTAGCCCTTCTTCTTCAGCACGCCCTTCAGGGTGTGAAAAACCTCCACGCCCCAGCGCAGCGCATCCGCAAACCGCTCCGCGCCCACCGGCATCACCATGAACTCCTGGAAGTCCACGTTGTTGTCCGCGTGCGCGCCGCCGTTCAGGATGTTCATCATCGGCGTCGGCAGCACCGACGCATTCACGCCGCCCAGATACCGGTAGAGCGGTATCCGCAGCTCCGTCGCCGAGGCCCGCGCCGCCGCCATCGACACCGCGAGAATCGCATTCGCCCCCAGCCGGCCCTTGTTCTTTGTGCCGTCGAGCGAGATCATCGTCGCGTCCAGCAGCCGCTGGTTGCTGGCGTCCATTCCGGTCAGCTCCGGCGCCAGAATGCTCTCGACATTCTCAACCGCCTTCAGCACGCCTTTGCCCAGGAAATGGCTCTTGTCGCCGTCGCGCAGCTCGACTGCCTCATGTTCGCCGGTCGACGCGCCGCTCGGCACAATCGCCCGTCCCATCGCACCGCTCTCCAGAACCACATCGGCCTCGACCGTCGGGTTTCCCCGTGAATCCAGCACTTCCCGCGCGCGTATCGCTGCAATTTCCGTCATTTCGCTCCTCGTTATGTGGTGGTTGAGGCGGTCGTTGAGTTTCGGCCGTCGATCCACGCGGATCGCTTCCCCGCTGGTCGCGCCGATGGTTTCCAGAAAGGTCATCGAAGGCTTTCCGCCTTCGTATTGTCGCAGGATTCCACCGCAAATTTTAGCAAAGCGGTGTGACGATCCGAGGTGACGGCCATCACGGACGGGCGCAGACTATCAAACCATCGCTAGGTTGATGAGGCGGGGAGACACGAGGCTGCGCCCGATGCGGGGGCGTGAGCATTCAGCCGCTGTTGTGAAGGGGCACGGCTTCAGCTGTGCCGTATAGACCTAAACAAGATGGGCTTTAGCCCCTGAGGGATGGTTTTTGAAGACTGAATCAAGGCTTCCCTCAGGCACTGCGAATGGATTGAGCGGGACAATCCGGAGGCAGCCCGTCGCGTAGCCCGCACGGTGCATAGGACTCGTTCTAAGGGGCTTGCGTGTCCCGATGTTGAACGTCGCCTACTCGCTATAGTAGGTTATGTCGCGATAATAATTTTCCCAAGGTGTGTACCCGGCATTTGGCGTATCGGCGAGCCAGAGGGTTCCATGCTTCTTTACCCAATCGCCGTGTGCGTTGGTTTCATAGGTGAAATGTTCCGCTGAACTCAACTTGCCGTTCTTGTATTCAAGCTGCTCGGTCTGCATTCCTCGTGCGTCGAACCTGCTATCGTACCTAATGCCCTTGTTTGGGAAGGCCAGCTCGATCTGCCTCCCCATCAGGTCATACTTCTGCACTTGATAATCGAGGCTTCCCCTGTCACCATATTCGCGAAGTTCGTCGAGCGGGTTGTTTATTCCATAGGTCATGATCGCCGTATCGACTGGGTAATCCTTGCCCCCATCCGATTTCCCTTTTCCGTCGATCCGTGTAACCCGCTTTATCAAGCCCTCGGCTGAGTATTCAGTGATAAGCGACCCGTTCGCCACGCCGTTCGCGTAAAAATCTATCTCTTCCACTCGACCTTCTGGCCCGAACTGGCGGGCAGCAGATAGTTCGGCTGGACTTTCGATGTAGGTGTTACTTGCAGCGTTGTAAGAGTACTCAGAGTGCCGTTCTTCAAATCGCTTCACCGCGCCGCGAAAGCCATCGTTTTCCAAGCTGGACACGGCTAGCCGTCCAACGGCCCAGACCGATTGACTATGTCCAGACAACATCCCGTCGTACAGAACACGTATCGGCACAGCGAAGTTCAGATTTTGCCCCTCCACAAGGCTGGATACCGCCACTCCGATTACGTCCCCGCGCTGATTTACCACAGGGCCCCCGCTGGAGCCCGGAGAGATCGGCGCATCGATTTGAAGCAGGCGCTGTTCCTTGCGGACTGCGCTCACAATCCCCTTGGAAAATGAGGCCTCAAACCCTTCTGGATTGCCAGCCACTAGGATTTCATCTCCAACTGATGCACCGCTTGCATTTGTTGGGAGCGGAACACCGTTCGCATCCGGTACGTTCAACGTGCAGAGGTCGTGATTCAACGCGAGCTCCAAAACCAGATCGACTTTGTAGACGACGCCGTCTGAAAGTGATTTGACGGAGACCTCAGACGCCCGCTTCATTACATGAAGGGCAGTGACTACTACATGGGGAGTGATGAAAAATCCGCTTCCCAAAGCTACGATGTTGCCCTTGCTGTCCTGCGTGGTAATGACGACTAGCGATTCCTTCACCCGTGCTGCGATCTCGCCCGTCGTGAGCGCGGGCTGGTGAGGAGTTTTGGTAGTCTGTGCCGGGGCCGTTTTCGCTACGCAGCATGTCAGCAGCAATAGAATTGCGCGGCATGAGCGAAGCTTGCTGAAATTCATGGCTACGAGTGTGCCATGCAAAGCCGCCTCGAGCAATTGCGGGGCCGAGTTCTCGTGCTAATCTGTCCGAACGCCGATCGCGAAAGATGGGGGCATTTGACAGTGACGAAGGAGACAGAATGCATCGTCAAGTGACAGTAGGTCTGGTCGATCTTAAGCTCTTGGTTGGAATGTGCATCGACCAGCAAGTCGACGCTCAGGCTCAGGTCATGGTTCTGAATGAACCAGGACGGAGTAACCCAACCGCAGCCTTTGAGTTCGCTCAACTCGCCGCCGAAAAGATGCCAGAAGCTACCAACCGAGTGCGCCCTCGCTTTCGCCGACTCCTGGAAGCACTTGAGAGCGGTGAAGACGTTGACAGTGCCCTCGCAGCCTTCGTGCATGGCCTGAACCCGACATCATTGCAGCGGCCTGATTGAGCACATTGGGATGAGGCTAGGATGATGGCAAGGCTTCGGGCTTCGATAGATAGCCTCATTCCTCTGGGCATCGGTCTAATTCCTCCTTGCGACGCTGCACTTCACGTTCCGATATAGCGATTGCTTTCTGATCTGGGTTGGGTTGCGCCTTCTGGTAGGCAAGTTCCCGCTCTGCTCCATTTAGAAAACCGGCTGCTTTCTCTCTGAAGGTTGGCATGCGCGACAGAGTAGCATAACTATTCTCTCGACAAAATGATCTGTTCGTCGATAGCTAAAAAGACCCCCGCCCTGTTTATGTGGGCTCCAGGGCCCTCGATCGGGAGAAATCCCGCGCAAGATTGGCTCTCAAGGCTCGCGGTTGCCTGGCCTCACAGCTCCGTACGAAGAGACGGGCACCATCAAGTTCCGGACCGCTTTTCGCCCCGGAATTCATCGGCGATTCGCTCCACGTCCGCTTCGCTCGCGATGCCCAGCCTCTGCCCGCTGCTCCGCGTTCTGCGCAGCAGGGCTTCCCACGCCGGATCGGCGCCCGTTCCCCGGGCGATATAGTGCCGCAACGCCTCGCGAAACAGTTCGCTGATCGTCCTGTGCTCGCTCCGCGCCAGCTCCTGGGCCTTCACCAGCAGCTCGGGCGGCAATGTGATGGAGCTCGTGCGGGCATTACGCATTCTCGTCAGAATAAAACAGCGCTTTACACGGGGGCTCAGCGGCAACTCCCGGATCGTCACTTCAGGGTTTCCCTGTCACCGGGTCCGGCACGTGCGTTGTCAGTCCCCGCAGCAGAAACTCCCGCACCAGATTCGTTCCGGCATGGCCGCCGATTTCGACGAGGCCGTTCACAAAGGTCAGCGAGACGCCGCGATTCGCAGCCGGGTAATACAAATTCGAAATGCCGCCCGCCGCAAAGCTTCCCAGGATTTCGGAGTAGTTCGGCTCCGCGCGGCCGTTGTCTCCGCGGCAGAGGAAGGTCTGCATCAACGCATAGAGAGCGCGCGAACGGGCGCTCCCCGTCCCTTTATAGAAGTAGCGCGGATCCTGATGGAATAATGCCGGAAAGATGGCGCCCCCCAGCATCTTGCCATCGAAATCGTCCACATAGGCCGCCGCGAATCGCTTCGCCATACCTCCGGGGGTTTCACCGTAGACCGGGTCGATATCCCGCACCTGCTTGCCGCCCGCCAGCGCGGCCGCTCCCAAAAAAGCCATCGGATCGATTTCCGATCGAAAGGCAAGCTGGAATTTCTGCCTGGTATCCATGGGCGCCGCGTCCCACGCAAAACTCGTGTAGAAATTCGGGATCACGCCGAGGATGCGCTGGCTCTCCTCCACGCGCACCTGCACCTCCGCCCTCTCCTCCTCGATCTCCCGCGTGTTGGCGACCACCCGCACTTCGGTCACGCCCGCGTTCACCGGCAAAACGATCTTCGGCAGGAATCTCGTTTCGCCCGCATGGACCGCGATATCGGGCGTCACCACCGTTCCCATGCCCGCGCCCGATACCGTGAGCCTGAACGTCTGAGCCGGCAATCCGGAAAAGGTGAACTCCCCGTTGCTGCCCGACTGCACGACCCGTGGCTCGGCGCCGCTCGAATCGGACAGCACCACGCGCGCACCCGTTATCGCATTGCCGTTGGTGTCGAGCACTGTGCCCGCAATCGTGGCCGATGCGGCAGAGCCCGCCTGGCTTTCGCTCTCCGTCATCCTCGCCGGCGCGCGCAAAGACCCATCCACGCCCGGCGCATCCGGCAACACCTCGACATTCGTTGCAGTTGCGGCCTGTTGCGCCTGCAGGGGCGCGGACCACGCTGCCGCCAGAACCGCGACCATGATGCCGGACCAGAATGCTCTACAGCCAACTTCCCGGAAAAATAAGAAATGCAAGGCAACCCTACCCCAGGTCGTGGAATGCTCCTTCGCGGCGCGCCACCGGCATTGATCGAAGAATTCTGGTTGGCTCGAGAAGCGATACTTGTGCAGGTAAGACGCTCAGCCTTCTCCAGCGTAATCCACCGCGCCCGCAAATGACCGTTTCTTCATGCAGACACAATCCCCGGCAGGCGTCGTGTTCCACGACGCGGTACCCTGAAGGCCGCCATGATCGCCATTGTCCGCCTTGGCTCCCCGCGGCAACCCAATGAAGGAATGCGCCTCGGCACCGTGCGCCGGCCGCCCCGCGGCGTTCCCAAAGCCGACTTTGCCAAACGTGACTTCTACGACCTCTGGCTGCCCAACCTCGCGCCCAGCGAGCCGCTGCTCAAACAAACCCAGGCGGCTCATCGCGACGACTCGCCGGAGCAACAAGCCCGCTCCTGGCGAACCTTCGAGCGCAAATACCGCGCCGAGATGAAGCACCCCGACGCCGCGCATCTCCTCGACCTGCTCGCCGCGCTCTCCCACCAGACCAGCTTCTCTCTCGGCTGTTATTGCGCCGAGGAGTCCCGCTGCCACCGGTCCATCCTGCGCAAGCTCCTTAGCGAACGCGGCGCCGCCTTGTCCTGAGTGCCGCCGCCGGGGGCTCTGCGTCCCCCTGCCGCATCGAATAAAATAATCGGTACTGCAGAGGTCTCCCCATGCCGCGCCGGATCGCCTGCCTTCTCCTCCTTCTCTGTGCCGCTGGATGCCTCGCCCGCCTCCACGCCCAGGACCAGAGCGACCCTCTCTCCGAAGAAGAAGTCCAGCAAATTCGCGATAACAAAACCAATCCCAACGAGCGGATCAAGCTCTACCAGAAGTTCATCGATCAGCGCCTCGACGCCATCAAACAGCTCTCCGGCAAAGGCAAAAGCGAAAAAGAAAAGGACGAGGTGCGCGCCAAGCTCGAGGAGTTCACGCGCCTCTGCGATGAGCTCCAGGACAACCTCGACACCTACGACGCCGCGCATGCCGATATTCGCAAATCCCTCAAGGACCTCGTCGCCGACACCGCCAAATGGACCCAGGCCCTGAACCTTGCCGGAACCGATCCCAGCTACGATTTCTCCCGCAAGACCGCGCTCGAGGCCGCCCAAAGCGCCGCCGACGAGGCACGCGAGATGTCGATGTCCCAGGACGGCTACTTCCAGGTGCACAAGGACGAACGCCACAGGAACGGCACCGGCCCCAGCTAACCAGCACAAAAATGGCTGCCCCACGTCTCGATTTTGAGACGTGGGTTGGCAAACGCTCGACCGGATGCCCCAGGCAAGCCCGCCTTTGGCTTGCGCGGACTCGCAGCAAGTTCGTAAGCACCAGCAATTTCGTTAGAACCAACACGAAAATGGCTGCCCCACATCTCGATTTTGAGACGTGGGTTGGCAAGCGCTCGACCGGGTGCCCCAGGCCAGGCCGCCTTTGGCTTGCGCAGACTCGCAGCAATTTCATAAGCACCAGCAATTTCGTTAGAACCAACACGAAAATGGCTGCCCCACGTCTCGATTTTGAGACGTGGGTTGGCAAACGCTCCACGGGCACCCCAGGCAAGCCCGCCTTTGGCTTGCGCGGACTCGCAGCAATTTCGTTAGAACCAGCAAGAAAAATGGCTGCCCCACGTCTCGATTTTGAGACGTGGGTTGGCAAACGCTCGACCGGATGCCCCAGGCAAGCCCGGCTTTGGCTTGCGCGGACCCTGCCTCGCTTACACTAAAAGTGACCATGTTCTACCGCACCGACGACCTCCGTATCCGTTCCACCAAAGTCGTTTTGCCGCCAGTCTTCCTCGAAGAAGAGCTGCCCGTTACCGAAGCGGCTTCCGCCACCGTCTTCCACGCGCGCCGCGAGATCGCGGACATCCTCAACCAGCGCGACCACCGCCTCCTCGTCGTCGCCGGCCCCTGCTCCATTCACGACCCCGCCGCCGCCCGCGACTACGCCCGCCACCTCAAGGACGCGATGACTGAGTTCGCCGCCGAGCTCCGCATCGTCATGCGCGTCTACTTTGAAAAGCCGCGCACCACCCTCGGCTGGAAGGGCCTCATCAACGATCCCTTCCTCGACGAGTCTTACCGCATCAACGATGGCCTGCGCCTCGCGCGCAAGCTGCTCCTCGACCTCGCCGAGATGGGCGTTCCCGCCGGCAACGAATTCCTCGACATGATCTCCCCGCAGTACGTCGCCGAGCTGGTCAGCTGGGGCGCCATCGGCGCGCGCACAACGGAAAGCCAGGGCCATCGTCAGCTGGCTTCGGGCTTGTCCTGCCCCGTCGGCTTCAAAAATGGAACCTCCGGCAATGTGCAGATCGCTATCGAAGCCATCCTCTCCGCCGCACACCCGCACACCTTCCTCGGCCAGTCGCGCTACGGCCAGTCGTCGATCCTCTTCACCGCCGGCAACGCCGATTGCCACATCATCCTGCGCGGCGGCCGCCAGACCGTCAACTACGACGCCGCCTCCGTCAACGAAACCTGCGCCCTGCTCGAAAAGGCCGGCCTCGCTCCGCGCGTCATGATCGATTGCAGCCACGCCAACAGCGGCAAGGACCACACCCGCCAGCCCGCCGTCTGCCGCAATGTCGCCGCTCAGATCGCCGGCGGCGATCGCCGCATCATCGGCGTCATGCTCGAGAGCAACCTGGTTGCCGGCGCCCAGAAGCTGGTCCCCGGCCGCGAGCTCGTCTACGGCCAGAGCATCACCGACGCCTGCATCGGCTGGGACGAAACGTACACGCTGCTCGGAGAATTAGCCGCAGCCGTCCGCACCGGCCGCGCCGTCGCCACCCCTTCCGCGCAGCCCATCGCCGTCGCCGACTGAGAGAGGGTTCCTTCTGTCACGATTCGCGGAGTCCCGATTCGCAGAACCCATGGCGCGCCTCATCGAGGAGCTCCGCAAGCTCCCCGGCATCGGCAACAAGTCCGCTCAGCGCCTCGCCTTTCACATCCTGCGCTCCGACGACGAGGACGCCACCGCCCTATCCGCTGCCATTCGCGACGTCAAGAACCAGCTCCGCCTCTGCTCCATCTGCAACAACATCACCGATGTCGATCCCTGCCTCTACTGCGCCAGCCCCACGCGCAACCAGCGCCTGGTGTGCGTCGTCGAGGAGCCGACCAACATCGCCACCATCGAGAAGACGCGCTCCTGGAACGGCGTCTTCCACGTGCTCCACGGCACGCTTTCGCCGCTGCACGGGGTGGGACCGGAGCATCTGCGCACCGGCAACCTCGTCGCCCGCGCCGATCGCGGCGAGCTCGACGAAGTCATCCTCGCCACCTCACCCACCGTTGAAGGAGAAGCCACGGCAAGCTGGCTGGCCGACCTGTTGCGCTCCTCCAGTCGCGAACATGCCGTCCGCATCACCCGCATCGCCACCGGCGTCCCCGCTGGCAGCGACATCGAATATGCCGACGAAGTCACCATGACCCGCGCCCTCGAAGGGCGGCGGGAAGTGTGAGGGCACGCCACCACTGTCATCCTGATGCTTCGCATCGCGAAACAGAAGGAGTAGGCACCGCGCCTAAGGATGGGTGGGATCAAGGTATGCGGGAGCGCCGACGAAAGACTTGTTTACGACCCCACTGCAACCCGTGTCGTTGTCTTTACTACAGGGGTTGTAGTCCCAGGAAACATCCGCTTTGGTCACAACGGGGAATTTTGGCCACTTGCGATTTTTGACCCCCACACTTAAGTAAACAACTATCTTGGGTGGGGTTAGAAGGCCGATGCTTTTTCGCGGCATCAGTCGCGCGACGTAATAACGAGGGTTTCCGTCAGGATCGATCAGCGCGTTCCCATCCGAGTCAAAGAGCTGGTTGATATGAAACTCCGCACTGGAGAGAGAAGCATCGTTGGTTACGACGCAGCCCGACACAGCATACGACTTATCTGCAGAGTTGTTAAGAATTGGTATTACTGTCAGTTGCCGCAACTCCGCGTTTTTGCCCATGAGCGGCTCGAAGCATCCCCTGCCGCCTGCTTTTTCGGCGACCCTCGCATTCGCCTTTGCGTCCGGCGGCGTATTCTTTTTGAGTCGAATGAGTTGAGTGAAAGTCATTACTGGCCCCTTCCCCGTTGGGCTACAGGCATCATCATCGCAATTTGACACCTGAATCTCGATGTAAGCGCGATCTGCCGACCAAAGAGACTCAGTCCCGTATTGCTTAAGGCTCTCCAGTGGTAATTCCATCGTAAAAGGACCGCTGCGTGATCGGAATGGTTGGGTCTTGAAAGGGCCGCCGCCGCTCCATGCAATCATGCGCCCGCTCGGATTAACTAATCCGACATTCCAATTCAAATACAAACCATGCAAAGAAACAGAGATATTCCCCGGGGAGGTCGGTTGAATAAATTTGTCGATTGTCACGACCAGGCACGTCGAGACCGTGAGGCTGCGATCGCCACGCTTGGGGTCCCAGAGCACGGGATTCCTTGTTGTCGGATTGGACTCTTTTGTGAGATCAGGTCCGGATGTGATTCCCTGGCAAGGGTCCGGTTTAACTTCAGCTGCCGAGCAGACCGCAATCGGCGACAGGGCTAAGATCAGGAGACCAGCAAACACCCTCATACTCGGTCCTCATTTGCGCAACATTCGTTGGATCGACGGATACGAAAATATATCCCGCGATGTTTTCAGAGCGCAATGATTTTCCAGAACAAATTGTCATGAGCAGAGGGCCTTCCATCCGTGGCGCTGGTGATGGCACATTCAAGCGCTCGAAAGCATTGCGTCGCCAGCCACTTGCTAGAGGCTAACGGAAACCGATAATGTCTAACCGCCAATGGCGCCGGTAACCGGCTCCCGGCTGCCTCAATGACCTTCGTACCCCCACTCCCTCCGATTCTTCTGGCCTCATTTCGGCCCAACCGCTAACCTTGTAACTAAGTTTATAAGTGTGCGCAAAGCCGGGTGCCCCATTCAAGCCTGCCCTTGGCTTGAGTTGGCTCGGGCCGAGTGCCCCATTCAAGCCTGCCTTTGGCTTGAGTGGGCTCGCCAACGAGGCCCTCTTGTATCAGGGCACGGCTTGAGCCGTGCCGTAAAGGCCCAATGAAAAACGGGCTTTAGCCCCTGATGGCGCCACTTTTGGGCGTCGCGACTGATAACTCACTCGCTAACACCAGGGGGTTCCCAAAATCCCAACCAAGCAAACTCAGCAACATCCCGAGGGGTCAACCCCTCAATTTGAAAAAGGAGCCTAACTCTTCACCACCGACTTCGGCCCAACCCGCTCCCACGCCGCCCGCATCGCTTCCTTCACCCGCTCCTTGTTCGCGGTCTTCAGCAGAACGTTGGTAGCGCCCTGCTTCCCCCACGCCCCCTTCACCGGCGCGAAGGTCTTCGGGGCGGCCGCCACATACTCCGCCTGCTGGTCGGGAAACAGCTTCACCATTCCCCAGCTCTTGTCCGGATACCCCAGCGTCGCAAAAACCTTCCCTCCGACCCGGAAGTCCGGATGGTTCATGTGCTCGCGCTCTTCCACCTCGGGCAGGCTGAGCGCGAGGCGGCGAAACTCCGCCGCCGTCACGACGCCGCCCCCGCCGCCTGCATCTCTTCCGGCGACATATCCTTCACATGCGTTGCGATGTACCACTGGAAACCGAACGGATCCTCGATCCCGGCCATGCGGTCGCCGTAAAACTGATCCGCCGGTTCGCGCAGGCTCTTCGACCCCGCGGCCAGCGCCTTCCGGTAAACCGCATCGCAGTCCTCGGTGTAGAACATGAACGTCAGGGCCGCGCCGCCATAGTGCTGCGGCCCGTGAATGCCGCGCTCCGGAAACTCATCGGCCAGCATCACCACCGAATCGCCGATCCGAATCTCGGCGTGGCCCAGACGGCCATCCGGCTGCGGCATCCGCATCACCTCTTCCGCGCCGAAGGCCTGCTTGTAGAACTCGATGGCCTTCGCCGCGCCGCGAACGTGCAGGTAAGGCTGAACGCTGTGGTAGCCCGCAGGTATTGCTTTGACTGGAGACATAAATCCCTCCTGGGATGAACACCATTGTCCGGCTTTGGGGAGGGGAGGGGATTGTAAAAAACTGACCGGCCGCGCCTACGCCATCGGCACGTGATTCAGGTGCTCCGTCGCCTGCGCCAGATACTCTCCGGGCGTCAGCCCCGAGAACCCCTCAAAGTCGTGGATGAAATGGGCCTGGTCATAGTACCCGCCATCGAGCGCCACCTGCGCCCAGTCCACAGATTTCCTGCGATGCACCGCCTGCAGCACCCGCTGGAAACGCCGCACCCGGCAAAAGGCCTTGGGGGTCAGTCCCATCTGATCGCGGAACAACTCGATGAACCGGCGCTGGCTCAGCCCAATGCGCTCCATCAGGCCGGAAACGGTCGCAACCTGCGGAGCCCCGCAAATCTGCCGCCGGGCAAAGTCGATGGCCGGATGCAGTTCCAGCGGTCGCACCAGCTGCGCCAGCAGGCACCGCTCCAGGATCGCGAACATCGCCTCGGCTGAACCCGCCGCCAGCAACTGCTCACGCACCTCACTCACCGCCCCACGCCACAGGAACTCCAGAGCAACGGACCGGTTCGCAACTTCGTCGGCAGGAACCCGAAAGAAGGGAAACGTCCCACCCGGCTGGAACTGGATTCCCACCACCCGCTCCCCCACGATGGAATCGATGGCGCAACAGCTCGTCCGCGCGCCGGTCAGCCCCACCAGCCCGCATAGGGTGAAGCGCTCCGGATCGTCGGCATCGTAGATGCGCATCGCGTCATCGCGCAGGTTGAAGATGATGGAGGCCTCGCCATTGGGCAAAAGACGTTCCAGCTTGTGCGTCCGGGGCGCGGCGGGGCTTTGCGCCGACACATTCGGTGCGTCGGCTGCTTCTGCTCCGTCCCAATACCAAAAGCACCGGATGAACGGCGTCAGCGGCTGCGCGGGTCTGTAGCGGCGATACATATCCGCTACAAGCTTGCAGGAAATCGTCGACGATACGCAACCGGGACTCAACCGGGAGGATCGATCCCGTGAACCGCTTCAGACCGCCAGCATCGAAGCAGCGATGGGGGCAACTTCCTCCGGCTCTCGGACCCGAACGGCTTTTTCGACGACGCTGATCGTCCCTTGCGGGTTTTGCTCCATCGTCATCGTCTCCGAGCAGGAGCCGCAAAGCCAATAGTGCTCCAGCCGCCGCAGGCGCTTCTGTCCCGGATCGGTCGATCCGAGGGCAGCGTCAAAAATGTAGATTCGGCCTTCCCGCAGGTAAAGCAGCCGCTTCCCGCACGTGAGGTTGGCGCATTGATTGACCATGGGGACTCTCCCTTCAGCGGTTACCAACATTGGGGGCCCAGAACCGCACGCCGCTCGAGGGCAAAGTAAGGGAAGAGGGGAGGTGTGCGGTCGGCAAAGAGAGCTCCGCGTCCTGATCCTTATTCTCTCGCTGAACTCCAGCGTGCTTCCAACAATATCCAGCGTCGCCCGAAGCGGCGTGCGGCTCCAAACTCTACGCGTGCTGTGGGGAAAAGGTAAACGGCCAGGCCGGGCGGGACAATCTGTCAGGCTTCAATGGTTGCAGTATCTCGAAACTCGAAAATCCTGTCAAGAAGCTTTGCCGCCAACTAATGCCATAAAACCCGCACCAGATGGTACGAAAATACCGTTTTGGGACGACTGCACTTAGGTCATCCTGATCGGTAATCGTCTTATTTAACTAATTAACTAAAAAGATAATCCAGATTATCGAACAGTCAGTTCTTCGTCGGCGTCAACGCCATCGGTTCTGTCAGACTGAAGACCAGCATGGAACCCTGCGGCAGTTCCGCGGCCTGCGGATGCGAGGTCAGCATATGCGCTGTGATGACCCCCGCGCCCACCAGTGTTCCCACGCCGGCGCCTACCGGTCCGCCAATCTCGCCGCCAGCCAGTGCCCCCGCACCCGCTCCCGCGCCGTATTCGATTGCATCCTTTTTGTAATGGCTGCTGGCCTGGATCCCGCCTTCATCGTTGGTTCGGGTCCCCGGCGCCGCCGACTGCACCGCTTCCGCGTAGAGGTGGTATGCCGTACCGTCGGGCAACAGGATCGTCTCCGGGCGAAGCCGAATGGTAGCGTGTGGCCCCAGATGATGCCCCTGGCTCACCGACACGACCCGGCCGCGCATCTCCGCGCCTGCGGGAATTATGACTCGTCCTTCTTTGTAGACATCCTTATCCACCACAGCGCGAAACGAGGTTCCCGGCCGGGTTTCCGCGGTAGAAAGATCGTCCGCCAGACGAACCCGGATATTCGTTCCCGATGCCAGTTCGTTTGGATTCTCAGGAACATAGCTGACGATGTCGTCGTCCGGATTCCATGTCCGCCTTTGCAGCGAGGCGTTATTCGCCGGAACCGAAGAGACGATGCCGTAATCATTGTTGGCCGGTTGGGGCGCAACCGCCGGTGCTGCAGGCGGCATGGGGATCGCGGCCGACGGCTTTGCGATGGGAACCGGGGCATCCTCGTCCGCCTGGATCGTCTCGTCGGCGGGCGGATGCGCGACGCCCGAATATCGATCGCTCTGGTCCTGTTGCGCTGGCTGGCTTTGCGCAGATGGCGCTGACTGCGCGCCTGCCGTTGCAAGGAGCAGACATCCCGTGAGGGCGGTAACGCTGACGAATCGTCCTGTGATCTTCATGGGCTTTCTCCTTGCTTTACGAGCGGCCAGCCGTGACCTGGCTCTCCGGTACGAACCTCAAACCCGCCTCGCGTGCGATAGTCGCGGTTGGGAGGACAGTGGACCATCCTGGGCCGGACTTTCGGCGGGTTCAGGAATCCATCCTTTGACGAGCGTATCCTGGCAATGCGAACAAGCGCCACCCGTTCCCGCGTTATCGCGAACCACTGCGGTTACCTCGTCTGGCTTTCATCCGAACGGCCGCCGCTCCAGACGACGGTTGCGCAACCACTTCGCCGCGCCCAGCGCAAAGAGCATCAGCCCGAAGGGGAGGCACATCATTGACACCAGCAGGGAAAGCCATCCCATGTTGGTGTGCGGACCCTGCCGGCTAATGCCGCCGAAGACAGTCACCGTCAGCAGCGCGGCCGCAAACCCTGTCGCCAGCATCCAGGCGCCGCTGCGCAACAACGCGCGCGTGCCATCGTCGCCCCGCTCGGCTTGTCCGGCCTGGTCTGTTCCACGGCTTCCCATCGGCTAGCGAAGCGCCGCAACCAGCATCACGCGCACCACCACGCCGGTGACCGATACATAAAGCCAGAGTGGAAAGGTGAAGCGCGCGACCTTGCGATGAATCCCGAAACGCCGCGAGAGTGCCAAAAAGAACGTGATCAGAACGATGGGCAGCGCGACGATCGCCAGCACGATGTGGCTGATCAGGATCGGCAAATACGCGTAATGGTAAACAGCGTTGTGCACTGGATACAACGTGTCTCCGTGCAGCGCATGGTTCGCGATGTAACAAACCAGAAAGGCCGAACTGAAGACGAAAGCCGTCATCATGCTGGCGCGATGGGCGGCGATCCGATGCGTCCGGACGAAATAAAAGCCGGCCAGCAGAGCGATGGCGCTTAACCCATTCAGCAGCGCATTCAGATTCGGCAGGAAGGTGTAGCGGACGACCGCCGCGTCCGATGCCGGATGTACATAGATCAGCCAGAAAAGAAATAACGTCGCAAGGACGCTGACTCCGATGATGGCTGCAATAGGCGCAGACAACGACCCTCTCGGTTTGGGGTTTGATTTCGGACTGGTTGCGGCTATCGGCATCGTGGTAGCTACTCCCCACTTACTCTCTACTCCCTATTCCCTACTCCCTACTCCCTATTCCCTATTCCCTATTCCCTGCTCTTATCTCGCGTTCAGCATCAGCGCGGTGAGCAGCAGCGGCAGATAGATCACGCTCACCTTCAGCAGATCGCGCGCGTACATTCGCGACTCTGTTGCATTGCGCGCCCGCACAATGCGCGTGAAGCGGATTGTGTAGCCGAGGTAGACCAGCCCCAGCACCAGCGCGGCTACCGCATAAATCTTCCCGTCCATGTGGAGCCAGAACGGCAGCAGACTCACGGGAATCATCAGCACCGCATACGTCAGCGCCTCGAGCGCCGTGGACCATCCATCCGGCTGCGCGACCGGCAGCATGCGAATGCCCGCGCGTCCGTAGTCCTCGCGGTACATCCACGCGATCGACATGAAATGCGGGAATTGCCAGACAAAAAGGATTGCGAACAGGGCAACCCCTTGCCATTCGATGACGCCTCGTGCCGCGGTCCACCCCAGGAGTGGCGGCATCGCGCCCGGGAATGCGCCGATAAACGTCGCCAGCGTCGTCACCCGCTTGAGCGGCGTATACAACGCAACGTAAAGAAACGCCGTCAGCAGTGTGAGGCCGCCGGTGATGACATTTGTCTCGTGGGTCAGCCACAGCGTTCCCGCAATAATGGCAACCAGCCCCACGATCACGCCATGCGCCAGACCGATGCGCCCCGTGGCCATTGGACGATTCGCCGTGCGCAACATCTTTGCGTCGAGCCTGCGCTCCATCGCCTGATTCAACGCGGCCGCGCCCGAGGAAACCACGCCAATCCCGAGCAGCGTGGCCACCAGACCGGGCTGGATGCTGCTGATGCCCGACCGCATCGAGCCGAGATAAAATCCTGCCCAACCCGTCAGCGTCACCATCAGCGTGACCCGCAGCTTGAAAAGTTCCCGGTAGTCCACCAGCAGGGATGCCGTCTCGCCGGCGGCCGGGGCGTGCAGATGCGGATGCGGCGCCTGCCCGGCTCGCGGCTCCAGGGATACGACTCCAGGTTCAATCCCGGAGGATGCCGAAGTCACAGCCATGGAGTTCCTGGGCAACGGCCGGCGTGTTGGCTTGAGGAGAGAAGCATTGGATCAGGATTGTGAAGGCTCAGCGACGTGAAACAACACGATTCCGGCGCCTCTGGTCTTCAGACTATCACCGCAGCAGCACCGTCTACGACAGTGTGGGCGTCGTCACCTTAACGGGATACGGTTCTTCGATGATGCCCTCGTCGTGCACCGCATATTCCTTCAACACAACGGCAATCAGCACGGCGGTCGGCACCGCGACCATCGCCCCGATAATGCCCGCCAGCGACGACCCGATGAGCAGCGCGATCAGGATCGTCAGTCCCGCCAGATCGACCTGGGTCCGCATAATCTTCGGCGTCAGCCAGGTGTTCTCGATCTGCAGATAGATGAAGTAGAAAATCAGCACGCCCAGCACACGGCTCCACGAATCCAGCGCCGCCACCACCACCACCATCGAAACAGAAACCAGCGCGCCCGCCACCGGAACCAGGTTGAACAGCCCCATAATCACGCCCAGAGCGTAGGCATAACGAACGCCCAGCAATCTGAAAACGATCGCGCTGCAAATACCGAGGATGAGCATCAGCGTGCCCTGGCCGAGCAGCCAGCGGCCCATGCGCACCGAAGCCCGGGCCAGCGTCTGATCCAGACGCAGCCGCCGCTCCACTGGAAACAGCGACAGGAACCAGGCGTACGCCTCATCGCCTTCCAGGATGAAATACACGGTCAACACCACTCCGGCCAGAATGCGAGCCATGGTTGCCGCCCAGTCGCTGGCGAAACGAACCACGTATGTGGCTGCGTTCGAGGTCATGTCCTGGATCTTTTCCTGCAATGCGTCCAGATTCATGTCGCGGAGAAAAGGTACCTGCCGGATTCGATCGAAGAACTGCGGTCCTCGCCCGGGCAGCTCCGTGATGAACTCCCGCAGATCCTTAAATGCGGGCCGCAGCGCAAAGGCGAAGAAGACGGTCAGGCCCCCTATCGTCAGCACCACGATCAGCATCACCGCCATGCCCCGGCCGGGAGACCATCTGCCGATGTGCAGCTTCATCACACCCCGCACCAAAGGCATCAGCACGACGGCAAATAATGCGCTGACGTAAATCACCACCAGCACATCGCGCAGCAGGTAGGCCAGGTAAAGCGCGATGCCGACGCCAAAGGCAAACATCACAATGTTGCGGGGATCCATCGGCCTGGTTGCGGTCACGCTGGCACTCCCGATTTGCCGCGCACGCGCGCGTTCCCCGCAGTCCGCACCGCGCGAGGATCGTCGATGGAGCGCATGGTTTCAGCCTGAATTTTCTGCAGAATCAAATCCACCACAGCCCCTGGAGAAAGGCTGCTGGTATCGACGGTGAGATGCGCCTCGCGATACCAGCGAAGCCGGCGGCGCCAGCGTTCGGCCAGCCGATCGCGGTCGGCCAGAACCGGCCGGACCGGGCCATCCGCATGCCCGGCACAGCGGGCGATCATTGTCTCGAGGGGAGCGTCAAGAAAGACCACCACACAACCCGCCAAATTTGCCAGAAGGTCGCGGGTCGCCGCCGACTCCAGAGCGCCGCCACCCACCGCTATCACCAGCCGTTCGCCGCGCGCAGCTTCTCGGATGGTGGCAGCCTCCATCTCCCGAAACGCCGCTTCACCGCGCTTCTCGAAGATATCGGCAACTGTCATGCCCGCCTGCGTTTCCACCACCCGATCGGAATCGGCGAAATGCCAGCCCAGCCGCTCGGCCAGGAGGGCGCCGACGGTTGTCTTGCCGGCGCCCATAAAGCCGGTAAGAACAACAAGGGATGGATTAGCCGGAAACGATGCCGGCATCGACTCGCTCATGCTGTTGCTGATTATATGAACGTGGACCGGGCCAGGCTGCGTCTATTTTCTGGCGGCGGAGGGCGGTTCCGGCTTTCCCTGGCGGATCGCGTCCTGAATGTTTTCCCAAACTGCGGGGCTGGGATCGTGGATCGGCAACAGAAGCCGCGCCTGCGATGCGATGTATTCGAGATCCCGCACCAGTGCCGCGCAGTTCTCACACGTCTTCAGATGGTCGTGGCCACCGAGCTCGCTCTGCGATTCGAACAGTTCCGGAAGTGCTTCCTGAAATTCTGCACAGGTCATGGTTTTGTCCATGGACCGCATGACAATCACGCGATCTGCTCCTTCCGCTGGCCGGTCCGCAGCAAATCGCGCAGTTTCATCCGCGCCTTGTGCAGCTGCGACTTGCTGTTCCCGATCGAGCAATCGAGCATCTCCGCTATCTCATTATGCTCGTACCCTTCTACGTCGTGCAGCACAAAAACCAGCCGGTACCCAGGTGGCAAATTTTCGATGGCTCGCTCCAGGGTCACCCGGTCGATCGATCCCGACAGCGTGAGATCCCGCGCTCCAATGTCTTTCCGTGGCCCATCGTCCTGCGAAGGCTCCAGCGTCTCTTCAAGCGATACCTGGGGCAGGCCCTTGCGGCGCAGATGCATCAGCACCACATTGACTGCCAGCCGATGCAGCCACGTCGAGAATGCCGAGTCTCCGCGGAACGTCCCGATCTTGCGATACAGCTGAAGAAAGGCTTCCTGGGTCAGATCTTCCGCTTCGGCCACATTGCCCAGCATCCGCAGGCAGAGCGAGTAGACACGGCGCTTGTGCATCGCATACAGCGTCTCGAAAGCGCGGCCGTCCCCCTCGCGCGCCTTATCGATCGCCTCCTGTTCGCCGGCAATCGGGGGATTGCGGCGCATGTGCTGGTTGGCCGGTCGCGGCTGTGTTGGTCCTGCCATCAGAACAAACCTTTCCCTGGCAATTGTTCCATGAGAGAGCACTCCAGTGGCTCTGCTGTTCGTAGTCTTCGGCGCAGTCAGGCTCATAGGCGAACTTTTCCGGGGGGAAGCAATATGGGACTTCGACGCAGTTCCCCGGGATGGGGTTGCTCCGGCGGAAAAGCAAAAGGCCGCGGGCGCGGCCCGGGAACGCGGAAAGACGCACAGCGGCAGCGCTGTGCGTCCACCCAGGTGAAACGGTATCAGCGGCCGAAAAATCCGGAGTTCTTCTCGGCGAAGCTCTGCCACTTCTCCGGCAGGTCGTCCGCTGCGAAGATCGCCGACACCGGGCACACCGGCACGCACGCCCCGCAGTCAATGCACTCGACCGGATCGATGAAAAGTTGATCGGACTCGGCGTGCTTCGCTTCGTCTTTCTTGGGATGAATGCAGTCCACCGGACATGCATCCACGCATGCTGTGTCCTTGGTGCCGATGCAGGGCTCCGCGATCACGTAGGCCATGAATTTCCTCTTCAGGAATGAAATGAGTTGCAGCAATCGCGCGAACAGGTCGAAGGCCCGGGCGAATCGCGCACCGCCTATGGCAACATGCCCCGGCGGTCCGCAGGCTGATTGCCCGTCCTGCTTCCTCAGCCCGATTGTTATGACAACGGATCATTCTAGCAGGGGTCAACCGCGCGACCACAAACGGATCGCACCGCGGAAAACTTTCGGTACCTGCGCGCGCTTGGCAACAGGAAGGCGGACCAGGAATTATTGACTCGCGCGGGCCGCCCGTTCGGCCGCGAACTCCGCCGGCGTAAGGATCGGACGCAGCTTCCTGCCGGCAAACATATCGGCGAACAACGCCATCATCTCGGTATGCAGCAATCCGTTCGTCGCCAGAATCTCGCTGCTGTTGAGCGGAAAATCGACGCCGTCGAAGCGGGTGATCCTGCCTCCGGCCTCCTGCACCAGCAGCGCGCCCGCCGCCGTGTCCCAGGGATTGAGGTAAAACTCCCAAAAGCCATCCATCCGCCCGCACGCTGTGTACGCCAGGTCCAGCGCCGCCGAGCCCGCCCGCCGCACGCCGTGCGAGCGCAGCGTGAACTCCTGGTAAAAATGGATGTTGGGGCTCACATGGCGCTTGCGGCTCGGGAATCCCGTGGCCACCAGCGCTTCGGCCAGATGAGCGGTTTGCGAGACATGCATGCGCCGTCCATCCAGCCAGGCGCCCTGGCCCTTTTCGGCTGTGAACAACTCATCGCGGGTCGGATCGTAGACCACACCGGCAACCAGCTCGCCGTCCGCCTCCGCCGCCAGCCCCAATGGACGATGCTCGAGCCCCAGCGATACGCTGAAAACCGGAAAGCCATGCGCGAAATTCGTGGTGCCGTCCAGTGGATCGACATACCAGCGATATTCGCTGTCCAGCCGCTGCCGTACCCCTTCCTCGCCGTAGATTCCGTGTCCGGGAAATGTTGCGCTCAGACGCTCCGTAATCAGCTTCTCTGAGGCGCGATCTGCCTCTGTTACCAGATCGACGTCGCCCTTATATTCGGTCGCCACCCCGCGTTCGAAATACTTCCGCAGCAAATCGCCGGCTTCGAGGGCAATCTCCGCAGCGCGTGCCGCAATCTCCATTTCCTTCGCAACCCGGGGCCGCGATTGCTTCTCGCTCACGAGGGGTCCTCGACCGCGCGCTCCGCAGCGGGCTCTTTGCGCGCTCTCGTGCGACCGCTGCGCCCATGTTCGGTGATTGTCCGAATCTGATTTTTATAAATGAAGAGATTCGGCTTGCCTTCACGGGTTAGACGGATCATGCGATCGTCGAAATATTCGATCCAGCCCGAAACTGTTTCGCCGTCGCGGAGTTTTACATGGACGGGAACCTGCCGCTCGCTGAGCGAACGCAGGTAGAGGGCCTCCTGTCCGGTTTCCCCTGGGGGAGCAGCTTTCTGCCGGCGGCGTGAGGGATGATCGGACGGCATAGATTCCCATTGTAACGAAACGTTTTCAGGTCTCTCGGACCCGCTTCGCCTGGGGCTCTGCTTCCCTGTCGCTCTGCGCTAAGCCTTGTCCCGGTCCAGGAGCAGAGACAGCAACATGTGCAACAATGCCAGGACGATCGCACCGATCAGCGCCGCGCTCCAGGTTGCAACGTAAAAACCCGGAACCACATTCCCAGCCAGTTTCAAAATGAAAGCGTTGATCACCAGAAAGAAAAGCCCCAGAGTCAGGATCCCCAGCGGGAGCGTGATGATCTTGAGCAACAAGCCGAGAGTCACATTGAGCAGACCGATCACGACCACGGCCACCAGCGCCGCCCCGATGCTGCCAATATGGAACCCAGGCACGAGTCTAGCCGTAACCAATAAAGCCACGGCGTTCAGAATCCACTTCAGCAGGAGTCGCAACATGTTCGTCCGCCTTCCTCGCTTTCTCTCAAAAAGTGGCAACAGCCAGGAATCTGTTAACGCTATCAGGATGGCGTGGATTTTTCGAGGCTGGACCGCAGTCCACCAATGCTTTGATGATCGAGATCGGATGACCGCAGCCGATCGGCGCGTCTTTCCATGCATGCGCCCAATCCCCGCCTTTCCGTTTTTCCGCGCCACCCCGCGGCCCACGGCTTGCGCGCTCGCGCTCCTGCTGTTCCCTCTGGCGGCGTGCCCGCAATCGGCCGCAGCCCCGTCTGTCACCGCACCGCTCCCCGATGTGCCCACACTCATGCAACAGGTGCGCGACCATCAAACGCACATGGATGCGGTTCGCGAAAATTACACCTTCCATGAAACGGAAATCGACCAAACGCTGAACAAGGACGGCAGCGTAAGGAAGACCGAATCTGCCGAGTATGAAATCTTTTACGTCAACACGCATGAGGTTCGCCGCCAGATAAAGAAAGACGGCAAAGACCTGGATGCGGGCCAGCAGAAAAAAGAGCAGGATCGCGTCACCAGGGCTGTCGAAAAGGCGCAGCAGACACCCCCCGGCCAGGCTCCCAATGGCGAGGTCGTCATCAGCGTCAGCCACATCCTCGCCATGGTCAGGGTTTCGAGTCCCCGCCGCGAAACCCTCGATAATCGCGCCACCATCTCTTTCGATTTCACCGGAGACCCGCATGCCAAAGCGCACGGTGTCGCGGAAGAGGCGGCGCGCAAGATGTCCGGTACTGTCTGGATCGACGAGAATGATCGCGAGGTCCGCCGCATGGTGGCCCGCCTCGACGACAATCTCCACGTCGGCTTCGGTTTGCTCTCGCTGAGCAAGGGCAGCAACCTGATCTTCGATCAGAAGCTGGTGAACAACGAGCTGTGGTTGCCCACCAGTGCCGACGTATCCGTGACGGCCCACGCCTTCGGCATCATCGGGGAGCGCGCCAGCATCCACGTCGCCGATAACGACTACAAGAAGTTCCACGCGGAGGCTCAGCAGGAAGCCGGCGCAACCGTGTCTGCGCCTCCCTCCCACTAACGACCGCTCGCTGCCGGTTCGTCGCTGCTCGCTGCAGGCTCGGTCACGCGCCGCTCCACTGCTTGCTAATCTCAGAGCGTGACGCAGGCGAATCCTGACGACGTCCTCTATCGCACTTTTCGTCCCGGCGACGAAGCCGCCTTTCTTCGCCTCAACGAAGACTGGATCAGCAAATATTTTGCCCTCGAACCAGGCGATCGGCAGATTCTGAGCGATCCCAGGACCCACATTCTCAGTCCCGGCGGTCAGATCTGCATTGCGGAATCCGATGGCGCGGTCGTCGGCTGCTGCGCCCTCGTCGTGATGTCTCCCGGCGTATTCGAACTGGCCAAGATGACGGTCTCCGAGAAGACCCGCGGCCGCGGCGTCGGCCGGAAGTTGCTGCAGTTCGCCATCGACGAGGCGCGCCGCATGGGCGCTCACCGCCTCTATCTCGAATCCAATACGAAAGCGGCCGCCGCCATCCATCTTTACGAACAGCTCGGTTTTCGCCATCTTCCCGCGCCGGCCCACGAATCGAAATACGCTCGCGCCAACGTCTTTATGGAATTGCCGCTTCGGCCGAATCCGTAACAACATTCATTACAAATGAAGAAGGCCGCCGGATTGGGCGGCCTGCATTCGCACCCGGTACAGCGGCTTATTCAGTTTGAGGAGCAGCGTTGGGCGCCTGGTTCGGCCCTCCCTGCATCCTCTGCTGACGCCGTTCCTGCATCTTCGCCTGCAGCTCTTCGAACTTATGCTTCTGCTGATCGTTCAGCGCCGCTTCGAGCCGCGTGCGGGTGTCCTGTTGAATCGCCTGCGCCCTGCTGTGACGATCCTGGCGCGACAGCGACTGATCCTGCCATAACGCCTGCATCTTCTGCTGGCGATCGACAAGGATCGGCTTGATCTGGGTCTGCTGGTCCGCACTCAGATCCAGAGTCTTCGACAGGTGCTGGAGCTGCCTGTCGGGGTCCATGCGCATGCCGCGATGCCCCTGGGCCTGTTCCTGCCCCGGTGCCTGCGTTTGATCCTGCGCGTATAGAGCGGCGTTCGCGCTGAGCGCGAGCATTCCGCCGAGTGCTATTGCAAAGAGTTTGTTTCTCATGGAATTGTTTTTCAATTCCTCCTTTTGCTCTTTCCAACACACTCCCCCTCGCGGTGTTGCGTGTTCGGAGCGCCTCTTCTTTTTGCGGAAAGTTGAAACTTTTTGGCGTGGATTGCGTGAGCGCAGCCGCCTCAGTGCGCCTCAGGAGATGCGGCGTGGAGTGCCACCGGCGGCATCGGTACCGGCGCAGATCGCAATCCGCAGCGCAGCAAATCGGGCGCGTGCTCGTCCGCACCTGGCAGATATGCGTAAGCGAAAATCGCCTGATACTCCGTCTCTCCCGGATAATTGCAGCGCGCACAGCTCGGCCGGTATGCAATGGCCGGGTCGTCGCGCATCGGCACCACCCAATCCTGCGCCCCATGGGCCGACACCGTCAGATACTCTGCGTGCTCCGGCGGTGCTTTCGGTTGATACGCAAACATCGGCCCGTTCTCCTGCAATGCGTTCACCAGCGCCCCGCCGCGCCCTGCCGATGCTCTCCACATCCAGCGAATCCCCACCCGCGCGTACCAGTGCGCGCTCGACGGCACAGGCTGCTCCAGACGAATTTCCCGGCCGGTGTTGTTCGCGATGTGAAACGCAAATCCTGGGCCGCCGGCGGCTCCCACGTCAGCCATGTAGTTCGCGCGCAATGTTACGCCGGCGCACGGAAGAACATACGGCCCGGGACGCCGCGGCGTGTTGGCCGACGCCAGATCGATGGCCCATAAGAGCAATGATGGAACGAGTGCGATACGCAGAAGGCGTGTCATGAATGCCTCGCGGCGCGCCGGTGTATTAACTCCGCCCCAGCGCGTCGAGGTCGATCGATTCGAATTCTCTGCGTTCGATGCCTTCGCGTATCTGTTGGGGTGTCCGCCCCAGCTTCGTCATCTTGTACGCGTAGGCTTCTTCCGCGGCGCAGGTCGCACAGATCGCTCCGTGCGTTCCCTCGAAGCAGCTATGCAGACTCGTATGTCCGAGCGCCCGATCGCAGCGGCAGTAGCACGGCAGTTGATAGAGCACGCCGGGGATCTGCGCCGCCTGCTTGTAAACCTCGACCTGCCATTTCTGACGGAAGAACTGTCCCGTCAGCTGGTTCCCGGAAAGAATCGGGGGCAACGCTTCCCCCCTCGCCGGCGCTTCCGGATGGTAGGCGGGAACGTCCTGCTGTGGATCCGCAAACTGAGCATGGACGGCGCTTACCGGCCCCGTGCCCGGCGGGACGGCATAGGCGCCAATCACCAGAACTGCCAATCCCAGACTCAAGAAGGCTCGCTTCACATCGCTCTCCGGTTTCTATCCTAACAAGAGCTGGAACGAAGGCGGGGCAAGAGCAGGAACGAGGGCGGGGATCTTCAGGAAAAGCCTGACGAACATGGCTGCGGTGACACCGCCCCGTCAAAAAAAAACGGCACGAACGTTGAATTGTTCGTGCCGGGAGGCCAGTGACGCAACTTATAAACCTGATCGCCAGCCGGGAATTCTCAGTCGCCGGTCCGGCCCAAACTCTGTATACCTCTGATGCCCTTCATCATCGACCCGAAGGGAAAAATCTGCTGATCGGGACTGAATCTTCCCCAATCTCCAGAATAGTGTAACCCTGATGCCCCTTCCGCACAAGTGTTCTACACAATTTAATATTTCCGGTGCGGTTAAAATCGGTTCCAGGACCCTCTACTCCTCTGTCCCATGACCGACGAACCTTCGGAAACAACTCAGAACGCTCCGCAGTCCCAGCCGCACAGTGGCCTCCGGGCCTTCCTCACCGGCGCGATTGTGGCCGGATCGGTTCTCATGGGCGGCCTGGCGGTTGTTCTGTGGAACAGAAAATCGCTCTCCCACCTGCGCCAGCCCGTCTCGCCGAATCAAAATGCCTCTGCTCCAACAGACGACGAATGACAGCAAAAGTTGCGGTACCTGGCTTTGCCGGCGGAATCAGCAGTCCGGGACAAATCTCGACTTACAAGCCAAACATGCTCTCAATCGAGGCTGTCGATTCCCGCGGCGAGATCGAAATCCCGCTCCGTTAATCCCCCGGCGTCGTGGCTCATCAGCGCCAGTCGTACCTTGTTGTAGCGAATGTCGATGTCAGGGTGATGCCCGGCGCCCTCGGCCATTTCCGCGACGCCATTCACGAACTGCATCGCCTCGATGAAGTTGTTGAACTGGAAATGGCGCACCAGTTCGCCCCCTTCGAGCTTCCACAGGGGTACGGACTTCATTTTTGCTACGACGATTCGCTCTCCGAGAACTGGCATGGCCGTCTCCCACGCTCCGGGTTCAGGACCGACCGTCAGACCTTCAGGTCTTCGATCGCCCCAGCAAATGATAGCGGAGAGAAGCGCGGATGGCGGGTCATTTCTGATCGCAGGTCTTCCCAAAGACTATCCGGCAGCCCCAGGAACACCTCCACGATGTTCGGATCGAACTGGGTTCCCGCGCAGCGTTCCACCTCCGTACGGGCGACGTCATAAGAGCGCGCGCGCCGGTAGGGGCGGTCCGACGTGATCGCATCCACCGTATCGGCAATCGCAAAAATCCGTGCTCCCAGCGGAATATCCTCACCGCGCAGGTTCCGTGGATAACCATTGCCGTCATAGTGTTCCTGGTGGCTGTAGACAATTTCTGCAGCCTCTTCGAGGAAAGGAATCTTGCGCAGAATCTGATAGCCGCGCGCGCAATGCTCGCGCATGATCTGCTGCTCCTCCGGATCGAGTTTGCCCGGCTTCAGCAGAATTGCATCCGGAATCGCCATTTTTCCAATGTCGTGCAGAAACGCTCCGCGCGCGATCACCCGCGTCTGCCCCATCTCCACGCCGCAGTGCCGGGCCAGCGCGATGGTGTAGGCGGTCACGCGGCGAGAGTGGCCTTCGGTCTCGGCATCCTTCAGATCCAGCGCATCGCCCAGCGCTTCCAGCGTGATGTCGTACGAGCGCTCCAGATCCGCCATCGCCTGGCGCAGCATCTCCGTACGCGCCGAAACCAGTTGCTCCAGATTGTGCCGGTAGACGTGGTTCTGCTGCACCAGCCGCCGATAATCGAGCGCCCGCCGCACCGTCACCAGCAGCTGCTCTTTCTCGAACGGCTTCAGCAGATAATCGTAGGCGCCCTTGCGCATCGCCGAGATCGCGACCCCCACGTCATGGATCGCAGTCACCATCACCATCGGCGTGTCCGGCTGAAGCTCCCGGACGCGTTCGAGCAACCCGATGCCGTCCAGGCCGTTCATCACGATGTCGGAAAGGATCAGATCGTAGGGTGCGTCCTGCTCCACCCGCTCAATCGCCTCCAGCCCATTCGAAGCGAGAACCGGCGTGTAATGGGATTTCTCCAGCATCGTCGCCATCAGATTGCGAACGTACGGTTCGTCGTCCACAATCAGAATCCGCTCTGACGCCAACTTTCCCTCCGCACCAAGGCCAACCTGTTTATCGGACTGCAAAGAATTCCGCTTAATCGTATCCTGACTAAATTGCCAATAGCCGACAATTCCCGGAACGTGGATGAGGGAGGACCATTTCGGGTCACCCCCCTCAAAACACCGGACTTTTCCGGCACACCGGGGGCGGCGTCACCTGCCCGTCCCCTTCCCGGAAAACAGTGTTTTGCGGAAAAATGTCTCCCCCCTTCACTCCCCCGAACGGGGTACATTTGCATCTAAGGTTCGTGGTAAGCTTCTTCTTCCAGCCCATCCTCTGAGAGTCCAACACAAATGCTGTTTGAACTGGACCGCCATCTCGCAAAAGTAACCGCCCGTGAAAGGGCCCCCCAGAGCCTCGAAGAGAAGCAGCGGGACATCTACGACAGCCATCGCCATCGCATCTTTTCCCTGTCCTATTACATGACCGGCAGTGAAATGGAGGCGGAAGAGATCCTGCGGGGCTCCTTCGTCCGCGCCTTTCGTCAGGTCGACGAGCCGGATCATGCCATCATCGACACCGCACTCCTTGAACAACTCCGCGCGCGGCAGGTTCTCGCTCAGGATGAGCCGCTTCCGCCGCCCACCACGGGTTATCTCCCTCCGCGCAACAACATTCTGCGCACAGAGCTCGAAGAGGCGATCCGCTGCCTGCCTTCGAACGAACGCATCGTCTTCCTGTTGATGGATGTCGAGGGATACTCCGCAAGCCAGGTTGCAGAACTCCTTCAGGAGACCAACGCCGTCGTACGGCGCACTGCTCTCACTGCCAGGATGCGCCTCCGCGTCGAACTCGCCGCGATGCGCACCGCTGAGCAGGAAGCCGCTTAGCCCTCCCGGCTACCGCCCGCCCCAGGCTCCCGCTCCCAGCTTTTATCCCTTCGCCTTCAGCGCTTCCCGTTGCGCTCTCTTATTCTTCGCCCAGTGCAGCTTGTTCACCTGTTGTCCCCGCGCGATCGCCAGCGCGTCGGCCGGAACATCCTGAGTGACCACGGATCCCGCGCCAATGTAGGCGCCCTCGCCAATCACGATGGGCGCCACCAGCGCGGAATCGCTCCCGATAAACACCCCATCGCCGATCAGCGTCTTGAACTTGTTCACCCCGTCGTAATTGCAGGTGATCGTCCCCGCTCCGATGTTCACCCGTTCCCCGATCTCGGCATCGCCCAGATACGTCAGGTGATTTGCCTTCGATCCCTTGCCGAGGTGCGTCTTCTTGGCTTCGACAAAATTGCCGACGTGCGCGCTCTCCCCGATATGGCAGCCAGGCCGCAGATGCGCGAGCGGCCCGATGCGCGCGCCCTTGTCGATGCGTGAATCCGCCAGAACGCACGATTGCAGGATCAGCACCTGGTCGCCCACCGTCATGTTCTCCAGCACCGCGTAGGAACGGATCCGGCAGTCGCTGCCCACCCGCGTCTCTCCCAGCAACTGGGCGAAGGGCTCGATCACCGTGTCCGATCCCACTTCGACGCCGGCATCGATCATCACCGTCTCCGGTCGCAGGATCGTCACCCCAGCCGCCATTAAACGGTGCGCCGTCGCCATACGCAACTTGTGATCCAGCTCCATCATTTCGGCAATTGTGTTCGCACCCAGCACCTCGGTCGGATTCGCGGCCTCGAGCGCCACCACCCGCTCCCCCGCGTCATGCAGGATCGCAGCCATATCCGTCAGGTACAGCTCCTTGTTCTGGTTCTCCGGGCGCAGTTGCCCAATATGGTTGAACAGCGCCTCCCGCCGAAACCCGTAAATGCCCGCATTGATCTCGCGCACGTCGCGCTGCTGCGGCGCGAGAACTCTCTCCTCGACGATCGCCGTCACCTCAGGCGCTCCGCTTGCCTTGCGCAGAACGCGTCCGTAACCAGCGGGATTCGCCGGGACAGCCGTCAGAACCGTCATCGCCGCCCGCTCCTTCATATGGAAATCCCGCAGTGCGACAATCGTCTCC
Organism: uncultured Acidobacteriaceae bacterium; assembly: GCA_963787915.1. GTDB lineage: Bacteria > Acidobacteriota > Terriglobia > Terriglobales > Acidobacteriaceae > Palsa-343. The sequence continues at coordinate 29,656 of CAWBEP010000008.1, read as the reverse complement.
GGCCGCAGCAACGGCACGTCGCCCGACAGCACGATCAACTCGTCGTAATCGCGCGTCCCCTGCTCTGCCGTCTGGATGGCATGCCCGGTCCCGCGCTGCTCTTCCTGCACCGCGAAGCGAACACCGGTTTCGCGAATCAGCGATTGCACCGCTTCCGCCTGATGTCCAACGATCACCAGAATGTCGTGGGGCGGCACCACCTGCGCCGCGGCCGCGACAACATGCTGGATCAGCGGCCTTCCCCCGATTTCATGCAGCACTTTGGCGCGCTTCGATTTGAGCCGCGTGCCTTTGCCCGCAGCCATGATCACTATTCCCAGTCGCATGGATCCTCGAAAACTCCCCTGCGCTTCGGATGCGCTGGACGCATACCGACTTCAGCGCGGCATGACCATTCTCTCAGACGCTGATTCGCCGGGGAATCGTGTCGAATCGATCCAGGCAACCCCGGTTACCCCCTGCGTTGTTCGAGCGTTGAAAGGCTCCCGATGGACTGACCGGATTTACGCTGGGCGACCAGTGCCCGTTCCAGTCTGCTTCGTTAAAGAGATTGTTCCTCGGTTTTGTATCAGCGGCAGGACCTTGCTCGCGCCGCAACCGCCACAAAATCAAGCCGGCTCTAGCCGCTGTGGGCTGTGGTTCGGGCCATTTCGATTCGTCGATCGGTTCATTGAAATTGAACAATTACCTGAAGAGATATGACACTACCCAGCGTGCAAATAGTCCGCTCGCCTCTTCACGAGTGCGATGGTGCACACCACAACCAGTCCCACGCCCAGAATCATCCCCAGCTCCACAAATGGACCCATATCCATCGCCATATTTCCCGAATGATTCGATACCGCCCACTCTCTCATCAGTTCATGTTCGTACGCCATGAACCGCATCCGGACCGCAGGCACAAGGAAAGAGAGAAAAACAGCGACCGTATAAGCCTGCCATGCCATCCCGAGATACCAGGCCGGTTTCCATTTCCGCAGCAGACCGGCTCCCAAAACGAACTGCGCGCCAAACAACACCAGCATCAGAGCGGTCGCCCCTGATCCCCGCATCACCATCCCAAACATGAACAGCGGCACATGCATGAGGAACAGCATCGGGACGTACAGAATGCTCAGCAGCATCAGGCAGGCCCACACGATGATCACAATCCGCCATCCCGGCGTCCCCTCGGTCTGCGCGAAAGCCTGCGGCTGCCCGGCCATGACTCCTGGCGCAGCCCATCCCGTTTCAACCGGGAGCGCCGGCGACTGTGAGAATGCCGGCCGCACCGCTGGCACATTGAAATACACCAGCCACCACACGCCGATCAGCGAGAGCAGTCCGTAAAAAACGCCCATCCCCAGAAACACCCCCTGCACACTGACCGGGGAAGGTCCGGTGGGCGGCACGGGCAGCGGCATGTTGCGCATCAGGATCATCACCCCGCACATCAGGGCCGTAAAGAAGAATTCCACTCCGCCGATCGCCAGAATCGCGTAACGCGCCCACGGCCGCATCCGAAAGAGTCCCACCACCGTCCACGCGCAAAACAGGAAGAATCCCAGCATCACTGCGGTTGTTCCGGCCATGATGGCCTTGATCCCTGGAACCGCCGGAATGGCCGGGTTGTGCATCACAAGCGTGACCAGAATGCTTCCCGCACTGATGACGATACCGATCAGAGCCATCAGCCCGAGCACCACCGCGGCGAGCATCACCCCCACTGGTTTGCGCACAACTTCCTTCCTTTCGCCTCCATCGGCAGCACGACGGAGGAATGCGGCAACAGCATACCCCATAACTCAGCAGGCTCCCGCGTCATCTGGGTTATCCAATTGCCCGCCCGCCTTGCGTATACTTTCCACTCAGCAGACCATCAGAGGCCATTCATGCCCTGTCTCGAAATGAATGTTGCGGCGCTGCCGCACCCCGTGCCGGCTACGCGTCTCCGCGCGCTCCTGGAAAGACCCGGCGCCGCCGTGCTCCGCCGTAATTATGTCGCCGAGGCCCCGGGCCACGATGACGCGCAGCTCCGCAACCGCATCCGCATTGCCGGGGTCCTCGCCGTCAACCTCACCGATCCTCCCAATTCCATCGAAGTTGCGCCGCCCGGCGAAATTCCCGCTGAAGTTCCCAGACGCGCACCCACCCCCCTGCAGCCCACCGACCCGCTTGCCACCAGCTTTGCCAAAGGGCTCGAAATCTGGATGGCCGACCACGATCGCGCTGCCTGCGTCCTCGCCGATGATGACGAGATTCCAGGCGCCCTCGCCATGTTCGACGCGTATCTTCGCCTCGCTCGCTTCCCGCCCGCCTTCCAGCGGCTCGATCACCGCCTCGTAGGCCTCAACTACGGATTCCGCGAAGGCCTGTCGATCGCCATCGAGGGACCTCCCGCCGAAAGCCCGCCCGAGGAAGAAACCTTCTTCGACGTCCTCGCCCCCATCGCAGAAATCGACGACTTCCGCGAGCCGCGCTTTCGTGTGCGCCTTCCCGAAGCCGGCCTCGCCTTCTTTCACGATCTGCTGCGCTCCGCCGCCTCGTGGCTCGAAGCGAACTCCTATCCCAACATCCTCGGCTCAAAATGATGGGCGCGTCCGTCGCCGGTTTGCTGGCCGGCTTCCTGATCGCCCTCGGCCAGACCGTTCCCCCGAATCCGCCCTCCCAGGCCAGCGACGCCGAGCGCATCGAGTCCGGCGAGATTCACTCCGACTACGGTGGCATCGTCGACTACCGCATCCGGCTCCTTCCCCTCGCCTCGTTCCCCGATTTGCCTCCGCCCGTCGCCGCCGAGCTCAGCCGCCGTCAGTGCATGATCCCGCAAAGCTTCGAGGCCAAAGAGCCTGAAAATGTCATCCATGGCGCCTTCCGCTCCGCCGGCTCCAGCGACTGGGCCGCGCTCTGTTCTGCTGCGGGCTCGACCACCCTCTTTGTCTTCTTCGCCGGACAATTCGAGTCCCCCATCTCCCTCCGCAGTCAGCCGGACTCCGCCTGGCTGGGATGCTCGCCCGGCGGTTCCGTTCTCGGTTCCTCCTGGGGCATCGCGGTTCGCTCCTCCACCGAAATCCGGGCGACCCCTCAGTTGCGCCATGCTGCCGCCATCGACCACGACGCCATTGATGACGCCCGGCTCGAGCGCTCGGCGACCATCCATTATTTCAATGCCGGAAAATGGCTGAACTTACAGGCTGGCGATGGCAGCGACTGAATCCGCCATGGAATACCGTTCCATTCCCGGCCTGCCAGGATCCGTTTTCCCCTCCCGCTTTTCTTTTGACCCCGCGCAACTAATCTCGAAATTGCCGGTCTAATGCATCGCAGTCCCGGTAATCCTCACTTGTCTTTCCGCTCCGGATCTTCCCTCCTCCCAGGCGGGGTTCGCCTGGTCCGAAGCCGCTGGTCTACCGAGGCTGAAGGTCAATCGCGTGACGATCACCCCTCGTCTTTCCGAAAATTTGCGCTCCCCTGCCAGGGTTATGATGGAACCCATCGGCACGCGATCTCCATTGATTTGCCGCTGCCTCTCGCGGTATATGGATGTACCCTCTCGCCCTTGACAAGGATGGCCATGCTTTTTCCCCTCGTTCGTAAGATTCGCTCCGCAGCAATCCTCTCGGCTTCGCTCGTTCTCCTCGGTGCTGCGCTTCCCGCCCAAACCAGCCAGACCGTCGTGCCCAACCGCGTCGTCGATCCCGTCGACGAAAACAGCCGCGTCTCCTTCCACGGCTACGTGCACCCGCTGGCCAACGCCGCCAACGATCGCGGCGTTGCTCCGGATTCCATGCCGCTCGAGCGCATGCACCTCGTCCTTCGGCGCAGCGCCGAGCAGGAAGCTGCCCTCAGGCAGTTCGTCTCCGACGTCCATACCCCCGGCACGGCCAGTTATCACCAGTGGCTCACGCCCGATCAGTTCGGCAGGCAGTTCGGGCCATCCGATCAGGACATCGCCACCGTCCAGTCCTGGCTCGCCTCCCATGGTTTTGAGGTCGGCAGTGTGGCGCCCGGCAGGCAGGTCATCGAATTTACCGGCAACGTCGCCCAGCTCCGCGGCGCCTTCCACGCCCAGATTCACAAATACGCCGTCAATGGCGAAACGCACTTCGCGACCGCCAACGATCCCGACATTCCTGCCGCTCTCGCGCCTGTCGTCGCCGGCTTTGTCACCCTCAACAACTTCCACCTGAAGAGCCACGCGCATCTGCTCGGCAGAGCGGCCTATGATCCGAAGACCGGCACCGCCAAACCTGAGTGGACCATCAACGGCGGCGCGGGCTATCCCACCGTCCCAGGCACGAATCCAGGCATTAATTTTGCGCTTTCGCCGCAGGATTTCGGCGTCCAGTACGACCTGCCCAACCCAACACTGAACTCCAAATACACCGGCGGCACCACCTACGACGGCGCCGGCCAGACCATCGCCATCATCAACGACTCGAACGTCAACGTCGATCTCGTCAATCAGTTCCGCACTCTGTTCAGCCTTCCTGCGAATCCGCCGAACGTCATCATCGACGGCAACGATCCCGGCGTCGACGGGATCAACAATCCCGACGGTCCGAATTACGACTCGAGCGAGGCTTACCTCGATGTCGAGTGGTCCGGCGCGGTCGCTCCCAAAGCCACGGTCGACCTCGTCGTCGCCGCCGATACCGCTCTTGAGAGCGGCCTCTATCTGGCCCTCGAGCACGCGATCTATGGCAACGTCGCCCCCATCATGAGCCTGAGCTTCGGCGCGTGCGAGTCCAGCCTCGGCTCAACGAATGGATTCATCGGTGAAACCCTCATGGAGCAGGCCGCAGCCCAGGGCATCACCGTCACCGTCTCATCCGGCGACAATGGCTCCGCAGGATGCGACGACCCCGACACCCAGGAATACGCGGTCTCCGGGCTGGCCGTCAGCGGGTTTGCCTCTACGCCCTATGACGTCGCCGTCGGCGGCACCGACTTTTACTACAGCAACTACGCCACCCTCACTCTCGCCAATCTCGGCGCCTACTGGAACACCACCGGAACCAACACTCCCAGTGAATCTCTGCTCACCCACATTCCCGAGCAGCCCTGGAATAACAGCCAGTACGGTCTCGATGCGGTGAACTATTACGACGTCTACGGCGGCACCACCATCGGCGCCGGCAGTGGCGGCGCCAGCAGCGCGGCCCTGTGCGTCTCTGGCACGAATACGGAAAATTGGGATTCGGCCGGCGGTTGTCCTACCGGCAGCACCCTCACCGGCTACGCCAAACCCTCCTGGCAGAAGGGAACAGGCGTTCCCGCGGACAGCGTCCGCGACATTCCTGACCTTTCCCTCTTCTCGGCGGACGGCTCCAACTACAGCTACTACGCCATTTGCTACGAGGACGGTGATTGCCAGCCGAACGCAAGCGGCCCGGTGCAGATCTTCGGCGTCGGCGGCACTTCCGCCGCGGCGCCCAGCTTCGCCGGCATCATGGCCCTCGTCAATCAAAAGTACGGCCGCCAGGGTCAGGCCGACTTCGTTCTCTATCCGTTGAAGACTCAGTTCCCGGCGGCCTTCCATGACATCACGGTGGGGACGAATGCGGTGCCCTGCAGCCCGACGACAATCAACTGCATCACCGCAACCGGAACGCCCATCACCGTCAGCGGCATCACCGAGGGTGAGATCGGCACCGGAACCACCCCCGACTACAACGCTGCAGCCGGCTATAACCTCGCCACCGGGCTCGGCTCGGTCGACGCCACTCAGCTCGTCACCGACTGGGGCAATGTCACATTCGCCGCCAGTACTGTGACCCTCACCCCGTCCTCCACCTCCTTTACGCACGGATCGCCCATCACCGTCAGCGGCACCGTGACGCCTTCTACCGCCGGCGGCAACGTCGCGCTTCTCACCGACGGCGCTCTGCCGTTGCAGCAGGGTCAGGCAGTTTTCCCGGTCACCAGCGGCGCCTTCTCGGGAAGCAATATCACCTTCCTCCCTGGCGGCACCTATAACATCTGGGGCCAGTACAGCGGGGACGGCACGAATGCCGCCAGTACCTCGCCCAAGACCTCCATCACCGTCGCCGCCGAGCCCAGCACCACCTATTTCAATATCCTGAACTCAGCGACGACAAGCTCCGGCAGCGTCGGCATCAGCACGGGGACGACCACCGTCCCCTACGGCACGCAGGCCCTCCTCGCTGCGCAGATCTACGGGACGAACTTCTATAACACCTGCGTCAAGGTCACCAGCACTGCAGCCACCTGCCAGTACTACACCTCGCCCACCGGCACCGTGGTCTTTGCCGACAACGGAACCACCGTCAACACCGCGACCCTGAACGCCGAAGGCGACGCCGAGTTCAACGCACCCTTCTACGTCGGCACACATTCCGTCACCGCGAGTTATGCCGGCGATGCCAGCTATCAACAATCCTCCGCATCGGCCGTCACGTTCACCGTGGTGAAGAACACCCCCGACATTTACGTTGGCGCGTCGAACCTCACCTCCAGCACCGGCTTCTCGGTCATCGGTGGTCAGGCCACCACCCTTAACGTCACCATTGAGAACAGCGCCAACGACAGCGTCGAGAGCTCCTACAAAGTCGCTGCCGCGTCTCCGGTCGCGCCGCCCACCGGCACCGTCACCGTCACCGGTTTGCCGGGAGGTTCGGTCACGGCCACCCTCGTGGGCGCCGTCGATCCCAGCAGTGTCTCTGCCGAATCTGTTGCGGTCGTCACCATCCCCGCTTCTGCGGCGGCAGGCAACTACGCGGTAACCATCACCTATTCGGGCGACAGCAACTACGCGGCTCTCACCGGAACCAGCGCCGCCTCCGGGACCATTACCGTCGTCGCCCCCACGGCTGGTCTGCTCGCTTCCACCACCACGGCTACGGCAACCGGAAGCATCTCGCCCACCACCAGCATCACGGTTACCGGCACCGTCACCGGGCAAAGCGGAAAGGCCGCGCCCACCGGCTCCATCACCGTCTTTTCCTCGGGGTACAGCTACTTCCCGGTGGGCATCGTGCCCGGCTCCGGCGATACGTCTACCTTCACCTTCACGCTCGATAGCCAGGATCTCTTCCAGGGAGCGAACTTCGTCACCCTCCAGTACTCCGGCGACGCGACCTACGCCCCATCGAACTTCACTCTGAACAACGGCAGCGCCATCACCAACGCGCAGTCGGACTTCTCGCTCACCGCAGCCAGCGCCCTCATCTCGGTGCCCGCGAGCTCCAGCGCTACCACCACCGTCTTCGTTTCGCCCACCAACGGGTTTAGCGGAACGGTGAACCTGTCCTGCGCCATGGTTGGAGCGCCCACCGGCGTCTCCTGCTCGCTGAGTCAGAGTTCCGTTGCGCTGACGTCTTCGACCAGCGCCAGCCTCGACAAGAACCGCCTCAACCTCTTCCTCACCGGCGGAGGCGCCGCTCTGGCTGGTGTTCTCCTGCTCACACTCCCCGCCCGGCGACGCGCGTGGAGGAATCTCCTGAGTCTCCTGCTCTTCGCCTGCATCGCTGGATTTGGCATTGGCTGCGGCAGCAGCGGCGGTGCTGGCAACATCGGCGGCGGTGGCGGAGGTGGTGGTGGCGGAACCGGCGGCGGAGGCGGTGGGACCGGCGGAACGACCTCGCCCGTCAACCCTTCAACCGCCGTCACCCTGACGGTAACCGCCAGTGGATCGGCAGCAGCCGGCAGCTACGGTGTCAACATCACCGGTACTGCGGGCAGCGAGATACACACTCTGGGCGTCTCCGCCGCGGTGCAGTAAACCAACCTGCGCTGAGCCCGGGTCTCGACCTGAGACCCGGGGGCTCTGAAACCGGCCTGCACCCACCAGCCGGGGCAGACTGACCACGATCATGGCTGGCCCGAGCAAGCGCAGCGAGTCGAATGGCTCTTGATCCTGAGACCCGGGGGCTCCTGAACCACCCTTCATTCGCCAGCCGGGGCAGACCAACCACGATCATGGCTGGCCCGAGCAAGCGCAGCGAGTCGAATGGCTCTCTCTCCTGAGACCCGGGGGCCATGCATACATGCCTCCGGACTAGGCACAACTTCCGGTCTCTGCAGAGAATGCCAACGGCTCCCTCACCGAGTCGTGGCGCGCCGCCACAAATGCAAATTCACCCCGGCCAGGTTCACCCCACAGCAAGAAGCAAACGCCTTTCCCACCCCAACATCCAGCACAACCCGCCAATGAGCTCATCTCTGAAGTACCTCCGTTGTCCGTTCCGGGAAACCGTTGCCCTTTCCGCATTGCCGTGCTTTTCCTGTAATTGTCCCGTCGCGTCGACAACCTGCGCAGTCAGCTCTCCCATGACCTCCGTACCGCACCAATCTCAGATTCTGTTTGCCTCTATCCGTCCCAGACCCGTAGCCTTGAACACGGAAAGCTCTGTCCGCGATGGTCGCGCACGGAGCTTTTGCTTTTAGTGTGTAGTGGGCGAACGCCCTGCCCGGCTCAGGCCGCGGCATTCCTGTTGTCTTGAAATCCAAATCCCCCAATGGGCGGGCCCGCAGCTCGTTGGAAGCCCCGGAGTCGCTTTCGGAGCAGCACAACGTCTCGCCTTTCGGAACTCCGGAGGAGTTGTCAAACTAGACAACAAAATAAGCGCCCTGGTATGAATGCCTTGCCACAGCCCCACCCCTGGGGGGGTGGGGGGGACAACCCTCGTATACTGCTTTCAACCCCTTAAATAGTCAGGACCACGCGCAGCTTCGTCCGCGCTTTGGCGTTCTACTCTCCAGGAGTGTTGCATTGCGATGAATCCGGTGCGAGCCCGCCAATCCGATCTCCCGCCGAACCCGGCTCCGGAAACGATGCTCGACGAACCGTCCGGTCCCGTCCTCGCCGTCTCGCACGCCCCGCCGCAACCCGTCGCAGCATCTCTCCGCTGGCCTTATGCGCTCTGGACCCTTGGGATCGTCGCTCTCTTCTGCCTCCACTTTCCGCATCTTCTCGCCGACTTCCCGAACAACTCCCCGTGGATGGACTACTCCAAGTACACCGACGAAGGATGGTACGGCAATGCCGCCGCCCGCTACTTCATCACCGGCCACTGGTACTTCCACGGCGACTTCAATCCCGCCATTGCGCTGCCTGTCTGGCCGCTGCTCCTCGCTGTGCTCTTCCACTTCACGGGAGTCAGCCTCGCCGCCGCGCGTGCCCTCGTCCTCACCATCTTCGGCATTAATCTGCTGCTCGCCTGGCGGCTCGTCCGCACCCAGGCCGAACCGTGGGTCGCGCTCCTTGCCGTGACGCTTCTCGTCTCGAGCCCATTCCTCTACGCCTTCGGCCGGCTGGCTCTTCTCGAGCCAACGCTCGTCTGCTTGCTGCTGCTCTCCTGGCTGCTCGCGCTGCGCCTCCCGCTTGCCGCGGCCCGCTCGCAAATTCTCCTGCTGGCCGGCATCGGACTTCTGCTCTGCCTGATGGTCCTCACCAAGACCACAGCTATCTTTCTCCTTCCGTCGACCTTGTATCTGATCGCCCGCGCCTGCCATTTCCGATGGAATTCCTGCCGTGCACTCGCGATCACCGCAGCCGCTGCCTCGCTTCCCTGGCTCGCCTGGTATCTCTTTTTCGTCCGCCCTCACTACCGTGTGGACTATCAATACCTCTTCGCAGTGAACCACTGGCCCGAACCCTCCACCATCGGAGGCTGGATTGCCGCCTTCTGGTACGCCCTACACGGCACGCTCTGGATTTCACCAACCCTCGGCATCACCGCGGTATTGTTGCTCGCGCTCGAGCTGATTCCCTGGCGGACCCGAAATGCAGCCCTTGCCACGACCGATGATTCTTCCGGCCCACGTTCTCGCGGTCTGAATCCCCTCGTCGCCGCATCGCTGCTTGCAGCCGGCGGCATCATCTTCTTTACTGGCTGGCACAACCACCCACAGCCGCGTTACTACGCTGCGGTGGTTTATCCGCTGTGCATTGCTCTGGCCCTTTTGGCTGCCGATCTTCGACGCCGCTCACGCCCACGGTTGGTGCGGGCCTCGGGTGCGCTCTCCGTGATCGTCATGGCCGTCGTCTCCGCCACTGGAATCGTCCGCATTGCAGGCTACGTCCGCCATCCCCAATATGAGTTTGTGACGGCCGCAAAAGGCATCGCCGCCTACATTGACCGGCATCCGGACCAGCCTCGTCTCCTGCTCTCCATCAGCGGCGACGACATCGCGCTCATGACCGGCCTGCCCGCGATCTGCGACGACTTCGGCACCTGGGACCTCCCGTACCGCGTTCACGCCTGGCAGCCTGGTTGGTACGCTGCCTGGAACGACATCGATCCTGGCTCCCTCTCCGATCTCCAGACCCAGTACTCTCTCGAACGCGTCGCCGCATTTCCCGCCTTCGACGACCCCGACCGCAACCTTCTCGTCCTCTACCGACTGGTCCCGTTGCCGCCAGCGCAGCAAACCTACTTAACCGACGAAGAGAACGCCGACAACGCCGGCAAGTAGGCTGCCGCGAATCCAACCTTTCGTTCCAAACGCGACTCATCAACGCGGGTTGACGGCTGTGCCTCGGTGCCCTGAGCTCTGTGCCCCGTCGCCCATGGTCCGTAATTTTTTCCTTGACAGACATGAAATCAAAGCCCAAGATATTGATGGCTTAACGGCTATTGGCCAGGATGTAGTAGGGGGTTGGCATTTCCGGGAACTTCTGGGAGAAGAGTTCCCAACGAGGCAACCTATCTAAAGTCAGCCCCTCCCCCACATGCCCGGCTCTCCGCAGAGGCTTCGTTCCGAGCGAAGCCTCTTTTTTCTGCTCATTCCCGCCACTGGTAAGCGATGAGCCGTGAGCCCCTGGTCGCACATCCAAAACCGTGCATGCCATCCCAGACTCCCGTCTCCCTCTTTTCGCCACTGCAAATTGGCTCGGTGACCCTCCCCAACCGCATCGTCGTTTCACCCATGTGCGAGTATTCCTGCGAAGACGGCTTCGCGAATGATTGGCACCTCGTCCACCTTGGCAGCCGTGCCGTCGGCGGGGTCGGCCTGGTCTTTACGGAAGCCACCGCCGTCAGTGCCGAGGGCCGCATCAGTCCACAGGATCTCGGCCTCTGGAAGGACGAGCACATCGCGCCGCTCGCCCGGATTACGACGTTTCTCCACGGGCAGGGAGCCCGCGCGGGCATCCAGCTGGCCCACGCGGGACGCAAAGCCAGTACGTACCGCCCCTGGTCCGGCGATGGCGTGATCGCTCCGGAAGCGGGCGGCTGGTCCAATGTCCTCGCCCCCAGTGCGATTCCCTTCTCAGCCAATTACCCACAGCCGCACGAGCTCGATCATGACGGCATCGCCACTGTCCGCCAGGCCTTCCGCGACGCTGCGGTTCGCGCTGACAAAGCGGGCTTCGACGTCATCGAGATTCATGCCGCTCACGGCTACCTGCTTCATGAATTTCTTTCGCCCATCAGTAACCATCGCGGTGACGAATACGGCGGAAGCTTCGAGAACCGCGTTCGTCTGCTTCTCGAAGTCGTCGACGCCATCCGCGCCGTGTGGTCCCGCGAGCGCCCGCTCTTCGTTCGCATCTCTGCGACCGACTGGCTGGAGCAAAGCCAACCCAATGACGCATGGGACCTGCCGCAGTCCATTCGCCTCGCTGCCCTGCTTCGCGACCACGGCGTCGATCTTGTTGATGTTTCGTCGGGCGGCAACGTCTCCGGCATCTCCATTCCAACCGGCCCTGGCTATCAGGCGCCTTTCTCTGAAGCGATTCGCGCGCAGGCCGGCATCCTTACCGGGACCGTCGGCCAAATTACCAGTGCCGCCCAGGCCGCGCATATCCTGCGCACCGGGCAGGCCGACCTTATCTTCATCGCTCGCGAATTCCTGCGCGACCCCTATTGGCCGCTGCATGCCGCTATTGCTCTGAACGAGACAGCGTCGTGGCCGGTGCAGTATCTCCGCGCCGCTCCGCCGAAGTCTCCGGCGCGAGCGGCCATTGACCCGGATTCGAGACAGGACAAGAGCTGATTCCTCTCCAATTTGTTTCTTCGCCCGTGGACGGGTGGCCTATACTGGCCCCGTAAGGGGCCGTGTCCGCACGTCTCCCCACTCCTGTCGATGCCTAAACACGCAGCTCAACGGCGCCCGCGACGCGAGCCCATCATCCCTGACAAGCTCTATTTCCGCATTGGAGAGGTCGCCAAACTCTGCGGCGTGGAGACCTACGTGCTGCGCTTCTGGGAGACCGAATTTCCGCAGATGCGCCCCAATAAGAGCGGCACCGGCCAGCGTCTCTACCGCAAGCGCGACGTGGAGCTGGCGATGCGCGTCCGCCGGCTGCTCCACGATGAGGGATATACCATTGCCGGCGCGCGCCAGGTGATCGCGCAGGAAAACGCTCGCTCCAAATCGCCGCAGCTGCCGCTGCTTGAAGGAGGCGCCGCTCCCACCAAAGCGAAACTGCAGCGCCTGCGCACCGAACTGCGCGAGCTGCTGGGGATTCTCTCCGCGGCGCCGACTCGCAGGCCGAGAATTGGCGCCCGCAGCGGTCCTAAACTTTTCGAGTAGCGGAAAATCGTCAACAAGGGACGGGTCGAAAAACGGCGCTCATGCTGCTCGGGGAATTAATCTCCGCTGGCCTTTTTCATCTCAGCGAAGAATCGGACCGCCACGACCAGCAGCACCACCTGAATCCCGATAATGACAAGGCCCAGCACTCGATGACCATGCGTCATCGATAACGCAGGTCCGGCTGCCAGCACAGCTGCACCCGCTGCCGAGATTACCGTCTTCCGTCGCAGATCGTTCACTTTGTCCGTCATCGATCGCTCCCGCCGCTTCCAATCTGTTTCCTCGATTGCTTGGGCGCGAAGCGCGCCCGCTTTTCATGTGTCCTGTGTCCTGCGCTCTCAGCCCTGCCTTACCGCCCCCGCATTCCGCCCAGCATCCCCATCGCGCGGCGTTGCAGCATGCCGCCGCCCTTGCCGATGCCCTTGAACATCTTCCGCATCTGCGCGTATTGCCGCAGCAGCTGGTTCACCTCCTGCACCGATGTGCCGGAGCCGTTCGCGATGCGCTTGCGCCGGCTCCCGGAGATGATCTCATGGTGGTTGCGCTCCTTCTGCGTCATCGAGTTGATGATCGCCTCCACGCGCGTCAGCTGTTTCTCGTCCACCTGGCCCGCCATCTGCTGCATTCCGGCCAGCGGGCCCACCGAGGGCAACATCTTCATAATGCTTTCGAGCGACCCGAGCTTCTTGATCTGCCGCAGCTGATCGCGAAAATCCTCGAGCGAGAATCCGTCGCCAGAGAGTGCTTTCCGCGCAAACTCCTCGCTCTTTTTCTTGTCGAGTTTGTCCTCGGCTCGCTCGATGAGCCCCATGATGTCGCCCATGCCGAGAATCCGCCCCACGATGCGGTCGGGATGGAATGGCTCGAAGGCATCCGGTTTCTCGCCTGTCCCGATGAACTTCACCGGCTGGCCCGTCACATGGCGGATCGACAGCGCGGCGCCGCCGCGGGCATCGCCATCCATCTTGGTCAGGACCGTCCCTGTCAAACTGAGCTGCTTGTGAAACGCCTCAGCCGACTTCACCGCGTCCTGTCCGGTCATGGCATCGGCGACGAACAGAATCTCCTGGGGCGAAAGCAGCGCCTTGAGCTTCGCCATCTCGTCCATCAGCTCGGAGTCAACGTGCAGACGGCCCGCCGTGTCGACAATCAGTGTGTCGCAGCCGGTGATCACCGCTTCGCGCCGCGCCTCTTTCGCAAGCCGCTCCACCAGCGCCGTTCCCGCCGGCTCACCCTTCTCGTCGCCCTGATAGATCTGAGCCTTAATCGACTGCGCGACCACCCGGAGTTGCTCGCGCGCCGCCGGACGGTACACGTCCACCGACACCAGCATGGGCCGATGTCCGCCCTTTTGCAGCCATGCCGCCAGCTTGCCCGCGGTTGTCGTCTTGCCCGACCCCTGCAGCCCCGCCATCAGGATCACCGTGGGCGGCCGCGAGGCAAACTGGAACCGCGCTACATCCTTGCCGAGGATCGCGACCAGCTCGTCGCGCACGATCTTCACCACCTGCTCGGTCGGCGACAGGGAGGTCATCACCTCCTGCCCCATGGCCTTCACGCGGATGTGCTCGATCAGCTCCTTCACGACGTTCAAGTTGACGTCGGCTTCGAGCAGCGCTACGCGAATCTCGCGCAGCGCCTCGGTCATGTTCTCTTCGGTGACAGAACCCTGTCCGCGGAGGTTTTTGAAAGCGCGCTGTAACTTCTCTGAAAGATTCTCAAACATAGGTCAGAAGCCCAGTTTACCGGAGGACTTGCCTGAGGTCGGGACTGGCCGGTTCCGGCGGACGCCCTTCACGCTCAAGCTCCACTCCGTCGGGATCTGGTAGAGCGCTTCCAGATCGGCGCCATTCCTCAATTTTTCGCCGTCTATTTATTCCCTGTTGATACTGGCGGCTCAGACTATTACCTGTCGCGTCACGTTCTCCCGGTGACCGGCGTCCCCAAAATCAGAAATCTCGAAAGGTCTGCATCCATGCGCAGGAAAGCAGCTTTGTGTCTCGTCGCCATTGCAATGGCGACCGTCGGCTTCGCCCAGGAAGACCACCCCCGCGGCATTCCCCACCTCGATCACGTCTTCCTGATCATGATGGAGAACCACGGGTATCAGCAGGTCATCAACAATCCCAACGAACCTTATCTGAATAGCCTGATCAACGACGGCAAGGTTAATCTGGCCACCAACTACTTCGCGGTTGGTCATCCCAGCCTGACGAATTACCTCGAAATCGTCGGCGGCTCCAACTTTGGCGTCCGCAGCGACAACGCTCCCAACTGGGGCAGCACCTCCTGCTCGCCTAATATCGCCACTGGCATCGTCAATGCCGACAACGGCGGCGGAAACGCGCCGGTTCCGATCGACACCGGCACGATCTGCCCCATCTCCGGCACCGGCACCGATGCCGCAACGCCGGCTGTCGATACCTGGAATGAAGTGGGCGGTCCCTTCGTCGCCCTTGCTGACATCGACGGCGTCAAGTCTGTCGCCGCGGCGCCCACAGTAGGCAAGACCATCGCCGATCAACTCGATGCGGAAGGGCTCAGGTGGAAGACCTACCAGGAAAGCGTTCCGGAGGGATCCGTTTACGGCGTGAATTACAGCAACGGCACCGTAACGAATCTGACCGACTTCACCAATCTCGCGCCGTTGACCAGCGCGGGTGTCGTGCAGGACTATGCCGTCAAGCACAATCCGTTTGCCTACTTCGCCAGTGTGCAGAGCGGCACCGACTCCGACAATAGCCTGAACAACGTCAAGGGCTTCGATGGAGGTCACGGCCTTTACGCCGACCTCTCTACGGGCGACCTTCCAGCCTTCTCCTACATCGTGCCCAACCAATGCGACGACCAGCACGGCCGCGGCAACGCAGACGCCTTCTGCGCCTTCGACTACGGCGAGAACAACAGCGGCTATACCTATGGAACGCAGGTTGGATTGAATCCTGGCCTGATCCAACAGGGTGACGTGACCATCGAGCGCATCGTCAAAGCCATCCACAAATCGCCCGCATGGGATTCGGGGCGCAGCGCCATCGTCATTGTCTGGGATGAGAACGACTACAGCGGCAGCACTACGCAGCTCACCGGCCTTTTCCCATCCCAGAACCAGAACCGCGTGGTTCTCACGGTCCAGACCAACTACGGTCCCTCTGGCGTGCAAAGCAGCAACTACTACAACAGCTATTCCGTCCTGAAATCCCTCGAGGCGGCCTTTGGCCTGCCTTGCCTCAATCACGCCTGCGACTCCGACGTGAAGGTCATGTCCGACCTGTTCGCCGAAGAGCATCGCTGGTAACGACTGTCCCTGCACGCCGGCGTCAAAAAGGGCCTTCTCTTCGTGGAAGGCCCTTTCTCTTTGCGTCGACAACTACGTTCGATTGCAGCGGACTCGCTCAGATCCCCAACAGTTCAACCGCCTCCGCCTGGGCCGCCTTCCGCAACTCCTGGTCGAGGGTCGCCAGCGGCAATCCGCGCCTCTTTGCCAATTCGAGATTGGCAGCGTCATAGAGCGTCAGCCTCCACCTCTGACGCGCCCTTCGCCGCATCTCACTCCTTATGCCTGATCCAGCCGCACCACATCCGCCCGGCAAACGCGCCAAAGATCCCAACTTTCCGCTGGTCGTCGCCATCAGCGGAGTCGTCCTGCTCCTCTTCTTCGTCGGCGCATGGCTCGTGGTCCGCCACTCCGGGCGCAAGCTGGTGCCGCAAATCCAGCATGACAACGAGCCCCACTCATACTTGCGCCTGCCCGGTGCTTCTACGGACGCCGCCTAAGGGTCGCGCCGCCGCAGGGGTCAACTCGGCTACCCTCCGGGTGCAGCCACGCCAACCGCGCAGGCGCCAATCGTATCGAAGCACGCCCGTCACGGGGCATTGATACGCTGGTGACATGTCCCCGGTCTCCCTTTCGCTCGAAGGCAAAGTCGCTCTCATCACGGGAGGCTCGCGCGGTATCGGCGCCGCCACAGTACGGCTTTTCCGCCAGGCAGGAGCCCGCGTCGCTTTCAGCTACCGCTCAGCCGAGGCAGCTGCCAAAAGCCTTGTCGCCGAGTGCGGCCCCGACGATTGCGTCGCCTTCGCTCAGGACCTCTCCACTTCCGAAGACGGTGGTGCTCTGGTCCGGCGCTGCGTCGAACACTACGGCCGCCTCGACATCCTGGTCGCGAACCACGGCATTTGGGAGTCGGCCGACGTTCCCATCGCCACCATGTCGGACGCCCAGTGGCGCAACACGCTGGCCATCAACCTCGACAGCGTCTTCGGCCTCGTGCAGGCTGCAGCCGGGCAAATGCAGAAACCAGGCGGTTCCGGCGGCCATATTGTCCTCGTCAGCTCCACGGCGGGCCAGCGCGGCGAGGCATTCCATGCCGATTACGCGGCCAGCAAAGGTGCCATAATCAGCATGACCAAAGGGCTGGCGACGGAGCTGGCCCCGCACGGCATCCGCGTGAATTGCGTCGCGCCCGGCTGGGTCGACACGGAGATGTCCGCGCCGGCCATGGCTGACCCCAGGCTCCGCGAACGCGCTCTCTCGACCATTCCCCTCGGCCGCGTTGCCGATCCTGTCGAAATCGCCGGCCCTATCCTCTTTTTGTGCACGCCTCTTGCTGGCTTTATGACCGGTGAGATCGTCAATGTAAATGGAGGAGCTGTTCTGATCGGTTAACTATGCGAAAGATTCCCGTTGTAACGATGTCGGCCCTGTTCTTCTGCCTCGCGCCTATCCTCGTCGGTTCCGTGCTTCGCGCTCAGGCCTCCGCGCCCGACGCGCCGCCGACGTCAAGCTTTGCGGCGCCTACGACCTCGACTGAGGACAGCAGCAGCAAAAAGGCGCGCGCCGCGCTCGACGATATGGTCCAGGCGCTCGGCGGCGATCGCTGGCTGAATCAGCAGAATGCCTATGTCGAAGGCCGCATCGCAGGCTTTTACCAGGGCAAGCCCACCGGAGCCACCGTCCGCTACTGGGACTGGCGCACGCCGACCGCCGAACGGATCGACCTGACGGAGGGCAAATCGGACAAGCACAACTGGACGCAAATCTACACCGGCAAGGATTGCTGGGAGATCACCTTCCAGGGGAAGAAGCCAGTTCCGAAAGATCAGTGTGCCGAGGCGATCCGCCGCCGCGACCATTCGCTCGAAGCGGCTGTTCACGTCTGGATGAAGGACCCCTCGACCATCCTCATGTACGAAGGCCAGTCGCTCGCCGAACGGCATCTCGCCCAGCAGGTCACGCTGCTCAACGCCGACAACGACTCCATCACCATCCAGATCGATGCCATGACGCACCTTCCCCTGCGCCGCACCTACTATTGGCGCGATCCGGTTTACAAGGATAAGAACGAGGAGACCGAGGAGTACGACGACTATCACAACATCGACGGGGTACAGACGCCCTTCACTATCACCCGGCTGCACAACGGCGACATGAGCAGCCAGCGTTTCATCTTCAAAGCGTCGTACAACGTTCCGCTGGCGGCCGATGCCTTCGACGCCGATGCGGCAGCGGCAAAAACCCACAAGTAGCCTCTCGAAGCGCACAAAAGCCGCACCCGAAAGTGCGGCTTGCGCGACTTGAAGCCGGACCTACTTTACCTGCGGCGTCGGGGTGGTATCCGATTTTGCGGCCGTGTTTTCCTGCTTCACGGTCGTGTCGGTATTTTCCGGTGAGCCCTTGATGCCGTCCTTGAAGCCGCGGAAGGCCTCGCCCAGTCCTTTGCCCAGTCCAGGGAGCTTGCTGGGGCCGAAAATGAGCAGCGCGATCGCCAGGATGATCAGCAGGTGTTCGGGTTTAAACAAATTATCAAACATGAAATCTCTCCCGGAGAGCACCGCGTTCGGGCACACCTCCGTACTCCCTCATTGTCGCACAGAAGATATGTGCCGATAACAATACGTGTCCCGAAGCCCAACCGGATCGTTGCACCTCCGGCGCGCGTGTACCTTAAAAGGGAGCGCCAATGAGCACCGCCGAACGAACCATTTGCATCCACGGGCATTTTTATCAGCCTCCTCGCGAAAACCCCTGGCTCGAAACCGTCGAGGCGCAGGAATCGGCCGCCCCGTGGCACGACTGGAACGACCGCATCACCGCCGAGTGCTACGCGCCCAATGGCGCCGCGCGCATCGTCGACCAGCACAACCAGATCATCCGCATTCTGAATAACTATGCGCGCATGAGCTTCAACTTCGGGCCCACGCTGCTTTCCTGGCTTGCGGAGAACGCTCCCCGCGTCCACGACGCCATCGTGCACGCCGACCAGCGCAGCCAGAAGTACTTCTCCGGCCACGGATCGGCCATGGCCCAGGTTTACAACCACCTCATCATGCCGCTGGCCAGTACCCGCGACCGCATTACTCAGATTCGCTGGGGTATTGCCGACTTCCGTTCCCGCTTCGGGCGATCGCCCGAAGGGATGTGGTTGCCCGAGACGGCCGTTGATTCCGAGTCGCTCGACCTCTTCGCCCAGCACGGCATCCGCTTCGTGCTCCTCGCTCCGCATCAGTGCGCCCGCATCCGGCCCCTCCCAGCGGAACCCGTTACAAAAGCCAAAGCTGCAGGCAAAGACCAGAAGGATCAAAAAGAGGCGCCGTGGACCGAAACGCCCAACGCTTCGGTCGATACCACGCGGTCCTATCTGGTCCGTCTCAGGGAGGGCCGCAGCATCGGCGTCTTCTTTTATGACGGTCCACGCTCCCGGGCCATTGCCTTCGAGGGCTTGCTGAACAGCGGCGAGGGCTTCGCGCAGCGTCTGAAGAGCGGCTTCAAAGTGGAGAGCGACGACGCCCAGCTCGTGCACGTCGCGACCGATGGCGAAAGCTACGGCCACCATCATCGTTACGGCGAAATGGCCCTCGCCTGGGTACTGCATTCCCTTCAGGAACAGAAGCAGATCGCGACGACCGGAATCCATCTCACCAATTACGGAGAGTTCCTCGATAAGCACCCTCCGCGCTTCGAAGCCGAGATCGTCGAGGACACCTCGTGGAGCTGTGCACACGGCATCGAACGCTGGCGTTCCGACTGCGGCTGTTCGAGCGGACGTCCGGGCTGGAACCAGAAATGGCGTACCCCGCTGCGCGAGGCTCTCGACGCGTTACGCGATGCCGTGGCCCCTCTGTTTCATGAGGCCGCTATCCGCCTCTTCAAAGACCCCGACGCCGCCCGCGATCAATACATCGGCGTCGTCCTCAATCGTTCCAAAGAATCCCGCGACGCCTTCTTCGCTGTCCACGCGCTCCACGCCTTTAACGAAGAAGAACGTACCCGCGCGCTCATGCTCATGGAACTCGAGCGCCACGCCATGCTCATGTACACGAGCTGTGGCTGGTTCTTTGACGACATCTCCGGCATCGAGACGGTGCAGATTATCGCGTATGCGGGCCGTGTGCTCCAGCTCGCCCAGGAGCTCTTCGGCAAGCGCGCCGCCACCCTCGAAAAGCAATTTGTGAATCGCCTTGCCGCCGCGAAGAGCAATCTCCCCGAACAGCAGGATGGCGCCGCCATCTACAACCGCTACATCCGGACCATGCAGGTGGGCCTCGAACAGGTCGCCGCCCACTATGCCATCAGCTCCATCTTCACCAGCTACCCGGACGAGGCCGACCTTTTTTGCTACTCCGTGCGCCGCCTTGCCTACGAATCGGTCATCTCCGGGCGCGTGCGCCTCGCCGTGGGTCAGGCGCTGGTCTGCTCGAAGATCACCGAAGCCGCCGAAACCGTCGCTTTCGCCGTTCTCCACTTCGGCGACCAGAACATTACCGCGGCAGTCAAACGCTGGGATCCGGCGCTGTCCGCCGAGTACGACAACTTCCTCGAACACGCCAGGGCCGCCGTCAACCTCGCCGACTTTCCTGAAGTCGTGCGGTGCTTCGATCGCTTTTTCGGCAGCCAGAACTACTCGCTACGCTCGCTCTTCCGCGACGAGCAGAAGCGCATCCTCCAGCTTCTGCTGGCCAGCACGCTCGCCGAGGTTGAGTCCAGCCTCTCCGCAATCTACGAGAACCAGGCCTCGCTGTTGCACTTTCTCAGCCAGAGCGGCCTGCCCCGGCCTGAAGCGCTCACCGTCGCAGCCACCTTCGCGATCAACGCGGGATTGCGCCGCGCACTCGAGAGCGAACCGATCGACGCCATTCAGGCCCGCACCTGGCTCGGCCTAGCCAAGTCCGATCAGGTCACGCTCGACAAGCAGTTGCTGGGCTACATCGTCGATCAGCGCATGAAGCGCGCTATGCTCGCCCTCCACGAGCATCCCGACGATCTCCATTGCGTGGAAGATGCGCTGCTCGTCGCCCGCACGCTTCGCGAACTCCCGTTCGACGTGAACCTCTGGCAGGCGCAAAACCTCTGGTACGACACCTACCGCTATCACCGGGACTCGCCCATCTCCGAAGAGTGGCTCGACAAGATGAAGGACCTCGGCACGCAGCTTTCCATCGCCGTCGACTCGATTGTGGCCGAAGAAGCCAATGGCAACAGCCTTCTCCATGACGCGGCGCAGGTGGCCGAAGAAGCCGCGCGCAAAACGGCCTGAACCAACGTGCCTGGCTTCCCATCCCCGATCCCTGCTCTTACCTCCGGCACCGAAATGTGAAGGGGCATGGCTTCAGCCATGCCGTAAAACCTCCCAATTGAATCCGGGCTTTAGCCCCTATGCTTTGAAAGCGCTCGCTTCAGCCGTGCAACCGCTCCTGACGCTGCTCCCTGGTAAGGTAAAATATCCTTACGGGGGTCTCGATGACCCTGTACCTTGCCCAATCCACGCATTTCTCCCGATTGCTGCCCGTTTCTCTGCTGACCGCTTCTTAACTAACCGTTCTTCGCTGCTTCCTACTCCCTACTGCCTATTCCCTACTCCCTGCCCCTCTCAGCTTCTCCACCTGAGCGTCACCGGCCCATCCATCGGATGCTTCATCGGCCCGCCTGACCTCTCCGACTCCAGCCGCGCCTGCTTCAGCGCGAAGTACCACTTCGCCGGCTTGTCCGCGTCATCGATCAGCATCAGCGCCGGGTCGAACTTCAGCCCCTCGGCCTGCTGGATCATGGTCACCTGATCCTGGCGTACAAACATGTTGCCGAAGAAGCGCAGCATCGAAGTCATGAACGGCAGGTGGTACAGCACATTCCATGCCCCATATACATCGATGCGGCACGCCGTCGCGGTCGTCGGAGTCACCGTGGTCAAACTTGAAAACCACTTCGGCCCGCAACGAATCGTCTCGTAGCGCCGGTTCGGCAGCACAAAATCGATCGTCGTCGTAATCGGCTCGCCATACACGCCCAGCAGCTTGTACGGCGCCGAATTTTTCGACGGTGCATGCGTCGCCATCCGGAACCCCTGCGGGATCGGCTCGAACCGCTTCTCCTTTTCGTGGATGCTCGCCTGCTTCCGCCACCACCAGCTCTGGTGCACAAACGGCCCATGCGCCGGATCCATCAAGCCGATAATCCCGTGATCCACGTTGCACGGCAGCTCCGCCGTCAGATGCTCGCTGCGGAATCGCTCGCTGAACTTCGGCAGCTCCGGCACCGGCGTCAACGCCGCATCCTCCGGCTTCACGCGCCCGCGCCCCGCCTCCGGCACATAGACCCACGCATAGCCGTCGCGCTCCTCGCAGGGATACGCCATGCCATGCAGGTTGCGCGGAAACGGATCGTCCTTCGTCAGCGACGGAATCTCCATGCACTGCCCGCTGACCGGCTCAAAGGCCCAACCATGGTATTTGCAGGTCAATGCCTTGCCATCGAACCATCCGCACGACAGCGGAATGCCGCGGTGCGGGCACAGGTCGCGCATGGCAAACAGCCGCCCATCCTCGCGCCGCCCCAGCACCATCGGAATGCCCATCAGCATCGCCGTGTGCAGACTCGTGCCTCGCAGCGCCGCACTGCGCATCGCCGGATACCAATCGTTGTAAATCAGCGTCGCCGCCGGCCCGCCGGAAGTCGCTCCGCTGATCGAAACCGTCGCTGTGCTCATGGCTGCCTTCGTCCCACTATAACCCTCGTAATCTCGACACTTCCGATTCCGCCTATTACCATTATTCCCTTGACGGAATATCACCCGTAGGGAATAATCGAGATGGCATGGGAAGTCGAAGTCAGCGACGAATTCCGCGACTGGTACGAGAGTCTGCAGACCGACCTGCGAAGCACAATAGCGGCCGCAGTCGATCGGCTGGAGGCGAACGGACCTGAACTCGGGCGGCCTTTCGCAGACACTTTGGAGGGATCGCGATTCCCAAATATGAAGGAGTTGCGTGTGCAATACCGCGGACGACCGTACCGAATTCTCTTCATCTTC
This sequence comes from uncultured Acidobacteriaceae bacterium, assembly GCA_963787915.1. GTDB lineage: Bacteria > Acidobacteriota > Terriglobia > Terriglobales > Acidobacteriaceae > Palsa-343. Next base: position 6,872 of record CAWBEP010000008.1, on the reverse strand, counting down.
GATCCGCGAAGAAATGCCTACCTGATCCTCGGCGGCGACAAATCCGGAAGTGGTCGCTGGTACCAGGAACCATTCGCAGGGCCGATGAGATTTACGCCCGCCATCTGAAAGAAATTGGAGAGTAGAAGATATGGCGCACAAATGGAGAGACATCCGCGGAACATTCTCGCCCGAATCGGAAGCCGAAATTCGCCGCCAGGTCGAGTTGGTGCCCGTCGTCATGCAACTCCATCGGCTCCGCGAAGCCCGCAACCTCACCCAGACCAGCCTCGCCCAGGTCCTCAACGTCAACCAGGGCGCTGTCTCCAAACTGGAACGCCGCGCCGACATGTACGTTTCCACCCTGCGCAGCTATCTCAAAGCCATGGGCGCCGAGCTCCAGATTCGCGCCATCTTCCCCGATGGAGAAGTCGTGATCGAGCAGTTCGAAGACCTCGCCTCCGGCCGCGACGACTCCGCCGCATAACACGAAATCCCAGCTCCCCCCATTTTTCGCGCGCAGCGGGTCCGCCTCGACGGCCAGTCCCCCAACCCCCTGAATCTATTGGCCTAACCTGCCTTGTGCGCAGCTAACTCTTCCCGTATCATAAAGATAAGTCCTTAGCCGCACCGCAGTCATACCACCCACACGCAACCTCCGGACCACAAATCTATGGCAGACGATCAGAACCCGCAGCTTCCCCTTCCCGGCGCAGACGGCAACGGCGCCAATGGTCCCGGCGGACCCACCGGCGCCGCGAACCTTGTGCCCATCAACATTGAAGAAGAGATGCGCCGCTCGTATCTCGACTACTCCATGTCCGTCATCATCGGGCGCGCGCTCCCCGATGCCCGCGACGGACTCAAGCCCGTCCATCGCCGCATTCTGTACACCATGCATGAGATGGGCCTGCAGTCGAATAAGAAATACACCAAGTGCGCCAAAGTCGTCGGCCAGGCCATGGGCGTTTACCATCCTCACGGCGACTCCGCCATCTACGACTCGCTGGTGCGCATGGCGCAGCCCTTCAGCATGCGGTATCCCCTCGTCGACGGCCAGGGAAACTTCGGCTCCGTCGATGGCGATCCGCCCGCGGCCATGCGATACACCGAGTGCCGCCTCGAGAAGATCAGCGGCGAACTCCTCGCCGACATTGAAATGGAAACCGTGGACTTCGTCCCCAACTACGACGAATCCACCTATGAACCTTACGTCCTTCCGACGCGCATTCCCAACCTCATCGTCAACGGGTCAAATGGAATAGCCGTGGGCATGGCGACCAACATTCCACCGCACAACCTCACCGAAGTCATCAACGCCGCGATTGAGATGGTCAATAATCCCCACGCCGGCCTGCTTGAAGTCCTCAAGCACGTCCAGGGCCCCGACTTCCCCACCGGGGGTTTCATCTACGGCAAGAGCGGCATCGCCCAGGCCTATAAGACCGGTCGCGGCCGCTTCCTCGTCCGCGCCAAATGCGCCACTGAGAACATGAGCCAGGGCCGCCAGTCGATCATCGTCAGCGAGATTCCCTATCAGGTCAACAAAAACGTCCTCATCAAGCGCATCGCCGAGCTGGTCAATGAAAAAATCATCGACGACATCAGCGACGTGCGGGACGAATCCGACCGCGACGGCATGCGCATTGTCATCGAGCTCAAGCGCGGAGCCGAAGCGCAGATCGTCCTCAACCAGCTCTACAAGCACACCCAGATGCAGGAGAGCTTCTCGATGATCTTCCTGGCCGTCATCAACGGCCAGCCCCGCGAGCTGCCGCTTCCGGAAGCGATCCGCATTTTCATCGAGCACCGTCAGGATGTCGTGCGCCGCCGCACCGCCTTCCTGCTGCGCAAAGCCCGCGAGCGCGAGCACATCCTGCTCGGCTACCAGATCGCGCTCGACCACCTCGACAACGTCATCAAGATCATCCGCGGCTCATCCTCCCGCGTCGATGCCCGCGAGAACCTGTTCCAGTTTTTCTCCGGCCGCACCATCAAGGTGCGCGATCAGTCGCTGGCCGGCGTCAAGCTCGATCCCGCAAAATACGCGATCGACGCAACAACGCTCATCAGCGCCACGCTCACCCTTAGCTACCGTCAGATCGACGCCATCCTCGACCTGCAGCTCTATCGCCTGACTCAGCTCTCCATCGACGAGTTGGTGAACGAGCTGAAGGAAGTCCGCGACAACATCGACGAGTATGAATCGATCCTCGCCTCGGAGAAGAAGCTGCGCGCCGTCATCGTCAAGGAGCTCGAAGCCGTCCGCAAGGACTACGGCGACGAGCGCCGCACCCAGATCGTCGACGAAACCGCCGAGCTCCAGCTCGAGGATCTCATCGCCGACGAACAAGTAGCCGTCACGGTTTCACATTCCGGCTACCTCAAGCGCACCCCCATCTCGACCTATCGCCAGCAGCGGCGCGGCGGCACCGGACGCCTCGGCATGAAGACGCGCGAAGAGGACTTCGTCACGCAGCTCATCGTCGACTCCACCCACGCCTACCTGCTCTGCTTTACCAACAAGGGCCGCGTTTACTGGCTCAAGGTCTATGAGATTCCCGACGTGGGCGCGGCCGGCAAAGGCAAATCCATGGCCAGCCTGCTCAGCCTGCAACCCGGCGAAACCGTCCGCACCATCCTGCCCGTGCGCAACCTCGAAGAAGAAGGCAAACACATCTTCTTCGTCACCCGCAAAGGCACCGTCAAGAAGACCGAGCTGAAGGACTTCTCCAACGTCATGGCCCGCGGCATCATCGCCATCGGCATCGACGAAGATGATGAGTTGGTTGCCGTCCGCATCACCGACGGCAATCAGATCGTTTTCCTCGCCACCCACGATGGCCTCGCCATCCGCTTCGCCGAGGAGGATGTCCGGTCCATGGGCCGCCCCGCCTACGGTGTGCGCGGCATCGATATCGGCAAGAACGACTACGTCGTCGGCATGGCTGTCACGCCAAAGAAGAACGGCGTTGTCCACCGCATTCTTTCCGTCACCGAAGCCGGCTTCGGCAAGCGCACCGACGTCGAGGAGTACCGCCTCCAGACCCGCGGCGGCAAGGGCGTCATCAACGTCAAAACCACAGCAAGAAACGGAAAAGTCGTCGGCATCCAGCTCGTCGACGACACCTCGGAGATCATCGTCATCAGCCAGTACGGCAAGATCATCCGCATCGACACCAAAACCATTCGCGAGGCCGGCCGCTCCACCCAGGGCGTCAAGCTGCTCAACCTCGAAGAAGGCGATCGAGTCGCAGCTGCGGTGGTGATCCCGCCGGAAGAAGCTAAAATCGAACCCGAAACCGGAACCCTGCTCCAGTAAGCCGGCAGCAAGAAACCCCGGGTGCCGGGTGCCGGGTGCCCCATTCTAATCGCGCGATTCTTGCGCGATTAGTGTGGGCATCGCGCGTCAGCGCGATCAAGGCGAACTTCAATATCCTCTCGGCTCTCAGCAAAGGGAAATGCTCTGTCATCCTGAGCGAAGCATCCGAATATCAGCGCGCAGCAGTTCGCGCGCGGAATCAATTCAGACGCAAGTCGAATGGCCCCGCATTTGTACCGTATCCGATGCAACACTTGGCTCCTGAAAAATCCCCCTCGAGCCTGTGCAAGAATACCCCTATGAAACGCCCATTTTCGGCAACCGTGTGGAAAGAGGGCGACTCGTTCGTTGCCCAATGCCTCGATGTCGACATTGCCAGTCAAGGGGCGACGGAAGAAGAAGCGCTCATCAATCTGAAAGAAGCACTGGAACTTCACTTCGACCCGCCGATGCCCACTCGCCCGGCCGAGATCCGCACCATCGAGGCGGCAAACCCGAATGGGGCGCTCACTCCGAGTGCCCCAATTCTCAGCTTGAACCTCAACACCCAGACCCTGTCATCCTGACGCGAAGCGGAAGGATCTGCGGTTGTTCTTCTCCGGCCGGTCATCTGGTACGAACAGTGCCATGCGCGTCCCGCGGTGGGTTCGCCTCGTTCACGACGGTCCCCAAAATCGTCGACGAACCGCCGGCAGCGAAAGCAGGACTGCACTGACCGCCCCCGGAACCAGCAAGCAGAATGATAGGAACAAGCCAAACCCACCTTCTGATCTCGCGAAATCATCCCTCGGATGCATGCTTGCGACCACAAGGAACAGCGCCATGGAAAGCACCAGACCGGCGACGAACAACGCGAACCACCACGCCCATCGTTTCCCGCGAGCTAGTCCAACCAGGATGCAAATATTCAATGAGCCGAGGACGGAGAAGATTGCTGTGTCTCGAAGTCGTGTACCAAAGAATGGAATCTCATTGTGATCGATCCAAGGGGAAGCGGCATACATTAGCAGTAATGCCGACAGTACAAGGCCGAAGAGACAAAGCACAGTTGTGCCGACCAGACCGGTGACCTTGGAATGCATAGGGCCATCGTAACGCCCTGACAGTCGGGAAAGAGCGCGCAATACCAGACGGCTGCATTGCGGGAAGTGTGATCGGCCATCCGGAAGTAGCAAGTCAGCCGAAGCAAACCGCCACCCCTGTACCCTATCCTCGTGCGCATCACTCCTCGCGCCCGCGACCTCGCCGAACTCATCATCGGCTACGGCCTCATCCTCGCCACCATCTGGACCCCCAACCCCGCCCAGCGCATCCTCTATTGGACGGCCTTCGCCTGGATCGCCGTCACCGCCATCCTCCGCCGCAAACAAACCGCGCCCAACGGCCTCGGCCTGCGCGGACTCCTTCCCCTCCCTCTGGATCGCCATCGCCGCCGCCGTCCTCGCGGTCGACGCCCTCCTGCTCGCACGCCACCTCGGCACGCTCCACCGCCTCTACGGCCCGCTGCCCGTCCTCACCCACATCCTGGGCTACGCGCTCTGGGCGCTCATGCAGCAGTTCATCCTCAACGTCTACGTCCTGCTCCGCTTTCTCCGCCTCGGCCTGCGCCGCACCCCAGCCGTCGCCCTCGCCACACTCCTCTTCGCCGCGGCCCACATCCCCAACCCGCTACTGGTCTCGCTGACGCTCATCTGGGGCGCGCTCTCCTCCTGGCTCTATCTGCGCTACCGCAACCTCTACGCCCTCGCCCTCGCCCACGGAATCCTCGGCATGACCCTCGCCGTGACCGTCCCCAACCCCATCGCCCGCCACATGCGCGTCGGCCTCGGCTACCTCGAATACCACCCGCACGATCCCCCGCACACAACGCCCATCGTCACTCCGTGAAGCCAATGGCTGTCAGGGGCCGCTTTCCTATTCCCTATTCCCTATTCCCTAATCCCTGCCTTTTCCTCACAGCAAAGAAGAACGGCAGAGACGCCACCCCCGTGGCCACACAGAAAATCACCGCCCCCATCACCGAAACGTCATACAAAAATCCAATCGCCGCGCTCCCCAAAAACCAGAAAACCCCATACGCCGCAGTGAACATCCCGTACGCCGAAGGCCGCCGCTCCACGGGCACCATCGCCGCCACCGCTGCCGGAATGATCGATTCATGCACGCCCATCCCCAGCCCCCACACCGCCGCGCCCACCAGCGCCAGATTGAATCCGCCCAAAAACACCAGCGGCGCCGAAGCGATCGAAATAAAAGTCAGCGGGATCAGCACCCCCACGCCAAAGCGGTCGAACAGCTTCCCAAATAACAGCGACCCCGCCCCGCTCGTCGCCATCGCGACCGAATAAAAAATCGGAATCCAGATCGCCGAAGCCACCCCGTGCTTCTGCAGATGAAATGCGATCAGCGTGTAGTCCGCGAAACCCGCGGCCACCAGCGCCGCCCCCGCCAGATAAATCCAGAACGACCGCCCCAGCCCCGCCGCATGGACAGCCGGGGTATGCGCCTCCAGATCCTCCGGCCTCGGATACAGGAACTTCGTCACCACGATCAGCACCGCGGTGATCACGGCCGGAATCAGCAACGTCGCAAACGCAACCCGGTATTCGCCCCTGTGCGCCAGAATCAAGGCCAACACCAGCGGTCCGATCAGCGCGCCGGCCTGATCCAGTCCCTCATGCAATCCAAACGCCCACCCGATCCCCATCTCTTTGCCGGCATGCGACAGCATTACATCGCGCGGCGGATTGCGAATTGCCTTCCCCACCCGCTCCAGCACAATCAGCACTGCGGCGATCTGCCAGTTCCCGGCCAGAGCCAGCGCGGGCACGGCGGCCATCTGCACGAAGTAGCCGAACAGCGTCATCGGCCAGAACTGCCGTGTCCGCTCGCTCACCCTTCCGGAAAAAAACCGCAGCCCATACCCCAGTAGTTCACCCATCCCGGCAACGATCCCGACAATCGCGCCGCTCGCGCCCAGCGTCGCCAGAAATGGCCCGGTAATGCTCCGCGACCCTTCGTATGTGAAATCCGCGAAAAAACTGACGACGCCGATCATCAGCACAAAGCGCAGGGCAATCTTCCCTGCAAGAGACCGGTTCGCGCCTGCAAGATCTGCCATTGTTCCCTAAACCATTCCTTTTATTGGATGTGCGCAGGTTGGCGGGGTAATGAATCGGTAACAAACCCGTGCATTGACGTCAATACTCGGTAACACCTGGGGAAAAATAAACAATCCGCGACGGTGGCACATCGCGTAGTTGTTTATGTAGTCTAATCCGCACCGTGAGGTCCCCCGCCCTGGCGCTCCCCATTTCCCCGATGCGCGCCTGGTCTCGGTCCTCTCAATCCGATGGAGGAATGACAAAAATGAAGCACTCGATGAAGACCATGATGGTCGCTGCGGCCGTTTCCGGCTTGCTCAGCGGCGCGACAGCCATGCACGCGTCCGCGGCAGTCAACTCGTCCGCAACGCCCATCCTGAAGGCGGGCAAGCTGTCGTTCAGCAGCTCGGCTCAGGACGCAACCGCAAAGCACTCCTGTAAAGGCAAAAACGATTGCAAAGGCGGAG
>CAWBEP010000007.1:0-177175 GCA_963787915.1 uncultured Acidobacteriaceae bacterium | reverse complement strand
AATTAAGGTCCACGAACCCGTGCCTCCGAACTCACGCGTGGTCGACGTGTCCGCCTGAATGAAGGACTCAAAAATGGATTCGAGTTTCTCCGCGGCAATCCCGACGCCCGTGTCGCTGATCGCAAAGTGCAAAGCGGACGTTTGGTCTTCCAGGGTCCGCTTCTGCACCGTAATGGCAACCTCACCCTTTTGAGTAAATTTGACCGCATTGCTGACGAGGTTCAGGATGATCTGGCGGAGACGGTTGGGATCTCCGGTAATAAACTCAGGAACATCGGGTGAAATCTCACAAAGAGTTAAGACCCTTCTCGTCTGCGCGCAGAGCTATAGTCTTGAGAGCCCCCTCGATGCACTCCAGAGTGTCGAAATCGACATTTCTAAATCGACCCTGCCAGCTTCAATTTTTGAGAAGTCAAGGATGTCGTTGATTACATTCAGGAGAGAATCTGCGGACAGCTTAACGGTCTCGAGATAATCCCGCTGCTCGCGGTTGAGTTCAGTCTCTAGTGCCAGATCGGTCATCCCGATTATGCCGTTGAGCGGCGTCCGATCTCGTGACTCATGTTCGCCAGAAACTCGCTCTTGGCCCTGGTGCGCTGCTCCGCGTTGTGCGCGCGTTCACGTTCGAGTTCCAGGCGATGCCGCTGCTCCGCAAGGGCCAACTGCATCGCATTCAGTGACAGTTTTCGATCCAGCGTGGCAGACAGGTAGACGAAGCCAAGAATGAAGGCTGTGCCGCTCGCAATGCCGATTAGCCCGAGAGCGGAGATACCGACGGCATGTTCGAGGCTGCGCGGATCGATCGGCATCGCTGTGAAAGTGACCGCGGCCATTCCAACGTAATGCATGACTTGAATCGCAAGCCCCATGACGACGGCACAAGACCTTGCGCCAACTCAGGGCCTCCTTGTCGCGCAATGAGAACGTCATCGTGAGGGCAACGAAGGAGATGACAACCGCCAGGATCACGGACAATGCTACCGTCCGGAGGTTGTAGTGGCACATAGGGGGGAGGCGCATCGCTTCCATGCCCACATAGTGCATGGTCGCGATTCCCGCGCCATGAAGACGCTGCCGACGCCAGCGGTAGCGAGGCTCATTTTGTTGCGGCTTACGATAAAGAGGGCAAGCCCGGAGGCAGCTATTGAAGCCACCATCGAAAGGAATACGGTTGGCCAGTCGTAGATGAACGCGCACCGGAAGCCGAAAGGCTTCCATGCCGATATAGTGCATGGACCAGATGCCAAAACCAAGCGCAAAGGCTCCGCCAACAAGCCACAGTGAACGTGTAACCCCCCGAGATGCCGTGATGCGACCAGCGAGGTCGAGGGCCGCGTAGGCCGCGAGCAGGGCAATGAACACAGAAAGACTGACCAGGCGAAGGTCATATATGCCCGACAACGTGACCACGTGCATCATACGCACTCCTTTGAATAAGTAACAATTGCTTACTTGCAGCATATGCGCCACGGCTGTGGAGCATTCTGATTATATTGTTTTACGATATCGTGCTAAGTCCTTAGACTGTAGTCCTATCAACAAATAACTCATTGTTTATCGCTGCTGTCAATTGAGAGGCCGCCCATTACCAGTTGGCTGCTGATGGTTGAGATCATCTCTGACAGGGGAGTGCCGATTTTGCATGGATGCCCTCACCATAGCTCCGAACCCTGCCAGCTGGTAGGGCTTATCCAGCAGAAGACCGTCAACGGCCGGCAGCCTTTGTTCGGTGGCTGCGCCGGCCGGGAAACCAGAGCAGTAGATGATCTTGATCTCTGGGCGGCGGGCTCGCGCCTTCTTCGCGAGCTCCACGCCGTTCATTCCTCCAGGCATGACAATGTCCGTGACGATCAGATCGAGATCTGCGTTCTGCTCGATCATCTCCATCGCGCTCGCAGCATCGTGGGCTTGATAGGTTGTGTAACCCATCTCGTTCAGATAAGCCGTCGCCGTTTCGAGCAGATCCGGCTCGTCATCTACCACGAGTACTTTGCCCGTCACTTTCTCAGCCGAATGCGCAAGAGCTGCGGCCTTGCGTGGCTTTGCACCTGACTCGGCGAGCGGAAGATAAAAAGTCACGGTTGTGCCATGGCCGGGCTCGCTGTCAATGAGGATAACGCCACCGGACTGCCTGACGAAACCGTAGACCATGGCAAGCCCCAGGCCGGTTCCTTTGCCGCGCGGTTTGGTGGTGAAAAAGGGCTCGAACACCCGAGTCAGCGTTTCCTTTGACATGCCGCATCCAGTATCCGAAACAGAGATGCAAGCGTAAGTGCCGGCCTTCAACTCGCTCGTCTGTACAGACTGATAAGTTTCTTCCGGTGTGCTGAGATGCGTCTTTATGGTGATTGTGCCCCCGCTCGGCATCGCGTCCCGCGCATTGACTGCGAGATTTAGAAGCGCGCTCTCAAGTCCAGCCGCATCCACATGTACGAGCGGCACGGATGTGTCGAGATGGGTTGCAATCGTAATATCAGGGCCAAACGCTCGCGCCAATTCGATCATGTTGCCGATCGACTGATTTAACTCGACAGGCGCGGGGTTCAATTCCAGGTTGCTGCCGAAGGCGAGAAGGCGGCGGGTCAGATCTGCGCCGCGCGTCGCCGCTTTGTGTATGGTCTTCACTCGCTTCTGGGCTCCCTCGATCAAGGCCACATGCGGCTCGAGCAGATCGATATTGCCAAGAATGACACCGAGGAGGTTATTGAAATCGTGAGCGATGCCACCGGTGAGCTGGCCAATGGCCTCCATCTTCTGGCTTTGCTGCAGCTGTCGCTCCATCTGCTTCTTCTCGGTAATGTTCCGCGCGATCTTGGATGCCCCGGTGATTTTTCCGTTGGCGTCTCTGATCGGCGAGATCGTGAGCGAGACCTGCACGAGAGTGCCATCTTTCTGGGCGCGAACCGTCTCCAAGTGGTTCACGGTTTCGCCTCGCCTGATGTGGCGAAGAATGTCTTCTTCCTCATGTTTGTGTCCTTCGGGCAGAAGTTCCTGGATGGAGCGGCCCAACATCTCCGTGGCGGTATAGCCGAAGAGCTTAGTGGCGCCATCGTTCCAGCTGGTGACAATGCCCGCATCGCTCTTGCCAATGATGGCGTCCTCTGAAGACTCGACAATTGCGGCCAGGTGGTTGCGTACCTCATCCATCCGCTTGCGCGCGCTGATGTCATTGTTGATCTCCAGCACGCCCCGGGCATGGCCGTCCTTGCCAAGCTGCAGAACCCACTGGCTGGAAACATCGATCCGCGTCCCGTTCCGTGTCGTGTGTCCGAGTTCGCCATCCCAACGACGGCCCATCAGAACGAGCGCTTCGATCTCGGTGAGCGGCTGCGGAAACACGGTCTTGAGCAGTTCGTGCGAAACTCTGCCGATGGCCTGCTGCCTGGAGTATCCGTACATCTCTTCCGCGCCGTGGTTCCAATAGCGAATCGTTCCATCCAGACCGCGTACCATGATTGCGTCGCGAGCCAGGTCGAGGAGTGCAGCCTGTTCCCGCAGTGCTTCCTCCGACCGTATGCGCTCGCTGATTTCGGTAAAGACGACTGCTACCCGCTTGAGCGAAGCTTCGCCGACGCGATAAGCATGAACTTCGTAAAATCCGTCGATCGCCTTGGCCTCATTGACCAGATGCGCCGGCTCCCCGCTAAGTGCGACGCTACCATAGAGATCGAACCAATAGGGCTCGAGATTCGGAGCAAACTCACGCATCCGCTTTCCTATCGGCTGAATGAGCCCGGTCTGCTTTTCAAATGCAGGATTCACCTCGATAAACCGGTAGTCGATGGGTCGGTTCGCGGGGTCAAATATCATCTCGATAATGCAGAATCCTTCATCCATGGAAGTGAACAGACCGTGATAAAGGAGTTCACTTTCTCTCAGTGCTGTAGCTGCTCGCTTGCGTTCGGTGATATCGCGGTAACTGACAACGATTTTCTGGCTTCCGTCTCTTGTTGAGACGGGAACAGTGCTGACCTCAACGGTCACTTGATTTCCGGTATCTTTTCTCCGGATAATCACCTCGCTGTCCCTGCAAAAGTCTCCATGGGTGGCGCGGATGAGCGGCCATTCTTCGTGACGAAGTGCTGCGCCACTCGTGGAGAAGGCCTCAAAATTGTCAGCCAATTGCCGTATGGTAATTGGCTGACTTCGAAGTCCCAGGAGTTCACGGGCCGCGCGATTAGACTCGACGAAATCTCGTTCACAATCCACGACGACAACGGCCTCCGTCATCGTGTCGAAGATAGCTTGGAGCTGCACCCTTTTCTCTGCCAGAGGCAGCACATTTCTCGATATGTGGTGGCTCACCGCCGAGGAAATGAATACGGCAAGGAGCGCCATCAGCGTCACGACAGTAATGCCGGCCAGCCCGAGGCTCGATATGCTTGCGGAATGAGCCAGGCTGCCCTCGATCGAGGGTGCCGATACATGACGTACTGCGGCCATGCCCCCGTAATGCATAACCGGAATCGTCATCCCCATGATGAGGGCGCTGCTGACTGTGCGCGGGCTCCAGGGAGCGGGATGTTCCTTGACAGCAAATATCAGCCGCAGCGCGACAAACGAAACTGAAATCGCGAGAACAACGGAAATCCCAACCAGCCATGACGAATAAATGAACATGGCTGGCAAGCGAATGGCTTCCATGCCGATGTAATGCATGGCATCGATTCCGCTGCCCATGAAGATACCACCCACGATCAAACGTGCGCCGCTCATCTTAGCCCGGCTGATAGTGAATAGGGCAGCGCCCGAATCGAGGATGGCGACAAAAAGTGAAAGCAGTACGGTGGGCCGGTCGTACCTAACTTCGACAGGCAGGTGGAAGGCCTCCATGCCGATGTAGTGCATAGCCCAGATGCCGAAGCCCATGGCGATCGCGCCGCCGCATAGCCACAGCAGCCGCGCGTAACTCCGCGCGGTCGCGAGCCGTCCGGCCAAGTCGAGAGCGGCATAGGAAGCAAGCACCGCAATAAAGACTGAGAGAATGACCAGCCGATAATCGTAGAATCCGCTGAGCGGAAAGGAGTTTGCCATAGATCTCTGCATCGGCAGTCTGAAGCTCGAATAGACTCGAGTCCCGTCCAAAGCCTTGTCCCAACTCAGGCTCCTTAAGCTTGATGGTCTGCCCGAAAGTCTGAGATTGGCTCGGCGGGGTTCCTGGAGTCCGGGCCTCATAGGCGATTCCACTGCTATCGAGTTGGGATTGCGATAACACGAATGGGGGAGAAACCAAAGTGGCATACCTTCCAGCCCGCATGCGGTGGGATCCCTTCATCCAAGGTCTTTGCGCACGCCTGACAGCCTCGCATTGGTTTTGGATTCAAGACCCAACTCGTGATGGGTCAACAGCGGAAAGTCAGTTGCGCGGCTGAAACCGGCATGATATGCGTCGATAGGTCAGAAAGTCGGGTGACCAGATCCGTCACTCCCGGAGGGGGGAAGATAGTTTGCTGAGTGTAGCTGTGCTCAGATTCCAAGATCCTTGGGCCAACCGGCAGCGCACCGCGCAGAGAATTGTTCGAGATCTGCCTGTGATGAAAGGCCTCTATCAAGTAAGGTAACCAAGTAGTTAAGTCACACAAAATAGTTACTCTCAAAACTGTTATCGAAGAGGTAATCTCTCATTGTAATGGCGTGTTAGCGTGTAATTTGGCCCTCTGAAAACGCACCATCTGTTTTCGCTGAATGCACAACTCGCCGATAACGGGAGTCGGGGGGGTCATGTTCAACTCTGTCTCAGGGAAAGCTACCATTCTCGTCGCGGATGACGGTGAGATGAACCGCGAACTGTTCTCAGAGATTCTCACAGCGGAAGGCTACAAAGTCATCTGCGCCGAAGACGGCAATCAGGCGCTCCGAGCAATCGACAAGACCGTTGATCTCGCTTTGGTGGACGTTTTGATGCCCGGCAAGAACGGATTTGATGTGTGTCAATCCATCAAATCCGATCCTGAAACACGCTTTATTCCCGTTGTTCTGGTCACTGGGCTGGCGAGCGTCGACGAGCGAATTCGAGGCATAAAGGCCGGTGCGGACGATTTCCTGATCAAGCCGGTAAACATCTACGAGCTGTTGGCACGGACCCGATCGCTTTTGCGTTTAAAGGTATACACGGATGAGCTCGATAACGCCGAAACTGTGCTATTCAGCCTTGCATTGAGTATCGAAGCGAAAGACCCTTATACAAAGGGACACTGCGACCGGTTGTCATCCTACGCTGAGGCTATTGGGCATCGTCTCGGTATGCCCCATGAACAATGCGTTGCGTTACGCAGGGCCGGAGTTGTCCATGACATCGGCAAGATCGGCGTACCCGAAAGTGTCCTGGTCAAGATGGGGCCGCTCAATGCGGAAGAATGGGGCATCATGAAGCAACATCCCATTATCGGGGAGCGTATATGCTCTCCACTTAAGTCATTCCGTCTGGTGCTTCCCGTCATTCGGCACCATCACGAGAAGCTGGATGGTTCGGGGTATCCGGATGGTCTGAAGGGCGACCAGATCCCCCTTACGGCGCGCGTTTTGCAAATCACCGACATTTACGATGCTTTGATCACCGACCGTCCCTATCGAAAAGCTCTCTCCCATGAAGTTGCCATTGCGACGATGCGGGATGAGTCGAAGCGCGGCTGGTGGGACAGCAGCTTGATTGATGAACTCGAGGCGCTGATCTGCCGGCAAAGACCAGTCGTCGAGAAAATCACGGTCGCGCACGCCTTCTAAGAAAGTTCATGGCGCGTCTGTACCTGGCCCGCCCCCTCGCCGCACCGGCTCAATGCTGGTTGCCGTTTCACCGGCATTCCGGACATTTCGGCCAGCCGGCGCCGCTGAGCGCATCGGGACATGCGTGACGCTGTGGACCTGAGACATCGTTACAAGCCCCCTGCGCTGACGAGACTTGATCGATTCGATGGTTTCTACAGCTGTTTTGAATATCGATTTCGTCGTCGAAGCGGTGGAAATGTGGGAATCTCGAACGGGACTTCCACATTTTAGCTCACGAAGCCCGGGTCGTTCGCAGATTCACGATATACGAGTTGTGGGCGTCGGCTGAGCCAGTGAAGTCACATACGGCACATCGATATCCCCGCACCCAGTCGGGCGGGATCGAAGTCCACAACGCGGAAGCTATTCGGTTGTGATGCTGACATTCTTTGCAGATCGAATAGAGCATTCCCGACCTTCTTGTTCGTTTCGCCACGGACGTACGAGTCCCCTCAGATTGCGGTTGCGCGAAGGGAAGAGGATGTGACAGATATCACAGCCTTACGGTTTCCATTTTTCGTATGTTCTGACGATTCCCGGATACGCGTGACGGCCGCCACCTCCTTGGTGGGAAGGGCGGCCCCTTCTCTCCCCTGGGGTTGGTAAATGCGACTGGTCGTGGGAAGCACGGCCTCCTCGCCGCTTCTGACGTCTGAACGAAGGCAACGATTCAGGCGCCGCAGTTTGGCTGTATAGCTCCCCGTCCAAGTGCGCCAACGCTTCTCTCCTTGCTCAGCGAGACGGGCGCTTGCGCGCTCGGCCGTCTGTGCGAGGTGGTGGGTGAAGATGGGAATACCCGCTTCGTATGTTGCGAAGCCTCTTAGAGCTTTTTTGGAACACCTCAATGACACCTTTCTGAGTTGATAGGGTCCGGCGATCTGGATCGACGCTATGCCGCAAGTGTGGACCCACCAAAGCTGGGGCGGTCAACTGCGTCTGCCACCATATCCAGAGCTTGCCTCCGAACGTCCACATTGGGAACAAGGTGAAACGCTGAGAGAGCCAGCCAGCGCCCGCACCAGGCTATATCCATGTCGAAGTCAACAGGATCAGGACGGCACCTGCGAATAATCTCGCTGGCTGACGTGCCTGCAGGCGCCCGGTCACGGGGCAGCGTTCCCTTCTCCTCACCGCCAGCCAGCGCCGCGCGGGCCTCTTTCAGAATCTCGACGGCGTAGGCACGACGGACCGGATCCTCGCGGAGCCAGCGAAGGATTTCCTCGCCACCCTTGGCAGGATCGGTGATCCCGACATACTCGGAGGCGATGTCCGTTTTGGGTTCGGGAGGCGGCGGCGCATCGTACTTCGCGGGACGATAGTTTTCACCTTGGGGCCGCGCAGAGACGCCCTTCACCCGGCGAATCAATTCGTTCTTCGAGATGTGCCCGCGCCGGAAAGACTCCAGATCAATCGGTTCCGCCCCCCTCTCGGCAACGCCAACATCGAAACAGGACTGCGTCAGCTCCACGACGACCTCTTCACCCAGCGCCGTCTCGCCATCCGTACCCGGCTGGTCCTCAACGACGCCCATCGGCTCATCCACGGTGTTTCAAAAAGCCTCGAAAAACAGCCTTCTTAACCCCCACAAAATTAAGGGCCGGATCTCACCGATCCGGCCGTTCCATAAGGTGTGGGTTAGGGAACAAAGCGAACATTAGCTAAACGACGGAGACTATCGCTCAAGCGATTCGCGGGATTTCCCCGAGTTTGCGGCAAGGACGAAATCTAGACCTTCTCACTGGTTAACGGTGAGGGTGATGTTCGTGGTTTGCATTACGCTTCCGCCCGATGCGGTCACGGCGATCGTGTAGTCTTGTGATTTGGTTGACGGTGTAGCGCAGCCCGTGGCGACAATTCCCACGAGCGTCAGAAATATGACCGCCAGAAACGGCCGGGTACGTCGCCGGCCGAAAGGCAAGAGAATCAGAGATAGGGCAAGTCCACCACCAACCTTGCGCCAGACAGGAAACAGATTGTTTGCAGCCCCCGCGGCCGTCCAACGGCCATTGTGGAAGTTACGGCTGACCCCGAAGGAGTGACACTCGATGGCGAGAACGAGCACTTGTCGCCTGCGGGCGCGCCTGTGCAGCTGAAAGTGACCGCCTGGGCGAATCCATTTTGTGGTGTGACAGTAAGGGTGAAGTTTGCCGACTGCGAGGCCATGACCGTCGCGCTGGTCGGTGACGCTGACAGAGTGAAGGTCGGCAAGCTCGCCGCGATGGCTTTCAGCGTATCGTTTACCGCTTCGGTGACGGCCTCCTCGGAAGCGTCGGGCTCTGCAATCAAGGTTCGTGAAACGCGCTCGGGTCTTGCCCGGTGCGTCGCGGGTTGCGCGCCCAATGATCTGCACGATTTCGGTCAAGCTCGACCGATACGGGCTTACGTATCCCTCATTTAAGGCGCGCAAGAGAATAGGACGTGCTTCGACCGCCCGCCGCATCTCGTGTGAGAATCCTCTTTTTGATGAGGTCCTCGATGTCGCGCAGGGCCGTGTCCTGCGAACACTTGGCGAGTCTGGCCCATTTTGAGGATGTCAGCTTGCCTTCGAATCCGTTCAGCAGGCGATTGACGATGCCGCGCTGCCGCTCATTGAATTCGACGCCCGCGAAATGCTCCCAAAACCGCGCCTTGTTGAGGACGGCGGCGAGGATCGTCTCCGCCCGATCAAAGGCGCGGCCAAGGCACCCAAGGAACCATTCGAGCCAGTGCGTGATGTCGAGATCGCCCTTCTGCGTCGCTTCAAGGATGTCGTAATAGGCTTTCCGCTCCTGCCGGATTTGCGCGGACATGCTGTAGAAGCGCTGAGGGCTGCGCTCCGAACGGGCCAGCACCATATCGGCAATCGCGCGCGCGATGCGTCCATTGCCGTCGTCAAACGGATGGATGGTGACGAACCACAGATGTGCGACGCCCGCCTTGAGAACGAGATCGGTCGAATTGTCCCTCTCAAACCAATCGATGAATTTCTTCATCTCCGCCCGCACGCGCTCGGCCACGGGCGCTTCATAATGGACGCGCTCCTTGCCGATCGGACCCGACACCACATGCATTGGGCCGCTCTTGTCGTCGCGCCACGCGCCGACACTTATCTTCGCCATCCCACTGCGTCCGGTCGGGAACAAAGCGGCGTGCCAATCGAACAGACGCCGGCCCGTCAACGCTTGATCGTAGCGCTGCGTCGCATCCAGCATCATTTCGACAACGCCCTCGACATCGCGGTCCTTCGGCAAAAGCCCTCCAATGTCAATTCCGAGCCGCCGGGCAATCGACGAGCGCACCTGGTCCCGGTCGAGCTTCTCCCCTTCGATCTCGCTCGATTTAACGACCTCTTCGGTCAGGCTCTGCAGCACGGCTTCCGCGCGCAGCTGGAAACCGAGTCCCTCCATGCGTCCGATCAGGCGACCCTGCCGGTGCCGCACATCGACGAGGAGCGGCGAAATCCGCGCGTGGTCCCAGCGAAAGCCAGGCCAGCCCGCCCGTTCGTGAATATAGGTTTTGGGTTTTACTCGCCGCGGCATGTGCACCGAATCTAACGCCCATTCGCCGCACAAGCAAGCATATTCTCCGCAAATATAGCGGTGATTATGGCCCCTATTCGCCGCATCCTGGCTCTTGCATGGCCGAGGCAGCTCACTCCGATCCCCTCTTTCCGTGCGACCCTGCGAACGGCAGGGCGAAGGCACATTAGCCGCCGCCGCTTGCTGTCAATGACGGATTTTGGCTCCCCCTGCCCTGCGGTCACGGTTCCCCAAAAATCCTATGGACAGCCGCGCTCAGTTGCGGCGGCAGTTGTGCCCTCTTTCGCCCCCGCCGTGGGGGTCACTCCAACGAAAGAGGCAATCATGACGACCGACTCGACCAAAATCGCCGAACTGAATGACGCACTCCTCGACATCAAGCGCATTGCCGGGAAATCCGGCTCATTTTATCTGTGGAAGAAGAAGTACGCCGGGCTGGGTCTGAGCGAGTTGCGGGAGCTGCGGCAGCTGCGTGAGGAGAACTCGAAGCTGAAGGGGCGATTCGCGGGATTTCCCGAGTTTGCGGCAGGGACGAAATCTAGACCTTCTCATGATGCCGGCACAATCAGCATCGGCTCCCACGAACTGAAGTTCATGGCCAAAGGCAAGGAGGTCTACCGCGTGCCGATCTCGCAGGTCGCGACTGCCCACATCGGCTTGGCGGCTCTTGCCGGACCCAATGCGTACTATTTCGAGCTTTCCTTCGACGGCAAAAAGCACCGGTTCGAGCTTCAGGTCGGCAATACCCAGTGCAGCTCTTTCAACGGAGGCAACCTCATCGGCAGCGGCAACGGCCTTGATCAACAGCGCGTAGTTGCGGAGTGGGTCCAGAACTCAATCGGGAAATATGCTTCGGGAAAACCAACAAATCAGTAATCGCCCTCCAGACAGGAATCGTCCCAGCGGCACTAAGAGAGTTTGCGTTTCACCTTGAGCAGACGATCTACTATTAAAGAATATGTCGCTTCACTTTAATAACAAACTCCGCGATTCAAGGGTCGTCATGCCCGTTCTCGGGGATCCTCATCCCTTCGAAGAGCGCATTGGCGATGATGCATGAATCCAGATGTATTCCAGGTGAAGTCCGCGTTTCGGGAGTTACGCCGGGCATCAGTTCGCAGGAACTCTCGCTGCCTATTGCGCGTATTCAATACGAGGGACGATAAAAATGCACTCAAATGAAACGATGCACCTTCCGAGCGGCAGGACAGTGATCGTTGCGGCAATCTGCTTCGTTCTCCTGAGTACAGCGTTTGCCCAGGGGGCGGCCGAGGCCAATGCAAATGCGCTACGTCATTTGAAAGGCAGGACAATCGTTTCAGAGAAGTTCCCTACTGTGCAATTGACTGTTGGGAAAGGATTCCTCTTCGTGGGTAAGCAACAAGTGAATCTCCATGGAAACGCCGAGGCCGAACAGTACGTTTTTGTCAGGCCGGACCGCGAGAACGTTGCGAAGCGATTCTTCCTGATACAGTTCGAACATTTCCTCCCGACCAACAACTTCGCTTACGACTATGCTTCTATGCCTACGACCCAAATAGGCAATCTTCCCGTCAACTATGACGTGAAGAGTTTGCCCGATCTTGGAGCCTTGCTCCTGGAAGATAAAGGATCGGACGGCGCCGCCATGGTACAGCTGCTTGCGAAACGGCACATTTCGTTGCCGCATAACACTGCCTGGGTCCGTATGTTTCATGTGCCCTCTGCGGATCGCCGGACCGAGTTGATGATTATCTACGGCGAGGCTTTGCCGCAGGGTTTCACTATTCCTGTTGAAAGAAGTGGGGATTCCCTGGATAAGGAATCGTCCAGTTCGGCACAGATGTTCCTTGAACATGCACGCCAGGAACTTGTCGTTCAAGCGAGGTGAGGGTTCTGCCTCGCTGCCTCAAATATCAGGATGAGCTCGGACCGTGTGGTTAAGAGCGGAGTAAATATTAAGTTAGGTTCGGGATTCTTAGTTGCTGTGACGTATAGGTCAGGAGAGACGGCTCAGCGATGCAACTGGTTCGCTTGTCAACTATCCTCGAAAATGACCGATAGTGAACCTTCGGAGTAGTGCAGAATAACATGTTCTCGAAATTGGTTGGGAACCTCTGGACAGAAAGCTGCGTAGCGAGAATATGCGTAATTTGACGGCCTCACATCTATTTGCATTCGCTGCTCTCCTGGATTGTGCACTGTCCTGGGGCCAATCGTCTCCCATCCAGGATCGAACCCGGATTTTCCTCGATGCGTATGCCAAAGGCGACCAACAAACTGTGCTCAATTTAATCGATCATTCGCATGTAACCATGTACGGAAGTGATGTTGTCGAAGTGGTTCACGGCGCCGATGCTGTTCTCACACTCATGGATTCGGATCAGAAACTGTGGAGAGGGACCGCGCACATGGGTCCGATGAACCATGTAAGCATCACAGAGACCAAAGGGCTCGCAACAATTTTTTTTGATGTGACGTTTTCGGTTGGCGGCCGAAATCCAATTCCCGTGCGCATTGCCGCGGTCTGGAAGCGCGAAGGGAAATCCTGGCTGCTCATCCAAAGTTCCAACTCTGTTGTGACCGAACATCAGAGCGCTGAGGAACTGCTTCGACATTCATAATCCCGTGGTTTGCTCCGCATTTCCCTCAGAATCATTGAGTTGACCGCAATGGCCTCCGAGGGGTGGATACGTATTCTGAAGGAATCCATCGGATCGGATGCGGTGAATGGAAGGCTGCCGGTCAACATCTCGTAGAACGTGACACCAAGGGAGTACAGGTCGCTTCGAGAATCGACGGAGCGATTTACTCTTACCGTCTGCTCTGGCGCCATGTATGCGAGCGTTCCGGCGATGAACTCTGGAGGCTCCGGCGGTTGGTACTCGCGTGGAAGCCGTGATGCGATGCCGAAACCAGTAAGCCGATGGCATGCTCAACACCACGTACGATTGGCAGCTCACCTTCCCCTTGCTGCTCGATCAGAATGGTCAACTGGCTCGCGCACTCCAGGTCAAGGAAGTTCCCACCACGTTCCTCATTGCTATCGACGGGACGATCGCACAGAGATGGCAGGGGCTTACCCGGCCTGCAATTCCTGCACAGGAGATCGAGCGGCTGCTCGGCGGCCCGCCTGGACGAATGCCCTGATTCTGTCCCGCTGGATTTTTGGGCGATGTTGGACAGGAGCGCTCAATGTCGGGACGACGTGAAAAAATCGGTTAGGACCGCGAATGAAATCCATGAAAATGGATGAACTACAATTTTTTCGGCGTACCTCCGCATCCATCGGGGACACCCACTGGCTCAGCGCGAGGAGGACTAACGAGATGCGGAAAGGGTTTACCAGAAGACCGGAAGCGGACGAACCCGCGGCGCGAGAGAGGAACTACATAACGCCGAGCGGGCTGCAGCGTCTCAAAGATGAGCACCTGTTTCTGCTCACCAGAGACCGCCCGGCTGTGGTGGAGGTGGTGGCGTGGGCAGCCGGCAACGGTGATCGCAGTGAAAACGCCGATTACCTGTACGGAAAACGGCGGCTGCGGCAGATCGACGGGCGAATTCGCTTTCTCACGAAGCGAATTGATGCCGCAGAAGTGGTGGACCCGGAAGCTCCGAGGACGGGGCAGGCGAGAACGAGGGCATACTTCGGGGCGACCGTGCGCTATGCCGATGCGGCTGGAGCGGAACGGACAGTGAGCATCGTAGGCACTGACGAAGTCGATCTCAGCCGTAACCACATCAGTTGGATCTCACCGCTGGGTCGTGCATTGATGAGGTCGGCAGCCGGTGACAGCGTAATTCTCCAGGCGCCGAGCAGGATAGAACACCTGACGGTGCTGGAAGTGCGCTACCAGCGCATTTCGGTAGAACCCTTCCGCGAACCACCTGGATCGGAAGAATCGGCAAAGGGGCGGCCTCGCCGGCGTTCACAGGACGAACGAGAGACGGAACGGAAGACTGGCGAAGGGCGACGAACACAATGAAGCGCTATCGCATTGGCGAGCGACGGGAGATGCGATGAATCGTCAAGAAAAGAGGATTCCCGTCACGGTCCCGAGCCAACAGATCTCAAATGCATGAACCCTCGCCGACGTTCAGGGGCTAATGCTCCGTGGACCAGTGGTTTCGCCGTTTGGGATGAATGGACTTTATCGAACTTTGTTCTCCGGAGGTGCACTTGGCTCAAATCGACGAACTCCACCTGGTCAGACGGCTTCGTTGGATAGCAATTGTCCTGGTTGCGGCTGGAGGGGCTCTCACTTTAGCCGCCCAGCCATCGACTTTTTGGAGCTTGCCGACAAGCGCGATCCGTTTTGATGGATTGCCTGTACACA
The DNA here is from genome assembly GCA_963787915.1 of uncultured Acidobacteriaceae bacterium. Taxonomy (GTDB): domain Bacteria; phylum Acidobacteriota; class Terriglobia; order Terriglobales; family Acidobacteriaceae; genus Palsa-343. The sequence goes on along the minus strand of CAWBEP010000007.1, from coordinate 162,576 downwards.
GTTCAACCAACCCGATGTTTGACTTCTTTCTGGGTCATGGATGGCGCGCATATCTTGCAGGCGTCGGACTGTACGGAGCAACTATTTGGTTTCTGGCAGCTGTGCTTCCGAAGCGGCTGGCGATCGTTGCGGAACTCACCGTCATTCTGGGGCTTTGCTATAGCGAAAGCAACTGGGTCGTAGTGCGATGGCATACAGGCACGGCCGGGGCGGAGTTCTTCTTTGCAGGAGTTGCATTTGTTCTGACCATGGCGGTGCAGCCTGGGATCAACGATAGAGAGGGTGAGGGACTGAGGTGGCTGCGCTGGTTGATGGCCTTTACCACGACGCTGGATGGAGCTTTCACCCTGATTGGGCAGCCAGCGACTTATTGGCGAGAAACACAGACAGTCCATGAGGCAAACCCGGTGGCCAAGTTCTTCCTTGAAACTGGATGGTGGGCTTACGCAGCCTACATAGCTGCACTAATTGCATTACCGTGGCTTTTATCCACCTGGGTTTCAAGGGGTACCGGCTGGGTCATTGTATTGGGCGTGACTTTGGGAGGACTCTTCGGAGGTTCAAACTGGCTGTTTTATGAGTGGCGGCTGGGTCTGCAGGCTCCCATTCTGTACTGCATGGCATTGAGCTTTATTGTTGTTTGGTTGTGTTTGAAGGGCAATCAGGCAACAAAGCCAGGCGAACGTCCAAACGATGATGTTGCGGAATCTCGGCTTTGGCAGTGCTGACATAGGGTGCTCTTTGAGAAGATTGGCAGTGAGTGTACCGGGACATGCGCTACGTTATAGATCTGAGACGTCCGTTACAAGCCCCTTGCGGCGCCCATGATTTCGAGTTGAGGGGTATGAGAAGACAACTATCTCGTCGTCGAGGCCGTGGGAATTGTAAGGTCCGCCGCATGATTGCAAGCAGAATCTTCGTCGGGGGTCGGGGGAACAAGCCGGCTGTTGGCGAAGATCGTGAAGTGCTTACCAGGTAATCGCGAAGGGGGCGCTCGATGAAACAAATCGAGAAGGCAATTTTGGCCCTCGCGGCAGGTTTCCCTCATAGGGGGCAAGGAAGCTAAAGACGAGGCTAGAGCAGCTAGATTCGAGCGTGGGGTGGCCCGTGGCCTTAATCCATTTTCGTAGTCAATCTCCTGCAACAACTGGATGAGCGGTTTGTATTGACGCAACCGTTGGCAGTCTCCTTCATTACAGAACAATCACTTCAACTCGCTAAACTTCCGCACCCTATACCGTTTTTGAACGAATTCGCAATTATGGGAAAACGCAATCCCTCCATTGCCCTGGACCAGGATAATTCAAGTATCCTCGCTCCTGAGGAATTACACCTTTCGGTGGAGATTGATCTCCGTCTTCGAGGGGTAGCTTCCACGACCTTCGGGTTGCTAACGTTGCTGCGTCCGCTGGTGAAGGCAGTTGCGCGCAGGCGGCCCCGGCACGAGATTCAATTCGACCGCTGCCTGAAAGGACCGACATTCATGCCTCACATCGCTCTCCCTGAAGGGCTGCCTGGCATTCGCGGAGCCATGGCGTTCCGTCCCGAAACCGCGAGACCATTGAACGAGCTGGTGGAGGTGTTGCTCTTTGGGCCGCACACTCTGACGCAAGGCGAACGCGAACTGATCGCCACGTACGTCTCGTATCTGAACGACTGCCATTTCTGCCAGAGCATTCACGGCGCGATTGCCGCGGCGCATCTGGATGGGGATGAGGAGGTGGTGAAGCGCGTGAAGGCCGACTTCAGGCACGCGGCCATCTCCGAGAAACTCAAAGCGCTGCTGGTGATTGCCGGCAAGGTGCAGCGGGGCGGGAAGAACGTCACCGCGGCCGATGCGGAACATGCCCGCGGCCTGGGTGCCACCGATGTGGAGATCCACGATACGGTTCTAATCGCCGCGGCCTTTTGCATGTTCAACCGCTACGTGGACGGGCTGGGAACCATACAGCCGCGGAACGAGGAAATGTATCGTGAACGCGGCAAAATGGTGGCGCGCCGAGGATACGTTGAGGGAAGCAAGGAATACCTGCCGGCGGAAGCCGCTGCTCGCTGAGGAGAATCGAATGCCGCACATTGCGTTGCCTGAAGGACTGCCCGGGATCAGCGCGGGGTTTGCTTTCCGTCCGGAGACCGCGAAGCCGATGCGCGATCTGGCCCACATTCTGCTGCACGGGCCAAACAGCCTGACGCCCGGCGAGCGCGAACTGATCGCAACTTACGTGTCTTCGCAGAACGACTGCTTCTTCTGCCAGGCCAGCCACGGAGCGGCTGCGGCCTGTCATGTCGGGAGCGCCGAAATCGTCCAGCAGGTGAAAACCGATTTTGAGTCTGCTCCGATTACGCCGAAGCTGAAGGCGCTGCTGGCGATCGCGGGCAAGGTACAGCAGGACGGCAAGCGCGTTTCCGCCGAGGATATCGGCGTGGCGAAGGCACACGGAGCCACTGACATCGAGATCCACGATACTGTCCTGATTGCCGCGGCATTCTGCATGTACAACCGTTATGTTGATGGGCTTGGTACCTGGCAGCCTCGCGATGAGTCGATGTACGTGGAGATGGGAAAGCATCTCGCCGAACAGGGCTATCAAAAATCCTCACGCTGACCAAGACAAGATTGAAAACCAGGGCGCGAAAAGAAATTCGCCGCGTGGGCTTTTCGTTGCGATCGATCCTTAGGTGGAGTTCGATCCCCTTCGGTTGGGCGAAGACAGCCGTGGCAGAGCGAAGCTACTGTGGGCTCCGAGCAGAACACTGGTGCCCTAAAGGTCCCCAATTGAGAGGCAACCCGTTGACCGTCTTCGATTCAAACGACGTTGCGCCCCAGGGGAGCGCCCCGGAGATCACCGGATTCTCCGCGCAGCGGCCGAATCTCGTCGGCAACCCAGACAGCGGGCGGCGCGCCGTAAACTCACAGCTTAATACGAGTGCCTTTCAGAGGCTCGATCCCACAGCCAATGCGGGGCAGTCCGGTACGGGGGGCCGCACTGAAAATATCGGACGAGGTTATGCCGACTGGGATTTCGCTGCACTGCAGAATTTCAAGGTGACCGAAGCGAAGCAGTTCCAGTTCCGCGCCGAGTTTTTTGACGTTCTGAACCGCACGCACTTCCAGCTGCCCGATGCGATATCAGTTCGCCGACATTCAACCATATTCCTGAGGCGGAGGATCCGCGCCAGGGGCAGTTTAGGTCGAAGTTCATGTATTAACAGATTCGAATGAAGGGAAATCCCAAAACGAAATGAGTTCTGAGTTATGAGTGCAGTCATCTCATCCGAGTCTGCAAACCAGAAGCCGCCTGTTCGGCAGCGAGTGGCGCCGTCTTCAACAAATCTGCCTTTGGTGGATGAAGTCACAGCCAGTGAAGAGGTGCGGACATTGTTCGCGCAATACCGCGAGCGCATTGGCCGAACCGAACTTCCCGGGATTGTGCTGTGCTTTGCAACGAACTCGGCGCTGTTGAGGAGCATGTTGGAGATCGCTGAGCATTTCTTATTCGGAGAGAGTTCGTTGAGCCGCCGGCACAAGGAGATGATTGCCACTTATCTCTCGCGGCAGAACGCCTGCCCTTACTGTGCCGACAGTCACGGCGCTTTACTTGCGACGCAGGGCGGCCGACCCGAAGTCATTTGCGCGCTGGAGGAGGGTGATCTCAATCCGCGACTTTTCACCAGCGCAGAGCTGGCTCTGCTCAAGTTCGCCGCTAAGGTGAACACCAATTCGCCGCCGATCACCCGCGCCGACGTGGAAGCCGCGACGCACGCGGGCTGGACAGAGGCGCAGGTAGCCGAGACAGTCCATATTGCAGGCCTGTTCGCCGCTTTTAACCGCATCGCCAACGGGTTTGGCCTGCCCTCTCCCTATCATGATGGCTTGTGAGACCCGGCAATGACCCAAAGCTCGAATCCACGGAGGCCAAAAAGCGGCACATGGACTCCTCAACCGGAGACAGTCGCCCTCTTGCGCGTCTCCGGCAACTCCACCAACAGGGTCGCCGACACCATGTCTCGCCAGCCATCTCCCTTTTTCTGGCATCCGCCGGATCAGCCTGAAGCTCCTGGCAACGATGGCTCAAAATTGGGCGGCGGGCTCGGTAAGGAATGAGCGCGACCGCCGTTCTATCGCCACACGAAGACTCGATTCGTTACGCCGGGTGGAGCGTTCTCGGGGCCGCGTTTACCGGTGTGATGGTGAGCTTCGCTCCCATCGTTCCCTACACCTTCAGCCTGTTTCTTGATCCTTTACACGCCGCATTCGGATGGAAGCGGGAATCAATGGGAGCGGCTTTCGCAATCGCGGCCATTACGGTGGCCCTGGTGTCACCGCTCATCGGCCTGCTGCTCGACCGCTTTCCACCGCGCTGTATCATTCTGCCCGCGATTCTGGCCTTCGCAGTCGCTCTTGCTTCTCTCAGCAGGCTCGGTTCCCACATTGCGCAGTTTTATCTCACTTTCTTCGTTCTGGGCCTCGCCGCAAATGGAACAGCGCAGTTTGCCTACACGCGCACCATCCTCACCTGGTTTTCCCGTCGCCGTGGCTTCGCATTAGCCCTGCTGCTTACCGGGAGTGGAGTCGGATCCGTTCTGATTCCGCCACTCACGGAATGGATGATTCAGCATCACGGATGGCGAGCTGGCTGGCTGATGCTGGGTGGCATCGCTCTGCTGGGTTTACCGCTGACGGCGATGCTGGTGCGGAACCGGCCTGAGGAGCCGCTCCTTCTCACCGATCGCACCGCTTCGGGGGTCACCGTCTCCGCTGCTCTTCGGGCTGGGTCATTCTGGATTCTCGCCTTCATCACGATCTTTTCCGCATTCAGTGAAAATGGACTCGTGACCAATCTGGCCGCAATCCTCACACAGCACGGTGTAACCGCATCCAGTGCCGCCGTGGCTCTATCTGTGCGCGGAGGTGCGGGCATTCTGGGCAGGCTCCTGATCGGACTTGCCATTGATCGCATTTCACCCCAGCGTATCCAGACCTTCGTTCTCGCGCTTGCGGTAGTGGGTACCCTGATCCTGGCCTTCGCCGGCTCGGGACCAGCCGCCTTGATTGGCGCAGCGATCCTCGGCATCGGCTTAGGCAGTGAGGCCGATGTGGGGCCTTATTTGCTAGCCCACTACTTTGGCCGGCGCCATTTCTCCGTCTTGTACGGACTCACGTGGACCGCCTACGCGATCGGTGGAGCCACCGGACCTCTTTGGATCGGTCATATGTATGACCGTGCCGGGGGCTATCTGCCGCGCTTCGTCGTCTATCTTGCCGGAGTTGCTTTCGCCGCCGTTGTTCTGAGCTTTTTCCTGCGAACCAATACGAAACAGCCGGTAACCATGCTGCGTCCACAACTGTGATTGCTTCCCGCAGCCAGGCGGCATCGAAAAGATCTTTTGATCGCTACCGCAATCGAGGCATTTGAAAACCACCGTTGGTGGTCGATGAGAGTTGGCGATCAACAGCTGCTGTCACCCTTCCCCAGTGATGCCTTCACCGGGGCAACCAGCCACGTAGTTGACTCGGTGTCTGGTTGTGCCGGTAAATTTTGCGACCAGGTTGGTTTTTACGGGAAGGATGCTCACATTCGGCGGCTGCCAGTTCAACGGCGAGTGATATTTCAACCTGGCCTCGCTCTCTGCCGAGGCGCCTTCATGCTATTGTGGGGGATATGAGGTTTTGTCCGAGTCCCGCGACCATGTGTGCATGTTGTTGCACCGTGCGCTGGACTTGTGGGTGAATTAGCCTCTACCGTTTTCCTACCCACTAAGCCCGCGCTTCAGCCCCTGCTGACGCGGGCTTTCTCTTTCTACCGGCAATCCAGGAGACCCTCAGGATGCATACACTGATCGACGAATCCGCCACGAGTGGCACGCAGCGCGCACTCAACCACATTCGCCAGCTGGAAGCCGAGAGCATCCACATCATCCGTGAGGTCGCTGCGGAGTTCCAGAAGCCGGTGATGCTTTACTCGATCGGCAAGGATTCTTCCGTGATGCTGCGCCTCGCGCAGAAGGCATTCTTTCCCGCGCCCATTCCCTTCCCTCTCCTGCACATCGACACCGGCTACAAGTTTGGCGAAATGCTGGAATTTCGCGATCGCTATACGGCCGAACTGGGTCTGAAGCTGATTGTCTGGCGGAATGATGAAGCACTCGCAGACGGCGCCAATCCTGTCACGCTCGGCACGCGCCGCTGCTGCGGTTTGCTGAAGACGCAGGCCCTGCTCGACGGACTGCGTGCCCACGGCTTCGATGCGGCTTTTGGCGGTGCGCGCCGCGACGAGGAGAAATCCCGCGCCAAGGAGCGCATCTTCTCCTTCCGCGACAGTGCTGGGCAGTGGGATCCGAAGAACCAGCGGCCGGAACTCTGGAACCTTTTCAATGGCAACATCCAACCGGGGGAAAGTATCCGTGTCTTCCCGCTTTCCAACTGGACCGAGCTCGACGTATGGCATTACATCCATCTCGAGGAGATCCCCATCGTGCCACTCTACTTCGCCAAAGAGCGGCAGATGCTGGTGCGCGGCGATAGTCTGATTCCCGTTGAGCAGGGGGTTGTCCGCGGCTTGCCCGGCGAGGAACAGTGGGTCCGCTGCCGGCTCCGCTCGCTCGGATGCAGTCCCTGCACCGGCGCGATCCGATCCGACGCCGACACCGTTCCCGGAATCATTGCCGAGCTGATGGCGATGCGGAATTCCGAGCGGGCGAATCGCGTCATCGATCACGATCAGGAGGGCTCCATGGAGCTCAAGAAGCGGGAGGGCTATTTCTGATGGCCCTGCACGACATCGCGTGGACCCACCCGGAGAAGGCTGTCTGTGCGCTGGAGGATGAAGCGGATTTGCGTGTCGAGGCGATGCTCGCGGCTGAACGCGATAAGGGATTGCTCCGCTTCAGCACAGCCGGCAGTGTCGACGACGGTAAGTCGACCCTCATCGGGCGGCTGCTCTACGACTCCAACAACGTTTACGACGATCACATTGCATCGGTCACTCGCGATTCGGCGATTGATTTCGCGCAGCTGACGGACGGACTGCGCGCCGAGCGCGAACAGGGCATCACGATCGATGTTGCCTACCGGTATTTCTCCACGCCGAAACGGAAATTCATCATTGCCGATACTCCCGGCCACGAACAGTACACCCGCAATATGGCCACAGGCGCCTCAACTGCGGATGTTGCAGTGGTGCTGGTCGACGCGCGCAAGGGAATTCTCAACCAGACTCGCCGTCATGCGTGTATCGCCGCGCTGCTCGGCATCCCCGGGATCATCGCGGCGGTCAACAAGATGGACCTGATCGGCTTCTCCGAAGAGAAATTTGAGCAGCTACGGAGCGATCTGCTGAAGCTGGCCAAAGCACTCGAAATTCCCGAGCTGATTGCCGTGCCGGTGAGCGCCCTCGACGGCGATAACGTGGTGCATCGCAGCGCACGCATGCCCTGGTATGGCGGACCGAGCCTTCTCGAACTCCTCGAGACCATTCCGCTGGCGGCGGAGCGACTAGAGACGCCTTTCCGGTTCCCGGTTCAGCGCGTCATCCGGCCCGATCAGGACTTCCGCGGTTTCGCCGGACAGATTGCATCCGGCATCGTGCGCCCGGGCGATGAAGTCCTCGCTCTGCCTTCGGGGATACGCAGTCGCATCCGTTCCATCGCCACATGGGACGGTGACCTGACGGAAGCACGCGCTCCGCAATCGGTGGTACTGACTCTTGAGGACGAAGCTGACATCAGCCGCGGCGACATGCTGAGCGGTGCGCTTGCCGCCCCGCAGCGGAGCCGACGGTTCTCGGCCACCGTCGTCTGGATGCAGACAAAACCCCTGCGTCCCGGCACGGCATATCTTCTCAAGCACACGACCCAGACGGTACGGGCGCGCATCACCGAGATTCGCTCCCGTATCGATGTCGAGTACCTGGCTTCACATCCCGCGGACGCGCTTGATCTCAATGCCATCGGCGAAGTTATTATCGAAACCAACCGCTCGCTCATCGCAGATCGGTATCGCGACAATCGCACGACGGGAAGCTTTATTCTGATCGACCCCAGCGACAACGCTACGGCTGGAGCGGGGATGATCCGCACCCTCGAAGAGGATGCGCGATCCATACTGCCGGGCGCCCTGATCTTTGTTGGAGACCGCACGTCACTGGCACGCGATCTCGAAGGCCGGCTGCTGGCGCGTGGTGTGCTGGTCGTCCGCACCTGCGTGACGGATCGCGCTCGACTCGAGCCGCTGGCCCTCGCCGGCGCGGTTGTCATCAGTGAGAGCGTTCACAGCGAACCGATTGTGGTCATCGGGTACGACGGCGAGCAACGTGCCGGATTCCCGGGCGATGCCGTCGACGCGATTCTCGAGCAGCTCGACAAGGTGTCCGGCATTTCTTCGGGGGGATGCGCATGACCGCACTTACGGGAAGCCGCGCCGACGAAGCGCAGCTGTTTCTCCATCGAAATCTCCAGCATGCCAAGGGGGTTTGCGTTACCAGCAGTTTCCAGGCAGAAGACGTCGTGCTGCTCCATATGGTTCGCGCGATTCTGCCACGCGTACCCGTGCTGTTTCTCGAAACCGGCTATCACTTCCCGGAGACTCTCGCATACCGCGACCGCCTGGCTCAGGACTGGGATCTGAATCTGATCAACATCTTGCCTCCGCAGAGCGTTGCGGAGCAGGAGTCGCAGTTCGGCATCCTGCACCAGTCCGCTCCGGATCGCTGCTGCGGGCTGCGGAAAGTCGGACCGCTCTTTGAGGCACTCGCGCCGTACCGGGTATGGGTGACGGGGCTTCGCCGCCAGCAATCGAAGTCGCGCTCGAACCTTCAGCTGGATGAAACTTTCAGACTGCCCACCGGCGTTTCGCTTCGCAAGCTCAATCCGCTGGCGGAGTGGTCGACGCGCGATGTATGGGAGTACGCGGCGGCTCAGGCAATTCCGCTGCTGCCGCTTTACGAACAGGGCTACACGAGCATTGGCTGCGCCCCTTGTACCAGCCTTCCCGCGGACCCCGACGATCCGCGCTCGGGACGATGGTCCGGGCGCAAGCTCGAATGCGGTATTCACCTCCAGGATTCGTGAGCAGGAGAGAGGCACGGAAGACAGATATGGAGCTGCTGCTTGGATTTGTGATTGCAGTGCTGATCGCTCTGACCGGGGTTGGAGCCGGCACGATGACCGCACCTCTGCTGATTCTGTTTCTTCATGTGCCGGTTTCGGTGGCGGTCGGCACGGCTCTGGCCTATTCCGCGGCCGTCAAGCTCCTGGTCGTTCCGGTGCAGATGTGGCGTGGCGAGGTGGTCTGGCGAACGCTGGGGATCATGCTGCTGGCGGGAATTCCCGGGGTTGTTCTGGGCACCATCCTGTTTCACGACACGGTCAACCTGAAAAGCAACAAGGTTTGGCTCTATGTCGCGCTTGGCACGATGATCGCCTTCTCTTCGGCGTGGCATATCTATCGCCACTTTCGCCCTGCGCAGGTCGACGAGGACCGTCAGCCGCGCCTTGGATGGCTCGCGACAGCGATGCTTCCGGTTGGTGCGGAAGTTGGCTTTTCGTCTTCCGGTGCAGGAGCGCTGGGAACCATCGCGTTGCTCAGCATGACTCGCCTGAAGGCGACCCAGGTCGTCGGTACCGACCTTGCTTTCGGCTTGTGCCTCTCGGTGGTTGGCGGAGGACTGCACCTTGCCAATGGCGGCTTCGACGCCGGGCTGCTGGCGCGGCTCATCGCAGGAGGACTGCTCGGTGGTATCGCCGGCAGCACACTGGCGCCGCGGCTTCCCGCACGCGCCATGCGCCTGGCCCTTTCTCTGTGGCTGCTCGCCATCGGCATTCAGCTCTGTTGGCAGGCAACCACTCTGGCACGCAGTTAGACAAAGAAGCCGGCCCTGAATCGCAGACGCGAGACCTGATCAGAATGAGTTTGTCGCACACATCATTGCCGCCTGTAACACCCGCCGCCCGGCGGCCCCTCGCCTGTTGTTGTCGCTAGAGAACTCTCTCTACAGAGCCCGCGTGGCGGGCATCCCTCAACAGCCTCGACACGACTCGGCCGAAGCCACCCGGCACCGGCCAACTTTCAGGAGAAAGATATGACTTTACGCAATTCCCGTCGCCTTTTCGCCTTCGCTTCCCTTCTGCTGCTGAGTTCCGCCCTTCACGCACAAATCGTGGGAGCGAACATCAGCGGCACTGTCCGCGATTCCACGGGAGCCGCAATCACCGGCGCCAGCGTAACCGTGCGCAACACGCAAACGGGGGCGACGCGCGTGCTGACCACCGACAATAGTGGACGCTTCGCCGCGCCCTCGGTGGCTGTGGGAGACTACTCTGTTGTCGTTGCGCGCAAAGGATTTCAGTCGGAACAGCAAAACGGCATCTCTCTCGCCGTCGGCCAGAGTCTCGACCTTAATTTCAGACTCAACGTCGGAGCGCTGCAGCAGGAAATCCTGGTCAACGCGAGTCCGGCCGTCGTGAACACCACTACCCAGCAAATTTCCGGCCTGGTGGACGAACGCCAGGTCAAGGAACTGCCGCTGAATGGCCGCAGTTACGATCAGCTGATCACTCTGAATCCGGCCACCGTGAACTACACGGCGGAACGCTCCGGGAGCATCGGGACGTCGAACTCCTCGGTCGGCAATATGTTCGCGGTCAGCGGGCGGCGTCCTCAGGACAATTTGTTTCTGCTCAATGGAATCGAATACACCGGTGCGTCGCTTATCAATGTCACGCCCGGCGGCACCAGTGGCCAGCTGCTGGGGGTCGATGCAGTCCGTGAATTCAACGTCTCAACCGATACGTATGGCGCGGCCTATGGCAAACGAGATGGGGCCCAGGTCAGCATCGTCACCACCTCCGGCACGAATCAGCTGCATGGGTCCGCCTTCGAATTCGTCCGCAACAGCGCACTCGATGCCCGCAACTACTTCGACGCGGGATCGATTCCTGAGTTCCGGCGCAATCAGTTTGGCGGTTCACTCGGCGGCCCGCTCCACAAAAACAAGCTCCTGCTCTTCGGCAACTATGAAGGATTTCGCCAGAACTGGGGCCTGAGCGCGGTCACACTCGTTCCCGACAATGCTTCGCGAGCGGCAGCAGCACCCTCGGTCGCACCCCTGCTGGCTCTCTGGCCGGTGGCCAACGGGCCGGATCTGGGCAGCGGCATTGCAGAAGCCTTCAGCCATCCTGAGCAGCACATCCGCGAAGACTTTGGCACGACGCGTTTCGACGCCAATCTGAATTCGCGAGACCAGGCCGTCGTCGTTTATACGATCGACGACAGCGACGCCGACACGCCCACGCAGAACCCTCTCAGTCGGGTTGCCGAGAGCCTGCGTGAACAGGTTGCCAGCGTGCAGGAGCAGCATGTCTTTTCACCCGCGCTGCTCAACACTGCGCGCTTTGGCTACTCGCGCGGGGGGTACGTCTTCAATGGCACCACGCCCATCGATCTGCCGGGATGGGTCGCGGGAAAACCTGTCGGCGCCATTGTGATCAGCGGCAGCACCGCCTCGAACGGGGCCTCGCAGATCACCCAGGCAGGCACCAATGTCGGCAGCAACAACACGGCCGCGCGCAATCTCTTCACGGTCGACGACCACGTTTACTGGTCGAAAGGCCGGCATCAGCTGGAGGCTGGGGCATGGCTTGAGCGCGTCCGGTCAAACGATCTTCTGGCCCAGGATCAGTACGGACAGGCTTCCTTCAGCACGCTCGCCTCCTTCCTTCAGGGAACTGTCGCCACTTTCACCGTCGTCCCCTCTCCCACCGAGCTCGGCTGGCGCTCTCTTGAAGGAGCGTGGTTTCTCGAAGACACGGTGAAAGTCACACCGCACTTCGAAGTCCGCGCCGGATTTCGCGCCGAATCCACCAACGGATGGAACGAAGCGCAGGGACGAGCCTCAAACTACGCCATCGTGGATGGCGTGCTCGAGACGCAGCCTGTCATCGGCCGTTCTGCGCTGACGACCAATCGCGCCGTCTTCCTGCCGAATCCGCGCATCGGTTTCGCGTGGGATGTTTTGGGAAACGGAAGAACCGCGGTCCGGGGCGGCTTTGGCCTCTATCATGGCCTGCTGGATACGCTGGACTACCGTCTCGATCAGACCGCTCCATTCAACACGGCGGAATCGATCAGGAACATCCCGCTGTCCAAGCTGAGCATTACCCCCGGAACCCCGCCGCCGGCCGGCACGCTGGTATCACCCAGCAACGTGCAGCCGGACATTTCCACGCCGGCAGTCATCAGCTGGAGCCTGCGCATCGAGCAGGCCGTCGCACCACACACCACGCTCACCGCTGGATACATAGGTTCGCATAGCTACCACCAGATCCTCTCCGAAGATATGAATGAACCGGTGCCGCAGCTCCAGCCGGACGGATCACCGTACTATCCAGCCGGATCAAAGAATGTGAATCCCAGCCTCGCCAATTCCACCTCGTGGGTTTCCCAGGGCGTCGCCTCCTATAACGCGCTTGAGGTCGATGTCCGGCGCTCATTCGCCAATGACCTCCAGTTTCGCGGCGACTACACCTTTTCCAAAAACCTCGACGATGGATCGGCGTGGAATACCAGCGTCAGCGGCAACACGCCCGCGTTCGTCGAATTTCCTCTCGATCCAAAACTGGACTGGGGTCCCGCCGCGACTGACGTGCGCCACGCCGGGGCGATCAATGCCACTTATGATCTCCCGTTTGGCGCCAGCCACCGCTTCCTCCGCGATACTCCGCGACCCGCGCTCTTTCTGGTCGACGGATGGAGCGCGAGTGGCATCCTGAACGTCAATTCCGGATTCCCGTTTTCACCCCAGCTCGGCTACAACCCCACCGGCAACGGGGATACGCGCAATCCGGTTCGCCCCAACTGGAACCCCGCGTTTAACGGTCAGCTCTACCCTCGTACCGCGGCCCGTTTCTTCAATCCGAATGCATTTCTTCCACCCGCCACGGGGACCTACGGTGATGTCCGCCGCGATTCGCTGACCGGCCCCGGCCTTTCGGAACTGGATTTCTCGGCAGCGAAGTCCTCAAACCTTACTGAGCACCTGCATCTTCAGTTTCGCGCCGAGTTCTTCAATATCCTGAACCACACAAACTTCTTAACCCCCAACGAAGTCGTGTACTCTTCCGCCACCAGCGGAGTTTCTCCAACCGGGGGCGTGGTGACTGCGACCTCCACAACCTCGCGCCAGATCCAGTTCGGCGCGAAATTGCTTTTCTGACAAAAGGCCCGCCGGTTCCATCTTTGCCGGCGGGCGTCATCGTGGTTGCAACCCGATCCAGGGACAGGGAATCCTGCGCCCCACGCCAGAAGAGACGGATACTCTCGCTGACCTCTTCGTTGGTCGACGTCAACTCAGCTTGCCGATGATGTGCTTGCTCCTCACTGACTGAGCATCCAAACGATGCCTAAACTTCGCCTTCGCGGCAGGGAAATTTCCCGATTGCCGCATCGCCGGAAGCCTCTCCGGCATCCTCACCGACTCATTAGGCCGGTTCTCCCTGCAGGCTGGACTCAGGAACGAAGGCTTCAGCGAACCATTCATGGATGTCTGCGCTGCCGGCTTGACTTCGCAGTGTCACATGTGTCACAGTAACACACATGACACCTCTTGGACTTAAGCTGCGTCCCGGTGAATCCATCTTCGATCAACTGGTCTCGGCCGCTCAAAAGGCCATCTTGAGCGGCGAGTTCACGGAAGGCCAGGCCTTCCCCTCTGTTCGTACCCTGGCCGCAGAACTAAAGATTCACCAAAATACGGCGCATAAAGCCGTTCAGTACCTCATCCACGAGGGATGGCTTGAAGTGCGTCCAGGTCTCGGAACTGTCGTCAGCCCTGCCCAGGACAAGCTCGCAGATATGCAGCGCCAATTGATGCAGCCAGACGTTACAGCCCTTGTGGCTGAAGCTCGCCGGGTAGGTCTCGTGCTTGCTGATCTTATCGATGCGGTCGAGGAAGAGTGGTCGAAGAGTGCAAGGACCGCGGAGGTGAAGCGATGATCGAGATTCAGAATCTTACAAAAAAGTATAAAACTCATGGAGCTTTGAAGGACTTATCCCTGTCGGTGCCTGAAGGAAGCGCTTTTCTCATTGTCGGCGCTAATGGGGCAGGTAAGACAACCATGATCAAGATTTTGATGAATCTCCTGCAGGCCACTTCCGGAAGTGCAGAGGTTCTCGGAGTCGATTCAAAAAGATTATCACCCAGGGAACTAGCCCAGATCGGCTATGTCTCTGAGAACCAGGAGCTGCCAGGAAGACTCTCCGTAACAGAGTATCTGGCATACCTGCGGCCCTTTTATCCTAAATGGGACAAGCTCCTTGAGCAGGACATAATCAGACAGTTTCGCTTACCGGGCGACCGGAGAATCCATGAGCTCTCCCACGGTATGCGGGTGAAGTTGGCGCTCACATGTGCGCTTTCTTATCGTCCTCGACTACTTATTCTGGATGAACCTTTCAGCGGACTTGATCCACTGGTACGAGATGAATTCATGGAAGAACTCACTGGCTATTCCCATGAGATGACAATCTTAATGTCATCGCACGAACTGGGCGAGACGGAAGCCTTCGGAACGGACGTGGCCTTCGTCGATGATGGGCGTTTGGTCTTTCAGGAATCAATGGAATTACTAACAGGCAGGATGCAGGAAATCAGGTTGACCCTGGACCGCCCGGCCTCTATTCCCAGTCTGGTGCCTGACGACTGGATTGACCTGAAGCAGAGCGGCAATGTGCTCACATTTGTACACACGCATTTTGCCGAGAACGACCTGCAAACACAATTGGAAGCGCAGGTCGGGGGAGTGCTGCGTGTCGAGGTGAGTCCTATGCCCCTTCGTACAATCTTCACTTCGCTTTCGCGAGCGGCCAGGGAACAGAGAGAACAGGGAGCTTAAGGGATGATTTGGCACATTCTGAAAAAAGACTGGAAGCTTATGTGGAAGGCGACCCTGGCCGTAGCGTCGCTTCAGTTGGCCTTCGCACTCATTCAGCTCAAAAGCGAACTCGGACATGGAAATCCCGTTGTTCAGCAGTTTGGGACCTTGCTTATGATGCTATGGCTCATAGCCAGCATCATTCTCGTCGTCATGCTCGTTCAACAAGACGCCATCCCTGGCACGAAGCAGGATTGGCTCACCCGTCCCATTCGGCGCAAAGACGTCGTCATTGCCAAGATCGTCTTCGCGACGCTTGCGCTCCAGGGAGCGACCGTCATGGGCGATTTGGTTCAGGGGTTGGGCAGCGGTTTTCCGTTGAAGCAAACCCTTGGTGCAGCAATTTCACGAGCTGTAATCGGGTTTATTGCGATAACACTTCCCGCCCTGGTGCTGGGGGCTTTGACCCAAAGCATCGCGGAGGGAATGGTCATGAGCGTCGTACTGATCGGCGGCGCTTTTCTATTCACCGTGATGGCGATTGCAATTGCCGGAGACACTCATCAGTTCGATCCGACGAACATGACTGGTGTTGAATGGATTCCGAATCTCATTCGCTACGGATTAATCCTTGCAGGCGGACTGCTTGTTCTGACCTGGCAGTACCGGACACGCCAGACGCTTCGTGGGCGCAGCGCGGTAGCGGTCATTTCTCTGCTCGTACTCGTTTCGCAGGTTATCCCGTGGACCCCGGTATTTGCGGTCGAAAAGAAACTCTCGCCCGAGCCAGGAGCAGCCAATCCAGTGTCAATCGAGTGGAACGGGGGGGAGCACGACAAATTTTCCAGTCAACAGATCAACCCCTCCACGCAGGCAGCGGAAGCAGGCTCAGGAGGACCGAGACTCACCCTGCCGCTTACGATAAATGGACTGCCCGCGGATGCGGTCTTGAAGGAAGACAAATCACAGGTCGTACTTCTGGATGCATCCGGTATAAGTCTCTATCGCGGCGAGGGAGACGATATTGAAATTCGCCATGAGGATGGAAAGAGTGGACCAGATCGGTTCGAGCAGACAGTAAGGATACCCGCGCGCCTCGTTCAGGAGCACGGAGACGCTTTAGTTCAGATCAATGCGACGTACTCGATGACGCTATTTACCCTCCGCAATTCCTACACCATCAAGGCAGTAAATGATGATCAGATGCTGGCCGGTTGGGGTCGTTGCAGAACCAGGATGGACGGAACTTACACAGCTATCGAGATGGTCTGTCTTCAGATGGGAAAGGGGCCAACATGCGCTACGGTATTTCTCGAAGACCCACGAGATGGAAGCCGCAATCAAGTAAACACCGCCTGCTACCCGAATTATTCGCCTTATCTGGAACGCCCAATTCCCGACGCGGCCTCTCGATTTCGGCTGATTCTCCCCTATCGTGATCCTGCGGGCTTTACCAGGTTTCCAGTCGACGCATCGAAATTGGCTGGAGCTCAGATCAGGATCCGCCTCTATGAGCCGATCGACCACATCACTCGTCTCGTCACCTCTCCAGTTTTCGCAATGAAGCACCTCGTCGTCCAATGAAAATGTTTTGTCGTGATGGTCTGGTGACGACAAGACATGCCTGGCACTACGAAACTACCTGAGTGTCGGCTACCCGGAGGCTGACCCCCGGTAAAACCGGTCGGTTACTGTCTCACGTTTTGTCCGGCTCAACCTTGTGCATGATCATTTCCCGTCGGATATTTCCGAATGGAGATTGTCATGCTCGAACGGATTGTGATCGAAGGGACTACGTTTTCTGCACCTCGAAGCATCGAACACCGTTGCCGGCGAAATCCCGCTCTGGTTGATGGTATGCAAGTAAACGCTCTCTTGACGACCATTGAAGATGGTCGGCAGATGCACGTGTTTGACGTACCTGGTTGAGACTTATTCAAAGGCTCCGGCATGATCTTTCAGGAAATCATCGAAGCTTCGTCCATGCAAGTCTTTGCCAACAGCAAAGCACGCATCATCCGTACGCGCGTCCGGAGCCAACAGATCTCAAATGCATGAACCCTGGCCGACATTCATTCCGACATTCATATTGCTATTTAACTTTTTCTCCGTTTCATACTTCGGAACGGCGCAGCAGGTAGTCCAGCCCGCCGACCCGAAACCAGCGGTATCCATAAGGTTCAAGCACGATGCAGTGGCGTCCGCCTTCGTCCGCGTGGCTGTGATCGTCGGAAAGCAGATTAATGAGCTGGTCTCCTTCGCCCTCGCTTTTCGACGGCAACCGAAAGCGAATCTCGCGCGGTTCGGGCATCAGGTTATGAATGCAGAGAACTGAGTTATTGCGCCATTCGTATTCCATGGCAAGTACACCGGCGGTGCGGAGGGGGACGAAGGAGAAGTCTCCCCATCCGATCTCCGGAACCTCTTTGCGCATGCGAATAATGCGTTCCATCCAATTGAGGAGCGAGTCAGGGTCTCTTCGCTGGGTGGCGACATTGACTTGTTGAAATCCATAGGCGCCATCCGCGATCACCGGAAGAATCGCCTTGGTGTTCTCCGTAAAACCTGCGTTCGGCTCGGTCGACCACTGCATCGGAGTACGGGCGCAATTGCGCTCCGGCAAGCGCAGATTGTCGCCCATCCCGATTTCATCTCCATAGCGAAGTACGGGAGTGCCGGGCAAAGTCATCATCAGGCTGTAAGCAAGTTCAAGGCGCCGACGATCCCCATGCAGCATGGGCGCGAGCCGTCGCCTGATTCCGCGACCGTACAGTTGCATCGACTTCTCCGGACCGAACTCCGCGAACACTGTCTTTCGCTGGCCGTCTGTCAGGCGTCCCAGATCCAGCTCGTCATGGTTCCTCAGAAACTGTCCCCATTGCGCCGTCGCCGGGCGAGGCCTGGTGTTCTCGAGCGCCTTGACCAGCGGTCGCGTGTCGCCGCACGCCATGGCATAAAAAAGATGCTGGTTCACATCGAAGTTGAACATCATCTGTAAGCGCTCGCCGAATTTTCCGAAATACTCGAGATCGGTCTTCGGCACGATGTTCGCTTCACCGAGGATGATCGCCCCACTCTTTCTCCACGTGAGAAACTCCGAGAACGATCGCAACATGTCATAGTGCTCCATCGAGCGCGTCTGCCCCGCTCCCTTCTTCGCAATCACAAAGGGAACGGCATCCATTCGAAATCCATCCACTCCCAACTGCAGCCAGAACCCCATGATCTTCAGGATTTCCGCCTGAACCTTCGGATGGGCCGTATTCAGGTCCGGCTGAAAGTCATAGAAGCGGTGAAAATAATAGGCACGTGCATTCTTGTCCCACGTCCAGGTCGACTTCTGCACGCCCGGAAACACCATCCCTGTATTCGCGTCCTGTGGCTTCTTCGCCGACCACACGTACCAGTCCCGGTAACTCGATCTGGCATCGCGACAGGCTTCGCGGAACCATGGATGTTCGTTCGAGGTGTGATTCACGACCAGATCGATGAGGACGCGGATGCCACGCTGCTTGCACCCGTGGGTGAACTCGACGAAGTCCCCCAGCGTTCCATAGCGTGGGTCCACGTTGTAATAGTCGGCGATGTCATACCCGTCGTCGCGACCAGGCGAAGGCTGGAAGGGCATCAGCCAAACCGCCGTGATACCCATGCCCTGCAAGAAATCGAGCCGCCGTAACAGACCCTTGAAATCCCCCACTCCATCGCCGTTTGCATCCATATATGTGGCGACCGAAAGGCAATAGACAACCGCATTCTTGTACCAGAGATCGTTGATCATAATCGGGGTCTTTCAAAATCGCGATTCAACTGCAAACCTGGTGGGTCAGATGCACGATTTGGAGTGGTGGAAGCGAGCCGTAATCTACGAGGTCTATCCGCGCTCGTTCCAGGACAGCAATGGCGACGGCGTCGGCGATCTTCGCGGCATTCTGGATCGTCTCGATTACCTGGTGGAACTGGGAGTGGACGCGATATGGATTTCTCCCGTCTATCCCTCGCCCATGGCTGACTTCGGATACGACATCTCCGACTATTGCGGGATCGATCCCCTCTTCGGCACGATGGGCGACTTCGACACCCTGCTCGAACAGGTGCATCAGCGCGGTCTCCGCCTCATTCTCGACTTTGTTCCCAACCACACATCGAACGAGCATCCGTGGTTTCTGGAAAGCCGTTCATCGCTCGAGAATGCAAAGCGCGACTGGTATATCTGGCGCGATGAGCCCAATAACTGGACCAGCAACTTTGGCGGCTCGGGTTGGGAATTCGACGCGGTGACGGGCCAGTATTACTATCACTCGTTTCTGAAACAGCAACCCGACCTTAACTGGAGAAATCCCGATGTAGCGCGAGCCATGTTCGACGTGCTGCGCTTCTGGCTGCAAAAGGGTGTTGATGGTTTCCGCGTCGATGTGATGTGGCTGATCATCAAGGACGATCGGTTCCGCGACAATCCTCCGAACCCCGGCTTCCGTCCCGGCTCTCCTTCCAACCATCGTTTCCTGCCGGTTTATAACTCGAACCGCCCTGAGGTGCACGCGATTGTAGCGGAGATGCGCGGTGTCATCGACGAATTCTCCGATCGAGTTCTGATCGGCGAAATCTATCTGCCCGTTCCACAATTGATGACGTACTACGGTAAGGATCTGACAGGCGCGAACCTGCCATTCAACTTTCACCTGCTACAATGCCCCTGGAGCGCCTCCGCAGTCGCTGAGGTGATCGGTGAATACGACCGCGCATTGCCCGAAGGTGCGTGGCCGAACTGGGTTCTCGGCAACCACGATCAACCCCGCATCGCCTCCAGAATCGGCGGACTTCAGGCACGTGTTGCAGCCATGCTCCTCTTTGCTTTGTCCGGTACGCTAACCATGTATTACGGCGACGAAATTGGGATGACCAACGTCCCGATTCCTCCCGAACAGGTGCAGGACCCGGCGGAAAAGAACGAGCCCGGCATCGGACAGGGCCGTGACCCCGAACGGACGCCGATGTGCTGGGATCAAAGTCCGCTGGCCGGCTTCACGACGGGGGTGCCATGGCTGCCTTTCGGCGAGAATCACGCCAAGGTCAATGTGGTCACCGAGCAGGGGGACAGCGCATCGATCCTGCAGCTTTATCGCAAGCTCAATGCTCTGCGAAAAAGCCACCCCACACTGATCAGCGGCAAACTACACGACATTCACGTTGAGCAGAACGTTCTGCGTTTTCGAAGAAGCGGCGCCGAGGAAATCGAAGCTATCCTCAACATGACCCACGAACCAATCGCTGTGCCGATACCGCGGGCCACTTTATTGGCGGGAACGCATAGCGACCGCGAAGACCAAACCGCGAGCGGGTTGTCAACGCTTCGACCCGCGGAAGGTCTTCTCCTTCTCCTGGCGTGAGCGGTTACTTCTCTAGTTGGATCCCACCCACCTTGGGCTGCTTGCCTCCAGTTTCTGGATCCATCATCGTCCACTTCGCGCACAGTGTGGAGGAGGCAGTGTGAACACCGATAGTGCAGATCAGGAGAAGCGTCCAGCTCGCATCACACCGGTCAACATATCCGAAAATGAAGCAGTGTCCCAGCTTTTTCCCAGGCGCATCTGGACGGATTCCGGGGGTAAGGTCAGAGATTCGGATTGACTCTCACCATTTTGATCCTCGTGGTCGTTGTCGTCAGTTTTCCATTCCATCTATGCGATGTCATACCTTAGACACCGCGCTTTCTCGACATTCCGCCATTCGCTCGTCCCAGTTCAACTGCGTGTGCGTTGGGGCAATACCGCAACTTCGAGACGATGTCCAGGACTTTGTATCTTGTCGCGGTCGCCACATTTTCGGCCCCATTGACGACGCGCGACACTGTGGCTTGCGAAACGCCTGCGAGCCTGGCAACGTCCTTGAGGGTGCTTGGCCGGGTATCTTGTGCATTATGAGAGGCTGCTGACGCATTGAGAGACCTAAAAATGTTCGGGTTTATTTCCCCATTCTTAGAATTGCTCATCAGTCAATAACCTCCCGCATTCTTCGGATTATCGCGCTGCACCCCATATGATCGGGCCAACCCTATTGAGGCTTAGGGACCTTCACAGATCTGTCACGCCAGACCTGCTCACACTCGACACCAGCATTCACTCGCCATGAGCCAATCCTTCCATTCCTGTGAGCTGACATCGTCCACCGCGCCCAATGACCCTCAGCTGCATGAGAGGGAGTTTTGATCGAACCTTAGCTGGCTGCCTTGCAGGCCGTCCACTGCAAATGGAGCTAGCTTCGAAAAATCCAGTTGAAATCCAATTCCGTCCTCCTCTGGAGGTCTGCCCAATCCGTCTTGAACGATCGAGACGTTGGTCAAGCCGAGATCCTTCAGCGTTCCGCCGCGGACGTTCTCCAGGAACAGCCCATTGGGAACCGCACAGAGGAGGTGAACCGATATTTCGCTCATGAAATGTGGCGCAACCATGCGGTGCCACGCCTCACAAAGATGGGCTATCTTGAGAAACTCAGTGATACCGCCAACCCGCACAACATCTGGCTGGAGGATATCGACAGCTTCTGCCTCGAGATACCTGAGGAACTGATGGCTCGTGTAAAGGCTTTCGCCAACTGCGACAGGTATGGAGGAGCCTCGACGCAACCGTGCGTGGCCGGAGACATCCTCCGGCGGCAAAGGCTCCTCGATCCAGTAAGGATGGTAGCGCTCGAAGGCCTGCAGCCTGCGCAGTGCCTCGGCCAGGTCCCAGCATTGGTTGGCATCGAGCAGCAGTGGCATGAACTGCCCTACCGCCTCTCTGGCCGCCGCCAGACGATCAACATCCTCGCGCAACAGTGCGCGGCCAACTTTGATCTTGATTGCTTTCGCTCCGGACTTCACCTGCTCGCCGAGCGACTCCGCAAGTTCATCCGGCGACAGCGACAGATCGATACCGCTCTCATACACAGGCACTGAATCGTGGACTGCGCCGAGCGCTCGAAAGAGAGGCAGTCTTCGTGTCTTGGCCATTATGTCCCACAGCGCAATGTCGATGGCGGCAACAGCTAAGCTGCTCAGCCCTCCGTGGCCAAGGCGGTGCATCGACCTGCGAAGGGATTCTTCAATACCCTGATAACTCAGCACATCCTTACCAAAAAGGAAAGGCGTGCATTCGTTGATAAGGGCCATGACCGCTGAGCCCCCCGGGCCAACCGTGTAGGCCAACCCCATCCCGGTCTCACCCTGTTCCGTCTTCACTTCAACGAGTACGAATTCAATCCCAGAGACTGTTACCGCCGCGTCTACCCAAGGCGTGCTGGGTGGTACGCGATACAATCCGCTCTGAATCGATTGGATAATCATGGAATCTTCCACTACCCCTACCTAAAGACAGGTCAGACCGCCGTCCACCATCAGGACGGCGCCCGTTACATAGCTTGCTTCTTCCGAACAGAGAAAGAGAACGCAGTTGGCAACTTCCTGAGCTGTTGCGAGTCTCTTCAAGATTGTTTGACCGGCGAGCTCTTCTTCGAATTCCTTCTGGCGTCCCGTCGCCGAAACGTAATCGTAGAATCCCTTCGTCATCGTGTAGCCGGGGCATACCGAATTGACTCGAATGCCGTCTTTGCTCAGGTCCAGGGCCATGCAGCGAGTCATCTCCACAATGGCAGCCTTGGTCACGTTGTAGGTCATGGTGCCGGCCTGCGCGATGAAAGCGCTGATTGAACCCATGTTTACGATGCTGCCGCCGCCGTTGCGCCTCATCGACTCCGCGGCGAAGCGCGTCATCAGCGAGCCTCCGACAACATTGGTAGTCAGCACTGTGGCCCACTCTTCCGGGGTTGCTTCAACCCCCCGGTAGAGAAACTGTGCGGCATTGTTGACCAGTAAGTTGACCGGCCCAAAAACCTCTTCGGCTACTCGGTTTACATGCAAACAGTCTTCTTCGCTGGAGACGTCTCCGTGTACAAAGGTGCAATTGCCTCGCACCGAGAGCTCGTTAGCCAAGGCCTCGCCCAAGGAGGCTTCCGTGTCCAGCAACACCGTCGCGGCACCTTCCTCCACCAGCGACCGGACGACCGCTTCGCCGATGCCTGACGCACCGCCGGACACGACAGCTACCTTGCCATCGAATCTCTTCATTCGTTATTTACCTTCCTTCACAAACAGCGCAACAGCTCGCACCGGAGATCCGCTTTGACGAGCGATCTTGAGTGGAAAACCCAGATACAAAGCACCTCGAGCTGGAATTCGTCCCAGTCCCACCAGAAACTCCGCAAATGTGATTCCGCGCTGGATGCCAGCCCGATGCGTTGTGTGGCTATCGTCCAGCGCGCCCATGCTGGGAGACGATATTCCCACATGCCGTACACCCCTGCGCGCGACATGCTCGAAGAAGGACTCATCGGGCACCGGCCATCCTGGCTGATTTCCAAGCAGAACGGGGTCGTGAAGCAACCTCGTTCCCATGGGTAGTGGCAGAAAGTATTTGTCCGTGTAACCGGTATTCAGCAGAACAATTTCATTTGCCTGGATGGGCCCATGCGCACTCTCCCAATATTCCAGCACCGCAGCTGGAACCCGGGGGCTTTTCCCATGCTCCGCCTGATCGAGGTATTCCGTTGCGTCCACAATCACGCACGGGCCGCCGAAAGTCTTGAGCGGTGGGTTCGCAAACTCATCTGGCAGCATGTGCAGTTGGTTTGGCGGCAACACATGGCTGGGAAGATCGATGTGCGTACCTGAATGCTCATCGATGGTCATCATCTGGTCGTAGTAGTAGCCTCCGCTGGGAACACGTTCCCCGGTCGGTAGCTCGTACTCCTCAAACCAATTCAGGATCGACTTGCGGAAATGGGGCAGCGTTGGCCAAGTAACAGGCACATCCTCCCCCAGCATGACCGAAAGATCGACACACTCGGCATCATTCCACAAATCGAGGAGACTACTTTTTTCCATAACGGTCCTGACAGCTTTACTCAAGCCAAAAACATTCATTGCATGCCGTCTCGCAAGAGGCAGGAATTTGCCAGCTACTTCCTGACGTTTAACTCCTCAGTCTTTGCTGTGGAGTCGAATGCCAGAATGCGAGGCATGACATACCGATAAAATGTGTCGCTGTCGGACTGAAGACATGCCGAGACATTGGGTGTGCCGGATTCCTCGCGCGTATAGCCTTGATCGTCAACGCGGATACGTATATGGGTCACTGGACATATCTCTGGGTCAGCGGCATAGGCCGCCGCCATCACATCGAATGCTGTAGGGGTCTGTTGCCTGGTTGTTTGCGTCCACTGGAAATATAGAAGCGTGAGAGCGTCGGTGAATGCGGTACTGCGCGTGAAGAGTTGTTGGCGCTTGAGTTCGTCTATCTTGATCTGGGTCGAGTCCAGGGGCATCATGTAGATAGGCACGCCGGAGGAGTAAACCTTTTTCGCTGCCGGGATATCCATCACGATGTTGTATTCCGCAGTTGGGTGCGGAGGCAGAGCGTAGCCGAACTCGTCATATCCCAGCCGTACCGAGCCGCCCATTGTCACGATACGCTTGAGAAGCTTGAAAGTAGCTGGATCGCGGTCGTAGGCAGCCGCCAGATTCGTAAGCGGCGCGATGGCAATCAGCGTAACCTGGTGGGGGTGTTCGGCAATGGTTTTCAGGAGAAGCTCAACGGCGTTGGGATGCGGATGGTCGGGGCCCCTGCGCGCCCAGGCAGTCTGCGAGAAAGCTGCCTCGCCGACCTTATGCTTCTCAATACCCACACCCACGGCAATATCTTCTCGGCCTACTTCGTGCAGGAGCCGATCCAGCATACGCGCGCGCAACGTCGTGTTGCCCCAGGCCGAATTGATGGCCAGAACCTTGAGCTCCGGGCTGGCGAGGGCCAGGCCCACCGCCATCACGTCATCGATGTCATCGCCAATATCGGTATCAATAACCACCAGATCGGGTGGTTGATTCAGCCTTTTGAGGTCCTGGCCACGGACCGGTATGACCGAAGGCAGGAAGGTCAAAGCCAGGAGGGCGCAGGCACCAACTTTTCTGAAAATCTGTGGGATGCGGACGAGATGTTTCATCGAGGTGCCACCGCTTCTTTTTCGAGAAAGGCCTCCAGCTCAGCCGCAGTAGGAAGTGAGCTCTGGGCACCTGCCCGCGTGACGGAGATTGCTGCAACGGCAGATGCGATGCGAAGGGCTTCTTCCACACCGTTGCCCGCATTGAGAAATGCCGCGAAACCCCCATTCAATGCGTCTCCCGCAGCGGTTGTATCGACCACTTTCACCGCATAGGCAGGCAAGTGGAAACGCCTGCCATCTCCAGTTGCTACCGCCAAACCACACTCACCAAGTTTGAGCACAACATTCTTTGGGCCGAGAGACAGCAACTCCTCAGCAAAGGAGATCATGGAACCTGGCGTATCCAGTTGCACTTTCCTGCCCAAAAGGAAGCATGCTTCGGAGAAGTTGGGAGTAAGCCAGTCGATTCTGCGGAGAAGCTCTTTCGGCAAGAAAGCGACAGGGGCGGGATCCAGCATGACAGGAACGCCAAATTCCTCGGCCCTCGCCGAGAGATGGACCACTGTCTTCATCGGTATCTCCAATTGCATGAGAATCATTCCGGCGCCCGCCAATAGCCCGGAGTGCTGGTCCACATATTCCGGAGTTACCTCAGCGTTCGCACCGGCGATGACGATGATACAGTTATTCCCGGCCTCATCCGTACCGATTGTGGCAATTCCGGAAGCGCCTTCTACTGCGCCGACGGCCGAAGTATCCACCCCGGCCTCGTTGAGCGCGCGCCGCAAATCAGCCCCGAAGACGTCGCTGCCGACCATGCCAACCATGCGAACGGGGTAATTGAGTTTCGCAACGGCGACCGCCTGATTTGCGCCTTTGCCTCCGTGAAAAACCCGAAACGATTCTCCCTGAAGCGTCTCTCCCGCGGCAGGCACACGCTTGCTGCGTGTGACAAGGTCGGCATTGATGCTGCCGACTACGACTATGGGCTTGATACTCATTAATATTGAACCTCCTGGCATTAACGTTGACCGATGATGTTAGAGGATCGGTGCGAGCGCAAGAGTGACCAGGCCCAACAAGAAAAGGACGAACATCCACGGTAGCAGCCTGCGAGATACGGAAGGCGCGGTCGCGAACTCTTTCCAGACAAAGACACCCCAGCCTGCGGAAACCATGGTGGCGCATTGGCCAAGCGCATAAGATATTGCGGGACCGACGATGCGCGCATTCGAGGCGACAAAGCTGAAGACGGCGCCCGTACACCAGATACCGCCGCCCAGAACAGCCCAAAGATGGAAGCTTCTCTTCGCGTTCAAATAATCAGAAACAGTTACCGGTGCGGTCGGCGCCAGCGGCCTGCGCATAAGGTATACATTCAGGGGCACCGAGCACAGCGCCACTCCGATGGCGAAGAACAGCGTTACCGAGTATGGACCCAGCGCATGGGAGCCTTTAATCGAATGAGTGACAAGCGGATAGAAGAGACCCATAAGCACGCCGGCGACGATACTGATCTGGATGCCCCTCGCGCTGATTTTCGAGTGGGTTACCTCGCGGAGTCTGTACGCGAACGCATCCAGAATGATGGCTCCCGTAACCAGCACACCGCCGAACAGCAACAGAACGGGATTTCCATTCGGTGCGATCACGTAGTTGAGCACCACGCCTACGATCAGCGCGAGGCCAATCCCAATGGGGAAGGCAACCGCAAGTCCTGCAATCTCGATAGCGCTCACCAGGAGAAGATTGGCAACATTGAAGACCGCGCCGCCGGCGATCGCGTAAAGGATGTGTTCTTTATCTGCCTGCATGATGCTGGCAACAAAGCCGTCCGGACCAACTGTGCCGCCCAGTGTAAGTCCCCATGAGAGGCTGCCCAGAAGTATGCCGATCACATAGTCCCAGTAGAATGCCTGAAACGGCCATCTCGGCGTGAGTTTCATGGTGCTGGCCCACGATCCCCAACTCAACATGCTTACGATCATGAAGAGCAGCACCATCCCATAGGTTTCAGGCTGATACATGAGTGCCTTCCTCGTTGCTGATGCGTTGCGGACGATTGAATGTTGTCACTCTTGCTCCACGTGCCGCCAGGTGTCGCCGTCAAAAGGTAAGCATTGATTGCGCAGCAGTCATGCGTCGCTCCTGGTGCGCACGCTCTGCCACCATGCAGGCCAGGCTTCTCGCATGGCCGCTTGATACTCCTCTGGATCGCTGCGCGTGAAAATGGAGATGTTGCTCATCTCGTCCGTGAGACTAAAGGCGATGCGTCCGTCTTCTCGTACCTTCAGGTGGCAACGGCTCAACTCACTCGTGAGGATTCTGTCGCCGGTCTTTACTTCGGAAGCAGATGAGATGCTCCACTTGCCCTCCCGCTGGATGACCTTTCTCTGGCTTACCTCAAGCCACACAGCGGTTTCCCACACATGATGCGTCTCGTTGAGCTTGCCGTCTGCGAGGCCTTCGTCCATCGGTTCATCCAGGCAGCGCAGGAAGTCCGGGCGAACCTGACGGCCCAGTGCGAAGAGCAGGTAATTGCGTAACCGGGAGTCAAGGTTGCGGATAAAATGCCGATTGGGAAGGTTCCAGTAAGTATTGTGGACTCCGTAAGCGAACGCGCCATCTACGGTGGCGCACGGGTAGAGCCCGATGGGCAAATCGGAGGTCATTAGCCTCCGAAATGCCTGAAGATCGAGAGCTACGTTCCATTCACCGCCTGGGATTGTATTGTGTTCCTGCGATGCGCCGAATTCATAGTTGGTCGATGCCGTTCCCGCGCTTATATGAATGCGGCGCACCTTCTCTCGCAGCAGTGCAGGCTCCCTGTTGAGAGCTGCCGCGATGGCTCGGCAGGAGCCGAAGCTCAGGATATCAACACGGTCCTGGCTCGCTTTAAGTGTGTCGATCAGAAGCTCGATCCCCGCCTGTTGAAACCTGGGTGCGGAGCGAAGGTCGTCGTTCATCGAGAGCATAGCTGTGTATGGCGAAACGGCGAACTGTATGCTGCGATCGAAGATGGCGTTCAACTGCGTCACTGGAACGATCCCCGGCTCACGAGGACCGTTGGGATCGTGCCACAACAAAGGGTCGTTCGCAACCGGCAGGCGAAATGGCGCGGTGACATCAATGATGACTGCGCGCAGATCGATCTCGGGAAGGGCATATGCGTGAACCAGATCGAAGTTATCGCCGGGATCCTGATACGGCTGGTAGAGGTCGGTTACATCGATGACCGCGGTCTTGCTGATCTGACTGGAGACATCGCTGGCCGAGGAGGAGAGCGGCCGGGCGACTCCCGGGCGCGACAATACGGTGGCCGCCGCCATCGTACCCGCCATGAAGGTTCTTCTGTCCACTGCAACTTCTCCCAGCGAGCAATGACAACGGCCTTGTCAGCAGTAGCCAGGCACGTCCCTGAGGAGCGCGCCTGGCCATAGTAGATTAAAAGGTCAATTTCAGGCTCAACTGCAGCTGGCGGACTGGGCGATAACTTGTGACGTGACCGAAGTCCTGGTTGCTGTTAGCCGGATTCCAACTGACCTTGTTGTTCGTTGCGCTCGCCTGTGAAAGGTCGATGTCGTTAGCACCGAGGTTTGTATCGACCCCAACCGGCAGATCGAGATTCAAGAAGTTAAACGCATCCGCTCTGAACTCCAGAGTAGATGCCTCGGAAGTATACGAGGACTTCACGAAGGGCATGAAGAAGTCCTTGTGCAGAGAGAGATCGTCGGTGACCAGTCGAGGAGCATTGACAATCCCCCTGCCCGAGGTCCCCAGAGTGCCGATAACGTGACCGTTGACAGTGAATGCGCTCGTGTTGAACCACTCGTTACTGCTCTTCGGCCCTTTGACCGACTGCCCGGGCACCAGGTCGGCGCGCACATTGCCGATCCCCGTGTAGTCCTGGTTGGGCCCCGCATCGATCGACAATGGAAGCCCGCTGTCCACGGACGAGATGTCCGCCAACTGCCATCCGCCTAAGGCCTCATGGACAAGTACCCCGTGGCCTTTGAATTCCGGCAGCGTGAAGACGGCGTTGGCGGTGAAGATGTGGGTACGGTTGAAGCTGAGAGGGCCACGATCATACCCGGGATCATAAGTGTCGGTGATCGTTGGGCTGGCGCCAATATCGGTCAGGCCGGTATCGCCGATGATCCTCGACCAGGTATAGTATGCGTTGATTGCAGTGCGCTTTCCGAACCTTCCCTGATAACTGAGTTGCAGACTGTGATAGATGGAGTCACCAGCCCAGGTTACGTAGTTGATCGGATTTTGTCCAATCACTCCAGCGCCAAAAGGAGTGAAATTCGCGCAGCTATGGTTGGTCGAGCTGGCGTTATAAGTGGCAACTACGCAGGCCAACCGATCCTGCGGAAGAACCTGGTTGACATTGGACTTGATGTAGTTGTGCAAGCCACGATTTGCAACGTAAGCTGCCTGCACGATGTTTGTGGGATTGATCTCCTGGGCGGCGATCAGGTTCCATTGAAACGTCGCCGGTGTCTGCAGGTTGGGGTCGATGCCGTTGGCGGGATAGCCAAGTCCCGCCTGGGAGGGAGACAAAGGGGCCCCGCCGTAAGTAAAGCCAGTAGCTGTATCCAGATAGCGAATTCCGCTCAGGGCGTGGACAAAAGGCGGATTGCCGGACAGATTGAGGAACTGACCCGAAGACTGCGTCGTTTGGAAGAACTCGCCGAAGCCCGAACGGACCACTGTTTTCCCAGTGCCGAATATATCCCACGAGACGCCTACACGGGGGGCGATGTTGTTGTTTTGATTGGCGACAGTGGCTCGTCCAAAGCCCCCGCTACCGGGCGTGATCAGGCCGTCCAGCGGACTGGAAGCATTCGCCGCGGTCCATGCGCCAGGATAGAAGTTGGCGATCTTGTCGTCAGCCGAGTACGGCTGGCGCAGGAAACTCCACCGGAATCCGTAGTTGATGGTCACATTCGGCAGGATTTTATACGTGTCACCCGCGTAGAACTCGTAATTATTGAAGCGAGCGGGGTTGTGCGGGGCCTGATCGTTCTCAGAGAAGCCATACGTGATTCCTTCAAACAGAAAATTGGCAACGGCGTTGTGTGTTACTTTGGATGGGTCATCGCGGAAGCCCTGAGCGCCACCGAAGGTAGGCACCTGGCCTAGTCCGGAACCGCCGAAGATATCGTTCTTCGAGCCACGGGTGTAAACACCTCCCGCGACCACCGTATGCTTGCCGATGACCTTCGAATAATCGTCGGATATGTTATTGGTGGCATAGTCGTTATAAAAACCCTGATTGGTCCAGAGGGTAGGAGTTCCGGCGTCTCCCCAGTAGAGGGCGTGTGGCTGGGTGCCCGTCTTCTGAAAGAAGGTGGGAATTGCCGCGACGGCGGCTGCTTCGACAGTGGCGCCATTGCCGGGTCCGATGCTGGTGTACCCGGAGGTGCGCGAGAAGCCCACGGTGTTGACGCTTGCTGCATGGACTTGTGTAAGGCGAACGGCCAAATTGTCCGAAGGCGAGGTCCAGGTGTCGCTGACCTTAGGGAAGCCATCCTCGCCCCAGAGTTGGGTGTAGTAGGCACCCGGACCATTCACCCAGTTATCGTGCGTGTATCGGACCAGCAGGGCGATCGAGTCGTTGAGCTTGTAATCGAGCCGCCCACTCTCTTCGCGCGTATTGACCGGGGCGTTCACTGTCGCGACAAAATTCTGGTTCGCAAACGGGTCCGGAGTATTAGGGCTGGGGTAGAGAGCCAGAAATGCCTGACCGGAGGCGTCGTATTCCGACGCTGGAATCCGGGCAGCTGAAACGTTCAGGGGCTGGCCGGGTCCGGCATAGCCCAGTGGCTCGCCGGTGTTGGGGTCGATGGGATAGCTCCCGCATCCGCCGGCCGTGGTGACTTTGCCGTTAGCGGGTGTTGCGCCAAAGCAATTGTTGCTGTTGTACCTGGCCGCGTCGGTGGTGAAATCGCCCACCCGCTCCTGGTCCGTCGGCACCACATTGTTATTGGTTATGCCGAACTCCTGCCTGCGAAATTCTTCCGAAAAGAAGAAAAACACTTTTTGCTTAAGCACAGGGCCGCCCAACGTGTAGCCAAAGTCGTTGTAGCGGAGCTTGCCGCGCGGCTGGTTCCCTTGCTTGAGGGAGATTTCATTTGCATTGAGATCGTCATTGCGGAAGTAGTTATACGCCGTACCGTGAAACTTGTTAGTGCCTGACTTTGTGAGAATGTTGACCTGCGAACCGCCGCCCCCCCCGTACTGCGGGCCGTAGGAATTCGTTTGCACGTGAACTTCATCGATCGCGTCGATGCTGATGAACACCGGGATAACGTCGTTGCCGCCAGGATCGCGCATTTGCGCACCATCTATGGTGTAAACAGCGGCATCGTCGCTGCCTCCGCTCAGCGAGAAATTGACCGTCGCGGTAAGGCCGGTCAAAGTTAAATTCCCACTGTCGGATGGCGCGGAGCCCGGAATCAGGGTTAGCAATTGCAGGAAGTCGCGTCCGTTGAGCGGCACCTGCTCAACCTCGTCGGAATTGATCAGACTGCTCACCTCGCTGGACTCCGTGTTGACGGTGAGATCGGAGGCCTGAACCGTCACATTCTCGGCTTTGGCAGATGCGACCGCCAGGGTCGCATCGATTTTGTAGCTTTGGTTGGCGTGAATATCGATGCCGGCTTCGGTATATGTGGCAAAGCTGGGTGCAATGATCGTCACCTTGTAGGTTCCAGGTGCCACCTGGGGAAACGTAAATTCGCCTTGGGCGTCTGTTTTCGTATTGCGCGGGGTGTTCGTGTTGGCATCGGTCAGGATCACCTGCGCTCCCTGCACCGCGGCTTTAGTGGGGTCTACGACCGTGCCGGAGACTGATCCCGAAGTGATCTGTGCCTCCGCACGCCCGGCCAACAACAGCGGGATCAGCAGGAAAAGGATTCTCAGATCCTTCGCGATCCAGCTTTTAAACAGGTTTCCCATACAGCCTCCAAAGTGATCTGCTCGGTGACATGTCAAGCGGGGACAAATTTAATCGTTTAACTCTTCGATCGTCAATATGTATTTTTCTTTTTCTTCTGATTTCTTCCGCCCAGCGTTGGGGACTATCCTCGGGCACAAGGTGGATGCGAGAAACGACTCCAGACCTTCCAAATGTCTGGAGCGTGATGATAAATAACTATAATGGTTAGACTTACATCCTTCGTCCCATCGGATTTCCAGAGACAAATCGTTCGAACGTCCTTCCCGGTGGGCGCATCGAAGGATTCAGTGAACCCAACTTCCGCAATCGAGATGACCATCGTTGCGGTCGATGCTCCGTTCCCGGCACCGGTCGGTCGACGCAGGACTGCCTGAAACGCGTTCTGCACGACCCTTGGCATCGCAGATCATTTCGAGCTGCCCTCAGGAAAAGCATTGGTCTTGTCTGCGCGTAAACCATCATGGACCATGTATTTTTCATCTGATAGCCAGTAAGTATCACATGAATAGCGTGTTGTACGACAGGGCATGCGAAGGGAAAAGAAGGAAGCCAGACCCAAAAACGATCTTCCTTGAAAAGCTCCGAGGAACCTTAACCGCTGACGCAAGAGCCAGGCGGCGAAGCCTTCCGGCAGGAAAAGGAGACGGAGCAACCGCGTCGAGTGGGATTGCTCTTGCCATCCGACTGGATAAATCGTTTAATATTTTGGTTTGGCTACCCTACAGGACATCGCGACGCGGGCGGGTGTTTCGATTGCCACAGCTTCTCATGTGATCAGCAATAAGAAACATGTGAGTGCCAAGCTGCGCGAGCGCGTCCTGAAGGCAGTGCGGGAAATGGATTACCAGCCAAACGCAGCGGCCCGCACCTTGCGCACGAATCGAAGCAGCACCGTTGGGATCGTCATTCCCGACATCTCCGACCCCTTCTTTCCTTCGCTCGTACGAGGTGCCGAGGATGCCCTGGGGCACGGCGGGTATACCTTACTCATCGGCAACTCCGACAACGACTTGCGCAAAGAAGAGGACTATTTGCGCACATTCCGGGAGCAGCAGGTTGAGGGGATGATCGTGGTCGCTTCGGCTGAAAACGCACCGGAGTTCCTGCGCAGACAAAACCTCGAGCAGTGCCCCATCGTGTTTGCCGATCGGGCGTACGCCGATATCTCCGCCGACCTGATTGAAGCCGACAACGTTGGTGGCAGTGCGCTGGCTGTCACCCATTTGATCCAAAGGGGCTATCGGAAAATCGCGATCATTACCGGGCCTCTCAAGCTCGCAAATGCCCGAGAGCGCCTGGATGGCTACTATAAGGCTCTGCATGTGGCAGGCATCGAACGGGAGCCGAAGTATGTTTGCGAGGGCGACTTTGGCGCGGCCTCGGCTCGCCGGCTTACGGAAGGTCTCCTGAAACTGCCGGAGCCCCCTGATGCGATCTTCGCCACCAATGCACAGATGACGCTGGGCGCATTCCAGGCAATGCAGGATGCCGGTGTGGAGTGCCCCGGGAAGATGGGTCTGCTCAGCTTCGACGAGCAGGAGTGGTTCGACGCGGTCAGGCCACGCATCAGTCGCCTGGCGCACCTGGGGTATGAAATCGGCGCCGGCTCCGCAGAACTTCTGCTCAAGCGGATCGGAGGAGGCTTGTCCTCAACCAGGGTGATCCGCAAGTTACGCTGCAAGCTGGCCGCCTCGGAATCGACGGATCGCAGCGGTAGTGAAGGATTGGCAAGGCCAAATGCGGCTCCGTCGGGAAACAGGAGAGTTTATGGCTAAGGGTGGATGGCCATCAAGCGGGCGCGGAACTGGAATCGAAGAAACACAGATTGGGTCCGGGGATCACCGTAGGCATTTCCGCTCTGAACTCCTTTTGCTCTCTGCGTTCGCGCTCTTTCCCTGGATGATCTGTGCCCAGAACAGCCCCACCCCGCTGACCCTCTCTTTGCAAGCCCAAAATGCTCTGGACAGCAAGCAGATGGCGGTCGCCGAACGTGATTTCCTTCTCTCCGCTGCCGCCGCGGAAGTGGCTTTGGGAGATATCGCTCTCGAAAACGGCCAACCGGAAAACGCGGTCGGACTGTATGAGCAGGCTAGACCGACCCTTGGCCTGACCCGCGAACTGATCATTGGCAAGGCAACGGCCTTGAGCCAACTTGGCAGGACAGCCGAAGCCACAGCCGCATTGAAAGGGTTTCTCGTCGTTCATCCCGACGACTGGGCCGTCCGGCGTCTGTTGGGTGAGACCCTCGCCACGGCCGGACAAATGCGAGCCGCGCTTGCCGAGTTCGAAAGCGCCCTGCGCCGGTCTCCCAAAGACGCTGAGACCCTGTATATGGCAGGTGCCGCCTCGCTGAAACTGAACATTCCTGAAAACGCCGAGTCCAAATTCGCGCAACTTGCCGCCGTTGTGCCTGGCGCGGCAACCGAGGTCTTGATAGGCCGTACCTACCTCGATCTGCATTTCGACGTCGAAGCGGCCGCCCATTTGCGCAAAGCACTTGGCCTCGATCCACGGGTGCAACGTGCTCATTTCTACCTCGCCATCCTCGATATCATGCACGAGGGCTCCGTCAACCTTCCAGAGGCGGCTCGCGAATTCAAGGCCGAACTGGTTACCTATCCCACCGACTACCAGAGCAACCTTTACGCAGGCGTGGTCCTTGAGCAGGAGCACCTGTCCGCCGAGGCCCAGCCTTATCTCATCGAAGCCGTTAAGGAGCGGCCGGACAGCGCCGACGGTTACGTCTACCTTGCCAATTGTTACTTCGAGCAGGGCAATTATCAGGGCGCGGTTGAGGCCGCGGACGAGGCCATTCGACTGACGCCCGACCCGTCCATACAGAATTTTCGGATCGCTGGCACCCACTTTATTCTCGCCCAGGCTTTGCGGAATCTGGGAGAATCAGCCCGAGCCGAGCAGGAAGCCAGAACAGCCCAGAGCCTGAAGCAACGCGCCAACAGCGCCTCACAAGACGATTTGACGAAATACCTCGCCCCGGTGAAGCAGCCGGAAGACGCACCGGCTCTCGATAGCTCGGTCCACTGGGTGCATCAGCAGCTTTCTCACGAGCAGGAGAAAGCCAACCAGGAGACGAGACGGCAGCTCAATCAGCTCCTTGATGATGACCTGTTCAATCTGGGCGTTCTCTACCTCAAACAAGAGAAACTGGAGCAGGCCGCAGCCGAATTCGCCGCCGTTTTCCAGCAGAACCCCCAATATCCCGGTATCGCCAGGCAGTACGGCATGGCTCTCTTCCTGCTCGACAAATTCAAGGCGGCCATTCCCGTCCTGCGTCAGGCCGTGGACAGCACACCCGCGGACGAGGACTCGAGGAGTCTTCTCGGTCAGGCTTTCAGCAAGGTCGGTAACTACGCCGAAGCGGCGCGCGTCCTCTCCGGGGTGCGCTGGCATGACATACCCACCCTCTACGCACTGGCAATTTCCCTCGCCAGAAGCGGCAACGACGCGGGCTCCGCGCGCGTCTTCTCGGTGTTGCTTGATGAACACAAAGACTCTGCAGAAATCGAAGCTCTGCTGGGACAGGCCGCTTCAGAGCAACAGCTGTACACAGAGGCAGTGCAACACTTCAGGAAAGCACTCGCTCTGGACCCAAAGGTTCCCGAGGCACACCTGGGCATCGGCTTGATCGCCATGCGTAACGGCGAACTGGCGGCGGCCAACCGGGAGATCCGTCTCGAACTCGCCTCGCACTCCGGCGATCTTCGAGCAGTTTTCTACCTCGCCTATGTTCTTGGCCTCCAGCAGAAGCATGAAGAAGCCACGCGGCTCTTGCGCAAGATCGTGGCACAACGTCCCGAATTCCCCGAAGCGCACGCCACGCTTGGGTCGGAGCTGATGGCGCAGAATCGTCCGCGCGAAGCGCTGGATGAATTGCTGCTGGCCGACAAACTCGATCCGGACCAGGCGAAGCTGCAGTATCAAATCGGTCAGGCGTACCGCAAACTGGGTCAGCCGCAGGAAGCCGAGAAGTCCTTCGCCCTCTTCCGTGAATTGCAAAAGCGTGAAGCAGAGAAGCAAACGGCCGGCCGGATGGGTGGAGAAGACCTCAAATGAGCCGCACACTGCCAGGCATCGTTGCTGTTCTGCTTTGCCTGGCAGCAGTGCCCGCGACGGCAGGGAGCCAGCAGAAGCCTGTCCTTTCGGATGACGAGAAGATCGTATTTACCGACGTCACGGCAAAGGCCGGGATCGGCTTCCAGCACACTTCCTCGCAGGAGAAGAGGTACATCCTCGAGTCGATGAGCGGTGGGGTTGCCCTCTTCGACTATGACAACGACGGCTGGCTCGACATTTATCTTGTCAACTCCTGTACGGTGTCCACCGTGGGCGACCCACACTGTGCGCGCAGCGCTCTCTACCACAACAACCATGACGGCACCTTTACCGATGTCACGGATTCTTCAGGCCTGGGCTTTCCCGGCTTCGCCATGGGAGTCTGCACCGCCGATGTCGACGGCGACGGCTGGGAAGACATATACGTCACCGCCTACGGTGGCAACCATCTCTACCATAACAACGGGAACGGGACCTTCAGCGATATTACGGAGAAGGCGGGAGTCAAGGGAAGCGGCTGGTCCACTGGCTGCGGATTCGCCGATTACGACCGCGACGGCAAGCTGGATCTTTTTGTCTCCCGTTACGTGCACTTCGACCCCGCTCACCTGCCGGAGTTCGGAAGCGTCAAGACCTGTCAGTATCGCGGAGTTCCGGTGCAGTGCGGCCCCCGCGGGTTAAAAGGCGAAAGCGATTTTCTCTTTCACAACAACGGCGATGGCACCTTCACCGATGTCGCCAAAGCCGCCGGGGTCTCCGACGAGCAGGGCCTCTTCGGACTTGGCCTCGCCTGGTTCGATTACGACCAGGACGGCTGGCCTGATCTGTTTGTCGCCAATGACTCTGGTCCGAACTATCTGTATCACAACCTTCGTAACGGTACCTTCGAAGAGGTCGGCTTCGCTGCCGGTCCAGCACTCAGTGCCGCGGGCAACGAACAAGGCTCCATGGGTGTCGCGGTAGGCGATTACAAAGGCGATGGGCGCTTCTCGATCTTCGTTACCAACTTCGCCGAGCAGGGCTCCGAACTCTACCACAACGAAGGAAACGGGAGTTTCAACGATGTCTCGTTCGCCTCCGGTATTGCGCCCTCCAGCCTTCCCTTCGTCAAATGGGGAACCGCTTTCTTCGATTACGACAACGACGGCTGGCCCGATCTCTTCGTCGCAAATGGGCATGTGTACCCGCAGATGCAGGCATTATCCGGGAGCGTGACCGAGAGCTATCTGCAGCACAAGCAGCTCTACCACAACAACGGCAACGGGACATTCACCGATGTGAGCGCGCGCCACGGCACCGCGCTGATGGTTCCTCGTTCCGGACGAGGTGTAGCCTTCGGCGATCTGTTCAACGATGGCCGGATCGACATCGTCATCAACAATATCGACGGGCCGGCGACGGTCTTGCGCAATGAAGGCGGCAGCGGGAAGAACTGGCTGACTGTACATCTCGTTGGCAAGGGATTCAATCGCAGTGCGATCGGCGCTGTCGTCCGTCTTCGCACCGGTCAGCACACGCAGATGGATCTGGTGCAAAGCGGAAGCAGCTATATCTCGCAAAGTGACAAGCGCCTGCACTTCGGCCTGGGTGCAACAGCGTTCGCAGACCGCGTCGAAGTGACCTGGGCCGACGGAACAATCTCGAGTCTCGATCATGTCCCCGCAAACCAGATTGTTGAGATGCGCGAGCCTTAGCGTCTCTCAGGAGCGAGGGAACGCAGTCTCATCGGCCGCTTTGAACGCATTCTGTTCTTCGAGTCGTCCGGAAAATGCAGGACAAGATTGTCTCTTGACGGGGATTCGCTCCCTCGCGTCATATGCGCTGACGGAGTAAGTTAATCGATTAACAAGGGTCTCCACAGTCGAGCGTGTCAGGACTGATTGGGCATGTTCCACCCTTCTCAGTTCGCCTCCTGAAGAGACCGCACGTAGTGAGTAGGCGACAGGCCGGTTGCACGCTTGAATGCCGTACTGAACGCGCTCACCGACTGGTATCCGGCCATCTCGGCGATTTCGACCATCGGCAGTTGCGAGGATGTCAGGGCACTCTTCGCAAGCCTCATCCGCCAGTTGGCCAGATACTCAATGGGCGGTACACCGACAAGCTGCAAAAAGCGTGATGCGAAGGCGGACCGGGACATCCCGACTTTGCGTGCGAGCGAAGCCAGAGTCCATGCCTGCTTCGTATCCGAATGCATGATGCGCAGCGCATTCCCAATGCGTGGGTCGGCCAGGCCGGATAACAAGCTGCTTCCGCCGTCGCCGATATCGGAGGGGCGATAACGCAGCGCCTCAATGAGGACGAGTCCAAGAAGGCGATCGAGCACCAGCGAACGGCCAGGCCGCTCGTTGGTGGCTTCGTCGCCGAACGTCGCCAGCAGGGCGCCCAGCCGCGACGCAGCGACGTCGTTGCTCCGTACATGGACAATCGGCAGCATGAGGGTCGAGATCAGGTCACGATTCGCGGGTGAGAATGCGAAATTTCCGGCCATGAAACGTGTGATTTGGTTCGTTGGTGTGGGCGAAAGAAGCAGGCCAGGGGCTTCAATCACAGATCCAAAGTCGATTGCGGTGGATCCTCCACCGAAGGCAGCCATCGTCCAGTTCGGGGGCGCTGCCATGAGCAGGAAGTCCCCGGCCTCCAGATCGAAGCTGATTCCGTCTTCCCGCTCGACGTGGCACGCGCCTTCAATGATCTGGCCGAACACCACAATATTGGTGGGGCGAAAGCCGATTGTCCATGCGTTGTGCGCCTCAACGACGCGCCAAAACACCGCTTGTGGCTTGAGAAGTCCGATGATTTGCGAAAGTGGGTCCATTTGGACTCCTGATAATCGAGACTGGACTTTCAAGTATATACAGTCCTGAACTTCAGCCCTAAAGTTGATTTCAGTGGACGGGAAACAGGCCCAGCGAGCCACGAAATACAAATCGACAGGCAAAAAAAGGAGAAGTCACATGCGAGTATTCGTTACGGGTGCAACGGGTTTTATCGGAACGGCAGTCACGGAAGAATTGATGTCGGCAGGACATACCGTCACAGCGCTGGCGCGGTCGGAGGAGGCGGCAAGGAAACTGTCTGCCAGGGGAATCCAGCCGATTCTCGGCAATCTCGATGACATGGCGAGCCTGCGCGATGCGGCTGCCGCGGCGGACGGGGTGATTCATCTCGCCTTTATGCACGGCCCATCCCAGATCCCATTTTTGAAGCGCATGGGCGTTATCTTCGGCGGGTTGCCCTCGGGCATTGCCGGCCGGTTTATGAAGGTCGCCGCTGAAGCGGACCGGCGCGCAATCGATACCTTTGGCGCCGCTCTGAAGGGTTCGGGGCGGCCGCTGGTTACAACCTTCGGAACCATGGGCCTCTCGCACGTTGGCTTTCGTGCCGCAAAGCCGGCGACAGAAGAGGATGAGCCCGATCCGCTCTCGGCTGGAATCGCACGCGCAAAGACGGAGGAAAATGTCGAGGCTCTGGCGTCTCTCGGCGTGCGTGCAAGCATGGTTCGGCTTGCGCCCTCAGTTCACGGCGACGGCGATACTGGACTGGTGCCCCAGTTGATTGGAATCGCCCGCAAAAAAGGCCGCTTTGCCTAC
Organism: uncultured Acidobacteriaceae bacterium; assembly: GCA_963787915.1. Classification (GTDB taxonomy): domain Bacteria; phylum Acidobacteriota; class Terriglobia; order Terriglobales; family Acidobacteriaceae; genus Palsa-343. Next base: position 123,099 of record CAWBEP010000007.1, on the reverse strand, counting down.
GTTGGTGACGGCCAGAATCGCTGGCCAGCCGTGCATCGCCGGGATGCGGCACGACTGTTTCGGTTGGCGCTCGAAAAGGGTGTTGCGGGGGCGCGCTATCACGGTGTGGCCGACGAGGGCATTCCGTTCCGTTCCATCGCCGAGATCATTGGCCGTCAACTGAACATTCCGGTTGAGTCCATATCAGCCAAAGACGCGGGCAGGAGCTTTAGCTGGTTCGGGGACTTTGCAGCAACCGACAATCCGGCTTCGAGTCTTCTCACCCGGAACCAGTTGGGTTGGGAACCCACCCACCCAGGGCTGCTGGACGACCTGAACGGGCCGGGGTACTTCGCAGGCAAATAGTCGGGAGTCGCATGCATAACCGCGACAGAGGAATAAGTGCCACTGGTCCGCATCCCACGGTTTCGAGCTCGCGCCTTCTGGTTGGTGCCTATGTCGGTGCATCATGCCCAGCGCAGCCTCTCGCAGATAAAAAGCGCCAGGGAGTGTATCTCCCTGGCGCTTCCGCAGGACCGGAACCGCGTCTTCTGGACGATGGCCATGTGGGTGGAGGAACACTCCATGAAGGCTTCGATGACGTGGTGCTCGTGTACGAGGCTATGCGAGGCCTCACTGACTGGAAGGACGAAGCAGGCATGGTCCACTGGCATCAGTTAGGAGGCTTTGGGCACGGCACCAGGGTCCGGAGATGACTTACTCAAGGGGTGACGTGGTGCGAACTCGACCACTGTGCGCGCGGTTGACGCTCTCGTCGCAGGGGAGGCAGTGGCGGAACGCATCTTCAGCAGACGGCTCAAAGGGACAGCGACGCTGTTCCCACAGGCTACTATCCTGGCCCCTGACTTCTGCAACGTCCCACAGGCCTCGGTGCAGTTTGCGGCTGTGAATTTAACCTTTGGAAAAAGATCGGTAAACAGCACCCTGGCCGTCGCAACCGCGGGGCCACCGTGTTCCTTAATTTTCTTCGTGCCCTCATTGAAGCGGTCCGAAGCAGCTTTGATGGTCAGACCAGTTGCCACTAACGCAACTAACTGCAGGATGACGCCCGCGGCGGTGACAATCGTGATGATGATCTCGAGAATCACTGGAACGGAGTTATGCGCCATTTTGCCTCCGACCTACACGTGGCGGGGGCGCGCCCATTCGTGCAAAGCGGTGCTGTTGCCGCCAACGCTATTCATGAACAACGATCGACGATTCGCGTTCCTTGCGGTCGACCACCGAGGGCAGTCAGGTTATGATCACGGCTTCCAGACCATGCAGCTTTCACCTTCGATACGTGCGTTGATCCTTAGTATTCCTTTTTGATCAGCAAATCCGCTGCGAAGCCACCGTTCGGATCCCGCGTGGCACTGACCGATACTTTCGGTGACAACTTGTACTGGCCTTGAATCGTCTCGGTGTTCTCCGCGGTGTTTTCGTTAAATGTGACGAACAGGTTGCCGGTCACACGTTGCTGAATCGTGATGTTCGCGCCGTTCTGGCCGTTTTGCGGATCGTTCATGACCGGGCTGATGGAGAGCTGCGAGATTCCCGCCACCTTTGAAACCCGGCTGGTGATCTGGCTGGAAACCTGATTGGCCACCAGCGACTCCGCCATCTGGTTGGTAGACGCAGCGGGCGCGTTGGCAGCGGCTTCGGTGGTGTTGCCGAAGGCCAGCAAGTGAATAATGTCCGCCTCCGGAAGAGCGGGGTCAGAACTGTATTGCGTCTGGAGCCGGTCTGTGGGACCACTGAAACGCATGCTGATGTTGTACTGCTGGATGGAAGTGGTGATGGTGGCGTTGACGACGGGTTGCGTCTGTGTGGGATTGACGAACTGGATGCTGGCTCCGGATAGTACGAAACGATCGCCATTCAGGATCATGTCCCCATCGTTGAGGTTCACCCGCCCCAGGATGACTGGATTGTCTGCGGTGCCCTGAACCATGAGGCTGGCGGAGCCGTTCACGCTGAGTGTGCGGCTGACCAGGTTGACATTATTGCTGGAGTGAACGGCCAGATTCAGATGGATGTTCTGGGTAATGCCGCCGACGGACGGCGGTGGCGCCACGCCGCTCGAGAACTGCCCTGCGAAGCTGCTCAGATCGAAGCCGGGAGTAAAGGAGATGTCCGCGAGATTAACCGTTCCGCCGAGGACGGCGTTGTCCGTCGTTCCGGCCAGGTGGATATCCGCGTCGATGCTCTCGCGCATACCTTCCGGATAAAGCAGGCGAATACCTCGGGCCGCCATGCCGAGATCGAATCCGATCGCTGGCCTGTATTGCAAACCTCCGGACGCGGTTACCTTGCCACCGCCCACCGTGCCGCTGAACTTTTCGATATTGACCCGCTCGCTGGTGAGCTTCAGCACGCCGTTGCCGTTTTGCAGGCCAACCGGAGAAGAAGCGGAAGCATAGTTCGCATTGACCACGTCAATTTCGCCGTCGATGGCACCGGCATTCATTCCATGCGAATCGATATTGAGACGCAGGTCGCCGGAGGTACGAATGTCCGGATCGAAGAGTTGGGCCAGCTGCAGATTGACGTTGCCTTTGAGCAGCAGAGAGATGGGACCTTTGCTGCCGATCGGAAAGGATCCCTGAAATTCGAGATTTGTGTCGGTTCCCTTGATGACCGAGTGCTGTAGTGTGAGCACGTTGTTGTGGAAGTCGGCGCGAATGGGGGCTGCGGCTGCGAGCTGAATCGTCTTGTTCCAGGCCACATTCAGGTAAGGAATGGTAACGTGAGCCTCAAGAGCGGCTCTGTTCCTGACCGGTCCGTGCAGGGTCGCGTGCAGCTCCGTTGCCCCTGACAGCGAATTGGCATTCTGCGGCGAATAGACGGCAACGATGGGCTGCAGGGGTATGTTTTGCGTGTCGATGCTGGCGTCGGTCTGGTAATCGCCGGTCAGATTGACACGCGCCTTCGCCTGGATGCTGGTGTGGATCGCCGCCGAGGTTAGCGTGGCGTTGGCCACGTGATTCGCTACGTCGGCGTTGAGCTTGATGTCGGCGACCTGCTGGTCCTTGATCGAGAGTGAAGGTATCTGAATGGATGCGGTCAGTTGCGGATTGTCGAAGCTTCCCTGCCCGCTTGCCTGAATGGCCACATTGCCCGCTGCACCCAGATTCCTGGTTCTCACGTTTTCGAGCTTGTCGATAGCAATGCCGGTCGACGTAAGCTGAACGTTGTATCGTTTCTGCTTCGGCCATACCGTCACATTGCTATCAATAGCTCCTGCCGGCAGGTGGAGCGAAAGAGTCGCCTGGGCCTGCTCGCCCGCGCCCTTGAAGCTGACCTGCAAAGAATCAATTGGTTCGTTATAGGCAGTGGCCCGGGTAATGGAGAGATTGCCGTTGCCGACTGGATTTTCTTCCGACCCGTGCAGGTTCACATGTGTATTCAGCGTGCCTGATACGGGGAGATTCCGGCCGGCTAGTTTTGTCAGGCTTGCGATATCCAGCTGCGACGCGTTGAGGTCGACCTCGAGAGGACTGGTGTTGCTGAAGGCCCATTTGTGCAATGCGACGCGAGCATTCATGGTGATGCGGCCTTTAGGCGCCGGTTCGAGATCGGCGTTGATCAGCTGTGCCTCGGACGGGCTGGCGTCGACACCGGTGCGGAAAACTTTCCACGCTGTGCCATTGAAGCGGAGGTTATTCGCGACCAGCAGCCCGGTGAGATGGGGCGCTGCAGTGCTGCCGGTGACGCTGCCATTAAAGGTGGCGGAGCCGGCGAGGTCGAGCGGCGGCCGGCCGGGGGCCGGCGTGCGGAAGATCTCCGCAACCGAGGCCAGTTCGCGCAGATCATGAGCCTGAAGGGCGATCACGAGTCGGGATTTGTTGCCGACGGTTCCATTCAGATCGAGCGAGGTCTGCGGCATGCGCACATAACTGTTTGCGATCGTCACCTGCTGATTGGTGGCGGTGTAGGTGGCATGGAGGACGCTGTCGATGGGAACCACACCCGATGGAGCTGGGACAACAGCCTTCGCATCCGTAGGGCCGCTGGCTGTCGATCCGGGTGGCGGCGGGGCGAGTACCGTAGGCTGCGTGCTGCTGGCATTGCCGTGAATCGTCGAATCGACCCTGGCCACGAGATCGTTCATCGTCTTGCCCCAGGTGGCGTGCGCGTCGGCGTTCAGCACGCCGGCAATCGCGACCGGCTGCTTCGATCCTGCTGCGGCGAGATGGCCGGCCTGAGCCAGCGAGATATTTCGCAGAGACACGGTGAAGTCCGAGTGCGGCGCATTCCCGCCGATCTGCTTCATCGTTCCCTGCGCGGTCACTTCGCCGCCGAGCATCCCGGCGCGGAGGTCGCGCAACACGGCATCGCCATGGTCGAGCGAGTAGTGAGCCGCCAAACCGTCAATCGCTGCACGGAGGGATGGCGTTCTGAGCACGAGTTGCTGGCTGGTGAGGTCTCCGGAAACGGCCAGCGTCTGCAAAGCTGGCACATTCGCAACCTGCTGATAGGTTGCCCCTCCCGCCAGATGGATCAGACCTGATGGGACGGAGGCGTTGCGCATCAACTCCGCCATCTGCGCGCCATCGATGGTCACGTCATAGGTCGCCTGCACCCGCGGAGCAGCGAAGTTGGTGGCGGTTGCGGTGAGGTTCACCTGCGTTACTCCGCTCGAGAGGCGCGCATGATGCAGGCGGAAGGTCGATGGAGTTACGTCGAAGGATGCGTCGAAGTTATGGACGAAGGGACGAAAGCTGCCAAACACCACGCGGCCGTTGTTATATTGCAGATCACCCAGGTACATGCTCTTCAGGGTGTCGAAGCTGGCCCGCACCTCAAGATCGTGCAGGTCGGCAGACAGTGGCGTCGCCTGAGCGTTGTAATACATCTCGCCCTGATCAAGGAGAGCGTGGCGAATGCCGAGATCCCAGATCGTCGTGGTGCTTTTACTTTTGCTTGTGGTGGGTCTGGGAGTCGGGATATTCGAAACACCGTTCTTGTCCACGAAAACCTGCACCACCGGGTGGTCGAGCTGGAGATCGGTGAGATACCACTGCTGATGAAGGAGCGATGTGATGCCGATGCCGACGTGGGCATGCTGCAACTGCAGCAGCGGGGGGTTGGCATAGGGCGCGGCGCCATGCACCACAACGCCATATACATCAAGACCAAGCGGAGAAAAGCGCAGGGCAAAGTTCTGGACGCGCACTTCCGCGTTGAGACTTTGGGTGGCTTCAGCGTTCACCTTCGCCAGAATGTAGTCATGAAAGCGCTGGCTGTGCAGGAGCACAGTGATCCCGACAGCGACGATCACCAGGAGGCCGAGAACGGCGATTCCAGACCATAAGAAAAAGCGGCGCCACGGATGGCGACGACGCGGGGTTGGCGTGCGGGGCGGAACTGGAGTCGGCTGCGGGGATGGATCCGGAGTGAGAAATGGCCTGGCGGTGCTCATGGTATCCCTCGTTCAAAATGCCTGCCCGATGCTGATGAAGTAGTTGGTCGCATCGATGCCGGTGACGGGATCGAGGTTGCGGCCGAGATCGAAGCGGATAGGACCCACGGGCGTAGCGTAACGCACGCCGAATCCCACGTTGTTCGAATAGAGCGAAGTGAAATCGTGAAATCCGATGGTGGGGAAAACGTTGCCGCCGTCGTAAAAGGGCACGATGCTTAAGCCCTTTTTGATCGGCAAGGGGATGCGGGCTTCGGCGTTGAGAATGAGTTCTTCGTTACCGCCCGCGGGCACTCGAATCTGCGCTGGATTCGCACAAGTCGGCGCGCCGCTGGGGCAAATCTGCACGCTGTTCTGCGGACCCGCGCCATCCAGCGGAAAACCGCGCAGCGAGTTTCCGCCGCCCGTAAAAAACGATTCGCTGAGCGGCACGAAGGAGTTGTTGAAGGGCTGAGCCAGACCGATACGAACGCTGTCGGCCCACACGATGTGGTGGAATTTCTCGCGGTAGATCGCCGCCTGCCCGGTGAGTTTGGCGAAATCGACGTTCGATCCGAGTTTGCTGGTATTGAAATCGAGCTCGACCGAATCCAGAGCGCCGTGGTGTTCGTCGAGCGGATTGTCGCGTGTGTCGTGCGTCAGATTCCCTGCCAGGGTAGAGAGGTGGATTCTGCGATCCCTTTCCGGCACGAGCGCGTCGATGAGGACATGAGTAATGTTGGTGTAACTGTAGCCATACCGGAAAAACAAAATGTCCTTCTGTGCTGAATCGAGAGCCCTCTGGATCTGGAAACTTCCGAGTTCCTGCTGAGACGAGAAGATCGGGTTCTCTTCGTTCTTCTCATAGGAAACCGAGGTCGTCGTTTTCCATGGCGTCCAGCGAAATGTGGGATCGAGATAGTAGGCGGCAAGACGCTGATCGAGCCGACCGGCGAATGCGGTAAAGGAGAGCGACTCGTCTTTTCCGCGCACGTTGTTGCGCGTGTACTCAAAGGTTCCGCGGGGACCGTAGAAGGTCGTCTGGCTGGTCGTAAAATTCGACGGCAGCCCGACGGGCGGGAGATTGGGAAGAGCGACGGTGCCGCTGGGAATGCTGCCACCGCGATTAATCACCTCAAAACCAAACCCGTATGTCAGTGAGTTCCGCTTCGCTTCGTGAACCTTGACGAGAACGTCCTCGTCGGTCTGAGTGGTGATTTGCCGTTTGGGATCGACCTCGGCCCAGTCAAAGACACCCGTGTGGTCGTAGAGCTTTGCTCCCGCTGCCAGCAGCGAGGTTTCGGTCAGTGGTTGCTCGGGTTTCAGGTCAGCGATATCTCCGTTGATCAGGGTTTGACGCGTGTGAACGCGCCCGAGGGTGAGCACGTCTCCGGTAATCACGCGCGGACCTTCGTCGATGTGGTAAACGACATTGATACTGTGCGGCTCACTCTTCGAGACGGCTTTCGCGGTTTCGCGAAAGCTGGCTGTCAGATAGCCAGCCTTCAGGTAATTGGCCATGATCTCGGTGCGATCGGCCACCACGTGCGCGCCCGAATAGGGCTGTCCGGCGACGGTCTTCAGCCCCTGCGGTGCATATTGCGAGGCTGGAAAAGTCTTTGCACCCTCAACCGTCAGCGAAGCCACAACATCGCGCGGCCCCTCGGTGACAATAAATGCCACTGAGACGTCACCACCGTTGTTCCTCACATCCGGGGCGATCTGGACGCTGCTGAACCCCTCTGACTCGTAAACAGCCTTCAGGTTGGTAATGCTCTTCCGCAGGAGTTCCTGGCTGAACTCTCCGCGCGACAGAAGGTGCTTCTTCCGGACCGCAACCACCGGCAAGAGTTCGGAAGACTTGAGCTCGGTGTTGCCCTTCACTTCCACATCCGCAACTTTGTGTTTCTTTTCGCGCGCGATCCTGTAGATCACCTCGTCGTCGCTGCTTTGTTTCCGCGTCTCAGCGTCGACTTTCACGTCGAAATACCCTTTGCTCTGGAAATAAGAAGTCAGTGCCTGGCGGCCTTCCTGAACGCTCTCGTCATCCACGCCCAGCCCCTGATACATGGGCAGCAGCTTCGCCTTGTCCCAGCTCCATAAATGCGCGCCCGTGATATCGACCTTCTCCTCGCCGCCTGGATTGACAGAGAAATGAATGTCGGCCCGGTTGGTATCCGCGTGATAATCGGCTCCGGTCAGCTTTACCTGGGCGCTGAGCAGGCCTCGTTTTTCCAATTCGGCCTGCAGATAGGCGGACGCTCGGCCCAGCGTGGAGTTGTGATACGGCTTGCCCGGGCGGATCGCCGCTTCGCGTACCCGCGCGAGCAGGCGCCTGAGACTTTCCTCCAGCTGATGGTCCTTATCGTCCGGCAAGCCTTCGATGACCACGTTTCCGAATTTGGCTTTTCTGCCGAGCGTGCTTTTGAAAGCGACATTCACGATGTCGTGCGTTTTTGTCGACCGTTAGCTGCGTCGTGACCTCGGCCCTGAAATAACCCTGCTGCCGGTAAAACCTGAGCAGGTGTTGCCGGTCTCGCTCCACTTCCTCGGCACTATAGGGCGTCTGGACCGGGTAGTTCGCCACCTGCAACAGACGCGAGTAGGCGAAGACCGACGCTCCCGGAAATGCGTACACGCCGTAGTAGACCGCCGGTTCAAGGATCAGAAGGATCCGCACGCCGCCCGGGTCCGGAGCCACTTCGAGGCGGACCTGGCTGGATACGCCCTTCCCTTTGAGAGCAGCGACGGTATCCAGAACTTTCTGCTTCGAGAATGGCTGGCCGGCTTTCTGCGCGAACAGTGGTTCGAATTGGTTGGTCGAAAGGTCAGGGCGGCCGGCGACAGCAACAGAGACGACGTTCTGTCCCTCATAGGAGCCCAGCATTTGTTCCGTGGTTGGGGGAGTTTGCGGCAGCGATCGCTCGCCGCGAGGCGCAACCGAAGGAGCCGTCTGCGCAGAAGCCTGCAGGATCCCGGAAAGCAACAACAGGGCCCGGAGAAGTCGAAAATAATTCCCAACAAGAAGGTTCATAGACGAGCGGAAGGCGGGTGCAGGAAAGGTACGCACCCCCTCGCCACTCGGATGCAGATTGAAACGATGCGGGTGATCCGGTATGCCTTGAGAAATTTGAGTCTCTGAGGAATTCGGCGGGCCATCATGCGCCAGAGAAGCAGCATCCCCTTAGATACAGGCGAGGATTCAACGGGCTCGAGGTGGGGACATGGCAACTGCCGGCGGGGTGAAAGAGGAGCTCAATCAGCACGAGAAGCACATATGGGAACTGGTGGCGCTGTCGCCATCGAAAAACCTGTGGAATCTGCGCGAAGTACCGGTTCGCGACATCGTGCAACGTACTATCAAAGCCACAGTGGACGACCGGCTGCCCTCGATTGCAGCCGAACTGGGGTTTTGGTTTGCGTTCGCAATCTTCCCCGCACTCGTCTGCGCAACGACGATTCTCGGACTGGCGGCTCGCTCGGCCGCGCTGGTTTACGACCGTTTGCTGGCGTATATGGCCCTGGTCGTCCCGCAGTCGGCCCTCAGCATGGTCCTGCAGATCTTCCACCAGACCACGGCGAACTCCACGCCAGGCAAGCTCACCTTCGGACTGCTGGCGGCGATCTGGTCGGCCTCCGTCGGCATTTCGGCCGCACAGGGCGGGACGAATGCCGTCTATAAGCTGGTCGATCGACGTTCCTATTTCAAGGCACGTTTTCAGGCAATTCTGCTGACGCTGTTGCTGCTCTGCACCCTCACCTTGTGCCTGGCATCCTTGTTCGCGGGAGATTTTTTTGTGGCGTGGGTGCACCATCACGCGCACGAGCATTTCATCAGCGACACAGCTGTCACGGCGACGAGGATCTGCGGCTGGGCCTTCGCCGCGGGCTTTCTTGGTCTCTCCTTTAGTGCGGTGTATTACTGGGCGCCGGACCTGCGCAAGCGCCAGTGGCACTGGATCACGCCTGGTGCAACCCTCGGCGTGGCCGGATGGCTTCTGGCATCGATCGGCTTTCGGATCGATCTGCACTATTTCAATAGTTATTCAGTGACTTATGGGTCTCTCGGTGCGGTCATCATTCTATTGATGTGGCTGTACATCTCGGGGCTGATGCTGCTGCTGGGGGCGGAATTCAACAGCCAGCTGGAGGCGGCTGCCATGGAGGTCAAACTCCGGCACGAGAAGGCGCAAAGGCCGCAGGAGACACGGGACCCGAGTTCCTTCCCAACCGCGGCGTAAGAGATTCCTCAATCCGCACCGTGCAGATCAGCAATTCGCCTGTCCCTCGCTTCCCTGCCCTGGTCATTTTTGGGGAGGTGTTGAATCCGTGGACATGAGAACACGTCGTCCGAAGAGCCGTGCGTCGACCGAGTAAGCGCCCGGGCCGAGAACGGCGTACGCCAGGGTCGACAAGACCACAATCGCAACAGACGCTCCACCATGGATCGCGGGGAGATCGAACAGAACGGAGACGGCGGCAACGACACAGGCGATGGGCGTCAGCAAACCAACGCAAACCAGACTAAGCAGAAGGAGAAAGGCGATATGCTCCCCACCGGTCGGGTAGGCGGTGCCAGCCAGAGCGAAGGAGATGCAGATGCGCAGGACCAGCAAAGCCGCGCCCGGCGCACCTGGCGGAAACATCGAATAGAGCCTTTGCACTGTTCGAGCCTAGGTTGGAATGACGGATCTGGATAGTCTCATCCGGACTATCGGCGAATAGCCCTTTCGAGATGGCCGCGCTTCGCACCGGCATGTATGCTGAGTCTGCCCGCGTCTCGGTGCGCGTTCTTCGCCTGCTGGTCACGAGCCTGCGAGCGGGCCAAAGTCATTCCCAGGTCGCGAATTCCGATGCCAGGTGGAGAAGCAGTGTGGCGCAGCTGTCCCGTCATTCCACGGCAGTGGAAGCGTATGGCGGTCATGCTCACGCTCCTCGGGTTCGCCTGCGGAGTGCGATCGGCGCTTGCCGATAATCCTGCGAATTCGCAATACGTCCGGACCGATTACACGCTCGACGACGGACTGCCCGATAACACCGTCGAGGTCATCACGCAGACCGAAAACGGGCTGTTGTGGGTGGGCACCGAATCCGGTCTGGCTTCATTCGACGGCAGAACCTTCACCCATATTTCTCTCAAAATCCCTGGAGCTCTTCCACCCAGTGTCATTACCTCGCTTGTGGAAGCGTCTGATGGCGACCTTTGGGTTGGTTCGGACGCCGGAGTTGTACGCATCCCAAAGGAGGATCTAGGTGATCCATACCTCGTCGATGCCGAAGCCTTTCGTTTGGGCACACAGGAAAGCGATGAAGTCGAGACGCTGATGCAGTCCGGCGACGGAACGATCTGGGCGGGTACGAATCACGGACTCTACCGATTCGACGGCAAGCGGTTCCAGTGCGTTCTTCCCTCCGTATATATCAGCCGCATCCATCAGGGTCTGGACGGCAGGCTGCTGCTGATCACCGGCAACGATTTTGTGGAATACGCCAACGGCCGTACGGTCCGGCACCCCGGCCTTGGAGCGAGGCTCGGAGTTCGCAACGATCAGATCTTCGATGTTTTTCAGAGCTCCGATGGAACGATGTGGTACGGAACCAACAACGGTCTGCGTGCGGCCAATGGCGGCGATATCACCACGCTGAGCCCCTGGCAACCGGCGCATACATCGTCTAATCGCATCAGTGCGGGGTTGGACGGGACCACGTGGGTCAGTACGGGCATTGGACTCTACCGCGTGTCGCGCGAGGAGATGTCGACACCCGCGCCCGGCCTCGTGGCGCGTGCGTTTTATATCGAGAAAGACGGCGATATCTGGATTGGAACGAACGGCAGCGGCCTCGTTCACCTGCACCCGCGTCTCGTGCAAATGTATACAACGGCGAACGGGCTTCCCTTCAACAACATCGTGATGGCTGTGCTGCCCGCGCAGGATGGTCATTTGTGGATCGGAAGCAACTGCGGCCTCTCAATGTTTGACGGAGACCATTTCCATCCATTTTCCGAAAGGGACGGCCTGAAGAATTCCTGCGTTTGGAGTCTGGCACAGGATCGGGAAAAAAACCTGTGGATCGGCACCTACGGCGGAGGACTCTTTCGCTATCGTGACGGCATCTTTACCCAATTCTCGATTGAACAGGGTTTGGTGAGCCGGATTGTGTTTGCGCTCCGAGTGGCCGGCGATGACTCGCTCTGGATTGCGACCCCCGACGGGCTCAGCCACATGCAAAACGGCGCGATCCGCAACTACACGACGGCGGATGGCCTCTCGAGCGACCGCATTCTCGATATCCATCAGGATCACAACGGAACGATCTGGGTTGCCACGCAGGGCGGCGTCGACCGACTCGTGTCGGACCGGTTCGTTTCCCTGCCCGCTTCGCGCGGAGAGGATGAAGTGCTGGGGCGCCGATTTGTAGAGGATTCGAGAGGCGACCTTTACACGACGGACATACCGCACGGCGTGAGCCAGATCCGGAATGGCCAGCTGCAGCTGATGAACGACACTTTGGATCTGATGGAGGCGGTGGAAACGCCGGATCGGTCGATTTGGTTCACCAGCCGCGGTGGAATTGCCAGATTCTCGGAACAGGGGTTCGCAAGTGAAAGAGATTCCGGGCGGCCTCTCGGTTACGAACTTTTCAATCGAGCAGATGGTCTGAATACAACCGAGGCCAGCGTTGGTTCTCCAGACATCGCGGCAGCGCCCGACGGGAAACTGTGGATCGCAACCGTCGGAGGTCTGGCGATGATCAATCCGTCGCTGCTCCCTCACCGCGGCCGCAGACCGCATGTTTTTATCGCCAGGGTTTCGACAGACGGGAAGCCCACGCGTATCGGTTCAGAGCTCGTGCTGCGTCCCGGTGTTCACCACGTCGAGCTGAGCCTCGCTGCCGTGAGCCTCGCCAACCCTCAACAGGTCCGCCTGCAATACCTGCTGGAAAATGTGGACGCCGACTGGCTCGATGCCGACTCCTCGCGCGTGGCAGTTTATACGGGCATACCTGCAGGGACGCACCGGTTGCTGGTTCGCGAAACCGACACGCTTGGGAACTGGAGCGCACCCGCGGCGATCTATGAAGTGACGCAGCGTCCTCACTTTTACGCGACACCACTTTTCGAGGTGAGCGCGGCGATCGCGATCGCACTGTTGCTGGCGATTACCTACGTTCTGCGAACCCGGCACATGGTCAGGCAAACACGTGCGATGCTCGAACAGCGGCAGCTGGAAAGGGAGTCTGTAGCGCGCGATCTGCACGACACGTTCCTTCAGGGTGTGCAGGGGTTGATCCTTCGCTTCCACACGGGAACGCAGCAGCTATCGGAAGATCATCCCGTCCGCGCGGGCTTCGAACAGGCACTCAGCCAGTCCGATCGACTGATCCTGGAGGGTAGAAATGTGCTCTCGCGCCTCCGCTCGAGGCAGAGCAAAGCCGAGAACCTCACCGACGCCTACGCAGCGATTGGCAACGAACTGCGTTCTTTGGGCGATGCCCGACTGGAGGTGATTGTCGATGGACGAACCCAGGCCCTCGACAACGTCGTGCAGGAAGAGCTCCTGAAGATTGGGCGGGAGGCGATGTTCAATGCCTGGCGTCACGCGCAGGCGAAGAACATCGAGGTCGAAGTTCACTTTGGATTTTTCGAATTTCGGATCCACTTCCGGGACAACGGCATCGGAATCGATCCCGCAATTCTTCGCCACGGGAGTGTCGACGGCCATTTCGGATTGCCGGGCATGAAGGAGCGGACCGCGAAGATTGGCGGCCGCATGGTGCTATGGAGCCGTCCTGGAGCGGGGACGGAGATCGAAATCCGCATCCCCGGCGTGATTGCTTATCGCCACAACGAGGAAGGAAGGGCACGCCATGGATTCGAAACCCTCTGAGAAGCCGAGCCTTGTGCCCCAGGATCGAACCATCCGCGTCCTCGTAGTGGACGACCATCCCCTGATGCGGGGCGGAATCGCCGGGGAGATCAATGCACAACGGGACATGAAGATCGTCGCCGAGGCCGAAGACGGCGCTGCTGCGCTTTCTCTGTTTCGCAAGCATCGGCCGGATGTGACGCTGATGGATTTGAAGATGCCCGGTATGAATGGCATCGACACTCTCAAAGCCATAAGGGCTGAATTTCATAACACCCGCGTGATTGTGCTGACGACCTTCACAGGAGATATTCAGGCCAGCCGCGCCTTTCAGGCGGGCGCGGTCGGGTTTCTGCTGAAAGACACGCTCCGATCTGAACTGGTTAACACCATCCGTCTGATTCACGCTGGCGGCCGGCGGGTTCCCGCGGAAATCGCTGAACAAATGAGCGAATACGCTGCAGGGGATGCACTGAGCGAGCGTGAGATCGACGTGCTGAAGAGCGTGGCGCGAGGGCGGTCCAACAAAATTATCGCGTCGGAACTCGAGATTTCGGAGTTCACGGTGAAGAACCACATGAAAAGCATTCTTTCCAAGCTGAATGCCGACGACCGTACCCATGCGGTGACGATTGCACTCAAGCGCGGCTATATCGATTTGTAGCCGGCGCAACCAGCGGCCTGACCTTACAAAACCTTAACTATCTCTGCTCTCCAAAGAGCTATCGGTAGATAGCTCCATCTGGTCTGTTCACTGCGACCGATCCGCGCGACACTCATCCTGCATGAACGCTTCGCTAATCGGCGCAAGCGCGAATGCGGGCTCCCAACCATGAACACGGCGGTTCGGCTGCGGTCTGAATTCAGGAAATCGCAGCCCAACCCGCTCAGACCTGGCATCAGTACCCGGCTAACAATCGCAGGAGCCCTCGATGAGCACATCAATCGGCAACAACATCACCGGACCGATCGAATGCAGCGCACGCAACACTGCGTGGAATCCGATGGCGGGAACGACTCCCCACGCAGCGAATGAGGATAACTCTCGGGCCCTGTTAGCTGAGGTGCAGATGCTGCAGAAGTATGTCTGCGAATTATTGCGGAAGAACCAGGAGCTTCGTTACGCCCTGAGTGGCATGCCGGTCGCGGCGATTGAGGACTAAGAGGGCCAGGAACATAGCACGGGTCGAACGAGCTAGTTACAAGGTTTCGAACTTACAACGAACAAAGGAGAAGATCATGGCGAAGAAACTCGAAGGTAAAGTTGCAATCGTCACCGGCGGTTCGCGGGGCATAGGCGCTGCGATCGCCAAGCGTCTTGCCGCCGATGGGGCAAGCGTGGCCCTCACCTACGCGAAGGACGGCGCGGCCGCGGCGACCGTGGTCAAGGCGATAGAAACCGATGGTGGGAAGGCGGTAGCCTTTCAGGCGGAAGCTACCGACGCCAGAGCTGTTGCCACGGCGGTCGACAAAGCAGTGGCCGCTCTGGGGCGACTCGATGTGCTCGTGAACAATGCCGGAACGGCGATTCCGAACAAGTTCGAAGACGCCACCCTGGACGAGCTGAATCGCGTCATCGACATCAACATCCGTGGCACCTTCATCGCGACTCAGGCGGCATTGAAGCACATCCATGATGGTGGACGCATCATCATGATCGGTTCGTGCGTCGGTGAACGCCTGATGACTCCCGGGCTGGTCGCCTACGCGGCTACCAAAGGTGCGGTGAAGATGCTCGCTCAGGGACTGTCCAGAGAGGTCGGCGACCGCGGCATTACGGTGAACAACGTGCAGCCGGGCCCGATCGATACGGATCTGAATCCGGCCGCGAGCGACTGGGCGGTTCCGCAACTCACGGCCACCGCGCTCCATCGCTACGGACACGTTGAAGAGGTTGCCGCCCTCGTCGCATTCATCGCCAGTCCCGAGGCCTCCTACATCACCGGAGCGAATCTGACCGTCGACGGTGGAACCAACGCCTGAGCCCATGGCGATGGCCGCCCTGTCAGCTGTGTGACGTTGCACTCCGGAGGAGAAGGCGAACGCCAACCTGGTGCGGGAGTATGAACCGCGCTGCTTTCCACAAGCAACAACCCGCAAAGGAATAACGCGGACTCGCCGCAACGAAGGATAACGGTTTGATTCAAATCAAAGCTGGACACGTCAGTAGCCCCGAGCTTCCCCTGGTCGCTCTGAGCACTCTTGTGTTCGTAAGGGGGAACAATATGCGCCAAACGTGGAAGCGAACTCTCGCGTTCCTTGTCCTATGCACTTCAACCCTTGGAGGAACTCTCATGGCCCAAACACCTCAGGTAAAAAACATCGTTCTCGTTCACGGCGCCTTCGCAGACGGATCAAGCTGGTCGAAAGTCATTCCTCTGCTTCAGGCCCGGGGCTATAAGGTTACTTCTGTTGGTATCCCTCTCACATCCTTCTCTGAGGACGTTGCCGCGACCAGGCGCGCGCTTGCTGCACAGGATGGCCCGGTGATCCTGGTCGGCCATTCCTACGGCGGCGTTGTTATCACCGAAGCCGGCAATGATCCCAAGGTCGTCGGCCTGGTTTACGTTGCCGCGTTTGCTCCGGATGCGGGCCAGTCCATCGTGGAGATCAGTAAGAATTTCCCGAAGCCGATCGGTTTAGACAAGGTTGCTCCCCAGCCGGACGGTTTTCTGCTTCTGACACCGGACGGTATCGAGACTGG
This sequence comes from uncultured Acidobacteriaceae bacterium, assembly GCA_963787915.1. Taxonomy (GTDB): domain Bacteria; phylum Acidobacteriota; class Terriglobia; order Terriglobales; family Acidobacteriaceae; genus Palsa-343. The sequence goes on along the minus strand of CAWBEP010000007.1, from coordinate 107,144 downwards.
CTTCGCGCAGGATCTGAGCAAGGAAGAGAAGGCACTCCTCACCGCGGTTCAGCCCCAGACCTCCGGATCGATCTTTGCGGCACAGCCCACGCAGGCTGCGTGGCACAGCAGGCCGTCGTGGTACATCGTGGCGTCCGACGATCACATGATCGCTCCGGAGCAGGAAGCGAGCATGGCCAACCAGCTCAAGGCCACCACAACGACACTTCCGTCAAGCCATGTGGTGATGTTGTCCCACCCTAAAGAAGTCGCCAGGGTCATCGAGGAGGCGGCTGCGGGCGCGAAGTAGCGGTTCTTGAAAGCTCTGGCGAGCGCGGGGCGCGAGTTCCGCGATCGTCAGCGCTGCTCGAAGACGATTCTGGCTGGTTCGGACGAACCGCGACCAATTCTGGTCACCGCATTACATCCAGCACAGCGCGCATATCGAGCCGGAACGCGAAGGATCATTCAATCCGATCCGCAACACGCCGTCGACTGACTGGAGGATTCGAATCGGCCGCACTCAGCTATCCGCAGGCAGGAATTTTTTCGTCGCTTCGGCTGGGGTATAAATCTCGCCATCGATCAGGAGTCGGCCTGTGTACGAGCCTCCAGCGGCAAACTCCCAGGCGATGTCGTGCCCCTTCCGCGCCAGCTTTGCCCATTTTGAATGTTTGGCAGGATTTTGTTCGAGCCAGAAATTTCCGCTCTTCTCGGTGAAGGAGCGCAGATTCGCGTGACCGGTTCGGCCTGTCCACGTCTTCATGTACGTGAGTTTCGGTGGCACAAGATGATAGTAAGGGAGGGCCGGGACCAGGAACTCGCCGGTGTCGGGTAATCGCGGTCGCAGTCTGTCAGTGCTGGCATTTGAGGGCTATCCTGAGAAGGGCCTCCATGTCAGACACCAACTCCGCACTACCGCGCCGGCACGCATCGACCGGACCGGCATTGCCTGAACTGCCGGAACCCAGTCATGCCGAACGCGCTCGCACGCTCATCGCACTGGTCTCCGTTGCCACTCTGTCCACGATATCGCGCAAGCATCCGGGATTCCCCTTCGGATCGCTCATGCCGTTTGCCGCTGATGCCCTTGGCCGGCCCCTCTTCCTCATCAGCAATATGGCGATGCACACGCAGAACCTCAGGAACGAGCCCAGGTGCAGCCTTTTTATAACCCAGCCGAGCGTGGATGGCGACGCGCTCGGATCCGCACGCGCTACGCTGATCGGTCATGCTGAACCGGTTCCAGCGCAGGATCTCGATTCCGTTCGGGAAACGTATCTGGCTCGCCACGAAAACAGCCGCTACTGGGTCGACTTCTCCGATTTCAACTTCTTTCGTCTGCAGCCTGTCGACCTCTATTATGTAGGGGGATTCGGGGTCATGGGATGGGTCGAAGCCCATGAATACGGGACTGCTGCTCCCGACCCTCTGGCCTCGGCGGCGCCGGATATTCTCGCGCACATGAATGCCGATCACGTCGACTCCATGATTCTGCTGGCGCGACGGCACGCGGGGCTGGAAGCAACGGAGGCGACCATGACCTCAGTCGATCGGCTCGGCTTCTTCCTTCGATTGAAGACAGCAGATGGAATGAAGGGCGCACGCATCAACTTCCTTCACGAGATTGCTGCGCCGGAAGAGGCACGCACGGTGCTCGTCGAGATGGTTCGACAGGCCCGGCAGCGGGTCGGAGCAAGACCCGATTCGCACTGATCGCGTCGTCTTTCTCGCACTTTGGCGCGTCAACTGTCCTGGCATAGTGCCGAGTCACAGCGGCAACAATGGGTGGATGCCGCCTCAACGAATACAGGGAAAGAAGAAAATCATGTTGAAACCGATGTTTGCTATAGCGGCTTTCGGATTAGCAGTTGTGCTTACCGCAGAACCAGCTCCGGCGTCCCAGAACACAACGGGGACAGCAGCACCGCTGCCCTCGCAGGTCCTCGGCGCGAGAAAAGTCTTCGTGTCCAATACCGGCAGTGGATTCGATTCGAGCGCGTGGAGCGGAGGGCCGGAGCGAATCTACAATGAGTTTTACGCGGCAATCAGGAGCGGGGGAGTGTATGAACCTGTCGCCGCCCCCGGCGACGCTGATTTAGTTCTCGACGTGAACGTAATTCCCAGTTCGGTCGTTTGGCAGTTCAAGCTGGAGATGCGGGACCCAAAAACCGGAATTGTGCTTTGGACCCTGTACGAGCCGATCAAGGTCACTGTTTCGAAACCGGCCCGCGACAAAGCCTTCGACGACACAATCAACAAACTTGCCCTTGATCTGAGAACGCTCGCTGCCCACTGAGCAGCCAGAGACCTGGCCAATGCTCACATCATTCGCAACCAGGTCTGACCTCAGGCTGTAGACGCTGCAAGCCTGTTTGCAAAATCCGCCAGTCTTCGACCGCCTTCCGCAAGCACTTCCTCGGATTGCGCGAAGCTCACGCGGATATAGGACTGACCCAACTCGCTGAAGGCGGTTCCCGGAACAACGGCGACGCCCGCTTCATCGAGCGCTCGCTCTGCAAACACATCGCTCGGTAATCCGCATGCGGAGATGTCGACCAGCGTAAACATGCCCCCCGCCGGCACCCGCGCCCGCAGCGCTTTGGAGCGCGCCAGCGATCCAAGCAGCACCTCGCAACGCCGAACAAACTGCTGACGAAAGTCCGCCGTGTATCGGTCCGAATGCGTTAATGCTTCCACGGCCGCGTCCTGGATGAAAGGTGGCGAACCAAAGAGAGAACACTGAGCAAGACGCTCGAGGTGGGCAGCCACGGCAAGCGAACCGATCGCCCAGCCGCACCGCCATCCCGTCATCGCATGAGATTTTGAAAGGCTGTTGACGATAATCGTTCGCTCCGCCATGCCTTTCATCGAAGACACCGGCAAATGACGCCCGCCATAAATCAGGCTTCTGTATACCTCGTCCGATATGAGCCAGATATCTCGCTGCCGACAAAGCTCGGCGATCGAGACCAGAGTTTCATCATCAAACACGTAGCCGCCCGGATTATTCGGACAATTCAAAAGAACCGCGCTGGCATCGTCCGGGACCAGTTTTCTGAATTCCTGAAAATCGATCCGCGGGGGTGCCCCGCTGCTGAATTCGAGATCGACCGGAACCTTCACAATGCGCGCGCCCGAAGCGCCAATCACCGCTTGATACGTGGCATAGAGCGGATCGAATGTGATCACCGATCTGCCACTCTCTGCGACACACAGCATCGCTGAGAACAAGGCGCTCTGTGCTCCCGGGAAGACAACGACATTCTCTGCCTCCCATGGGAGGTTATCCACCCGGCGCTGAGACGCCGCAATCGCCCGCCGAAGGTCGCGGTTACCAGGCACTGGTGTGTAATGAGTGCGCCCCGAGCGAAGAGCGGTCACGGCCGTCTCCACAATTTCAGTCGCCGTATCGAAGTCAGGATCACCTAACGCAAGAGAAACAACATCTGCGCCATCCTCTTTAAGGCGCACGGCCCGATCTGCAACACGAAAGCCATCCGCCCCACGGCCTTCAATGCGCCGAGTCAAAGAACTGAAAAACATGATCTCGCCCCGCTAACAGCCGCGTTCGAGCCTGCGGCGCGCGATACGCAAGCCCCGACAATCCTCCGTGGGATGTCCCGCCCCGGCTCTCCTAAGCTAGCACGAAGCCGGAGGGCCCCCATCTCGGTCAGGAATTGCAGGTGGGTCCGCCGAGGTTCCGTTCTCCCTCGAAAAGTTGACGATTCATGGATTTTCAATCGAGGTTCGCGGTAAGCGAATCAAGCCCGCTCGCCCATGCAGCGACCATCCGCTTACCAACGTCCTGAAAGTTGGGAATGGATCTCATCCAATCCTGGATGAGGCGAGTCGTTCCGGACAACGCGTCAGAAATTTGTTCCAGCACTTCACGAATCTGGCGTGGGGAGGCCAAAGAACGCGACTCGGCGAAACGGATCAGTTCCTTGCCTGTCGGCCATTCTGTCGAGCTATTGAGGGTCAGGGCCATTCGATCCCTGGGGATATATGCCGTTGTTGTGACCAGATCGAATGCGGGAGCCAGGTGTGCGGCACCTTGCACGTCGTCGTAGAGGATGCCGAAATTCTTCAGATGTGCGTCGCCGTTGCGGATAACGCAGTTGAATGCGATCAGCCGGAAGAGATCAAGGCTCTCCTCTGCAACCGAGGGTGAATTCGCAAACTGCTGGAAACGCCGGAGAACCCGCGTCTCGTAGCTGCCGCTATATTTCTGGTCGGTACGTCTGCCGTTGAGCACGCAGAAGTCCTCAAAGCCCCGATAGGTTCCGTCCGGTCGTAGATCGAATCGCTCGATGACGAGCGCACCGCCGTTTTCGGCGAGACGGTACCGCGGCGCCGTAAGGCCGGCGGCTTCCGCAGCCTTCAAACAGAAGTATTCGTTTGCGGCCAGGTGCGGGTACTCCGTGGCGTCGAAGAACTTTACGATGTGCGTGGCACCTCGGAACGTTTCGGAGAAGTTGCTCTTCTTGCCGTCGCCGCCATGGAAGCCGGACTCATCGCGGATCAGGACCTTCGGCTGCACGCCGCTGACGCCAGAAGAGGGCGCGAACCGCTCGATGAGGTATCGGTACAGTTCGCCGCTGCGCTGGCTGGTGAGAATCTCGTCGACGGACTGGAAGGGAACGGCTTCATCGAGCGTGTCTTCCATCCCGGTGAAGCGGAGACGACCGATCTGGGAGCGACCAACCACGCTGAGCAGATCAAGTTCGTCAAAGGAACCGGTCGCTTTCGCGAACGCCAGACGCAGTCGTTCGCGGAGGGCACCCTCTGGTAGGTTCATCTCGAAGATAGGAGCCAGTCCGATCGGGGTGTTCCAGGACGCGGCGCGAGGAGGCATGGTGAGGGAGACCGCGCCCGCAGGATCAACCGCCCGGTCGTAGGCGAAGGTCGACCCGCGATACTCGAATTGGTCGAGAACTCCAGATGATTGGCCATCTGTCCAGACTCTAATCATCGGTACTGTCCTCGCTCAGTTCGTCCAGTGTGGGGCGTAGGTTATTCGCGGGCCGAATGGCGAGTTCTAACCCTAGAACTGCGAGAATGCGCGATAGCTTGGAAACCCCAAGATCGCTGGCTCTCCCGTTCTCCAGTGCGTCGATGGTGGCACGGCTCAGGCCGGCCTTGGCAGCCAGGTCCGATTGCCTGAGTCCTGCGGCATTCCGGGCACTTGCGACGGTACGACCGATTTCATCTAGAACCAACATGCCTAAAATACTAGGCTATAGTGGCTCCATTTTCCACTGTGCCTAATAAAGTTGTCTAACCGGCCAGCCGTTGGGGTGATCCGCGCGCGAAAGCCTCTTCAAGTCAGACACTGGGATCAGGACCCGCGATCCGATTCGGCGGGAATTCAGTTGCCTGCTGATCGATAGCATCTCAGCCGCCTCTTCTCGTCCGACCAACAACTTCTCTTCGGGAGACAACCCGCCCGGGGCGCTTAGGCCCCACTCTTCCCCAGCGTCAAACTGGTTGCTTGAAGAGCCCGCCTAGGAACAAGTCCAGTCAGTCTCTGGCGATACGCGGCCGCCTCCGAGTCATCTCAGGACCGAAATCGGATCGAAAGTTCGTATCGCCGGCGAGGAGTTTCCGATTCACGCTGATTCAATGAAATCGGTTCAAGGCAGTCACTGGCATGTGCTCACATGCGCGACGAATGGCTAGAGCATCCCAAATGCCCGTCCTACGAGAACCGGCACCTCCAACGCATGGTCGAACTCCAGCACCTTCGCCACGGGAGCCTCTTCTCGAGCGACATCGATAATCTGCTGCTTGAATTCAGCCAGTTTCGGGTCGCCAACCACGCCACCGCCAATCACGATTGCGTCGATCCGCTCTGTCCGCAGTCGCTCGCGAAACTCGGTCAATCCTCCGTCCGGTGACGCGTGCATGACGTCATATCGGTATCCCGCTGCCTTCATGTTCTGGCGAATGTTTGCCAGCCGAGTCGCGATCTTCTTACCTTCTTCCGCCGTCAACCAGGGCGGCAGGAGAGGCAAACCGACATGCAATACCGAGATCATGGAACCTCTCCCCAGTACAGGTTTTAATTCCGTTCCTTGTAATTGAGGATAGACGCTCTTTTTGACGGGGATGACTTGGGGAAGTACGGGGGACAATTTGTGACATAAGGACAGCAGAACTGGCCGCTTCGGCACAGCTGACTGTGATTGGTCGAGGGAAACGGACGAATTACCTGCTTTCCGGAAAAAGCGATTTGGTTTGCGGCGCAATGACGTTAACGCGGTGGTTATTATCGGGTGGACGACGTATCTCCAAGGTGTGATTGATACGCCTCATCGATGGCGACTAACGTCGTCTCCGTCTTCAGCGGCTCTGCCTCACCCCGACTGAAATCACATACCGCGGGTTTATGATCAACGTCTGCTACAACTCGGAGTGCAAGAAAGAGCTGCGCTACCTGCGCGAAGGGCGGGTTGTGAGGATCATTCACGGCAACGGCGGTGAAACGCGGCTGGAGCATTTCTGGCTATGCGGTCCCTGCAGCAGTGAATATGATTTTGTGTTTGGGCCGGACGGCTCCGTTAGTTTGAACCATCGTCCCTGCGAGCGATCCTCGCCAGCTGCTGCCTGAACATTCGCCGTGTGACACTTTCCGCGCTCGCTGCAGCCACGGGCTGCGCCACCGGCCAGCCGAGAGTTTCGGATTGAAAAGGTCCGGATGCCGACTTCACGGCCGGGACCAGCGGAAGTCGTCTCACTACACACCATTCAATCCGAAGATCGCTCGACACCACCCGACTTTGCCGGAACGAACGTCGGCGTGTGCAGAGGGTTTGGATCCCCGTTCTCAAGAGTCAGTGGACTTGCATACGCGCGGCGCTGCGAATACTCCGCGTGATAGGATTTGCGCGAATTCTTGCAGGAAGAGACGGGAGAACGAAGTGGGCATGGAAAATAGGCTCAGCAGAAGAGACGTGCTCCGATCAGGGGCCGTGCTGGTTGCAGGCATGGCGTGCGAGTACTCGCTGCGCGGCGAAGTGCTCGGTGACCCCGGGGAAGCGAAGGACGAAAGCTGGGCTGTTGGGAATGAGCTGATCCAGCGTGAAGTGGGCTTTCGTCCGGGGGTGGGTCTATATACGAAACAAATCTCGAACCGGGCGACCATGACTGATCTCCTGGTTCCTGGGAGAGATATCGCGAAGGCACGGCCGGAGTTTTCGTTCCATTGTGAAGGGAAACTGTGCACCAGCAACGGCGGCGACTTCGAACTCGTGGGCGTGAGCGACACAAGCCTGAGCAACTGCAAAACCCTTTTGGTTCGGATGAAGCACAGGAACATGCTGCTCGAGGTGACAGCGCTCTACTCGATTTACGCAGGACATGGGGCATGCCGCAAGTCCCTGACGCTGATGAACACGGGGGACGCCCCGCTCAGGATCACGCATTTAATGATCGAGACGCTGGAACTGGGGCTCGGGCCTGAGAACGAGATGACGCTGTGGGCGCAATATGGGGCGGTCCCGCGGGAGATCTTCTATACGGGGCGCTCCGAAGACGCCGGCGTGATGGTGATGAACGGACGAACCGGCGATGGCGTCGCCATCCTGAACGAGGTACCGGGGTATATGAAGCGCACCGAAGTGGCGGGCTGGGATACAGAGAACAGCATCCGGGTGAGCATGATGTATGACACGGACTTGATGCCGTTTGAGCGGAGGCTTGGACCCGGCGAGGAATTCACCACGGCCAGTGCATCGCTCGTGCCGTTCAGGCGGGACGATGGGTTCAACGATGCGCGATGGCGGGTGCCGAGCTATGCGGCTGAAGTGTTGGAGCGGCGCATCGACAAGCAGGGGCCACCGTGGATCTACAACACGTGGGAGCCGTTCGAGCGCGGGATCAACGAGGCGATCTCGATGGAGCTGATCGAGGTGGCCAGCGCGATGGGGATGGACATTTTTACCATCGACGATGGATGGCAGCAGGAGTACGGGGACAACGCGGTGAACCTGACGGCGTTTCCGGGCGGGCTCGATCCGATCCTGAAAGCGGTCGAAGCGAAGGGCATGCGGTTGGGACTGTGGATTCCGCCAGCGGCCATTGGGATGGGGACGCGGGATTACAAGGCGCACCCGGAATGGGCGGCGCTCGACCTCGAAGGCAATACGAAGACAACCTGGACCATGGCGGGGCAGAAGGCGGTGATGTGCATGGCCTCTCCGTACAGGCACATGGCTGCGGCGCGGATCAACGATGCGATCGAACGCTTCAGGCTGGCTTACGCAAAGCTGGACCTGACAACGATCTTCAATGCGTACGGCGAGGCTCCGGGATGCTGGGCGAAGGGACACGACCATGCGGACTGGGCGGAGTCGCTGAACCGAATTTACGAGGGCATCCGGGAAATGACAGCGGAAGTCTATGCGAAGCATCCCGAGGTGCTGCTGGATCTGACATTCGAGCTGTGGGGACAGAAACACATCATCGATGCGGGTCTGCTGGCAGCCGGCGATCTGGACTGGATGAGCAACGTGGACGACACGAAGCCGGATTCGGCGGGACCGCTGCAGGTAAGGCAGTTGCTATACGCACGCGCGGGATCGATGCCCGTGGAAGCGATGCTGATCGGGAACCTGCATGCGGAGTTGCCGACGATCGAGGAGAGCTTTGCGACGACGATCGGGTCTGCGCCGCTGTTGCTCGGGGATTTGCGCAGGCTGACCCTGGCGGACCGCGTGTGGTACGGAGAGAAGACTGCCTGGTTCAAGCAGCTGAGACGACGCGTGAAGCTGAGCGAGAGCTTCTTTCCGCTGGGAAGCTGGAGACAGACCTCTCCGATGGCCTGGGACGGGTTTGCACGGTTGGCAAAGAGCGGCGATGGCGTGGTAGCGATTTTCCGCAACAAGTCGGGTGCAGCGGAGGCACGCGTCGAGTTGCCGCTGATTCCAGAGGGTCGGTACCGAGCCCGATCGGTGATGACGGGAAAAGATCTTGGGACGCTGGATCGGACGGCATGGAAGAACGGCGTCGAGGTCGCATTTCCGGGACAGGTTGAACTACTGGAGTTGCAAAGGGTGTAGCTGGCCGGCGTGGATTACTGACTGCGGTACCAGTCGGACGATAACAGGCCTTACCGTAAATCCACGGATTTCCGAGCGAAGAGGCAACCGAAGGGCGATTTTGCGTAAAGCCAAAAGCGCCATTCTGGGGAAACCGTTCGCCGGATTGATGCAAGACGGGGGCACTCCTCTAACAGTCGTGGCACTTTCAGCACTTGTTCGGCTTCAACTTGGGAAAGTGAAGAGCTCGACGAACATTTTCACGCGCTTCTTCTGACGGCTGGGTGGAAATCGCTTGGTTCTTGTGAGGTCGGCGATTCCGTGGAGGCCTGCCCAGAAGAGTTCCGTCAGGACCTCCGGCTTCGAGCCCTGTCCTTGAAACAGCTCCATGAGTTGTGCGAACGCGAACCGGAGCTCCGGGGGTGTGTGCGCGTCAGCGAAGGGAATGCTGAGAGTGAGCGAAAACATCGCCTCGTAGAGTGCCGGTGAGGACGTGGCGAACTCCAGATAGGCGGCTGCGACTGCTTCGACGATCTTCCCTGGCTTGGCCCGTTTGCGTGCCTTCTCCAAGGCCAGGCCGATCTCCTGGAAGCCTTCGATAGCCACCGCAGCGAGGATGCCTTCGCGGCTTTCAAAGTGACCGTACAGGACAGGCTGGCTGTAAGAGATTTCGTCGGACAGCCGCCGAACGGTGACGTTGGGCCAGCCCTCCAACTCCGCGATTCGCCTTGCGGCCCTGATAATCTGTGCCCGTCGGGCCTCTCTGTCGCGCTGTTTTCGTTCTGCAATGCGGTTCGGCACGGTAGTCTCCACTCGCAAAGTATAGCACCGCTAGAACTTCTAATTTTTCTTAACAATAATTACGAATGCTCTTGCATCGCGGGTCAGAGTCGTGCATCATAAATAGCGTTGCTAGCTTTTCTACCAAGGAGATCTTAATGCTCAACACGATTTTGCTTTCGCTCGCTGTTCTTATGGCCGTGGCGATCCTCGTCATCGGCGGCTTCTACCTTTTTTCCCCGGAGCGTATGACAGGATCGTTCGGTCTCAAGCTGCCCGCAGCGGATGCCGACACTCGAGCGTGGCTGCGCTTGAAGGGGGTGCGGGACATCGCATCCGGGCTGGTTGTGCTGACCCTGATGCTGACCACGAACTCTCGCTCGGTAGGCATCGCTCTGCTGGTGCTGGCGATCACACCTTTTGGCGACATGTCGGTCGTCCTGCAGTCGGGCGGGTCGAAATCGGCGGCATTCTCGATTCATGGCGTGACCTGTGCGGCGATGCTTGTCGTCGGCCTTTTGTTGATCCATGCGCTTTGAGCGATGTGCGCCAACCAGTAGCTTGAAAGACGAATTGCTTCTGGGGGAATCTCATGGAAGTTCTGAATGTTGTGGCAATCGTGGTCGCTGGGTTGATGGTTGGATGTGAGTTGTCCATCGCCGCGTTTATTCACCCAACTTTGGATACGCTCCCAGAGGAAGTTCACCTGCCAGCGGCAAGCGCTATCGCCCGGGTGATGGGAGCAGCCATGCCATTCTGGTACGCGCTTACGCTCCTGCTGACCGTGGTCGAGGGTGCGATCCACTGGCATACCACTGGCCGCTTACCCATCTGGATCGTTGCATCGGCCGTTTTGTGGATGCTGGTGATTGTATGTACGATCACGATCCTGGTGCCGATCAATAGCCGAATTGCATCGTGGGAGACGTCCACTCCGCCTGCGGATTGGAAGCTTTACCGGAGCCGATGGGACCTGCTTCACCGCTGGCGCGTTGTCGTGCTCGCGACTGCCTTCGTTTTGCTCATCGTGGGCATTCTGTAACCAACGCTCTTGCGGGCGCGATGCGCCTGCAGCACCAACTGAACCACAAGGAGGGAATCCCATGTCAGAGATTGCAACCACCTACGCTCAACTGCCTGCCGATGATCTTAGCCGCGCGCTGGCGTTCGCCCAGCTGGATAGTCCAACTGCCCAGCATATCGGCCTGGTTGGAAACACGTACACGATCACCGTCGCCGGTAAAGATACCAACGGGCGCTTCTGCGTGATCGACATGCATGTGCCCCCTGGTGGCGGGCCGGGGCCGCATCGTCATGACTTTGAAGAGACATTCATCCTGCTGGAAGGCGAGGTGGAGATGACCTTTCGTGGGGAGAAGTCCATCGTTCGGGCGGGTGACACGGTCAACGTTCCGTCCAATGCTCCTCACCAGTTTCACAACTCATCGACGAGCCCAGCCCGGATGATCTGTATTTGCGCTCCAGCGGGCAACGAAAGGTTCTTTGTCGAGCTCGGGTGCCCGTAGCGACGCGCACTACAGCGCCACCCAAGCTCGACAAGATACAGATGTCCGAGTTTGCGAAGAAGGCGAAGGCTGTGGCAGCGAAGTATGGCACGGAGCTTCTGGATCAAGCTTAGATAGACCAATGGCTTTAGGAACAGATGCCAAGTGGCTTCGACACTCCACCTTGGGTTTAGTTAACGCGAGCGGCTTGAAATCTGAAAGAGCGGTATGCGCGGCGGCAGGGAGAACCGGCGGGTTTCTCGGACCTTGCAGGATTGACTCAGGAACGAGAGTGCCGCAACCAGTCACTCAGGAGAATCGACGCCACGGGTGGAATCGTTTGCGCCAGCACCTCGCGATCCATGACCTCGGGGCTGAATAGAGCGGCGACGGCGACTCCCACCAGCAGCGCCTCGATGGCGAGGCCTCTGCGTGGTTGCTCAAGGGGGGCAGTTTCGTCGAACCGGAACTCTCTTGGAAGCTCTTCCATCTCGTCTGGTATCAGGGCATCAAGGTGTCCCTTCGCCAATTCCGCCCGCATCTCCGGGTGGCGGATGACGAACAATTTGAACTCGAGTTGGAGCAGAAGCCTCTGTGAATCCTGGATCCGCTCCACTCAGCCGGCAGCCGCGGGTCCAAGAACCTGCCGAAAGGGCCAATAGACAAAGGCCTTCCATACAACGCGCGGACTACCAGAACAGGGGATGGTCTGTTCTGGGCTGTGCGGAAGGAGATAACAGATCCTAGGCAGTTGAAGCATACCCATGCAGGAAGCAGTCAATCGCCTCCTTCACCCGCTGTCGCATCTCTGTCTTCGTTGGAGCAGGCCTATAGCGGAGTTCCATCGCGAAGTGGAACTCAGGAATGACGAGGTCGAAGAATTGGCGCGCGGCCACATGGGCCTTCATCTTCCGCAATCTCCCCCTCTTCACCTGCTCCGCAAGGTAGGACGCAAGGGCGGCCTGTACTCGTTCCGGACCTTGGGAATGAAAGGATGCGACGATGTGCGGGAAACGACCCTTTTCCATCACAAGGATGCGGTGAAGTGCGAGCGCATGAGGAGCAAGCAGCAACGACAGACCGAGTTCACCGAAAGCGGTAAGTGCTTTTTCCGGGACGTCCTCGGACTGGAGAACTGAGTTTAGCTCTCCCCTGAGAGACTCGGTCCGGCGCAGCAGTACTTTTTCAAAGAGTCCTTCCTTGGTAGGAAAGTGGCGATAGAACGTCTCCGTAGACGCGTGGGCCTGTTTGGCAATCTCCCCCATGCTCGTTGCGTCGAAGCCCTTTTCCATAAACACCCGGGTTGCCGCATCGAGCAGCCGGTCCAGGAGCAAATCCGTACGAAGCTCCGCTCTCGACCGCTCCTTTATTGCCTTCGTGGCCTTCTTCTTCACCATGATCTCCGTGCTGCCGATCCCGCCGCTTGTCCAACGCTGCGCACCCACATTGTCTCATGACGAAACGAACATTTCGTGCCGTGCGAGGAATTGCATCCGAACAACTTTCCACTTTCCTTGAAACTTCCCGCAATATGGCGAATCCACTCTTGTGTAAACGAAACGAATGTTTCGGTTCGTTTTGATACGTCTTCAGTTCCGCGTCGCGGATACCGTAGGCCGGCAAACCGCTCATGCGGTCATGAAAGGAACTCTCTTGAATCGTCTACAACGCTCGACTGCCCTTCTGGTGCTCTCTGTCGCTTCGTTTCATTCGCAAGCACAGGCGGCACAATCTTCCCAATTGGAGATCGCGGATGCGACGGAGACTGCCACATATCCGGTCACCCAAATCGCTGGCCTTTCAGGTGCTACAGCAAATCTGAAAGGCGACCTCAGTCTCTCCCAAAACGAACTCCGATTCACGAGTGCCGGCTTTCATGTCGAGATTCCGGTCTCACATATTGAAGCAATCTCCATTGGCGATGAACGCGTGGAGACCGGCGGCGGAGCAGGTTTGATCCTACGACTCGCGGCACCTCCGTTGGGCGCATTCACCCAGAAGGGCATTGCTCTGCTGACCATCGAGTATCGTGACGAAACCGGAGGTTATCACGGGACTGTCCTCGCAGCGTCCGAACAGGTCGCAGAACCTCTCAATGGTCAGCTTTCGTCTCGAATAACTCCTGCCCACGAAGCCCTCACGCCACCATGCCGGAACGAGGCGACCAATTCGATGGCCGTCGTTTTGGAGCCTATCGCTGTGTCAGATAAACAGTTGCCTGCTGAGTATCGCGCACTGCTCTACGGGCGGCTCGTTGCAAAGATCCGTAAAGACGAGCCCTCAATCTCGTTGGTTCGGTCAGGAGATCGCAGCTCGGGTCCAGGATGCGCGGGGATGACACTAAGGCTGACAGTCACCGCTTTCAAGAAGGGCAATCGAGCTGTACGTTCCGCAACCGGACCCATTGGGTTCTTGACAGCAAACACCTCGCTCTCAGTGCACATCGATCTAAAGGACAACTCTGAGCACACTCTGCTCTCCACGGGCGCAGGCAGCAGCAACCGGATCGACCGGGAAAGTCTCGACACGACGAGCATGATTGCCAGCAAGGTGTCGAAGAGAGTCGCTAGGGCGACTTCAACAGCTGAATCCAGAAAGAAGCTCTTTTAGGACGTCGGAACTCAGAGGGAAGCGGCTTGCGCCGCGGACGTCCTCATATCGGTGTTGATCGCAGCCGCGATCCTTCCTTACTGACCGGCCAGTGTTCTGGCACAGCACTTTAGGAGATTCTCTTGACTTCCTTCTCCATAACGACCTCACCGCTCCTTGTAGAAACATTCCCGAAGATTGCTCCTCGCAAACTCCGCGTTATTGCAAGTCTCTTCGCGGCATTGTCTTCGATGTATTTGCTTAGCGGATGCAAGTCCTCTGGACCGCCGCCGGGTGCTGGCGGCCCCCAAGGGCCTCTTCCGGTGCAGGTGACCTCTGCGGTTTCCGAGTCGGTCCCGATCATCGGCAACTGGGTTGCGACCACGGACGGGTATCTCAACGCGCAGATCCAGCCGCAGGTATCCGGCTACCTGATCCGGCAGGACTACATCGAAGGCAGCGAGGTCCACAAGGGCCACGTTCTCTTCGAAATCGACCCTAGACCTTTCCAGGCCACGCTCGACCAGGCGCAGGGACAATTGGATCAAGCCAAGGGACAGCTTGGACAGGCACAGGCTCAGGTGCAGCTCGCTGAGATCAACGTCCAGCGCGACACCCCGCTGGCCCAAGCTCACGCCATCTCCCAAAGTACCCTGGATAGCGAAACAAAGACTCTCCAGTCCGATCAGGCATCAGTCGCCAGCGCTCAGGCGGCGATTGCCAGCGCCCAGGCTCAGGTCGAATCCGCGCAGCTGAACGTTGGCTTCACCAAAGTACGGTCGCTCATCGATGGCATCGCCGGACAAGCAGCTCTTCAAGTCGGCAATCTGGTGAGCACCACCTCCGTACTCACAACAGTCTCTCAACTCAATCCGATCAAGGCTTATTTCTATATCAGCGAACAGGAGTACCTCACGCTTGCGGCTCGCGCCCACTTCGCAGGCCACGCAGACCTGCTGGATACAGGCGCTTCCATTCCGCTCAAACTCACACTGGCCGAACGGCCAGGTCTATCCGGAGCCTGGCCGCATCGTCTTTGTCGATCGGTCGGTAAGCTCACAGACTGGCAGTATCCGCATTGCGGCTGCGTTCGCCAACCGCAATAATCTGCTGCGGCCAGGCCAGTTCGGCCGCATCAGCGCGCAGACCCAGTTGCTTCAGAATGCTGTCGTCATCCCGCAGCGCGCCGTCTCCGAGTTGCAGGGAATGGACCAGGTCTACGTCGTAGGGCCCGGCAATGTGGCGCATGTGCATACCGTCCAGCTTGGTCCTCAGATCGGACAAGACATCGTCATCGCCAAAGGGCTAAACGCAGGCGACGTTCTCGTCACCGAAGGCAACGACAAGATGAAGGATGGTGCCAAGGTCGCTCCGCAGCAGGAAGCGACTGCAACCGCGAGCAACGCCGGTCAAGCTCCGAGGGGGAACAACCAATGATCTCCAAATTCTTTATCCGCCGTCCCATCGTCGCGATGGTGATTGCGATTCTGACGGTCATTGGAGGCTTTGTCTGCATGCTCAGCCTGCCGACTGCGCAGTTTCCGAACATCGTCCCCCCTGAAATCCTTGTCCAGGCGACCTATCCTGGCGCCAACGCCAAGACTCTCGAACAAGCCGTCGCCACGCCCATCGAGCAACAGATGAACGGAGTCGACAACATGAACTACATGCAGTCGACCAGTGCCAGCGACGGCCAGATGCAGCTCACGGTGGACTTCGGCGTGGCCACGAATGCCGACAACGACCAGATCCTGTCGCAACTCCGTGTATCGCAGGCGGAGAGCCAGTTGCCGGCTGAGGTGAGCACTGCCGGCCTCACAGTCCAGAAATCGCTGACGTCGCCGTTGATGCTGCTCTCGGTCTCATCCCCCCACTCAACCTACGATGGGACATTTCTCGCCAATTACGCCTACATCAACCTGGTCGATGACATCACGCGTGTGAAAGGCGTCTCCCGTGTGCAGGTCTTCGGCGCTGGCCAATATGCGCTGCGCATCTGGGTTCGACCCGATCAGCTTGCGAAGCTCGGGATAACCGTACCGCAGATCACGCAGGCCCTTCAGACGCAGAACACGGTGAACCCTTCCGGACAGATCGGCGCGGAGCCGATCCCCAGCGGACAGCAGTTTACCTATACCGTCCAGACGCAGGGACGCCTGGTTACCGCAGAGCAGTTCGGCAACATCATTCTTCGCTCCAACTCCGACGGCTCAGTACTGCACCTGAAGGATGTCGCACGCATCGAATTGGGCGCTCAAACCTATAACCTCAACGGCCGGTTTGAGGGCAAACCCGCTGCCATCATGGCGATCTATCAGCTTCCCGGCTCGAACGCGGTGCAATGCGCCAAGGACGTCCGCGCCGAACTCGCCAAGCTGTCCAAGGCCTTCCCTTCCGACATGGTGTCTGCGGTTCCGCTCGACACCACCAAGGCTGTCAGCGCCGGAATCCACGAGATTCTCGTCACGCTAGTCATAGCGCTCGTTCTGGTCATCCTGGTCGTCTACATCTTCCTCCAGGGCTGGCGAGCCACGCTCATCCCTTTGCTGGCCGTGCCGGTTTCGCTCATTGGGACGTTCATCCTGTTCCCGGTTCTCGGCTTCAGTATCAATACGCTCTCGCTGTTCGGGCTGGTACTGGCCATCGGACTCGTGGTCGATGACGCCATCGTCGTCGTCGAGGCGGTCGAGAAGCACATTGAAGAAGGTATGTCCCCCAGGGATGCCTCCTACGCCGCCATGGAGCAGGTATCGAGCCCCGTCATTGCGATTGCGCTCATCCTTACCGCTGTTTTTGTGCCAACGGCCTTCATCCCTGGCATCACGGGCCGCCTCTATCAACAGTTCGCTGTGACCATCGCTATCTCGGTCCTGTTCTCCGCGTTCAACGCGCTTACGCTGAGCCCCGCCCTGTGCGCCCTGCTCCTGAAACCGAAGGATAAGAATTCCAAACCTGGTCCACTGGGCCGCTTCTTCAACGGCTTCAACAAACTCTTCGAAAAGGCAACGAACGGCTATGTTGGCCTATCCGGTTGGCTCGTGCGGAAGTCCATTGTCGGTGTCATGATCATCCTGGGTTTGAGCGCCGTAGTGCTCCTGCTGGGCAAAGGCCTGCCGGGAGGCTTCCTGCCGACCGAAGATCAAGGCTACGCCTTCGTCAACCTGCAACTGCCACAGGGCGCAAGTCTTGAGCGAACGACCGACGCCGCAAAGTCTGTCGAAGGTGCGCTGCATCAGGTGCCGGGCGTTCAATCAGTCGTCTCCGTCGTGGGCTTCAGTCTCCTTTCGCAAACGCAGAGTACCTACAACGCCTTCTTCTTCGTCACGCTCAAGGATTGGGACGCCCGCAAGAGCAAGGATGAACAGTTTGCTGTCATCCAGATCAATCTCGCGAAGGCTCTTGGCGGCGTCAAACAAGGGATAGCATTCTCGTTCGCGCCGCCAGCCATCCCCGGACTCGGGACCTCGGGTGGCGTCAGCATGGTGCTGGAAGATCGCTCGAACTCAACCGACCCGAACTTCCTTACCGGCAACCTGTACAAATTCCTGGGCGCGGTTAACAAGCGGCCAGAGATCGCCGCTGCCATCCCAACCTACTTCCCCGCAGTCCCACAGCTCTTCGTCGATGTAGACCGCGAAAAAGTCGCACAGCAGCAGGTGAATATCGGCGATGTCTACACAACGCTCCAGGCCTTTCTGGGCGGCTCACTGGTCAACTACTTCAATCGCTTCGGCCGTCAATGGCAGACCTATGTCGAAGCGGAAGGCGATACGCGCACGAACATTGACAATATCGGACAGTTCTACGTGACCGCCGCCAACGGCAATCGGGTTCCGCTCTCCGCCATCACCACGGTGCGGCGCATTACGGGGCCGGAGTTCATCACGCGGTTCAACGAGCACGAAGCGGCCTCAATCACCATCGTCGCAAAGCCGGGTTTTAGTACCGGCCAGGTGATGAAGGGGCTCGAACAGACCTTCGCCCAAACCATGCCGGACGGCATGGCGATGGACTACTCCGGCCTAAGCTATCAGGAGCAGCAGGCGCAGAAAAGTATTCCCGCCTGGGTGGTCTATGCCATCTCCATTTTGCTGTGTTTCCTCATTCTTGCTGCGCAGTACGAGAGCTGGTCGCTGCCCTTCGGTGTGCTGCTCAGCACTCCCGTCGCTATCTTCGGCGCCTATCTCGCGCTGACCATGAGGCACATGGAAAACGATGTCTACGCCCAGATCGGACTGGTCATGCTCATCGGTCTCTCCGCGAAGAACGCCATTCTCATCGTCGAGTTCGCCAAGGACGAGTATGAAAGCGGCAAGAGCATCTTCGAATCGGCCATGGGCGCGGCCCGCCTGCGCTTCCGGCCCATCCTCATGACAGCATTCGCATTCATCCTTGGCTGCGTCCCGCTGTGGTTCGCCACCGGCGCGGGCGGAGTCTCGCGTCAGATACTCGGAACGGTCGTCATCGGCGGCATGTTGGCCGCGACCGTCATTGCCATCTTCCTTGTCCCTACCACCTTCTCTCTCGCCGAGCGAATAGCCCAGCGCTTCGGCAGCTCGCATAACGCAGGCCTTGATTCATCCCACGATGCCGGTCCACCGGAGGATCAAGCCGCTCCCCATCCGGCAGCCCATTCTCAGGGAGGTGCAGCATGAAATGGAAACTCGCTTCCGCAACATTGATTCTCTTCGCCGCCACCGGCTGCATGGTCGGCCCCAACTATAAGCGGCCGGTGGTCGCCACGCCCACAGCCTACCGCGGGGCGCCCGAACTGACTGGAGCGGGCACTCCGCTGGGAGCCGAAAAGTACACCAGCGTCTTCACCGACCCCATTCTCCAATCCCTCATCGCCGAGGCCTTGAAGAACAACTACGACGTAAAGATTGCCGCAGACCGCGTGCTCGAACAGGAGGCAGAGGTTGGAGTCACCAGGGCGGGCCAGTACCCGACGGTGAGCCTTGGCGGCAGCTACGACGCCCTGGCGCTGCCCGGCGGTCTGCTCAGCGGCCTGGGAAACAACAACGGCAGCTCAAACTCCAACGGTGCGAACAGCAATCAGGGGCATACGAAGATTTACACCGGCGGCTTGACTGCCTCCACGGCCTGGAACCTCGACTTCTGGGGCTACTATCGCCGCCAGACCGAGGCTGCCCGCGCCAATCTGCGTGCTACCCAGTGGGCGCAGCAGACCACCTATTCGACGCTTGTGGAGAACGTTGCGACCAGCTACTACCAGCTCCGAACGCTCGATGCCGAACTGGCCATCACCCACAACGAACTCAAAGCACGCAAGGATTCGCTGGAACTTACGCAGAAGCTGGAAGCCGGAGGCAGCGACTCACTCGCCGACGTGCGGCAGGCCGAGGAGCTTGAATACACCGCTGAGGCACAGATACCCGATCTTGAACGTCAGATCACCCAGCAGGAAAACAGCCTCTGCATTCTTCTTGGCCGCGCTCCTGGCCCGATCGCCCGTGGTCTTCCCATCGAGCAGGCCCCTCATCCAACGGAGATTCCGGTTGGCCTGCCGTCCGAACTTCTTGAGCGCCGTCCCGACATCCGCCGGGCTGAGGAGCTGCTTGTCCAGGCAAACGCAAACATCGGCGTCGCCAAAGCCCAGTTCTTTCCTCAGCTCTCACTCTCCGGCACAGGCGGAACCAGTACGAGCCAGCTCAAGGGAATCGTCGAGTCGAAGAACCTTTACTACTATGCCATCGGCTCATTGAGCCAGCCGATCTTCGAAGGCGGCAAGCTGACCAACAATCTCCACTATGCCAAGGCCGAAGATCAGGAACTCGTCGATACGTATCGACAGACAATCGCCGGTGCCTTTCGCGATGTCGACAACGCCCTGGTGACCTATAGCAAGACCCGCGAATACCGCGAAAAGCAGGAGAAGCAGACCGAAGCCACTCGGGATGCAGTTCGGCTGGCACGTATGCGATATATCGCTGGAGCAACCAGCTATCTCGAGGTGTTGACCAACGACGCAAACCTCTATAGCTCCGAGCTGACCCTCAAGACCGCCCAGCAGCAGGAAGCGCTTTCGCTGGTGCAACTCTATAATGCCCTTGGGGGAGGCTGGTAGCGCGTCAGGAACAACACAGCATGAAGAAGATACGACGAAGCATATCATCTGGGTAATCAGGTAGCTCCCCCAGATTCGATTTCGATCAGCCCCCTCCTTTGAAGCAATTGGTGTGGTTTACTCGATTGTTGCTAACAGGCCAATGCACCGATTGACCCTTTCTGTTCGTAAGTCGGATATACGGATATTTCAGGGTACTGGCCACGCCCGTCCCCACGAGAATCGAATGTTCCGGCTTGCCGGTCATCCGGCAATGTTTAGTGTTATGGACGGGCGACTGCACCACGACGGCTCGATTTCCATCAATTCCTCCCCGGAGTTTCTCGCCCAGCGAGGCAGAATCAATGCACCAACGCAATCTCGATATTCCGATGGATTGTGTGCGGCGGCAGGGCACGGCACCTGGTCAGCGCAGCATCGTCGCACTCACGACTGTTCGTCACAACAGGGTTTTCCATGTTTGCGGAGAGGATTCTGCCGTCTATGGTGCTCACGATTATCCTGACGTCAAAAGTCTCCTTGCCAACCGCCGCCTGGAACTTACCATCCTCGGTCTTCGTCACTTCAACCCAGTTGTTCGCCGTGTCCGCGACCGGGGACTGCATCCACTCCGCTGGAAAGTCCAGGCTAGCGTGAGAAGGCGGGACATGGTGAACCACCACGAGGGCAGTATGCTTCACTGGGTCGATCGAATCGAGATTCAGGTCGAAGTCGAAGCGATCCTTTCCAACGAGCACATGCGTCCCATCTGCCCATGAATTGGTCTGGGGGCCCGGCAGGTAAAAGTGATCTCCCGCGTGTTGCAGAATTCCGATTTTGTTCACGAGCCAAAGGTCTACGTAGAAGGTCATGAGATCGAGAATCGGTCCCACCATCTTCGGATCCACTTTGTTCAGATCAGGACCGGATGGCATCATGTTTGGATCGAGCGAAAGAGATTGGCGAAACTGTACGGTAGGCGGCGTCAGCGTGACGGGCTGCCCGTTGGATTTCATACCGGTCCAGCGAAACTCCTCGGTATAGTTACCGTTCGCCATCTTCTTCGTCGTGCCGGATGCGTCTGCGGTGTAATGCCAATCATCATTGGTTGCGGTCATGTGATAGCTGAGCGCTTCTCCATCTTGATAGTGACGCGCGAGCGGGCCGCTCGGTGTGGGCGTCTGGGCGGTGACGGCCATGGAGACGAGGAGAACTGAGAGTGTAGTAACAGCAATTTTCATCATGTCTTCCTTCATATGCCTTCGGTGAAACATCGCATTTTCTCGCGGATTGCCTGGTGGTTTGCAACCCGGACCATCTAAGCTAAGGCGCCCTGAACGGGCATATTTGCGCGTCAGCGCATACCCTTACGCGGCTGGACTCGATAACAGCAGTCCTGAGGTCTTGTCGGGATCTCGGCCGGATTGTACTGCTTTTGCGCCCGTTTTGATGTGTCGCAGTCCGGTGGTCGGCAATACAGACGTTTCGTTCCCTGAAAGAGGCTGCGAAACTCCCGGTTTGCCGGTAATACTCAGCAATCAGGCATCGCAAAATACATACTTGACATTGTCGGATAATCCACTACCATATGGTTGTGGATTTACTGGGCGCCAAATTCGCGGCTTTGTCGGATCCAACCCGGCGGGCAATGATCCAGCGACTCTCCCAGGGGCCCGCCTCTGTGCATCAATTGACGGAACCGTTCTCGCTTTCCCAGCAGATGATCTCAAAACATATTGCGTACCTCGTGAAGGCACGGATTGTGACCAAGACCAGGCGTGGACGGGAGAGCGTTTGCACGCTCAGGCCCGAGGCGATTAAGACAGTCAGCGACTGGGCGATCCGGTATCGCCGATTCTGGGAAGAGAGTTTCGACAAACTGGATGTGGTTGTAAATCAAATGAAGAAAGAGGAGACGAGAGATGACAGAAAAAACGGTTAACGAAGTTGAGCGGATGGTCATCACGAGAGTTTTTGATGCCCCACGTGAGCTGGTTTGGAAGGCGTGGACAGACCCGAAGTACGTGATGCAGTGGTGGGGACCGAAGGGGTTTACTGCGCCCGTTTGCCGGATGGATTTCCGCGTTGGCGGAAGATCTCTTTGCTGCATGAAGGCGCCGGACGGGCAGGAGTTCTGGAATGCGATTGAATACCACGAAATTGTTCCCCACGAGAAGATCGTTTCGTCCATGTATTTTTCGGACTCGGAGGGAAACAAGGTTGAGCCTGGGCAATTAGGGATAGAACATGAGGCCATCGACGGTGCGCACGACGTGACCCTTTTTGAGGATCTCGGAAACGGCAGGACGAAACTCACCCACATTGGAAATGAACCCATGGAAAGCGCCAAAAATAGCGGTCAATTGGAGGGCTGGAACCAGATACTCGATAAAGTTGCCGCGGTGATTGCGGATCTGGTGCACTCGAAATAGGAAGTTAACGGTTTGACGATCGCGTGCGCGAGATACAGCTGAGGCGGGCGGGGAAGTTCTGATTAGAACGAGCTTCTCCCCGCGTGGCCGAAGAATGGCCCCTCCGGACAAGAGTGTTCATCTCTTTTTCAAGCTATCGTCATGGGGGGTTCATCCTCGGGGCAGCTAATCGCAAGGTACTTCAATTCCCCGTCGAGGATCACACTATGAGAACGTTGGCACGCTGCCTCCCGCTGTTTCTGACCGTTCTATCCATATCCATCTCTGCGACGTCGCAGGCACAAGACGACCATTCCAGACACAGGGTCAGGCACGTTTTGCTCATCAGTGTCGACGGCATGCACGCTCTCGACCTGACGAACTATGTCAGCAGCCACCCGCAGTCGACTCTCGCGGAACTGAGTTCGCACGGAGTTACCTTCGACAACGCTGCCACCTCCCAGCCGTCCGACTCCTTTCCAGGACTCTCCGCTCTGGTTACCGGCGGATCGCCGACCACAGCCGGGTTCTGGTACGACGTCACCTATAACCGCGCTCTCTCTCCGCCAGCGCAGACCACGCCGTACATCTCTTATGTGGGCGCCCCCGGCGGTCCGTGCCCGGGGCAGATCGGTACCATCACGGAGTTCGACGAATCCATCGATACGGATCTGACCAAGCTGTATGGGTCCATCAATCCGAACTTTCTGCCCCGCGATCCCAATCGTGGTTGTGCGCCGGTCTATCCCCACGAATATCTCCGTGTGAACACCATCTTTGAAGTGGTGAAGGCCCACGGAGGTTACACGGCCTGGACTGACAAGCATCCCGCATATGAATGGACCAATGGTCCGAGCGGCCAGGGTGTCGATGATTTTTTTGGTCCTGAGATCAACTCGATCCCGGTTGCGTTGCCATTTCCCGGCTGCACCCCGGTGCCCGCGCCCGACACGACTCCTGACGATGGCTGGACCACCGATCTGAAGGACATCCAGTGCTACGATCAGACCCACGTCCAGGCAGTGATCAATGAGATCAATGGGTACACACACGATGGATCGAGGCGCGCGCCCATCCCAACTTTGTTCGGCACCAACTTTCAGTCGGTCAGCGTAGGCGAGAAGCTGAAAGGCAATGGCTATCTGGATGTCCTTGGAACCCCTTCACCGGGACTGCTCAGCGAGCTGGAATTCGTGGACAACTCTCTGGGGGAGATCGTCAGCGCGCTGAAAACAGCCGGCATTTATGACGACACGCTCATCATCATCGGCGCAAAGCACGGCCAGTCGCCCATCGATCAGAGCAAGAAGGTAGCCATCGGGGGCGGCCAGCCCGCAACTTTAATCAATACGATTGCTTCCGGCGAGGCCTTTGACATCTCCGACGACGGCTCGCTGATCTGGCTGAACGACTCTTCGCAAGCCGCAGAGATCGCTCAGGAGCTGAGCACACCTGCCAACCAGGCCACTCTCGGCATCCAGGAGATTTTCGCGGGGCCGGCCCTTCAGGAAAAATTCAATAGTCCGTTGAAGGATCCGCGCACACCCGACATCATCCTCAAAGTCAACACCGGCGTCATCTTCACAGGCGGCTCCAAGATCGCTGAGCACGGCGGCCTGAACGAGGACGATACGCATGTGGCGCTGCTCTTCTCGATGCCGGAATTTGCGCGCAAGCATGTGAAAACTTACGTTCTCAACCAACAGGTCGCGCCCACTGTCCTTCAAGCTCTGGGGCTCGACCCCAACGAATTGAGGGCAGTGCAGATCGAAGGGATCACGCCGCTTCCCTTCCTTTTCTAACCGCCGCGCGTTTCTTGTCTTACTCGGGACGGCTCCCAGGAATGGGGGCCGTCTCTTTTTGGGGGGCCTGATCGATTGCGAGGCTACTTTTAGTGCTAACCGATCAAAAAGATACTGCCAGCCCTTTTCGGACCGAAGGGTCGACCGAACTCTGAGCCGACTTGCGGAAGCTGAGGGCACGCCCTAAACGAAGCCTCGTGGCCATTCGTACCAGGTCCGCGAAGGAATTCGCCTTCATCTTCTGCATCACCTGCCCTCTGTGTGCCTTAACGGTGATCTCACTAATGCCGAGTTCCGCGCCGACTTCCTTGTTCAACAGACCTGAAACCACCAAAGCCATCACCTGGCGCTCTCGGTGGGTGAGCCGCGCGTAACCATCCTGAAGCTGGCGCACCTCTGCCTCGCGGCAAAGTTGAGCGCGACTGCGCTTAATTCCCTCCTCAATCGCCTCCAGCAAATTGTCGTTGTCGAACGGCTTGATGAGAAAGTCGACAGCTCCAGCCTTCATGGCTCTGACCGAAGCATAAACATCGTGATGGCCCGAGATAAATATGATCGACATGTTGGGACGCTCGACAGCAACACGCTTTTGCAGGTCGATTCCGTCGAGGTGTGGAAGAGAGACACTGATCACGAGGCAGCTGGGAACGGCGGACCATGGCTTACTGAGGAATTCATCAGCGGTGGCGAAGGTTTCAGTCTGCCAACCGCCGCAGGAAATGAGAGATTTGAGCGATTCTCGGGCTGATTTTTCCTCGTCGACGACGAATATCGTCGGCTCAGGTTCCGCCCGAAATTTCGCGCTGCAGTCAATCAAGTCGAATTTAGACACACTTCACCTCCACGCGAGAAACTCTGGGGAGCTCCGCGTACTAAACGCCTGGTTCGCCGCTACGCTCAGGAGAAGGGCTTCGGTTTGCTGCGGAAGATCGGGCCGCTGAGCCGCAGCCACGATCACGCCGAGCTCGCCCTCTAACCCAGGTGGCAGGGGCACGATTGAAAAGTCTCCATCCCCGATGACGTTCCAGAGCAGTGGAGGCCACTTCGTTGAGTCGCGATTGAAACACTGGCCGAGCGCTTCGCAGATCTCGTGCACCGGAGGCATCGGTCCGCGGGGTTGGGCGAACCGGACGATCTCAACGGGGGCATCGCCAGCTGGGGAGCCCGCAAGGAAAATCGGTGCTGTCGTCCCCGTCATCGTGTTCTCCTCCGCTGGGGTCGCTTACACAATAGATTTGTATGCCGACGTGGCTGTGGCCCGATCTCAACTTTCCGTCAAGTCTGACTTGAATCCGTTGAGGCCATGAAAGCATTTGTTGTCACGATCGAGCAACGCGCTTCGCGGCAACTTGAAAAAAGGGCCCAGCTGCTGGGAATAACCCGGTACCAAACCTGCTGTTTTTGAATAACTCGTGAACAAGCAGCAGGGTTCTGAGGAACTCGCGCCTGGCACCGATTAAACCCGGAAAGGCTTTCGTTGTAAACCCACGAGGTTAACAATGAGCCTCGAGATCGGAGTGCTTCCCTGCTTTCCGGCTGCTTCGGCCCGCATCGCATCGGCTGGATCAACAGGTGCAAATACAGAAATTGGGCAGGCGAAATCTCAAGTTGGCAGCGCACCTCATTGCCGCCAGCGGACCAATGCGACGGCTATGCTCGTCTCCTAAGCCAGGAGGACGAATCGACCACGTGGTGATGCAAGCTCGAAAGATTCATGTGCTTCCGCTGCACCAGCAAGGGGAAATGTTTTTGCGATCTCCGGAAAGGCAAGTTCCCCTTCCTGCAGCCGTCGGGTCATCTCCGGCATGATCTCGACGATGTTCGGGTGACCATGAACCATGAACGCCTGAACCCCATAGCGCTCGGCGGTCGCAGGGTCGGGAGGCGGGGGCAGGAGAGATGCCAGAGCACCTCCTTTGCGCAGAAGTGACCACGATCTTTCGCGAGTTTCGCCGCCAACTGTGTCAAAGACCAGATCCACACCCTGGGCGAAGTCTTCAAACCGCTGCGTCTTGTAATCAACCACGATGTCTGCACCGAGAGCACGAACGCGGTCCACGTTAGCGGTAGAGGCGGTGGCAATGACACGAGCACCAGCCTGCCTGGCGAGCTGCACGGCGCAACTACCAATCACGCCTGAACCACCGTGGATCAACACAGTCTGTCCTGCCTCGAGGCGGAAGCGAAGGAAAAGACCACCGAACGCGGTGGCAAAGATGGATGGGGCGGCGGCAGCCGTCGCGAAGTCCATATTGGCCGGCTTCGGATAGAAGTTGAATTCCGGGCCGCAGAGGAATTCCGCGTACCCGTGCCGCATGATGGGGTTGTTAATCCCGTAAACTTCCTCGCCGATGGAGCGGCTCATCACCCCGGCCCCAATCGCGTCAACGACGCCGGACACCGAGTAACCATAGACCTCCGGAAACCATGCCGGGTAAATGTGACGTACGTCTCCCGAGCGCATCTTCACGTCAAGCGGGTTGATGGATGATGCGACAACTTTAACGCGCACCTGCCCCGGACCGGGCGACGGGACCGGGAGGTTTTCGAGCCGCAGTACGGAAGGTGGCCCGTACTCTCGCGCAACCATGGCCTTCATCGTCTTCGCCGGAGGACCTGCCTGAGTGGGAGCAAGGGCTACGACCTCAAACAGGCCGAGGTGGCTGCGGATAGGTGGCTTGCCGCTTGGCGGAGCTTCGGCACCCAGTTTTCGTTCTGCTCGAGGGAAAGCTTGTTGAAACCGGTCGATGCCTTCAGCGTATTGTTCCGCTCCGGTGACCTCGGCTCGATTGAATGCTTTGATCGTTGCATGCGGCAGCATCCGCTGATGCAGGACAGTGGACAGTGTCGCGGATTCATTGATCTTGAATTCACCACGCGGAGGCCACGCCATCAAAAATCCCTGCTCCATGCCCGCGGGGCCGTCGATCTCAAAAAGATTGAACATCAATGCGCCGGGTTTTTCCTGCTGCTCTTTCGAGAAATGAAAGGCCACGCTGTGAATGTCCTGCGTGATGGCATACGATTCCCGCTGCGAGGCAGGAAGAGCGGGCAGCGAGGAAAGGTCAATCCTCGGCTCAACAATCAGGTACTCGATGAAAGCTGCCTCGATGGGGTTGTCGATCTCTCGCTTGGCAAGCGCACTCCACTCCGGCACCTGACGGCAGAGCTCCCGGTAGAGAACCCCATCGAGAGAGGACGCGGCGAATACCTCCTTCCATGCCGCGATGAAGTCCGCTGGGGATGCCGCGCCCGCTTTAGCAGGGACATATTGTGTGAGCCGGACGACGCTGTCATAGCGAAGCAAACTGGATGGACTGACGGGCGGGACAATCATGTGGGGCCTCTCCAGAGGTTATGTCGGGCGCTCGGCCCGCGAAACCACTATACACAACTGCTTCAAGTTTGAAGTAAATGGCTGCCTAACTGATATTTTGGAGTTGTGAAACGAAGGGCCCGATCAGCGTCAAAACCACCCGAGCATCCCGTTCTCGCTCCCGAGAACCTGCCCTACCAGATGTTCCTGCTGGTGCAGCAGATGACAAGGCGCTTTCAGGAGATTCTTACTCCCCACGGAATCACCCCATTGCACTGGGGCATTCTCTGCTGTCTCTGGGGGGAGGACGGGTTGCGGACGACCCAGATTGCGGAACGCCTGGAACAACTGGGCGGAACCATTACGGTGGGCCTCGACGGGATGGAGCGCAAGGGGTACATCGAGAGAAAGAAAGACAGGATCGACGGCAGAGTTTCCAGAGTGTTTCTCAGAGAGAGAGGGCGCATCCTGAAGAGGTCGCTGGAGCCGGCTGCGGCGGCGCTCATCCGTGAGCTGTTCGCCACGCTCGCGCCGGAGGATTACCAGGCCCTCGCGGCACAGATCGCTCATCTGCGCGCGGCAGTACCGAAGGCGGTTTGATCGAACCTTCGGTCAGGCATCCGAAATGCCATACTAACGGGAATGCCGACTCCGCTCCGCGTTCGGGACTGTCTTTGTCTTCACAGCCGCCGGACTGCCCGCATCCTTACCCAGTTCTACGACGATGCCCTCCGGCCCACTGGACTCCGCATCACGCAGTTCCTTCTCCTCGCCGCCATTCACGAAGCTCAGCCCACAGCGCACCAGCGATTGGCCAACATCCTGGGCATGGACCGCACCACCCTCACCCGGAACCTCGCCCTCCTTGAACGAGATGGTTTGGCCGTGATTGCCAGGAGTAAGGGCGACAAACGGGAAAGCCAGATTCGCCTCACCCCCGGTGGCCGCCGTGCATTTCTGGGTGCACTGCCCCACTGGCAACGGGCGCAGAAGCAGCTCCTCGACCGTCTTGACAACCTCCCCATCGCGACCAAAGGGCCTGCAGCCATTACCCTGCTCGATCGCATCGGATCGCTCGTCGGCGACCCCTCCGTCTCCGTTTAGCTGGGTAACCCGAGGCCGGTGCCAGGCGTCCGCCAGATACTTTGCATCCGTCAGGCATTCGGTGTATCTACACATATGCGACATCGTCGCTCAAGGAGCCACTCGTGAACGACCTTTCCCAACCATCCCGCACCACACCATTTTGGATCGCCGCCGCTGTCCTCGGTTGGCTCGCAACCATCCTCGTAGCCAGTGGCACGGGCTGGCTCGGGTCCCTCTCACCCTTTGCGCCACCGCCGATCGCAGCTCTCACCATGATCGTTCCCATCGCTGCGTACTTCATCCTGCCCGACCTTCGCGCGTACACCGCGCGTATCGGTCTTCGCCGACTGACCGCTATCCACATCCTGCGCATCGCTGCCGCACCGCTGTTCTTCTGGTATGGGGCGCATCGCCTGCTGCCGAAGGTCTTCGTCGACCGCGCCGCCTGGGGCGACATCGCCGCAGGTATCCTTGCCTTGCTTGCTGTCACGGTCTGGAAGCGCGCGGCCGGCTACTGGCTCGCCCATCTCTTCGGAATGGCCGACTTCTTCATTGCCTTTGGCACCGCCATCGCGCTCACTCGGCAGAACCCCGCTGCGGTACATGCAGTCACCGGTCTACCGATGGCGCTCATACCTTTCTTCGGAGTAGGCCTGCTCGCCACGACGCATGTCATGGCTTACCACCTGTTAGCCAGCCAGCGGGTTTCACTCTCCTCAACGATTCTGAGTCCGCAGGAGTCCAAATGAGCCAGCCAGAGCCAAATTCAGCGCAGCAACTACTCCAGGTCCCCTGCACCGGCGTTCTCGTCCAGCTCACGATCAAGCCTGGCATCGGTCCGCAGACTCTTATGAGCCACATGCCCCGAGAGGTTCACGATACGGTTCTGCTTTATCTCGAAGGCCGCATCAGCCAATGGTGGGCGCTTTGCGACCGCCCCGGCGTGGTCTTCCTCTTCTCAGCTACAAACGTCGAGGAGGTACAGCAACTGATGGCCGGGCTTCCATTAGTTCAGGAAGATCTGGTGGATCTCACTTTTACCCGTCTCGGTCCTCTCACACCGTTGCGCATCCTTTTTAACAAAATGTGATTTCATCGCCACCTGAAGGAAAGTTCCCGATTGGTCACTCGACAGACTCGATGGTACGCAGCAGCACTCCGCGCCGATTCCCGGTTCTTCAGTCGCCAATCCGCGAGCTGGATTTTATGGCGGCGCACTTAACGCTTCTCGTACGGGTGAAAGATATAGTCCTTCGCTTTCACCGCCGTATGGCAGGCGTTTCCGCAGTCTGACAAGCTCTTAAGATCGGCCGTGAACTTGTCCGTTGCAGGTTCGTAGTTGAACACCGCGTATCCCCACCCACCCGTTGTCGGAAATCTCCTGCTGTCCTTTTCCATCACGAAAGCCTGGCTGAAGGTGTCTGGCACATCGACGGCGAATTGGGCTTCGGTACTCTTCTTCTGGTTCCACTGGAGCTTCACGATCATGGAGCCATCCGGGAAAGGCTGGCCGTTGCCGGGAACACCGGCCTTGTATGCCTTGATCATGATCGGATTGGCAACGATCACCTTGAGTATCTGGTCCTGCCGGGCGGACGATACCACCGCCCAGTCCTCGTATCCCCTGAAGTCGGAAAATGCGATTCCGCTCGGCGATTGCAGCAGGTACTTATCCTGGGCGTGAGCGCCGGTGGCGACGAGGCAGATGAGCGCTGCCCGAGCTATCGCACCGACGGTCAAGGCAGCGATACGTGCCATCGCGGTGCGTCTTTCGGTCTTCCGTCCTTGTTGTTTCTGAGCGGCAGATTCCAATCTGATATCCGGCATTGTTGTGCTCTCCCTGATGAACATCGCATTCTCAGCGCGATCAACCTGCCATTCGGACTACGGCGATTGAGCCAGAGGTGAGGGGAAAAAGACAATTGGACAAAGGTATCGACGATACCTTCGTATCGGTTGCCTGAAGGAGCTTTCGCGGGCTTAGGCCCGATTTTCACAACCAGCTGGGCAATCGACACCGAAGTATGGGCAATACCATCGTCCAATTGCGCGGCCGAGTTTGTTATGGCCGAATGGCAATTGTTGTACGTCGCCGTAAAGTTTTTAGCGCCCAACTCTCATTTCGGCTCAGCGTTCTGCCTGGCGATTGAACGGATTGTGCGCACGACTTCAAAAGGAGCCATCCATGACCGCGGTACAAGTGGAAGGAAAGAGTTATGAGATGCCCCCGCGCGAGGGGATCAGCATCGCCCATTTTCTGACCGTTGCCAACGTTGAGCGATCGGCTCGCTATTACGAAAAGGTCTTTGAGGCTCGCATTCTGAGCCTCGGTGACGGCAACGCGCCCGCTTACCTTCAGCTTGCGAATATCTGGATGATTCTGAACGTTGGGGGCGGGCCGACCCCTGACAAGCCGACGGTAATACTCAGCGTTCCCGACCCGAATCACATCACCAGCTTTATGAATTTTCGCGTTGCGGATATCCAGGCTTGCTACGCGTTGTGGAAAAGTCGCGGAGCCGAGTTCATCACGGCGCCGATCCCCAAATACGGCGAGATACGCTGCTACATCCGCGATCCTGATGGCTACATCATCGAAGTCGGACAGAGCACCGACCTGACGTACGGCTAGAACCGTTCGCGTATTCGTTTCGGGGCTTCGGGGTGGGTCCCTGAGCCCCGTTTCGGCGGCGTGGCATATAAGACATGTCCGCGCGGACATTGCGACAAAGGTATTGGCAATACCAACGTCCAATTGCCCGGTCCATTTTGTTCTGGCTTAATCGATCCAGTCACTCGCTCTGGCATCAAGTGGAGTACCCGATGGATGGCAAGAATGGACGTAAAGAGACCACGCTCGGTGTGAATGTTTTTACCGCGCCAGGAAAGACCATGGTCGGCGAGCGTCCAAAGCCCTTTGGAGAAGCCTTCGGCTTTGACCCGATCACGTCGACATTAATCTTTGGCGAGTACGATGCGGTGCTGGTGGATGCGATGTGCACGGTGGCTGAGGCCGAGGCTCTCGCGGCGTGGGTGGCTCTGCACAACCGCAACCTCGAGACCATCTATATAACGCACGCCCACTTCGATCACTTTTACGGTCTGAGCATATTGCTCGACCGCTTCCCGGACGCTCGGGCGATAGCAGCGCCCAGCGCGCTGAATGCCATGCAGAGTTCTTTCACGCCTGCAGTGGAGCGGTTAGCCCGCCGATGCTTCCCTGGGCAGGTGCCCACGAAGTTGGTGCCCCCTGAGCCCTATGAGGGCGACACCTTCACTCTCGAGGGTCACGAACTGCGCATCATCGAACAGGGTCGCACCGACAGTCCCGATTCGACGTCGCTGTACGTTCCATCGATCGGCCTGATCGTCGCCGGCGACGTTGTATACAACCAGTGCCGCATGTACGTCGGGGACACCACCCCCGAGAGCCGAAAGAACTGGATCGCGGCGCTCGACCGGTTGGCAGCGCTGAACCCGGCGATGGTGGTCGCCGGTCACAAGAAGCCTGGCGCGCCCGACTCCCCCTCGGCGATCCAGGACACGAAACGTTACCTCGAGGACTTTGATCGGCTGCAGAAAAACGCCACGTCCGACCAGCAGCTGTTCGATCAGATGACGGAGCTCTACCCGCATTGGGTCGCCAATCAGTCGTGGCTGATGTTCGGATTCCCAGGGGGTTAACGCACGTCAACCGCGGCAGCCGATCCGTACGCAGACAGGCGCCGATTTCAGAAAAGGAGAATAACGATGGCAACTAGAGGAAAAGTCTTAGTGCTGGTATCGAGCGGTCGTGGCTTGCCCCTGAAAGATAGCAGGGTTTATACCGGGGCCGGCTACTATCTCAACGAGTTGACGGTTCCCGTGCGCGCCCTGATGAAGGAGGGTTATGAAATCACTTTCGCCAATCCCAAAGGCAACGCGCCCCAGGTGGATGTGCACTCAGAGGTTGCCGATTTCTTCGGCGGGGATGCGGCCAGGCTTCAGGACTATATGTTATTCCGCGACGGCCTGGCCGGGCTCAGAGATCCTGCCCGCATCGCGGATGTCATCGCGTCGGGCCTCGATCAATATGACGCGGTTTTCGTCCCCGGCGGCCATGGCCCGATGATGGATCTTCTCGACGACCCCGATGCCGGCACGGTGATGAGACATTTTCATCAAACATCCAAGCCCACGGCGGTGCTCTGCCATGGCCCGATTTCCCTTCTCTCGGCTCTTCCGAATTCGAAGGAATTCGTCGCCGCCCTGAGCGCGGGCGATGCCGCTGGAGCACGGGCCAAGGCTCAAGGCTGGATCTATGCCGGATACAAGATGACTATCTTTTCGACAGCGGAAGAGAAGCAGCGGGAACCGCAGGAGATTGGCGGGAAGGTTCTGTTCTATCCGGACTTCGCCCTGAGCACGGCGGGCGGCGACGTCAGCGTGGTCGCTCCGTGGCAGAGCTACGTCATCCAGGATCGCGAGCTGATCTCGGGTCAGAATCCTTTCTCTGACCAGGCGCTTCTGAAGCTTCTTTTGCCGGCGCTCCAGGAGAAGAAGAAGGTGGTTTCAGCGGCATAGAATCGGCGACGCCCGCCCCTGCAATGGAGGGTCAGGAGATGGAGTGGAAGCGGCTGATCCAGTTTGCGCTGCTGGGCAGCAGTGATTTGGCGCAATATGCCGTCCTGCTGGTCCGCGTCCTGCTCGGGCTCTTCTTCGCCATCTCCGGGGCAAACAAATTGTTCGTCGCGGGCAAAAGACAAAACATGTTTGAAACGCTCGTGAAGGCCAAAGTTCCGTTGCCCCGCATGATGACCTATTTCGTCTCGAGCGTCGAGTTCGTTGGCGGATCTTTGCTGATCGCGGGGTTTCTTTCGAGTCTGGCCTGCGTGGCTCTATTGGTCGATATGCTTGTCGCGATCCTGACGACCAAACTCCCCGCCATGCCGAAAGGGCTTTCGCCTCTGAACTGGCTCGACGATTTCCTCTACCTACCGGAAGTCCTGTACGTGCTCTTTTTTATCGCACTAATCTGCCTGGGTCCGGGCGAATTTAGTGTTGATCATTGGTTCGCCGGTTCTTACTAAGGTGATTCGATCGCTGAAGCGGCGTGTCGCAAATGACTGCGACACTTCCCTGCCTGCGACTTAGTCCCAGGGGATACCGTGATTCCCGAACTGTGACGCTACATTGCAGCCAGGGCGCGATGCACAAGATGGATTGAGATCGCGCCTTCGCCAACAGCGGACGCAACGCGCTTCACGTTGCCGGAGCGGATGTCGCCGACCGCGAAAACCGCCGGCAAGCTCGTCTCCAGCATTTGCGGCGGACGGTCAAAAGGCCATTTTTGCGGTGCGTCTGCAAGAACCGGATCGAGATCCCGCCCGGTAAGAACGAAGCCCTGCTGATCCAGCGCGACACAGCCACGCAGCCAGTCACTGCGCGGTGACGCACCCGCCATCACGAAAACGTGCCGAATCTCTCGCGTCGTTCTCTCCCCTGACGACCGGTCCAGCCAGGTCACGCGCTCAAGGTGCGACTCGCCCTCTAAGGAGACAAGCTCGGTTTCGAGATGCAGCTCGATCGCGGGATGCGTTGTTATCCTCTGCGAAAGATAACGGGACATCGTTTCGGAGAGGGTTTTGCCGCGAACCAGCATATAAACCCTGTTTGCAGTTTCCGCGAGGAAGATGGCGGCCTGGCCGGCCGAATTTCCTCCACCGATGACGACGACCTCATCGCCCCCGCAAAGCTGCGATTCCATGAAGGTGGCCGCGTAATAGATTCCACTTCCTTCGAACTTCTTCAGGTTTTCGACGTTAGGCGAGTAGTACTGCGCGCCGGCGGCGATGATGATGCTGCGCGCCTGCAGAATATCGCCGTTCTCGAGCGAGATACGATACGGTCTCTGATCGCATTCGAATTTGACCACTCGCTCTCCCACCACCATGTGTGCACCGAATTTTTCCGCCTGCACAACGCCACGGCGCGTGAGTTCCAGACCGGATACGCCCGTGGGAAACCCCAGGTAGTTCTCAATCTTCGAGCTCGAACCCGCCTGTCCACCGGGAAGGTCAGCTTCGACCACGACCGTGTCCAGGCCTTCTGAGGCTGCGTAAACCGCCGCCGCCAACCCGGCAGGGCCCGCGCCCACGATCGCGATATCGAGAATGTGCGATTCATCGATTTTGAGTGAGAGTCCGAGATGTTGAGCCAACTGCTGCGTCGTTGGATTGCGTTGCACGCCCTTTCCACTGCAAATAACAACAGGTATATCGTCGATCTTCACGTTGAAACGATCGAGCAGTTCCTGCGCGGTGGTGTCACTGTCAAGATCGACATAGGCGTGGGGCTGGCCGTTGCGGGTGAGAAACTCGCGCAATCGCAATGTATTCGCCGAGTAACGCGAACCCAGAATAATGAGGTTCCCCAGGTCACCCGCAATCAGCGCCAGGCGCCGATGGATGAAAGCGCGCATGAAGATATCGCTGAGTTCGGCATCTTTCGAGATGAGCGAACGCAGGGCATTCGCGGTCACCTCAAGGAACTCGCCCGGCTCGGCAACCCGTCCGCGCGCCATCGAGCCGGCGCCGGAGATTAAGACCATATCTCCTGAAAAGTTTCCCGGACCATGGGTCACAAATGTACGCTCGCCGGCGAGTCCCGCTATCACAATATCGAGCTTTCCCGAGAGCACGACAAAACAGGGAATTCCAAACTCCCCCGCTTCAAAGAGGATCTCTCCAGCTCGCACTGTTCTCGCAGTCCCGTACGGCCGGATGCGATCGATCTGAGCCGATGTCAGAACGGGAAAGGCCTCGGCCTGCCGGTCGGGCGTGATTATGGGTGGCTGCATCATTTTGATCCCTTGTAGGCCTTCACGAGCACGGCTGATTCCATCTCGATTCTGATCATGATCGCCTCGTGTAGACAGCAAACTCATGGATTCGCGAGCGGGACCAAAGGAAGCATTTTATCTGCCTCTGCCTTATGCAAGGGCAGCTAGTTCAGAAGCGATTCCCAGTTGGCTGGCACCCTTCCCGCTGGTCCAGGTACGGGCTGATTTTTCGGATGCGCGTGCGGAGGCAGCAACTCCGCACCCTCGGTCATTCCCTGTTTCTCGTAATCGTAGAACCAATCCTCCCCCGGCTCGAAGCTGGCGATGATGGGATGCCCCGTCGCTGCCGCGTGTTTGGAGGCATGCTGGCTGGGAGAACTGTCACAGCACCCGATGTGTCCACACTCCGCGCAGCGGCGGAGGTGAAACCACCAACCATGCGGCGACGCCATGCATTCCACGCATCCGTTGCCGCTTGGCTTTGAAGCGGGGTTGATTCCACGCAGACCTTTTTTCATTCCGATTTACCTTTCGTTGTCCTTGTTCTTAGATTCGGAGATTCGGAGATATGTTCGCCAGAATTTGTTCGCATCATTCCTTCAAGGCAGCAGCAGGACCTTCCCGATACCACCCTTTTCTACCGCTGCCTGAGCCTGGGCCGCTTCACGGAGCGGCAGTCTCCTGCTGATCGGAATCACCAGTTTGCCATCTCGGACTGCTTCGGCCATGTACTCGAGTGTCTTTCGGTCGAATTTCGAGAAAACATGCACCACCCTGATCGTTGGGTAGGTCGCTGCGTTCTGCGGTGGATCGACAACCGATGCATACGCTCCTCCCGGCTTGACCCTCGCGATGAGCTTCTCGGCGGTTGCTCGGCCGACCGTATCCGCCACCGCATCGAGCGGCGGAAGTTTCGCAATCGCGGTGTCGTCGTCGGTTGCGACGACCCGATCCGCGCCGGTCGTCTTCGCTTCCTCCGTTTGCCTCTTCAACACTCCTGCGATCACAGCCGCCCCGCGGTCTTTTGCAGTGAATGCCGCCGAACGCCCGACATTTCCTGCAGCCCCCGCGACCAAGACTGTCTGGCCCGCTTTGATCCCGGTAGCCGCAAGGAGCTGGTTGCCGGTGACTGTCACCAGCGGCAGCGCCGCCGCCTCGATCAAATCGAGCCCTCTGGGAATCTTCGCAAGGACCGCGGTCTTGACAACACAAAGCTCCGCGTAAGTATTGTCTGCCATCGTGAACACCTGGTCGCCAACAGAAAAGCCTTCTGCCCCCGGCCCAAGTCCGACCACGGTCCCCGCCATATCGATCCCGATCAGGCCTGGGAACTGGAGGGGATAAAAGTCTTTCGTTAACCCTGCACGTCGTTTGCAGTCGATCGGATTCACGCTCGCAGCGGCCACCCGCACCAGCACCTCGTCCTGACCAGGAACCGGATCAGGGTAATCCTCGTACTTCAGGACGTCCGGACCGCCGTATTGATGGACAACGATTGCTTTCATGATTCATCTCCAGACTGGACAAAAAAACATCGACGAGCAGCGAATCCCCTTGAACTCTCGAACAAGCTACGGCAACCCCCATCTTGGGGAAATATCAACGTGGCGGCGCAGATCACTGCTCCTGAGGGTCCCTGATCTGAAGAACGATCTTGCCGGGCTTGTGGGGTGCGCCTTCCAACATGGCCTGCGCTTCGCGTGCCTCGGAAAGGGGCAGGATTGAGCCGACACGCGCTTTGATTCTGCCCGCGTCAAATAAGCTCGTGAGTGTCCGCAGTCGGGCGGTGGTCACCTCAGCGTAAAAGAAGATGGCCCCGGCCGGCAGCGGCTGCGCGGAGACCGAGGTGACGAGTTTGCCTCCAGGTTTCAATGCACCGAGGCAGCGTTGCAGCGCACTGCCGCCAACCGTGTCGAGGATGGCATCGACAAGCGGAAGATCCTGCTCGAATGCGGGCCTGCTCGAGTCGATGATGGATTCGACGCCCAGGGAACGGAGCAGGTCCAGGTCATTGAGGCGGGCGATGGCAATAACGTGGATGCCGGCGTCGACCGCCATCTGTACGGCGTAAGCCCCGACGTTGCCGGCGGCTCCGACGACCATAACCGTTTGTCCAGGCACCGCCTGTGCATACTGGAAGAGCATCTGCCAGGCAGTCACCGCAATGACAGGAGCCGATGCCGCTTCGAGGTAATTCAGCGATTGCGGTTTGCGGGCGACCATGCCTGCCGCGGCCACGGCAAATTCGGCCTGGGCGCCACAGAACTGCGGGTTGGTGACGCCATAGACCTCGTCGGTCGAAGCAAGATCCGTAACCGCAGAGCCGACCTTCTCGACGACACCGGAGAGGTCCGAACCAAGGGTGAGCGGCGGTTGCGGGCTGACCTTGCTCCTGCCTTCACGGATGATCGCGTCCCAGGGAGCGACTCCCGCGGCCATGACGCGCACCAGAACTTCACCGGGGCCTGGCGAAGGAATCGGCACATCCTCGACCACAACGACGACGGGCGGCCCGAAGCGATGAATCCTGGCTGCCTTCACGGCCAGTTCCCTTCTCGCCTTCTCATCTATTTCTTCTGAGGATGGACGCCGAGGTCGTGCCATGACGTC
This sequence comes from uncultured Acidobacteriaceae bacterium, assembly GCA_963787915.1. Taxonomy (GTDB): domain Bacteria; phylum Acidobacteriota; class Terriglobia; order Terriglobales; family Acidobacteriaceae; genus Palsa-343. The sequence goes on along the minus strand of CAWBEP010000007.1, from coordinate 69,138 downwards.
TCAGTGAGGTTAACGCCGTAGTAGCCGGCAGCTTTCTCGATGTTCGCGAAGGCGAGGCGACGGTCGTCATCGGAGACATCGATGACCTGATCGAAACGCGCAACCGCGTTGCGCACGTGCTGTGCGTCGGTCAGAGGTTCTTTACGCTGCTTCGGAAACGCGTAGACGCTGTCGGGCAGGTCGCTCTGCGCTGTCAGCGTTCCGTGTTTCTCGTGCGGTTTCCAGGTCGCTTCCGGCATGTTTGCCATCCTTCCTTTCGAAATTTGGGCTCGAGGGACCGGGTGCAGCTGCTCGTTGACCTGACCGTGGAATCGGAAAAGGCATTGCGGATCAGGGGACGGTCACGTTCGGGCCGTAATCCCCCGATTACACCCGAGATGCGTCCCCCGATCAATTGGACGATGGTGTTGGCGATACCTTGGTATCGGTCTGCATGGAAAAAATTAGCCTCGCTCCATGCCCAAATCCCCACGATTTGTTGCTGTGTATACGTTCGTCCAATAGATTGGTCAGCGTGATTCTGGCCTAATGAGCATCAGCATGAAAGTGCGGTTGAAGACTGCAGGCAAAGCCCGCGGGAGCGGGGAGATAATCGACCCGGATGGTGCGAAACCGGCTCAACATTGGTAGAAAATGCAAGAGACTAACCAGACGTTGGATTCGACGGGGTGTGGATGCCGAGACTGCTTTCAGTGAATGTCGGTCTTCCCCGGGACGTGTCATGGAACGGCAAAGTGGTCCGAACGTCCGTCTGGAAATCTCCAGTGGATGGACGGCGAATGGTGCGCCGCCTCAATATTGAGGGCGATGCGCAAGCCGATCTGGCGGGTCATGGTGGAGAGCAGCGTGCTGTATTCGTCTACCAGATGGATTCCTACCATTATTGGGAGAGCTTTCTGAGCCGCAGGGATTTTGTGTTCGGCCAGTTTGGAGAAAACTTCACGGTCGAGGGGCTTTCCGACAGCGAGGTGTGCATCGGCGATCGATACCGCATCGGCGGCGCCGAATTTGAAGTGACGCAGCCACGCGTGACCTGCTTCCGGGTCGGTATCCGGATGAATGAACCCCGGATGCCCGCCCTCCTCGTAGAACACCACAGGCCAGGATTCTACTTTCGTGTGTTGCAGGAGGGAGAAGTCGGTGCAAACGATGACATTGTAAAAATTGCCGACGGTCCCGAGCGAATCAATGTGGCCGATGTCGACGCCCTCCTCTATTTGCCAGGGCATTCTGCTGAGCAACTGCAGCGAGTGCTGAAGATCCCCGCGCTCAGCAAAGGCTGGCAGGGTTCGTTCCAGGCGATGCTCGAGCAGGATCTGAGTTCCAAAACTACGGTGGGGAATCCCGGCCTCGCCCAGGAGGAACGACCACCAGCATGGCCAGGATTTCGAAAGATGCGCGTCGCGGGTATCCATAAAGAAAGCGACAGCGTAACTTCCTTCGTTCTCACGCCAATCGACGGGCAACCTCTTCCTCTCTGCCAGGCTGGTCAATTTGTTGTTTTGCGTTTGCGTCTCGACCCGAACAAACCGCCGGTTCTTCGCAGCTACTCGCTGTCCGATCTGCCGGCTGCCGATCATTTCCGCATCAGCGTCAAAAGCGAACTGAACGGGATTGGAAGTTCATTTCTCTGCAACCAAACGAAGGAGGGCGATGCACTGGACGTCAGTGCACCCCGAGGAAGTTTTACTCTGCGTACCGGCCAGAATCCGGTCGTTCTGCTGAGCGCCGGAGTGGGTGCAACACCGGTGATGTCGATGCTGCATGCGCTCGCTGTTGAAAAATCGCAACAGGAGATCTGGTGGATCTATGGAACGCGCAACCGCGCAGACCATCCATTTGCAGAAGAGACGCGGTCATTAATCAAGCAGCTCTCTCGCGGACGAGGCTACATCGTCTACAGCAGGCCCACTGCGAACGAAAAAGCCGGGGTAGACTTTGACGCTCCCGGGCATATTGATACAGCTCTTGTCGAGAAAATTGGCGTCTCAAAGGGCAGTGACTTCTATCTGTGTGGCCCAACTTCATTTCTCAAGGCTATGGAGGATGGACTGCGCAACTGGGGGGTGCTCGCCGGAAATGTTCATACGGAAATCTTCGGTTCTCTCGAGGCCATTACTCCGGGTATGGCGCAGGTGGTTCACACGCCGCACCTGCCGCAAGGTCCGCCCGGATCCGGCCCTCCGGTCTCCTTCGCGCGGAGCGGCATTACCGCCGCCTGGGACCCGAAATTCAGGAGCTTGCTTGAACTGGCGGAAGCGTGCGATGTTCCGGTCCGATGGTCGTGCCGGATTGGCGTCTGTCATACCTGCATGACCGGTCTGATCGACGGATCGATTACCTACAACCCTGAGCCGCTCGAGAGGCCTGCTTCCGGCAACGTGCTCCTATGCTGTTCCCAGCCCAACGCGAATATCACGCTCGATCTTTGAGAGAAACGGAAGGAATCCAATCATGCGTTCCGATATTGTGCCCGGGGGCATTTTCCCCGACTACCAGCTGCCCGACCAGACGGGCACACCGCGCAGGCTCAGCGAGCTACAGGGGGATGATCCGCTGATTCTGACGCTCGCGCGCGGCCACTACTGCCCCAAGGAGCACCAGCAACATTTGGAGCTGGCCGCCTTCTACCCAAAGATCGCGGTGGCTTACACGCAGGTCGTCACGATTGCAACCGACGATCACCATACTCTGCAGGAATTCCGTGCGTCGGTTGGAGCCGTGTGGCCCTTCCTTGCAGACCCCGACCGAACGATTCAAAAGGATCTCGACATTGCGGAGTACACCGACCCCGACCACAATCCGATGATCCCCCATACGTTCGTGCTCAAGCCAGGCCTCGTGGTCTACAGCATCTACAACGGCTACTGGTTCTGGGGGCGTCCTTCGCTGAGCGACCTTTGGCGCGATCTGCGCATCGTGACGAGTGAAATCCGCCCGGACTGGGATCTGAGCACCCCTGGACTCCGAGAGGCGTGGAAAGCGGGCGACTTCTCGCGTTTCCACGGGTGGAACAAGCGGGCCAGCGGAGGTGCTGCGTGACCATCAATCCCGCTGCCGGGAAGCCGGCTGACCCATCCATCCTTGTGAACGTCCCGAAGCTCGTCACCTCCTATTACGAGTTACAGCCCGATGCCGGCGATCGGAGACAGCGGGTGGTCTTCGGTACATCGGGCCATCGCGGATCTGCCTTCGATGTGGCCTTCAACGAATGGCACATTCTGGCCATTACGCAGGCGATTTGTGACTACCGCAAACAGCAGAACATTGACGGACCGCTCTACCTGGGCATAGATACCCATGCCCTCTCCGAACCTGCGTTTGCGAGCGCGCTGGAAGTGCTTGCGGCCAACAACGTCGAGGTGATGATCTCGGAAGGAACGCCGTACACGCCGACCCCGGCCGTCTCCCATTCGATTCTGGTTTACAACCGGGCGCGCAAGTCAGGACTCGCCGACGGTATCGTCATCACGCCCTCTCACAATCCTCCCGAGGATGGGGGGTTCAAATACAACCCCCCACATGGCGGACCGGCCGATTCGAGCGTGACGAAGTGGATTGAATCGAAAGCGAACGATTTTCTCGAGCACGGCCTCGAGGGCGTGAAGCGCACACCGTTCGCCAGGGCGCTGCGCGCACCCACGACGCACAAACACGACTTTTTGAGCCTCTATGTCGGCGATCTCCACAGTGTTGTCGATATGGATGCGGTGCGCGACGGCAAAATCAAACTTGGCGTCGATCCTCTCGGGGGAGCGGGCGTCGATTACTGGCCGCGGATTGCCGAGCAATACGGTCTCGACCTGACCATCGTCAACAAGTCTGTAGATCCTGCATTTCGCTTCATGACCGTGGACTGGGACGGAAAGATTCGCATGGATCCCTCCTCGCCCTATGCGATGGAGAGCCTCATCGCATTGAAGGACAAGTTCGATATTGCGTTTGCCAGCGATACGGATCACGACCGCCACGGCATCGTGACCAAAGGCAGCGGGTTGCTGCCTCCGAACCACCACCTTTCCGCGTGCGTCAACTACCTGTTCGTGAACCGTCCCAACTGGAGTAAGGACGTCGCCGTCGGCAAGACTGTCGTGAGCAGCAGCATGATCGATCGTGTCAGCGCTCGCCTGGGGCGGCAGCTCTATGAAGTTCCGGTGGGCTTTAAGTATTTTGTCGATGGATTGCTGGCTGGCCGTCTCGGTTTTGGTGGTGAGGAGAGCGCTGGTTCCTCCTTCCTCCGGCGCGACGGCAGTGTGTGGACCACGGACAAAGACGGAATCATTGCCTGTTTACTGTCAGCAGAAATTACGACGCGTGTGGGCAAGGATCCGGGTGAAATTTATCGTGACCTCACGCGCGAGTTAGGCGACCCGGTCTACGAACGCATCGATGCTCCGGCTACACCCGAACAAAAGGCCGCTCTCGCAAAATTGTCGCCGTCCGACATCCGCGCTACCGAAGTGGCTGGTCAGCCGATCCAGAAGATTCTGACCACGGCTCCGGGAGACGGCAATCCCATTGGTGGGCTTAAAGTGATCGCCAAAGACGGTTGGTTTGCGGCCCGTCCTTCGGGCACGGAGGAAATTTACAAGATTTATGCCGAAAGTTTCCTCGGTCAGGACCATCTGCGAAAGATCCAGGAGGAAGCCCAGACCATTGTTTCGGCAACGCTCGCTGGCAGTAAATCTCCTGGGCACTAGAGTATTCAGAAGTATGGATACGCGATCTGGGAAATCGATGGCTTCCTGCCCTCTATACGCGCCCGCCCTTACCAGCGAGTTCCTGGTTTCTTAACTTATTCCCATCCACCACCGAGGGCGCCATACAGCTGCACCAGCGAAAGCGCTTCTCCTTCCTGCGCGGTGACGAGGTTCAGCTGTGCGGAGAAGAGGTTGGAATCGGTGGTTAGGACTTCGATGTAGCTTGTGGCTCCGCCCTGGTAGCGGGTTCTGGCGAGACGGGTAGCGTCCTCGGCGGCGGCTACGAGGAGGGTTTGCTGCTCACGCGCCGCGTGTTGCTTATTGAGCGCGATGAGGGCGTTGGAGACGTCGCGGAAGGCGCCGGCGATGGTCTTCTGATAATTGAGGACCATTTCCTCTTTTTCATGCTCGCTTAACTGGAGCTGGCCGCGGAGTTTGCCTCCTTCAAAGATGGGCTGGGTGAGGCTGCCGATGCCGTAGATGGTGTGCCCGGAGGGATCGAAGAGATTCGACCAATCGTTGCCGCCGACTCCACCCGAGGCGCTAATCGAGAGCTGGGGGAAGAACTGCGCGCGGGCGACGCCGATCTGCGCGTTGTCCGCAATGAGTTGCTGCTCGGCCTCGAGGATATCGGGGCGGCGTTCGAGCAGACGCGAAGGCAGGCCGACAGGCAGGTCCGGAGGCGGTGGGGCGAGAGCGGATTCATCTGTGTGGGCGATGGGGCCTGGGTTCTCGCCAAGCAGGAGGCGCAGAGCGTTTTCCTCCTGCTGGATTTGCTCCTCGAGCTGCGGAACCTGCGACGTGGCCGTGTACTCGAGCTCTTCGGCCTGGCGAAGATCGGACAGCGGCGCAGAACCACCGTCGGCGAGACGGCGCGTGAGATCGACGGACTGCTGACGGATCCCGACGGTCTGCTTCGCGATATCGAGCTGGCGATCAAGAGCACGCAGCTGGATATAGTCGGTGGCGACGTCTTCGACCAGGGTCATGCGGACGGCGCGCTGCGCCCAGACCTGGGCGAGCATTTGGGCCCGCGCGGCCTCGGTCTGGCGGCGGTAGAGGCCCCAGAAGTCGGGCGTCCACGCAGCGGAGAGGTTAAAGCTGCCGGCGGAGAGCGTGGTGCCGCCGAGGGTGCTGCTGAGCGAGTCGGGCAGCTCTGCGCCGATGCCGGTGCCGCCGACGGAGAGCGTGGGAAATTGCTGGGAGCGCGTGATGCGAACCTGGGCCTGCTGTTCAAGGACGCGCTGTGCGGCGATGCGGACGTCGTAATTATTGGTGAGCGCGGTGCGAATGAGGTTTTGCAGTTCAGGCTCGCGAAAAACCTCGGCCCAGTTCTCATCGCCGAGCGACGCGTTGTTCGCTGTGCTTATCTCGGCGCCATCGGCTCCGCGGAAGGAGGGCGCGACCGGGACCGGGGGGCGCTTGTAGTTGGGACCAACGGTGCAGCCGGCGAGCAGGAGCAGAAGCAGGGCACCGAGGGCGAGCTGGCAGGTGCGAGAGAAGCGATGCGTGGCTGAGGTCATGCGGCTTCTCCCTCGGCCCGGATCGCTTCGGGTTCGGACTCGGCCTCGTGGTTTGAATCCATCGTGGTGCCTTTGCCGCCCGGTGCGAAGCGGTGGGAAACAAATTCAACGACAGCGAAGGTAGTCGGGATCATGAGGACTCCGATGACCGTGGCCAGCGACATGCCGCCGATGACGACGGTGCCGAGGATGCGGCGGGAAACGGCGCCGGCGCCGCTGGCGGTCCAGAGCGGAATGCAGCCGACGATGAAGGCGAGCGCGGTCATGACGATGGGGCGGAAGCGGATGCGGGCGGCATGGAGCGCGGCTTCGGAGATGCTTTGCCCGCTCTTGTAGTTCTGGACGGCGAACTCAACGATGAGGATGGCGTTCTTTGCCGATAGGCCGATGAGCATGATGAGGCCTACGGTGGCGAAGATGTCGTTTTCAAGAGCGCGCGCCGACAGTGCGAGATACGCGCCGAGGATTGCGACCGGCGTGCTGAGCAGGACGCTGAAGGGGAGGGTCCAGCTTTCGTAGAGAGCGGCGAGGATGAGGAAGACGAACAGCAGCGAGAGCGAGAAGACCACCCAGGCGGGTGTACCTTCGGCGGCGCGCTCCTCCTGATAGCTCATGCCGGAGTAGGAATAGCCCATACCTGAAGGCATGGTCTGATGGAAGGCTGCTTCGAGGGCAGCGCGGATCTGGCCGGAGCTGTAACCTGGGGCGCCGGTGATATTCAACTGGGCCGCGTTGTATTCGTTGAAGCGGATGATGAATTCCGGACCTGCAATCTGTTTGACGTGAACCAGGGAGCCGAGTGGAACCTGGCATCCGTTGGCGCTGCGCACGTAAAACTGGTCGATGTTCTTAATGTTGCTGCGCGTGTCGCCTTCGGCTTCAACGAAGGTCTGCCACTGGCGGCCGAAGCGGTTGAAGTAATTCACGAGATAGCCGCCCATGAAGGTTTGCATGGTGGTGTAGATACTGCTGAGGTCGACCTGTTGCTGTTCGGCCTTCTCACGGTCTACGTCGGCGTAGAGCTGGGGCACGCCAGGCATGTAGGAGGGGATGGCAGCGGCGATCTCGGGACGGCTTTTCAGCGCGCCAAGATAGGCGAAGAGGTTCTTTGTCAGGAAGGCTGGATCGTCGTTGCCGGAGCGATCCTGGAGGATCATCGTGACGCCGCCGGAGGTGCCAACGCCGGGAATCGAGGGCGGGGGAAAGGAGAAGGCAAGACCATCGGTGACGCCCATGAGCTGGCGCTGGACGCTGGCCTGGATTTGCTGGATCTGTTCCTGCCTGGACTTTCGCTGCTCCCAGGGTTTGAGGGAAACAAAGAAGAAGGCGGTATTGGTGCTCTGGGTGAGGGTCAGCAGGTTGAAGCCGTCGACGCCGACGACCCCGCCGATGCCGGGTGTGTGCAGCAGAGCTGCACTGACTTTTTGCGCGGCGGCGTCGGTTCGCTGCAATGAGGCTGCGTCGGGCAGCTGCAGTGCCGCGAAGAGATAGCCCTGGTCTTCCTCGGGAATGAAGCCGGTGGGCAGGCGCGCGCCCATAAAGACGGCGACGACTGCAACGGCGGCGAGCGCAATCATGGTGAAGGCCGATTTGTGGATCAGGCGGCCGGAAGTGGTGACGTACTTGTCGGTGGTGCGGCTGAAGAAGTGGTTGAATCGATCGAAGAAGAGCTGGAGCGGGCTGCGCCTGATCTTGTGCTCGCGCGGTTTGAGCAACATGGCGGCGAGAGCCGGACTGAGCGTGAGCGCGTTGAAGGCCGAAATGAGAACGGAGATAGCGATGGTGACGGCGAACTGTTGATACAGCCGGCCGGTGATGCCGGGGATAAAGGCAGTGGGAATGAAGACAGCGGCGAGGATAAGCGCAATGGCGATGACCGGCGAGCCGACTTCCTCCATGGCGAGCACGGTTGCTTCGCGCGGGGCCATGCCTTCTTCAATGTGGTGCTCGACGGCTTCGACGACAATGATGGCGTCGTCGACAACGAGTCCGATGGCCAGCACGAGGCCGAAGAGCGAGAGCGTGTTGATCGAAAAGCCGAGCGCGGGAAAGATGATGAATGTGCCGATGAGCGAAACGGGCACGGCCATGAGCGGGATGAGGGTGGCGCGCCAGCTCTGCAGGAACAGATAGACGACCAGCACGACAAGCAGCAGCGCGATGACCAGCGTCTTGACGATTTCGTGAATGCCGGCGGTCACGGCCAGCGTGGTATCGAGGGGAATGTCGTAGCGCATGCCGGAGGGAAAGGTGGTGGCCAGCTGCGCGAGGCGCTGACGGACAAGCTTAGCGGTTTCGACGGCGTTCGAGCCAGGCAGCTGGTAGACCGCCATGATCCCGGCGGGCGCATTGTTGTAGCGAGCGGAGAGGCTGTAAATCTGCTCGCCCATTTCCACGCGCGCGACATCGTGCAGGTGCAGGACGGAGCCATCGGGATTAGCGCGAATAATAATGTTGCCAAATTCTGCGGGGGTGACGAGACGGCCCTGGGTGCGCACCGTATAGGTGAACTGCTGCCCGTTGGGAATCGGCTCACCACCGATCTGACCGGCGGGGTTGACGTTGTTCTGGGTCTGGATGGCGTTGATAACGTCGGTGGCCGTAACGCCGAGTTTGGCGAGCGCATCGGGACGAACCCAGACGCGCAGCGCATACTGACCGCCAAAGACCTGGATGCGTGAGACGCCGGGGACGCGGGTGAGCTCATCCTGCAAATTGATGATCTCGTAGTTGGTAAGAAAGTCCTGGCTGTAGAGATTATTCGGCGAGGAGAGGCCGATGAGCATCAGCGGCGATGTAAGCGACTTGAGGACCGTGACGCCGGCGGTGTTAACCTGGGCGGGCAGCTGTGACTGGGCCTGCGAGACGCGAAGTTGCGAGAGGACCTGATCGGTGTCGGGGTTGGTCTTGACGTCAAAGTCGACATAGACGGTCGACTGCCCGTTGTTGGCATTGACCGAGTACATATACAGCATGTTGTCGACGCCGTTCATTTGTTGCTCGATCGGAGTGGCAACAGCTTCGGTCAGGGTTTTCGCGTCGGCACCAGGATAGGTGGCCTGCACCTGGATTTCGGGCGGGACGATATTCGGATACTGCGAGGTCGGCAGCGTGAGCATGGCCACCGTGCCAACGATGACGGTGAGAATGGCGATGACAATCGCGACGATGGGCCTGCGGATAAAAAACTTTGACATGCGTTAGCTCCCAGCTGTGGCGTTGTTCGCCGGAGGAAGCTGGACAGCATGCGGGGAAACCGGCGCACCCTCTCTCAGCTTTTGCAGGTTATCGGTGATGACCTGGGCACCGGGCTCGAGACCGCTTTCGACGATCCAGCTATTGCCGTACTGCGAGCCCAGCGTGACGTTGACGACGTGGACATGGTTGCCGGGGCCAACCGTGTAAATCTGCTCGATGCCCTGGAGTTCCTGAACGGCAATCTGCGGGACGAGCAGCGCGCCATGGAGCATCTCCGTGTCGGCGGTGACGCGCCCGAACTGGCCGGGGCGCAGCACGTTGCCGGGGTTGGGGAAGCCTGCAGCAATGCGAATAGCGCCGGTCTGCTGGTTCATCTGGCGATCGACGAAGATGATGTGCCCTTTGTAGGGGTAGGTCACGCCGTTGGCCAGGGTCAGGGTGAGGGGCAGGTTCGATCCGCCATGGAGAAGGTCGCCGCCTGACTTCTTTGCGCGATCGACGAGAGCGAGGTATTCGCTGTCGCTGATAGCGAAGTAGACCTTGATGGGATCGAGCTGGGAAATCGCAGTGAGGACCGACTGCGGACCGACGAGATTGCCGACCTGCGTGGTGGCCTGACCGGCGACGCCGTTGATGAGCGAGCGAACCTGGGTGAACCCGAGGTTGAGTTGCGCTGTCTGAAGGTTCGCTTTGGCTGCGCTCACAGAAGCCTCGTCCGCAGCGACCGCGGCCTGGGCCTGGGCTTCCTGCTGGGTGTCGTTATCGAGCTGGCTTTGGGCGATGGCGCGAACCTGCGCCAGCGGCGTGTCGCGCTTAACGTTGATCTGGGCCAGCGTCAGCTGAGCGTGGGCCTGGGCGAGCTGGCCCTGCGCCTGCTCCACCTGGGCCTGGGCCTGATCGACCGCGGCCTGGAACGGACGCGGATCAATCTGGAAAAGCACTTCGCCTTTGGAGACCGGCGCACCTTCGCGGTACTCCTGCTTGACGAGGTAGCCGCTGACCTGGGGCTGAATCTGGGCGTTCACGTAACCGTCGAGCGTCCCCACCCAGGAGCCGGTCAGGGGCACGTCGGCACGGTGGACGCTGACGACCGAGACGGGCATAGGGCCCATGGCCATCCGCGATGGGGTCGCCGCCCGTCCCGACTGGCAGCCGGCGAGCGCGGCGACAGAGACACCGAGCGAAATGAGCGCCGCGATCGCGACCAGAATTTCCGGGGGACGGTTCGACCGCGGGTTTTGTTTCGCTGTCATCGATTGCTCCTGCGTGAATAGTTTCCGCAAAAGATACACGGATGTATATTGTTCACAGATTCGAAGGACCCTCTGCGCGATGCAAAATTGTGATGAAGTTCTGCGCAAAACAAAAATGATCACAAAGGGTACAGACCGGCGGCGTGCGCGATTGAGTGGAACAAAATCCCGTCAGGACCGTGCTGTTTCAACACGCCGCGATCTGATGGAAGCGGCACGCCGCATCTTTGCCCGCGATGGCTTTGAAATGGCTCGTCTGGAAGACATTGCAGCGGCGGCAGGCAAGACGCGTGGCGCTTTCTACGCCAATTTCCGCGACAAAGAGGACGTGTTCTTCGCGCTGTTTGAGGAAAATCTGCGCCGGGAGAAACAGCAGATGGGTGAGCAACTCAGCGAGGCCACATCAGAGGAGGAACGGATCGAGATCCTCGCACAGCAACTGCTCTCGACAATTCAGGACCGCCGGCGCATGCTGCTTGCGATCGAGTTCAAGCTCTACGCGATCCGCCATCCAAAACAGACAAAGCGCCTGGCGGAGCTGCATTCGGCCCTTTGCATGAGCTGCGCTGAGGCGAACGTTGAAAGGCTCATTCGAGGGTCGGCCCGGCTCACCCGGCATCAGAAGCGCGTGCAGACGGCCCAGGTGGGAGCGATGCTGGATGGAATCGCGCTGAATCTGATGTTCGACAGCCGCAGTCTTACGCACGATCTGATCCTGCGGCACCTGCGGTCGGCTCTTCGAATCGCACTCGAAATGCGATGAACCGAACGACGTTTCTCCGGCAGTTCGTGCACCAGCTTCCCCCGGATTACCATCCACCGCGTGCTCACGAGCACACCCGAACGACCCCGGACAATGAAGCGGGAACAAAGACTCCCTTGTTCCTCTGGCGTTCGGATCGGCCAGCACCTCCTTATTCTGTCTTGTCCGCCGCCAGCAGCCCGCCGCGCTCGGCAACGCTGACATCGAAACAGGGCTGCGCCAGCCCACGACGACCTCTTCACCCGGCGCCGCCGATGATCTCCTTCATCCGGCGAGTCAGAAAACAAATCGTGCGAGCAAATAGAGTGTGTTGTTGTCACTCGCGTTGCGGTTAGCGCCGTCGTAGTTGGTTGATCCTCCGTTGAAGCGGGTGTAAGCCGTATATTGCGCGGCGAGATCGAGGTTTTGCATCGGCCAGTAGGAGAAGTTAGCGATGTACCCGGCGCTTCTGGGATCGCCATTTAAGTTACCCGTGATCGCGGTCTGAGGGTACAGCAGCAGATCGGGCGTGCCCGAAGTCATGAACCATCCGGCGTTGGCGGAGTACCGGTTGCCAAAGTGGTATTCGGCATTCAGGTTTCCGCTGTCCAGGTGATGCGCGCTCTGGCTCACTGCGCCATTGGCCAGACTGGCAACGAGCGCCGAGTTCTCGCGGAGATAGCTGCCCCGAACGGAGATCACGTCCCTGCCGAGGGTGTGATCGTACTGAACGTCGGGACCGAAATCCGTGTAACTGTCTTCGAGACCCGTCACGGCGCCAGGGGTTGATTTCACATGGATACCGTAGGTTCCGATTTCGAAGTTATCCTTCCGCCCATTTTGCTGCCAGGCGAGACGCCAGTAAGGCGCGACACCGCGGATGTTGATGGTGGCGCCCTGGCCGTTGGTGGGCTGCGGAGTACCAATGTGATCGGAGCGATAAACAGAACCGGCGAAATAAAGATGCTGATCCCACATGGTGTACGCGCCCACCCCAGCCACATCCTGCGCCAGCGATCCGCCGATCAGAGGGGCGGCGGTGGGGGTAGGAGCAGAGTCGCTCAGAATGAAGGGAAATCCCCAGGCCGGCGTGCCATTCCAGAGATCTTCGACGGTTGGGTTGTTGTTGAGGGTTAGTCCATAGACTAAGTCTTTGCCGCCCACTTGTGCCTTATTGGCGTAACGGATATCCGTGTTATCGATGCTGAAGTGGTCGTCCTGTGCGTCATAAGTCACCTGGAAGAAGCTACCCACATGCGTTGTCCATGCGCCAGCAAGGAAGAGCGATATGTCCTGAGGGAACTCGAAATTGCCATTCTGCGTTCCCGACTGGGGAGCCTTGGTACTGGTCAACGAGGTCTCAAACCACGCTCCGAGGGGAAGAGAAGCGAGGAGGTCCAGTCCGGACCGGCGCCCTCCCGATTCAGCCACGATGTCAGTGTTCTTAACCTTGTCGATGTAGCCCATCAACTTAAAGAGACGGCCTGCGGCATTCAGTTCAGGCGGCGTATAGTGGCAACCGCTGCAAGGTAATCCGGTTTGGCGAGCGTAGCTCGGAAGCGCCACGGCGTTGGGCATCAACCCGGAAAAAACGAGAAGCAGGACGGACACAGCAAGGAACGAATTACGCATGATGACCACTTTCGGGGCCGGAGATACCGGCGATTCTGAAGTAACTGCACTTATCGTTTTGCATAAACCAAACCGGTGGCGCGCCAGGGAGGATCGGAAATAAGACGGATATAAGCGATGAGGGCCTGCGTTTCAGTTTTGCTGAGAGTCGAACCATAGGGAGGCATCAGAGCGGATCGATTGAGAGCAGGGCCGCCGTGGCTGATGATGGCCGTCAAATCGGCGTCGCTGAGTTTATTCAGCGTGTCTCCGTCGGTGAAGGCGTGCGGTTTCACAGCGAGATTGTCGTAATTCGAAACGCGCGCCGCGGAGGACTCCTGATCGTGGCAGCGAGCGCAGTAATTCTGATCCAGCGTGTAACCAAGCTGCTCCTGGTAGCCGAGAGCCAGTTCGGTGACATTCAGCTCAAATGGTTTGCCGTTCTTGTCCGTCGATGCGGCCGTCAGCTGGTAGCGGCCGGAAGTGCCTCCCAGCGTCACGTTGGTGCTTGCCTGACCGCTCGAGTCCGTCAGGATCTCGGCCGGATCGAAGCTCACGCCGTCGGCCGCTCGGAATGCTACCAGGGCGCCGGTTACCGCACTTCCCTGTGCATCGTTCACCTGAACAACGAGTGGCTGCGGAAGCAACGCTCCCGGTGTGCCCAGTTGTTTGCCTCCGCTCGATTCCACGAGGGCTGAGCCGTTGGCTGTTGCTTGAAGTGCGAGAGTAGGCGCAGTGGAGTGTGCGCATCCAGCGGCAATCACCAACACTGCGACACCGGAGGTCCACAGGAGCTGCTTCATTTCCTCGCCTCCTGCCTTCCGGAAGTTTTCTGTGTCATCAGGAATGCTGTCAGTGCGCCCGCGTCTTCGTCGCTCATGTTCTGGTTTGGCTCAATCGTGCCCGGCCGCAGTGACTGCGGATTTTTGAGCCAGTGATCAATCCACGCTGCATTGAGACGTGAGCCTGCCTGCGTTAACGGGGGGCCGATGTAGCCTTTGTCCTGTTTGGGATCTACCTGGTGACAGGACTGGCAGGAATATTTCGAATAGAAGAGTTGCCGCCCCTGCTCGACCAGCGCTGACGAATAGCCGCCCTGCGGCATCGAATCGCGATCGACATCCGCTGTTTGATACACGGTCATGAAGTAGTCAGTGAGTTCCGCGCGCTCACCGTCCGATAAGTTGAACTTCGGCATGCGGCGGATCAGAGCCGGACGCAGGGTGTTGGGGTTCTTCAGAAACGCATCCAGCCAGGGCCTTTGCACGGCTGAACCCTCCCAACTGAGGTCCGGAGCCATGTCGCCACCGCGTCCGTTGATCCGGTGACAGGCAAAGCAGTTCAACTCGGCCATGAGCTTTCCAGCGTGACCGGCGGGCTGATAAGTCGCTATCGTCTGAGCTGGGATCTGCAGGCGCGTCGGCAGCGTAAAGCTGCGATCGGTGAGAGACAGCAGCGAGGTGGTTAGCGCATCTACCTGTTCGGGGGTAAAGGCGTACTGCGGCATGCGGAGCCCGGCGCCAAAGGCCCGAGGGTGGCGAATCTTCCCATCTATATAGTCGGGAAGCGTCTTCTGCATTCCAGGCAGAAACACCAGCTGCGCGACAGGCTTGCTGCCGACGCGGCTTAGCTCGGGAGCAAAGTTTTCCGGCTTTGCGATGCCGCGAATTTCGTGACACACGGCGCATCCATACTCGGTCACCAGCGCCTTGCCGTGGGCGATCTGCTGCGTGGTCGCTGGATCGAGGTGCACGTTTGTGAGGAAATCGGAATCCGTCTTGCTCTGGACGTAGCCGGTCAGCAAGGACAGCTGTTGGTCGGTCCAGCGGTAGTGCGGCATCTGGGTATGCGCATCGTAGTTGCGCGGATCCTTCAGCCAGGCGTGCAGCCACTCCGGCTTTACCTTGTTCCCCACGCGGGTCAGCTCCGGACCGATGTTGCCGCCCACCAGATTGCCGGCGGCGTTCTGCACGGCATGACACGAGGCGCAGAACGACTCGCCATAAAGGCTGGCGCCAGCGGTGGGATCGGGGGCTGATTTCGAGGTGGTTGGCGAAATGAAGGGAGCATCTCCAGGCAGCGGATCGCTATTGGCGATGAGAAAGGCCGAGATATCTCTGGCGTCTGCATCGCTCAGCTGAAAATTCGGCATGGTGGCCGACGCAGCGTAACTCGCCGGGTCCTTCAGCCATGCGTAGATCCACTCCCGTGTGGTCTTGTCCGCGATATGGATCAGTGGCGGGGGATCGTCCGTGGCCGCCATGCTGCTGCCGTCGGGCAGCCGGACAGTGTGGCACCGGACGCAACCGTAGCGGGCCAGCAGGTCGCGTCCCTCATTCAGCTTCGGCGTTCCTGCCAGCGCGACATGGTGACACTGGCCGCAGGAAGACTCGATGTAGCGCGCCGGAAGCAGAGGCTCTTCACGCGCCAAAGTGCTGTGGTGGGCCTCGGCGGCAGTAGTCGCCGCACCCTGTCCGCGATGACAGATGACGCAACCAAACTCGTCGAGACGATGGGGGATTACCGGATGCCTGCGGAAGGGCTGAGTACTTACGTCCACGAGGCTTGCTTCACCGAGACCGGTGTGGCAGCTCTGGCAGCGATCGACGACGCCCAACTCGGGAAGCCAGATTTGCCGAATGCCACCCTGAAAATGCCGCTGCAGAGTCACGGCGTCGCCACGATCGCGAATGATACGAAGGTACTGCTGCTGATAATGCCGCCACTCGCTGAAGTGGTCCTTGGCGGGGGCGATGGCCAGAGCCAATAGAAGAAGAAGGCTCACCACGCCGAAGGACAGAACAGGATCGCGAAACAAAGCCCGCCAGAAGGAGAAGAATTTAGCTTTCATGGATTGCACCTATCCCCTCCATGGCAATACCCACGACCATCCGGGTCCGCGGAAGAACGTGCCGACGACCGTCAGCACAATGAGCTCGAAGAGAAACCAGGTCATAATCCACCAGGAGACAGGTTTCGAAGCGAGATAGCGCCGATAGCGGTGCGGTGAACCGGTTGAACTCGACGCCGCGATCAACATGAACGCCGCGACGATGAGCGTCGGAACCAGCGCCACGTACACCTCGAAAAATCCAAGGAATAGAGAAAGACCGATCGCCCCGATGTAAAAGATATTGAGGCGGCGGCGGCGATTCTTGAGGAACAATCCGTCTGCCTCGATGTTCACGTTGAAGTACGGGATGACGACAAGTCCGACCACGAGCAGCGTCGGGATCAGAACTCCGGCGACGACAGGCGGAAAATAATGCAGCATCTCCTGCAGTCCAAGAAAATACCAGGGAGCTTTGGCGGGGTTGGGTGTATTCGTCGGATCGGCAATCCCCTCAAGAGGGGCGTTGAAGAAAAGCGAAACAAGAACCAGGGCAATGGCGAGGACTTCAATGGCGAGTGCAATGCGCAGGAAGCCTTCCGGAAAGGTCTGGACCTGTTCTTCGTCGCTGACTTTTACCTGGGCGGAGGTTCGACGCGTGACAAACAGCACGCGCTTTTGAGACTTCCTGGTGTCTGAACCTACGCCGGCAGCAAAGTCCCTGGGCTCTGTCATACCTTCACCACCGCTGCTTCCTCCGCTGTGGAGTCACGCAGCGCCTCGACGGCGGGCTCGCTCTGACGCACATAGAGGCCGCCATCCTTCCGGATTCGCCACATATGGATGGCTACAAAAAGAACTGCACTGAGCGGCAGTACGACGCAATGCAGAACATAGAAACGCAGCAACGCGTTAGCGTTCACCTGGTGGCCGCCTAACATCAAAAAACGTGCCTGGTCGCCGAAAATTGGAACCGCGGAGGAAATATTCGAGCCGACCGTAATCGCCCAGAAAGCCAGCTGGTCCCAGGGAAGCAGATAGCCGGTGTAACTGAGCAGAAGAGTGATGAGCAGCAGAACAACACCGATCACCCAGTTGAACTCCCGCGGCGGCCGGTACGCCCCGCGGTAAAAGACCCGAAACATGTGCGCGAACACCAGAAACACCATGGTGTGCGCCGACCAGCGATGGAGATTCCGCAGAAACATTCCGGACGAGACGACAAACTTCAGATCCTTCACATCGGCGTAGGCCTGCGGCACGGAGGGGTGGTAGTAAAGCATCAGCAGGATGCCGGTGATCACGAGGATGAAGAAGGTTCCCAGGGTCAGCGCTCCCAGATACCACGTGGCGCGGAAGGTGAGCATCCTCCGGCGCACCTTGGTCGAAAACAGATGGAGGAAGACGCTCTGCTGAATCACCAGCGCGCGATGCAGGGTGCTGGAACCGGTACCGCTGCGGAATACCGAACGCCATACCCGCGTTTGCTGCAGCTTGTCGAGGTAGCTGTCTGTTCTGCGCGGCATTCGTCAGATCCTCAGAAATACGAAAGGTTGAATGGTGGTGGACCGGTCGACCATAATGTCGCCGTCATCGCTGATCCAGGTCTTCAGCCAGGGGAGCGGTTTGGGCGCGGGCCCGGCGAGCTTTTGTCCTTCGCGGCTGAATCGGCTCCCGTGGCAGGGGCAGGCAATGATGCCCTGCTCGGGTTTCCAGGCCGTCATGCAGCCCAGATGGGTGCAGATAGCGTTCAGCGAGAAGAAGCCCTCCTGTACATGGACCAGATAGATGGCAGAATTGACGTCCAGCGTTACTGAGTCGAGCGGGTAGCTTTCGGACTTACCCGCGTTGACAATGGGCGATGCCTCGTAAAGAACGTTGGGCGAGAGGAATCGGTAGGTAAAGGCCAACGTACCGGCTGCCGCAATACCCAGGGATGCCACGCCGAGTTTGGTAAAGAGTTCGCGGCGGCTGATCTCCTGCTCCATCGGCGGCGGCGCGGTTTTGTTTTCGCTCATGTTGGTCCTCACTTCGCTGCCGCG
Organism: uncultured Acidobacteriaceae bacterium; assembly: GCA_963787915.1. Taxonomy (GTDB): domain Bacteria; phylum Acidobacteriota; class Terriglobia; order Terriglobales; family Acidobacteriaceae; genus Palsa-343. The sequence continues at coordinate 51,239 of CAWBEP010000007.1, read as the reverse complement.
GCGGCCCGAAACGGCGCGTCGATCGACTCAATGGAAATCAGTCCTGTTGGTTCCGCGGGAATCAGGTTGTAAGACTCCATGGTGATAGTTCCCACCGGACAGCGAGCCGCGCATAGCCCGCAGCGGATGCAGCGGGTCTCGTCCTTGAGCATCACGGAGCCGGCAATCACACCCAGTTCGTCAGCGCGCACGTTGTCCAGCTCGACGCTCAACAGGCTCTGGTTGTCCTGGAGTTGTTGCACCACATCGGGTTCGAATTGAAAGCGATCGAGAGCGACCAGTTCGAGGCAGCTCTCCGGACAAACGTCGATACAGCCGCCGCAGAGAACACACAGGCTGCCGTCCTCGAGATTGCCTTCAAAGATCGTGTTGACCCAACAATGGAGGCAACGCTGCGCCTCCGACTGTGCGGCCTGTTCGTCGAAGCCAACTTCCACCTCGGTCATGCCCGTGCGGCGATCGAGAGGCAAGGCGGGAATGGGCTGGCGGACCAGGTCGAGAATGCCGAGGGGCATGCTGTGGCGTTTCAGAATCTCCACTTCGACCGTTGGTTCGGGATGCCGTGTGCCGCGGAGAAACTCATCGATACCAACGGCGGCCCGCTTGCCGTCCGCGACACTGTCGATGATCAGCCGTGGGCCGAAGACACAATCGCCGCCGGCGAAGATGCCCTCGGCGGAGGTCATCAGGGTCTGCGGGTTGACAGCGATGAGGCCTCGCCGGGAGATCTCAACGCCGTCTTCAGGCTTGAGGAAATCGAGACGGGGGGCCTGCCCGATCGCCATGATGACGGTGTCGCATTCGAGCTGGCTCTCGCTGTTCTCGTAGAACGCGGGATTAAACCGCCGGTTCTCATCGAAGACCCATTTGGTTTTCAGCGTCTCCAAAGCTGTAACTTTGCCGTTTTTGCCGATGATGCGATGGGGTCCGAGGCCGGGATGGACCATGATGCCTTCCTCCTCGGCGTCGACAATTTCTTCAAGAGCCGCAGGCATCTCTTTGCGGCTTTCGAGGCACACAAGGTGGACCTCCTGTGCGCCGAGGCGCAACGCGGAGAGAGAGACATCGACCATCTCTTTCGTTGCGACTGCGTCGACGTTTTCCTTCGAGGGCTCGTGCGATTCGACACCCGCCACGTGTTGGCGGAGCACTTCGCGCGCGGCCGAGCGGGCTACATCCATCGCCACATTGCCGCCGCCAATCACTACCACCTTCTTGCCGATCGTGAACTGGTATCCGAGATTCACGTTCAGGAGAAAGTCGATGCCCTTGTGAACACCGTCCAGGTCTACGCCGGGAATGGTGAGATCGCGGCTGCTGTGGGCGCCCACCGCGAGCAGTACCGCGTCGAAGCCCTGACTCCGCAGCTCGGCAATGGCGAATTCGCGTCCAGCCGCGTGATTCAGCTTGAGCGTAATATCGCCCGTCGCCAGAATCTCCCGCACCTGCGCTTCCACCACATCGCGCGGCAACCGGTACTCCGGCACGCCGAGGTACAACATGCCGCCCGCTACCGGCGCGGCTTCAAAGATGGTCACCGAATAGCCCATCAGGGCCAGATCGTGGGCGGCCGACAATCCGACCGGCCCTCCACCGACGACAGCAACGCGAAAAGGAAGCTTCTTCTGCGCTCGTCCGGCGTTTACATCGACCGGCCGCCTCGACTCAGGACCGTGCCGTTCGGTGAGAAACCGCTTGAGTGCGCGGATGGCAATGGGTTGGTCAATAGCGCCTCGACGGCATGCGGTCTCGCAGGGATGCGCACAAACCCTCCCGCATATGCTGGCCAGCGGGTTAGGGTCGCGCGCGATCCGGTATGCCTCTTCGTAGCGCCCTTCGGCGATCAAGGCGACATACCGGCCCGCATTGGTGTGCGCGGGACAGGCCATCATGCAGGGAAAGTTGCTGTTGAGCCACGCGAGGTCCACCGATTTGTTTTCGTAGCGCTTCAGCATGATGTCCCGTTCCGGTTGCAGAGAAGGACGCAGCCCATGTTTCTGGACTTACTTCGTAAGAGTTGCGTCGGCTTTTGTGTCGCCGGAAACCGTGACTGGGTTGGAGTGAGGCTTGGTTCCCTCGTTCCAGAAGGTGATGGTGTAACTGCCGTCGGGAACGTTCTCGATTTTGTATTGCCCGGACTTATCCGTCGTGGCGAAGTAGGGCGTTGGCGAGACAACGATGTAGCCCGCCATGTCGGGATGGACATTGCAGAGTAGTGGAATTGCACCCGGATTATCGAACTTAAAGCTCCGCTTTTCTCCCTGAGGCCAGGTTCCCATGTTGTGGCCGAGCTTCTTGTTGCCGCCGATTGCGGACCAGAAGACGTTATGCGCCACGCTGTCGCTGTTGAGAAAGTCGACTGTGGTGCCTTGCTCGACGACCATGATGTGGGGAACGAACATCAGCCCCTTCTGATCCATGACGGGATGCTGCGCGGGCGCCGGGAAAGTTTTGCCCGCAATGGCTTCGATATAAACGACAGACTCACCTTTTGCGCCTGAGACTTTGCCCTGGATTGTGCCCGCATAGGCGGTTGCTGCCAAAGCGAACGCTGCGAGCGTCGCCACAATGCTGAATTTCATGAATCCTCCCTCAGTTCTGCGTTATGTCTGGTGTGCGTGCCCGGTCCCAGGCGCACGCCGAACCATATGCCACTCGCGGTTGCGAGAATGCACGACGAGCTGCGCGTCCAACCTTCGAGAACGAAATGCGGCATTTCCCAGCTCCCGATCTTCGCTTCGACGGGTTGCAGTGATTCACGCTGAGAAACGTGCACACGCATCAGACAGCGGCCTCGCGAGTACTGTCTGTGATCGCCATCACAAAATCATTGGTATAGGTCGGCGCCAGCAGGAACGGGGGCTGCGGGGCTTTCGCAACCCTGACCTTATGGGACGGCCGGATCGATGAGATCCGCCATTAGTTTTGTGGGGTTCAGGAGAGCGGTTTGCGAGGCTCTTTGAACCATCGCGCCTGCTCCGGCGACATAAATAAAGGAGTGCCCACTGGTCCCCGCGCCTCGGTCAGCGACAGCGTGGAATCCGTACCGAGCGCCAGCATCTTTGCCAGCCCGAATTCCAGAACCTTCGGGCGACCCTCTCGGAGGCAGTTCCCCTGGATCTCTGAGCGAACTCAGGAAGACAGTGAAACGGCCGCGATCAGTGCGCACGCAACCCCCAGGACCTGCAGCCTGGTGATGGATTCGTGCAAGACAAATAGAACAAGCACGATGACCACAAGCGGATAGAGCGCGATGAGCGGCGGAACAATGGACGCCTTACCGCCCGCTCCTGAGATTGCTGCCCGTCGAGCGCGCTCGGATGATCCGGCGGGAGCCAAATGTCGCCTTTCGATATACCATCCACGAGGGAGGCTTCGATGGAAGCCCAGCCAGGAGAAGTAACTCAGCTGCTCAAAGCTATGCACGACGGCAACTCTTCCGCCGCCGAGCGCCTCCTGCCGCTTGTCTACTCCGAACTCCACCGCCTCGCCCAGGCCTACATGCGCCGCGAGCGCACCGACCATACCCTTCAGCCGACAGCGCTCATCAATGAAGCCTACCTCCGCCTTGCCGGCGAAGACATCGACTGGAACAGCCGTGCCCACTTCATCGGCCTTGCCGCCCACGTCATGCGTCAGGTTCTTGTCGATTACGCCCGCCAGCACAATGCCGAGCGTCGCGCCGGCGGCCTGCACCGCGTCGAAATGCACGATGACCTCGCCATATCTCCTGACCGCCTCGACGAAGCCGCCTCCGTCGATCAGGCCCTCACCCGCCTCGCTGCCAATAGCCCGCGCCAGGCCCGAGTGGTTGAGCTCCGCTATTTCGGCGGGCTCTCAGTCGAACAAATCGCTAAAATCCTCGACGTCTCTCCCCGCTCCGTCAAGCGCGACTGGTCCCTCGCCCGCATCTGGCTCTTCCGGCAAATGCGGCCCGGCGCTCCGCTGCGCCTGGAATCCGAACCCCCGCCCGAAGAATAATCATCCTTACGGCCATTGCGCCTCAAGCGCGTAGATCTCCTCGAGGCTGTTATCGCGGTCTGCCAGTATCGAGCCGTCCGGCGCCATTCCTGTCCACTGCCCAAAGCTTCCCGTCGCCAGCGGTCCCAGCCTGGCCAGGTTCACCACCAGCTGCGGCTTCCGATCCTTCAGGCATACTCTGTAAACAGGCAACTTCATATCCCGATCATTATTGAAATAAATGCATTGACTATCGCGAGTCCAGTTAGGATAACTACCGGCTGATTCAGTCAACTGCTCCCACTTACTTGTAGTGAAGTCGAAGAGCGCCAGCATTTGCGTGCCGGCGGCCGTCGCCACCAGCCACCGTCCATCCGGCGACCATTGGGGCGCATAATACCCTGCCGAATCCGGCACAGCAGTCACTTCCCGGTTCTTTAAATTAAGAATCTCAATCGGGTGCTTCTTTCCGGAAATGGCTGCCGGAGAAGAACCTCCATACGCTACCGAGTTGCCATCCGGCGACCAGCTCGGGTAGAGATCGTCGTTATCGCCCGTCGTCAGCTGTTCCGGATTCCCGCCCTCCGCCGGAACAATGTAGAGCTCCCAGCTCTTCCCCGGCTCCCGCCCAGAAAATGCGATCTGCGTGCCATCCGGCGACCAGCGCGGCAACCCTGCCTGCATGGGTGCAAATGTCAGCTCGCGCCGGTCTGTCCCATCCGCCTTGCTCTGCCACAGCGCGCCCTCCGGAACCGTAACGTAGGCCACCCGCGCCCCATCCGTTGAAAACGCTAATCCCTCCGCTGAAAGCCCTGGAAGGTAAGGCACGAACACTTTTTTCTCCGCGTCGTATCGCTCCAGTTCCCCCCTCGGGCTCGCCCCGACAAAAAATACCTTCTCTCCATCGTTGCCCGGCAACGGAGCCTGCGAGCTCATCTGTCCCACCGTCAGTTGCACCGGCTCGGGATTCGTCTTCCGCCACCAATCCTGCTTCTCTCGCGTCGCCCACAGATTCCACGACCCTCCGCGCGCAGACGCGAACACGAAGTAGCTCCCATCCGGCATCCACGCGCCGCAGCACTCGTTGGGGGAGGAGTCCCAGCCCGCAAACATGCGCCTCAGGCCGCTGCCATCCAACCGCGCCTCCCACAAATTATTCGTGTTCAGCTTTTCGTCCCAGGTGCTGAATCGAATCAGCTTCCCATCGTGCGAAAACCGAATCCAGTAAGGCTGCCCAGGAACAGTCAGGATCCTGCGCGCGTCGCTGCCATCGCTCCGAGCCGCTCGTATCTCCGGTCCCACCGTGTAGTAGATTGAAGCCCCGTCTGGCGCCCATGTAGCGTCGAACGCGGAAAGGTTTCCGATCCGCCGCGCCTGACCACCCGGCACTGCCATCGTCCAAAGCGTTCCGGTGCCCAGCCTTGTATCGAAGGGAGGTCCCTGGAAAAGCAGCTCCGACTTCGCCGCCGAAAGGTCCACAAGCCCCGCCATCTGGAATGGCAGCCGCACTCGCTCTGCTTGTCCGCCCTCCACCGACACCTGCATCACCGTGGCCTGGGAAAGATCCTGTAACTGGAAATACACCCGCGGCCCATCCGTAAGCATGGCCGCCTGCGGCCCCGATCCGCCAGCCAGCTTTGGCGTCCCATCGTGCGTCAGCTGCGTAATCCGGGTCACTCGAGGAGGCGGGGCCGTCGGCCGCATCAGGTACGCCGCCGCTGTCAACACTACGAGCACAGCGGCTCCCGCCAGAACTGCCGCCCTCCGCCCGCCCGATCGAACCTTGGCCGCACTCCCTGCCGACCACGCCGGCCCCGGCTCCAGATCGCGCAGCAGGCGCTTCAGATCCGTAGCCACATCCGCGGCTCGCTGATAGCGCATAGCGCTGTCCTTCTCGAGCGACCGCCCCACAATCTGCTCCGCCAGCGGAGGTGCATCTGGCCGCACATCACCAAGCGGCGGATATGGCTCCGAGATGATCGAGTGCAAAATCCCAATATTGCTGTTCCCCTCGAATGGAGGCTTCCCCGTCAGGCATTGGTAATAGACAACCCCCAAACTCCACAAATCCGTACGTGCATCCACGCTCTTGCCCAGCGCCTGCTCCGGGGACATATATAAAGGAGTGCCCACGGGTCCCCGCGCCTCGGTCAGCGACAGCGTGGAATCCGTACCGAGAGCCAGCATCTTTGCCAGCCCAAAGTCCAGCACCTTCGCGTTGCCCTTCGGTGTCATCATCACATTGGCCGGCTTCAGGTCGCGATGGATCACACCGTGCTCGTGCGCTTCCTCCAGCGCCTCCGCGATCTCGAGCGTGATCGCTGTCGCCTCTTTCACCGCCAGCGGCCCTGCTCGCAGCTTCGCTCCCAGAGACTCGCCCTCGACCAGTTCCATCACGATGTAATCCACGCCGTCCTGCTCGCCCACGTCATATACCGCGGCAATGTGCGCATGGTTCAGCTTCGCCAGCGCCCGCGCCTCTCGCCGAAACCGTGATCGAGCCTCCTCTCCGGTCAGCACTCCAGGCTGCAGCATCTTGATGGCGACCTCGCGCTCCAGCTTCTCATCACGCGCCCGGTACACCACCCCCATGCCGCCCGAACCCAGACGTTCGATAATCGCGAACCGTCCCAGCCGCGCCCCAGACGCCAGCGATTCCGCCCCTGACACGTCGCTCATCTGCACAGGAGAGACAGAAAGGAAACCGCTCAGCCGATCGTTCTCCGCGAGCAGAGCCTCCACCGCGCGCCGCACCTCCGGCGCGCCACGGCATACGTCATCCAGAAAGGCCGCTCGCTCTCCGCGCGGGACTTCCAGAGCCTCCCCAAATACCTGCTCAGTAATGGACGCCCGTTTTTCCATCCCAGCTCCGGCTCCAGCGTGGATTCCACACTACCACGCGAACAGCCGTGGAATCAGCCCTCTGGACCCCCGCTCCGCCGTCTTCCCTGCCGCCAGGAGCCGTACCTGCAAAATAATCTTCAAATTCGCTTGCCCCTTTTTCCTGCCCACCGCGCACTCATCAGTGAAGGCGGTTATCAAGGCCGCTATCGAAAAGGAGAGACCACCATGAAATCCAGCATCCGCACCTTCGTCCTGGCCACCCTCGCGGCCGCAACCATCCTCGCCACCGCGCACAGCGCCTCCGCGCAGATCTATTCCAGCAATGGCAGCGGCGACCATCAAATCGGTGGCGGCGGGACCGCATCGGTGATGGTTTTGGCTCTCCCCTACGCTGGAACCTATATGATCGGCGGCCAGCAAGCATTCGCCAATACAGGCAACAATCCGTCGGAAGAAGTATATTGCTGGGTTTCGACCGTGAACGGCAGCACTACGTCGATACCCTTTGGACCACAAGCCTGGGCAACGGTCGGCGGGGTAATCACAATTCCGCTCAACGGTTCTTACACAGCCACGGGTCCGACGGATCTTTGGGTCGTCTGCCACAATTATGGCGCCGCGGGCTCAGTTGCCCTGGGAACCTGGGGCAATATCACCGCAATGCTCTGGTAGTTCTGTCGCTCGTCACGTGGGGTGGCTCAACCAGGGGCAACCCCTTTGGTTTGTTCCGGAGTCAGTTACAAAGCTTTCCCGGTTACCGGCCCGTCAGAGTACCAGGCGACCTTCCTGGAGGCAGAACTCACCCGGATCGTTGAGCGAACTCAGGAAGAAAGTAAAACGACCGCGATCAGTGCGCACGCAACCCCCAAAACCTGAAGCCTGGTGATGGATTCGTGCAAGACAAATGGAACAAGCACGATGACCACAAGCGGATAGAGCGCGGTGAGCGGCGAAACAATGGACGCCTTACCGCCGCTCTTGAGCGCTGCAAACAAGGCCCACGCGCCCACGGCGTTGAGGACACCGCTGAGCAGGGCCCACGTCAGATTCCAGCCCGAGTAATGAAAAACCGCCTTCCCCTGATAGAAGAAGGGCTCGAGCAGGAGAAATCCGACCACAAGCCAGATGAGCGACGACTCCGCGGAGATGAAATTGGTCGAGAGTTTCTGCAGCAGGCCAACAACGCCCCACGCCACTACGGTGATGGCGGAGTAGACGAGCCAGGGTGCGACATGCATTGGGAGCCGGCCTTTCTATAACGAAAAAATGACGATGGCTGCGACAGCAAACGCCAGGCCAAGCGCCTGAATAGGACGAAAGCGTTCGCGCAGAATGGCGATGGCGAGGACAACGGTGATCATGGGGTAGAGCGCCGTCGCGACGGTGATGAGAGAGGTGTTGCCACCGGTGTGGTAGGCAGCGAACAGCGTCAGGCCTCCGACACCGCTGAGGATTCCGTTGAGCACGCCGTAAGCAATGCCACGCGGACTCTTCTCCAGCTGGCCGCGACGGCCGATCAGCAGCGCGATGCCTACGGGAAGGGTGCCAATCGTGAAGAGGAACTGCATGGTTTCAGGCGGCACCTCACGCGATCCGAGTTTGGACAGCAGCGCCCAGCCACCCCAGCAGAGCACGCAAATCATCGAATACCAGAACCATGGCGCGTTCCAATGCTGCTTCGAATCATGGCCAGGGTCTAACCTGTTGTCACTTTCCATCAGGACCTCCGTTGTTGAAGTTCGCTTCATCGCGCGTCACCTGTGGGGCATAGCGGAAACTTCCGGGCCGGATCCCGCGCAGTTCTGCCAGGCGGAGCGCGGCCGCCTGCACCGGCACAATTTCAAACAGTGGAGCGAGAGTTTCCGGGATGGGGGGAGGGTCATATCCCTGGACGGCCGGAGCTGAATCTCCCTGAGACGGGCCGATAACGCGAATCTGTCCACCAAAATGGGCGAGGTCGCGAGCTAGCGCCAGATTTAAATCACGCGTCTTGCCCTGCGGGGCAAACACCAGTCCGCGAAAGTTCGAATCGACAATTTCGACGGGGCCATGCCGGAACGAAGCCGCCGGGATTCCGATGGCCGGGAACTTCGCGACTTCATTCAGGAGCAAAGCCCCTTCGTACGCGGAGGCACAGGAGGGCCCGCGCGCGAGCAGATAGACCGGCGAATCACTGGTGAAGAAATCATTCCACTGGCTCAGGTTTTTCATGGAACCGGTGACGATAGCAGCGAGGCTCGGCAGCAGGGTCGCGACTGCATCCGCGGCGGCCTCGTCGGCATGATCTACGGCGCTTGCTAACAGGTGCAGCGTCAAAAGGGTTCCGGTGTAGGTCTGGATCGCTACCATCTCGTCGGGGAGGCTGCCGACGTGGATGCTGATGTCGGCATTTCGGGCCAGCAGGCTCTGCGGCTCGTTGCTCACACCGATGACGGTGTTGCGAGTTTTCAGGATCTCGAGAATCTTCGCGATCTCCACCGATTCTCCGGATCGCGACACAACGACGGCAACGGCATCGTGAAAGCCGGCCGAGCGGTAATGCAGCAATTCGCCGGCCTCGACGGCCACCGCATCGATACCGGCGGAACAGAGGGCGTATTCGAGAGGAATGGAGGCGTACAGAGAGGCGCCGATCCCGGTGATCAGCACGCGTTTACCCGAACGAAGCAACGACGCAGCCTGGGCCAGTGCAGGGGCACCGTCTCCGCGCTGGTAACGCAGAACGCCGGAGAGCGATTCCGCCTGAGAGAGAATGTTCCGGGCGAGGTTGGACGTCAAGGGGTTATTGATCCTCCGGTCGTTGCATTGGCGAGGCCGGATGCGGCCGCATGATTTTTGTAACGCAGGAACCACGACTGCGCGGCTCCCAACAAGCCGGTGTCGGAGCCAGGAGAAGAGAGCGCGATTCTGACCTTGGCCGCGGGCACCTGGGTGCACAAGCCGCGGACGATTTTTACAGCGTCATCCAGGAACAGGTGGCTGCTCTTCATCACGCCTCCGCCGAGGGCGATCACGTCCGGCGCAAACAGGGTGACGAGATTCGCCAGACCGAGACCGAGGTAGTACCCCTCCCGTTTTACGGCCTGCAGGGCCAGCTCATCTCCGAGAGTCGCATGCTTGCAGATGGTTGCAGCACTCTCTGGCGGGAGCCCAGGTCGCTGGGCGGACATCCACGCGCTCATCGCGGTTCCGCTCGCGAGGCTCTCCCAGCAGCCACGCGCGGAGCAGTAGCACTGGGGTCCGGTGCTGTCGATGATCTGGTGGCCGATTTCCGGGTGAGCTCCATCAACACCACGGTAGAGCCGGCCGGCCAGGACGATGCCACCCCCGATTCCGGTGCTGATGGTGACGTAGATGAAGTTATTCACTCCGCGGCCGGTTCCCCAGCTGAACTCTGCGAGCGCGGCGGCATCCGCATCATTTTCGACGGCGACGGTGACGCCGAACTCGCCAAACGCCTCGAGGAGATTGCCATTCTTCCAGCCGGGGAGCGTGCCAACCTCGTCAATGATTCCAGTGATGGGATCGAGAGGACCGGGACAGGCGATTCCGATGCCTTGGAGAGCGCCGCATGCGTCCGCAACCTCATGCAGCACGCGTCGGACTCGCACCATCGTGGACTCAAATCCCTGCTCCGGATTTGTGGGCAACTCCTGACGGCGCGCGAGCGCGCCATCTTCGCGGACCGCCCCGACGGCGATCTTGGTTCCTCCGATATCGATTGCTCCGATCATTCTCATCTCGTTTCGTCCGCGCCGCTCCGCAGGTGGCAATCCAGAAACCGATATGCCTCGTCGCGCATGGCCTGGTTGAAGACATGCCCGCCGGGCCAGACTTTGTGCTTCAGGTGATCCGCGGGGAAAAAGGGTCGCGCGAAATCGAAGATCTGCTGCGCGCCGCGGCTCCACTTATCCTGTTCGGTGGCTGAGAGGTACAGCGGAGTGGGCGCCGCCAGGGCCACGATGTCCTCCGTGTCGGCGATATTCAGAATTCCAGGAACACAGAATTCCATCTGGATCCCGGCATCGCGCTCAAGAGAATCCTTGTAGCGGACGCAGCCACAGTTGGAGACGGAGGCTTTCACTCTCCGATCGAAAGCCGGCAGCCAAATCGCCATGCGTCCGCCATAGGAATGGCCGATGAAGCCGATGCGATCACGGTCGACCTCCGTGCGAGTCTCGAGGTAGTCGATGCCAACGGACCCATCGTGCAGGACTTTGGAGAGCAGGGTGCGGCCATCGACCAGGCGGGAAGTGAGCTCGAAGTAGGCCGCCCTGAACGTTCCTTCGCTCCAGTTCCTCTCTTCGAATCCGATTGCGTCCGGAGCAAAGGTGATATAACCGCGCTCGGCCAGCTCGGCCGCGTATCTCTGGTCCGGGTCGCCGGCGATGCCGACCACCTCGCTCTTGCCGAGCGCAAAATTCCACGCGTGCTGATGATGGCAGAAGATCGCGGGTGTTTTTCGCTTCGAGTTCTTGGGAAGACAAATATAGGCTCGGATAGTATCGCCGGGCTCCGCGCAGTACTCGACCTTCTCGCGGAGATAACTCCCACAATCGACCGACTCGAGCGTCGCGGGACGCAGCGGCACCTTCTCTGGAAATCTTCCGAGGGCGGCAATCAGTGCTTCCCTGTTCAAGACGGACCCTTCTTTCCTGTCGCCTGCGCCGGTGAAGAGAAGCGGATGGGCTCTCCCGCGAGCCATACATCCTCGATCGTCATCTCCCCGGTCCAGCGGAAGCGTATGAGGTCGGCACGGGATCCGATGGCAAGCTGCCCTCCGCGCTTCGTGAATCGCCCCGGATTGACGGTGGCCATCGCGAGTGCGTCGCCGAGCGGTATTCCTGTCATTTGAACCACTGCGCCCACACAATGCGCCAGTGAGGCCGCGGAGCCCGCCAGCAGTTCCGAACCCTCCATGCAGAGCCGGCCGTCGGGCCTCAGCTCGACGCGACCGCCGATGGGAGTGGAGTACTTGCCGGGAGGCATACCAGCCAGCGCCACCGAATCCGAGACCAGGATGGATCGCCCGAGACCCTTCGCGCGAAGCATCGACTGCAGAACTTCGCGCGGCAGGTGATGCCCGTCGGCAATGAATGAAGCGGTAAGTCGATCATCGGCCAACTGGCTCCAGATGGGATTGCGGTGACGCGGTATCTCCTGGGCGATTCCGTTCCCGAGGTGGGTAGAAAGCGTAGCACCGGCATCGGCCGCAATCCGTATCTGCTCGGGTGCAGCGTGAGTGTGGCCGATGGCAACGTAAACACCGCTCTTGACGAGCGCCGCGATGTACTCGACGGACCCGTCGTAGTGCGGAGACAGTGTGACGATGCCGACGATTCCGCCCGAGGCCGTCTGCCAGCGATCGAACTCCGCGATGGAGGGAGGGCGAACCGCATCGGCGGGATGCGCGCCACGATATCCTTCCAGTGCTGAAATGTGCGGCCCTTCCACGTGCACGAACGGAATGCAGGCGGCCACTCTGCGATTGCTGCGGCGCGCCTCGGCGATGATCCTGAGCCTGGTGCAGATCTCCTCTTCGGACGCAGTGATCAGCGTGGGCGCAAAGCAGGTCACACCGCGGGCCAGCATGGCGTCGACGAGACCGACGACCACATCGACCGAGATGTGCTTCGCATTCAGATCGAATCCGGCGCAGCCGTTCACCTGGAGATCGATCAGGCCGGCAGAGAGAAAAAAGTCCGTCTCCGCGTCGATCTCCTCGATGCGCGCGATGACTCCATCCTCGATGTTCAGGCCGAGGATGGAACCGCTTTGAGGATCACGCCCTGTGATTCTTACCGTGCTCATGCAGAGTGCTCATGGAAGCCGATTCATGATCGAGGTAGACATCGCACCTTGGGTGCGTGCGCAGGGCGGTGGCGGGGCAGTCGCCGCTGATTGGCGACTCCAGCATCGCTTTCACGGCTGCAGCCTTATGGCTGCCGGGGACGGAACAGAACAACTCGTGCCCGGCTAGAAGAGTGGGGATGGTAAGGGTAATGGCTTTTCGCGGTACCTCCTCCAGAGTGACGAAGCATCCATCGTGAACCTGCTGTTCGCGACACATCCTGTCCAGATCCACGACCTTCACGGCTTGCGGATCGTTCAGGTCGGCAGGCGGGTCGTTGAAAGCGAGATGTCCGTTGGTTCCGATGCCAAGCAGGACAAAATCGATCGGCGCCTCGGCCAGCTCTGCTGCATACGCACGGCAGGCTGCCTCGGGATCCGATCCCGGTTGAATGAGGTGCACCTTCGCGAGGGGAACATGATTGAAAAAGGCCTGCTCGAGCCAGTGAGCGAATCGCTGCGGCGCATGGTCGGGGAGGCCGATGTATTCATCCATGTGAAACGCGGTCACGCGGGCCCAGTCGATACCAGGCTCGCGCAGGAGCGATGCCAGCATCTGGCTCTGACTTGGCGCAGCAGCGAAGACCATCCGCACGTGCTTGTTCCCGGCCAGCCGGGCGCGCAGCGATACTCCGATATCGTGCGCAGCCATCTCCCCGAGCTGTGTGCGCGACTCCGCGAGGTGAATCTCCATGGTCCTCCGCATCCAGATCCATGTTGCTCAGGCGTGTGCGGCCAGACGAGCAGAGATCTGGCCCTCAGCGAGATCTGAGCCCTCGACCGCCTGCGCCGCCTCAACCGAAGGATTGCGACCGCGACGCATCAGATGCCGGTAAATAAAGAAAATGATCAGTGCGATCGAACTGAGTGAGAAGCCGAACCAGAAAGCGACGATGTAGCTTCCCGTCCACTTAATCAGGTACCCCGAGATGGCAATGACCGTGCCGGTGCAGAAGTTGCGAATCAGAGCGACCGTTGAGGTATAGGAGCCGGTATCGGCCTTATTCATCGATTTCCAGAGAATCGTGTCGCCGGCAACCTGCAGGGGCATAAACAACGAGAACAGCACCATGAGCAGAAGAAGGCCACTCGCATTCGTTACACGAATGGAACACACTGCGAGCGCCAGCATCAGAATCCATTGCAGGGATAGCGCTACGTAGCTCCCGAACCGGTCGATCAGCCAGCCAGCGGGATAAGAAACTGCCATCCTGAGGAGCAGGCCCCAGGACATCGCCACCCCCGTATCGCCGATCGTCAGGCCCAGCCTGGTCTTCGAATAGAACCATACCCATGTATTGAAGACCATTTGAAAGGCATTGAGCAGGGCGACCGCCAGCATCAGCACCAGAATTCGCTTGTCCTGGCAGGCGGTTTTGATCGGCGCCAGCAGATTGAACTTTCCCTCGGCAGGATGGTGAAACGGAGGCTCCCTGATGCGCCACAGTGCCAGCAGCAAGGTACTGGCCATTGCCGACGCCGCAAGAACGAAGACCCTGGTCTGGTGCGCGTCTGCCATCTTTGCGCCGAAACGAGAAGAGAGGAAACCGGCCAGGCTGACCGAGATGGCCACCAGTCCGGAGACTCGCGCAAGAACCTCCTGCGACACGCAGTCGATCGAAAGCAGCGGGTAGGTCGAGGCCGTCATGTCATTGAAGAAGTAGTACACGACCATCAAGCCGATGAGCAGCCACTTATCGCTGAACAATGGAAAGAGCACGACGGCGGCGGTTAGAAATGGAAGAGACAGCAGCACAAAGGGTGTGCGACGCCCCAGCCGGCTGGTGCAGTGATCGCTCTTCCAGGAGAAGTACATGACCAGAAAACTGACCGCCCACAGATTGGCCGAGGTGAGCAGGCCGACGCTTGAGTCGCTGACACCAATCGCTTTGAGCCTGAGGTTCATCAACGGCACGAGAATCGTCATGGAGAGCGACATGCCGAAATGACCGAAGGTGATCCACCCGACATTGCGCCACATCAGCTTGCGGTCGCCGTAGAAGGCCGCCAGGTCACCGCCACCCGCCTGCGATGCCGCGGCATTGGGCATTTGCGCTTCCGAAGTGGGCTCCTGGTTTGTCATCGGGTCGTCATTCTGTATTTACGCTGCGGCAACTTTCCTAACTTGTCCTGAGTTCATCGAGGCGCACGGGCCGGTTTTCCTTTGCGGACAATTCCGCAGCGAAACACAGCCGGGTCGTTTCCAGTGCATCGCGGGGACTGAGGCTGGGAGGTTCGCCCTCGACAACACGCCGCACGATGTCCAGCGCCTGGCCATGCGTATTGTGGAAGTAATCGAAGTCGTGCTCGGGGGTCCAGGATTCCGTTTGTACCCATTTGCTGGTTTGGCCGTAATCGTCCTCGCCGAACTCCCAGCGTTTGATGGTTCGCGGGAAGACGTCCGTTTCCGCAGCTCCCTTTTCTCCATAGACGACATAGCGCAGCATGTGTCCGTCGCCCGCCTGCTGGGAGACGGCGTTCTGCAGCGGATCTCCGTGGAAGGTAGCGGCCGGACCCATCATGAAGGTGATGTGGCTGACGGCTCCACTCCTGAAACGGTAGGTGCAGTGGAAATTGTCATGCACTGCGAGATAGGAAACGACATTTGGTGCGCAGACAGCGTAAACCTCTTCGACAGTATCACCGATCCACCAGCGCGGAAGATCGACGTAGTGACTGAGCTTCTCTCCGAACATGCCTCCACTGGTGCCGGGGTTAGCGCGCCACACATCGTGACGCCCCCAGGCACTGCTTGCATAGAAGCAATGCGTGTTCAGAACGCGCCCCAGCAGCCCCTCGTCGATCCACTTCCTGACCGTGGTGTAAAGATGCGAGTAGCGGAGCTCGAAGCCGACCTGAAAGTATCCTCTGGTCTTCTCAGCAGCCAGCACCATGGCCTCAGCATCAGCCAGCGTTGTCGCCATCGGCTTCTCGCACATGACCGCCTTGCCCGCTTCAAGGGCGGCAATCGTCAGATCCTTGTGTGCATTGTTCGAAGCGGTGATGAAAACCAGCCTGATCTCCGGATCGTGCAGAACCTGCTCCAGGGTCGGAGATGTTTTCACGCCGAAGCGCTGTTTCAGGGACTCCATCTTCTCCGGGTGGCGGTCGAAGACGGTGATCCCGCGGACCAACTGGCTGTCGGCCAGATGCCGGATCACGTTCCCGCCCATTTTTCCGCCGCCAAGAATCGCTACCTCAATTGCCTGGCCACCGCTCATGCTGATTCCTCTGCCTTCTCTGAAATATTCTTCGTTCGCGCGAAAACCGCGCGATGCCGGTTATGGGTCTTCCATCCTTCATCGCCGACGGGCTCCCAGGGTCCAGGCTCAAAACCGCGGCAGATTTCGGGCTGTGGAGTTCCCTGAGCGTAGATGGCGACTCGTCCGCTCGCCAGCTGGTACTCGACGTCCACCGGCACGGGGAACGCCAACTCGCGGTCTTCGTGGCGCATGGAACGCAGTCCCAGCGCGGTCGTGCGTTGGGCTTCTTCATCCCACAGCAGCCATTCGCACCGGCACTCGATGCCCAGCGCCGGGAGAGCCCCACCTCCCAAGCGGGCACCGCCGCCGTCAGGCAGGAACACAGCACCTTCGGAATAGTGCGCCGGGTCAGGCTCCGGACCGATCGCGACAAGAAACGAGCCTTCAGCGACCGGGGACGACGCCTCCAGCCGCCAACGCCGATACCGCGGAAAGCGCCCTTCGCTGATGTCTTCCAGTCCGGTGTTGTTCAGACCGTAGATATAGCCCGGCACCCAGGACGGCTCCTCGACTTCAACCCGGCTGGAGGGGATGCCCTGTAATACCTGGACGAAAAGCTCTCCCCGTTCCTTGTCGTCGAGGCCTTTGCTGCCACCTTTGATACCGGCAATAAGATTCGCCTGGCCGCCAGTGAGGCGATATTGACCGTTGCCGAGATCCTTGACGGAGCCGGAGCAATGCAGGTGGGTTGCGAATCGGATGGGCCGCTCGCTCTGGAATGCATCGGAAAGCAGGATCGTCCCCGTCCGGCGATCGAACAGGAAGACGCGATCGGCTCGATGCACCTGGAGTTTTGGGTCGAGCGCGTGCGTGATGACGATGTGTGCGAACAGGTAACGGTCGTCGATGAAGCAGCGGCGGATGATCGCACAGCATTCCGGCGGAACCTCGCCATTCAGATACTGACCGTTGGTGATCGCCCCTCCGTCGTCGAAACACATGGTGTTGGTGAGGGCGCTGTTGAGCCCATAGACGCCCATGTTCACATTGCAGAGCACCGGTGTGCCGTCGACGGTCGCCTCGAATGCGCCGAGCGATGGCGCAAATTCGCGATTGTGCGGCATCAGGGTAAAGATGGCGTGGCGCCCGGCTTTCGGACCGCCGCTCAACGAGACGGCCACCCTTGGCTGGCTCCGCGAGGTTGCAATGAGATCGCCCACATCTTTTGCAAAAAGCGGCCGGTCGGGAAAAGAGGCCACGTCACCGGCTGCATCCGGAGCATAGAGAAGATCGAAGATCCCGAGGACAAGCCCGCCGGTCGCGCTGCGTTCTCGCTGCGCGAAAGCGCGATAGACAGACTCGATTCCCGGGGTGGGATGAAAGCGACAGAGGAATGCCGCGATGAAGCGGTGCTCCCTCGTACGCAGACCGCGCTGCATTTCCTGACTGTTGGGCACCTCAAAGGAGGCCAACAGTGCCTCACCGAGGTTGTCGAGAAAGGGGCTGTTTGAAAGTTCTGGTCTTTTTCCCCCGAACACATGAGCCGCAGCCAGATAGAGAACCAGGTGGAACGGGAAGTAGGTCGCCCAGGCCGCTTTGCCGCTTGCGGGGAACAGCTTCAGGCTGTCGCAGAACAGACCGTGAAAGAGGGGAAGAGCATGGCGCGCAATGGCAAGATCCTCGTAGAACGCCATGCAGGCGATCGCAGCGCCGTTCCATGCTCCAAGTGAGTGGGGATCGATGGTTGGATAACCCATGTAGGCGCGCTGCAGCAGGGTAAAGTCATACATTTTCTGCAGGTACGTCTCAACTTTCGCGAGGATTGCGCGCCTTTCCTCGTCATCGAAGAGCGGTTGGAGGTAGTCCCAGGCAAGAGCCGTGTGATACAGCCGTTGTCCGATAATCCGGTCGTTTTCGCCGCCCATCAGAAGAGGATCGGGACGGCCGCTCCACGTCGGAAGCTGGACGAGCTCAATGACGCTGGACTTGGCACGCGCACCGATGACCTCGTCACCGGTAAGAGCGAAGACGAGAGACGCGACTTCAAGCGTCCCCTGGCTGTTGTCGGTGAGGAAAACCAGTTCTTCGTTGCGTAACTGTTCGCACAGAACCCGGAACTCGTCGCTTCCCTGCCAGCGTTCGCGAATACTTGTCACGTCCCGCGCGGTGAGAAAGATGCGTGGATGTCCGCTGACCGCCGGCACAAGCGGCACGGTGCGGCGATCATCCTTGCGCAATGCGAAGTGATCCAGCGTGGCCCAGCTCATGCGATCGCGGTCACGCTCGATCAGTTCGAGGATCAGTTCGTTCTCGCCTTCCCGCGCCTCGAAGCCGAACTCAGCAGCCAGTCGTCCCTCAGCTATCTGTTCGGGGCCCGGCATATCAAACCACAGCCCACCCTTCAGCTTGCCATTGACGAAGGTGCGAATCATGGGCACCGCCATAACATTGCGGATGTGATCGAGGTCCCAGGGACCGACGAGTACGCGCTTGCCATCCGGAACGCGCACCATCTCGATCATCGCTGTCGACATATCAAAGGCGCCGGGCGCGGTCTCGAGGCGGCCGGAATAAAATCCCGCGGAAAGACAGAGGCGAAGGGTGAGCCGCCAGGGGCTCGCCTGGATATCAGATACCTGGCCGGTGACATCGATGAATTCAACAGAATCGCCGCTGAACTGGTTTCGAATCGGTTTCAGGAAGGCGATGAGGTCGCTGTTTTTCATTTTGTCAGGAGCGGAGAACGAACGCTGTTGCCGTGGGCGACAGGACCTGATGCGAAAGCAGCCGCACGATGCGATCTCCTGTTCTTTGTACGGCGCACCCGCTTCCGAACAAGCGCTGGGTCCGTAACTCAGTCGGGGCACACGGCCCTTGTGGCTGAGATGCAGATAATGTAAAGCGCCGAGTTCCGAAGATTATGTCTCATCTGGAACCCGGCGCGTGATTGAAGCAGGTTGTGACCAGCCATCGTGAACCGATGGCTAGAAGTTATATTTTAGAGCGAACTGAATGTTGCGCGCACCCTCGGACGAATTGACCTGACCGATGGTACCGCCGTCCGGATTCCCAATGTCGATGCCTCCATTGTTTGGCGCATCAAGAATCGTGTGGTTGAAAGCATTGATGAACTCGGCGCGGAACTCAATATTCTGGCGCTCAGTGACGGCAAATATCTTGGCAATGCTGCCGTCGATGTTTTGCTCACCTGGGCCGTAGACCGAACTCACGCTGCAGGTGCCGAAATAACCATCGCTTGGTTCCTGGTACGATGCCGGATCAAACCACCTGTATCCGTAGAACCCGTTGCCGATGGGTTGCTTATGCAGCACGTGGGGCGGCGCTATGCAATTCGGCCGATTCTGGAAGGAGTTTGTATCCGAGTGGTCGTCATTGGAGCTGAGCGTGAGCGGGAAGCCGCCACGGAAGGTCGGAATTACGCTCAGCTTCCAGCCACCCGCCACAGCATCGGCGACCTTGTTCATGCTGGCGCCAAACTGCCTGCCGCGGCCGAAGGGCAGCTCGTAGATGAGAAACCCGGTGAAGTCACCCTTCACGTTGTAATAGCAGGCGCCCGTCTCACCCTCGGGGTCGTAGCTGTTCTGCCACCACGCACTGGGCGCCGAGGATTGGCCGCCTTCGCCCCAGAACCCCTGCGAGTTGGTCATGCAGCGAGACCAGGTATAGCTAAGCTGATAGGACAAGCCATGATTCAGCCGTCCTTCCATCTGAGCCTGTAAGGCGTGGTAGCTCTGGTGTGCCTCGGCAAAGGTGCCGAAGATATACGCGACCTGGTTAATGACTGCCTTGTTATCCGCAAAGTAAGGTGATGGGCTCACCACGCCCGGCGAATCCCAAACCAGCTGCGTGAGCAACTGCGCATCGGTCAGGTGCCTGGTTGCCTGCCCCACGTAGCCCAGCTGCGCTACGGCCGACCGCGAGAATTCGTGTTCCACGAACAGGCTCCACTGGCTGGAGTGAGCCGGCTGTACCTTCTTATCCCATGCGAAGATGACAGCCCCCTTGTAGCAGATTGGGGCGGCACTCTCCAGGCCCGAAACCGTACATCCAGCAGGCTCTGTGATTGGGGTAAAGCCCTGGTCCAGCGTTGTGGTTGGGTAGGCAAGGCTGCTGTAATTGGCGCTGGCTGCAACCGGCTGTGGCGGGTTAGCCGGCAGACGCAGTCCCAGACCCGTGCCTTCCATGAATGAGGACAACCCGAAAGAGGCACGAACCGTGGTTTTTGGCATCACCTGATAAGCGACGCCGATGCGAGGCTGGTAATTGCCGTAACCGTTGTACGAGTTGTAGAGCGCATTGCTGTTGCCGTTCTGGCCGGGTAACTCGAAGACACCGGTCTGAGGATCCCAGTTATCCTCTCTGTTGTGCGCCTCGACGAAGGGTGTGTGCGTCTCGTAGCGAAGACCGAGATTGAAGGTCAGCTTATCGGTCACCTTCCAGTCGTCCTGAACGAAGGCCGCGAAGTCATTGTTATTCTGTTCCCACTCCGCGCCCAGGTTGCCGGCGCCGACAGTGGTGGGCAAGCCAAGCAGGAAGTCTGTTTCCGGACTACCCGAATAGGTGGACTTGAATCCGAAGGTCCCGGCCTGTCCATTACTGCCATTGAAAAGGCCCGTGGTGCGAATCCGCCAGCCCTGGAAACCGAACCGCGTGTTGTGCTTGCCATGCACCCAGTTGAGAGTGTCCGAATACTGAATGGACGTATCGTAGTTATTGGTGACGCTGTCCTTCGTGCCAAAATTGCTGACGTAGCCCCCGCTGAAGTTCATGGCGGGCAGGAAGCTTGTTGTTAACCCAGGAATGTCGAAGAGCGTGCCAGCGTTTCCTGAGAAGTTAGAAGTGGTCGAGTTTTGTCCGACCTGGACGTAGTTCACTCCGAGACGCGCATCGTTCAGCAGGTTTGACGATATGGTGCGCGTATAGCCCGTGACGAAGTTCCATGAGTTAACCACGTTGAATGGGTTGTAGTCATAGGCAAACGAGTTGATCGTAGGGTTGGTGAAATGGCTGTACGAGAAGCGGCCCATGAAGTGATCCTTCTCGCTTGCGGCATAATCGAAACGGCCATCGCCCTGGTCGTCGTCGTTCTTGGTCGCAGTCGTCTTGATTGCGTTCGACTGGAGCGAGCTGTTGATCGGTGTGGGATAGAGGCTGGAGCTGAGAATTGCCTGCGCGGCCTTGCTCAGCTCACCTCCGGGAATCTGGTTGCCTGGGAACGGCAAGCCAGTTTTGGGATCCACGATCTTCTTGCCCGCGGCCACAAGTTCAGAGACATCGCCCGTCCGCTCCTTCGCGGTAAAGACCGTGATCAGAGAAGACGTGCTGGGAAAGTCAAAACGCTCACCCTGATAATCGGCGAAGAAGAAGAGCTTGTCTTTCAGGATCGGGCCGCCGAGCGTGCCGCCAAACTCGTTCCAGCGCAGCTTCTGACGGGGTGTAACGCTGCCCGGTACCAGCTTGTTCATCCACTGGTTCGCGTTCAGAACATCGTTGCGGAAAAATTCGAAGGCGGTGCCATGGAAGGAATTTGTGCCGCTCTTGATCGAAGCGCTGATGATGCCGCCCATATAGCTGCCAAATTCAGCAGGAGCATTCTGGGTGATGACGCGGAACTCCTGGATTGCGTCCGGCTGCGGGGAATAAACGACGTAGTTACTTCCCGCATCATTGTTGTCCATGCCGTCGAGCAGGTAGCTGTTCGCGTCGAAGCGGTTTCCGTTAATTTCCGGGCGCGCAACCTGTCCGGCGTTCTGGCCGCTCTCAAACCCTGAGGGTTGGACCGTAACAGCACCGGGGGTCAGCAGCGTGAGCTGCAGATAGTTGCGGCTGGCCAGCGGCAGGCTGACGTTCGTTCGCGCGTCGATGACCGTGCCGACATCGGTAGTCTCCGTCTGGAGCAAGGGAGCGGCATTGGTCACCTGGACCGTTTCAGTAGCCGCGCCGAGGACCAGCGCTACGTTCACCTCTGCCACCTGGTTGAGCTGCAACTCGATGGGGCTGTCCGCGGCTACGCGGAATCCTGGTGCGGTCACGCGCACCTCATACCGTCCGACGGGCAGACTGGTCAGACTGTAAAATCCGGCGGCATCGGTTCGTACCGGCCAGACGGTGCCGCGATCGAGGTCGGTCGCCGTTACCTGTGCGTTCGGCACCACGCGGCCCGACGGATCGGTGATGGTGCCGTTGATCGTGGCCGTGACTTCCTGCGCGCCGCCACGAAGCGGCGACCAGCAGAGAGCCAGGACGAACAGGGCTAACGACAGCACAGCCGAATGCTTAAACATTGAACGAATTGCTTCTGCCCTCATGCCTATGTACCTCCGAAAGAATCGATCTGCAATTGCGCACTGACGGCCGCTTTGATATTGTAGTTCTGCAATGCGAAACTGCTTTTTGTAATGCGGACAACGGTAATGGAAATGCGTTGCGCTGTCAAGCCCATCGTGAGAGGGTTTCTCTATGAAGAAAGCCTCAACCGCCATGAGTTCAACGCTCCGTTGCCTTAAAGTCCTGGAACTACTGGCGGACGAACCGTTTGAGCTGTCCTTCAGCGAACTTGCCGCCCGGCTCGATATTCCCAAGGCTTCGGCCCACAGGCTTTGCACGACTCTGATTGAATCGAAACTGATCAAACAGGAGCCGGCGACGCGGCGCTACATGCTCAGCAGCCACGCGCTCTGGATCGGCTCCGGCTATCTGCGTCACTCGCCCCTGTACCGGGCCGCTTTCTTCCCCATGCAGGATCTGGCGCGACAATTTCCCGGCACCGTTCAGCTTGGCGTTCTGGATGGAGACTACGTTCTGTTCATTCACTCGGTGGGATATTCGGGCGCACCGGACGCTTTCGCCGATGTCGGCTTGCGCCGGCCGCTGAATGCCACAGCGTCGGGCAAGATATTTCTCGCCGGCATGCCCGCCAAAGAAGTCAATCGGATCATGGCGAAATCTACCGAGAAATACACCAGCAGCACGATCACCTCGTCGGCTCGGATGCGACAGGAGCTGGCGCAGGTGGAGAAGGTGGGTTACGCGCGCAACGTAGCCGAGTTGCTGCCCGGTTACTGGGTTCTCGCCGCGGGCGTGGGCCAGGACGATCGGCCGGCCGCGGTGATCAGCATAACGCTGCCGCTGCACGAATTCCCGCCGGAACGCGAAGCGGCGGTGGCGGCCCAGGTGAAAGAAGCGGCCAGGAAGGCGACTCTGCAACTGGGGCACAGCGGCATGGCCCGGGGCACCGCTTCCTCACGGTAGCCGGCGATCCTTTTCGATGGGAGGCGCTCGCGAATCGCATCTATGACCATGCAACTGAGCCTGAGCCACCTCGGATATCTGCCCGACAGCCCCAAGATCCTGACTCTGGTGGGCGGTGAGGGGCTGCCCGATGTCATCCCGTTCTATCTGCGCCAGAACTGCTTTCGTATGCAGCGCGAGGCGGAGCCGGAAGCGGGTTTCTCGACACGATTCCCCTCGCCGTACAACCTTCTGCGCGGCCGGCTCCTTACCGGCTCCGGTGCTCCCCCCTTTTACCAGGGCGAACTGCGAAAGATGGGGAGCCGATGGGGCCTGTTATGGCAGGCCGATTTCAGTCGCTTTACAACGCCCGGCAGTTACCAGATTGAGACCGATGCACAGATCTCGCCGCCCTTTGCCATCCGCGATGGCATCTACGACCGCATCATCGCCGGATATCTGACCTTCCTGCGAGCGCAGCGCTGCGGCTGTCCGGTCTTTGGAGTCCATCCCGCCTGCCATCTCGACGACGGGATTCTCGACAGCGATGGTTCTCCGCTGCCCGCAACCGGGGGGTGGCATGACGCCGGAGACTTTCGCAAATGGCTTGCGTTCACGCTCTATCACCTCGACACCCTTGTCAC
This sequence comes from uncultured Acidobacteriaceae bacterium, assembly GCA_963787915.1. Classification (GTDB taxonomy): domain Bacteria; phylum Acidobacteriota; class Terriglobia; order Terriglobales; family Acidobacteriaceae; genus Palsa-343. The sequence goes on along the minus strand of CAWBEP010000007.1, from coordinate 27,487 downwards.
GCTTTATGAGAATCTGGGTCCGGAGATGGAGCGGGGCGGCGTTGCAGCCAGCTCCCTGCTTGAAGAGGTTTCGTGGGGGAATGCCTTCTTCCACCGGATGATCACGGCCGAGGGACAGGTTTACGAGGACGTGGCCGGAGGCAGCTCGCCGGCGGGCACCCAACTCAGCTATGAGAAGGACTGGTGGTTCGAAAATCATCCCGGCTGCTACGGCGATGTGAGCGACAACCGATGGACAGACAACGTGCCCGGCTCGGGAGACGAGCGCAGAGTGCGCACGACCTGCAATCCTCTGGTCCAGTGGGCCTTTGTCCACGCCCAGGCGCGGGCATCGAGACATCTGGCTTCCCCCCACTCCGAACTGTGCATGCAACTGGCGCAGCGCGCGGCTGCTTACGGTCGGCGCCGTGGCCACGACCAACGAACCCTGTTCTTAGCTGCGGAACTGCGCGGAAATCTCGAATTGCTCGCCGCAGGCGAATCGTCCCTCGACCGGCCGGCATTGATCGCTTCTGCGCGTAAGCTGATGCAGCGTCAGGTGAGACCGCGGGACGGCTTATCCGGCTACTTCATGGAAGACGGCGGCTCGGACGGTTTTCGTTCCATTGCATTCGCAGCGGATCCCGCGCTGGCTCTGCTTCGCCTTTGGGAGCTGCGTCCGCTCCTCGGGGATTCCTCGGTCGTCGAGGAGGCGCGACAGGCAGTGATCGATTACATCGAGCATTATCTGCTCCCGGATTCCCGCAGCAACCCTTTCTGGCTCACGCCCTACGGGGTTTACTTCGATCCTCCACATCGCGACAGGCAGTCTTTTCGTGATGCAGGAAGCGGACGTGGTGTGCGCACCTTCATGCACCCGTTCAACGCACAGGGCATCGTGCATGGGACAAGCTCCGTGCTGATGAGCCATGCCCACCTGCTCGCGCGTGCGGCAGCTCAGTTTGGCCACCCATCCTGGAGGGTTGCCGCCGAACGACTACTGCACTGGTGCCTGGGGCACAACCCACACAACCGGTCCCTGTTTTCCGGGATTGGCTATCGTCAGCCGTTCGGCTACTCTTTCCGCATCCCGCAAATCCCCGAAGCCATGATGACGGGTTTCATCGGGTGGCCCGATGACTCCCCTTATCTCGAGGAGTCGACCGCCATTGAATGGAACACTCTGGAATACTGGAGCATTCCTTTTCTCCACGCAGCGCAGGCAGCGTGCTGGCTGAGCAAACGCAATGAAACGTATTCTTGACAGCGCTCGAAACCGCACTTATCCTTAGGTCCGTATTTCAAACCACATTTTCGCATTTCGAAACTGTGGACCAGTTTTGCCGCATCCGATCCGATGTGCCAGGTCTGGCAGTGCACGCCGAATGAGGCGGGTTTTCAGCGTCTTATGATCCGAATTGACTCCGATCAGCAGCTCATCCAGGTCCTGACACAGCCCAGCGAATCCGACCTCGCCTTCGCCAGCCGTCTTCAGGGCGACACGATGGTTCTGGGCGCCGGGGGCAAGATGGGCCCCACTCTGGCGCAAAGGCTGCTGAAAGCGCTGCGTGCCGCCGGGCGAAGTTCTCGGGTCATCGCCGTTTCCAGATTCGGATCGCCGGAAGCGCAGCGCGAACTGCGCGATGCCGGCGTGGAAACGCTTTCCTGCGATCTGCTCGACCCCGAAGCGGTGCAAGGGCTGCCTCTGGTCGAAAATGTTCTCTTTCTTGCCGGCCGCAAGTTTGGCTCCGCGGGCGACCCCGATCTGACCTGGGCGATGAATACCATGGTGCCGGCGCAGGTCGCGCAGCGCTTCCGTGAATCGCGGATCGTGGTCTTCTCCACGGGAAACGTGTATCCGTTTGTTACACCGGTGCAGGGGGGCTGCGTCGAATCCGATGCGCCGGCTCCGTTGGGTGAATACGCGCAATCCTGTCTCGGACGCGAGCGCATCTTCGAGTATTTCTCGAAGAAGTTCAGGACGCCCTGCCTGATCTTCCGCCTGAATTACGCGATCGATCTGCGCTACGGCGTTCTGGTGGACATTGCGCGTCACGTTTACAACGGCGAGCCCGTCGATCTGTCTGTTCCTGCAGTGAACGTCCTTTGGCAGGGGGATGCCAACTCGTACGCCATGCGTTCTCTGGAACTCTGTGCGACGCCCGCGCGCATTTTGAATGTCACCGGACCCGAGACCCTGCAGGTGCGGCGCGTTGCCGATTTCTTCGCTCGCCGCCTGAACCGCGGGTTGCTGACCGAGGGCGACTCCAGAGACATTGCACTTTTAAACAATGCCGGAGCCTGTCACGCTGCGCTTGGTTATCCCTCAGTCTCGGCGGATGAACTGATGGAAGCCGTCGCTGTATGGATTGAGTCGGGCGGCGCCAGCCTGAATAAGGCCACAAAGTTCCAGGTCACGGATGGAAAGTTCTAATGCCTGAGAGCACAGAGAAATTCCGCTTGCTTCTGCAGAGAGGGCTCGTCATTCCGGCGCACCCATTGGCCCTTACCGAATCTCTCAAGCTCGACGAACGGCGGCAGCGCGCGTTGACGCGCTACTACTGCGACGCCGGCAGCGGCGGAGTGGCCATCGGGGTACACACGACGCAGTTCTCCATTCGGGATAAGGGCGTGGGTCTTTTTGAGCCGGTGCTGGAGCTGGCATTTGAGGAGCTGATTTGTTTCGAAAAGCGGTCGAAGAAAATTCTGGCGAAGATCGGCGGCATCTGCGGTGAAACCGACCAGGCATGCAGAGAGGCTGCTACGCTGCGCCGTATCGGTTATGACGCAGGCCTGCTGAGTCTCGCCGCGCTTTCGGATGCTTCCAACGACGCGCTGATCGAGCATTGCCGTGCGGTGGGAGAGACGATCCCGATCATGGGATTCTACCTCCAGCCCGCCGTGGGAGGACGCCCGCTCAACGCGGATTTCTGGGAGCGCTTTGTCGAGATCGACTCGGTGGTGGCGATCAAAGTCGCGTCCTTCGATCGCTATCAGACAATGGAGGTGCTGCGCGCGGTGGCCAACAGCGGTCGGGCGGCGGAGATCGCGCTCTATACCGGCAACGACGATAATATCGTCGCGGATCTGCTGACGGAATTCAGATTCGGGGAACGCACCGTGCACTTCGTGGGAGGCCTCCTGGGACAGTGGGCTGTCTGGACTCGGCGGGCTGTGGAACTGCTCCAGTCGGTTCACGACGCAAAATACAATGGCGCGCGGCTGGACACGGTACTGGCCCGGGGTGCGGAGATCACCGACGCGAACGCCGCGATCTTCGACGCCAGGAATCAGTTCCATGGCTGCGTTCCCGGAATTCACGAAATCCTGCGCCGGCAGGGGCTCCTCGTCGGGCGCTGGTGTCTGGATCCCGCGGAGGTGCTCTCGGCTGGACAATTAGATGAGATTGAGCGCATCTATTCTTCTTATCCACTGCTGAATGACGATGCGTTCGTTGCCGAGCACCTCGATCGGTGGCTTTCCTAGCGGCGATCTGGGAGTTGAGCCGGGCTCCGGAATTCGATTACGGAATTGGACCGCTGTGAACAAGAAGACCATAGCAACCATCGCTCTCCGGGACGGGGGTTACTCCAGCCTCGATGCGGTCTTGCGCGAGGCTGCGCGATGGGTCGACTTTGCCGCGGTTCAGGGAGCGCAACTGGCTGTGCTGCCGGAAACTATCAATCTGCTTCATCGAACCAGGGACGCTGCGCCCATCGAGGAGTTCGCTCTCGAAGACTGGCGCCAGGCCACCGCGCTGCTTTGCGAAACCGCGGCACGGGCAAAGATCTCGCTCGTTCTTCCACTACTGGTGCGTGATGGCGGTGTTCTTGCGAACCGCTTCTACGTCCTCTCGAAAGATGGGACTTCGCCTGGTTTCTATCAAAAGCGCGTTCCCGCTCTGGGCGAAAGGTCTTCCGGCGTGAAGGCCGGAATCTCGAAGCCAATTGCCTGGGAAGGTCTGAAGATGGGCGGTGGCATCTGCATCGATCTCTACTTTCCTAACGCCGTATTCGATTCGCAGATGACCGACGGCGCGGACTTCTTTGTCATCCCCAGTTACACGCCGGGAGGCATTCTGCTCGATTCGTGCGCTGTGACCTGCGGAGTGCCGGTCGTGCTCGCGTACTCACCCTGGAGCCGCATCCTCGATCGGGATGGCTCAGAGCTGGCCGCCGGCGGATATCGATCCGAGACCCTGCGATATGGATTTGGTTCACCGGTGCTGCTGGCCAATGTGAACTTCGATGCAGTAACTCTGTTCGCGGATCTGAACCAGGACCAGATGGACGAGGTCGCCCGCTGCTATGGAGCGGAAGTGCGTATTCGTTTTAATCAGCACAATTGTCTGTTCACACTGGAGTCACGCTCTCCGCATTTGTCCGTGGCTGAGATCATGCACCGCTTCGGCCTGATCTCGCGGCGAGACTATATGGCGCAGCTCGATCCGGCCGCATCCGGATCTCAGCCAGGTCCAGCTGGACAGGAGCCCGCGTGAGCTTCGGTTCTGTGTCTCTGCCCCTCCGTTTTGCTGTCATTGGCTGTGGTTCGGTTGCTCGCGCGCAGCACATTCCTAACATCGTGCATTCTCCGCGGATGACGCTGCACACCTGCGTCGACCTCGATGATCGCGTGCTCGAACAATGCCGGGACTTCTTCGGGGCGAGACATATTCGCAAGGACTACCAGGGAGCGATTGAAGATCCGGAGGTGGACGTGATTTGCCTCGCCACCACCGAAAAGCTTCGCCTTCCCGTAATCGCCCTGGCGGCGGCGGCAGGCAAGCCCATTTACGTCGAGAAGCCTCTGGCGACCAGCCTGCAGGAGCTGCACCAGATCAGGCAAGTGGTGCACGCGAGCGGGATTGCGTTTTGCGCCGGCCACAACCGCAGGTCAAGCCCCGCGATGCTCGATGCGCACCGCATCTTTCGCCAGCACATGACACATCCGGTTCCCTGCCCCTGGCGCTGGAAGCGCGAGAGCGAGGGCTTGCCGAACCTGCCCGACGATGGAGTGCCTTCGGCCTCGGTGCGGATCAACGACGACTGGTACAGCTGGAAGGCATGGGTCTTCGACAAGACACAAGCGCCGCATGGACCAATGCTGTTTGAGATGACGCATTTCACCGACATCTGCAACTGGTTTCTCGCCGACGAGCCGATAGAAGTGACGGCCGTCGAAACCGGCATGCTGAATGAAGCTGTAATCATCCGCTACCGCGGCGGCGCGTTGGCCACAATCGTCATTGGAAGCAATGGGACGCTCGGCTACTGTAAGGAGCTCTATGAGTTCATGGGCAACGGCGCGTATTTGGCCGTCGATCACATGCTGGAGATCCGCACAGCGGGCATTGAGGGCGCTGCCGCAACGACAAACTATCCGGTGGTGCAGGATCGTCACCCGAAAATCGGAACCGAAGGCGGCGTCTCAGGCTGGCTCGCCAGGAAACGCGCTGCATGCATCGAGGCGGCGGAAATGGGCGATCCTCTCCTGCAATTCACAGCCGAGCCGGATAAGGGTCATGCGCACGCGCTGGAAAGATTTGTCGACCAGATTCTGGGAAAGGGACCCGTGGTATGCGGCGTGGACGACGCGGTCCTCGCAACGCGAGTGGCGTTTGCAGCAATCCTGTCGGCGCGGGAAAAAAGGACGGTACGGCTCGATGAGATCGAGTCCTGAAGTGCAAGGCCAGGTTGGTCGACAGACGGATGTAGTTTCGGGGTCCAGCGTCGGGAAAACATCAACCGCGATTCCTGCTGAAAGGAGCAAAAAAGGATGGTCGGTCCTCTGAAGCAGATCGCCCAGAACCGCAATGGGTTTGCACGACGCGCGGCGCTCGCTGTGCTTCTGACGCTGAGCATTGGTGGAGCAATAGGGCAAAGCTCGGGAAATCCAGCCGCTAGCGTCGATCCCTTCGTCGGCACCGGCTTTGGCCCCGGCGAGGGCATCAATCTCTTTCCCGGCGCAGTGATGCCGTTCGGCATGGCGCAGCTAAGCCCGGATACCGAAGATCACGGCTTTGGCTATCACTACACGCAGACGCAAATCAAAGGTTTCAGCATGACGCACATGAGCGGACCGGGATGTGCGAACGAGGGCAACGTTTTCTTCACGGCGACGACGGGCCCGATCGAGACGCAGGTGTCGGATTTTCAGTCGCCCTATGCGCACAGCATGGAGTCGGCGCGCCCCGGCTATTATCAGGTTCGGCTTTTGCAGTGGGGCATCAACGCCGAACTGAGCGCCACGGAGCGCACCGGTGTCGCGCGGTTCACGTTCCCGGCAGGCAGCCCGGCCAACATCATTCTTCCCATCAGCCACACGCTGAATGACACAGCCGGTGCTTCCATTCGCGTTGTCGGCGATCGACGCATTGAGGGCTACGTCGAGAACCATGCCTTCTGCGACAGGAAACCTACCTACCGGGTCTACTTCGTGATGACCTTCAGCCGGCCGTTCGCTTCTTTCGGCACATGGACCGGCGACACTTACGGCGGTCCAGGCAAAGTTCACGAGAACAGCCGCTCTGCAGAACAGAACAGTCATGACAGCTGGACCGGGGCTTACGCAATGTGGGCAGCAACGCAGACACCACAAACTGTCACCGCGAATATCGGCATCTCGTTTGTCGACGTGGCCGGAGCAGAGAAGAATCTGCAGGCAGAGGCGAACGGAAGGGACTTCTCTGCGATCCAGCACGAGGCAGCAGAGGCGTGGAATCGGGAACTCAACCAGATTGAAATTTCTGGTGGCAGTGCAAAGGAGCGCAGGGTGTTTTACACGGCGCTCTATCACAGCCTGCTGATGCCGAGCATCTTCAGCGACGCCGACGGCCGCTATCTGGGATTCGATGGTCATATCCACACCGTCGCCGCCGGGCACCGTGTCTACGCGAATTATTCCGGATGGGATATCTACCGCAGCGAAATTCCATTGCTGGCGATGATCGAGCCCCGTCGTATGGAAGACATGGCGCAATCTGCGGTGCTCATGTACCAGCAGGGGGGATGGATCGATCGCTGGCCGCAGATAAATATCTACACCAGCGACATGGTGGGGAGCCCGTTGACGATCATGCTGGCAACGGCATGGCTTGACGGACTCCACGGCTTCGACATAAATACTGCGTGGGAAGGCATGCTCAAAGATGCCACGCAGGCTCCGCCGCCGGACAGTCCTTATCTCGGCGAGGGCGGAATGGAATGGATCAACAAGGTCCACTATGTGCCCGACGACAAGATCGATTACGGCTCGGTTTCGGAGATTCAGGAAGACGCGGTCGCGTACGCGTCGCTCTATCGCGTGGCGCAGTCGCTGGGCAAAACCAGCGATGCGCAGATGTTGTACGGCCGCGCGCTCTATTACCGGAACGTGTTCGATCCTGAAGACAAATATTTTCGCCCGCGCAACGCTGACGGCACATGGGTGCCTCGCTTCAATCCCAGCCAGTACGAGCATGGCTTTGTTGAAGGCAGCGGATGGCAGTATCAGCCCATGGCGCCAGCGGACATGGGATGGCTGGTGCGTGCCGTCGGACGCGAGCTCTTCAACAAGAGGATGACGCAATTTTTCGATTATCCCGTGCCGGGCTGGTACACCAACTACTACAACCCGTACAACGAGACCGATCTCGAGGCTCCTTTCGTATTCAATTTTTCAGGAGAGCCATGGAAGACGCAGAGAGCCGTCCGGCGCGTTCTCCTGCAAAACTACTTCGACGGACCGGACGGGGTTCCGGGTAACGACGACTGCGGAGCAATGTCCTCGTGGGCGGTTTTAACCATGATGGGCATTTACACTGTGGATCCCGCCAGCCTCGCCTACGAACTTGTGGCTCCCACGTTTTCGAGGGTCGTGATCCATCTTCGCGCTCCCTATTCGGGCAAGGCCTTCTCGATCGAAGCCAACGGAGCCGCAGACGATGCACCTTACATCCAGAGCGTGGAGCTCAATGGGCAGCGGAATCGTAATAACTGGATTTCATTCCATTCGATTACTGCGGGCGGCACTTTGAGTCTTGTCGTTGCACCTCATGCCAATGAACAGTGGGGAGCTGCACCAGAGAATGCGCCTCCTTCGCTCAGCGATCGGAAGCCCTGACCGGAACCTTGCGGTCGGCATCGATCGGCCTGTCACTGCTGCCGGAAGCTAACGGTGAATGGTGAAAGGCGTTGCAAGAAACGATGTTCACGAATCAACAACAAGGGTGCAGACAATGGAGCGGCGCACATTTCTCGAACTCGCTGGGCTGGGAGTCTGGGGCAGCCTGATCTCGTCGAAGCTGGCAGCGGCGACAGACCCCGGAACCTGGAATAGCGCCGACCTGTTCAACCCGAGTGCCGGCAAGGCATACGGCTCCGGCTATTTCGGGGAGTGGATCGATGACCCTTTCGGGATGCCAGCCTACCGCTACACCTGCAACCAGATCAGAGATCCGAAAGCCGTCTCTCCTGTCGATCCAATCTGGCGCCTGCCAACCGACCACACCCATCAGGTGGGTAACGATCGCCTCGTAGCTGCCGTCTCCAATTATGGCTACGTTCAGGTCCGACAGGATGAGGGATCTCCCAAGTTCCTCAATGACTACTATCCGGAACAACATCGCTACGGCGGGGGCATCGGTTTTCTGGCAGACGAGAACACGATACTCAGCACGTTCTACTCCGCAGGGAATAAGTTATTCGAGAGAATCTTTGGCATCGGATATCTCCGCAAGCGGGTCCTGTCCGGCAAGTATGAAATCGATCAGGTGATCTTTGCCCCATTCGGCGATGACCCTGTCCTGATCTCGCAGGTCACCATCACGAATCATGCCGCTCATGCCGTTGCACCCCGATGGGTCGAATACTGGGGCTGCCATCAGTATCAATTCTCCTACCGCGCGTTGATGGAGTCGGCGGTGCCAAAAGGTGAGCCGGCCGCTCCTCAGCTCCGCCGCGACTTCTCCGGCCGATTTGTCCACCATATTCGGCTGACGAACGACGGCGCGGGATTAATCGACACGCAGCGCTTTCCCGGCCGGTCGGTGGAAGAGGAAGCTGCATGGCAGAAAGTGCAAAGTGGATTGGAACGAGACCCCAATGGATTCTACGGAGGACCGGTCCCTTCACTGGCACGAGGAGCCGCCTTCGAAGACTTCACCCCTCCCCCCACGTTTGTTGTTTCTCTGGATCCAGGTGCGGTTGCGGCAACTACAAACGCGACAAACTTTTTCGAGGGTGGCATCGACAACCCGAAGGGGCTGGCGGCATCGCTGGACAACGACCTGAGTTCCAGCGGTCCGGAGAGCGCTTTCTTCCTGGAGCGTCGTCTCGCCCTCGATCCAGGGGAAAGTAAAACGCTGCATTTCCTCTACGGATATCTGCCGGAAAATTCGTCTCTCGACACTCTGACGGCAAAGTACGCGGCGAACCCGTCCTCACACTGGGGGCGCTCGAGTGCGCAGTGGAAAGCGTCCGGTGTGCGACTCTCGACCGATGCACTACCCTGGGTGGAGAGAGAAACGCGCTGGAGCAGTTACTACGTACGCAGTGGGGCTACCTATGACAGCTTTTTCCGCGAGCACATCCTGTCCCAGGGCGCACCCTACCAGTACATCGCCGGACTGCAGGGGGCGGCGCGCGATCCATTGCAGCATGTGCTGCCCATGATTCTCACCAATCCCGGGCTGGTGCGGGAGGTGATTCGTTACACGCTGAAGGAGATCCAGCCAGATGGGTCAATTCCGTACGGCATTGTCGGCGCGGGCGTGCCGATGCCGTGCCGATATCGGCCCAGCGATCTGGAGATGTGGCTTCTCTGGGTAGCAAGCGAGTATGTGCTCGCCACACGCGACAAAGAATTTCTCGAAGAGAGAGTCCCTGCTTATCCGGGAGGGGAGGCTTCTCCGAATGACCGGACGGTTCGCGAACTTCTCGAGCAGGCTTACCGGCATATGACGACCACCATCGGCGTTGGGCCTCATGGTCTGATGCGCATCGGAAATGGCGACTGGAACGACAGCATCGTCGTAAACCGTCTCTCAGCCTCGCAGGTCGCTGAGGTTTCCCGGCAGGGCGAAAGTGTCCTGAACGCTGCCATGGCCTGCTATGTGCTGAGTTACTACGCGCGACTGCTGGATTATCTCGGCAACGCGCCGCTTGCCGACGAAGCCCGCGCGAAGTCACAAGCGCAGCAGCAGGCGGTCAGAAAACAGTGGACCGGCCGTTGGTTCCGGCGCGCCTGGCTCGGCGAAACCCTCGGCTGGTCCGGGGAAGAGCGCTTGTGGCTCGAGCCCCAGCCCTGGGCGATCATCGGTGGGGGCGCCGACCCTGAACAGGTGAGGACGCTGGTTGCGGCAGTGAACGAACGGTCCCGCAAGCCGTCTCCGATTGGTGCGCTTTTGCAGAGCGAGCCCGATCCAACGATGAAGGATGAAGCCGGAGTTGGAACGAACGGTGGGATTTTCGCCTCGATCAACGGAACTCTGATCTGGGCTCTGGCACTGGTGGATAAGAGCCTGGCGTGGGACGAGTGGAGAAAGAACACCTTAGCTCGCCATGCTGACGTCTATCCCGATATGTGGTTTGGCATCTGGAGTGGCCCGGATGCTTATAACTCGATCCTGGCGAAGAACCCGGGCGGGACGGGCCTCGAGTTCCCGGTGATGAACATGCACCCGCACGCCTGGTCTCTATACTCGGCGTTGAAGTTGCTGGGACTGGATTTTCATGAAACGGGCATTGGTTTCGATCCGGAACTCCCTTTGACACAGTATGAGTTCTCTTCGGACTTACTTGGAATTATGAAATCGGCTAAGGGCTATTCCGGATGGTATGCACCCGCGCCAGCGGGAAGCTGGGACATCGAGTTATCGCTGCACGAGGCCATTCGCGCGAAGATACGTTCCGTTCGGGCAAATGGCGCCCCCGCGCACTGGATACCCACCGCGAGCGGCATTCGCTTCCGCGGCGAGAGTTCGCCCGGAACACCTCTTCGCTGGGAAATTGCGTTCGACAGTTAAAGCGGCTCGGGGAGGAAGCTCGATGGACTGGTCCGGATCGCAGCCAACTAAACTCCGCAGCGTCCGGCTCAGGGTCCACGGAACCTAAACTTCTGATCCGTTAACCCCGAGCCCCTGATCACACAGTTCTTGGCAGCTGCTAACTCCACCTGTTCCATTCTCCGGCCAGCGGTTATGGAATGTAGTAAACCTGCGTTTGCGCCTGGTTACCGTTGCTGTCCTGCACCTGAATCTGCCAGTTGTACGTCGTGCCGGGGGTAAGGCTGCCGACGGAGGGTGTGTTGCCGGTATCTCCAGTCGGATCGGTTCCCCATGTGATGGACGTGATCGAGCTGGCGAATCCGTTCAGGTTGGAGTTATTCCCGGGAATCTGCCAGATCGTGTTCCCGTTGTTGTCATTCAGATAGAACTGGTATGTATAGTTGCTCGCGTTCGCCGGATCGGTCCAGGTGAAGGTTGGCGTCGTGCTCGTACTGCTGTTGACCGTCGGGGCCAGGTTGGTGACTGCATTGCCTGCATTGAGCACAGCGGTCACGGTTCCGGTGATCGCGCCCGTGCTTCCATCGCTGTAGGTCACGTCGAAGGTATAGGTGTCTCCCACATTCGGCACATCGCCACCGATACTCGCGTAGTACTGCCATTGTGGAGATCCGCAATTGCTCGCGCAGTTGCCGATGTCCGTCGGAGTAATCACATCCGGATTGCTGGCGGAGGCCAGGGTCACCGAAACCGGCAACTTATTCCCCTCGCGCAGGTCGAAGCCTATGTCGTAACCAGTGGAAGAGCCATTGGGGCTGGTCTGCTGGAAGTATTGCGTTGTGACCTGCACAATGCTGTTGGCGCTCGGCAATGTCAGGTCATCTGCGGTGAGATTGCCGGAGATCGTTACTCCGGCGCTCCCATTGTTGCCTCTCGTGTTGGTCACGTCTCCGGCATCGATCTCACCATCGTTGTTCTGATCGAGGATTCCGTAGAAGAAGTAACCAGTGCCGCTGGGAACGGACACGGTATACGAGTTGGGCGAAGAGTTGGACGGACTGGCTATCGCTGTGCCGTAGACCGCGCCGGTGCTTTGGTTGTAGAAGCCCACATACAGCGGACCGGTTGGCGTGATGGCGGCAGGAATCGTGACTGTCCCGCTTACCGTGTTGTATCCGCTGCCTGACGGTGCGCCGACGGTGACTGCCGTGGGAGTGGCGCCTCCGAAAACGGTCCATGGGGTATGAACCGTCGCATTGGAAAGCTCGCCGCGGGCGCGGAAGTAGTAGGCGGTGCCATTCGTCAATGTGCCGGTCATATTGGCCAGCCCGTTATTGAGAATCCATACATTGCCCGATATTGCTTTATAGAAGTAGCTGGATGTACTGGTAAAGGTCGGAGTCGTGCTCCACTCCACCGTGTACCCGGTCACCGCTTCGACGCCATTGTTGTTGGGGATGGCGCCATAGGATATCACCGCGCCGTCGTTCGCGGGCGTTACGGAGTAAATAACCGGACCGGAGGTCGGCGTCGTCACGGTGGGATCGGTCAGCGTGACCGCAACGCCGGTTACGTCTGCGGTTGCCACCGTCACAGAGGCAACGGTGCCCGTGGGATCGGTCGCATTGGACACCCCTTGCCCGATGGTGTCCATCCATGCCTGCAGACCATAGGGGCCTGGTGGCACCCCCCGGATCGTGAATGCTCCGCCTGAGGTGAGCACCGCATCGGTAAAGCTGGTGCCATTCGGGTTGTTTCCGCCGCAGCTGGTGCTGTTCAGTTCAAGATAGACCTGCCCGGTCTTCGTGCCGGCGTAGCTCACCGTGCCGGAGACCGTGTAGCCGAGGGCCACCTGGAAGGGACCCGCCGTTACGGGGCCATTGTTCACCGTGACGCTCTGTGTGGCGGGATAGAAAACAGAGCTGGGACCCGTGATTGATGGAGTAATCGTGTAGGTCCCATTGGGAACACTCGCAAACGAGTAGTTCCCGCTGCCGTCGGTCGTCGTCGTCTGCACAGGATTGGTATTGATGCTCACGGTAAATGAGGGCAAGGCCGGGTTGCCGCAGTTGTTGGCAAAACTGATTTGACCGCTGACTGCAGATCCGGCACTGTTGACCGTCACCGTGTAGGTAAACGGACCGGCGGTGGCGTTGGTGCTGTCTTTCACGATCACGCTGGCTATCGTCACTGAGCCGGTCGCCGTGGGGGTTCCGGTGATGGCAAGGGTGCCGGTGCCGTTGTTGGACGCGCTCAGGCCATTGGTCAGCGCCAGCCCAGTTCCCGGGACGGTTGTGCCGTTGATAGTCCAGGTGTAGGGCGCAACGCCGCCCGATGCGTTGATGGTCCCGCTATAGGCCTGGTTGACGGTGGCTGAACCGAGCGAACCTGGGTTCGGGGAGGGCAGAGCCAGAGGCGCATTCACGGTAACCGTCAGTGCCTGCGTCGCGATGTTTCCACCGGAGTCCTTGACCTGCGCGGTGAAACTGGCGGTGCCCGCCGCCGCAGGCGTGCCGGAAAGCACACCGGCCGCACTCAGAGTCAGATTGAAAGTGGCAAGATTGCTGGTTCCCGTAGTGGACCAGGTGTAACCGGCGCCCGTGCCGCCGCTGGCCGTGAGTGTCTGCGAATAGAGCGTGTTCGTGTAGGCCGCGGGCAGGCTTGTTGTCGTAATCGTGAGCGCGTTCGTCACTGTGACGGTAAATGTGACGGTTGCCGTGTGACCGCCATTATCGGCAACCACGGCTGCGAAGCTGGCGCTGCCGGTGGCCGCCGGCGTTCCCGAGACCAATCCGGCCGCGGAGAGCACAAGGCTCACGCCGGCCAAGCTGGTTGTTCCGGCGGCGTTGGTCGACCATGTGTAGCCGCCGGAGCCACCGGTGGCCCCAAGCTGCTGCGAGTAGACCGTGTTCACCACCGCGGTGGGCAGTGTTGCGCCGGTCGAGATAGCCAGCGTGGCGTCGATCGTGATCGAGAAATTCGCCGTGCCGGTGTTTCCGCCCGAATCAGTCGCCGTGACGACAACGTTGGATATGGTGGCCGTTGTTCCCGCGTTCGTCGGCGTGCCGGTTATGGCGCCGGATGCGGACAGAGTCAGCCCGGGCGGCAAGTTTGATCCGCTGGCAGCCGCCCAGCTCCAGGTGTAGCCTGTGCCCGTTCCGCCGGTTGCGGTGAGCGTCGTCGATGGATAGCTCGTCCCCGGATAGCCGACCGGCAGAGTAGCCGCACCGATAGTGACGCCCGGCGATATCGTCACAGTAAAGGTTGCACTGGCCGTGTTCTGCGCCGAGTCGGTGACGGTGATGGAGAAGCTCGGCGTTCCCGCGGTTGTTGGCTTGCCGCTGAGCAGGCCGCCTGAAGTCAGCGTCAATCCGCCGGGTAGCGATGAGCCATTCGATACCGCCCATGCATACCCCGCACCAGAGCCACCGGTTGCCGCCAGCTGTTGCGAATAGCTCGAGCCGACGTAGCCTGCCGGAAGCGTGGTGGCCGTGGTGATGCTGACGCCCGCATTGACGGTGATGGAGAAGCTTCCATTCGCGGTATTCGAAGCCGAGTCGGTGACAACGACCGAGAAGTTGGTGGTCCCCGCAGCGCCCGAGGGCTTGCCACTGATGGAGCCAGCCGCTGAAAGAGTCAACCCGGCCGGCAGCGCCGAGCCATTGGCCAACGCCCACGTATAGCCCGTTCCGGAGCCGCCCGTTGCCGCCAGCGCTGTGGTTGGATAAGTCGAGCCGACATAGCCTGCGGGCAGCGTCGCCGCCGCAACCTTGAGCCCTGGATAGCTGACGGCAATCGAATACGCCTGAGAGGAAGAATCGCCGAAGCCATCGGCTGCCGTAACCGTAAAGCTGAACGTCGTTGCCGAGGTTGGCGTGCCGGTAATGGCGCCGGTCGCAGTGTTCAGGCTGAGCCCTGTGGGCAGCGCGCCTGCGGTCACGCCGTAGGTCAGCGCGCCCGCTCCCCCGGTCGCCGCCACCGAGCCGGTGTAGGCCACGTTATAGGTCGCAGAAGGCAAGGCCGCTGGCGCAGGCAACGCGATAGTGGGAGCTGCGGCGATGACCAGACTCAGCGACGCTGAGGTTGCGCTTAGCGCCGTGGACTTGCCCGAATCGGTCACCTTGAATGCAAGATTGTTGTAGGTTCCCGCGCAGGACGCGTTCGGCGTGCCGGCGATCGTGGCGCCCGACGAGGATTGGGTGAAGGTGAGGCAGGACGGAAGCGTGCCGCTCGTCAGAGCCCACGTATAAGGTGGAATGCCGCCCGAGGCGGCGAGAGACTGGGAGTAGCTTGTCCCGACAGCTCCGGCGATCAGCGTTGTGGTGGTGATCGAGGGCATTGCGGGCACAGTCAAAGTTGCGGTTCCGGTCTTAACTTTGTCGGCAACCGAAGTCGCCGTCACGGTGATCGACTGGGCCGAACCGGTGGCGGAGGGCGCAGTATACGTAGCGGAAGTCGTTGTCTGGTTGGAGAGGGTGCCTCCTCCGCTCACACTCCAGGTCACGCCGGCGGCGTTCTTGTCCTTCGTAACGGTCGCCGTTAAGGTCACCGAGTCGGTGCCATCGACGGTGCTTGCCGAAGCGGTGACTGTGACGCCCGATGGTTCCGAGTTGCTGCCGCAGCCGGCAAGGCTCAACGTTAAGCCGCAAAGAACTACCAAACCCAAAATCGATTGAAGCCTGCCTGCCGGTCGCCCCAGAATGGCCGTGCGCATGGAAAATGCCCCCGCGATCACCGGGTATTGATTTCTCCCGAGACGGAAATAGCTCTCGCTTGCCCGGATATCTGGGAGATAACGCGGAATTGGGAGGGAGAACCCGACACAAATGGCAGCCGAAAACGGCTCCGCAGGAACATCAGCAGTAAACTTGCGGCGGGTGATTACGGCAGTGCCTGCCATGGATGCGTCTTGACAAAGCGTGCGTCCTGTTTTGTAGTGGTGCTGAATTCAAAGGCAACTCGCTGGCCCAGCCCGAATGGCGCAAGAATGGAATTCCGCGGATTGGGCCCGGCTGAAGGGCCTGTTTGAATCCATGCTCGACGTGGAGCATGCGGCTCGGCTTGAATTCCTCAGCGGGCAGGAGGTACCACAGGAACTTCGGCCAGTTTTGCAGGACCTGCTGCAGTCGGAGCGTGAAGCCGGTTCCTTTCTGAACCATCACCCGCTCCTCATGGCCGATCTCGATCCCGCGACCCTGAACAACAGCTTTGCCGAGGGTACGGTGCTGGCGGACCGTTTCAGGATTGTTCGCTTTCGCGCGCGAGGCGGTATGGGCGAGGTGTACGAGGCGGAAGACCTTGAATTGCGCGCCCTCGTGGCCATCAAAACCATCCGTCCGGAGATCGCTGATAAGCCGGGAAGCCTGATCCGTTTCAAACGCGAGGTTCACCTGGCTAGGCAGGTGACCCACCCCAACGCCTGCCGCATCTTCGATATCTTCCGCCATCGGGATTCCGCTTCGGGCGACGCCGTTTTTCTCAGCATGGAGCTGCTGTCCGGGCAAACGCTCGCGGAACGGATTCGCCAGCGCAGCTGCATCCCCGAGAAAGAAGCCCTGACCCTCCTGCGCCAGGTCGCCTCCGGACTGGGCGCGGTGCACTCCGCCGGAGTCCTGCATCGCGACCTCAAACCCGGGAACATCTTCATCGAAACGGGGAAGACCGGCGAACTCCGCGCCGTCATCACCGATTTTGGCATGGCGTGGAGCGGCGATTCGGGCTCCCGGGCGCTGCAAACCGCCAGCGGACCGCTCGCCTTCGGCACGCTCGAGTTCATGTCTCCTGAACAGATTCAGGGCAAGGAGCTCACCCCGGCCTCCGATCTGTACTCTTTGGGCCTGGTGATTTATCAGATGGTCACCGGCGTCCGGGTGTTTGGCGATGACACGCCGCTGCTCGCGGCTCTTCGTCGTTTGAACGAATCCCCTCCCCCGCCCAGTCAGATCGATCCGAAGCTTGGACCGCAATGGGATGCGGTGGTGGAGAGGTGTCTCAATCCGGATCCGGCGCAGAGGTTCTCCTCCGCCCAGCAACTGGTCGAAGCGCTCGATGGGAAGGCCACAGTCCGCACGCGCAGTGCCTCGAGAAAATGGCCGGGGCTGGCAACGCCCTTCCAGTATCCTCGCCGCCGGATACTGGCTGGAGGCGCTCTGGCCGCGTGCCTCATCGCCGCAGCAAGCCTGTATCTGTATATCCCTGGCCATCGCAAACCTCCGGTTCGAAACCATCTCACCCTTGTGCTTGCCGACTTCGTCAACACAACGGGCGAGCCTGCATTCGACAACACATTGAATACCGCCCTCGCCGCTAAATTGCAGCAGACGCCATTTCTTACCCTCATGCCCACCCTCCGCATTCGTCAGGCCCTGCGGTACATGGGATTGCAGCCTCACGAGCGGCTGACGGAAGCCGTTGCGAGTCAGGTCTGCCAGCGGGAAGGGGGACAGGTGGTCCTGCAGGGTTCCATCGCGGACACTGCCAGGGGCTATACCCTCGCCCTGCGAGCGGTTCAATGCCACACTGGGCAATTGGTTGCGTCCCGGCAGATGACCGTTGAAAATCGGGATTCTGTGCTCGACGCCCTCGACCACATCGCGGATGGCGTCCGGCCCATCCTCGGCGAGTCGGTTGACTCTATCAGCAAATACAACGTCACCGTGAGCGAAGCGACCACCGGATCTCTGGAAGCGCTCACGGCATTTGTTCAGGGCAACGACGCCTGGGACAGGAAAGGCGAGGCTGCGGCTCTGCCCTACTTTGAATCTGCCACGGAGATCGATCCCAACTTTGCTATGGCTTACGCGCGGTTGGGCACTATCTATGGAAACATGGGCGAATCGCAACGTTCGCAGGAGGCAATGCTCAAGGCATTTGAACGTCGTGATCGGGTCAGCGAGTGGGAGCGCTTCTATATTGTTTCGCACTACTACGGATTCATAACCGGCGAGATCGAAAAGGAGATGCAGGCCTATGAAGAGTGGGCCAAAGCATATCCTCACGACACTGCATGGACCATCAATCTGAGCGTCGACTATGGAATCACAGGCCAGCTTGATAAAGCCATCGCACTGCAAAGACGCGCGATTCAGGAGCTTCCCGGGCTTTCTCCGAGCTATGGCGATCTGGCCCAGGATTACATCGCTGCCGAACGCCCCGATGAAGCCCGGGAGATTCTGAACGAAGCCAGTCAGCTGAATGTCCAGGACGCCAATACAAAACTGGCCGAATATGAACTGGCCTTCTATCGGAATGACCATGCTTCCATGAGCTCGTTGCTCGACTCGGCCAACGGAACTCCTGAGTTTGCCGATGTATTGACCGCCCAGCAAGCGGCTACAGAAGACCGCGTGGGAAAACTGGCCACAGGACGCGAGTTAGCCTCGAAAGCCTCTCAGATTGCCGCTCACGCTGGGCAGTCCGAAGCCAGCGCGAATTTTCTCGCGGGCGAAGCTGTCCGGCAGGCGATGCTGGGTGCAACGGCAGCGGCTCGGCACCTGATTGCGAGCACGCTGGCAATTCCCGGAGCCGCGCAGGGTCGCGATGTGCAGGTTCTGATCGCTCTGGCATCCGCGGAAGCCGGCGATCTCCAGCGGGCACGCCAGCTGATGGCAACACTCTCTCAGGCGCATCCATTGGATTCGCTGATTCAGGCATACTGGCTGCCTGTGATTCGCGCACACGTTGCCCTCGCCGAGGGCAAGCCGCCTCGGGCTGTGCAGGCGCTCGCCGCATCAGGTCCCTACGATCTCGGCATCTTTACCCCCGGCCAGTGCATGGATGCTGCTTTCGTTCGTGGGCAGGCCCTCCTGGCCGATCACGAGAGTGCAGCAGCAGCGGCCGAATTTCGCAATATCCTGGCTCATCGCGGGCTGGTCCTGAACTGCGCCACCGGAGCTCTCTCGCAGCTCGGCCTTGCTCGCGCCCTGGCCCAGGACGGAGACATCGTGGCAAGCCGCATCGCATACCAGGATTTATTGGCTCTCTGGAAAGATGCCGATAAGGATTTCGGTCTGTCGCGCCAGGCGCAAACTGAGTACCGCTCTCTGCATTAAAATGGGCCTTCCCCGCCGATTTGAAAAAAGCAGGACGAGCGAACTGGAGCAGCCCGTGTGGATTCTTCCCCCTCAGACGTAACGGCACTGTTGACGCAGCTCTCGCGGGGCGATAAGTCCGTCATCGAACGGCTCATGCCTCTGGTCTACGACGAGCTGCATCGTCGCGCTTCGGGATACATGCGCCAGGAGCGCGCCGATCACACCCTGCAGCCCACCGCCCTGGTAAACGAGGTTTACCTGAAGCTGGTGCAGCAGCGGGATGCCAATTTCACCAACCGCGCACATTTCTTCGCCATCGCTGCGCAGCTGATGCGGCGCATTCTCACCGACCACGCCCGCGCCCGGCTCAGCTTCAAGCGGGGAGGTGGCCAGGGCCAGCCGATGCTCGCTGAACCTTTTCAGGTACGATCCGACCATCCCGCCGGACTGCTCGCCGTCGACGACGCGCTGCGCAGGCTCTCTGCCTTTGACCCGCGCCAGGGAAAGATCGTCGAGATGCGGTTCTTTGGCGGGCTCACTGTCGAGGAAATCGCTGAAGTCCTCGCCGTTTCCACGCGCACCATCGAGCGCGAATGGACCATGGCCCGCGCCTGGCTCCACTCCCAGCTGAAGGCGCACGCGGCCGGTCCTGGGTTGAACGAATGAATGCAAATTTTCTCGGTGAGCGCAGCGGAGTGTTTGGCCTGGCTGCAGGCTTGCTGCGTCTATCTGCCCGTAGTCGCATCCCAATTCCCTATGGGACCAGAACGATCTTGCCGCGAGTGTGCCGCAACTCCAATGCCTGGTAAGCCTCTCGAACTTCGTCGAGGGGATATACACCGGCTATCGGCACTTCTAATTCAGACTTCGCGATGAGGTCGGCCAACTCTGCGAGAACAGCGGCGCTTGCGGCCTGAGCACTACCAGCACTCCTGACTCCAAACTTCTGGACGGCGGCGAAATCAATGATGGTGTTCACCCTTTGCGGCTCAACGCCAAGTTCATTGAGGGCAAGCTCTGCGTAGCCGCCACCGAAAAAGTCAAGGAAGGCGTCAACACGGCCGTGGGCCGCGGCGGCCTTCAGGCGATCGGCCAGGCCATTGCCGTAATTGACGGGCACAATGCCGTGAGCGGACAACCAGGAATCGTTGGAGGGACCGGCAATGCCAAGGATCGTCGCCCCTGCGCGCTTCGCCAGCTGCACGGCAATTGAGCCTACACCTCCGGCGGCGCCAGAGACCGCCACTGTTTCGCCACTGCGCAGTTCAACAGATCGAACCGCCGCGTAGGCGGTGGTGCCAGCAACGAACAACGCGCCCGCGACTTCCCACGACACAGCGGCTGGTTTCGGCGTCAAATGTTGTTCCGGAACAACAACAAACTCCGCCTGGCTCGCCCGTTTGTCGGTGAAACCAAGCACCTCGTCGCCTGTCCTGAACAGGTGAGCGTCGGGACCAACCGCAGCGACCACCCCTGCCAGATCGCTGCCCTGCCCGGATGGGAACGTCGCCGGCCATCGATCATGCAGCGCACCCTTCCGGATCGTTGCTTCGCCAGGGTTGATGCCGGCTGCCTTTACCGCGATAAGTACCTCGCCCCGAACGGGAACAGGGCGTGGAATTCGACGAATCTCGAGGACATTAACGTCTCCGTAGTGATCAAGGATAACTGCTTTCATCTCTGCCATCGTCTCTCTCCGTTAGATTGAACGTGCGGCCGGCGCGACTGCGCCCGACATCAGACTATGAGGCATTCGCGAAAGTCCGACGGCCATTGGATACCCGTCGGCATCCGTCTGATGCATCGTGATTCCTGACCAGATCGGTGAAACCTCAGCCGACCAGCAGAATGCGCCCGTTCACAGTCAGCACGAATGGCCGGGAGTTACCGACCGCCTACAACTCGCGCAGGGAGACCGCCACAGGCCGGAGCGCCGCACGCACGGCCGGTAACAAGCCGCCGAGAACGCCCATGGCCAGCGCGAAAACCACGCCCATCAGGAGCAGGTTGAAAGTGATTTTGAAGGCGAAGGCAATGCTTGAGAACGTCGAGAAATTCAGGGTCTGCGTGGTCATGCCGTTCAGCGGAAGCACGACTAGACAGCCGAGAATGCCGGCGATGAAGGAGATCAGCAGCGCTTCGAACAGGAAGGACAGGATAACGTTCCAGCTGGAGAAGCCGAGCGCACGCATAGTGGCAATCTCCCGTCCCCGTTCGGCCACCGCCGAATACATCGTGTTGAGGGCGCCGAATACCGCGCCGATGGCCATCACGGCTGCAACCAGGCCGCCCAGGATGGTGATCAGCGATGTCATCGCCGAGGATTGCTTCGCGTAGTAATCCACTTCGCGCTCGACTTCGAGGTTCAGTTGCGGATCGGAAGTAATGGAATCTTTGAATCGGTCAAAGGCCGCGGCGGAAGTGAGACGGACGGTGGCCGATTGGAAGATGTTTTCCGGGCGCTTGAGCACCTCGTTCAGGATGCGCGAGTCGCACCACACTTCGGAATCGAATGACGATCCCCCGGCGTCGAACACACCCACCACCTTCCAGTGACCACCGCCAAATTCGACTGTGTTACCGACGGTGAGGCCCTCGTAGGTCTTCGACGCGTTTTTCCCGACGACGAGCTCGTCGAGGCCGGGATGGAACATCCGTCCCTGAACCACCTTCACGAATTTGCGGATTTCGAGCACGTTCGGCGAAACGCCGCGAACCTCAACATTGGCGTCTGTGCCTGTGCTGATCAGCGGTATCGGAATGACGCCGACGACTTCCTGGGTGACCAGCGGCTGCCCCGCGGCGTCGCGTGCCACGCCCGGCTTATCCTGGACCAGCTTTACAGAATCGAGTGTGATGCCACCCATCATTTCCGTGGTCGAGCCCGCGCGCATCACCAGCGCATCGTCAGGCGTGCCGGAACCCACCAGTGTGGCCCGAAAGCCGTGCGCGAGCGAAAGCATGGCCACGAAAACGCCGACTGTTCCGGCAATGCCCAGAATGGCCACGATCGTAGAAGTCCAGCGCGCTCGAATACTGCGAAAGTTATAGGAGACCGGTACGTTTCCGATCAGCGGCGCCAGCAATCCCGCAAGGATCCCGCCCACGATGATCAGAACCAGAACCAGGGCAGCAATGGCCGCCGCCGTTATAAGGACACCGAAGATGAGCTTTACTAGCATGCTCAGACCCTCCGGAGGGCAGTCACGACGCGCATGCGCATCGCGCCGTATGCGGGAAGGATGCCGCTGGCGAAGCCGACCAGCAGCGCGGCGATCACACCGTACACCAGGGTTTTGGCTGTCACCAGCAGCGGAGGCAACAGACCCGCCATCGCCTTGCTCAGTTGCGGAATTGCGACCAGCGCAAGCAGCAGGCCCACGCATCCGGCAAGCGCAATCGCCATCGATTCGCCCAGAATGAATCCGAGAACGGCGCGATCCGGGAACCCAATGGCCTTGAGCACGCCCAGCTCATTGGTTCGCTCGCGCACGGAGATGGCCATCGTGTTTCCGGTGACCAGCAGGAGCGTGAAGAAGACGACGGTCCCAATCGACGTGATCAGGAATTTGATGTTTCCGAATTGCTTCACCCATCCCTGGGCAAAGGCAGATTCCGTCTCGGTCTTCGTTTCGTACGGCGAATTCAGGTAGGCGTTGTCGATCGCTTTGGCGATGCGCGGGGCATCGTCGGGGTTAGCAATCCGGATCGTGTACCAGCCTACCTGGCCCTTGACCCGGTCGGGTACGCTTTCCTTGAAGTACTCCCACTGGAACCAGAACTGGGTCTGATCGTCTTCCTGCTTCGCGCCGTGGTAAACGCCGTCGATATTGAACTCGAACGGCGTATCCTGCAGACCATAGATGGTCGTTTTGATCGGAATGCGGTCGCCGATCTTCCAGCCGAAGCGCTTCATGGTATCCGCCCCGACAATCGCTCCCTGCCGGTCTTTCAGAAATGTATTCCACTGATCGTCGGGAACAATGAGCTCGGGGAAAACCTGGCGCTGGTTTTCAGGGTCGATCACGAATTGCGGGAAAAAGTTCTTCGGATCCTGATATACCCCCCCGAACCAGTTGTCGTGCGTGACGTAGCTGACGCCCGGGATGCGCAGGATTTCATCCCGATAGGACAGCGGAATGGTGTTGATGATGGACGTGCGATTGATGGTGACGAGGCGATTCGCGCTGACCACGTCCGCTCCGCGCCCAAACGCATCGTTCACCACTCCAAGCAGCGCAAACAGAAACAGAGCTACAGCGAAGGAACCGATAGTGAGAACGAGGCGAGCTTTTTTGCGCAACAGATTGGCCAGGATCAGTCTGCCGAATTTCATGACACGCCTCCCGCGGCCACACCTTGCCGCCCTCCGGCTTCAACCAGCACGCCCTTGTCCAGATGCAGCGTGGTATTGGCCTGGCGCGCGACCAGGGGGTCGTGCGTCACCATCAGCACGGTTTTCCCGTACTCCTGCACCAGCCGCTTGATCAGGTCCATCACGTCATCGGCGCTTTTACGGTCGAGGTCGCCGGTGGGCTCGTCGCAAAGCAGGAAGGTGGGATCGGCGACGATGGCCCGGGCAATGGCAACACGCTGTTCCTGTCCGCCGGAAAGTTGGCGCGGAAAGTGGCGCATGCGCTCACCCAGGCCAACGACGGAAAGGGCGGTTTCAACGTGCGTGCGTCGCTCGGCCTTCGAAAGTTTGGTCAGCAGCAACGGCAATTCGACGTTCTGGAACGCGGTGAGCACGGGGATGAGATTGTACATCTGGAAAATAAGACCGACGTGGCGTGCACGCCAGTCGGTCAGCTTGCCGCGCGACATGTGCGTGATCTCGTCGCCGGCCACGCTGATGGTGCCGCGCGTGGGAACGTCGAGGCCACCCAGCAGGTTGAGCAAAGTGGTCTTGCCCGAGCCGCTCGGCCCCATGAAGGCCACGAAATCGCCCTTATCGACGTCGAGATTCAGGCCCTGCAGAACGTCGATGTCCTCGCTGCCGCGACGGTAGGTTTTATCCAGGCCGCGCACCTGAATCAGACTGCCCGCTGCCCCATTGCCCTCGACCCGTACCATGATGAGCGCTCCTTGATTTCCGTCATCTGAACTGGACCGCTGCACTAGCGCTTGATCGCTACTGCCTCGCCATCTTTCAGGTTGGCTGGCCCTGCAACTACTACTGTATCTCCGGAGGTAAGCCCCGCCAGAATCTGTGTTTGCGCGCCATTGGTTGTGCCGACCTTCACCGCATGGCGCTCGACGTGATCGCCTTTCACCAGGAAAACGATCTTCTGCCCGCCATCGTCACGAACCGCGTTCTGCGGCACCATGAGGGCCGCCGGCGTCTTTGCCCTCTGATTCTCATCCCCGAGGAAAGTGACCTTCACGCCCATGTCGGGCAGAATACGCGGATCCAGTTTGTCAAAGGCGATTCGCACTTCCACCGTCGCCTTCTGGCGATCGGCGGTGGGAATGATGGTGCGCACGCGGCACGGAATCTGCCAGTCCGAATAGGCATCCAGAACGGCGGTCACCGCCTGTCCGGGCTTCACGCGCGCGATGTAATTCTCGTTGACGTCCACCTCAATTTCATTCGAGGCCATATCCACAATCGTCGCGATTCCCGTGCGCGTAAAGCCGCCGCCGGCCGAAATCGGCGATACCATCTCCCCCACCTGCGCATCCTTGGAAACGATGATCCCGTCGAAAGGGGCGGTGATGGTAGTGTTATCCACCGCCTGCTGCGCTTCCTTCGTGCGAGCGTCCGCCGCCAGCACCTGGGCCTTTGCGTAGCCGATCTTCGCGCGCAGGCTGTTCTCGGTCATCGTCGCATTGTCGAGTTGCTCCTGCGTCTGGATACCCGCCGCCCTCAATTCCTGAGCCCGATGCAGCTCGATCTCTGCGTTTTTCAATTGCACCTCGAGGTCGAGGATATTAGCCTGCGCGGCGTTGCGATCGGCTTGCGCCGAAGCCAGCGCCCTCTGGGCATCGGAATCGTCCAGCGTGGCCAGCACAAAACCCTTGTGCACATGCAAGCCTTCGGTAAAAAATACCCCCGTGACGCGGCCGGTGATCTTCGCGGCGACCGTGGCGCGCCGCTGCGGGGTGACATATCCGCTGGCGTTGAGCAGCGCCTGCGGCCCGGTCTCCGGAGCATCCGCGGTAGCGACCTGCACCGATGGCGTCTGATGCACGTACGCATAGAGGCCGCCCACGATCAGCAGGGAAACGACCATCACGGCAAAAATAATCGCGATGAGCTTCCCGGCGTTTCGAGAGCCGCGCTTGTGAGCCTCGATGCGCAGCCCTCCCAGATCCTGCTTCACAGGTATTTCAGGCATAATCGGCCCAGTCGTTTACGCTGGTCCTCCTGGATTTGTTCTGTTTGCGTCAACACAAGATTACACCGCAATTTTACCGACGGTGGCTGCCCAGGACGGGCAGAATGCGCGCTGCTCAGGATTCGCAACTTGGGCTTCCGCAGAGTCCGGTGGTCCGTCTCCCGTCCGATTGCGCACAGGCGTATGTGGTCGGCGACCGGTCGCCGGTATCGTGAGCAATCGTTCGCTACAGTCGAAACCTACGGATAAACGGTGATGCGGATTGAAGTGTTTCTTTACCGAAGCCTCGTGGCCTCCTCTGAGCCAACGCTATGATTGGCGACAGCGTTAGGCTGGAGGCTCTTATGTGTCGCCGACTCCTGGCCGCAACCGTCCTGACCGTCCTGTCTGGTCCTCCCCTCCTGGCTCAGCATGCCGCGCTGCCCCTCTGCCTTGTGCAGACCAGGCCCTACGCATCTGCCCCGTACGATCCACCCGCCGGTCCCTGGGCCATCGCGATGTACGACCTGCTCTCCGCACAAAAACTCAGGGATGGCGCCCCGCTGCGCATTACAGTCCTCGCTGCGGCAACTGAGAAGGACGTTCCTCCGGAGGTCCGCCGCCTGCACTGTCCCTGGGTTGTTCAGCTGCGTTATCACGGTGATCTCGGCGATCTTTTGCGCCGAGTACCCACCATGGATGGGGATGCGGACAGCGTCCTCTTTACCCTATGGAATGGCGCGACAGGGAAGACGATTGCCACCGGGGCTTCGTTGATACCCGCGGAAAACCGTCAACCCTTGAACGGGTCATTCGCAGCCTCGTGCGCCAGCCTCGCCCAGCAAATCCTGAAGAGCCTCGACAAGCTCCGGAATTTTGATCCAGGCTGACGATTCACCTTTCGCCATCGGCTCTGAATCCGGGTGATCGACGTTGTCAGTGCCGGGCAAAACGCTTCTATTTGATGATTGCCTTCTATGTTGAGAAAGCTTAAAGGCTATTTCTTTACCTGTTTTTAGGCAGACACGGTGCGATAGTTAGCCAGCCAGTCGGACAGTGCCGCAACCGGGAGCGCAGGACTAAATAGATAGCCCTGCGCCGTGTCGCAGCCATTCGCACGCAGGAACTCGAGTTGTTCCGGGGTCTCCACGCCTTCAGCCACAACTCTCATATCGAGCTGATGCCCCATCTCGATGGTTTTCTGCACCATCACGCGATCCCGTTCGGACCGATCGATGTTACCGGCCAGCGATCTGTCGATCTTGAGTTCTGTCGCCGGAATACTGCGCAACTGCTGCATCATTGAATAGCCGGTTCCGAAGTCGTCGATGGAAAGCTGGACTTCCTTCATACGCAACCGTGTAAGCACGTCGAGGGTGCGAGTCAGCTCGTCGATCAGGCAAGTCTCGGTGATTTCGAGTATTACTTTCTCCGGAGATGCGCCGTGTGCCGCGATCAGAGTGGCCATCGTGTCCGGGAACTTCAGGTTTCTCAGCGACGAGAGCGACACGTTCATCGAGAGAGTGGGTGTTAAGCCGCACACGTCAGGGAAGCTGCGGATCTGGACAAGCGCCTGATTGGCGACGATCCAGCCCAGCTGATCGATGAGACCGAGCGCTTCGAGGCGCGAGATGAAATTGTCCGGGAAGATGAGCCCGTGCTCAGGATGTTCCCATCGGACAAGGGCCTCGAGGCCAACCACCGCGCCGGTAGCAATATCGATCTGCGGCTGATAATGCAGCACGAACTGGTGGCAATCGAGGGCGGTGCGCAATTCTTCTTCTGTGATTAATATTTTTGGCTTCGAGGACAGCAGCGGTGCGGAAACGGTCCGGAGTTGCGCATCAAAGATATCTTCGAGTTCGCTGACGCGGAACGGCTTTTGCAGATAGCCGACTGTTGAGAGGCCATGCGCCTGCGCCAGCTCCTCGGCGACCTCGACAATGCGCTTGCCGACGCCGCTGATGAGAACGATGCCGACCCTGCACTGGCGCTGGCCGAGTTGCCGCAATACCTCGATGCCATCCATCTCCGGCATGATCAGATCCAGGAAGATGAGAGAGGTGACCGGAGTGAGCGCGTCAAAGAAGGTCTCAGGGCTGGTGGTGGCAATGCACCGCAATCCCCTCGACTCGGCGGCCGCGGAGATCAACTCGCAGATATCGCTGTCGTCGTCG
>CAWBEP010000006.1:0-131644 GCA_963787915.1 uncultured Acidobacteriaceae bacterium | reverse complement strand
TCATCGACGACGACTAAGTGGGCGGCGGCTCAGCGATTTTCAGAAAGTGCGCTGTGCGGCCCGGAAGATAGAGCTGGCAAAACGGGGCAAGGCCACCCTACCTCTTGGAGGTCAACGCGGCGAAGAAGACCCGCGACAAGATCGGTAGGCTCCTGGGGTACAGCGGCCGTCACGTGGACCGGTATCTCAAGGCTCTCAAGGCCCCTAAGGAAGTGCAACACACCTCGGCAACCGCCACTCCCACCAGTCGCCCATATCGATCGATCTCAGGAATCACGCCTGCGGCATCCGGATACGTTCGCGATCCTTTTGGCTGCGCGGCTTCGAACCCAGCTCCGACGACTGCCAACTGCCCAAACCTGAATCAGATTCCATCGGGCAGATTGGATCCCAATGCCGTCAAGTTAATGAGTCTGTACCCCGCACCGACCACCAGCGGCACGGTTAATAACTTTACGTCGCATCCGAATCTGTTCGAGCATCGGAATGCGTTGGACGTCCGCGGCGACTATGACCCGTCGGCCAAGAACCAGGTGTTCTACCGGTTCAGCTACGTGGATGACCCGCAATACATCCCGGGACCCTTTGGCGGGATCGCCGACGGTGGCGGTTTCCAGGAAGGCATTCAAACCGCAAAGTCCAACCAATCCGCCGGTGCCTGGACGCATGTCTTTACTCCGAACGCCATCAACGTGGCACGCGTCGGCTTCAATCACCTGCACACGACGCGCTACGGACCGGACGGTGGTGTGTCGGGCATTCCCGGCAGCTTCGGAATTCAGGGGGTTCCTCAATCCACGGAGAACGGTGGTCTCCCGTCGTACGACATCGGTGGTCTGGCTACGCTGGGCAGCAACGCCTTCCTGCCCTCCGACGAGATCAGCCAGACGCTGCAGCTGACCGACGACTTCACGCGAATCTGGAAGCAGCACAGCTTCAAGATGGGGGTGGAATCGCAGCACATTAAGTTCGATACGTTGCAGCCCGCATTCTCTCGCGGCAATTTTGACTACAACGGTCAATACACGGACGTTCCTCAGCAGAACAACGGCGGCACGGGGCGGGCGCAATTCCTGCTCACGCCGACAGCGGCAACCGTACCGGGAGGGGTAAACTATTCGGGCGGCTCCGACTCCATCAATGCGTCTAACATCAATACTACTGACGACTACAAGACTTATACCGCGTTGTACCTTCAGGATGACTGGAAGGTATCTCCAAAGCTGACTCTGAACCTCGGTCTGCGCTGGGATTACTTCGGTCCGATTCAGGAAACCAATGGTGGTCAGGCCAACTTCGTTCCAACGCCAGCTCAGGGCGGCTCTTCCGATGGACCGAACGGCAGCTCGGCAACCTATCTGATCCCGGCCAGCGGCAGGGACAACCGAACCCTGTCGTCTACGGCGTCGAATCCCTCCCTGGCTGGCGATGGATTTCTCGATCTGCTGGCAAAAGACGGTATTGACCTGGATGTGACGAACAAATACGGTCGCGGGCTGGTGCTGGATCAGGAGAGCAATTTCGCGCCGCGGATCGGAGCCGCCTACGAGATAACACCGAAGCTGGTTGTGCGCGGCGGCTACGGTATCTTCTACAACTCCTTCGAAAACCAGGGATATGGCCCGAACATCGGGGAAAACTATCCCTTTGTCTTCAACTTCTCGTATGGACCGGAAGTGCCGTCGGGTAGCCCGAATGGTTTGCAGAGCGTTTCCCCCATTGGCTATAACACTCCATGGGCGGGCTGCAAGACTGCCAGCGCGGGCGGAACGTACACTCTGGAATCCGGTCTTTCCTGCATCGGCTTCACGCCTTCCGCTGTGAATGCGGAAGGGCTGGGACTGCAGGGCGCCCTGTTCCATTGGGTCACACCGCGCAACCAGAACGCAAACCTGACGGTACAGTATTCGATCACGCGCAGCTTGTCCGCGCAGGCCGCCTACGTGTTCACTCAGGGTCAGGACATTCAGGTGGGGATCGGCACCAACGACGTGTCGACGATCCTGCCCAATAATGCCAGCACCACCAACGCAGTGCCATGGCCCGATTTCTCTCACGGCATGAGCTATCAGAACACCATCGGAGAGAGCAATTACAACGCACTGCAGACCCGCGTGGAAGAGCAGTTCTCGAACGGGCTCTACTTCCTGTTCGCGTACACCTATTCCAAAACCACCAGCGATGCCGGCGATCTTCTCAACGGCGGCAGCACGGGTGGCTTCCGCGCACCGTATGTCCCAGGTCTGGGGCCGAGCTTCGACCGAGGTCTGGCGGATTTCGATATCCGGCAGGTGGTCCATTTCAGCGGCATATACAATCTGCCGTTCGGAAAAGGGCAGATGTTCGGCAAGGACATGAACAAGATGGCGGACTACGTCGTGGGCGGATGGTCGATCAACTGGTCCGCCACCCTCCAGGGTGGGCAGCCGATCAATTTCGGGTGCCCTGATGGAACCGCGGCTGGCCTGGGTTGCAATACCATCCTGACCGGAGATGCAAAGCTTGGGCTTCACAAGGACACTCAGGGGCAGGAGAACTGGATTGGAAACGCAGGGGCTTTCAACCAGCCTTGCCAGCTGGGAACAGGCGATGCTCCCATTCCCAACAGCCCGACAGGTTGCTTACCCCTGACCGGTGCTGCTGCTTTGGGCTCGAGGCCAGGCCAGATTCCGGGACCTGGATTCCACCGGCTGGATTTCTCCGCCTTCAAGGCGATTCAGTTGAACGAACGCTGGTCCGCGCAGTTCCGGGCGGAGTTCTTCAACATCCTCAACCATCCGAACTTCAACGCTCCGAACTTCGGCGGCAACGGAGTTGTCGCGGTCTCGAACTCGGGCAACTACCTTAACGGAAACTTCGGCGAAATTGGATCGACACGCGATGATCCTTACGATCCGCGGCAGATCCAGTTCGCTCTGAAGCTCTACTTCTGAAGTAAGATAAGAACACTCCCGGATAGGCGCTTTCGACAGTGCCTATCCGGAGTTCATTTTGCGCAGCGCTTTGCTCACGCGCCAATGATGGAGGTGACCTGTGAGCAAATGGGCCCCGTCCCCAATCATCATCTTGTGCCTCCTTCTCGCGGGAGCGGTTTCCGCCCAGGCCACGGACACCGAGGCGCAGAAGCTGGATCGGCAGTTCCAGTCGGCTGTTGCAGATTACAACGCCGGCCACTTTGCGGAAGCCGCCGACAAACTCCAGATCCTCCTGCCTCATGCCCCCAACAGTTTCGAGGTTCACGAACTTCTGGGCCTGAGCTATGCGTCGCTCTCCCAGGACAAGAAAGCCATCGAGCAACTGCAGGCAGCGGTGCGGATCAAGCCCGATTACGCGCCAGCCAGAACCAACCTGGCTGCGAGCCTTTCTCATGCCGGCCAGACCGGTCCGGCCGGAGAACAATTCCGGAAGGCCTATGAACTGGAACCCGGGGATTACAGCGCCAACCATAATCTTGGAGAGTTTTACGTCCAGCAGGGAAAGCTCAAAGAGGCTCGCCCTTTGCTCGAGAAGGCGCAACAGCTCAAACCGGATGCTTACGACAACGGGTATGACCTGGCGATGGCCGATTTTCTCACCGGGCAACTCGACGACGCGCGCGGAGTGATCCAAACTCTGCTGGCGCAAAAAAACACAGGAGAACTACACAATCTGCTGGGGCAGATCGGTGAGCAGGATGGAAAATTCGTGGACGCGGCGAAAGAGTACGACACTGCCGCCCATATCGATCCCAGCGACGACAATCTGTTCGCATGGGGGAGTGAACTGCTCCTTCATCGCACCTACGAGCCGGCCGTCGATGTCTTCAAATTTGCGACGGCGCGGTATCCCAACTCGCCTCGGTTGCAGATCGGGCTGGGGATGGCTCTCTACGCCCGCGGCCTTTACGAGGAGTCGGTTGACGCATTGCTGAAGGCGGTCGACCTGAGCCCGGATGATCCGCGCTGCTACCAGTTTTTGGCGCGCGCGTATGACAGCTCTCCAAAGCAGGCGGATGAGGTGATCCAGCGATTCCAGCGTTATGCAGAGAAACAGCCTGCAAACGCTCGGGCCCAGTACTTCTACGCTATGAGTTTATGGAAAGGCAAGCATCTCGAGGCATCCAGTCCTGAAGTCACAACCGTGGAGGCTCTGCTGAAAAAGTCCATCGCTCTTGATGGCAGCCAGGCCGAGACACACGTGCAGCTTGGCAATCTTTACGCCGATCAGCACCAGTATCCTGAATCAATCCCGGAATATGAGCGTGCCCTCGCACTCGATCCAAACCTTCCCGATGCCCACTATCGTCTGGGAACCGACTACGTTCACGTCGGACAAAAGGACAAGGCACAGGAGGAATTTGCGGTCTATCAAAAGCTCCGGGCCCAGCATCTGGCCGAAGACGACAAGCAAAGGTCGGAGGTCCAGCAATTTGTGTACTCGGCTAAGGCAGCTGCGGGGGCAAGGCCGTGAGTGAGGGCACATCGATGGCATTGAGATTGACAAGATGAGCGATAGCCGTTTCCGCCAACCCGCTATGAGCCCCAGGGAAATTGCCGGCCGGTTGAGTCGTAGCCGCCGTGACTTCCTGCGCACAGCCGCGGGTGTGACGCTGGGCAGCGCGTTGATAAGTGCAAGCCCCTTCGTGCGCGCCGAGTCGGCTCGCCGCAAACGCAAAGTTATCGTCATCACGTTTGGCGGAGGCGCGCGCGATCAGGAGACGTTTGCCCCGCCAGGGCAGGAAAACATACCCCACCTTCTGCAAGAGCTCATCCCGCAATCGAGCTTCTTTACCCAGGTAACGAACCACGGGATCCTTGGCCACTATGTGGCGACTGCCAGTCTGGCGACCGGTGTATACGAAACCCTGAATAACTTTTCGGCCGTTCCCCCGGACCATCCGACGGTATTCGAATATTTTCGGCGGGATCTCAGACGTCCTCCTTCGGACGCGTGGGTCGTGGCCCCAAGCAACGGCTTTAACCGCATCGGTGAAAGTTCCTCCGGTCAGGGGATGGGAGCGACCGTGGTTTTGCCAAAGCGCCTGTTGAGCGTTGCGACATCCGGCGGGACCACCAACTACGAACATCTGCTGCACGATAACTACGAGACGCCGCTCTATACGCCGCAGCTTGAAGGCAATGAGTTCGAGTTGCAACAGCTGGAAACCATCCTGCAGCTTTCCGTTGACGATTTTATTAAGCATGCCCGGACCCTCTCGAGTCCTGACGAGCTTTCGGTCTATATTGCGAAGCGCCTGATGCGGCTGCAGTCGCCCAGCCTTCTGTGGGTGACGATGCACGACATCGATATCGCCCACTCCGGCGCCTACTCACTCTACGTCGACGGCATTCGCAGGACCGACCGTCTTTGCGCGGAGTTGTGGAAGGCTGCGCAGAGCGAGCCCGAGTACGCTGGCAATACCACACTTCTGATTCTTCCGGACTTCGGCCGCGATGCCGACGAAGATGCAGGTGGAAACGGGTTTCAGCATCATCGCACCGGCGACGCAGCTTCGCGTACCACCTGGATGATGGCCATGGGCGCAGGCACGCGCGCTGGCGTGGTCTATGACCATCCCGTGCAATCCATCGATCTTGTTCCCAGCCTGGGAGCCATGCTGGGATTTTCGCCTGGGCAATCCCAGGGCAAGCCGATTCGAGAGCTACTGTAACCGCTATGCTGCCGCCCGACCTCCAGCCCGCACAGTTTGCCGCCTACCCCCCGCAGGCGCGGCGGCTGGCTGTGGCCAATCTCGGCTTGTTGCAGAAATTGCCGCTCAGCTTTCTGCCCTCGTTCCTCCGCGAACTCATCGATTACGATTACAAATTCCCGGTTGAGCGGGCCGCGATCGACGGGGAGCTAACCACTCTCAATGGCCTTTCGCCCGCACAGGTCGACGCGTGGTTCAGACCCTTTGCCCAGCTTTCGCTTTCTCCGAAGCTTGAGCGCCTCGACTGGATCAATCAGCCGGCGCAGTTTCTCGAACAGGAATCCGCCCATCTTTGGACGACGGGTCAACAGGACGCATTCCGGACAGCGGCGACCGGTTACGGCGACCGGCTACGCACGGCAGCGGCACCCGTGGCTCCAATCCCCACCCGGCGCATGGGAATTGCAGTCATCGGCCAGGGCGTTCCATCGTTTGACCCGCCGCTATTTCGCAATCTCAGGACGCACGGAACGCTGTTTGGTCAGGTAAATCCTGAAAATGGACTTGAACTATTGCTGGCTGCGCTGGAAACCCGGGCCCAGACGCATCCGGTCCCCTACGCGCATTGGTATGTTGACGGTGGCTCGCCAATGGCCCATACGCCGCAGCTTACCTGCGTGTCCTATGCAGAGCTCGAGCCGGTTCGCGACGCCCTGCTGGACTTTATCCAGAAACAGATTCAGCGGCCGGGGATGGGTCCGGAAGAACTGCGCTCCAATCTCGCGCGCTTGTCACCGGCGGATCTTGGTCTGGATAAGGGGAACGACGGTGTGCTGGGACGCTTTCAACTGAAGATTCTCACGGAAGGTTCCGGGACACAGATTTTCAGCACCACCTTCGCGCAGTGGACGGCGCGCGAAGCCCTGCGCCGCGCCCAGCCCCTGACCCTCCTTGTACGCTTTGCGCCTCGGCAAAGACAGAGACCTATGAATGATTTGCTTTCGAGCGGTCAGGACACCCCTCAGCTCGACCCTATGGGATCGCTCGTCGATGCGGATATGGGTGCTTACTATCAATGGATCAACCAGCAGCGTCTTCCCGGGGCGGAGCAGTCCGCCTTCCTTGTATGGTTTGAGGGTCATAGCCAGGCCCTGGCGATCGGTCCGAGCCTGCCACGCGGCATCGAATCCAACTCCAGTCTTAATCTCGGCAAATTGGTGGAGCTGGTTCTCAGCTAACGGTCCCCATGGACCGATAATCGGTGTCCCACGTCACCGATCTTGCCTTTGAGGGCGAGCTATACTTCGCGCATTTCAAGCTAGCTTCCCAAGCCACCCCGTCGCGGTTGGCTTCCCTGCGGACTTGGTGTCATGGACAAGGCACGTGATCCACAAAGCGAGTTCGGCTCATCATTGGTGGCCAGTTCTCCCGAGCTGACGGATCGTTCGCGGCGTCTCTTCCTTCAGTCAGCGGGGTTGCTGATCGCCAGCCGCCTTTTCCCGGACGCGGCCACCGCCGAAATTCCCCGAACGCAGTTGGACACAAACCACAAAATTGTCCTCGTCGTCATCGGGGGAGTTCGTCGCGTTGAGACATTCTCACCCGATGGTTTCGAGAACATTCCCCATCTTTCCGCGGACCTGCTGCCCGGCTCGCTCTTCTATCGACATGTGCGCAACGAAGGGGTAACCGCGCACTTTAATGCCATCTCCAGTATCCTCACCGGAAACTGGCAGCGCGTAGACGATTGGGGGAAGCTCGCCCCTGCATCCCCCACGTTGTTTGAGCAATTCCGGAAAGACCATTCCGTTGATCGAAGCTGCACGTGGATCGTCGCAAGCAATAAGGCGCTGACCAGTCAAATTGGCGCCAGCTCCGACTCGAATTACGGTCCAGCCTACGGAGCCAACGTTGTATTTCCGAAACAACTGATGCTTGCCGCCATTGTGGACGCAATGCGCGCCGGGCGAACTGCCAACCTCGCGAATCGTGAAAAGGTCGAGGAAGAACTCGAAAGCGCTTTGCAGGGTAGCAATTACGAAGGGCTGGGTTGGAACGTGTTTGACGGCTCGGAACAGCTTGATCCAGATGTGCGCAGCGTGATTGCAACGGCTATTGCAGGTTTCGTCCATGGAAGCGGCCCTTCTTCCGGGGACGAATTGACCTACTTCGTAAGCCGGGAGGTGATGCGCAGGTTCGCACCGCGAGTATTAGTGGTTGTTTTTTCCGATGTAGAAGCAGCTCACTTCGGCTCCTATGCCCTGCATTTGTCCGGGATAAAGTCTGCGGATCGGCTTTGCTGGCAGTTATGGCAGGAAGTGCAGGCGAACCCTGCCTACCGGGGAAATACAACACTGATTGTTCTCCCGGAGTTTGGACGGGATCCCGATGGCTCGGCGACCAACGGCTTCTTTAATCATCGTGCGAACCATGATTCGACGCGCGACACCTGGATGATGGCCCTCGGTTGTGCAGTCGAAAAACCTCAGATCGTCGAGCGGCCTATCCGTCACATTGATCTATGTCCCACGCTTGCGAAGCTGCTCGATTGCCGCGTTCTCGATGCACAGGGAAGTCCGCTGACTGATTTTCTAACTTAGCAACCAGCTTATTTGCACTAATCCTGTTTGGGAAAAAGGAATGCAGACCCCGCAAACCATGTCCGCGAAACTTCAGGAAGTGCTGGACCGGGGCGTCCTTGTGCGTCTCCCACTGACTTTTTTGCCTTTTGTCAATCAGCAGCTCAAACAATGGGACTACTTGTTCCCCAACGAACGGCAATCGGTTGAGAGGCTTTTGGTGTTTGTCGCCTCGCTGAGCCCCGATCAGTCGGAGAGACTCTTTCGAGAGGTGGTCCAGCTCGAAGCAAAGATGGGAGTCCAGGGCTGGCAGTTTTCAACCAGTGAGCAAACGATTCTCAACTCCTCCCAGCTGGCGCGTTCCCCTTACTTCCAGGAATGGCGAAAGGCGGTCCAGTCGGTATTCGACGCTGCGGATCGGAAAGCCGCGAACGAGGAGAAGCTCCGGCCTGTGAATCGCCTCATCCTGATCGATCTTCCTGCCGTTCTTCCCGTCCACGCCGAGCGCATCTGGCGGCCATGGCAGGGAGCCGGCCATGCAGTGCACCTGGACCTCAGCTCAGCCGGCTCGCCCAGCCTACTCGAGTACCTGCTTACTCGCACGCGCGCCCGCGATGGCAGCTCTGCTCCCGGGCTACTCGATCTTGCCTCCAACCGCTCGGGATCATTGCTGACTGATAACTGGACCATTGACGCCGGCGGAGACCTGGCGGATTCAGTTCTCGATGCGACAGGCACGGCATCCCGACCCGCGAGAACTATTCTGCTCAGCTACGCGCGGCTCGAAACGTATCGGCAGAGATTTTGCAGCGAAATGAACACCATGCGCAAGGATCTCGCCGACGCCGACGCGGTCTATGATCGGCTGCGCGCGGTGGACGTCAGCCCATGGTGCCCGCCTGAGGTCGCCGCAGATCCGTTGATTCGTGAGTTTTTGCGGTCTCTCTTCCTGAGCGGCAACGGCGCAGTCATTTTTGGCAACTCCTTTGTGGAATGGGCCGCGGCGGAAGCATTTCGTCGGGCGCGTCCGGCCTTTCTGGCAACGCGCTTCGGCGTTCGCAGCAAACCAAAACCGTTCACCGGTGTAGCCGTCTTCGAGAATCCCGACCAGATCAACCCACTGCCTCCAGTTGACGATTACGAAGGAAGCGCGGAGGATGCGCAAAGGCTGGCGCTCTATATATGGCTGGCCGCAACCCGATTCGACGAGTATCGTGCTTCCACTGTATGCGTGACGGTTGCCGAGAACATAGCGCAGGCTTACCTCGTGGCGCCGCCCGAATTCTCTCTTTCCGGCCAGCCCGGGCCCATCACTCTCGAACGGTTGCGTCAGGCTCTGTGCTCCTGGATTGTCTAAAGGCGATTCTGCTCTGAGATAAGGAAACGCCGCTG
This sequence comes from uncultured Acidobacteriaceae bacterium, assembly GCA_963787915.1. Classification (GTDB taxonomy): domain Bacteria; phylum Acidobacteriota; class Terriglobia; order Terriglobales; family Acidobacteriaceae; genus Palsa-343. Next base: position 122,044 of record CAWBEP010000006.1, on the reverse strand, counting down.
CAGCGGTCGGTCCCGTTTTCCCGCACACGCTATCGGTCTGCCTCTGTCATCAGGACAAAAACTGCCGCTCGCCTGCGGTAGAATGAGTTGCTTCATCCTTAGGGAGATTGGCAGCGCTGGAATGAAAATCTGGCTGGCTTTCTTAGTCCTCGGGATGGCGAGCGCAATGACCGCTGCACATGTCCCCTCCGCAGGCGTTGCAGAACCTGGGCCCGCGACCCAGCTTAGCCCCGAGAAGCTCGTTCCGGGCAGCTTTGTCGACGTCACGGACAAGGTGGGCGTAAGGTTTCTCCACCAGGCTCCGCATACCTCGCGAAAATACCTGATCGAAACGATGGGCTCGGGTGTCGCGCTATTCGACTGCGACAACGACGGCCGTCTCGATATCTTTTTTGCCAATGGCGCGCCTTATTCAGATCCAACGCCCGCCGGTTTTATTCCACAGAAGACCGGTCCTGAATACTGGAATCGCCTCTTCCATCAAAAGCAGGACGGCACGTTTGAGGACATCACCGAGAAGTCTGGATTGCAGGGCGTGGGCTACGACATGGGCGTCGCGGTCGGCGACTACGACAATGATGGTTATGAAGACTTATTTGTTACCGGTTATGGCGGTAATCGCCTCTACCATAACAACGGCAACTGCACTTTCAGTGATGTTACTGAAAAATCCGGCGTCGGCGGCAGCGGCTGGTCGAGTTCCGCCGCATGGGTTGATCTGGACAATGACGGTCTTCTGGATCTGGTCGTAGCTCGATACGTAACATGGGACTGGAACGATCAGTGGTGCGGGGAACATCGTGAGGGCTATCGCGGCTACTGTCACCCTGATGTATTTCCACCGATCACGATGCTCGTGTATCACAACGACGGCAACGGCCACTTCACCGAAGTTTCGCACAAGTTAGGCCTGGACAAACCCGCCAAAGCTCTGGGTTTGGCGATCGGCGACTACGATCAGGACGGGCGTATCGATCTATTTGTGGCGAACGATTCGATGCAGGAGTTTCTCTTCCATCAGAAGAAAGACGGGACCTTTGAGGAGTTGGGCCTCGAGAGCGGTGCTGCCGTCAACGCGGAAGGACAGACCTATGCCGGTATGGGCGTAGACTTTGCCGACTACAACAATGACGGCTGGCCGGATCTGGTTGTCACCGATTTAGCAAACCAGCGTTATGCTCTCTATCAGAACGCCGGAGACGGCACCTTCAACTATGCCAGCGGCCCTTCGGGCATGGGGGAAATCAGTCTGCTTCATTCCGGCTGGAGTGTCCGCTTCCTCGACTACGACAACGATGGATGGAAAGATATCCTGATTGCGCAAGGGCACGATCTGGACACCATCCAGAAGAGCTTTCCGCAGCTTCGGTATAAGGAGCCAATGATGTTGCTGCGCAACACCGGCAGCAGGTTCGTGGATGTGTCGGGTATTTCCTCCGATATTTTTCAGGACGCCTGGGTTGGTCGCGGTATGGCGATCGGGGACCTCGACAATGACGGGCGCGTGGACGCCGTCGTTTCAACCAATGGCGGAACGCCACACGTCCTGCTGAATAAAACAGAATCGCAGAACCACTGGATCACGCTTAAGCTGACAGGACACAAGAGCAATCGCGATGGAATCGGAGCTCAGGTAAAGATTGTAACTGCAACAGGAGAGCAGTGGGGAACGGTGACCACGTCCAGTGGTTATTTATCCTCGAGCGATCCGCGGTTACACTTTGGTCTGGGGGCGGATCGTGCCGCGAAACGCATCGAGATTCGCTGGCCAAGCGGGATCCGGCAGGTAATGACTGACATCACAGGGGACCGGCAAATCACGGTCGACGAGCCGTCGCTGTCCGAAAGCAAGGTTCCCGTGGCGAATGCGATACAACCGAGGCCCTGACAAATCGAGGGCTATCGTGCTGGCTCGAGGGCGTGGTTCAGAGGGCGTGCCCAGCGGTACAATCAAGGCGAAATAGTGAACGGGACGTTTCGCGGGCGGCTCACCATTGCGGGAGAAATATGAGCGGCTGGAGGGATAAGGAGATCAGGATCACCCGGAGCGTACGGGAAAGCAGAGTCAAGTTCTTTCGTCGCTTTCGTTGTTACCGCAAATCGGCCTACGCGGTAATCTTCATCTGGGTTGTCGTTGTTTCCACGAACCTGCTCAGCGGGCAAGGTGCTCCCGCGTGGGATGAAAGTTCGATCCGGGGAACTGTTGTCGACGCGAGCAGCAAACCGGTTGCCAATGCCCTGATTCGGCTTCAGCGAAACGATGGCAGCGGAACCTCCGAAACGAAATCAACTGCTTCGGGGACCTTCATACTGATGTCGATACCGCAAGGCAGTTACACCTTAACCGCTGAGAAGGCGGGCCTCCGCAGCCATGCAATGACCGTCGTTGCTACAGCAAATAAAGACCAGAGCAGCATCAACCTTGTCCTTAATGAGCAAGAGGACGTGCAGTCCGTGCCGCCGGCCTCCCGAGGTGTGGCCATGGAGTTTTCCGATAAGCCAAATTTCTCGGTTGCCGGAGTTACCGACTGGACTGCGGTCGGTGGCCACGGATCAGACAGCACCTTGCGTACCAGCGAAGCTCTGGCTCGCGACATTGTTACGATGAAGCCAGAGCAGACCCATGTTCTTACTCCGCAAACCGCAGATAGGCAAAGAGAAGCGAATCTGCGCGCAGCCCTCGCCGAATCTCCGGATAACTTCGAAACAAATCATCAGCTCGGCGATTTCTACCTCCGGGAAGGGAGATATGCCGAAGCGCTGCCTCCCCTGAAGACGGCTTATGGCATCAATCCTTCGGATTACGACAACACCTACGATTTGGCGCTGGCTTGCGAAGAAATTGGGGATTACGCTCGAGCCAGGGACGAAGTAAGGCAATTGCTGGGGCATCGGGACGACGCCGATTTGCATCGTCTTGCTGGTGGGCTTGACGAGAAACTGGGTGATTCGCTTGCGGCTGTCCGTGAATACGAACTGGCCGCGACAGCCGATCCAAGTGAGCAAAACTACTTTGCGTGGGGATCGGAACTCTTATTGCATCGCGCAATCTGGCAGGCGCAGGAAGTCTTCCGCAAAGGCGCAGAGGCGTACCCGCAGTCAGAACGCATGTTGACGGGCTTCGGAGCCGCCCTCTTCGCAGGTGCTGTCTACGATGAAGCGTCTTTGCGCTTTTGCGCCGCCTCCGACCTGAATCCTGCGAGTCCCGAGCCTTATACATTTATGGGGCGAATCGAAATGGCGGCGCCTATCCAGCTGCCTTGTATCGAGCCCAGACTGGCGCGTTATGCACGGGATCATGCAGACAGTTCGGATGCGAACTACTTGTATGCAATGGCCCTCGTTAGGCGCCAACAATGGTCGCGAGACCCGTCGGCACTCCAGCAAGCGCAGGCTCTCCTGCAGAAAGCGGTAAATCTTGATACCAAGTGCAGCGAAGCCTGGCTGCAACTCGGGATTATGTCTTATGAAAAGCGGGATTTCGCGACAGCGATCAACGATTATACAAAAGCTATTGCCGCAAACCCGCAGTTAGCCGAAGCCCATTACCGTCTGGCGGTCGCCTATGATCGGACCGGAGAGTCCGCCAAAGCGAATCAGGAGTTCCAGCTGCACGATCAAATCGAGAAGGCTGAGGGCGAAGCGGTTGAGCGGCAGCGTCGCGAAATCCGGCAATTCCTTGTCGTCACCAGCCCACCGACCAGTCAGCCATCAAAACAGTAGAGGCCGGGAGCACTATTGTAGTCCGGTGCTCGGACCTGACTGCGGCGGTTTCCAGGAAGCTACAACGCCAGAGCCTTCGCGAATGGTGAGTATCTGATTGGCGGCGACTTTTGTGAAGCGCTCCGTCTTTTGCGTCGTCGGCCATGTTACTTCGATAGCATCCACGGTATCGAGTTTCCCTAAGCCGAAGTGAAGACGCAGATCGCTTTGCGACATCACACTCGTGCCGCTGTGTACCTCGTCCATCTGGATATGTTTGCCGGTGATCACCCGGGCACGGGCGCCAATAGCGGTGCGATTGCAACTGGAGCCGATGAGCTTCAGCTTGATCCAGTTCTGCCTGTGGCCGCCCTCGTTACGCAGCAGCGAAGGAACATCGTTCAGATTCAGGATCAGAATGTCCATGGATCCATTGTTGTTGTAATCGCCGAAAGCCGCGCCGCGGCTGGAGAAGCGTTCACTGATCCCGGGGCCGGACTCCGCTGAAACATCCTTAAAGTGGCCATTGCCGAGATTCCGGTAAACGAGCCTTGGATTCTTAAATGACTCGCCAAAATTATATTGGTCAACTTCCGGATAAACATGACCATTGACCTGAATCAGGTCGGCCCAGCCATCGTTGTCGTAATCGATAAAGCCGCAACCCCAGGCCACATATTGATTGTTGATGCCGACGCCGGAACTAAAAGACACGTCGCTAAAGGTGCCGTCTCCATTGTTGTGGTAGAGGTTGCAGGTATCGTCCACAAAGTTAGTCTTAAAGATGTCGAACCATCCATCGCAGTCGTAGTCCGCGACGGCAACGCCCATTCCCGCCTGCTCATGCCCATCGTCGTTATAGGCGCACCCCGCCATTACGGCAATGTCAGTGAAAGTACCATCGTGATTATTGCGAAACAGGATGCTGGGCTGGGAGTCGACCGCAATATAAATGTCGGGCCAGCCGTCGTTATCGAAGTCGTAGGATACGGCAGTGATCGAATAGCGCGGGCCCGGTTTCAGGATGCCTGACTTCTCTGAGACATCGGTGAAAGTGCCGTCACCATTGTTGCGATAGAGAATGTTCGTGTCCGCGGGCAGCCCGCGTGGACCGCACATGATAGGAATGCCCTTCCACTGGCAAAAGCTCGCTTCGCTCGGAGTCATTGGCTTGTCAGGGTCCAGCTGAATGTAGTTACAGACGAACAAGTCCAGGTGACTGTCCCGGTCATAATCGAGGAATGTGCAACCTGAAGCCCAGCGCCCCTTCTCGCTGTGAAGCCCGGCCTTTTCGGTGACATCGGTAAAGGTGCCATCTCCGTTGTTGTGGAAAAGGATGTTATGTCCCCAGAAGCAGCAGAACAGATCGTCCCATCCGTCGTTATCGTAATCGCCGACGCAGACACCGGTTTGCCAGCCGGTCCGGCCGAGGCGCGATTGCGCTGTGACATCTGTGAAGGTCCCGTCGCGATTGTTCTTATAAAGATGGGACGTTGGCGCTTGTCCCCGCGGCCATTGCGCATCAAGCCGATTGCCGTTCGTGAGGTAGATGTCGATCCATCCATCGTTGTCGTAATCAAAAAAAGCGATACCGCTGCCCTTGGTCTCGATGATGGAGCGTTTATGAGCGATGCCGCCCCAGACATTTGGGATGGTCAGCCCTGCCTGCTGAGCGACATCGACAAACTGAACCGGAGATTGCGAGGCGATCGGGGCCGTCGCCGTTTCCACGACGACCTTGTTTCTCCACTTCCAGAGCGGCGTGGTCAGGGCCTCGGTGAGAGTGTTGCCCAGCACGAAAAAGGAGGATCCCAGAAATCGCCGTCGCGGGAGATGCATAAGTCAGAAAGATTATAACGGCGCGAATCTGCACTGAGGGGCTGTCCCGTTGCGGCTGGAACGGTGCAAGATTGGAGGCAACGAGCCAATCCTATGCGACTCGCGGTAATCGCGGACATTCACGGAAACCTGATGGCACTGGAGGCCGTGCTCTCGGATATTCACGACATGTCGCCGGACCTGATTCTGCATGGTGGCGACGTAGCCGATAGCGGTTCGAGTCCGGTTGAGGTGCTGGATCGGATCAGGAACCTCGGATGGCCGGGCGGGAGGGGAAACACGGACGAGATGCTGTTGCGGCCGGAGGCGCTCGAGGATTTTGCGAGCAGGTCCAACGCCCCCCTGGGACTTTGGAGTGCTGTGAGGGAGATCGCGGCGGCGACGCGAGGCGCGCTGGGAGACGAGAGGCTAACCTGGTTGCGCAGGTTGCCGATGGTGCAGGGGGAGATTGCGCCAGGATTTGCGCTGGTCCACGCTCGTCCAATGGATTGTTGGCTGGCTCCGGGCGCTGAGGCGAGCGATGCGGAGATCGGGGAAATCTACGGGACGCTGGGAAAGCCGATTGTGGCTTATGGGCACACACATATCCCGTCGGTTCGCCGACTCGGCGCGAGCGGCGGTTCTGTCTCGGTTCTGGTGAACACCGGCAGCGTGGGGTTGCCGTACGACGGCGATCCGCGCGCGTCATACCTTCTCATCGACGGCGGCTCGCCGACGATACGCCGCGTCGAGTACGACGTCGAGAAGGAACTAAGGCTGCTTGCCAGATGCGGGCTGCCGGGTGCGGAATGGACGGCGCGAATGCTGCGGGGGAGCAGGGCGATGCTCCCTTGATACTCTCAATTCCGGATTGAAGGAGCTTATTTGCGTTCGCGCAGATGATGGCTGTCGGCGGCGCGCAGGGTTAGCCCGTAGAGCTTCCGGAACTGCTCGATTTCTTTCAGCGTTTGCGCCGAAAAGGGCGCTTTGCCCTCGAGGGCGTGGAGAACGATACCCTCGAGAAGGTCACCGAGAGTCATATCTTTCTGTTCAGCGACGGCTTTCAGAACCTTAAGAAGCCGCTTTTCAATGCGCACGCCGGTTTGTACGCGATCGACTTCGACCGGCTCGTCTCTAGGCTTGTCCATCGTTCCACCTGTGTACCATTGTAACATGGTACCAGAGGCCTCATGGACCTGGCTCTGTCCAATGGGAAGAGGCAGACGCACCTCGGGCGGCTTCGTATACGATTTTCGTGGCGAGGCCCTGCCATGAACCGTCGATCCTTTCTCAGTACCGGAATGCTTCTGTCGGCGGGGAGTGCGCTGGGAGCCAGGCCTGATGCGGGCATCTGGCCATCGGAGCCTCCGGCCGATTGTCCTTTGCCGCTTTCCCGCGACCTGACGGCGATTCGGTTTACAGGGCGGCATCGCGAGTACACAAACGCCGACACCTGGTTTCCCACGTGGGCTGCGGACGGAAACCTTTACTCTCCGTGGACCGACGGATACATTGTCGATGACGCGCAGGAGTATCGGCCGTTTGACGAGGCGCTGCCCGGGTACCCCTGCAATTCGCTGGACTATCGGGGAAGGAAGGCGGCGACCGCGCAGGCGCGTATTGAAGGCGACGATCCGCTGGCGCTGACGATTTTGGATCTGAAGCCGCGCGTGGAGGCGTCGCCGGCGCCCTATGGCGGCCGTTATCCGTGCGGAAGCCTGGTGCACCGCGGGATTTGGTATTACGGGACCTATTGTTTGACGAACGGCGGTACCTGCGGCGGTGTGGGATGGACGGAGATGGGGCCGCTCGTGGGCTTTCGTGTCTCGCGGGACCATGGAAGGACGTGGATAGAGACAGAGCACACGCCGGAGCGTCCGCTGTTGGGAGAAAACCCGAAACTTGCTCCCGTGAAAATCGGGTCACCGCATTTCGTGGACCTGGGACGCGATCTGGAGCACTCGCCGGATGGGCTTGCGTATCTGGTGGCGCATGGCGGAAGCGGAACGCGCGATTGCAACAACTGGATTCAGGGCGATGCACTCTATCTGTTACGTGTGAGGCCATCACCCGCAAGCATCAACGACGCGACAGCGTGGGAATTTTTCGCGGGTCACACTGCGTTGGGCGCTCCGATGTGGACCGGAGATTTCGAGAAGATCGCGCCGCTGGCTGCATGGGACGGTCGCTTAGGTTGCGCCACCATGACCTACAATCCGGGGCTGCGGCGCTACCTGATGTGCGTGACGCACGGAGTTCGGCAGGGGCACTTCGACACGATGATTCTCGAGTCCGGCGCGATGACAGGGCCGTGGAATCTGAGCCACTACCTGCGGGATTTTGGACCGGAAGCCTATTTCGTGAATATTCCGAGTAAGTTCATCGCTGACACAGGGAAGACGTTCTGGTTGTGTTACTCAGCGAACTGGAGTCGTAAGGCTTCGAACGGCACGCCATTTGGGAGCCGTTACGCGCTGTGCCTGCATGAAGTGGAGCTAACGGTGCGATCGTAGCGCGAGGGAATCGAGTGATGAGCGCAACGATGCTATGTTGGCCTTGAGCCATCATGACGTACACGGTCACATCCGGCGGCCGCACCCACAGTTTTGGTGATCTGAAGACGCTCATGGCGAAGGCGACGCCCCTGCGTTCCGGGGATGCGCTGGCCGGGGTTGCAGCGGAGAACGAAGAGGAACGGGCGCTGGCGCGCATGGCGTTGGCGGAAGTCCCGCTGACGCAGTTTCTCGAGGAATTGCTGATTCCCTACGAGCTGGACGAAGTGACGCGCCTGATTGTCGATTCGCATGACGGCGCGGCATTCGCGGCGATCAGCGGGCTCACGGTTGGAGGCTTTCGCGAGTGGTTGCTGGATCCGCAGACGAACACCGAACAGCTTTCGCGAATCGCTGCGGGAATTACGCCGGAGATGGCGGCTGCGGTCTCGAAGCTGATGCGCAACCAGGATCTGATTCTTGCGGCGCAGAAGTGCCGGGTAGTGACGAAGTTCAGAAACACCATAGGCTTGCCGGGGCGGTTGTCGGTGCGATTGCAGCCGAATCATCCGACGGACGATGTCCGCGGCATCGCGGCGTCGATGCTGGAGGGGCTGTTGTACGGGTGTGGCGACGCGGTGATTGGGGTGAACCCGGCGTCCGATAGCCTGCAAGCCGTGACGTGGCTGCTTGAAATGATGGATGCCTTCCGCGACCGGTATGAGGCTCCGACGCAAACATGTGTGCTCGCGCATGTTACAAATACACTCCGAGCGATGGAGCGGGGCGCTCCGGTGGACCTCGTCTTCCAGTCCGTGGGAGGCACGGAGAAGACGAATCGCAGCTTTGGCTTTTCGCTGGCCCTGCTCGGGGAGGCGCGCGCCGCCGCGCTGGCTCTCGGGCGCGGTTCGGTCGGCGACAACGTGATGTATTTTGAGACGGGACAGGGCAGCGCGCTTTCCGCGAACGCCCATGAGGGTGTGGACCAACAAACCTGCGAGGCGCGCGCTTACGCTGTGGCACGGCATTTTAAGCCGCTTCTGGTCAACACCGTGGTGGGGTTTATCGGCCCGGAATATCTGTTCAACGGGAAGCAGATCATCCGCGCGGCCCTTGAAGATCATTTTTGCGGCAAGCTGCTGGGCCTGCCGATGGGATGCGACGTCTGCTACACCAACCACGCCGACGCGGACCAGGACGACATGGATACGTTGCTGACGCTGCTCGCGGTGGCGGGAGTGAATTTTGTGATGGGTGTACCGGGGGCCGATGACGTGATGCTGAATTATCAGAGCACTTCTTTTCACGATGCTCTCTATGCACGCCGTGTATTGGGGTTGAAGCGGGCGCCCGAGTTCGAGGCCTGGCTGGAGCGCATGGGAATTGCGGATGAGCATGGGCATTTGTTGGGCAGGTCCGGGAACTCCGTAGCGGAGCGGCGATTGCTGCCTGGAGCGAGCGAGTGGCTGGGATAGAGAAGCCCCGGAACGCCGCGGAATCTCCGGCACCGACTGCATCCGAGGATGTTTGGGCGCATTTGCGGCGGTTGACCCCGGCGCGGATTGGACTGGGGCGGGTGGGGGGCAGCCTGCCCACAAAAGCCTTGCTCGATTTTGAACTCGCGCATGCGCAGGCACGCGACGCGGTCCACGCAGCCTTCGATGCTGAGGGTCTGACGCGCGAGCTGCGGGATATTGGCTTCAGTGAGCCAGTCGTAGTGGGGAGTCAGGCGCAGGATCGCCTGGAGTATTTGCTGCGGCCCGACCTTGGACGAGCGCTCAACGAGGAGAGCCGGGAGCGATTGCAGTCGAGGCGCGTGTTGCTGGCAGCCGACGTCGGTTGTCCGCTGACGATCATGATTGGGGATGGGCTGTCGGCGATGGCTCCGATGCGGCACGCGATCCCGTTGCTGCGGGAATTTCTCAAGACGCCGGCTGCGCCTCGTGAAAAGGCAGCAGTCGTTGTTGCAAAATATGCGCGCGTGGCTCTCGGCGATGAGATTGGCGAGCTTCTGGGCGCGGAGGCGGTGGTTGTGCTGATCGGCGAGCGTCCTGGGCTCAGTTCGCCCGACAGCCTCGGCGTTTATCTCACCTGGGCACCGCGCGTGGGCCGAACGGACGCGGAGCGCAACTGCATCTCCAATGTGCGGCCGGAGGGGTTGGCCTTCACAGATGCGGCGCGTCGGCTGGCGTATCTGCTCACTGAGGCGCGCCGGTTGAATCTGAGCGGCGTGGCGCTCAAAGATGACAGCGAGGACAGGGGTACGGGCGCAGGGTTCAGAGTTCAATCGCTGCCGCCTCAGCGTTAAATCGCAAAACCGGCCAAGTTCCCCCCTTGGCCCATCCTCGGGACGCGGGAAAAACCGGGTGAAAGGCCCAGGGCAGTCAGCATGCGATTGAAGCGACGCTGGTTGAGCTCCACGCACCTGTTGATGACCAAAGTGCGGGCTGGAGTGATGTTTCTGCGAAGTCCAACTCGTCTGACCACAACCTTTTAACCAGAATCGCGTCTGCAAATCCTCGTGGGGGAGTTTTCGCGTCTTTTCCCATCCTAAAAGCACCTAAAATAGTGACTGATATGGCAATTCGACCGATTCGTCGTTTTCTGGCATTCGCAGTTTTATTTGCTGGCGTTTCATCGGCCTGGGCCGACGCAGCGCCCTTTGATCTGGCTGGTCCCAAACTCGAGGTGAAGGTCACGCGTGCAGGCACCACCTTGCCCATTTCCGAGGTGCCGAACCTCGCCGTAGGCGATCGCGTGTGGATCAACGCTGATTGGCCGGAGGGCCAGGCGGCGCACTATCTGATGGTCGCTGCGTTTTTGCGTGGGTCGACGAATCCGCCGCCCGAGAGTTGGTTCTTTCGCCAGGAGACGTGGAATCACAAGAGCGAAGACGCCGGCCTGACGGTGACGGTGCCGGAGGGCGCGCAGCAGGTGGTTATTTTTCTCGCACCGGTGACAGGCGGCGATTTCCGCACGCTGATGGGCGCGGTTCGGGGTAAGCCGGGATCGTTCGTGCGCGCTTCCCAGGACCTGAATCAGGCGATGCTGGACCGGTCGCGGCTGGATACCTATCTTGCCGCCGTGCGGCAGATCAACGCGACCGACCCGTCCAAACTGAAGGACGCGGCGCCACTGCTGGCGCGCAGCCTGGGGATGAAAGTCGATGAGAAGTGTCTGGAGCGTATGCCGGAGTACCAGGCCGCGTGCCTGACGCAGGGGCAGGAGGCGCTGATTCTGAACGATGGGCATAGCGAATCGATCGTGGAAGCGCTCACCGCGGGACCGGCGGGCGATCTGGCCCTGCAGCTGAGCTATACACCTCAGGCCAACTACGGCTTCTACAGTCCGTATATCGGTTCGGTCATGGATATTGCGCGCATCCTCGACACTTTTCACACCGCGCAGTACCAGTACCTCCCGGCGCTCGCGACGCAGCAGGACGATCACATCGCGCTGATGCTGAATATTCCGCCGTCCTTCCACAATCCCAAGTCAGTGCTGGTGACGGCCCTGCCGGCGGTGGAGTCGGCACAGCCTCCGCCGTTGCGCCCGGTGGATTCAAAGCAAAACTATTGCGCCGAGAAGAATTCTCTTGTGCTGGCTGTGGACGGCGCTCCACTGGTTTTCTCGACCGGCTATACGCACGCGATGACGTTGCGCCTGAAGACGAAGGACGGAAAGAGCATCGACGAAGTGGTGAAACCCGATGCTGCCAGAGGTGGACTGGTGCTGGTGCCCAGGGACCTGAGCGCGAGCGATTTCGGCAACACGATCGACGCGTCGCTGCACGGATACTGGGGCTTCGAGAAATATGACGGACCGGCCTTCCGTCTGGCGAATACGCACGCGCAGCACTGGGAGCTCACCGCTGCGGACCGGGATGCGCTGATCGTGGGCCGCGAGGACACCATTCACCTTGCAACGGATGACGCAAGCTGCGTGGACACGATCCTGCTGAAAGATTCGGCCGGCAAGGAACTGAAGGCGGATTGGAAAGCGACCAGTCCCGATCAGCTGGAAGTGAAGTTGCCGCTCGGGGAAACGAGTCCCGGGGAGTTGCAGCTGGAGGTGAAGCAGTACGGAACGCTGACCGCCGAGACGATTCCGCTGCGCGCCTATGCCGAAGCCGGGCATCTGGATAGCTTCACGCTCCATGCGGGCGATACGCAGGGCCTGCTCAAGGGCAGTTCGCTGCAGGATGTGGCCAGCCTGACCGTCAACAATGTGACCTTCACGCCGGGCAAGATTGACGCGACGATGGGCAGCGATGAGTTGCCGATGGTGGCTAAGGACGCAAAGGCCGCGGCGAAGCTGAAGCAGGGCGAATCCGGAAAAGCGGTAGTGACGCTGACCGACGGCCGGACGATGGCAGTCGGAGTAGCCGTCGGTGCGCCGCGTCCGGGCGTGGAGCTGATTGGCAAGAGCGTGCAGGCATCGGCCTCGAGTTCGGGCAGCAATATCCAGCTCGCGAACCAGGACGAGTTGCCCCAGGATGCGAAGCTGACCTTCAGCGTTCGAGCGTTGTCACCGGCGTCGTTCCGGCGCGGCGAGCAGATCGAAGTAGCCACTGATGACGAGGGATTCTCGACGACTTTGAGCCTGACCAATGGCGGCATGACGCTGGAGAACGCGAAGGTTGCGTTGGCAACCCTCGATCCGGGAAAGGCGTTTGGCGGATCGGCGTTTGGGCCGCTGAAGTTTCGTGTGGTCGACAACGGCACAGACGGGGACTGGCAACCGCTGGCTACTCTGGTGCGCTTGCCGGAATTGCACGACCTGAAATGTCCCGCCGGTGCAGACGAGCAGTGCCGGCTCAGTGGCGCCAATCTCTTCCTGGTCGATTCCGTGGCCAGCGATCCGCAGTTCGATCACCCCGTCGAGGTGCCCGATGGGTTTCCGGGCTACGTGCTTCCGGTGCCGCATCCGGAGGGCGGGCAGTTGTATCTGAAGCTGCGTGACGATCCTTCCGTGGTCAATGAGGTGACACTGGCCGCCGAGAAGCTTCCGCCGCCGCCGGGTGAGACGCCGCACCATGCTACGCGAGCGGCGTATCACGAAGGAGAAGCGGCGCCGCCTCCGGGCGTGAGCGGTCCGGCTGAGCAACCGGCATCATCGCAACCCATTCCGGGAAATGGGTCCAAAGCAGCCCCGCAGCCGTCCACACCCCAGCAGCAATCGCAGCCGTCCACCCAGCCGCAAAGCGGGACGGGCCAACAACAGCAGCAACCGCAAGGTGCAGCGGGGCAGCCGTCGCAAAGTTCGCAGGCGGCTCAGAGCAGCGGCGGAGCGCCAGGCACTCTGCGCCAGTAGTTCACCAATTTAAGGACGTTCGGCCCCGCATGGCTCGCGTCTGCCTAAATGGTTGCGATTGCGGCGCAGGAGGGCGAAATGCTGACGTGGTCGGGAAGGTTCTTATTGCTTGTTCTTTGTTGTGGAGCGAGCGCTTCGGCGCAGAAACCGCTCAATGTTCCTCCGGTACCGATAACGGCACCCTCGGCGCAGGCAGGCCCGGTCACACTGAGGGTGGTGGTGACAGACAAGCCCGGGAAGCCCATTCGTGGATTAAAGCAGGAGGACTTCACGCTGTTGGACAACCGCCAGCCAACGGCGATCCGATCATTCGAAGCGCACGAAAGTGAGGCCGGGCACCAGGATGCGGAGGCCGTTAAACTCGTGATCGACGATGTGAATACAAACTTCAGCGAGGTCAGCATCGTGCGCACGCAGATTGAGAAATTCCTGCGTGGCAACGGAGGGCATTTGCCCTACGAGACGGCGGTCTACCTGTTGACCGACAGCGGAATCAATCAGGTCACTCCGGTGTCGAGCGACGGCAATGCGCTTGCCGACGTGCTCCACAAGAGCGAAGGCCAGCTCCACGAAATCCCGCGATCGGCGGGCTTTTACGGGGCCGAGGAAAGGCTGGAAATTTCGCTGCGAAGCCTCTCCGGGCTCGCAACCCATCTGGCGCAGGCGCAGGGAAGAAAGCTGCTGGTGTGGCTTAGCCCAGGCTGGCCGATCTTCGACAACCCCAGCGTCATGATCAGTCCCCAGCAACAGCGGAATTTCTTCAGCGCGATCGTCGGTCTCTCGGGCACGCTGCAACAGGGCAACATTACGCTCTACTCCATCGATCCGTTGGGCACGACCGATGCCGCCACCTCGCGCACGTTCCTTTGGGAGAGCTTTACCAGGCCCGTGACCAAGCCTTCCAAAGCCAACCCCGGCAATCTGGCGTTACAGGTCTTCGCGGTGCACAGCGGCGGTTTTGTGCGCTCCGGCAGCAACGACATCGCAGGCGAAATCGCCCGATGTGCCGAAGACACCACTGCGTGGTACACGCTGTCGTTCGATCCACAACGCGCCGATTCGCCTGACACGTGGCACGATATCCAGGTAAAGGTGAACCAGCCGGGTGTAGTGGTACGCACCAGCAATGGTTATTACGCCCAGCCTGAACGATGAGGAAAGACGCTGCATGATCGAAGGCCGACGCAGCCGAACCGCGGAGCGCGTGGCGCTGCGGCGCGCGGCGCATCAGCTTTACGATCGGCCGCTGATCTTCGAGGATCCACTGGCACTGCCCATCCTGAGTGAAGAGTCGGCAAAACGGATTCGCAGTGAAACGGCAGAGGACGACAGCAACCCCTGGGCGCGCGGCCTGCGCCTATTTGTCGCGGTGCGCAGTCGCTTTGCTGAAGAGCAGCTGGCGAAAGCCGTGGAGCAGGGTGTTCGGCAATACGTCCTGCTCGGCGCGGGACTTGACACCTTCGCCTATCGAAATCCGTTCGCGGAGCTGCGCGTCTTCGAAGTGGACCACCCTGACACGCAGGTCTGGAAACGCGAACGGGTGCAGCACGCCGGCATCGCCATCCCGGAGTCGATGCGCTTCGCCCCGGTAGATTTTGAACGCGACACGCTCGCGCACGGGCTGGAGAAGGCTGGTTTTCGCCGAGACGAGCCGGCGTTCTTCTCCTGGCTTGGAGTCGTGCCCTACCTGACGCGCGATGCTGCATTCGCCACACTTCGATTGATCGCTGCCATGCCGCGCGGCAGCGGAGTGGTTTTCGACTATGCGATTCCCCGCGAACTGATGGGCGAGCCGGAGCGCCGCGCCTTTGACGCTCTGGCGGAACGCGTAGCCCGGGCTGGCGAGCCTTTCCGGCTGTTCTTCGCTCCGGAGGAACTTGAGGCGGAGCTTCGCGATTTGGGCTTCAGCCAGATTGAAAACCTGGACGTTGCCGGGATCCGTGCCCGCTGGTTTCCCGAAGACGGGAACGCCCATCAACTCCACGGGCGATCGGGCCGGCTGTTGTGCGCCGGGGTGTGAAACGGATAGCTGTACGCCGGCACAAAAACTACATATTCGTATGGCCAGCGCGCATCTCTTCATTGAAAGTGGGGCGGGTGACGGCGAGGGCGGCGTCGAGCTTGGCGCGATACTCCTCGGCGTGGGCCAGCAGCTTCGGGGTGGCGGAGGCGTATTCGCCATCGAGGGCCAGCCGTTCTTCGCGTGCCAGATCGGCTGCCATGCGGGCGAGCTCGGAGGCGGTGGTGTTGAGGTATTGTGCATCGCGCGGATCCGCAATCCACACGGGCTTGTTGCCTCCCAGAACTCCCGAAAGCCAGTAAACCTTCAGCGCCAGGAAGTCCATGCGGCTCTGGTCGTCGGTGTCCGTAAAGAAAAACTTCTTCTGCCAGCGGCTGTAATAGCGGGTGGTCACCGGAACAGGCTGGCGATTGCCGCTCTTGAGCAATTCAAGCTGACCGCGGTCCAGCGTCTTGCGCACGGCGTTGTAGATAAACGTCTCGGCATAGGGCTGCTCCGGCGCAGGAACGATCTCGGCGAAGGTAACGGTCATGCTGGCCGACACCAGCGTGTGCAGCGGGGATTGTGTCCCATCTTCGAGGTGAAGCGTGCCGTGAACAATGTAGGTATCGGCGCCGGAAGTCGAGCGATGAAAGGGCCAGCCAAAGTGACTGAAGCTGACGGGGAGTCCAGCGAGGGTGACATAAGCGTCGGGACGCGGGTTGCGCAGACGGTTGGCAGCCTCACGCAGGTGGGTGGTCATCTCCGGCAGCAGTTCCGGCTTGTGAAAATCGAACGCTTCACTCAACTCGAGCACCAGCGTGCGTTCCGCAGGCGCGTCGGCGGCGGCGCCAAGGCAGAAACGCGTGGTCGGGTGCCCGTTGAAATCCGAGCCCGCATCGATGGAAAGAACGGTCAGGCCGGCCTGCTGGGCAGCGGTCTGAAGATTGGCAGAGAGCCTGGAGTCGAGGTGGGACGTCATATTGGGTTAGAAGTCAGGCCTGATTGTAGCGGCTGCTGGGCGGAGGGCAAAATGGCCGGCCCCGGAAAATAGACCCGGCGCGAAATATTACTGGAGTCAGCGCGTGTAAATAGTAACTACTTGTATAAGGCCGCCGATCGGCGACTAGGGCGAACGCCGGCGTTGAAGCGCAGGACGCGTGCCGCAACTTTTTTCGCCAACATCCGTCTAGTGACAAATTGGGCTCATTCCGAGCAAGAGAGGCAGGGTTTCCCGTGCAACTGGTTCGCCGCACCGCCCTCCTGGCACTCGCATCGATCGAATTGGCGGTGCTTCTCGCAGTATTAATCAAACCCGCATACGCTTACGTGGATCCAGGATCAGGGTTGCTGGCCGTGCAGATGGGCGGCTCGATGCTGGCCGGCGCATTGTTCATCCTGCGTTCGAGGATCCGGCGCATCCTTCGCCTCGGCTCGAACCACGAGACGATTGCAGCCGAAAAAGACGACAAGGCCGATACGGCTCAGTGATGGCGGCGGCCGAGCTCACGCTCGAGACTTTTCGCGATCCCGCTGGCTCGGTGCGCATTGCCGGCGATCGCGTATTGCGTAAGGTGCACCCCACGCACGCGGATGCGGCCCTGCGCTTCCTGCGATCCAGGCTGGCGCGCGAATGGGTAGCCCGCGGGCACCTGATCGAGACTCGCTTCATTCCAGGTGAAAATGGCAGCCTTACCCTCGAACATCCGCGGGTATTCTTTCCCAACTATCCCTGGGAATGGACGCCGAGCGCCTGGATTGCGGCCGCCGATCTCACCCTCGATATTTGCGAAGGCCTGCTCGATCAGGGCCTGATCCTCAAAGATGCGACTCCCCTGAATGTGCTGTTCCGCGGGCCGTGTCCCGTTTTTGTCGATGTGCTTTCAATTGAGGAGCGCGATCCGGCAAGCCCGCTCTGGCTGGCGTACGCACAGTTTGTGCGGACCTTTCTGCTGCCGCTGGCTGCCTATGAGTACCTCGGCTGGCCGCTGGCTGGTGCTATTCAAAACCGCGATGGATACGAGCCGGCCGACCTGGCGCCGCATTTGAGCCGGATGCAGACGTGGATCGAGCCTTTTCGGTCGCTGGTTGCGCTGCCCCTGATGCTGGAGACGAGCGGGAATGGAAGCGCCGAAAATCCTGGAGTGAAAAAGGCTCCTGATGTCGCTCTGGCCATACTGCGGCGCAATCTCGGAGGCCTGCGGAGGCATTTGCGGCGATTCGAGCAGCGTCTCAGGTCGGGACCGCGCCTCTCGCGGTGGAGCGGCTATGCGCATTCTGCCGATCATTACAGCGCAGACGATCACCAGCGCAAGCGGCAGTTTGTCCATGACGCTCTGATGGCGACCGTGCCGAGCAACGTTCTCGATCTGGGAGCCAACAGCGGCGTTTATTCGAGGATCGCTGCGCAGTGCGGCGCCAGGGTCATCGCCTGGGATACGGATTTACAGGCAACGGAATTGAGCTGGCGCGAAGCGGTGGATCTGAATCTGGACATTGCGCCAATGATTGCCAATCCGGGGCGGCCCACGCCAGCTGCCGGCTGGCGCAATGCCGAAAGCCTGGCCCTTCTGGATCGATCGCGGGGACGCTTCGACTGCGTCATGATGCTGGGCCTGATCCATCACCTGCTGCTCTCGGAGCAGATTCCGCTTGCCAAGATCACCGCTCTTCTGCGCGAATTGACCACAAGCTGGGCCATTGTGGAATGGGTGCCGCCGAGCGATCCACGCTTCGTGGATCTGCTCCGAGGGCGCGTACAAATCTACGGCCATCTGGACGAAGCTGCTCTCATGCGCGCGGCCCATCAGCACTTTACGGTGGTACTGCGCGAAGCATTGCCGAACGGACGAGTCCTGTTCCTCCTGCAGGCGCGATAGGAATCTGTGGCGGAGTCTGGCAAGGCCCTCTCCGGCACAAGTACGCTGTCGCGCTGCTGGCTGGAAGGCGCTGGAGCGGGTATCCTGGTGGCTCTACCGCTGCTGTGGCTGGAGCTAACCCCGGGCCGGCAAACGCACTATCACGAGCTGCTTCCGATGAACGCGGTCTACCAGGGGCTGCTCATCGATCTGGCGGTTTGTATCGGATGCAGCGTTCTGTTGCTGTGGCTGCTCGAGCGCAGCGACCGCCGTGATCGCAGCCTGGGTTGGGCGCTCCTGATCGCGTTGCTTGCGGTGAGGGTCGTGCGCGGCCTGGTGATCGCAACGTTGGTCTCGCCGCGGGCCGCGAACACGCGAGTGATTTTCCTGGTCGTCGCGTCCGTAGGGCTTGTTCTGTGGATCGCGAGGCGAAGTTGGTACTCGTGGATGGTCCGGGGCGCGCGGCTGTTGCTGCTGCTTCTGGGATTTTCAATTTTCTGGATCGGGCCGGAGCTCGGCGTGATGGCGTTTCGAGCCGAGCCACACGAGCAGCCGGGATTCAAGCGACCGGTCGCGCAAAAGGCTTCGCGGCGTATTGTCTGGATCCTGTTCGACGAAGCTTCCTACGATCAGCTGTTCGACCATCCGCAGCCAGGCGCGACCTATCCGAATTTTAATCGCCTGGCAAGCGAAAGCATTCTGTTCACGGATGTCCAGCCAGCGGGATATTTCACGGAGCGGGTGGTTCCATCCCTGCTGGAGGGCGAGACGGTAACCCAGGAGAAAAGCGATCTGGAGGGGCAACTTTTCGTGCGGACCAGGGAAAATCCACACTGGCGGCTCTATCCGGACCAGCGCACTCTCTTTGCGGAAGCGCAGCGCGAAGGATGGTCGACCGGCGCGGTGGGTTGGTATAACCCCTATTGCCGGACAGAAGCTGCGGAGCTGGACGACTGCTTCTGGACCCTGACCACCCCGCTGCCAGGCCGCTATTCGCAGGACAGGTCGGCGTGGAGCAACGCTGTGGCCCCGCTCGGCAAGTCGATTCGGAGATTATTTGGGCAGTCTGTGCGGGACCCGACCGCATGGCAGATGCATGCAGGGGACTATGAGGCGCTGATGGCGCGTGTTGCACCTGAGATTGCCGGGGATCGAATCGGATTTCTGTTTTTCCACCTGCCCCTGCCCCATCCCGGAGGTTTTTACAGCAGAAAAACGAGGGAGATCGGAGTGGATGGCAGTTATCTCGATAATCTGGCGCTTGCGGATGCGACGCTGGGTGAACTGCTTAGGGAAATCGACGGGTCGGCACTGGGAAGCAGGACGACCGTGATCGTGTCGTCGGATCATTCCTGGAGAGTGGCCCTATGGCAGCCGACAACCGACTGGCGGCCGGAAGACACGCGGGTGTCCGGCGGCCGGTTCGATCCCCGGCCTTTGCTGCTGGTGCATTTTCCGGGCGAAGAAGGCGCCGTGAGGATCAACCAGCCGTTCCCCCTGATCCACATGCACGGACTGATCCAGGGGATGCTGGCGGCAAAGATCAGCGATCCGGCGGAACTCGGGGCCTGGGCGGCTCAGCCGTGATAGCGACGCCATTCGGCGCACTCGCGCCCTGTCGCCCGTTCTGTGTCTACCGGCGCAGAATCGCAGCCTCGCTGGCCGGCGCCGCCCAATGCGCCGCAGGCCGTGCCACGGCATACATTTGTGCAGCGATCGCATCCATCATGGCTTGCCGATCGCCGTTCAATTCGTAAAGATCCATGTGCGTCCGGTTCTCCCGATAAGTAAAGTGCGCATCGGCGTTGAGGCCCTTGAGAACCGCCTCCAGCTTGTGTGCGGCGCCATCCAGATAAAAGGTGTCTGCCGTTCCCACGACGACGTGAATCTTGCCCCTCAATGCAGCCCCGCGTGTCGACCAGTCGGCGGAGACGATGTGCGCCAGGTCGTAGTGATCGTGCCAGTACGCGACCACGTCGGGGTGGACATCGCCGGTCTTGCGATCGAACATCTCCAGCGGATGGCCGTCAGCGCCGCGGGGAGAAAAGACCCACTCGAACGAAGCGACCTGGCCGCCGTAAGCGCCGAGAACAGCTTCCTGGCGCGCTAGTTGCTCAAAGGTGGCGATGACTTTTTGATGATCGCGAACGATGGGGTAAGGGGTTCCATCCGGACGATGATAAACATTAGCGTGAGGAGCGTAGAGATCGATCCCGGTGAAATCGTGAAAGTCGCTGGGATCGGGAGCGGTCGACCAGGTTCCTCCAAAAATCGCGGGATAATTCACCTGCAACTGGAGCGTCGCCCATCCTCCGGAGGAGTGGCCTTCCAGAAAGCGGCCGCTGGGCTTTGCATCCATGCGATACTTCGCCTCGATCCACGGAATAAATTCCGCAGTAAGTGCGTGGCCCCACGGGCCGTTATTCGCTGAATCGGCGAACTCGTGGGTTCCGGTGGGCAACGACTCGTCGAGCATCACCCAGATCATCGGCGGCATTTTGCCGGTGGCCATACGGTTGTACATCAGCAGCGCTGAAGGATGGATCGTCTCGAGCTTGGCGCCGAAACCGTGGGTCCAGTAAACGGTGGGATAGTGCAGGGCCGGATGCTTGTCGTAGCCAGGCGGCAGAACGACCCATCCGCGGATGTGGGTTTCATGTTTGGCAAAGGCGGTCAGCGACGGGCTGACGAAGTCGGCAAGCGTTGTGGCTTTCTCCGCTGCGGCTTGCGCGTCCGGGGTCAGCGATAGTTTGCGTGGCTCCGGAGCGTCCATGACGCGGTTCAGCACAAAGTTGGGCTCGGCGCCTTTTCCCGGTGTCCACTTAGGCAAAGGAACGACGCTGCTCTCGAGGTCGCCCGCCTCGGGCCCGTCATAAGCATAGGTGTGGCCAACATCCAGCACGGCCTGCGCCTGATAGGTATCGGCATTCAGCGAAGAGAAGGACGTTGGATAAGCGATGCTGTCGACGTCGATGTCGACCGACGCTCCGGGCGCGAGGCCAGAGATTTCCTGAGCGGCGATCGAAACCGCGGAGGGCTGAAACTCATTAGCGCTGACGCTGGTCGCTCCGCTTCCCGGCTCCATAAAGATCAGCAGGCGTCCAGAGACGGGTTGCTGCATGCTCGGGTCGAGGGTCACACGAAACATCGTGTGCGCTGCAGGGGTCTGAGCGCTGGCGACGGCAAACAGAAATGGCAATAAAAAGAGACGGGGAACGGCACTTCGGTTCATGCCCGTGAGTTTAGCAACGAGTCGCCGGGAAAGGAAGATGACGGGGGAGGGGGGAGGGCTACGCTGCAGAGCGGGACACCGGGTATCAGGGGTGCAGGATGCGCGCCGGGCCGCCGTCGGGGCCGAGGACCTTAATTTTCTTTGCCAGGCCCATCCAGCCGAGCAGGCGGATGCCCCAGTAATTGAAGTCGAGCTCGTACCACGCCATACCGTGGCTGGCGGAGACCGGGTGCGCGTGGTGGTTGTTGTGCCAGCCCTCGCCTCCGGTGATCAGGGCGACCCACCAGTTGTTGCGGGAGTCGTCGCGCGTAGCGAAACGGCGTGCGCCCCATAAATGCGTGGCGGAATTGACCAGCCAGGTCGTGTGCAGCCCCAGCGTGACCCGCAGGAAAATGCCCCACAGGAGCCACGGCCATCCACCGGCAAGAAACAGGCCGATGCCTACCAGCGTGATGGGAACCCAGTGCCAGCGGCTGAGCCAGATGTAAAAGCGGTCGTGGGCCAGGTCGGGAACATACCGATTGAGCAGAGGGTCGTTGTTGTGCAGGGAACCATGCAGAATCCAGCCCATGTGCGACCACCATTTGCCGTCGCGCGGCGAATGCGGATCGCCGGGGCGATCGGTAAGCTGGTGGTGCATGCGGTGCACGGCAACCCAGTAGATGGGTCCTCCCTGGAGCGCAAGCGTGGAGCAGAGTGCCATGGCGTACTCGACCCATTTCGGCGTAATGTACCCGCGGTGCGTGAGCAACCGGTGGTAGCTCATCGCAATGCCGACATTTTGCCCGAGGACCCAGAGCACCGCGAAAACGGCCAGGGCACTCCAGCTAAAGAAAAACAGGGCCGCGATGGCGCCGATATGGAAGATCGTCAGGGTGACGGCAAAGACCACGTTCAGTTTCACCGAGCGGTTTTGCTCGAGCAACTCGGAATCGGCGCGGACGGTAGCGGCGGGGATTTCGACAAGGGTGGCCATTGGGGTCAATACTCCAGATTTCACCTTAAATGGCTGGGCATTGGATGAATGTAAGAGTTGCGTAATCGTGCCAGTGCCTGCTACGAGTTCGAGACTTCGACCGAAGTTCGAACCGCCTCGGGCCGCGATCCCTCGTCGAGGCGGCCGAAGATCATCTTCCCGGAGGTGGTCTGGAGGACTGAAGTGACGGCGATCTCGACGGAGCGGCCGATCAACCGGCGGGCATGATCGACCACCACCATGGTGCCGTCGTCGAGATAGCCGACCCCCTGGTCGAATTCCTTGCCTTCCTTCATGATCACGATGCGCATTTTTTCCCCCGGCAGCACAACCGGCCGCAGCGAATTGGCCAGATCGTTGATGTTCAGCACCGGGACGCCGCGCACCTGGGCGACCTTATTGAGGTTGAAATCGTTCGTGACGATCTTCGCGTCCAGTTGGCGCGCCAGTTCGATGAGCTTCAGATCCACTTCTTTCAGGTGCGGGTAGTCTTCCTCCGCGATCTGGATGGTGATCTGCGGATTGGCGCGCATGCGCTGCAGGACGTCGAGCCCGCGGCGCCCGCGCTGACGCTTCGATGAGTCGGAGGAGTCGGCGACCATCTGCAGCTCACGCAGGACGAACTCAGGAATAATGAGAGTGCCTTCAAGAAATCCAGTGTCCGCAATATCGGCGATGCGGCCGTCGATGACAGCACTGGTGTCAATCACCTTGGTATTGCGTTTACCGGGACGCTCAACCGAAAAGAGGCCTCCCAAAGCGGCGAGGTTGAGCAGGTCGCCTTTGCTGGCGCCGACCACAAGGCCGATGTAGGTCATCAGCAGCAGCACACTTACCTGCAGCAGGCTTCGGGTGCGGCCGTCGGGCAAACTATTGCGAAGCACGAGGGAGAAAAGAAATGCTCCCACGATGCCGAGCAGGCTCCCGATCACGGCTCCGAACAGCCGCCGCAAACTGAGTGCCCGCACGCGTAGTTCAAAAAAGATGATCAGACCGGAAATAGCCGCGCCGAGGCCTGCGCTCGCCCAGGGAGAGACGCCGAACGGACGAAAAAACCAGCAACAAACCGAAAAGATAACGATGAAGAGCAGACGAAGAGCGAATAAATCCATATGGCCCCCGACGACTTACGCCAGCCACGCGAAAGGTCCTTGCAGGGGGAGTTACAAACGAATCAGCATGGCCGGCAAACGGAGTATACGCAGGGTTCGAGGGCGGACACAGCCCACGATTTTCACAGGACTGCGAACGAACGTAGTATTGACAGATTGCGCAGGAAGAAACAGTCGACATCGGGTAATTCCTGATGATGGGGCGGAACTACCCGGTTCTGTCCGACTCAGTATTTCGGCACTTTCGGATCGATCTCGTTCGACCACGCGGTAATGCCGCCCGCAAGGTTATGGACCTTCTCAAATCCGTTCTTTGCCAGAAACTCGGCGGCGCGCTGGCTCCGTCCGCCGGACTTGCACTGCACAACGATTTCCTGATCAGGGTTCAGTTCGCCGAGGCGTTTTGGCAAATCGCCCAACGGGATGAGATGCCCGCCGGCCTGACCTTCAGTCTGGCCCTCGATACGGGCGATCTGATATTCGAAGGGCTCGCGAACATCGAGGATGAAGACATCGTCGCCGCGATCGAGGCGCTGTTTAAGTTCTTTCACGCTCATTTGCGAAATTCCATTTTGTACGGGCGCCATCTTTGCCTCCGGGATAATGCCGCAGAATTGTTCGTAGTCGATTAACTGCGTGACGGTGGGGTGTGTACCGCAGACCGGGCAGTCAGGATTTTTGCGCAGCTTGAGCTCCCGGAAGCGCATGTCAAGCGCGTTGACGAGGAGCAGGCGGCCGATCAGCGGCTCGCCCTTGCCGAGGATCAGCTTGATGACCTCAGTGGCCTGAATCACGCCCACGAGGCCGGGCAGAATGCCCAGCACGCCGCCCTCCGCGCAGGAAGGCACAAGGCCCGGCGGCGGCGGTTCCGGATAAAGGCAGCGGTAGCAGGGGCCATGCTCGGTGGCGAAGACGCTGGCCTGACCCTCGAAGCGAAAGATGGAACCATAGGCATTCGGCTTGCCGGCGAGCACGCACGCATCGTTCACCAGATAGCGGGTCGGAAAATTGTCGGTGCCGTCGGCGACCACGTCGTAGTCGCGGATAATCTCCAGCGCATTCCTGCTGGTCAGCATGGTCTCGTGTTTTATGACTTTGAGGAACGGGTTGAGCGCCTGGAGCTTCTCGGCGGCTGAGTCAATCTTCGGTCGGCCCACGTCTTTCGTGCTGTGGATGATCTGACGCTGCAGGTTGCTCGAGTCGACGGTGTCGAAGTCAACCAGGCCGAGGGTTCCGATGCCGGCAGCGGCAAGATAGAGGGCGAGCGGCGAGCCGAGCCCACCCGTGCCGACGCAGAGGACCTTAGCGGCCTTCAGCTTCTGCTGTCCCTCCATGCCCACTTCCGGCAGGATCAGGTGCCGCGAGTAGCGTGCGATTTCGTCGTTCGAAAGCTGGGGCAGGGTGATGGGTTCCGTTGTCGTGGCCATGGGTCTCCCTTAAGCATGCGGCTTCGAGCTTGCCCGGTGCAAGCGACCAGCCGTCGAGGCAGGCGCGCTTGGTGCAGCCAGCCAGGTTCCACCCGCGATTGACGGAATGATGGAAAGCGAATCGGATTCCTTGACGGCTGTTTCCTCGCGCTCGGGAAGGTACCGGACGTCTTCATCGTTGAGATAAAGGTTGACGAAGGAGCGAAGTTTGCCGTCGCTGGTGTAGAGATGCTTCTTGAACTCCGGATAGCGTGCGAGCAACTCAGAGACGGCTTCGATGACGGTATTGGCGTCGACGGAAACCGCAGATTGGTTGGCGGTATACACCCGCAGAGGGGTAGGGATTTCGATGGTCATGGAGTTTCCCTTATTCGTTGGTTCGTCTGGCTCAGTTTTCGGATCGGGGACGGGGAGTTTCCTATGCGCGCGGGAGGCACGACGAGCGTCGTGCCATGGTACAGAGGGCGCATTGCCAGCCAGCGGGTGGAGCGTTGACCATAGATATCTCTATTGTGCCGCAAAATCTCACGCTATGTCTGCCTTCCGTACTCTTCGGGTCATTTAGGTTCGAGGCCCGGATCGAGCTGACCTGTGACTTCGATGGTTTCGTTCTCGAAAGCCTTGTCTTCCTCGGTGGTTCCGGTGAGCCGAAACGAATTCGTCTGCCGGGCCGCACCCTTCTCGACTGCGGTGATCACGTAGCTGCAGCCGATCCAGTGCGCCTCGGCGAAGTCAGTGGGCGACCACTGCGCAGGATGATCCGGATGCGAGTGATAAAAACCGACGATGTCGAGGCCGCGCTCCCGGCCCGTGCGCTGAATCTTCACCAGCTCCTGAGGGGCGATGTGGTAGCGATTGTGGGCCGAGTCGGTGCGCGTATTACCCGCTCGGATCGCATCTTCGACATCGTTGATGGAGCCGCCGGTTTCAGTCACAAACCGGCCGAGGAGCACGCCGCAACACTCATGCGGATAGGTATCCTCGCCATGCAGGCGAATTGCGTCGTAAACCTGCTGGCTCAGGCGAAGCACGAAAGTGGCCTCACCAACAATGAAGAGCTCGCAATGTTCGGAATGAGGGCCGCTCCCGAAGCGGGATTCATGCTGTAGATCGAGGCCCTGAATTTGAGACGAGAGGCCACTTGCTGCTATTCCTCCCAGAACCGTTCGCTGAGATACTTGTCCGCCGCATCACACAAAATTGTCACGATAATGGCTTCTTTTCCGAGGGCAGCCTGCTCTTCGGCGATGCGCAACGACGCTGCCACCGCCGCTGCCGCCGAGATGCCCACCAGCAATCCCTCGGTGCGGGCGAGCCGCCTGGCCATCGCATAGGCGGCTTCGGTTTCGACTTCGATATTTCGATCGGCGAGGTTCGGATCGTAGATCGCCGGCACAATCGCCGTGGCCATGTGCTTCAGTCCCTCAAGTCCATGAAACGGGGAATCGGGCTGCATGGAAACGCATTCAATCTTCGCGTTCACCTCCTTCAGGCGGCGCGTGACGCCCATGAAGGTCCCACTGGTGCCCAGCCCGGCGACGAAGTGCGTGATCTGGCCATTCGTCTGTCCCAGGATTTCATTCGCTGTGCCGTGATAATGGGAGCGCCAGTTTGCATCATTGCTGTACTGATCGGCGTAAAAATATTGCGGATCCTTCGCCAGCTCGCGAGCCTTGCAAATCGCGCCGTCGGAGCTGTCGGCGGGATCGGTCCACACCACGTCGGCGCCGTAGGCGTTTAGGATGCGCTTGCGCTCCGGGGACACGTTGGACGGCATGCATAAAGTAACCGGAAAACTGAGCGCCGCACCCAGCATGGCGTACGCGATCCCGGTGTTACCGCTGGTGGCGTCGAGCAGGCGCTTGCCGGGGCAGAGCTGCTCATTCCGCATCGCCTCGAGCACGATCGCTGAAGCCGCCCGATCCTTCACCGACCCGCCAGGATTGGTCCACTCCGCTTTGCCGAGGATTTGCACACCGGGCAGGCCGGCCGTGAGGTGCTCCAGCCGCACAAGCGGCGTATGGCCGATGCGGTCGAGAATTGTCGTGCCGAAAGAGGAGCCGGTTTTGGTTGTAGCAAATGCAGCCATAGCAGATTTCGATTTGACTTCACACAGGGTCAACGGCAAATTGCAGCCCAGGCCTGGTTGTGCGACCCTAAACGCAGGGATCACAGCTACCGATGAGTGTAGCGGCTATCCGGAATTCTGAGGAAACACCATCCATGCTTAAAAAGCCCCGCCAGCGCACCTGGGACGACGTTCTCAGCGAGCTCCGCCGCCGTCAGTTTGATGTTCAGAATGTTGCCGGGGTCGCAGGACAGGAACGCCTCTCGAAGTATGGCTGCGCAATCGTGGTCGAAAAAGCGCAAAACGCGGCGGGTTTGCGGATGATCGTCCGCCCTGGCCTGGTCATTGGGGGCGAAATCGCGGACCTTGTTGACCGCGGCTTTCAGAAGTTTTTTCGCACCAGCAAGGCAGAGTTTCCGGCGACTGCCGACAAGCTGCAAGCGCTCCACCGCTTCGTCGAGGAATTGAAGGAAGTGACCGGGTCAGTGACTCTCTACAATGAAGCGCTGGGCACGGTGAGCGACGCTTACCTTTACGACCGCGTGAAAGGGCGCGACTTGCCAGTGGCAGAGCGTCCGGCGCGTGCGTGGGATTTGCCGCCGGGAAGCTGAGCTGGAAAATAAATCAAACCGCAGGCGGTTCCAGTCGCGTCTATCCAGGCATGCGATTGCGTGATTTGCCGTTGGTTTCTGTTCTGACGCCTGTGCTCCTATTGCCGCTCCTGACCGGCGTGAGCCAGCAGGCCACGCCGAATCGGAAGTCATCTCCGCCGGCCCCCCCGCCAGCCCGGTATTCCGCAGAGGGCGCGGTTCCGATGCCGGACGATCGGGCGGACGACTCCTATGCCATCTATGCCCGGCTGATGCCTGGCGACATCTTCGCGAGCCTGCCACCCGACCAGACGACGCAGTGGGCAATCGCGTCGATTACGGTGAACGAGAATGACCGCAATCCCGCCGTGCCGCCTCAAGGCCAGCTGAAGCCGCCGCCCGAGAATCCGCGCGGATTTCAGGAAGCCGTGCAGGATTACGAAACCAACAAAACGCAGCGCGTTCAGCTAACGCAAAGCGCTTTTCATCTGAATCACGCGTTCTCCCTGCTGGCTCCGAACGAGGTGGCCGCTTTGCGTGCCGAGAAGACGGGGACGGATGCCAGCGAATCGGCGTCGGACTTTCCTGGGGTGACGTTTTTCAGTGAAGTCTATTTCGACAGCAAGCACCAGGCCGCGCTGGTTTATATGAATGACTGGTGCGCGCACCTGTGCGCCACCGGAAGCTGGGTGTACCTGGAAAAGCAAGGTGGACAATGGGTGCGGTGCTCCGGGGTGGTGGTGCCAGGAGTTTAGAAGAAATCAACCGCACTTCCGAGACCGACCTTACTTTGCCCGAGCTCGTTCGCGTTGCAGCTCGCGCCACAGTTCGCTCTTGGATACGCCGCGCTCCCGAGCGACCCTCTTCAGCGCATCCTTTTCGTCCAGATTCTCTGACTTCTCCAGCGCTGCCAGCCTTTCCAGCAGACTTGTACCAAGAGAGGATTCGGCCGCGAGTGGCTGCGCCGCAATCAGGAGCACCATCTCGCCGCGAACGGTTTCGCGTGAGGCCAACGACTCCCGGACCTCACTCGCCGTCCCACGGAGGAACTCCTCATGCAGCTTGGTTAGCTCGCGCGCGAGCACGACGCGGCAAGTCAGTCCCCAGACCGCTTCAATGTCCGCGAGCGTCTCCACAATGCGGTGAGGCGCCTCATAAATGATCAGTGTTACGGGCCTCGACACCCCGGCCGCCAACTCCTCGAGTGCTGTGCGGCGCGCTCCCGCCTTCGGAGGCAGGAATCCAACGAATAAAAAGTGCTCGGTGTCGAGCCCCGAAGCGACCAGCGCCGCAAGCAGAGCGCTTGCTCCCGGGATCGGATACACCGCAATCCCCGCGGCAATGGCGGCGGCAACCAGCACCATGCCCGGATCGGAGATGCCAGGCGTTCCTGCATCGGAGACGACCGCGATGCGGCCGCCATTCTTCAGTTCTTCGATCAGCCGCAGGCCCCGTTGCGCTTCATTGTGCTCATGGCTGCTGATGACCGGCGTGTCGATGCCGTAGCGGTCGAGCAGCTTGCGCGTCTGGCGCGTATCTTCGCAGGCGATGCGGTCGGCGGAGCGCAGCACCCGCAGGGCGCGCACAGTAATATCTTCGAGGTTTCCGATGGGAGTAGCTACGAGATAAAGGCCTGGAGTTAAAGGGTCTTCAGTCGCGGTCATTGTCAGGGCGTTCAAGACGGCGGTACTCGGCCAGCAGCCCCATGCTGCTGCTCAGATTCTGCCAGGTAACAATGCCGACGATGCGCCCGCTTTCCGCGACGGGAATCAGCGACAGCCGCCCGCTCCCGATGCGGCGGATCAACGCACCAAGAGAGTCGTCGGGCTGCGCCACCTGGAATGCGCGCGACATGATGGCCTGGATGTAGCCATTCCCGCCATGGCGCAGCGCCTGGATGATCCCCTGCCGCGAAACCACGCCGACCAGCGCGGCCCCGCGCACCACGGGAAAGTCGTCCTGCAGGCTGTGGATGGCTTTGTAGAGGGCGTCCGATAAGGTGTCGGACGGCGAGAGCGTATCGAAGTCGACGAGCATGACGTCGCGCATGCGGACCGTCTCGACAACCGACTGAAAGAGAACGCCCTGATCCTCGAGCTGCGCGCCGATGAAGACGAAAAAGCCGCCCATGATGAGCCAGGGGCTGACGCCGGCTGCCAGATGCGTATTCGGAATCGCCAGCACTGCAAGGCCGGCCACCACCGCGCCAATGCCCAGCATCTGGCCCATGCCGGAGGCAGTGCGGGTAGCCTGAGCCACGCCACGAGTGCGCGAAAGCCCGCTGCGCATCAGCCGGCCCGCGTCCAGTGGATAGGCCGGGATGAAGTTAATCAGGGCCAGCGCCAGGTTTAGCCACACCGCGGAGCGCATCAGGTGCGATGGGGTGACCACCGGCAACGCCGCGATCGGAACCTGCGAGGTGGCTCCCTTGATAAGTGCCGCGACCACCCCCGCGAAGACCAGGTTGGACAGGGGTCCGGCAAGGGTCAGAGCCCATTGGGTCGACCCCTCGACCGCCCGCTCCGCCATATCCGGGCTTGCATACGAAAACAGGCCGCCAATCGGAAGCAGGAGGATGCTGCGTACGGCGAGCCCGTGATACGCGGCGGTTAACGCCCGGGCGGCTTCGCGGCCGAGCACGGCGCCAAAGAGCACGAACCACAACATGACTCCGCGCCAGGACGGAATCCCGGAGAAATTCGTCGAAAGAAGGCAGAAAAGGAGCAGGAGAAGAAAGAAATAGTGGATGCGCAAATGCACTCCGAACCAGCGTCCGAGCGGCAGCGACCAGGCGCGCATTTCGATCTCCCCTTCCTGGAAGTTATTGTAGAGGGTCCAGGCAGTAGAGGGGTCCAGGCATTCCAGCAGGGAGAAACCAATGCGCGTGATTGCCGGGCAATATCGGTCGCGGGTCCTTCAGGCTCCGCCGGGGCTGGACACGCGGCCCACCAGCGATCGCCTGCGGGAAACCCTCTTCAATGTGCTCGCGCCGCGAATCGAGGGCGCCATCTTTCTCGATCTCTATGCGGGATCGGGCGCGGCGGGCATCGAGGCACTCAGCCGCGGAGCGCGCGAGGCGATTTTTGTCGAACAGGCGGAGAAAGCTCTCCGCGCCATCCGTACCAATCTCTCCGCAATGGGGGTTCATGGAAACTATGCTTTGGAGCCGCGTAGCGTGACGGCTGGGCTGCGGCGATTGGCCGGGTCGGGCCGCCAGGCGGACCTGGTTTTCCTCGATCCTCCCTATGCCGAAGCCGGGGAGTATGCGGCGACCCTCAACCTGCTGGGAGGGGAGTGCGGCATGGTGCTGGCGCCCGGCGCTGTCGTTGTTGCCGAACACGAGAAGCGGCGCGACCTCGAGCAGCGGTACGGACACCTGATCCGTTACCGAATCCTGAAGCAGGGCGACGCAGCCCTGAGCTTTTATCGAACCGAGTCGAGATGAGGTCCGGAGCGTTCCCCGGTGCGCAGGTCTATGGTGAACGGGATTTCGCGATCTGTCAGCAAGTCCCAGCCGAAGCCAGACAGCTCGTTGCGGCGGATCTCCGTGATGCGCATTCCTTCCGAAGAAAGTCGCTCCGTATGCCATGCTTGCCCCGTCTTTCCCCAAGCCAGAAGCGCATTGTGGCCGGCAAAGAGCAGCAGATGATGTTCCGGCAAGGGCTGGACCTGCAGAACCGGGCGAAAAGCGATCTGCGCAAACTGCGCCGGGGCCTGTGTGTTCACGACGTAGGCGTAGCCCCCGGCAACAGCGCACAGTTCGTCCGCAGCTGGGCAGCTCCAGATACCAGAGGGCGCCGCTGGATCGGCGAATCCCAGAGCAAATGTAGCGAGGAATTGTTGCGCATTCGCGGGCCTCACCAATATTTCCAGGGCACCGCGTTCGATCTCCTCCGCCGAGCGCGGATACACAAACGTCCGCGGCGGCAGGATGACCGGCCTCTGCGGCAGGATCTCCGCCTGCCATGAGCGAGGGAAGGCAAACTCGACCGTTACAGGTCGGGGCGGAAGTTCAGGATCCATTCCAGCTGCTCCGGCGTATCGGGGACTGTGAATCCTCGCGCCCGTTCGATCGCACGTAACGCCTCGCGTGCATCCCAGCCGAGTGCAATCATCACGGAAGCCAGCAGCACGGTTGCGCGGCCAATACAACCGCGACAGTGCGCCCCGATCGAATGCCCCGCGCGCACCTGGTCGCGCAGGTCGGCCACCAGTTCGCGGAATGACTTGAGATCGGACGGCGTGCATCGATCCGGAATCGGATAAGAAACGAACCGCATGCCCAGTTGCATGGCGATCCGGCCCTCGTTGAGCAGCCCGAGTTCCTCGCTGTCCTCGGGGGTGAGCAGAGACACGAGGATTCTGATGCCCTGATCTCGCGCCTCTTCCAGATCGGCCTGAAGGAAATCTCCGCCGCGCGGCCGCAGCACGAACGCGAGCCGCGAGGGTTGAGCCTCCCCGATCCAGAGAACCGTCTTCATTGGCCGCTACTCATGAACTGTTCGATTCGTTCCCGCACCCCGAGGACATGCACCGGCAGCTGCAAACGGCTTCCTTCCTCGATGATCGGAATCAATTTGTCGAATTCCGGGCCGGAATGCGATCCCGTGACTGCGATGCGAACCGGGTGAAAAAGGTCTTTCCCCTTTGCCCCGGTTTCCGTTTTAATCTCGTTCATCCAGGCTTTGAACTGTTCCGGCGTCACAGGGCCCGAATGGGCCGCGACGCGCGCGGCAAAGGCGCCCAAAACCTTTCCCGCCATCTCCGTCGCGAGGATCGCCGCATTCTCCGGATCGGCTCGCGCGGAGGCGGGGTTGAAGCGAAAGACGAACCCGGCTTTGACCGGCAACTCGTCGAGTTGGTTCACGGCAGGCAGAAACAGTGCCAGCAGTCTGCCGAACCACGCCTCTACCGAGGCCGAAGTGACCTGCCAGATGCCGTTATGCGGCGGCAGCAGGCCCGCGCCGGCAAAATGGGACCAGGCGAGATCGGCGACCCGCTCCGGATCGGCATCTTTTAGATAGTGCCGGTTCAGCCAGTGCAGCTTCTCCCAGTCGAAAACCGCAGGCGAGGCGGTCACGCGTTCAATGCGGAATTCCTGCACCAGTTCATCGAGCGTAAACAGTTCGCGGGTACCGCCCTCCGCACCCCATCCTAAGAGCGCCAGGTAGTTCACCAACGCTTCGGGCAGGATTCCCATGGCGCGGAAGCTGGCTATGGAGGTTGCGCCGTGGCGCTTGGAGAGACGTTCGCGGTCGCTGCCCAGAATTGTCGACAGGTGCGCGAATTCCGGCGGCTTCCATCCAAAGGCTTCGTAGATCGCCACCTGTTTGGGCGTGTTCGAAATGTGATCGTCGCCGCGAATCACATGGGTGATCTCCATCAGCGCGTCGTCCAGGGTAACGACATAGTTGTAGACGGGCATGCCCGTGGACCTTACGAGGATCGGATCGCTGACCGTCTCATTCGGGAACTCCACGACTCCTCTTATCATGTCGTGGAAACTCAGCGGGTGGTCGGGGATGCGCAGCCGCACGGCGAAGGGCTCGCCCTTTGCAGCGCGCGCCGCCGACTCGCTCGAGGCGATGCTGCGGCAGCGGCCCGAATAGACCTGCGGCCGGTGGGCAGCCGAAGCTGCGCCTCGCTCCGCCTCCAGCTCATCGACGGTGCAGAAGCACCGGTAGGCCTTGCCCTCGGCGAGCAGGCGATCGGTGTGCTCGCGATAGATCCCCAGCCGTTCCGATTGCCGGTAGGGTGCGTGCGGCCCTTCTACGCCGGGCCCCTCGTCCCAGTTGAGGCCCAGCCACAACAGATCCTCCATCAGCTGGGTTTCGTGCCGCACTTCGCTGCGATCGATGTCGGTGTCTTCGATGCGTAACAGGAAGGCGCCGCCCGTATGGCGAGCGAACAGCCAGTTGTAAAGAGCGGTGCGCGCGTTGCCTACGTGAAGGAACCCTGTCGGCGACGGGGCAAAGCGTACACGGGGCGGTTGAAAAGACGAAGCCATGAAAGTGCAGCTTCGATCTTACGGGAGCCGCGCGCCAGCAGTAAAAAACGCGGGTGTCAGCGTTCGACACCCGCCCTGAGAACGCAGACAGGAAACGGAGACGACCGGGAGAGCAATTGCTCCGGAAAACTTGCTGCCTCCACGGTTTCCACTATTGACAGTAGGGCAAAAAAAGTTGACTGTCATTCAAGGAACTTCCTCGAGAGGGATTCAGTTGAAAGCCACGAAAAAATCGCCGGGGAATTTGAAGGCCAGGAAATTGCCGGCTTTTCCTCCTGCAACCGACGCCATTGCGGAATCCATCAGGCCCTACGCCATCGCGGAAAAGCTGCGTAATCTCCGACTGCGCAAGAGCATGGGGCTGGCGCAGCTGGCGGCACACACTGGTCTGTCTGCGGCTATGCTTTCCAAGCTTGAGAATGCCCGGCTGGTGCCAACCCTGCCGACCCTCGTCCGAATCGCCCTGGTCTTTAACGTCGGTCTCGATTATTTCTTTACCGACCAGCGCAAGCGCCATGTCGTGGCTATTTCAAGACAAGGGGAACGCAGAAAATTCCCGGCCAATCCAAAGGAGAGCCAGGTTCCCTGGCATTTTGAGAGCCTGGACTTTCGCGCGAATGAGCGCAAGCTCAACGGCTACCTCGCCCATTTCCATCCGGTCGCATTTGCGAAGATGACGCCCCATTTCCATCCGGGTGCGGAACTTCTCTACCTGATCGAGGGAGAACTGGAGCTGTCGATCGGGACCGATGTTCACCGCCTCGGCCCAGGCGATGCCATTTACTTCGACGCTATTCAGAAACACTCCTATTGCAGCGTCACAACCGGCCCCTGCACAGCAGTCGTGGTCACGTCGGGGGCTTCAGCGTAAGCGCATCTTCTTTTTGCCGCGCACTTCCGGTGAACCCTTATTTCGAACTGTCGCGGAATACGCGCAGCGCCCGCCCACCCACGATCACCTTTTCGCCGATTTCGACGGAAGCAAAGGGATCGTCGATGTTTTCCGTGTCCAGCACCTGCGTCCAGGGTGTTGCCGCCGGTGGCTCAGGCAGGGTGAACTCTACGCCCTCCGCCGAAGCGTTGACCAGGATCAAAAAGCTGTCATCGACGATGGGACAGCCTTCTTCGTCCGTAATCGCGAGCGTCTTCCCGTTCAGCATCAGGGCCAGGGAGCGATTCCAGTCCGTGGTCCAGGCAACCTCGTCCAGCTCGCCGCCGTTGGTGTTGTACCAGGCGATGTCGCGCACCACCGAGCCGCGAATTACGCGATCCTGAAAAAACTTGCGGCGGTGCAGGTTGGGATGGTCGCGCCGGAGATGGATGAGCTTCGCCGTGAACTCCATCAGCCGTTCGCGCGCCGGGCTCAGCTTCCATTCAAACCAGGTAAGCTCATTGTCCTGGCAGTAGCCGTTGTTGTTGCCCTCTTGCGAGCGCGCAAACTCATCGCCGCCACACAACATCGGCACGCCCTGGGAAAAGATCAGTGTCGCCAGAAAATTGCGCATCTGACGCTCGCGCAGCGTGTTGATCGCCGGATCTTCGGTGGGGCCTTCGACACCCATATTCCATGAGTCGTTATTGTTGGCGCCGTCGCTGTTGTTGTCCCCATTCGCTTCATTGTGCTTTTCGTTGTAGCTCACCAGGTCGCACAGCGTAAACCCGTCGTGTGCGGTGATGAAGTTGATCGACGCGTAGGGCCTGCGGCCATCCATCTGGTAGAGGTCTGACGATCCGGTGAGCCGATAGGCAAAATCGGAAAGCAGGCCGCTGTCGCCCTTCCAGAACCGGCGCACCGTATCGCGATACTTCCCATTCCACTCGGCCCATAACACCGGAAAATTGCCAACCTGGTAGCCGCCTTCGCCAACGTCCCAGGGCTCCGCAATCAGCTTCACGTCCGCCAGCGTTGGATCCTGGTGGATTGTGTCGAAGAAGCTCGACAGTTTCGAGACGGCATGCAGTTCGCGGGCGAGCGTGCTGGCCAGGTCAAAGCGGAAACCGTCGACGTGCATCTCCGTGACCCAATACCGCAGTGAATCCATTACCAGCTTCAGCACCTGCGGGTTCATCACATTCAGGGTGTTGCCGGTGCCGGTGAAATCCATGTAGTAGCGCGGGTCATTCGGGACCTGGCGGTAGTACGTCGTGTTATCGATGCCCTTCATCGAGAGCATTGGGCCCATCCGATTGCCTTCGCAGGTGTGGTTGTAAACCACGTCGAGAATCACCTCGATGCCCGCCCTGTGCAGCGCCTTCACCATCTCCTTGAACTCGATCACCTGGCCGCCCGTGTCGCCGGAAGAACTGTAGCGCGACATCGGGGCGAAATAGGCGAGCGTGTTGTAGCCCCAGTAGTCGCTCAGGCCGCGATCGACTAGGTGTCCCTCGTCGATGAAGTGATGCACGGGCAGAAGCTCGACGGCCGTGATGCCCAACTTCTTCAGATACTCGATGCTCGGTGGACAGGCCAGCCCGGCATAGGTGCCGCGCAGCTTTTCCGGTACGGCTTCGTTCAGCTTTGAAAAGCCCCGCACGTGGACTTCGTAAATGATCGAATCCGCCAGCGGCGTCTCCGGGGGGCAGTCGCCCTCCCAGTCGAAATGCGAATCGATGACGATCGACTTCGGCACGCCCGCCGCGGAATCGCGGTCATCGCGCGTCAGATCGTTTCCGGTGGCCACGTCGTACGGAAAGATCGGCGCCTTCCAGTCAACATGACCGGTCAGGGCTTTCGCGTAGGGATCGACCAGCAGCTTGTTGGAGTTGAAACGGAGACCATGTTCCGGTTGCCACGGTCCTTCCACGCGGTAGCCGTAACGCTGCCCCGGTTTGATGTCGCGAATGAGGCCGTGCCACACAAAGGCAGTGCGCTCGCGCAGCGCCACGCAGTCGATCTGCTCGCCCGCTTCGTCGAAGAGGCAAACCGAGACGCTGGTGGCATTCTCGGAAAAAAGAGAAAAATTGGTTCCGATGGACGTAGGTGTCGCGCCCAAAGGGTGAGGTTTTCCAGGGAGTAACGTTCGACGCATGAATACAGACTCTCGCTCGGGTATGGAATAGCAGCGAATAGTCAGATGCAGAAATCCGGCAGACGTTCATGCGCCAACTTGATCCGGAAACCGCGGGACAGTTCAGGTGGCCATTCCCAGTCCCACCAGATTCGCGGCAGCGATGATCACCACCATCCCCGACCACAAAAGCTGGACCGGCCTTCCTTCCGCCCCGCGCCACTCGCCCAGCGCCAGTCCCACGATCCCACCGAACAGCACATACCCGCTCATGTGCAGCATCCAGTTCACGTAACTCAAATGCGCTGGAATGTTGGCCGCACCCCAGGCATAGAAGAAGAACTGGAGATACCACATAGTGCCGGCGGTCGCCGCCAGGCAGGTGTTCAGCAGCAAGGTTCGCCTTGTCTGCGACCAGTCGCTGCGCACCGAAATGTCGTTCCTGTAGGCAAGCCGGACGAAGCAGTAAGCGAAATTCACCAGCGCTCCGCCTCCCATGATGATGACGTAGCTGGGAAGAGCCGCATACAGTGGCTTGACGCCGACTTGCTGGGCAGCCGCTGCGATGGGCCGCGCAGCATCAATCGCAAACGACATTCCAGAAGAAAAAATGCCGCACATCACGGCGAGCAGCAACCCTTTCACCAGATTGAATTCCTCGGCTCGCTTGCCGAGCCGCTGTTCCTTCTGATGACCGGCAAACGAGACGATGGCAATCCCGGCGAGAGCCAGCCCGATTCCGCCCAGCGTGAAAATTCCGCTGCGGCTGGTGAATAACGAGATAAATTGCCCGTGCATGATCGGTGGGACCAGCGTTCCCACCACCAGGGTTACGCCGATCGCCACGCCGATGCCCAGCGACATCCCGAGATAGCGCATGGTCAGCCCGTAATTCACATTGCCGATGCCCCACATGCAGCCGAACAGGAAGGTTCTGACCAGCACGCCAGTCGGGATGCCCGCATAAAATCCGTGAAAATCCGGAAGCAGAATCAGGCTTACCGTCCACGGGAGCAAAACCCAGGAAAAGATGCCCGCGACCGCCCAGGTCGTCTCCCAGGACCACTTCTTCACCTTCTCTATGGGCGCGTAGAACGATGCGGCAGAGGCCGCGCCGACCATATGCCAGCCGATCCCGCCAAGAATGGCAGCAGACATCGAGACTCCTCCTTGATGCTCGTCAGCGAACTGAATCGATCTCGACTTCCGCCAAAGCCGCAACTTTGTCGGCGATCGCCTGGGGATGGATGGAGCCGGAAGGCTGTTCGACCCGCGCCCATTGTATGGCGAAATTGCCCAGCGTGGAGCTTTCGGCGGAACAGCGCACCACCGGCAGGCCCGTGGACTTCGCGGTCAGCGCGTTCAGATATTCGTTGCGGCTCCCGCCGCCAACCGCGCAAATGTGGTGCGGCCGCGTACCCGTCATCTGCTCAATTTCGTCGATCAGTGCCCCATAGCGTGCCGCGAGGCTGTGGAAGATGAGGTTGGCGTAGTGCGGTGCGGCCTCGCAACCGGCCGGCAGCGGCGCATGGCCACCACGCTTTCGCTGCTCGTTGATCCGTGCGCTCATGTCGCCGGGCGGCAGCAATGCCGGATCATCGAGGTCCAGCAGATGATCCGGCGCGGGCAGCTTGCCCGCTTCCCCAATCAGCTCAGGCATCGCCCAGGCTCGCTCCTGGTCCCAGGTGTTCATGCACTGACGCAACAGCCACATGCCCGCGATGCCGCGATGGAAGAGAACGCCGCCGTCGGCCGCGCCCAGGTTCGTGAAGCCCAGGGAAAAGGCTTGCGGCGTTCGCAACGTCTTTGGGAGAGGAATACCCACCAAAGACCACGTGCCGGAGCTGATGTAGGCCCAGTTGCTGGCGCGCTCGGGAATGCCCGCAATCGCTGAAGCTGTGTCATGGCAGGCGGGCGCTGTGAGCTGAGTCTCTGCAAAGGCCGAGAGCGATCGCAAATCGTCGCGCACGGGACCAAGCGCCGATCCTGAAGCTACCAGCTGTGGAGCAGCAGCCAGATTCAGGCCAAGTTCCTCGAAAATCCTTTCCGACCATTGCCGCGTCTCCGCGTCGACCAGTCCGGTATGGGTGGCGTTTGTGTATTCCGCGACGCGCTGCGCGCCCAGCCAATGCAGGATATATTCCGGCAAATTAACCCACGGTGCAGAATCCGGAACGCCTCCGCTCCGATCCGCATAGAGCTGGTAAATCGTATTGATGGGCTGAATCTGCACCCCCGTGATGGCATAGAGCTGCTTCGCTGGCATGAGCGTGTGGACCGTTTCCATGGCGGCGTGGGTCCGCTCGTCCCGGTAGCAGAACGGGGGGCCCAGGGGCTTTCCTGACCCATCCAGGCGCACATAATCGACGGCCCAGCCGGTCACGCCAATGCTCGCAATGCCTTCTGTGGCAAGTTCCGCGCAGTTGCGGAGCCCAATTTCCAGTTCTGTGCAAATTCGATTCAGGTCCCAGTGCCATCCCGATGCCCCGTGGTCCTGTGGGGCATTCGCGAAGCGCCGCACCATCGCGATGCGCGGTCGTCCTTCCCGCCACTGGAGCAGGGAAACCCGGCAACTCTCCGCGCCCAGATCGATGGCGACAAGGGCCGGAACGGAACTCACCGCAAGAACGCCTCGGGCAGGCCGCCGTCGACGGGAATCAGATGACCGGTCGTGCAGCGTGTGTGCGGCCCGGCCAGGAACAGAAGCGCGCGCGCGCAATCGTCGGGCTCAATCGGCTGATGAGTCAGCGTGCGCTTTGCATAGAACCCCGCCAGCAGATCGCGCAACTGATCGTCGGTCGCCGATGTTTCGAATGCAATCCCATACTTCGTAAGCGAGGCGATGACCCGGTCGCGGGGGAACATCGTTGAACCTTTGACCACTGTCGCCGGGCTAATCCCGTTCACACGCACCCGCGGCGCCAGCGAGACCGCCAGTTCCCGCACCAGGTGGCTGAGCGCCGCTTTGCTCACGTCGTACGCCTCGCTGCCGCGCTTGGGAACCACTGCGTTGGCAGAGCTGGTGAGCACCACGCTACCGTCCAGCTGCTCCGCTTCAAACAGCTTTGCCGCCTCTTCCGCGAGCAGGTAATTGGCCGTCACGTTCAGGTCGAGGGTGGTCCCCCACATCGAGTCGCTGATCGTACCCTGCGGCGAGGAGGGAAAGATCGCCGCCGTGTTGATCAGGATGTCGAGTCCACCGAATTTTGCGACGGTGGCGCGCATCGCCGCCGCAATCGAGTTGCGATCGCGAATATCTACAGTCGTAGCCGCAATGGCTTCCTTGCCGCCAGTCGCCCGGGCTTCCTCCGCCACGGCTTCGGCTCCCACGAGGTCGCGGTCCGCGATCATGATGTGAGCGCCGCGTTCGGCGGCCAGCAGAGCCGCCGCGCGTCCAATGCCGCTGGCCCCGCCCACGATCAGCGCGATCCGACGGCTCAGCTCCTTCTCCGGCGGCTGGCGGCGAATCTTGGCCTCTTCGAGTAGCCAGTACTCGATGCGGAATGCCTCCCGAGCCGGAAGCGCGACGTAGTTGGTGTAAACCTCAAAAGCCTCGCACGGGGCAGCCGGTCCAGCCTGCGGCACGTCCTTCACCGCGGTCTTGCCCGCGAGCGCACTCGCTCCTTCCATCACATGGATCGCGTTGGTGTAAAACTCGCCCACTACCCGCGACTCCTGTTTGGTTTTTCCGAAGGAGAACATCCCGATGCCCGGAATCAGAACGACCGTGGGATTGGGATCCCGCATGGCCGGTGAAGTTGCCTCAACATGCTTCTTGTAGTACGCCGCGTACTCCTCACGATACTTATCCAGCGACTCTTCGACTTTCTTCCTGAGAGTCGCTGCATCGTCGCTGGCGCCGGCCGGAACGAACAGAGGTCGAATCTTCGTACGGATAAAGTGGTCCGGGCAGCTGGTGCCGAGGTGCGCCAGGGCCTCGCCATCCTTCGAGTTCACAAAGCGCAATACATCTTCGCCGTCGGACCAACTCCCGATAAACCGCTTTTGCGCGGATACGCGCCCCCGAACGAAGGGCAGCAAATCCAGCGCAACCTCCTTGCGATCGTCGCGGGTCTTCAGTGCCGCGCCTCCAAACAGGCTGGCTCCTTTGCGGCCTATATGGTCCTGAACGAATTGACCGAGGTGGTCGATCATCGTCAGGGTGTTCAGATAGCACTCGCGCTGACTCTCTCCCCACGTAAACAGGCCGTGACCACCGAGCACGATGCCGTCGCAGCCCGAATTCTCTTTCACGGTCTGGCGCATCATCATTGCCAGTTCGAAACCCGGCCGCTGCCACGGCACCCACACCAACCGATGCTCGAAGGCGTGGTTGAACTCCTCCATCTTTTCTTTGCCGTTGGCGGACGCGGCCATCGCAATCGCCCAGTCAGGATGCAGATGGTCAACGTGGCGGTAGGGAAGAAAGCCATGCAGCGGCGTATCGATGGAAGCCGCTGCCGGATTCACGCCGAAGGTGCACAGAGGGTAGAGCTCCACCACCGCGTCTTCTTCCGCTGCGCCCCGGTACTGCGATTCGATCGCCAGCAACTTATCCAGATACAGGGTCGCGAAACCGCTCCGCTTGATGCTGCCCAGATCGCCGCCACTCCCCTTCACCCACAGCACTTCGACGTTTTGCCCCGTCAGCGGATCCCGCTGCTCAACCTTGGAGCTGGTATTCCCCCCCGCGAAGTTCGTGATGCGGAGATCGGCTCCCAGCAGATTGGAACGGTAACGCAGCAACTCCGGCTCATCCAGTTTGGCGGCTGTCTTGCCGTCCCACAGATCCTGCAAATAGCGCAATGCGGTTAAAGTCTTCATCGAATCACCGTCCCAAATCATGCCACATGGAATATCAATAGGGCAATTGTTTCCTATTTTAAATGCGGTGCCCTATTCTCTTCCCGGTGGCCATTATCACGCCTGGCGCCTCGCGTCGGATGGATGAGCCACCTGAGACTCGGAGAATGTGTCTTATCGCCTGCATGGCAGGGAAGTGCATTAATCTGCCGGTACGCCCACATTTCACCTTTGACGTGCCCGATGGCGGGCAGTAGTATGGCAGTTTCTGGGTTTTAATAGGGACTTTGTTTCAATCGGGAGAATCCGTCTTGAAACCGCCTTCGGAATGCGTCAATAAGGCGCTCAGTGCACTGCAAATCGAGATTCCTTCCTGGGGTTTTGCCAACACCGGAACGCGCTTCGGAAAATTTCTGCAGCCTGAGGCCGCCGCCACCATCGAAGAAAAGTTTGCCGATGCCGCGCAGGTCCACGCTTTAACCGGCGCCACCCCTACCCTCGCCCTCCACGTGAGCTGGGATTTGCCCGCAGGGATTCGCGACACCAGCAGGATTCTTGACCTCGAAGCGCAGCACGGCATCCGCGCCGGCTCCATCAACCCGAATCTCTTTGAGGCGCAGGAGTACAAGTACGGATCGATCTGCAATCCCGACCCCGGAGTCCGCAGGCTGGCGACCGATCACCTGCTGGAATCGGTCGCGATCGCTAAAGTCCTGCGCTCGCGCGATGTTTCGCTCTGGCTCGCCGACGGCTCCAATTATCCAGGCACGCAGAGCATCCGCCGCCGCATCGACTGGATGGCCCAGGCCCTGGCCGAAGTGCATGAGTCCCTCAGCGAGGATCAGCGGCTGCTGGTGGAGTACAAGCCCTTTGAGCCGGCTTTTTATCACACCGATCTCGCCGACTGGGGAATGTCGCTGCTGATCGCGCGCGAAGCGGGTCCAAAGGCCTGCGTACTGGTCGACACCGGCCACCACTATGCCAGTCAGAATATCGAACAGATCGTTGTCTGGCTCCTTCGCGAGAAAATGCTCGCCGGCTTCCATTTCAACGACCGCCGCTACGCCGATGACGACCTGACCCTCGGCTCCATCGATCCGTATCAGATCTTCCGCATCTTCCACGAACTCCTTTCGGATGCGAAGGCCATGGAGACCACGGCCTTCATGATCGACCAGAGCCATAATCTGAAAGGCAAAATGGAAGCGATGGTGCAAACCGTGTGCACCGCGCAGGAGCTTTTCGCCAAAGCCGCCCTGGTTGATCGCGAGCAGCTCGCAATCCTTCAGGATGAATGCCGTCTGGTCGAAGCCGAGGAGTGTCTGCGAGCAGCGTTCTGGTACGACGTGCGGCCTCTGGTGCGCGCATGGCGCATCTCCCGCGGCATCCCGGAAGATCCCCTCGAGGCGCTGCGCTCCAGCGGCTACGTCGAGCGCATTCGCAGCGAGCGCAAAGAGCGGAATGCACGCTCCGTCGCCACCTACGCCTGAGCTCCGAAGGCGTTTCAAACTGGAAGACGGAGTTCCGGGATTGAAACACGGGTGATATAACGGTCTGAAAATTGATGCCGAGGCCGCTCCTTGCCAAAATCGTCGACCAAGCGCCTGTACTTTATCCCGATCCTGTCCAAAGCACTCGATGTTCTGGAGGTTCTCCAGAAGAACGAGCGCCCTATGTCGCTGGAAGCTATCTACCAGCGCACCCATATCTCCAAGACCACCGTCTACCGCATCCTCAAGACCTTCGTGCACCGCGGCTACCTGGCCCAGTCGCAGGACGGCCTGTACCGCCTCGCGGCGCGGCCGCGCAAAGTGCGCTTCGGATTCGGTAAGCAGTCGGCCGACATGCCCTTCTCGGAAGAGGTCACCGCAAGCCTTCAGGATGCGGCGACGCAGGCCGGCGTCGATTTACTGATCCTCGACAACCGCTACGATGGCGCGACGGCCGTGCAGGTCGCGGAAGAATTCGTTCGCAGCCGCGTTGACCTGGTCATCGAGTTTCAGATCGACCAGGAAGTCGCTCCCATCATCGCCGACAAAATTGCCGTGGCCGGCATTCCTCTGAT
This sequence comes from uncultured Acidobacteriaceae bacterium, assembly GCA_963787915.1. Classification (GTDB taxonomy): domain Bacteria; phylum Acidobacteriota; class Terriglobia; order Terriglobales; family Acidobacteriaceae; genus Palsa-343. Next base: position 78,574 of record CAWBEP010000006.1, on the reverse strand, counting down.
CGCTGTCGATATTCCCCATCCGCACGCCACCTTTTTCGGCGTAGACAACTACCGCGTGGGCGTGGAGGCGGGGGCCGTGCTGGCTGAGCATGTGGTCGAGCACTGGAACGGCAAGGTCGATTGGGTGCTCGGTCTCGATATTGAAAATGCCGGGCCGCTGGTCCAGAGCCGCATCACCGGCGTCTTCCAGGGTATTCGCAACCGGGTGGCCGACCTTCCTGTCGAAAAGTTTGTTCGCGTGGACGGCCGCGGCATGCGCGAGCCCAGCCACCGCGTTATCGCCGAATTCCTCAAGCGGCATCCCACCGACCGGCACATTTTAATCGCCGCCGCCACCGATTCCAGCGCCCTCGGCGCTCTCGAAGCCGTGCGCCAGCTGAAGCGCGAAAAGCACGTCGCGATCGTCGGCCAGGATTGCATTCCCGAAGCTATTGAAGAAATGAAACGCTCGAACACCCCCTGGATCGGTTCCGTCTCCCACGAGGCCGGAACCTATGGTCCCCGTCTGATCCAGCTCGGGCTCTCCATCCTGCGCGGTCTCACCGTTCCTCCGTACAACTACGTGGAGCACAAGCTCGTCACCGGCGCCATGCTGCGGGAATCTGAAGTGCCAGGCGCAGGCGCCGGGCGTCACTGAACTCGCGGGAGAATCGCCCATGACACGCGTCTGTTTTCTGCTGAAGGTCCGTGCTGAGAAGCTGGAGGAATACCGCCGCCGTCACGCCCAGGTCTGGCCCGAGATGCTCGATGCCCTGCGTGCCACCGGTTGGCACAATTACTCGCTCTTTCTTCGCCCCGACGGCCTGCTGGTTGGATATCTGGAGACGCCGGACTTCGAGCAGGCGCGCGCCAGGATGCAGGATCATCCCGTCAATGCGCGCTGGCAGGCGGAGATGGCTCCTTTCTTCGAGTCGCTGGGACAAGGGACCGCCGATGCCAGCATGTTGCCACTCGAGGAAGTCTTTCACCTCGATTGAGCCGCACCTGGGTTTACGGCCTCATCTTTGTGGTGGCCCTTTCGGTACGATCCGCACCCCGCCCAGAATTCCTGAGGGCAGCGGCTCCAGGTGATCCATATCCTGGGGTGCGAAGCGCTTGCCATAGCGCAGCCAAAGCAGCCGGTAGTCGGGAGCCGCACGCCCTGCAAGCTCGTTGATCGCGGTATTCGCGACCTCAATTTTCAGCTCGTTCGTCCCGGCACGGAGAAATGAGCCAATATCGAGCGTGAAAGGCGGATGCCACACCGATCCCACCAGCCTTCCATTCACATACACCCGCGCGGCATCCCGCAACGGCGGATCGAACCAGGTGCGCATTCCCGGGAAATTCATCTTTCCGCGTTCCACCGGCACGCCCTCGCCGAAATCGAGCATCGCCCTCCCGGACTGCTTGACGTTTTCCGGGATTTCGACGGTTCGCACGTAGGTCGCGGTACCAGAGTAGTATTTGCCCGACGCATCGTCGGCCCACGAATGCAGCGTCTGCATGTCTTCGTTCACGCCGGTCCTGTCGAACGTGACCTTCCAGTCGTGGCTTAGATCGATTGGCTCAAAATCAGTATCTGTGACCGTGGCTTGTGGCGCAGCAGCACGATTGGAGAACACGACCACCCGCGACTCGTAAGGAGCCAGCCTCATCGCCAGTGTTGGTCCGCTGCCGGCTTCGGTGATTTTGCCACTAAACGGATCCCACCACTCTGCGGTTGGTCTGGGGGTGCGGAAGGTCGCCGCAAAACGATGCGGCCGGTTATCCGTGTTGGCCACGAAATAAACATCCGCGTCCGCCAGTTTGCGATGGATGAAGCCAACTTCCGGCGTCGCGGGATCGAGCGCCACATCCGGCTTCAAAACCTGCTGCAGAGCGGCCCCCAAATCCTCGGTCTTCTCCACGACCTTCGCGTTCTTTGCGTCCGCCATAAATAGTTCGCTCGATAACTGCTGCACAGCGGCGCTGTCACGCGGCCCCTCCACAAATCCCGGCGCGCGGGAGGGTAGGCCTTCCGTTGCAAGGACAACCCCTCCGTTACGCACATACTCCGCAATCTTTTTCCAGGTCGCCAGCGGCAGCCGCTCCAGGTGAGGAACCACCAGTACCGGATAATGAACGCCGACGCGATCAATCGCCGCGGAGTCGATGAAGTCGAAGTTGTAGCCTGCGTCGAGAATCGCAGGAACCAGCTCCGTTCCCAGCAGCTTCGGCATCTGATCGGTCACGCTGGCATCGCCGGGTTTAAACCGCCCCTGCGCGTCTTCCTCCGGCAGCAGCACCGCGACGTCGTTGGCGGGCTTGCCCTGACGCAGAATCCAGCTCATCCGCGTCAGATAGCCGGTCACATCCGGCATCACGATCCACCAGGGGTTGTGGTTGTTGAAGACCGCCGCCGCGTAAAACGACCAACCCGGTTCGCCGGCGGAGTCCGGCGAGTAGGGCCATCCGTGTCCCATCAGCTGGTTAATGCCCTGCAGGAAAAACGTGTCAGCCTCTGCCTTCATATCGAGTGGCGTCGCCCGAAACGGCGGGGAATGCAGCCAGGTCCAGGTCTCGGACGACGTCACTGGCCGGCCGTAAACGTGGCTTGCCGATATGGCCCAGCGCGTGTACGAAAACGGGCCGTGCCATTGCGACCCCTCGCCCTCCGGCAGATCGACACGCGCATTGCTCGACAGCGTTACCGCGGGAACGCCATAGCTCTGCGAACGGAATTGCGTATGGTGCGCCCGCGCCCAGGTGTTGATCGCGCCAAGATAATTTTCGTCGATCAGTTCCGCCAGCGTGCGCCCCCAGTCGTAACGCAGGTCCACCGCTTCCGGCCCGCTTCCCGCAACCATCTCCGGAAGGTGGGGCGTCAAATCGTAACCGCGACGGTTGCGAAATTCCGTTAGCAGCTCCGGCGTCCAGTCCGACTCATACACTTCAAGACTGTCGCTGAAGACCGAATATGGAGGATGTTCGCCGAACGCATGCACGAGCGGCTCCGCCACTTTTTTCAGGTGATCCTGAACGGCCTCGGCGCTGAAGTGATCGATCACAAATCCGTCGGCGTCCACGGCGGGACGTTTTACCTGCTGCCCGGTGCGGCTGGAGACGAAGAACAGTGCGACCTGCGGTCCGCTAATTCCCACGGGAAGGATCAACCGACCGTCTTTTGTCGCTTCGACGCGCTGGGCATGTTCGGTGTCATACCGTTCCGCTGTTCCTGACGTCACAAACGCTGCCAGCAACTTCTCGCCATTGCCGATCGATGGCACCGCCACCGAACTCTCATCCTTTGTAACGGGCGCAGCGACCACGCGCAGCCTTCCAGCCGATTCCGTCACCGGAACCCAGGCGCCTCCGTAGGGCCAGCCGCTGCCGAGCGTCAGGCTGACACGCATTCCGAGTTCGTGCCCGGTGTTGGCCGCGAACCCGACCATCTTCAGAAATTCCGGCGAGAGAAACGGCAGGTTCCGAAAGCCCGTCTTCGGATCGTCAAGTTCCAGCGGATACACCGGCTGAATCTCCACTCCGCCGATCCCGCCCGCTTTCATGGTCCGCAGCTCCCTCGCCAGCTCCTCTGGCTCGACGGCCGTACCAAACCACCACCAGCGCATCATGGGCCGCGCATCGGCCGGGGGATTCGCGAAGCTGTGCCGCAGCCTCTCCAAGGACTGTGCCGGCGCGGCGGCCGAAGAAGGTGCGGTTTTGTCCTGAGCGGAGGCGACCACGGCCAGCGCTATCATCGCCGTTGTCGCGCAGAGAGCCACTTGTGGGAAACGAGTCATCGGCAAGGGAAACTCCTGACAGCGATCCATCCTACGCCGCCCATACTTCCGCTGTGAAATGTATTCTCTATTGACAATCCGGTGTGGCTCGGACGGGAAGGATCGATAAGGCCGCACTCAGCCGCGCTCCTCGATCACCGCAACGAAACTACTGCTCCTGCCTGCTTCACAATGGACTCTCCTTCGCCCGCGTCGATCGTCACTCCTTCGCCGGTCACGTCAGCATGGCTGATCGTCAGCCCATGCCGCGCCTGGATCCTGACATTCTTCAGGACCACACCGTGAATCGGCGCCTCCGGCAAGCCCGCGATCGCCCCGGCCGAAACGATATCCGTGGCTGTTACGTTTTCCAGAATAATGTCGTGAAAGTAAGGCGTCAGCCGCGTCACCGGTTGGGCCACGTCCGGATCGGGCGCCAGAATCTTTGGATAATACTCGCTGACAATCAGCGCGTTCCGGACGTTTTTCATCCTGATATCGCGGAAGAAGAGAGGGCCCACATCGTGGCCTCGATCGCGATTGGCTTTGATGCGAATCCCGTTGTCGGTTCCGTCAAACCGAATGCGCTCCGCGCGAATGTTCCTCGCACCGCCCGCTATCTCGCTCCCCACCGAAAGCCCATGCCCGTGCAGAAAGGTGCAATCGGTCATGGTGATATCGCGGCTCGGATCATCGGGACCCGGAGAGTTGGCCTTTCCCGACTTAATCGCCACATCGTCGTCACCCACATCGGCCAGGACATGATCGATGCGGACGCTGGACGAGGAGAAGGGATCGATGGCATCTGTATTCGGCGAATCCGGTGGCGCCAGTACTTTAATATTCCGGATCGTCACATCGTCGGAGTAATAAGGAACCAGTTGCCACATCGGCGAATTCTGAAGGATTACACCTTCGACCAGCACGTGTCGGCAATGGTCGAAGACCACGAGCCTCGGCCTGGGGTGATCGGAGCCCATCACTCCTGCGCCCTTGACGGTACGCGCCATGGCCCACCAGCTTTCACCGGCTCCATCGATCACGCCTCCGCCTGTGATCGAAACGTTCGACGCTCCCGTCGCGTTCACCAGCGACTGAAGGCCGGGCGCGCCAAACTCGATCTTTGGCCGGTAGTCCTGATGATCGGGCGATCCAAGCAGCGTCGCGCCCCTTTCGATTTGGAGGGCAATATTGCTCTTCAGCAGTATCGGCGCGCTGAGCCACGTGCCCGCAGTCAGGCGCACCGTGCCGCCGCCCTCCCGTTCGCATGCGTCGATGGCCGATTGAATCGCTGCCGTGTCTTTGGAAACACCATCCACGCGGGCTCCATAAGAGTGCGGATCGCACATTCTTTTCGAGGAAAGCGCAATGGCCGGGGACGCCGCGCAGAACGACGTCAGCACGGTTCCCAAAAACATGCATGCTGAAACCTTAATGGGTCGAATCGCCACACCCCTCCAACGCCGTCCATCTCGCATCGCGAAGCCCATAATAACGTCCGGCGAAAGTGGGTATGCCCAGCGGCCCGGACGCAAGGTTGCAAATGGGACATTGTTTCTGCCAGGATCATGGCCGTATGGATTCCTTCCGCTCCGACCGCCGAGAAATTCTTCGCTTCAGTGCCCTGGGACTAGGAGCCGTTGTTGGCGCAGCTCTTCCCGAGGCCCATGCCGCTCATGCCACAGCCACCTCCCCCGGAGGATCGGGGCTCTTCGACATTCGGACCTACGGCGCGGTTGGCGACGGTAAGGCAGTCGATTCGCCCGCCATCAACAAAGCGATTGAAGCGGCGGCGGCCGGTGGCGGCGGAACGGTGGTATTTCCCGCAGGCAATTGGCTGAGCTTTTCCATTCGCCTCAAAAGTCATGTCGGGCTCTATCTCTCCCAGGGCGCAACCATCGTCGCCGCGGATTCACCGCTCCCCGGTTCTGCCACCGGCTACAACGGCGGTACCTATGATGCAGCGGAACCTGTCACCGAATGGGATCCTTACCAGGATTACGGTCACAATCACTGGCACAACTCGCTCATCTGGGGCGAAGGTATCAGCGATTTCAGCATCACCGGTCCCGGCGTTATCTACGGCAAGGGGCTGAGCTTTGGCGCCAATCGCGTCGCCCGGGGTAACTACCCCATCTATGTCGCGGAACAGGCGGGTGTAGGCAATAAGGCAATCGCCCTCAAGAACTGCCGGAACGTCCTGCTCCGCGATTTCGCCATCCTGAAGGGCGGACATTTCGGCTTGCTCCTCACCGGAGTGGATAACCTCACGATCGATAACATCACCATCGACACCGATCGCGACGGCATGGACATCGATTGCTGCCGCAACGTTCATGTTTCGAACTGCACAGTGAATTCTCCCTGGGATGACGGCATCTGCCCCAAGAGCAGTTATGCCCTCGGCTACGCGCGTGCAACGGAGAATGTCACCATTGCCAATTGCTACCTTACGGGTAACTACGAACTCGGTACCATCCTGGACGGCACTTTGAAGAAATTCGCGCCCGATGCCCATGTTCCGCGCACCGGCCGCATTAAGTGCGGAACTGAATCGAATGGCGGCTTCAAAAACATTGCCATTTCTAATTGCGTCTTCGATGGTTGCGACGGGATCGCGCTCGAGAGCGAAGACGGCGCGCTTTGCGAGGACATCGCCATCTCGAACATCACGATGCGCGACATCTTCACCGGACCTCTTTTTATCCGGCTTGGTTCGCGCCTGCGCGGGCCAAAGGAAACGACAAAGGTCGGCGAGATGCGGCGGATCCTCATCAATAACCTGGTGAGCTACAACGCGCAGTCCAGACTCTGTTCGATTCTTAGCGGGATTCCCGATTATGCTATCGAGGACGTTAAACTGAGTAACATCTACCAGCATCATCTCGGCGGTGCGTCTCAGGATTCTGTTGCCATTCGTCCACCGGAAAACGAAGCCAAGTATCCTGACCCAGGCATGTTCGGTCCGATGCCGTCCCAGGGTTTCTATTTTCGCCATATCCGCAATCTTGAATTGAGCCATGTCGAAGTGGCGGCAGCTTCGCCCGATCCGCGCCCCAGTTTTTTCCTGGCCGACGTGAACCGCGCGGACTTTATTGCGGTCACCGCTCCAGCTGGCAACCCGGCTTTTCATTTGGATAAAGTGACCGATCTTCGCATTCTGCTGAGCCGCGCCGCCAAAGACACCACCATGGAGAACGCCGACAATCAGACGCTTTAGTGGCACAGTCTGATCTCCCAGGCTGCGATACGCTGACATCTGGCGGTCCTCCGGATGCGTGTCTCCCTCCATCGGCAACTGACAGCGCTGTTAAGAAAGACGCAATTGCCCCTTTTCGTCGCGTTGCCTTTTGTTTGTTGGTGCGAGTTCAGCCTGTTGGCCCAAACTTCGGTGGGCCAGCTCCGCCTGCACCTTACGGACACGCAGGGCCTGGCGCTGCCGTCCGCGGTCCGAGTCGCGGGAGAATCGTCTGAGATTCAGGAGTCGCTGAACACCGATGCCGCCGGCAATCTTACGATCCGGCATCTGCCCTATGGCGCGTACGTGATCACCGTGCAGCACGAGGGCTTCGCCGTCCTGAGCCGAACCATCGATCTCCACGAGGCGCTTCCTCTCAGCATGACACTCGTCCTGCGTCCCGCGACGCAGCAGGATTCGATCCTCGTGAGTGCGAAGCAAACGCTGCTGCCGCGCGATTCTGCCGGAGAAGTGAATCGCGTTGGCAATGAACAGATCCAGGAACAGCCGTCTTCGCTTCCAGGCCGGGGCCTGATCGACCTCATCAATTCTCAGCCCGGCTGGCTTTACGAGGGAAATGCGGTGCTCCACCCGCGCGGCTCGGAATATCAAACCCAGTTCGTCGTGGACGGCATTCCCCTCACCGAAAATCGCTCCCCGGGGTTCGGTTCGCAGATTGAACCCACCGATGTGCAGTCGGTGGCGGTTTATACCGCCGGCGTTCCGGCGGAGTATGGCCGGAAGATGGGCGGCATCGTCGAAGTAAATACGCGTCCCAGCATCCAGCAGGGCCTGCATGCCGAAACCCGATTATCCGGTGGCAGCTTCTCCACCGGCGCCGCGCATGGAGCGCTCGACTACGGTTGGGGCCGCAACAGCGCCGGTGTCACCGCGGACGGCGCCACAACCGATTGGTACGAAAACCCTCCGGTGCTTCAGAACTACACGAACAACGCGACCACCGGGGACTTCTCGACCACCTACGAGAGGCAGATCACCGCGCAGGACCGCCTCACCACCAGCGTGCGTCACGAATTTGCGCGGTTTCTGGTCCCCAACGAAGAGGTGCAGCAGCAGGCCGGGCAGCATCAGGACCGCGGCACGCTTGAAACCATGGGCGCAGCCGCGTGGCAGCACATCCTCTCCTCCTCCGCGCTCATCGACCTCGCTGGCATGTTGCGCGATGATACGGTCCTGCTTTCGTCGAACGCGGCTTCAACCCCGATCATCGCAAGTCAGGACCGCGGTTTTCGCGAGGGCTACTTCAAAGGCCGCATGGCCACGGACTGGAGTCACCAGGAGCTCAAGGCAGGGTTCGAGGGCGACTTTCTCGATCTGCATGAAGCGTTCAGCGACACAATTACCGATCCGACCCAATTTGATGTGGGAACTCCGCCGGCATTCAGTTTCCGGGATCGCGGAAGAGATCGAGAAGGCGCTATTTTTGCCGAAGATACTCTGCGGTTCGCCAACTGGACCGTAGAGCCGGGATTGCGCTGGGACGACTATTCCCTGGTCGTTCAACAGAGCGCCTTCAGCCCGCGTCTTGCGGCTTCTCGTTTTTTCCCCGCGGCTCAACTGATCGCCCACTTTTCCTATGACCGCGTGTTTCAGACGCCCGCGTTTGAGAATCTCCTGCTGTCCAGCTCGCCCCAGGTGGTTTCGCTCGACCCCGAGGTGCTGCGCAAGCCCGTGCTACCTTCCTCCGGCAACTATTACGAAGCCGGCGTTGCCAAAGCAATCCATGATCAGCTTCGTCTGGATGTGAATGCCTATTTGCGGCGGTTTCGCAATCACGCGGATGACAATCCCTTACTCGACACCTCGATCAGCTTCCCCATCGCCTTTCAGCGAGCTTCCATCTTTGGAGCGGAAGGTAAGCTCGACCTGCCCCGCTGGAGGATAGCGTCCGGCTACCTGAGTTATTCGTATATGTCAGGAACCTGCTATCTTCCGGTGACTGGAGGCCTCTTTCTCGGGCAACAGGCCACGCAGGCGATCCAGCAGCTGAACGGCAGGCTCTGGGTCTCGCAGGACCAGCGCAACACGCTGCGCACGCGCTGGATTGCGCACCTGCCGCGCGGATTCTGGGTGGCAGCCGGGGCGGAATATGGCTCAGGTTTGCCGGTAGATTTTGATGGAACCCGCGATCAGGCACTGGCTCAATACGGTCCTGCCCTGGTCGATCGCGTAAACTTCGCGCGCGGCCGCGTCGATCCGTCGCTTTCTGTGGATGCTTCCGCGGGCCAGGAATGGACAATCGGCGATCAGGTCAGGATGCGCCTCCAGGGTGATGTTGAAAACCTGAACGGCCGGATCAACCTGATCGATTTTGCCGGTCTTTTTTCCGGGAATGCCGTGGAGCCGCCACGTAGCGGAAACGTAACGCTGACCTTTCGCTTCCGGTGAGTGAACCCTGCCTTCTGATCCGGGTTTCTTGCTTAAGGAAGCTTCGCTGGTCCGAGCAGAGGAGTTTTGACGGGCGTGGCGGCGCCCACGAACTCCGTGATGGTGCTCGATCCCTGGTTCGATACCCAAACATTCCCGCTGGCGTCGATCGCGATGGCAAACGGCGCGCTCAGGGACGCATCCTTGCCGAACCCGTTGGTGGAAATCGGAGTACCGGGCTGGCTGCTGTTAGCTCCCTGCAATTCCGTGATTGAAGCCCCGCGGAAATTCGTTGCCCAGACATTGCCTGCTCCGTCGACGGCAATCCCGTTCGGCTGGTCCAGGCCGCCCCCTGTATATCCCGTCGAAATCACTGTCACCGTGCCGTCGTTATTCAAACCGAGCTCGCTGATCGAACTGGTGTAGTAGTTGGCGGTCCACAAGTGGCCCCTGGATGTGCTTGTGGTAACGCCGATCGCATCGGTGGCGATGCCAGAGGGTGCTTCGCCGCCGCAGATTGTCGTATTAACCTGGGTTCCGTCCGCTGAGATTGACGTTACGGAACCCGACGCCGCCGCTTGATTCACGAACCAGGCATTGTGGCTGCTATCGATCGCAACGGCCACGGGGCCCTGCAGTTGTGAGGAGCCAAAGCCGCCGCTTCCCGAGATGGGCGATCCGGAGGAGGAGAAACGTGACGCCGTCGAGTCTCCATAATTTGCCGTCCACACGCTGCCGTCGGTGTCGGCCGCCACCGAAACCGGAAAGAAAACACCGCCGCCGGAGTAGCCGTTCGTTCCGGAAGTGACCTGGCCCATGGCGTTCAGGACTGTGATAGTCCCCCGAGAGTTGTTAATGCTGGATGTGGATTGTTCGTCCGTGATCCACACGCTCTGGTCTTCATTCACGGCCAGTCCATAGCTCTCTTCCAGCGCCCCGCCCGTGAAGCCGGCCGCTGGTGAAATGGACTGCCCGGTGTTCGAAAGCTCCGTAACGGATCCAAAATAATTTGCGATCCACACATCCCCGGAGGAATCCAGTGCAACCGCCCCCGGCGTGTTCAGCCCACCGCCGGAATAGTTGACGGCCAGAGTCCAGTCGGGGGGAGCCCCGCTGAGTGCCGGCTGATACACCGTAGTCGTCGGGGAAAGGGCAAACAGACCCGCGACATTGCTGGCCGGATTGCTCGCGATATTCAGAGCCACCCCCAGCGTGTTTGTGGGTGCCGATCCGCTCGCCGGCGTGGACGCAGTGAACAATGCATCGCAGGCCCCTGAGCCCGTTGAGTTCACGCACGCCGCCAGAAGGTTTGCCAGCGCATTAATTTTCGATGTCGGAACTTTTGCGTTTGCCGGCACCGCAGTCCCGGGCGCCGTCCCGGTCGCCAGATCCGCCAGATTGTTCGCGGTTGCAAAGGCGTTCAATAATCCCTGGGCGTTACCGGAACTGGTCCCCAGCGCACCATTGGCCTTGAGAAACGGCGACAAAGCCCAAACTGCGGCCACTGTCGTTACTTCGTTGACGGTAATTGTCGATGGCAGGGAAGACAACTTGCCGCACTCCCCCAGGGCCGCCATCAAAACGATCGCAGAGTTTTGTGTGCCCGCCCCAGGGGTGCCCCCCGAAGCCAGAATGTATGCAGGCGCGGCGTCCGATGGGCAGGTAAAGCTGCCTTCAATCGTGAAAACGCCATTCTGGTTGGTGTAAGTCGCAGACGCCAGAAGGCTCGATCCGCTCCCATAACCTGTTGATCCAGCCGTGTAGAGCTGAACCTCAGCACCGTTCACAGGAAGTGTCGCTCCCAATACCTTCCCTGAAATCTGGAAGGCAGGGGGTGGAGGCGTTATGGTTTGCGAAGGGCTGCCGCCGCACCCGGCGAGCGCCCAAATCAACGCCCCGGGGGCCAGGGCCGGCAGGAAAACGCGCGTGGATCTCCCAATCCGACTGGCTATCGCGGTTGCGATCCGAATCGATCTTCTCGTCCACAAATTGTTTCTCATAGCGACGACAGAGCTTTCATCCGCGCGCGAGGGGTGGCTCCGTTGCTCTCGTCATCTGATCCCAGCGGGTTGGATTGGGCTTAACCTGAGCTGAGGTTGCCGAATCCACCAGAGCACCCGTGTCGTCCAGCCAGCGCCTGATTAGTCCTTTGTCCTGTTATGGAGGTACTGCCGAACTTTGACATAGCCAATTCCGGCCGCGCTCACAATCAGGCCCAAAACCGCTGTCGGATTCTCCGGTGAATCGTCGCATCCGCCGATACCCTGCGCGTGGAGCCGAACCGATGCGCCGAGAATGAGCAGAGCGACAGGTAGAAAGGTTGCGAGCTTTTTCAAAGTAATCCTCCGTGACGCCCGAGATTCCTGGTGATTTTGCCTGCCGGCTGTCTCTTCCAGACAGACCTTACATCATGCCCAATCGGGGAACCTGAGCCGTCAGTTAGCGAACGTTCCGCGCCTATCATAGCTTGCCTGAGCTTCGCGCTGCAATGTCAATCTTAGACCTTTGTCACGGGTTGCTTCGGGGTCGTGCAACTCCGTGACTTCAGTACTCGCGACCCATTCCATCGCCATCCCAAACGCCATTGTGTACCATTTGCCGAACCGTTAGAGTAGAAGATGCGGCGGATCAACCCCCGGTTTGTCAGGTGAGCAGCATTCTCCAACCCGTATCTGCCGCCGTGCGCCATCCCGCCGGTGCTTCTGACTCTCGATCTGGTGTTCCCCGGCCCGGTAATCCGGGCGCTGCTTCCGCCTTCCTGCTGTGTGTCGCCGTTCTCACTGGCCTCGGTACGATCGGAATGTCCCCTGTCCTGATAAACCTCTGGGACGTCTGGACCGACGATCCGTTGAAATCCCTGGGAATGCTGATCGTCCCCCTCAGTCTGATCCTGACGGTGCGGGCCTGGCGTCAACGTGGTTGGGAAATGAACGGGACCTGGTGGGGTTTTTTGCCACTCGCCCTCGCCCTCTTCATCGCTGGATCGCACCAATTGGTGGCATGGTATCTGATCGCCGGTCCCCTGACCCTGAATTTCCTCGCTCCCAAGATCGCCCTCTATCTCTTCGGCAGCGGTATCGTGATTCTTTTTGGCGGGATCCGCCTCTGGCGGTACGCATGGTTCCCCCTCGCCCTGCTCCTGTGTGCCCAGCCTGTGCCCACGCCTCTCCTGCAATACGTTGATTTGCCGCTCCAGGAGCTCTCGGCTCACGTGGCGCGCTCCTTCGCTGTGCTCATTGGCTTTCCGCCCTCCAGCAAAGAGCTGCTCCGCCTGATGTTCACCCCTGACTTCGGAATGTTCATCGCGCCCGGTTGCGATGGCGTGCGCGGCGCGCTCACCCTCGGCTATGTTGCATTAGTCACCGGTTATCTGAAGAGAGTCTCGGCTCTGCGCTGGATTTCTTATGTGTGCGGCGGGGTACTTATCGGGTATCTTTTCAATCTGATCCGGCTTTGCGCCCTGGTGGTCTATTACCGCATCGCCGCAGGTTCGCCACGCCTCGAACATGTCGCGAAGCAAGCGGATTACGTGATCGGCGGCTGCCTGTTTCTGGTGGCTACCGTGCTGTTTCTGTGGATCGTCTCGAGAAAAGACGAAAGTCCCGGCGAAACGGTGGACTTGCCGGCCGCCCAGCTCACTTCCAGCGACCGTCGGCCCTTCTTTTGGCGCGCTTTGGCGTGTGCTCTGCTGACTCTCATTTTCCTTGTTCCGGGCGTGAATGCGATTCGATCCCATCGCAGGAGCTTTTCTGCCGCCGTGCGCGAAGGAATCATTACCGGCAGTCAACTGGACGCCCGGATGCCGAAGCAGCTCGGCGGCTTTCCTGTGAATCGCGCCTGGCAGGAAATCCTCAACGGCCGCCCTACCGTCGAGAGTGCAGCCTATGGAGACGCGCAGGAGCAATTTATTCTCGGCGTTTGGGTGCCATCGAGTCCCCACAATATGCACGAAAGCTGGAGGGCTCGCGGGGAAGAGCCGAAGATGCGCGGCAATCGCACCTTTCAAACCGCGCTCGGACGCCCCGTTCAGTTCGATGCCGCGTTCTACAGCGACGGGGTCACCGACAGCTTCGCGGGCAACGTCTATTGCACGCCGGCCGGATGCATTCCCTCCGATCCGCGCCCCGAATTCAAGATGTGGTTCCTGCTGCATCCACCGGATTTCGACCGCCCCGGCCAGCGTGCGGTCTCCATCTTTTTCCGGGTCGACCAACCGCACACCGCGGCATCCTCCGCGACTATGGATCAGGATTTGCCCTCGAAGGCCCAGCGTTTTCTCGCCGGCGTCGATTTCGCGGAGCTCAGCCGCCAGTTCCAGTAATCAGCGGTCGCGTCCCTCATGGCTCCGGCCGCCATCACCTGTTTCCTGTAATCGCAGGAGCGGGGAGTCTCGTTTCCGTGACGCTGAGCCGATACTACGGAAGCGCCCCGAGCGCGCTGTTCTTCACAGCAAGCGCGAGCGGTGTCACCGCCGGTGTCCCAACGCCGACGAACTCGACAATGTCCCCGTTCCCATTGTCCGCTACCCAGACGTTGCCCGAGCCATCCACGGCAATCGACTCCACGTGATACACAGGGTGGACCAGTGTGCCAAAGTAGCCATTGGGAGAAAGGGAATCGCCGTAAACGTCGAACTCGCTGATGCTGCCGGTGGTGCCATTTTCCGGCCCGTAGTTGGCCACCCAAAGGTTGTTAGCGCCGTCGATTGCGATCGAATACGGTCCGTTCAACCCGCCCCCCGTGACCGGGGAAATCCCGGTGAGGACATTACCGTTCATATCGAATCCGCTGATCCCCGCGTTGTAGTTCACGACCCAGACATCGCCGCCGTTGTCGATGGCAATGTCAATGGGCCCGCTCAGACCATTGCCGGTGTAGGGGCTTGAGCCCTTAACGGCGCCCGAGGAACTGAACCGGCTGATGCTGGTCCCGGCGAGGCCGTCGGCGTTCGCTACCCAGATATCTCCGGTGGCAGGGTCAAAGGCGATCCCATCCGGAACATCGAGGCCACCCGCCCCGCTCGCAGAGTTGAATTTGGCCGCGCCCGTCGAGCTGAACTCGCTCAGACTGCTCGTGTCTGCATTCGCCACCCAAACATCCCCGGAGCCATCTATCGCAACGTTGAATGGACCGTTCAGGCCATTCCCGGAATAGGGTGAACCAGCCAGCGAACCGCCCGTGTTGTTGATCGCGGTGAGGCTGCTGGCAGCCGCGCTGTCGGCATAGTTCCCGATCCAGGCATTGTTATTCGTGTCGATGGCGATCCCGTTGGGCTGGCTGATCGACCCATTGCCCGTATAACCGTTCGTTCCGGATAGATCGGCGCCCAGTGGGCTGAGCTTGGTGACAGCATAGACGAAGGGGGCAACTGTGGAACTTGTATCCGCATTGGTCACCCACACATTTCCCAGTCCGTCGATTGCGACCCGCGTAACCCCGTTCAGGCTGTTCGCCGTGTACGCAACCGCAATCGTCCAGTCTGTCGGGGCAGCCGCCAGCGCCGGCATGAATTGCGCGTACGTCAGCGCTACGTTATACAGCGGCGTCACATTGACGCCCGGATCTTGTGCAATGTTGATCGCTGCCGTGGCTGTATTCGTGGGCTTCACGCTGTTGCGATCCAGGGCATTGTTGAACAGCCCCGTGCAGCCCGCCGATCCGGATCCCGTCGAGTTAACGCACGCTGCCAGGATATTCGCGAGAGAATTGATCTCTGCCTGAGGCACCGATCCGTTACCTCCCGGCGTGGTCGCCAGCGCCTGGCCCGTGCTAAGGCTCACCAGGTTGCCGGCATTCGCTGCCGCGTTCTTTATCCCGGCCAGCGGTGTTGTCGAATTGGCGGCGATGTCTGTCGCGTCCGTGGCGTACCCTGCCAGAGCATAGGCCGCCGCCACCGTCGTCACTTCGTTCAGCTGGATCGTGGCAGGCAAACTCGACACATTGCTGCAATCTCCCAGCACCGCCATCAGTCCCGCTGCGGTGTTGTTGCCGCTGCCCAGCTGCGGATTGCCGCTGATCGAATAGAGATAAAGCTGTTGGCCGCTCGTGCAGGTGTAATCGGTCGACGCAATCGAAAACACCCCCGAGGAATTGGTCGTTACATAATTTCCATACGTGCCCGCATGGGTGTTGCTCGTGCTTTTCAGCAAAGACGATGACGCCGTGCCGTATCCGCCCGTCGAGACCGCAAAAAGATACACGTTCGCTCCGACGAGGGGCAGCTGCGGAGGTCCACCGTGTACCTTGCCCTGCAGTCCTACAGCCTTGGCCGGCACAGGATCGGGAACGGACGACTGCGTCGCTATGCTGGATATCGAGCATCCGGTGAGAAGAATTGCGGAACTTGCCAACAGTCTCCAGGCGCAGCGCATAGGAGTCTCCATCGCTTTCAATATTTCCAGGATATTGGGGTCGGGCGGGGTTAAACGACTGGATTGCAGACTAGCACGGTCAGGCGCAGCTAAACAACCGGCAACTTAGCCGATTTAGCTGATTTTTACTGCCCGGAAAGAGGAATGTCCCGCGCTCGCAGGGGGGATTCAACAACCATCATTATTCTGTTACCCAAAATTCAGAAGTGTGGTTACTGGCTGCGTCGATAAGAATCTATCGAGCGCAGCCAATGAGTTATGGCTATTGTGCAGGTTACGGCTTTGTCCCCAGGGTGTTGTTTTTGGCGCCCACCGAAAGCGGCGTCACCACCGGAACCCCCGCCCCTACAAACTCTGTTATGTTCGTGTTGCCGTCGTCGCTAACCCACACATTCCCGGCGCCGTCCACCGCGATGCTGTTCGGTTCGGCTAGTCCCCCACCGCCCCGTCCGTCGGTATAACCGCCTGTTCCTGTGATTGCCGTCCCGTTGTTGCTGAATTCACTGATGACTCCGGGATAAGGCGCGATGTTCGCGATCCAGACGTTCCCGCCGCCATCAATTGCGATCCCATAAGGACCCGTCAACCCGCCGCCCGTAAAGGGCGAGCTTCCCACAGGAGTTCCTGTTGAATCCACGGCGCTGATGCTGGTGTTCCCATAGTTCGTGGACCACGCGTAACCATTGCCATCGACGGCGACGGAAATGGGCTCATCGAACCCGCCGTTGGTATCACCCGTTGAACCGGAAACCGCCACGCCGCTCAGGTTGAACTCGCTGAGCCCGCCCCCCGACGTCGCATCAGCGACCCAGACATCGCCGGCGCTTCCGGCGGTTGTGGCAATGCCATATTCATCGTTCAACCCGCCACCGGCAAAGCCGGTGCTGGAGAGGGCTGTACCCGTGCTGCTGAAGTTGCTGATCTTCTCGTTGTTATTCGTAACCCAAAGATTGCCCGTTCCATCAATGGCGATGAAAGAAGGATTGCTCAATCCACCTGAACCCACTGGAGAGTCGAAGATATCGAGGCCTGCCTGGTTCAATTCGCTGATCGTGTTGGCACTGTGGTTTGCGACCCAAACGTTGCCAGCTGGATCGATGGCGATGCCGTAGGGGCTGGTCATGCCAGCGGAAGTGTAGCCGCCCGCAGGGGATAATGGGGATCCCACTGGATTGAACTCACTCACCGCGGCCGTGTCGGTTACCCACACATCGCCTGAGGCGTCGATCGCAAGTTGCGTTTCGCCCGCCAAACCCCCGCCCGAATAGCTGACCGCCATCGTCCAGTCGTTGGGCGGGCCGCTGAGGACTGGCATAAATTGCGGGTACGTAAGGGCTATGTTGTAAAGCGCCGTCACATTTGTACTGGGATTGTGCGCGATGTAAATCGCCGCCGTCGCTGTATCCGCCGGCGTCGCTCCGGTTGCGCCGTTGCTCTGGATATCGGCGAAAAGGGTGTCACAGGCGTTGGGATTGGTAAGTGATCCGGTTGGTCCGCCCGTGTTCACGCAGGCTGCAATGATATTGGCCAGCGAATTGATCTTGCTCTGTGGAACTGCCCCATTGCCCGCGGGCGTCGTCGCCAGCGCGGCTCCCGTGCTCAAACTGGCCAGATTCGCCGCGCTCAGAGCTGCGTTCGCCTTATTGATGCCCGGCGTGGTGGTCCCTGAGGAAATGTGGGTGGAATCAGCGGCGAACCCTGACAAGGCGTAAGCCGCGGCGACCGTTGTCACCTCGTTCAGGATGATCGACGCGGGTAGATTCGCGAAGTTTGCGCAATCGCCCAGCACCGCAATCAACCCGGCATCCGCGTTGACGCCGCCGCCCACCTGCGGGTTCCCGCCGAGCGAATATAGATAATCCTGGTCGCCGGATGTGCAGGTGTAACCGCCGTTCGCGATGGTGAAGATTCCGTTCGAATCCGTGGTCACGTAATAATTGCCGGCACCGTCCAGCGTCCCGGCTGTCAGCACTGACGTTGAACCCGAGCCGTAGCCGCCCGCAGACACCTTGTACAGGTAAATGCTGGCTCCCTGCAGGGGCTGCTGCCCGCCGTGGACCCTGCCTTTAATCGCGGCTGTGCTCTTCGCTGGAGTGCCGGTGACCGGTGTCTGGTTCGCAATATTGGATACCGAGCAGCCGGTTAAAAGGATGGTGGTACTGGCGATCAGTGTCCAGGCGTAACGCATGACGGGTCTCCATTCATGGTTCAACACAACATATTTGCCCTCAGGAAGAGAGCTGGGCAGTCCTGGCGTGAAGATTATCACGCCGCCCCAACCGCGGACAATGCATTCTGCCTTGCCTCTCCCCACAAGGAGTTATTGACAAAAAACTTACTTTGCTGGCACCGACATAGGATGCCGGATTCGGGTACCTCCGATGCCGGGGTCAGCGTCTCGGCGCGCTCTCTTCACAGATCAGTTCGGCAGTAACCCGTAGACGTCCAGCTCCCCGCTTTCCGGCAGGGTCGATCCACCCTGGTTGCTGCCCCGCGTGCCCACATACACCTTGCCGTTCGCGACCGTGGGAACCGTGAATTTGACCGCATTCCCCGCGGCATTGCCGGTTCCCATCGTGCTGTTCCACAACTCGGTGCTCAGGCTGGTGGCGGAATAAGCGTGCAGTACCGCAGCGGCACAGGAAGCCTCAGGCGGACAGGAGCCGCTGTTATCGAGGGCCCAGACGATGCCATTGGTCAAAGTGGGGGTCGAGGAGATCGAAGGAGTTGGCCCCGGGAAGGAATATGTGGTGGCCGTACGAGCCGCGACCGCCGTCAGCTTCGCCGTAGATGAGCTGAGCGACCACGCCTGAATCGGTTCGAACTGCGCACCGAGATAATACGTGGAATTCCAGAATGCCCCGGTCGAAAACACGCCATTGCCGGCGCTGATCCTCTGCCACGCATTGGCATTGCCTGATCCTCCGAGCGCATTGCAGTTCAGCGAGTAGAAGTAGCCATCTTTACCACCGCCAATCGCGAGGCACGTGGGCGTTGTCCCGCCGTTGCCGGAGAGACTCACCAGAACCGTGGCACCGCCCGATCCGAAGTCCATATCGTTCGTGTTGTCCGAATTCTGATCGCTGGGCGTGAAGTATTGGTTGACCGTCAAACCGCTGGTGAGCTTCAGCATCGAATCGCCATAGTCGTTATTGGGCGCCGTGCCGCTGCTCGCATCGAAGCTGCCGTTGCCGGTAAGCAGGTAGAGATAGCCCGAAGTATCGACGGCGGGCGCAGCGCCGCTCATCCAGATGCCACCCTGATGCGGTGCCTTGTTCGGCGTGTCGTTGAACACGCTCGCCTGCGTCAGATCGCTGGCGTTGTAGCCAATGACCCAGCCGTAGTAGGGTGTCTTGTCTTCGTGCGAAGCCCACGCGATATAGACGACGCCGTTGGCAAGAGCGAGGGCCGTCCTCTGATTCCCCGCCCGAGCCGAAAAGGTCGTGGTGGTGCCACCGTCGCCGGTGCCTGGGTATGTCCCGCTGATCACAACCGGGCCTGAAAACTTCTCATTGCCCGTGGTGATGTCGATCGCATGCAGTCGCTGGTAGAACGTCGGTCCCGAAGCAACCACCGACTTCGACACTACATATAAGGTGTTCGTGGAGGGATCGATCACTGGCGTTCCGATGACCCCGACCTCCGGAGCAATGTCTCCGCCGCCCTGACCGACACAATCATTTGTCGAGGTCTCGGCGCAGGTGGAGGGTACAGGTATCTCATCGGCATTCGCGCCATGGGTTGAATCGATCAGGTTGGCATGCCAGAGCGAATTGCACGGGCTCGCATCCGCGTCAAAGGCATAGAGACTGTCGTTGGTGGTCGCTACAAAGATCACGTTATGCTGCGCCGCATTGACGGTGAGGTTCGGAACCCACAGCGGCTGCGTGTAAATCGCTCCGTCCACGGTGCACGAGAAGAGTTTGCCGAAAGTCGCCGTCGCGACATTGGTTGTCGTCAACGCGTACTCCTGCGTGTTGGCTCCGTCACGCGATAAGTCGTTGTGATACGTGAAGACCCCCGCAAGATTCGTAACACCGACGGTGGCGGAAGCGGTCACGCTGGTTTCTGAGGCGCTGGTCGCCGTGATGGTATAGACGCCGGGCGTGCTCGGAGGCGTATAGACGACGGCAACGCCATTCGTGGTATTGGCCGCTGAGAATGTGCCGCAGCCGCTGCCGCTGCAACCCGATCCGCTGGCCGACCAGTCTACGCCCGCTCCATCGTTCGTGGTCGGAATGAGCGACAGGGTTTGCGTCGTCGTGATTCCCGCCTGCTGCGGAGTGACCGCGACGGTCATCCCCGTTCCCGACGTGATGGTGAGTGTCAGATTGACCGACTGGCTCTGACTATTAGCATCCGTCACCTTGAAGGTCAGTGGCGTAGCGCTGACTGCTGCTTCGGGGGTTCCGCTGATCAGGCCCGTCGCGGTATTCAGCGACAAGTTCGAGGGCAGCGTTCCACTGGTTAACGACCAGGTGTACGGAGTCGTGCCGCCGTTGGCTGCCAGCGTCGTGCTGTAGGGCGTGCCCTCCATGCCGTTGGGCAACGAGGTCGTGGTGATGCTCAGTGGGGGCGCCGTGACCGTAGTCGGCGTGATCACGGGGCCAGCCGCGCCTACAAATTCGGTAAGTTCGCTGTTACCGTCATCGGCCACCCAGACATCCCCGGAGCCGTCCACGGCGATGCTGACCGGCTCGGACAGGCCAGCACCACTCCTGCCGTCGATGTAGCCATTCGATCCGGTAATTGCAGATCCGGTGTTGCTGAATTCGCTGATCGAGCCCGGGTAAACATCGTTCGCGACCCATACGTTGCCAAAGCCGTCGACGGCTATGCTGTGGGGACTGCTCAGTCCGCCACCGGTGTCGCCGCTCCCGCCGCTGATCGCATTGCCGCTCAAATCAAATTCGCTGATGCTGTTGCCGGCATTATTGGCGACCCAAAGGTGACTGTTGGTGGTGTCGACAGCGACGTCGATCGCCGCATTGAGGCCGCCCCCGGTGTCTCCGCTTCCACCGGAGATCGCGCCTGACGAGCCGAACTCGCTGATGCTTCCGGCTGGACTGGCTCCAAAATTCGCGGTCCATACATGGCCGGAGTTGTCGAGTGCGATGCCGTCGGGATCGTTCAGTCCTCCGCCACTAAAAGGCGATCCGCTGATCACAGTTCCGGAAGAATCGAACTGGCTGGTGCTGCTGTTCCCGTGATTCGCAACCCAGAGGTGACCGTTCCCGTCGATGGCGATGCCGAGCGGGTTATTCAGCCCGCCGTAGCCCGATGCAGAGTTGTAGAGCACACCGCCGCTGTTGCTGAACTCGCTGATCGTGCTTCCATTGGCATTTGTGACCCACACATTTCCCGCACCGCTGATGGCGATGCCAAATGGATTGTTCAAACTGCCCGTATATCCGGTCGAGGGAGATTGGGGTACGCCCAGGGCGCTGAATTTGCTGACGCTGTTGTTGTTGGAGTTCGTCACCCAAACATTACCGGAGCCGTCGACGGCGAGTTCGGTCACTCCGGACAGCCCGCCGCCGGTATAGGTCACTGCGATGGTCCAGTCGTTCGGCGCGCCCGCCAGTGCCGGATTAAATTGCTCGAAGCCCAGCTCCACGTTATAAAGCGCCCCAACATTGGCGCCTGGATTGTGCGCGATGTTGATCGCCGCTGTCGCCGTGTCGGTCGGCATCGTGCCAGTGCTGCCCCCGCTCTCCGCGTTCTGGAACAGCGCCGTGCAGGGCCCGGACCCCGGTCCCGACGAGTTGATGCAAGCCGCCAGAATGTTGGCCAGCGTGTCGATCTCCGCCTGCGGCACTGTCCCATTGCCGCCCGGTGTTGTCGCCAGTGCGAAACCCGTGGTCAGGCTGGCCAGGTTTCCAGCGCTCGCTGCTGCATTCGATAGAGCGATCGCCGGCGTCGTGCTCGCTCCGGAGATGTGCGTCGCGTCGGTCGCGAATCCCGCCAGCGCATACGCCGCGGCCACTGTCGTCACTTCATCCATCTGGACCGATGCCGGCAGATTTGCCAGCCCGCTGCAATCTCCCAGGACCGCCATCAGACCCGCCGCCGAGTTGTCGCCACCGTTGACCTGCGGGTTACCGTTCACGGAATACAGATAAAGCTGTTGCCCGCTCGTGCAGGAAAACTGGTTGGCCGCGATCGTGAAGTTTCCATTCGCGTCGGTCGTCACGTAGTAAGGCCCGTTCCCCGATGTTCCTGTGCTGTTCAGCAGAGATGTCGAAGCCTGTCCGACCGCTCCTGTACTCGGAGTCGCCACCGCATACAGGTAAATCTGCGCACCCACGATGGGATTCTGGGGCGGGCCGCCGTGAACTTTGCCCCGGACTGCTAAATTGCTTACTTTGGGAGCAGGGGATTGCGTTACGACGGGAGCCACCGCGCATCCGGTGAGCAGAATCAGCGAAGAGGCCAACAGCCTCTGAAAAAAACGCACGGGAAACACTCCATTTTGGGCTTTAGAGCGCCCTCAGGCAGATGGAGGGCGGGAACACTGGAGGGCAGACTAGCATGGTAACCGGGGAGCTTCAATGGTCACTTAGTGTGCACTCCAGCGGATTACTTCGTCCTCCTTGCAGGAACACAAGCTGTGGAAATTGGGAACGCCAACTCGGCGGCGACAAAATAAGACTTCACCCTAAGTATGGGGTCAATCAGCAGGGTTGGCCATTCTCAAGGGAGGTTAGCTCTTCACAACCGGCGAGGATGGCGAAAGGCTCAGGAATTCAAAAAGTCGCTCTACCTTAGCGTCCGGCTTCTTCTTCCTCGAGATCAGCTCCTCGCGCAGTATTTGCAATTCCTCGCGCGCCTCGGCAAGTTCGCCCGCAATCCAGCGCGCCCGTGCACGCTGGAACGCCAGATACTGCCGATTCTCTTCGCGCCGCGCCTCCGGCAGATTGGACAGCTGAATCTTCTCATCCGCCAGCTTTGCAAGGCTCATCATTCGCGCCGTTTCGCGCGTCTCGGCGAGGCATTCGAAGAGGATGTGATGCGCCTCAAACCATCCCCGCCAGTTGTTGCAACCGATGAAGCGGTTCGCCGCTTCCACCGCCAGATCGATGGCCTGTGTGTAGTGCGATCCGGCCAGCGCCAGACGCGCTGCCGTCGCCGTGGAATAGGCCAGCGCGACACGCATTCCATGGAAAGCCTGGATCGTCTTCGCCCGGTGCAGGATCTGCGCCGCTTCCCCCAGACGATCCCCCTTGTCCGCGAGCAGATCGGCCCAATCCCGCAGGGTGTTCGCGAGTCCCGTGTACCACCGCACATCTCGTTGTACCTTCGGGTCCTGGCCGCTGCCTTCGATATCCGCCAGCGCCCTGCGCATTAATCCTTCCGCCTTGTCGGTCTGTCCCCGTGCCTGGAGGGCGTACGCCATCTCATGCCGGGCGCGGCCGCTCTCCCGCAGCGTCGCCTCATCCTCCGTAGCATGGATCGCCAGCCAGTAAAAATCCTCGGGGGTTCGCGGCGGGTCGCCCGACGGCCACACCGAAGCCAACAGGCCAGCTTCGAAAACGGTCCCCGGATTTCTGCTGAGATAATTGCCCATCAGCAGCAGCCGCTCCTGCCGGCTTTGCACGCGTCCAATATAAGGAAGCGCCCGCTCTGGCCGCTCGCTGCGGATGCAGATGAAAAATGCAGCGAACAACTGCTCGTCTCCGCAATCCGGCGGCAGCGCTCCACAGGCGGTCAGTCCTTCCTCCAGCCGGTTGTCGTTCAGCAGCTCGGTTAAAGATGGCTGGGCCGCATTCGCTCCGTACAGCAGTAAGAATGTAAGCGCGGGGCTGGGCTGCGCCGTTTGCAGAAACTCCAGATGCCGCTCGGCTGCATGCGCCCACACGATCAGCGGCGAGCCGAATCGCTCGATCTGCCCGAAGAACCACGTTAGCCGGTCCGCCGCGTCCGACACCGGAGCGTTCTCCGGAGCCAGACCCAGTTCGCGCAGAGTCGCATCGTCGGGCAGCGCTCCCGCGGTTTCGTCCAGGCGGATCACATTACCCCGCCACGCATGAAAAGCCGCCGCCGGCAGTTGGGTAAACGCCACCAGCGCCGCGTCCATCCCCGTGATCGAGCCAGGTTGCAGATCGCGTACTTGCGCCGCAACGGTCTGCCAGAAGGGCTCCACTGGAGGAGCGCTGGTCGTCTCTGCAGCGACCGCCGCGGTCGCACTCGCCGCTTCCGGTTCCGGAAGCCATCCCGTTGCCGGCACACGTGGCCCATTCAGCGGCAGCGCGCTCAGGTCGAGAGGACTGCGCAAATACACAGTCATCGAAGCCCAGTTAGCAAACGCGAACTCCGTCGTGGCCTTCGCGCACCGAATCCTCACCAGCGCCGACTCTGGATCGCGGCTTGCCGACGGCCCAAACACATCCGCATAAAACGCCTCGGCGATCGAGCCCGCGTCCTCGTTGTGCAGCTCAGCGAGGAACGACAGCACCAGGCCAGCGCCGTTGCGGTGCAGCGCCAGCGCCGGTGATTCACCCCAGGAGTTCGCTGCTCCCGAATAGCAGCTCCACAACAGCGCGATCTTCGTCTGGGCAAAGGTCGAGCCCAGCGTCGCCGCAGCCACCTGCCCTGTCTCGCCCAGCACCGCATCTCCGTGCTTCTCCAGATGCAGCACATCCACATCATCCACGGGCTTGCCCGCCTCGAACGCTTCCGTCGCATCCTGCTGTACGATCTCCGGCGTCCGTTGCAATCCCTGAAGGGCCGCTGCCGTCCGCTGATTCGTATCCTGCCCCAGCACCTTCACCAGCTGCAGCTGGCCCTTCGTCGAAACGGGTTGCGCGTTGAAGTCGTCCCACGCCTGCACGACCGACAAATTCCCCGCCGCCAGCATGTGCCCCGATTCGTCATACATTCCCGCCCACGGAAGCAGATGCAGCTCAGGCCGCGTCGTCTGGATCACCAGCCGCCGCGCGCTCCCCGCCTCGTCCAGAAACGCCCGCAGCGCCGGGCTCAATTGTGCCAGCGATTGATACAATTGCCGCCCCAGCGCGCGGATCGCCGTCGCGCCGCGGTACCCCGTCTTCACGTCACGATTCACATTGCAGTCGCGCAGCTGCCGGATGAACTCCCGCCACTGCTCGTCGTTGATGGGTGAATGGAAAGCCTGTGCCGGATAAGTCTTGCCGTCGATCGCCAGCAGGACCCCGTATTCCCGCTCGCATGCCAGTGGCAGGCTTGTCTCCATCGCCCCGCTGGGCAGCTCCAGCTGCATCACAGCGGTCTTGCGGTAAACCGGCATGCAAAAACGCTACCATAGGAGGCACAATTTCCCGCGCCGCTACCGCGCCGTCCGTATCCTCTCCTCTTTGCGTCTCTGGTGTGCGCCGTCGAAAGAGGTCGTTATGAGTACCAGCTCTGCGAGCGTCCAGTCCGCGCCGCCTGTTCCGCTGCTCGTCAACGCCGAAACCGGCGCGTCGGCCCCTGCGCTGCCCGTCGAAAGTCTTCCCCACATTGCCGCGGACCTGCCGGGCGCCGAACAGCGCAGCATCAACTCCACGCATCTTTCCACCGATTCAAGCGTCGGCGATCCCGACGACCTCACCCAGACTGGCTGGTCGATCCTCTTCGCCTCCGACGCCGATCCCGCCATCAAGGCGCAGCTGCAGCCGCTCATCGACCTTCGTCACACCCAGGTCGCCGACGACAATCTCTTCAAAATTTTCGAGGGCAACGACTCCGGCGTGCGCCCCGGCCAAACCGCCGATAACTGGGTGCAGTACCGCGGTGTCTCGCTCACCGCGCAGGTCGATCCCACCGCCGGCGTTCCTTACTACGTCCTGATCGTCGGCCAGCCGGACCGCATCCCTTTCGAGTTTCAGAATCTGCTCAAGATGCAGTGGGCCGTCGGACGCCTCGCCTTTGACAACATTGAGGACTACGGCCGCTACGCGAAGGCCGTGGTCGAATACGAGAGCCCCGCATTCCATCCCGTACAGCGCAAAAACGCCGCCGTCTGGATCACCCACAACGATGGAGACCTCGCCACCGGCATGCTCTCCGACGCGCTCGTTCCCAATTTCCTCGACAAGCAGCACCCGCTCGGTTGCGGCACCGCAAAATTCACCCTCGATGCCTTCACCACATCGAGCCCCAAACAAGCTACCAAACAGCAGTTTATCGACATGCTCCGCGGCAACCTGCCCGGCGGGCCGCCAGCCATCTTCTTCACCGGCTCACACGGAGCCGAGTACCCCATTACCGATCCCGCCCTTCAGCGCCGCATGCAGGGCTCGCTCTTTACCCAGGAGTGGGTCCGTGGCACCCCCGCCAGCGAGAACAATCTGATGTCCGCGGAAGATATCCCTGCCGATGCGAAGCTGCAGGGAACCATGTCCTTCCTGTTTGCGTGTTACAGCGGCGGATGCCCCGCCGATAACAACTACTACTTCGGAACCAATGGCGCGAAGATCCCGGTCGCGCCTTCACCGCTGATCGCGGCCCTGCCCCAGGCGCTGCTCAGCCACGGAACGCTGGCCGTCGTCGCACACATCGACCTCGCGTTTCCCTATGCCTTTCAGGATGTCACCGGCTCGCCCCAGGTCCAGGCCGTCCGCGATCCGCTGACCTATCTCATGCTCGGCCGCCGCGCCGGTTATGCCGCCGACTGTCTCAGCGACCGCTGGAGCCACCTCTGCGCCCAGCTTATCGAGTCCGAAGCGCGCACGGTCTCGACCGATCCGAACGCGCCTCAGCCCTTGAACGATGCAGCCCGCACTGCGCTGACCATCGCGCGCGATGATGCGCGCAACTATATTGTTCTCGGCGATCCCGCCGCACGGCTGCGGATCAGGGAACTGCAATAAGAGGTGCGACTAGCCGCCCGTCTTTGGTCCGCCACCCGGCCCGCCGAAGCCCACGCCTCTCGTATCGATCTCCAGTAAGAGGAGATTCGATGGGCGTACCGGGAAATTCGCCGGCGGCGTCGACGCATTCGGCTCGAAGAAAACACTGTACGCGCCAGACTTCGATGAAGTGAACGTGAACGCAGTCTTTCCTCCCGCTGCGATCGTCACTGGAGCGGACGGCGACGGAGTCAGAATCGCAATCGCGTCGGGCGAAAAGAACAGAGTCGCGCTGTCACCCTTGGTGGAGAAAGTGACCGTGTCCCCCTGCGCTGCTGGAACCGAAGGTTGACTCGGGACGAGCACGCCGTCCTGTTTCGATATGGTGATATCCGTGTTGGCCATGGCGGCCAGGTTACTGCAATTGGTGGGATTTGTCCAACGCGCTTTCCGCCTTCGCCTGATTCAGTGCCGTCTGGAAGGCCGGATCGGCGCGTAAAGACTTAAGCTCCGGACTGCGCTGGAATTCCCACGCCGAATAGCCCTCCGCCAGACCCTTCGCGATCAACGGGATCGCTTTGGCCCGCTGCCCGAGGATCTCGTAGGTCTCCCCCGCGCGGTATTCCACGGTCGGGTCGTCCGGAGCCAGTGCCAGCGCCTTGCGCAGCAAAACCTCGCTCGGTCCTGCTCGCCCGCTCGATGCATAGTAGTCGCCCAGTTGCACGAGCAGAAGTGTGTCGTCAGGAGTCCTGGCGCGTTCAGCCTCTGCCAACGCGATGGCCTTGCTGTACGCCCTGATCGAATTCTCGTGGTCGCCGCTCCACAGATAAGCGCTGCCCAGATTGCCCCAAACCTGATAATCGCCGGACTGTAAAGCAATGGCTTTCTGATCCATTTTGACGGCCTCATCGTAGTTGCCCTGCAGTTCCAGTAACGATCCAAGCGCGGTATAAGCATCCGGGTCTGGTTGGATCGTCAGAACCTTCTCGAGATCCTTCCGCGCCTCATCGAACTGACCCAACTGCGTCCTGGCGAGACCCAAATCGTAAAATGCGGAGCTGTTCTGGGGGTCGATCTCCACGGCCTTCTGAAACTCGCCGGCAGCCTCTGCTAATTTCCCGCTGTGAAAATAATTAACCCCCAGCCTGACCGGCCACCTTGAGTCCGACGGCGCGAGATCGATGGCCTTCTGCACTGCCGCGACCGCATCCTGCGTCCGACCGTCGGCCTGATCGATCTCTGCCAGAGCGCCATACGCCTCCGCGCTGTGCGGATCGATCGCCAGCGCCTTCTGCACCTGCTGCCGCGCCAGCGCCGTCTGCCCCGCCATGGCCGACATCCGCGCCAGCGTCACATACGGCGGCGCGAGGTTCGGATCCATCGCCAGCGCCTTCATCTCTTCCGCCCGCGCCTGATCCAGCAGACGCGCATCCTTATTGTTGCGGTATTGCAGGAACCAGGCATTCCCCAGACCCGCTGCCGCCAGCGCGAACGATGGATCCTCTCCGAGCACCTTCTGGAAGCCCTGCGCCGCCGCATCGATATTGCTGTCCTTGTAGGAGCGCTGCATCAGGTCCTGGGCCTTCTGGTAGTCGTCGTAGGCGTTGGCCGGCGTTCCTGCCGGAACCCCTGCCGCCTCCGGATGCATCCAGCGCCGCACCATTCCTGTGCTGAGCCCAATGCCAACCGCCGCCACCACCACGGCTCCGGCAATCGTTGCCCAGATCCAATTCCGTCGCCGCCCCTTCGCCGGACTCGCGGACACCTCCACCGGCACCGAAGCGCCCAGCGATTCGGCCAGCGCCGCCGCCAGTTGACCCGCGCTCCCAAACCGCTTCGCCGGATCGATCTCCGTCGCCACATTCACCGTCCGCAGAAACGACTCCGGCAGATCCGGCCGCAGATCGATGAGCGGCCGCCGCTCGTTCACGGCAGCCACCGCCTCTGCAAACGGCCGCCCGCTCGCCTTCACCGGATACTGAGCGGTAACGAGGAAATAGAGCAGCACGCCCATGGCATAGATGTCCGAGGCCACCGTCGCCGCTCCGCCCTGGAACAACTCCGGAGCCATGTAGTTCGGCGTCCCCGAGAGACTCCCCTGCCGCTGCGGCAGCGTGCTCAGTCCGAAGTCCATCAGCAGAATGCGCCCACCCTCTTCGCGCATCACGTTATCGGCCTTGATATCCCGATGCAGAATCCCGGTCCGGTGAACGGCACTCAGCGCGCGCGCCACATCCAGTCCCATCAGTGCCGCTTCGCGATAGCCGAACGCGCCCTGCCCGCGCACCAGCGCCGCCAGCGTCTTGCCGTGCACGAAGTCTGTCCAGAACCCCACGCGTCCATCGTGACGGTCGATGCCGTAAACGTGCACGATGTTGGGGTGCTGCACCGAAGCGAGGGCGCGCGCTTCACGCAAGAGCGAGCGGTAGGCCTCGTCGCCGCTCACTGACCCGGGCAGCAGCAGCTTGAGCGCCACCTCGCGCTCGAGGCTCGGATCCCACGCGCGGTAGACCTCGCCGAATCCGCCATGCCCTACCCGCGCCAGCAGACGAAAGTCGCCCCAGGTGGCGCGTTCCGGGGGCGCTTCGGCCGAAGCAAGCTGGCCGTTGTCCAGCGAAAGTGTCAGATCGTCGTCCATACCGGGCGCAGACGTTCTTCGTTTCGGCGCTACTCGAAGACTACTTGGGGAAGGGAAAACCGATCCGATCCGTAGCGGCGAGGCTGAATCGCAATGGCCGCTTCGGACTGGCAGTTCCTGGAACCCGATTATAGGTCCGTTCGGGCAACGAGGAAGGGCGAAGGACGGCGGGCTGGCCGCGGAGAAGCCGTCAGCTTTGCCCCGAAACCGGGAGTGTCCGGCCGTTCCTGGGGTTTTCGAATTCGAGGGGGTTAACCCCTCCGGATGTCTTTGATTCTCTTAGGTGGCCACCTGCGCGAACCCCCCTCGTGTTGGCGATGTTGCAAAGGGGTAGAGTCGCCGTTCGTCAGCCTCCAGCCCTTAGTGGCCAGTCTCCAGTTCTTTGTCCTCAGTCTCCAGTCCCCGGTTGTTCGTCCCGAGTCTTCAGGCTCCGCTTATCGGGTTTCGTGAGCCTGTTTTTTCGATTCGAAGGGGCTCGACCCCCCTCCCGCTCTAACAGAATCTTCAACATCCGGAGGGGTCAACCCCTGGATGTTGGCAATCGAGTAAACATGGCCATGATCCCGCCATTCCTGACTCGCGGAAGGCATTGGGAAGCATGCAATGAAAAAGGACCCGACGCGCGGGTCCTCCTGGTTCAGGGTTCAGTTTCATTGTGCGGACGCCGGCACAGGCAATGCAAGCAGGATTGTGGAGAGAAGGGAACGGAGGTAACTCGGGATTGTAGGTCTCGACGCTCCTGTCGTCTGTTCGCCGCGCGAGAATTGCGCCGGCGATGTTGCCGGTCAGGTGGATCCCGGGTCTCAGAATCGAGACCCGGGCCAGCCAGCCGTAACGAGAACGAGCTCAAGGCTAACGACTCATCGCGATCGTTTGGACTTCGCGGTTACCAAACGGCGATTGAAGACCAGGGCAAGGTCCAGCCAGTATTTCAATTCCCGCTCCCGCTTCAGGTTGTCGAGATCAACGTGAACGTAGCCGCGATACTCTCTGCCCTTCATGACAACAGTTCGGCAGCCTGTGTGTTGTAACGCGGTGTTGTGGACGTCAGGATCGATGCGGCACATCAGCCGTTCGCGGCCCACGGCGACGGTCATCTTTCCGCGCACCAGGAACGCAATTCCGCCGAACATCCTTTTCTCCTCAAACGGAACGCCTTCGCCGGCCAGAGCGGTTCTCACCCGGTTCGCCAGGATCACGTCGGCAGCCATAGTGAGCCTCGCCTACCTTGGAAACGGCGCCGTGTCGAAGTAGATCTCGAACGAAGTGATCCTGCCGTCACGAACTCCAAAGACCTCGGCGACGTCACACGAAAACGCACATCCACCCGGCGGCTGCAATTCGTAGTGTGTCAGCGCGCAGCCGCGATCGCCGCTGACGAGCAGTTCCTTCAGCTCAACAGACGCGATCGTCGAGTAGAAACGCCTGGTCGCCTCTAAATAGGCAGTCTTCCCGCTCACTCGTTTCAACGGAGATGTGAAGCTGGTGAACGTCATGTCGTCCGCAAGAAACGGCTCCCAGGCATTCTTGTCGCGCAAGCTGGAGAAGTAGCGCTCGATGGTATCTCTGGTGGTGGTTAGATTTTCGTTCATGAGGTCTCCTTTCGCGAAAGACTGCTGTTTGTCGAGACGGGCCGATCGGTTCGCAGCCGGTCGAGAAGTTGACGCAAGCTTGACTCCCAGCCCCCCTGGTTGTTCAGGCAACGATCGGCGGAGGAGAAGCCGGAATGCACGAGCGTCAACCGGGTTCCCTCTGCAATCCGCTGTAGTGTGAAGGTGACGGTGGTAGGGGGTTCGTCCAATCCTGCCAGGCGCCATGTGTGAACCAGTTTGCAGGGCGGATCCACTTCCAGGTATTCGCCCTCCAGGGTATACGGATGGCCGCGGCTCATGCCGGACGCCCGCCAACGCCCGCCCACTCGTACGTCCCCGGACCAAACCCTCGTGTCAAAAACGCCAGGCCGGACCCACCAGTCCACGATCTCTTCCGAGGTGAGCGCACGAAAAACGCGTTCGGGAGGGGCGGCGATCTCGATGCTGGCCGTGATATGACCGGCGTTGGCGTCGGCCAGGACGTGCAGGCCGGCGGAAAACCCTTCCCCTGTCATTTTCCCTCCAGGTTACGTTTCAGTTGAGCGAGACTCGATTCCCAGAATCCGCGATACCCTTCGAGCCAGCCAGCGACCATTTGCAGCGGTACCGAGTTGAGCGTATAGCGCCGCTCCCTGCCCACGGCACGATGCGCAACCAGGCCGGCTGATCGGAGAACACTCAGGTGTTTGGAGATAGCTGGACGGCTCTGGTGAAAGTCGGCGGCGAGTGAACCCGCATTGGCGGGACCTGCGCGGAGCCGGTCCAGAATCGCTCGCCGCGTCGGATCGCCAATCGCACGGAACACATGGTTCTTCGCCTGATGATTCAACATGTATCCACTCGGTTACATATATACCGGAGGAAAGATTCAGAAGTCAAACGGGTTTTTCCGAGACGACTCCCGCAAGCGGCGCAGTGTTTACCGGCCACCCTGACGGTCTGTCGTCGATATTGGAGGATCGGTGATTCCGGAAATGGTCGGGGAGAGAGGATTCGAACCTCCGACCCCCTGGTCCCGAACCAGGTGCTCTACCAGGCTGAGCCACTCCCCGACACGCGGTTTACTCACGACGTTTCTTCAGTTTACTGCACACGTGAGCGGCCCGCAAACGGATCGGCACAGGCCCATCGCCACCAACGCCACAACCGCCATCGTCCCCATGACTGTAGTAATAGCCCCTCCCCGCCATTGCAACCGGGCGCCGTCTGATCCATCGTTTTCATAGCACCTGCACTCCGTGCTGCCTTCACTCGTCCACCACGGATCCCTCGCCGATGCAATTTTTCAAGGAGACGTCCATGATTGCTCCTCCGTCGCTCGCCGGCCTGCTCCGGGACGAATCCGGCCAGGATCTGATCGAGTACGCTCTGATCATCGCCGTCATGGGTCTCGCGCTGGTCGCCTCCATGAACGGCCTTGCCAATTCCATTTCCAACTTCTTCAACAGAGTCGGCAACAGCCTCTGAGTTTTCTCGCCGCTTCGCGGAACCCTTCACCCCTCCCCCGCTGTCACAATAGAAATGAGAATCAGGGCTGGACTCGCTCCAGCCCCGGTCTCTTGTCCTTCGACGACTTTCGTCCGTGACGCAGCCAGCTTCCATTCCATTCCCGCCCATCCGCGTCCTCGACGGCGCCCTGGCCACCGAGCTCGAGCGCCGCGGATGCGACATCTCCGGCCCGCTCTGGTCGGCTCAAGTGCTCGATGACGCACCCGCCGCCATCGCCGCCGTTCATCTCGACTACCTGCGCGCCGGCGCCGACTGTATTTCGACGGTCAGCTATCAGGTCTCCGCGCTCGGCTATCGCGAACAGGATCACCCTGCCGGCGAATCGCCAGAAAATGCCCGCGCCGATCCCGCGCTTCGGGCCGCCCGCGCCCTCCGTCAATCGGTTGCGATCGCAAACCAGGCGCGCTCTCTGTACGCTCTCGAGAACCCCCGTCCGGTCTGGATCGCCGCCTCGCTCGGCCCCTACGGCGCGGCCCTCCACAATGGAGCCGAGTATCACGGCCGCTACGAACTCGGCTTCGATGGCCTCGTCGCCTTTCACGCGGAACGCTTTGCGGTTGTTGCCGCGAGTGCCGGAGTCGATCTGCTCGCGCTCGAAACCATTCCGTCGCTCGAAGAGGCGCGCGCCATTGTCCGCGCCCTCGAATTATTCCCCGGGCTGACTGCCTGGATCTCCTTCACCTGCCGCGATGCCGCTCATGTCGCACATGGAGAACCGCTGCGCGCCTGTGCGGAGGCGGTCGCCGGCTCGTCCCAGATCGCTGCCATCGGTATCAACTGCACTGCGCCGCGGCACATCGCCGCGCTCATCGCGGAAGCGCGCGCCGGATGCGATGCTCGCAAGCCGATCATTGTCTATCCCAACTCCGGCGAAACCTGGAACGCGGTCACTCGCAACTGGGAATGCGCGGCCCTCGACAGTGACGCCAATATCGCCGGCTTCGGCGAGCTTGCCCGCTCCTGGTACGCCGCGGGAGCGCAGGCCGTTGGCGGCTGCTGCCGTACCGGCCCCGCCCACATCGCCGCGGTTTCCGGGGCAGCCCGCACGGCGTTTCCCGCCGTCTCCCCGTAGTATCCTGAAGGAGCGCGCCCGTAGCTCAGCTGGATAGAGCGGATGCCTCCGGAGCATCAGGTCGGGAGTTCGAATCTCTCCGGGCGCACCATCCCTGAAGCGGCTTTTTCAACTTTCCTTTACGGAACCGCAGGTCACCGCAGCGAGCGAATGCCCGTTCCTCTACGTCCATTAGAATGCGGACTCCGCGGACGAACGATCGGCGCAGCGCGGCATGAGTGACCTGAGGCCGGCCGGTCCCATTGCCCCTGCGTTTTGCTGTACGATTGAATCGGTTTTGGGGACGAGTCCGGCCGTGGCACGCCGCCCGGTTTCGCTTGTTTTAAGATCGCCTCAATGCCACGAGAGAAGACTGCTATGAAGGCTATTACCGAACGCAGGCGCGCACACCACTACGACGCCGGTTTCACGCTCATGGAGCTGCTGATCGTCATCTCGATCATGCTGATCCTGATGCTCATCGCCATTCCCAACATGCTCCACCTCAAGGCCACGGCCAACGAGACCTCCGCGATCCAGTCGCTGCGCGCGATCCACGAGGCTCAGATTCAGTACGACACGGCCTACCCCGCCAATGGCTTTGCCTGTTCGCTGGCAGCGCTGGGTGGGAGCACTTCCTCCGGCGCACCCAGTCCGCAGAATGCCGAGCTGCTCCAGTCTGACCTGACCACCGGGCAGAAGGCCGGCTACACGTTCAACATTACGAACTGCACCAAGACCACGGTGAACAACCAGGACATGATCACCAGCTGGGAGGCGACGGCCGTCCCGCAGGCTGTCGGCAAGACCGGCAACAACGGCTTCTGCCTCGACATGAGCGGTGAGATCAAGCGCGATCCTTCGGGCGGCACGAACTGCACGGTACCGATCCAATAAGGATGGCGACGGTTCTCGTCTCAAACTCCGTGAGCCGCCAGCGTGGTCCATTCCGCTGGCGGTTTTTCTTTCCGGCAGCCTGCGCCCTTCTCGTCGGCGCCGGATTCAAATCAACCGCTCAGTCGGCGCCCAATGCGGCGCAGGTGACCAGCCGCGTCGATCGCCACTACAACGCGCTTCATTCGCTCGAAGTTCATTTCGTCCAGACCTACACCGGCATGGGAATGAACCGTAAAGAGTCTGGCGTCCTTCTTCTGAAAAAGCCTGGGAAGATGCGCTGGACCTACACCGATCCCGACGGCAAGCTCTTCGTCCTCGACGGGCGCGATGGCTATTTCTACTCGCCAGGCGAAAGCGATGCGCAAAAAGTAGACGAGAAGAAGCTCGACGACCTTCGTTCACCGCTCCGCTTCCTGCTCGGGCATACGGAGCTTGAGAAGGAGCTGACGGGATTAACGGCGGTTGGGGACGGGAACGGCAACGTCATCCTGTCCGGCGTACCAAAGGGTCTGGAGCAGCGCGTGTCGGCGCTCAGGATCACTGCCTCCGCCGATGGCACGATCCGCTCGATGACGATCGAAGAGACCGACGGCGTCACGAATCAATTCACCTTCAGCGGCGAGGCGGACAACGTTCCCGCGCCCAACACCGCGTTCGTTTTCACGCCGCCGACAGGCGTGCATGTGGTTGAGGGCGACCCGCCGGTGTAGCGTCACCACGAGACTCAAATCCGAAGATACGCGGCGGGCGTGACGATGCGGGCCCGGCCATGCGTGCGCAGAGAGAGCAAATCTTTGTCGCCGGTAATGATCAGATTTGCCCTTGCGCGCTCGGCGCATTCCAGGATCTTGTCGTCATCCGGGTCGCGGCAGACATGCACCGTGCCCTGGAGTTCGACTCGGATGGAGCTTCTCAGCAGCGGCGCCAATTCTCCCTGAACTCGCTCGTAAGACCAGTCAAACTTCTCTACCAGAATTCGAATCAGTTCTGAATTCATCTCGTCGCAGGATGCGATCGCGTCTACCTGAACAGCTTTTTCGAGCGCGCGTACCGGAGCGCTCTGCCGAGAGCCAAAATTCAGTGCCGAGATCACAACGTTCGAATCCAGAACGACGATCATCCGGCCTTTTGCGCAGTTGCTTCCCGCTCAGCCCGCATCTCTGCACGAACTTCTTCGATGAGGCGAGGGATGTCTTTCTCCGTGTATCCGCTCGGATTGCGGGTCGCTGCGTACGCGCGCACATCGTCCAGCCATTGGCGGGTCTTATCCCGCTGGTCCTGGTAGCTCCGCAGCGCCTCCCGAAACACCTCGCTCATCGTGCGGCTCTCGCTCTTGGCGATGGCCTCCGCCCGTCTGGCCAGGTCGGGAGGCAGGCTGATCGTGTAGACCTTCGACTTGCGCGGTTTCGCGGGCGCCTTCGGGCTCCTCCGCTTGATTTTTGTCGTCATAATCAAATATTACACCGTAATGGATTGTCATACCATGATTAGCCGTCGGTAGTTTCCCCCAGCAAGTTACCGCCGGCAAGTCCGATGCGCACCGGCAGGAACCTCCTTCGGTGACTGTTTTGGGACCGCTCTCGACCTGATCTGGTGATTGGGTATCTCCTGTTGCCTCAGTACGATGACGCCATGAGCAGATGGGCAGGCTGGATTACGATCCTTGCGGTGTTGGTCAGCGCCTGGGTATGGGGTCAGGATACAAACCAGAAGTCCGGACCGTGGACGCTTGAGAAGAGCGGCACGACGGCGAGCCTTCGCGGCATTCATGCGGCTGGCGACGGAATCGCGTGGGCCAGCGGCAATAACGGCACAATCCTGCGCACCGAAGACGGCGGCTATGAGTGGCAGAACTGCCCACCCCCGGCGGGCGCGGAGAAGCTCGACTTTCGCGGTGTCTGGGCATGGGGCGCCGACACGGCGATCGTGATGGCCAGCGGTCCGGGCGATCGCTCCCGTATGTACCGCACCACCGATGGCTGCGCGCACTGGACTCTGGTCGCCACAAACCCCGACAAAGACGGCTTCTGGGATGCCATGGTCTTCGCCGGCCGCGATGTCGGCTACCTTCTGGGCGATCCTGTGGACGGTGCATTTGTCCTGATGAGAACCGCCGACGGCGGCCGCACCTGGACGAAGATCGTCTCCCCGGGTCTGACCACCGGCACGCTCGGTATTGCTTCGTTTGCCGCCAGCAACTCCGCCCTTACGGATGCCGGCCCCATGGTCAACGCGCTCCTCGCCGGCGATGGACGCCTATGGTTCGGCACCGGCGGCCAGGGTGGAACCTTCCTCTACGAAGGCGAAAGCAACTGCCAGCGGGACGGGAATACTCCACCCGATCCTGTATGCCTGAACACGTGGACCTTCCGCCGAAAGCCTCTTCCCATGGCCGCGGGCAACCCATCCTCCGGAGCGTTTTCGCTGCGCGTCCTCTGGTGGGACGAAACCGTAAAGGCGGCCGTCGCGGTCGGCGGGAATTTCGCCAAACCCGATGAGACGAACGGTACCGCGGCCTGGTCGGTCGACGGCGCGGTGTGGACAGCCTCAGAAAAGCCGCCCCATGGCTACCGCTCCGCAGTCACCTGGGATGCGGACGTGAACGCCTGGATCGCCGTGGGGACGAATGGCTCCGACATCAGCTGGAACGGCGGACGGACCTGGAGGTCCCTCGATGACAGCAACTGGAACGCCCTGAGCCTGCCCTGGGCGGTCGGCCCCAACGGACAGATCGGCAAAATCAACCTCGATCTGCTCAAAAAGTGAGCAATTCGGGGTATTACCGCGTCTAGTCCTCGAACCAACGTGTTACGCGGCCAGGTTCACAAACTGCTACGCTTGAAGAGAGGCTTTACCTCGCCAGGCTGGCGTTTCGGGTCTTCTGGCGGACATATCCCATGGCTGAATTTGTCATCAGACTGGCCGACGAGCGGGGCCATGTGCAGGAGCAGGTGCAGTCGGCGGCAACCGCCGACGAGTTGCGCCAGCGCTTCTCGCAGGCTGGCTACTTTGTGTACTCCGTCAAGCAGCGCGGGCTGACTGGTGGCGCGCGCAAGGCGAAGCTCGAGCAATTCCTCATCTTTAACCAGCAATTCCTCACCCTCATCAAAGCCGGGCTGCCGATTCTCGGCTCCCTCGAAATGCTGGCCAAAAGTCAGAAGAACCCCAACTTTGCAGCGCAGCTCCAGAACGTCTCAGCGCGCGTCCGCACCGGCGAGGCCATCTCCTCGGCCTTCGAAGCCCAGGGCGGATTCCCGCTGATGTATACAACCACCCTGCTCGCTGGTGAACGCGCCGGCAATCTCGAGGAAGTCCTCGGCCGCTATCTCGCCTTTCAGCGCATCTCGCTGGCCTTCCGCAAGAAGCTGACCGCGTCGCTCATCTACCCCGGGCTTCTCATCACTCTGGTCTTTGGGCTCTTCATCTTCCTCATCACCTTTGTCGTCCCGCAGTTCGCCAAACTCTATGAGCAGATCGGAACCCGCCTGCCCACCATCACGCTCATGATGCTGGCGCTCGGCACAGGCGCCCAGCATTACATCCTGTACGTGTTACCAATTCTGGCGCTGATCGTCTTTCTCGTATGGCGATGGAGCCGCAGCGAGGCCGGGGCGGATCGCATCGATCGCATTCGCATCGCGCTGCCGCTCTTTGGCAGGATCTGGCTCAAGTACCAGGTCGCAATGTTTGCCCGCACCCTCTCCACGTTGCTCAGCGGCGGTATTCCCCTGGTGCCTTCTCTGGAAACCGCGGCCCGCTCCATCACCAGCAAACGCATCAGTAAGGCCGTTACTTCTTCGGTCACGAGCGTGCGTGAAGGCAAAGGACTGGCTCTCAGCCTCGAAAACACAAAAGTATTTCCGGAGTTGTCCACCGAGATGATCGAGGTCGGCGAATCCACGGGTGCGCTGCCTCAGATGTTGAATTCCGTTGCTGAATTCTTTGAAGATGACGTTCAGACCGCCCTGACCGCGGCTCTGGCCCTGATCGAGCCCGCGATTCTGATCGTCATGGGCGTCGTCGTCGTTATTATCCTGATCGCGTTGTATCTGCCCATCTTCTCGATGAGCAACGCCACAAATTTTGGAGGATGATGCCGCCTGAGATACAGGCCGCATCGCAGGAAACAGAGGAATTCAGTATGGCCCAGGCTCCCCCCCTTACCTTACCGACCGAGCAGGACGAAACCGCCCAGGCGCAGGCGCTGGCAAGGCGCTATCGCTCCGAGTACGTCGATCTGCGCAACTTCCGCATTCGCCACGAAGTCCTGCGCAGCGTCCCCGTCGACATGATGTTCCGCTATAACTTCGTTCCTCTCGAGCAGGAAGAGGACCGTCTCGTTATTGCCGTGAGCGATCCCAGCAAGCTCATGATGCTCGACGAAATCTCCGGCCTCCTCGGCCAGCGCATCGTCACCCGCGTTGCCACCCTCTCGCAGATTACCGATCTGCTCAAGAAGACCGAGCAGTCGCAGCGCGTTCTCGACGAGGCCTCCGAAGGCCTGACCTTCGACGTCCTCTCCGCCGACGACAACGCCGACGAGAACATCTCCATCGAGAAGCTGACCTCCGAAGAGGACATCAGCCCCATCATTCGCCTCGTCGATACCACCATCTTCACCGCGCTCGAACGTCGCGCCTCCGACATTCACATCGAGACCTACGACGATTCGGTCTTCGTCAAATACCGCATCGATGGCGTTTTGCAGCCGGCCATGGCGCCCATCGCCCGCGAGCATCACACCACGATTCTGTCGCGCATCAAGGTCATGAGCGAGCTCGACATCGCCGAGCGCCGCGTGCCCCAGGACGGCCGCTTCCGCGTCCGCTACAAGGGCCGCCTCATCGACTTCCGCGTCTCCATCATGCCCACCGTCCACGGCGAGAACGCTGTGCTCCGCGTTCTCGACAAGGAATCGATGAGCGAGAAGTTCCGCAAGCTCACCCTCGACGTGGTCGGCTTCGCCGACGACGATCTCAAGCGCTTCCGCCGCTACATCCGAGAGCCCTACGGCATGGTGCTGGTCACCGGTCCCACCGGCTCCGGCAAGACCACCACGCTTTACGCGGCTCTCAACGAGATCAAGAGCGATGAAGACAAGATCATCACCATCGAAGACCCCGTCGAATATCAGATTCGCGGCATCACCCAGATTCCTGTCAACGAGAAAAAGGGCCTGACCTTCGCGCGCGGCCTCCGCTCCATTCTGCGTCACGATCCCGACAAAATACTCGTCGGCGAAATCCGCGATCAGGAAACCGCACAGATTGCCATCAACTCGGCGCTCACCGGCCACCTCGTCTTCACCACCGTCCACGCCAACAACGTCGTCGATGTCCTCGGCCGCTTCCTCAACATGGGCGTCGAGGCGTACAACTTTGTCTCCGCGCTCAACTGCATCCTGGCCCAGCGCCTGGTGCGCACCATCTGCGAAGATTGCGCCCAGGAAGTCCGCTACGACACGGAAATGTTGCAGCTCAGCGGCCTCGATCTCGCGCAGTGGCGCAATTTTCCCTTCCGCGAGGGCCGCGGCTGTATCGAGTGCGGGGGCACCGGCTATCGCGGCCGGACCGCAATTCACGAATTGCTCGATTTGACGGACCCGATTCGTGAAATCATTCTGGAGAAGAAGCCCAGCTCCGAGGTCCGCAAGCTGGCGCAGCAGGAAGGCATGCATTTCCTGCGCGAGAGCGCGCTCGACCGCGTACGGCGTGGGCTTACCACGCTCAGGGAAATTAATAAAGTGACCTTCATCGAGGCATCGCGCTAGTGGCAGGTCTTGAGAGCATCTTCAGACCCGTAGCCGGCATGCGCCCAAAGCTGGCCTGCGAGATCCGTCCCGAGGGGGTCATGGCCGCGCGCCCTGGACGCCGTCCGGGCGAGATGGTCATGGCCTTCACCGCTCTGCCGGAGGGCGCTGTCCTCGCCGGCCTGAAAGTCCCCAATCTCGGTGACCCGCGCTCGGTCACCTCCGCGGTCGAAGCGGCTCTTGGCGAGATCGGCGTTCGCAGTGGAGCTCTTACCGTCGTGGTTCCCGATGCCGCCGCCCGCGTCCTCCTGCTTGATTTCGACACCCTGCCTTCCAAACGGCAGGAGGCTCTTTCCGTGGTTCGCTTTCGCCTGCGCAAGATGGTCCCCTTCGATGTGGAAGGGGCCGCGGTCAGCTACCAGATCATGGCCGAGCGCAAAGGCCAGCTGAACGTCATGGTGACGGTCATGCCCGGCGATGTCCTGGAGGAGTACGAGCATGCGGTGCGCGATGCCGGCTTCGACCCTGGAGCGGTCCTGCCCAGCACCGTTGCCGCCGCGGCAGCGGTGACCGACAGCGGGCCAACTTTGATGGTGAACCACACCGGCGCATCTGTAACCACCGCGATTACACAAGGCGACGAGATGCTCCTGCACCGCTCCATGGACCTGCCCGCCGACCCCATCGCCCGTGAAGACGAGATGGCCCAGGCGGTGATCACGGCGCTGGCCTGGTACGAAGACACATTAAAGGGCATGCCCGGCACCCTCTACTATGCCGGGCCCGGCGGCGCCAGCGCTGCCGCGCATTCCCGCTGGCTTTCGCTCGTCGATCCCGCCCCGCGCATCGCGGATCTTGGCTCGACCGAGGGCTCGGCCCTCACCACCATTCCATCCGGTGTCACTGCCGGCGTAACGGGGGCCCTCGCATGAGGATCGCCGTCAACCTCGCCAGCAAGCCCTACGTCGAGCTGCGCCCGGTTTACAACCGGCTCCGCACCTGGATTCTGATCCTCGCGCTGCTGGGAGTCGCGCTATGGTATCTCTACCGCAGCGAGCGCGTGCAGGCGGAGCAAACTCAGGCTCGCGTTGATGCCGTCGAGACCCATGTTCGCGACCTCCAGCAACAGCAGCAGAGCTACCAGACCCTGATGCAGCAGCCGGCCGACGCTTCGATTCTGCGCCAATCCTCTTTCCTGAACGGTCTCTTTCAGCGCAAGGCTTTCTCGTGGACGGCCACCATGACCGACCTCGAAACCGTTTTGCCCTCGGGTGTGCAGGTCATGAGCATCGACCCGATTGTTGCCCCCGATGGCCACGTCACTATTCGGCTGCGCGTCACCGGCGAACGTTCGCGAGCCCTCGACCTCATCCGCAATCTTGAGAAGTCCCGGCACTTTGCCTCGCCCCGTCTCGCAT
This sequence comes from uncultured Acidobacteriaceae bacterium, assembly GCA_963787915.1. Taxonomy (GTDB): domain Bacteria; phylum Acidobacteriota; class Terriglobia; order Terriglobales; family Acidobacteriaceae; genus Palsa-343. The sequence continues at coordinate 37,175 of CAWBEP010000006.1, read as the reverse complement.
CGGAGACCCTGGCGAATGCCGCGGGCACTCAGTCCGGCATACAGAACGTCAGCACCAACGCCGTGAACTTCGACATTCTTGCCGATTATCGGCCGCTGCCGTTGAACACTGCCAACGAGAACGCCCCGTCAACCGCAAAGAAGCTGCGGCCGCGCATCATGGAGGGGGTCTCGACTCCATGAACCGCACCGGCATCTTCACCAAACTCAATCTGCATCTCGTTCTGCTCGCCCTCGTGGTGGCCGCCGACGTTTTCATGGGCGTGCGCTTCGCCCTGGCCTGGCGCGCCATCCGCTCCGATCAGTCGAGCGGCTTTGTTCAGGAGGAACTTCGCTACGGCCAGCTCCAGTCCCAGATGCAGCACCTGAGCGGGCTGCCGAAAAAGGTCCAGGTCGCGGATGAGGACGCGCAGTCGTTTTACAATCAGCGCATCTCGCCCAACTGGTCGACGATCCTCGCGCAACTGGGCGCCGTCGCCGCGAAGAATCAGGTGAAGCTCTCGCGCGCCGCCTATGCCGAGAACGCCACCACAGCGGGTCTGACCGAGCTCCATATTGATGCCGGCCTCAGCGGTCAGTATTCCGACCTGATGCGCTTCATCAATGGCATCGAGCGTGACAAGGACCACGTCTTCTTCATCATTGACGGTGTCACCCTCACCGGCCAGCAGGGCGGTCTCGTCAACCTGCGCCTCCGCCTCACCACCTACATTCGCGCCGGCGCCACCGATCTGCCACCGGCTACCCCCGAAGATTCGCAGCCGGCGGCCGGCTCCGACGCCAATGCCCAGCCCGCGCCCACCGAGGTCCAACAATGAAGACCGGCCTCGATAACAAGCGCAATGTTGCGATCCTCGTCGTTCTTGTCGTCGTGATGCTCGGCGCCGTCGTGTATTTCGTCAATTCGATGTTCGGCGGAAGCGCTCCACCTCCCGCCGCACGGCCCGCGCAACAAGCTGCCGCCACACAGTCGCAAGCCGGTTCGGAAACCGCCGTTTCCCGCAATCAGGGACCCCATGCCGCGGAAAAAATTCCGCCTCTTGCCAGCCTCGATCCCACGCTCCATCCCGAAGTGATGGCCGGAGCGGAATCGCTGGCGTACAGCGGCGCCGGCCGCAACATCTTCTCCACCACTTCTGCACCGCCGAAGATCGAACCCGTCAGAGGACCGATCCATAACGTCGCGACCGTCCCACCGCCGCCGCCGGGACCACCGCCCCCGCCGCCCATCGACCTGAAATTCTTTGGCTACGAGGCGAACAGCGGAGCGAAGCGAGCCTTCCTCCTTCACGGCGAGGATGTCTTCATTGCCTCCGAGGGCGATGTCGTCGACCATCACTACAAGGTCGTCAAGATCACGCCCCTTTCCATCCAGGTCACCGATCTGCTCTACAACAACACGCAGACGCTGCCTCTGACCCAGAGTTGAGATTCATGATGTCGAAGAAAATCCCCCAACACTGCGACCGCGAAGAAGGTTATGTCCTGCTCGCCGTCATCTTTCTTACCGTGCTGGTGCTCGTCAGCCTCGCCATCGCCGCTCCGAAGGTCGCCATGTCGATCCAGCGCGATAAGGAGAGGGAGACCGTCCATCGCGGGCAGCAATACAAGCGCGCCATCAAGCTTTACTATCAGAAATTCGGCAGGTATCCGACTTCGATCGATCAGCTGGTGGAGACCAATCAGATTCGATTCCTGCGCAAGCGCTATCTCGATCCGCTCACCGGCAAGGATGACTGGAAGCCGGTGTTCTTTGGCCAGGCGCACGTGCGCCCACTCGGCTTCTTCGGGCAGCCGCTGATGATGGCCGCCGGTCTCGGCGGCGTCGGCTCCTCCATGTACGCCGCCACGACCACGGCCACGACCACCGATGCGAACGGTGTCCCCATCGCTGCCCCCGATTCCTCCTCGGCCACTTCAGGATTCGGCGGCACCAGCAGCGGCTTCGGTGGGACCGCCCAAAGCGGCAATAACTCTGGCTTCGGCTCATCGAATAGCGGCTTCGGCTCGTCCAGCAGCGGCTTCGGATCGACAGGTGCCGGATCGTCGAACGGCATCTCCTCGATGTTCAATTCTTCGTCGTCAAGTTCAGGATTTGGCTCCTCGAACAGTTCAACCCCCGGTGCGCCGGGATCGAACAACGGCACCGGCACCTCGGCCGCGACTTTTGGTGGAGGCGGCCCCATCGTTGGCTTCACCCTCCCCGTCGATAAGCCATCGCTCATCCTCTACAAGCAACAAACCCGCTACAACAAGTGGGAATTCAACTACGATCCTGCTGAAGATCAGGCGCAGGCTCTCGCCGGTCTGACCGGCGGCTCGACCAACGTCAATGGAACACAGGGATCCGGAACACCAGGATTTGGAAACAACCCCGGCCAGCTGTCTCCGGGGCAAATTCCTCCGACCCCAACGCCCACACCGGTGCCCAGTCCAACCGGTCCACCGTCCGACCCCACCGCCCCCCAGTAAAAGTTCGCAGCAATGCAAAAGGCCCGCCGATGAGCGGGCCTTGCTTTTCCTGACTGAACTTACACGTTGAAGGACGATCCGCATCCGCAGGTGCTCTTCACCGCGGGGTTCTCGAACTTGAAGCCGGCCGCTTCCAGCGTCTCGAGGTAGTCCACGACGCAGCCGTTCAGGTACATCAGCGAGGTCGCGTCCACAAATACCTTCAGACCGTTAAAGTCGTAGACCTTGTCCATCATCCCCGACTGGTTCTCGAAGGACATCGAATACTGGAAGCCCGAGCATCCTCCGCCCACCACGCCGATGCGCAGCCCCGCGGGCAGCGGATCCTGGGTCGCCATAATTTCGCGAACCTTATTCACAGCGTTGTCGGTCAGCCGGACCGGGGTCGTCTTCGCTGCGGGAACCGCTTCCGGAGTGGGGGTCGTTGGGGTAGTCGTTACAGTGCTGGTAGCCATATTCACAATCTCCTGGGGAAAACGCCTGCCCTATGAGTGTACCGCAGGGTCACCGCATCACCCACAAAATTAGATGCGTTTGGCAGCCCTGAGTCGCAGATCGAGACAGCGCCCTACAGATTCCACGAGACTTATCCGCCAATACATCGGCCCATCTCCTACTGGGTCGGGCCACCCTCCTCCGCCGGCAGCATCGCATAGCTCACAAACGCCAGGTGCCGGCTGTCCGGAGCCCACGAAGGCACATTCATCGTCCCCGAGCCGCCCGTCAGGTTGAACAGCACCCGAATCTTCCGGTCCTCGATCGACATCAGCCGCAGCTCGACCGGCCGATTCGCCGGATGCCCTGTCGTCCCCTTCTCGTAGCTGATGTACACCATCCATTTCCCGTCCGGCGAGATATGCGGCGTCCAGTTCACGCGCTCGTCGTTGGTAATTTGCTCCGCCCCGCTGCCATCGGGACGCATCCGCCAGATCTGCATGCTCCCGCCGCGGTCGGAGTTGAAGTAAATCCACTGCCCATTCGGCGAGCAATCCGGATCATCGCTGATCCCCGTGCCCGTGGTCAGCGCATGCTCTTCGCCGCCCTCCACCGGTATCGCAAAAATATTGCCCGACCCGTGATCCGGACGCGTGAAAATGATCGTCTTCCCGTCCGTCGACCAGCTATGCCAATACGAGTTCGGATGCGCGGTCACCATCCGCGGCGCGCCCCCGCTCAGCGGCACAACGTATACACGCGACTCCGGCTTGCCCGGCGTGCTGCAGCTGATCGCCAGCCATCTCCCATCCGGCGAAAGGCCGTGACTGCCGTTGCAGCCGGTCGCGTCGCCGATCTCAAGGGCCTGCGGCGTTCCTCCCTCCGCCGGCACCGTCCAGATTTTTCCTGCTCCATCGAAGATCAGCGTCTTCCCATCGTGCGTCCAGTTCGGCGCTTCGAAGCGTGCCTGCGCCGTCCACGTAATCACCGCGCGATGAAAGTCCTCTTCGATCCCGATCGTCTGCAGCGCGCTGTAGAGTGCCAGGGCCGCTGGCAATACCGCGGGTTTCTCCACGCTCACGTGCGAAAACACCGCTTTCTCCACCTCGTTCGCGTCGTGCGAACAAAGCCCGATGCCGATGTAAAACGGTTCCTCCAGATGCAGCTCGATGCTCGCTCCTGACGGGTGCAGCGTACCATCGACCGGCGCCAGGTACATGGTGATCATGTCGCCGCGCTTCTCGAGACGTATCCGCTGTGGAATCACCCCATTCAGCTCGATGTCCTCAGTAATCCCGCCTGCGGCCCGCCGATCCTGCAATGCCGTCAACCCCGACCCATGCACTGCGGCATCGGCGTATACCGAACCAGCGTCCATGCTCTGCCGAACCATCAACAACGCCTTGCGATGCGGATTGTGCTCTGCTGCAGCATCAACGAAAGCAACATCCGCCGTCAGCGAGACGTCGCCCGTCACCTTTTTCCATACGAAGTGAAAGGCGTCGGCCGGCCCCCATAGATTCGCTCCGGCCGCAGTCAGCGTATACGTACCCGCCGCTGCATCGTAAACCGCCGTCCCAGGAGGAGTGACCACCCCAACATCCGACTGCCCTTCGAAAATTCCCACAGAAGCGGCGCTCTGCCCGCTCAAACGCGCCGCAGCTCCGCCCAGCACGATCGCCACACCCAACGCCACCAGGCGAATCCGCCAATACCATCGACTCACGGGAACGCCTCCCCATCTGCGCACCCATCATTGCATGACGCCCACGAAACCTGCCGACAAGCTCACCGCCCGCTGTTAGGATCGCAGGATGTTCAGAATTGGAAGGCCGGAAACTCCCGGCCAGTGGATCGGCCACATCGTTCTCGCTGTCGTTGCGCTTTTCCTCGTCTGGTGGATGCTGCACGCCTACGTGCTTTAGGGGCAGGGAACCGCGCCGGTGTCGTCAAGCCAATCCTGCCCAACTGCGACGCAGGCCAATTTTTGGGGAACCCTCCGCCCCCGGTTTCGCACTCCGCGCGCCGGTTTTATCATGGAAGGGAAATGCCGTTCCCCATCCGTAAGTGCGCTAACTGTGGTGAAGAGTTCGAGCTGAAGCCCGACAAGCCCGGCTTTGCCAATCGTTGTCCGTCCTGCAGCGAACCCGAAGGCGAAGGCTCCCCCGGCCCCGCCGCTACCGGCTTTCAGAACGATCGCGAAGCCAATGCGGCCCGCCGCAGCGCCATCAAGGATCTTCTCTACCGCAAAGACAGCTGATCGCGCCGCAGACATTCCTCAGCGCAGTTCTCTTCGTCCTCTATAGAATGCCTGCGAGGCACAACCAGGATGAATCGACGGCAGTTTGTGGTCATCGGCAGCGCCGGCGCTGCTTCGCTTTTCGTAAGCAAGAATGCGGCCGCCTTCGCGGACTACGCTACCGACAACCCTCCCTCGAATCCCGCCCTCGACCGCCTTCCTCTTCTCTTTGGCGTCGACTACTATCCCGACCAGACTCCAGAAAAACTCTGGGAAGAGGACGCCGCTGCCATGGCCGCCGCCGGTGTCACCAATGTCCGCATCGCGGAGTTTGCCTGGGCGCTCATGGAGCCCGAAGAGGGCCACTTCGATTTCCGCTGGCTCGAGCGCGCAGTCGGCATCCTCCATGCCCATGGCATCGCGGTTATTCTCGGAACTCCCTCGGCCGCACCTCCGCCGTGGCTCTCACAAAAATATCCCGAAGTGCTGATGGTCAACGACCACGGCATGACCCTCAGTCCAGGCGCGCGCCGCTTCACCTGTCCCACCAACGCCACCTATCGCCGCCTCTCGGTGGCCATCGCTACGCAGATGGCCCAGCACTTCGCCTCCACCCCTGGCGTCATCGGCTGGCAAATCGACAATGAGTTTACCCTCGGCGAAAGCGCCCGCTGCTATTGCCGCTATTGCCGCGAGGGCTTTGAACATTGGCTGCGTGCGAAGTACACCTCCCTCGACGCCATCAATCAGTCCTGGGGCACGGTCTTCTGGAGCAACACCTATACCGACTTCTCCCAGATTCCCGTTCCTCTGCCCTCCGGCGCTCCGCCCAATCCCGGCCTCGCTCTCGATTACAACCGCTACCAAAGCGACGCCAACGCCTCGTTCCTTCAGGATCAGCTCACTGTCCTGCGCAAGCTCTGTCCCTCTCACTTCGTGACCACCAACAACGTCGGCGGCCTGATCGACAACCTCAACCTGCGCGACCTCTACCGCAACCTGGACTTTGTCGCCTCCGATAACTACCCCGGCTTCTTTGCGATCTACCAGACGGATGCTCCTCCGCCACCCGAAGCTCTCGCCGCCACCGTCGCCTTCAGCCACGACTTCATGCGCAGCGCCAAAGACGGCGAGGCGTTTCTCATCATGGAAGAGCAGACCGGCAAATCCGGACAGCCTTACTTCTCTCCGCAGCCTCATCCCGGCCAGCTCCGGCTCTGGTCGTATCAGGCCATCGCCCACGGAGCCATGGGCATTAATTATTTCCGCTGGGACACCGCCGACTTCGGCGCGGAAGAATACTGGCACGGTCTCCTGCGCCACGATCGCTCCCACAGTCCCGGCTTCGACGAAGTCCAGCAGACCATCCGCGAGCTAAAGTCGCTCGGTCCGGAAGCGCTCCGCGCGCGCTACAACGCCGATCTCGCCCTCTGCTTCGATGTGAATGCGTGGTGGGCTCTCAACATCCAGCCCGGCCAGCCGAAGCTCAAGTATTCGACCGAGATGCTCACCTGGTACGGTGTGATGGGCGCCTCGCACGCGGGCATCGATCTGGTGGACGCTGCCAGCGATCTTTCCCGCTACAAGGTTCTTTGTGCGCCGGTCATGTACATCGTCACAGCGCAGCAGGCCGATCGCATTCGTGCCTTCGTCAAAGGCGGCGGCACTTTCATTGCCGGCTTTCGGCTCGGCGTGAAAGACGAACACAGCCGCATCGTCGATACACCGTTGCCCGGTCTCCTGCGCGATGTTATGGGTGTCGAGTTACTCGACTATCAGCCCATCTATACCGAGAAGCAATCCGTCCAGTTCTCTGGTCCACTCACTGGACCTGATGCCGACTGCCGCATCTGGGCCGACATTCTTACTCCACGCGGCGCCGACGTACTGGCCACTTACTCCGGCGGCGATCACTCCGGGAAGGCCGCCATCACTGTAAATCGCTACGGCCAGGGCAAGGCCATCTACCTTGGCGCCCATCTCGAAGCTCCCGACTTAGCCCGGGTTCTTCTGACCCTGACGGCGATGAGCGGAGTTACTCCCCTGAAGCTACCCACGGGTGTCGAAACAGCCACGCGCACCGCAGGAGGCCGATCATGGACCTATCTGCTCAACCACACCTCCACCGCGCAATCCGTCGAACTCAGCGGCAACTACCACGATGCCTTCGACTCCTCCGCTTTCACTTCGCCGGTAAATCTCGAGCCTTACGGCGTCCGCGTGCTCGTCGCTGCAGATGATCCCCGGACAACACGACCCGCTCTCTGAGCGAGTCGATCAGGAAGGGAAGGAATGGATCAACTCTGGACCAGGCGAAAGTTCCTCAGCCGCGCCGCGGGGTCCGCCGGTGCTCTTACGTTCGCATCGGCAGCCGCGGGCGCACTCGCCGGCGCAGCTGCCCCACCAGGCCTGCGCGGACGCTTCATCACCCATATCTCCGTCGTGCGCGTAAACCAGATCGAGGTCACGCCCACCCGCTCCATCGGCGAAGATGAGGCTCCCGCCAATAGCCCAGAGCACATTCGCTCGCGCCGCGATGCCTTTTCCCGCGGTTGTCCGGACGGCAAAATGAGCTGGGCCATCAGCTGGTTGGCTTTACACGATGATCGCCAGCAGTACAGGGACGCGCGACGTCTGCTTGCTTCTTATCACGATCGCTACGGTGACGAAATCACCTTCATCCCGGGCGGCTACTTCGCGCCTATGTTCGACACTCGCGAAAATAACCGGCAAACCATCCATCAGGCGCTGCGGATGATCACCGACATGGTCGGCAACGGATACCGCCCGGAGTGCCTGGTCGCCGGCTTCATGGATGCCGAGAACCAGCGTTTTCTCGCGACCGAAGAAGATATCCACGTTTGCCAGGGCCAGATATGGAGCCAGCACGCCATCGACAATGGCGATGGCGATGGCGGTATCTGCTATCCCTACTACCCCAGCCGCGAGCATTACCTCAAACCAGCGCAGGGACCGGCGGACTTCATCGACTGCGTCTGCTTCGATGGCTGGACCTGCGACTTTCTCTCCGCCCGCCGGGACGGCTTCCAGGGAGGCTTCAACAGCCGCATGGGCGTCGGCCCAATCGAGACGGTCGGCAATCTTGGCGAACAGGCCGGCCGCCAGGAGATGATGGCCACCACCGCCATGCATTTTGATCAGGGCCACGCCCTCAATGGATTCGGCTGGGTCACCGCCATCTGGGAGGTGTCCATCGCGCACGACAACGATCTCACCTGGTGGTTACAGGCCGTCCAGGACCGATGGCCGGATACGCAGGTGCCGACCGAAGGTGCCTTCGGCATGGAGTGGCGCAAACATACGCCCAACAATCGATCCCTTAACTACCGCTTCGATGCGAAGGGAACTGGCGCGCCGGGCTCGGAAAAGGAGCTTGAAATCCAGTGGTTCATGAACCAGGAATTTCGCCTGGCGCTGCTCCATAACTGGGTCAGCGATAGCCCGCATATGGTGATCGACTTTACACGCTACGACCTGCCCGCGCACGAGCCCGAGGGATTGCAACGGGAATGGAGCCTGATGAATGTCTTCAATCAGAAGGGAACCCGCCCCCAGGACAAACCGATCCGGCTCAGCCAACTGACACCTGACGACCAGCACCGCATCTATGCGCGCTACCCGGAACTGATGAAGTACGCATAGCATCCTACTTGCTGTCGGCCGCCAGCCCTGATCGCTCCCGGCTCGCTACTCCCTACTCCCTATTCCCTGCATCAAATATCCAGGTTCTTCACGTCCAGCGCGTTATCTTCAATAAACTTCCGCCGCGCCTCGACATCCTCGCCCATCAGCGTTGTGAAGATTGTCTCGGTTTCCGCAATGTCTTCGAGGCGTACCGAGAGCAGCGTCCGCCGCTCCGGATCCATCGTCGTCTCCCACAGCTGCGTCGCCGTCATCTCGCCCAGGCCTTTGTAGCGCTGCACCTGGTAGTCGCGCCGCCCCTGCTCCACCACGAACTCGAAGAGCTCCTTCGGCGTCTGCTTCTCTACTGGCTCAAGGCTCGCCTTGCCCGTACGCTTCGGAGCCGGCTTGCCCGCTTCGGCCTCGCCCTTTGTCTCTACTTCGGCTTCGGCGCCGGTGTCTTCAGGATCGGGTACTCCGACGCCCTTCTCCTGCGCCTTCGCCGCGTACTCGACTACAAACGGGGGCTCCAGCAGCTCTTTGATCTGTCCGTGCTTCGACATCATCTGCCGGTATTCCGGCGTCGAAGCCAGCAGCCAGTCAATACGCCGTTCCGCGCCCTGCGCATCCACATAGCTCAGCGACCAGGTCTGATGCTCCTCATCCTGCACCGGCTTCGTGAGCGACTTAAACTGATACTTCTTCTGTATCTTCTCCAGTTCCTTATATAACTTCTCCAGCTTAGTAACTGATTCGAAGTCCACCCGCTTCGTCAACTCTGCCTTCGCCAGCAGATTTGTGACTTCCTCGTTGCGCAGCCGCTTATCGACTTTGTCAAAGAACCCAAGATAGTCGTTCAGCTGCCCCATGAACTTCGTCAACGCCGCGCCTTCGAGCTTCGCAGCACCCTCCCCATAGCGGATGACCATTCCCTCGGCGGCCCGCTTCACCATCACCTTCACAAATTCACGATCGTCCTTGATGTACTGCTCAAACTTGCCCTTCTTGATCTTGTAAAGCGGCGGCTGCGCGATATACACGTTGCTCCGCTTGATCAGCTCCTGCATGTGCCGGAAGAAGAACGTCAGCAGCAGCGTCCGGATATGCGATCCGTCCACATCGGCATCCGTCATCAGGATGATCTTGCCGTAGCGCAGCTTCGTCGCGTCAAAGTCGTCCTTGCCGATCCCCGTCCCCAGCGCCGTAATCATGGCGCGGATTTCCTCGTGGCCCAGCATCTTGTCGTAGCGCGCCTTTTCCACGTTCAGAATTTTGCCCTTCAGCGGCAGAATCGCCTGGAACTTCCGGTCGCGTCCCTGCTTCGCCGTTCCGCCGGCCGACTCGCCCTCGACCAGATACAGCTCGCACCGCTCCGGATCGCGCTCCGAGCAATCCGCCAGCTTTCCTGGCAGCCCTCCGCCATCGAGCGCCCCCTTCCGCCGCGTCAGGTCCCGCGCCTTCCGCGCCGCTTCCCGCGCCCGCGCCGCCTCAATCGCCTTGTTGATAATCTTCTTCGCCACCGGTGGATTCGTCTCGAGATACCCGCCCAGCCGCTCGTTCACCAGCGCCTGCACCGTCCCCGCGATATCCGAATTCAGCTTGCCCTTTGTCTGCCCTTCGAACTGCGGCTGCGGCAGCTTCACGCTGATCACCGCCACCAGCCCCTCGCGCACATCGTCGCCGGTCAGGTTCTCCTTCACGTCCTTGAACAAGCCCAGCTGCTGGCCGATGTAGTTCACTGTCCGCGTCAGCGCGGTTCTGAATCCCGACAGATGCGTCCCGCCATCGACCGTATTGATGTTGTTCGCGAAGCAGAACACCGTCTCGGAATAGCCATCGTTGTACTGCAGCGCGATCTCCATATCCACTCCATCGCGCAGCCCTTCCATCACGATCGGCTTGTCGTGCAGTACCTGCTTGCCGCGGTTCAGATGCTTGATGAACTCCGCAATTCCGCCCGCATACTTAAACTCCGTCTTCTTCGCCTCGCCGGTCTTTGGATCGGTCACCCGCTCGTCGGTCAGCGTGATCGTCAGCCCCTTGTTCAGGAAGGCCAGCTCACGCAGCCGCTGCGCCAGCGTGTCGTAGTTGTACTCGGTCACCGCAAAGATCGACTTATCCGGCAGGAAATGCACCTTCGTCCCCCGCCGCTTCGAAGTTCCCGTCTGCTTCAGCTTCGTGATGGGAATGCCCTTGGCGTAATCCTGTTCGTAGGTGTGCCCGTCGCGCCAGACTTCCACGTTCAGCTGCTCGCTCAGCGCGTTTACACAACTCACGCCCACGCCGTGCAGCCCGCCCGATACTTTGTAATTGGAAGCGTCGAACTTGCCCCCGGCGTGCAGCTTCGTGAGCACCACCTGCACCGCGGCCATCTTCTCGCCCGTGTCGAGCGTCATCTCGTCCACAGGAATGCCGCGCCCGTCATCGACCACCGTGATCGAGTTATCGTCGTGGATCGTGACGTCCACCTTCGTCGCGTGCCCGGCCAGCGCCTCGTCCACTGAGTTATCCACCACCTCGTACACCAGGTGGTGCAGCCCCATCTCTCCCGTCGACCCGATGTACATTGCCGGCCGCAGGCGCACCGCCTCGAGGCCTTCCAGCACCTTGATGTTCTCGCCCGTGTAGGAGTTCTTCTCGGCGGGACTCTTGACCGCCGTCAGCTTCGGCTGTTCCATTGCCGCCGGGATAGTGTTTTCGGTGGGTGTCACTTCTTTGGTTGCCATGAAACTCCGGTCTGAGACTTAAAGCAGAATTGCTGTTGAACAACCAGGGTTGCGAGTTGGGAATTTTCGGGGTCGGTAAAATCTGGATCGGTAAAATCGGTCATCCTGAGCGAGCCATCCGAATCGTTGCGCCAGGCTTTGGCGCGCAGACAACGCCGGTGCGAATCGAACGGACCTGCATTGAAACCCCTTGCCGCCGCCATGCTTTCCCGGCCACATTCGAGCTTAAAACCGGCCCCATTTTCCCGGCCCGTTTCTGCCCCAAAATCCCCTGAAATCGAAGGTTTTAGGGATCGCCGCCACACCCTCATTTTACCACGCAAAGACCCCTCTCCACCTGCGCTAAAACCCGTGCAAAACAAGGCTGAAAACCCCGCATTTTAGCCACTGGATCGGCTGGCCCTGGTCCCGCTTTTGAGAGCCGGGGACATCTCCCCCCGGTTGACTCCCCCCAGCGTCCGGCGTACGCTCAAGCATCCCCAACAAATCCCAAACGGAGGTTTCTCTTCATGAGAAATGCAATCCTCTTCGCCGGCGCCCTTGTCGCCCTCGCCATCGTCCCCGCTGCCCGCGCGCAGGTTCCCTACAGCGAAGGACCCGTCGAGCGTACCGTCCTCATCCACATCATCCCTGGCCACAGCGGCGCCTTCTACGCCGACGTCAAAAAGAACGTCCTCCCCATCTGGGAAGCCGAAAAGACCGCCGGCCTCATCCTCGATTACCGCACCTTCGTCAACGTCACCTCCTCCGGCCCCGACGATTGGGACTTTGGCTATTCCATGGTCTTCAAAAACATGGGTGCCCTCGACGGCCTCGCCGACAAGGTCTTTGACCTGCGCATGAAGCAGTACGGCGACCAGTCCGCCGAGCAAAAGGTATTAGACAAACGCGTCGAGAACGCTCACGTCGTCCTCAGCAACCTCAGCCGCGACATCACCCTTCGGTAGCGGAGGAACAACGCTCTCTCTTCGGCTGGCCCGGGTCTCGCTTTTGAGATCCCGGGGACCACAGAGGGCCTCACCTCCTTAGGCCCCTCAACTCCCCAATCAACGGCCCCAAATCCCCCGCAAAACTAGCCACCATCGCCCGCAGGAAAGTTTCCTGCCTCACCCACCAAAGCTGAAGCGGCTGGCCAAACGCAGCCCCAATCAAGCCGGCAAACGACAGACTGCTTACGCCCGTTCCCCTCGCGAAAGGGATGAATCTCGCGTTCAGCTCAGCCAAAATCCCGCCAGCCGAGGGACAAATTCCTCCGGCGTCAGATCGCGAAACCGAGCCCCGCCCTCAATTCCCACAAAGAGCGCATCCATCTGCGCCGGAATGTTCTCCGGGTAACAGAACATCGTCTCCCCCTTCGCGATCCGCACCGTCCTGTATTTCCCCGCCCATGCGTACACGTCTCCAAACAGATGACGATGAACCGCACAATAGTGCGCCGGATCGAAGCTTCCCTCGGGCAGCGGCTCCCACGAACGCAGCCGGGAAATCTCAACCTCAAAGCTTTCCAAAACCTTCGCGTCCCGAATATTGAGCTTGTTGCGGAGGACACCCGTCCCCGGAAAGACATAGGGATCGTCGAAGGCCTCGTAGCCTTCAGACATCAGCGCGCTCGGCGACCGGTGTGGGCACGGATCACCACCGCCATGCGTTCATCGGGTGGGAGGGACTCGGTCTCCTTGAGTCGCTTCTCAGCTTCCGGGGTGAGCTTCAACCCTTCCACGGCCGTAATCGCCGCGAACTCTTCGCGCCTCAGCGCGTAGCGCACCGTGCTTTTCCCCGCACCCTTCGACGACCTCGCCATAGCCAAAGTATAGCTGTCCCTTCTCTTCGCCCCCCTGCCCCACTTCAAGTAAAATCCGTCCCGAGGGAGATCCCCACGTTGCCCCCCGATCCGTCCCGCAAGCCCGACCCCAGCCGCGTCTTCGAAACCCGCCTCGACGACGCCAGGCCCACGGGCTTCCGTCGTTACATCAACCTCATCGCCATCGTCGTCCCGGTTCTCATCGGACTGGTCCTCGTTGTCGTGATCTATCGCTCGCTCCACCAACCAGCCGCCCCAGCCGCAACCCTAGCCGCAACCCCAGCCGCAACGACAGCGAGCGCTACTCCGGCCTCAAGCGCGCCGGCCTCGACCGCGCCCGCCACCGCAACACCGCCCGCGGCAACTCCGGCCGTCGCCGCAACGCCGGCGCCATCCTCGAGCTCGGCTTCAACGGCAAAGCCAATCCCAGTCGCCGCGCCAGCCACGTCTCCCACCACCAAACCCGCCGCGCAACCAGCGGCCAACAACTCATCCGCGGTCATGAACCTGCCGCCCGAAGCTGTCGAACCGATGAAGATTGCAGGCAAGCCGCAACCCTGCGCCATCGCCAACCTCACGGGCCTCCACGGCACCGTGGTTCTCGACATCATGATCGCCAAATCAGGCGCGGTGGAGGACGTGAAGGCCGTCAGCGGACCGCCGCTTCTGCAGAGTTGCGCCGTGACCTCGGTCAAAACCTACCGCTATCAGCCGCAGCCGGTCCGCATCCACACCCAGTTGACCCTGGTGTACCAGACAACGCCTGCCGCTCAGTCCAAATGACGAGCGGCCCGCGCGTCACTTCCCGCTTTCTGTCGCCTTGATGAAGCTCTCCACATCGGCGTGAAACTGCTTCAGCACATCGTCCTTCACGTAGATCATGTGTCCGGCTTCGTAGTAGTGATAGCTGATGTTCGACTGCAGCGACTGCGGTATCTGCAGATGGTGCATCTCGTACATTCCTTCAAAGTACGGCGTCGCCAGATCGAAGTAGCCACCCGCGAGCATGATCTTCATCTTCGGATTCATCTTCATCCGGTAGGCAAGATCGGGCATGACGTTCGTGCCGCCCTCCTGCTCGCCGCCCGGACCAAAGCTTCCCGGCACGCGATGCCGCATGTCCCAGCTGAAATCACCGCCCTGCCGGCCGTTGGTGAAGTAGACGCTCTGCATCCCGTATTTCAGATCCTTGCGCAGATAGTCGTTGATGGCCGCAGTCCAGGGGCTGGTAATCGCGTCGCTTTGCGGATCGTATTGCGACCCCTCGCTCAGCGGATCCATATCCGGTCCCTGGAATCGCGTATCCAGCCGACCGATGGTCGTGCCTTCATCCAGCTTGAGCGTCTTCGAGAAATTGCCACCCACCACGCGCAGGTCGGCGCGGATCAGATAATCCACCGGCAGTCCCGTATAGCTGTGCAGCTTCTCCGCGACCGCATGCTTCTGCTCTTCGGAAAGCTCGCTGCCCTGGAGCAGCGCGGCCATGTAATCGCCCAGCGCGTATTTCTCCACCTCATCCAGAAAAGGCCGCAGCGCCGCCGGCTGATTTGGCAGCTTGTGGTAGTAGTACGCCGTCGCTGCGTAACTCGGCAGCGCCAGCGCATAGGCCTGATCGACGCCTGGGTTCTGGTTCGGATCGTCCACCGAGTTATCGAAGCTCAGAATCTGCGACAACAAAATAATTCCGTTCAGGTCGACGCCGCGCAGATCGGCCGCCAACACCGCCGATCGCGGCGTACCGTAGCTCTCGCCAAAGAGATACTTCGGGGAATTCCAGCGGTCGTACTTCGTCAGAAACTTGCGGATGAAGTGGTCGAACGCCTGCCCATCCCCATCGACGCCATAGAATGCCTTCGCCTTCTCCTTGCCAAACGTCCGGCTGAACCCGGTGCCCGGCGCGTCGATGAAGACCAGGTCGCTCGTATCCAGCAACGAATACTGGTTGCTGACCATCGTGTAAGGCGCGGCCTCCTGATGCTCGGTATCCGGGACAACAATGCGCTTCGGTCCGAATGTCCCCAGGTGCAGCCACATCGTCGCGGAGCCAGGGCCGCCGTTGTAGATGAAGGTGACCGGCCGGTGCGTCGCATCGGTCATGTCTTTCTTGAAGTACGCCACATAAAAGATGCGCGCCGTCGGCGGTGCATCCGCTGCATCGGCGGGCGCCTTCACACCTGAGTCCGGCAGCAAACTGCCATCGAAGGCGAGCGTTGCATCCTGGGCGTCGGTCGCGCCCACCGTGATGGTTCCCGCTACCGCTCGATACGCAACCGGCTGCCCGTCGACCGTGACTGTGCCTTCGGTGATCGAATCCGGCGCTCCGATGGTTTGCGCAGGCGCGCCGGAAGGTTTGCCATCGCCACCTTTCTCGCCAGGCTTTTCCTGCGCCATGCCAGCATTCGCCAGCGTCCATACCACAGCCAAACAACAGGAGAATCGTGCGAACCCAGCCACTGATCGGAAATCCATGCGTACCTCGCCGGTTTTGGAATGCATCCGAGTATAGCGTCACATTCCACGCGCGGTAAGCTGCGGATCGATGGACAGATCGCAAATCCCAGAGCAGCAGCGCGGTGGTTCACTCGGCCAGATCACTTTTGAAGGCCAAATCCGTAACGATTTGCGATGAACTCCCGTCTAAATACCCACGATCTGTGCTGCTGGGTCTGCTGTTCTGCCTGCCTCATTTTTGATTTGTTTTGAAGAGGTCCCCCATGCGTTCATCCATCCTGCGCCTGCTGTCTGGCGTCGTCGCTGTCTTTCTGCTTCCCGCGGTTTTTGCCTCGGCCCAACAGCCCAACCGTCTTTTCGAGGACATCGATGCGCGCGCCACAGCCGTCCTCCCCGGCTCCGTCAATCCCCGCGCCACGGCCCGCGCTGACGCTGGCCGGCTCGATCCGGCAACGCCGCTCCACGGCGTTACGCTCTACTTCCAGCCCACTCCCGATCAGCAGGCGCAACTCGACGCGCTGGTTCAGGCGCAGCAGACCACGGGCTCTCCCCAATACCACGCATGGCTCACGCCTGCTGAGTACGCAAGCCGTTTCGGGCTGAGCGGCGGCGACCTCGCCAAAATTCAGAGCTGGCTCGAATCGCAGGGCTTCAACATCGACCGCGTCGCTGCCAGCCATACCAGCATCAGTTTCTCCGGAACCGCGGCTCAGGTGGAGTCCGCCTTCCAGACCGAGATGCATCGTTATCGGATCGGGGCCGAAACCCACTTCGCCAATGCCACCGATCTCACCATCCCTGCAGCGCTGCTCGGCGTGGTTCGCTCCGTTCGCAATCTCGACGATTTCCGTCCCCGCCCCGCCTTTCGCCCTTCACCCGCCAGTGTGCAGCCCAGCTATACCTCGGCCCAAACCGGGGATCACTATCTCACCCCCAAAGATATCGCCACCATCTATGACATCAACGCGGCCTGGAATTCCGGTTACACCGGATCGGGCCAATCCATCGCTGTCGTCGGGCAGTCCGCCGTCTCCGTCGCGGACATCGAAGCCTTCCAGACCGCCGCTGGCCTGACCGTCAAGGATCCCACCATGACCCTTGTTCCCGGTTCCGGAACTGCGACCACCGTCTCCGGTGACGAAGCCGAATCCGATCTCGACCTCGAATACTCCAGCGGTACAGCCCCCGGAGCCGCCATCGACTTTGTCTACGTCGGCAACAACAAAAACTACGGCGTCTTCGATGCTCTGCAATATGCCGTCGACAGTAAGCTCGCTCCCGTGATCAGCATCAGCTATGGCGCCTGCGAAACCAGCCTTACCTCGAGCGACTTCACCACACTGGAAGCCATCATGGAACAGGGCGCGAGCCAGGGTCAGACCATCGTGGCCGCTTCCGGCGACGACGGCTCAACGGATTGCTACGATCCGACCAACTCCGGCGGTCTAACCACCGCACAGCAGCAAGCCCTCGCGGTCAATTACCCGGCGAGCAGCGACTACGCCACCGGCGTTGGTGGAACCGAATTTCTCCCCGCCGATGTGGCTGCCTCCAACACCACCTACTGGCAAGCGGCCGGCAGCTCCGACCTCGTCGGCTCGGCTCTTTCGTACATTCCCGAACAGGCCTGGAACGACGACAGCGCCGCCGTTGGAGCGAAGTACGGCGCGCAATATGCCTTGTCCTCGAGCGGAGGAGGCGTCAGCGTCTTTGCGGCTCGTCCATCCTGGCAGACCGGCGTTACTGGAATTCCCTCCGGCAGCCTTCGCCTTGTGCCCGATGTTTCCCTTTCCTCATCGCCTGAGAACGCCCCGTACCTCTATTGCACCAGCGATACGTCGTCGTGGAACACAGGCCAGAAGGCCAGTTGCAACAGCGGCTTTCGCGATTCCGCGACGCAGGACCTCACCGTGGCCGGCGGCACCAGCTTCGCGACGCCGATCTTCGCCGGCATGATTGCCATCATCAATCAGAAGGAAAACTCCACCGGTCAGGGCGTTGCCAACAAGACTCTTTATTCCCTCGCCTCCAACGCTTCCACCTACGCCACGGCGTTCCACGACACCACCATCGGCGGCAACGAATGCACGGCGGGCGCGAGCTACTGTTCGTCCGCAGGTTCGTCTGAGTACCCCGCAACTGTGGGCTACGATGAGGCCACCGGCCTCGGTTCCGTCGATTTCTACAACCTCATGAACGACTGGAGCGGGGGCGCGACGACAGGCGGCGGGACCTCTCCTGGCACCTTTGCTCTCTCCGCGACAAATTTAACCGTCAGCCAGGGCAGCTCCGGTTCTTCGACGGTCAGCGTTGTTTCGCAGAATTCCTATGCGGGAACCGTAAGCTTTTCTCTTACGTCCAGCAGCTCTTCGCTGAACACTTACGGCTGCTACACCATCAACAACGCCGCCGTGACGGCAGGCGGAACAACCACAACCGCGCTCACTATTTACACGTCGCAGAGCTCCTGCAGCACCCTTTCTGCCGCTCACTCCTTTGTCAGAAAGAGCACGGGTGGCGTCGCCTCCACCCAGAATCATGCACCGTTTGGGAAATCAGTCCCGCTTGGAGCAGCGGCGTTGGCCGGAGTCCTCCTTTGTGGCTTCAGAAGGTCCAGAAAAGCCTGGCCGGTGCTCAGCTGTCTTCTTCTTGTCGCGTTGCTGGGCTTCTCCGTGGGCTGCGGCAGCACCAGCACCGCAGCGTCCAGTGCAACGACGGGCTCTACGTCCACCGATGTGGCCCAGGGCGTCTACTCCCTTACGCTCACCGGCACCGACACCTCGACGTCCACCATCACCGCCTCGACGACGCTGTCGCTCACGGTCAACTGACCGAAACGCAGGCAACAAAAAGGGGTGGCGTTGCGCGTCCATCAGGACATGCAGCGCGCCGCCACCCCACAAAGCGCACGCCCTTAGTGCGAGTCGCCGTCGTGGTCTACGTCGCCGCCTGCTGCCGCTTTCTGGGCGCCGCCGCTCAGGGTCACGGTATCCGTGGGGTGAGACGAGGTTGGGGTTGCATTCGAGGCCGCAGCCGGAGCTTTTCCGGTCTCCGGCAAGGTATGGGCGGATGTAACTGAGCTCAGGGGTGACACGTTCATGGAGGCTCCTTCTTTGTACCCCACTATCGGCCCCTCTTTGTTCCCACTCCAAAATGCCACGATGAAGATGTCGTCATGTTCTGTAAGAACAGGCCGTCGAAACTAAGCGGCTTTCAGTTTTTTTTTGTTAACCCAACCGGCCCCACCTCCGTATTACTCAGTGCATTGCAAATTCTGAACACGAGGTAAGGCCATGCAGTCCGACATCGTCGCAATCATCGCGGTCTTTGGCACCATCAGCTTCATCACCTGGACCATCTTCTCCTCCGTGCGCCGGCTCAGATTGGCGCGTGTCCAGGCCGATGTCCAAACCGTCCTGCTCTCCCGCTTCGATTCGGCGCAGAACATGTCTGCGTACATTCAAACCGACGCGGGTAAGCAGCTTCTGGACGGCCTCCGCTTCGAACATGAATCGCCGCTTGGGCCGATGCTCGCCTGCGTGCGCTGGGGTATCGTGATCATCTTCCTCGGCGCGGCGCTCTGCATCCTGCGCGGCATGGGTGCCGTCGACGCCGACACCATCGTTCCCGGAGTTCTCGCCCTCGCGCTGGGCATCGCCTTCGAAGTGGCCGCCTTCGTCTCCTGGTACCTTTATCGCGCGCTCGGGCTCACGGAAGCTCGTCCCCTGGCTCGGTAAGGAACCCGCAGCGGAGTGGCAACGTACAAGGACGCATGGAAAGAAGCCCTGGAATCGTCAGCCTCATGGTCGGCGCCCCAACCGGCGCTCTCGACCAGGTGGAATTCCGCGCCCTCTATGAGGCCACGTCCATGCCGCTCCGCGCTTACCTTCTCCACGTTTGCCGCCGTAAGGACATCGCCGACGACCTTCTCCAGGAAACGTATTGCCGCTTTCTCATGCGCAGGCACCCCGTGATGGATGAGTCGCAAACCCGCTCGTATCTCTTCCGCATCGCGACCAATCTTTTGCACGATCGCGTTCGCAGCCGCGCCGATGTCATCGTTCCGGAAACGCCGGAGCGCGGCGTCGCTCAAAACCTGGAAACCTGCCTCGATGTCCGTACGACTTTGCGCCGGCTCAAGCCGCGCGAGCGCGAATTGCTATGGCTCGCCTACGTCGAGGGGATGAACCACGAAGAGATCGCAGCCGCCACCGGGCTCCGGGCGCTCAGCATCAAAATTCTCCTCTTCCGGGCGCGCCGCAATGCGGCTCAACTCCTTGCTCCGCAAAAG
This sequence comes from uncultured Acidobacteriaceae bacterium, assembly GCA_963787915.1. GTDB lineage: Bacteria > Acidobacteriota > Terriglobia > Terriglobales > Acidobacteriaceae > Palsa-343. The sequence goes on along the minus strand of CAWBEP010000006.1, from coordinate 17,119 downwards.
AGGTTGGTATGACGCAACTTCGCTGTGAATACGAATCCGCCGTCGCGCGCGCCGTCCGCAGCGGCTTCTGGAGCGCCGGCCTCGAACATCACGCCGAATCCTGCTCCGTCTGCTCTGAGGCCAGGGTCATCTCCCAGGCGCTCTTCGAAGAATCCGCTCGCCTCCGTGCCTCCTCTCCCCCCGATGCGGCCCGTGTCTGGCTCGAAGCGCGCCGTCGTGCGCGCCTCCACCTGCGGCACCGCGCCGAGCTGTGGTTCCGCGCCCTGCGCACCTTCACCGGCATTTACGCGGTCGCTGCCGTTGCATGGCTGTTCTCGCATCGCACGCTGCCCGCCTCCAGCCACTGGTCGCCGTCGGCCCACGCTGACTTAGCCTCGCTCCTCACCGGCCCGGCGGAAATCTTCGCCGTCACAGGAGCGCTCGTCGCGGCCCTCTGTATCTCGATGGGTTTCTGGTACCTCCTGCGCGAAGCACGCCAGCCCCTGGAGCCCAATCCCGGGCAATGAGCCCCGGCACTCGCCGCAACATATTTTCCCAATCGCCGTTCAATCCCGTAGACCGCCGAGCCCGGGAAGAGGCTCGCCCCTGGCCGCTTCAGCGTAAATTCATAACTGGAGATACCCCATGCAAACCCATCGGTTTCAAACGGCCATTCTCCTCGCGGCAGCGTTCGTGGCCCTGTTTCTCGCACAATCTTCATTCGCCCAGACCAGCGTCTCCGCCAGCATCTACGGCGCTTTCAACGGAACCACCAACGGCAACGGCTCGCAGCAGAGTCCTGCGAATCAGGCGGGCGGTCTGGTGGAAATCCGCCATATCTCGAACCCGATCCTTGGCTTCGAGGGTACCTATTCCTTCAACCGCGCCGACCAAACCTATAACTCGACAATCTATCCCCCGGTGACCGTTAGTTGCCCCTCGCCCTGCGGTCCTTTCATCGAAAGCCTCCGGGTTCCGGCTAACGCTCACGAAGTCACAGCGGACTATGTGCCCTCGGTCCATATCGCGAACTTCCGTCCCTTTGGCGTTCTCGGCATCGGCCTGCTCCTCAACGTTCCTTCGGGAAATCAGACCCTCACTCAGACCAACAACGCCGGTGTTCAAACCACCAGCCCCTCTACGGGGGCCAGCACCAGTGCCAAGGCGGTCTACGTCTACGGCGCGGGCCTCGACTGGGGCATTCTTCCGCACATCGGCCTCCGCTTTCAGTACCGCGGTAACCTCTATAATGCTCCGAATCTGAGCAAGCTCTATTCCTCCACCAACGCCTTCACCCACACCGCCGAACCGATGATCGGCGTCTACTTTCATTTCTAAAAGCGGTTTCATTACCCTGAAAACCCGGTCTCGATCGAGCAAGGCCGCCCGACCGGTCCTTTTCTGTCTTTATTCCCGTCCCTCAAAATCGCTGTTTCTTCTGGCCGCCTTCCCTTGCATCCCGCATACTATGGCACCAGTGCACATTTCATTACCCCAGGGTTCGCGGATGAAGAATCTCCTCCACATCGCCGTCCTGTTCGCACTCGTCCCCTGCACCTTCGCCTCGCAGACACCGCAGCGGCCTATCTGCTCGCCCGTTATGCCGAAATCCCTGCCGCCGACGCTGCAGAACTCCGACTTTGCCGGCGTCCGTGCCGACCTGCTCTCCGGACGACGCCAGCAGGCCCTCGACGAAGCTGAGGCTATCCTCGATGCACATCCCGGCAATGCTGAAGCCAGCTTCATGATCGGCACTTTGCTTCTGGACTACGGCAAACCGGCCGAAGCTCTGGTCTGCTTTCGTAACTCCCAGGGCGCGTGGCCCGGCAGCACCGATGTGCACGCAGGACTCCTCGAGGCGTACGCCGAAACAGGCGACCGGAAAGATCGCGACATCGAGCGCGAAATCCTGCGCGGCTATCACTCCGACGGCCGCCATCCCTCCGCCGCCAAAACTCCGGGCATTGTCATCGAGCGGTTCCACGCCGGCGACAAGATCATTGAGGCTGCCGAGTACTTCGAGCCCCAGGGTCCCGACCACGTCTACTATCGCTTCACGGTTTCCGACGCGAAGGGCATAATCCTCGGCTACTACGCCTTTGCCGCCGACGATCCGGATCAGGCCGCTTATCGTCAGGAGCATCCAGACGTCGCCGCATCCACCCTGCACCGTTACGCACTCGAAAGCTTCTTCGGCGGAAGCTCCGCTACTCTGGGCACCATCGACGGGGCCCCCACCTACGATGACTTTCGCAGCCGCATCGTGAGCGTCATCCAGGCCGCGAGCAACACCGCCAGCGCAACTGCGCCCTCGAGCCCCAATTAAGAGCCCCATCCAAATCATCCATCGGACGCGTATTGCCGTCTGCCAGAAAGAACGCCATGGAACCCAACGAAGCCCACGAACTTCAGGAACAACATCACCATGCCTCCGGCGACAGCAGTCTTCGCCCCGTCGGTTTCACCATGAGTATCCTCGCGGTCCTCGTCGCCATTGTGACCGTCCTCGGCCATCGGACGCACACCGAGGCCGTTCTGTCCCAGGCGCGCGCCAGCGATCAGTGGAATCTTTACCAGGCCCACAAAATTCGCCAATACGATACGCAGCTCATCTCTGACCTGCTCACCACCCTGCCCGTTCGCGACCAGCCATCGGCTAACAAGATCCTCGACGGTTACAAAAGCCATCTCCAGAAATGGAACCAGGATCTCACGGAAACGGAAAGCGCGGCCCGTGAGCTGGAAGCCGAAGTCAACCGGTTCGAACGCCGCGCCGACCGCTTCGATCTGGGCGAGGCCCTGCTCGAAATTGCCCTCGTTGTCACTTCGATCACTCTGCTCACCCGCCAGCGCGCTTACTGGTACATGGGCCTGCTCTTCGGGATCGCCGGCATGATTACCGCAGGCCTTGCCTTCACCCTCCGATAAGGAGTGTCAGAGCCATAAACGGAATATGATGGCTCGGTCGGGAAATCTTCCTGGCTCGGAGCATGGACATGAAATCGGTCACAACCGTCGCGGATGCCGCGCGCAAATCTTCGCGATCCTTCGGCCTGGTCTGTCTTCTGACCTTCTTGTGTGCCGGTGCCCGCCCGCAGGCTTCTCCAGACCTTCGAGTCTTTTTCGTCGACGTCGAAGGCGGCCAGTCTACTCTTTTCGTCACTCCCGACCACAAGTCTCTTCTCATCGATACAGGCTGGCCGGGCAATGCCGGGCGGGACGCCGATCGCATCGCGGCTGCCGCGAAACGCGCCGGCATCTCCCGCATCGACTTCGTGCTTCTCACCCACTATCACGTCGATCACACCGGCGGCGTGCCCCAGCTGGTCGATCGCATTGCTGTCGGGACGTTCATCGATCACGGCCCCAATCGCGAAAGCACCGATAAAGCTACCGAAGCCTCCTATGAGGGTTATCAGAAGGTCCTGGCGACCAGACAGTACGCGCACATCCTGGCCAGGCCAGGCGCGATGCTCCCCATCATTGGACTGCCTGTCCGCATTCTCACCGCCGACGGCAGTTTCATCGAGAAGCCCCTCCCCGGCGCTGGCCAGCCCAACCCCTTCTGCAGGGACTCCGAAACCCGCGCTGCCGATCAGACGGAGAACGCCCGATCCATCGGTGTTCTCATCACCTGGGGCAAGCTCCGCATCCTCGATCTCGGCGACCTCACCTGGGACAAGGAAATGGACATGATGTGCCCCGATAACCGGATCGGCCACGTCGATGTCCTGATTGTTTCGCACCATGGCTGGAACCAGAGTTCCAGCCCGGCGCTGGTCGATGCCATCTCGCCTCGCGTCGCCATTATGGATAACGGCGCTAAAAAAGGCGGTTCGAAGCCCACCGTGGAGACGATTGCCAAAATCCCCGGTCTCCAGGCCCGTTGGCAACTCCACTACTCCGAAGAAGCCGGTCCCGACAACCCCGATCCGCAATTCATCGCCAATGTTCAGGGGCCCGACACCGGTTACGACCTTGAGCTCTCCGCCTCCCGCGACGGACGTTTTTCGATCTACAACCCACGCACCGGTGTGACGACGGACTACCCCGCACGCTGAATTCCTCCCCCACGCGCGTGGCGCGCGGCTCCCGCCTCTCCGCGCCCGGCTCCATTCCTCCTCGTCCAGACTTTCTGCAACGCAAATCGACTGCTCAACATCGGACTCTGAGCTTGCGCTGCTCTCTGGTATCCTCTGCGCAGCAACTTTTTGTCTTCTTTTTCCGAGGAAAAGCGTGCCCGGTCAACAGGAAGTGCGATGGTCACAACTAAAAGTGGGCGTTCTGGTGATCGTTGCCCTTTGTGCTCTGGCCGCGCTCATCTTTCTCATGTCCAATGCCACTGGCGGTTTCTGGACCGGTCACCTGACCCTGCGCTCCTACTTTGAGAACTCTGCCGGGTTGAAAGTCGGCGCCCCCGTCACCCTCGAAGGCGTGACCGTCGGCAACGTCAGCGGCATCCGCATCGTCCCGGAACGCAAGCCCACTCCTGTCGAAGTCACCATGAAGATCAACAAGAAGTACCAGGAGGGGATTCGCGAGGATTCCAAAACCAGCCTCACTACCCAGGGGGTTCTCGGCGACACTCTTGTCGACATCGACATGAAATATGCCCACGGCGAACGGGTCCACAACGGCGCCGAACTGGCCACCACCGAAACCCCCAACCTTCAGGACGTCATCCAGGCCAGCCAGGGCACCGTCCAGCAGCTGGACACCATCCTCGCCAAGGTCAACGCCCTCGCCGACGACCTCACCTCCGGCAAGGGTTCCATCGGCCTGCTGATCAACGATCCCACCCTCTATCGCAAGGCGGTCGCCACGCTCAACGAACTCCAGGGTCTGGTCGATGCAGTTTCCAACGGCAAAGGCTCCGTCGGGAAGCTCATCAATGACGACACCCTTTACAACCGCGCCAACAGCGTCGTTGGCAAGCTCGATGACATCGCCACCCAGCTGGATCAGGGCAAAGGATCGATGGGCAAGCTGCTCAAAGACGACACCCTTTACAACGAGCTCAAAGAAACAACCCACAATTTGAACGAGATCACCGCGAGCATCAACGCGGGCAAGGGCAGCATTGGCATGCTGACCAAAGACCCGAAAATGGCCCGCACGCTGACGGACACAGTCACCAGACTCGACTCCATCCTCACCCAGCTCGACGAAGGCAAGGGCACGATGGGCCAGCTGTTAAAAAATCGCCAGCTCTTCGATCACACCGACAAGGTCATGACCGACACCAGCGACCTCCTCGTCGCCATCCGCAAGGATCCGAAGCAGTACCTCACCTTCCACGTCAAAATCTTCTAGGGTGAGGAGCCCGGTGCCCGGCCCCGCAGCCGGAGCCCCGTACCCTGTACCCTGCACTCTGTACCCTGCACCCTGTACCCTGCACTCTGTACCCTGTCTTTCCCTCCGTGTTATCGTTTTTTCACACATTTCATCGCGGCTCCCGCCTGCCGCACTGAGGAGTCTATGCGCGCAGTTCAATCGGCCTGGTCCCGTCTTTTCCTGCTTCCTGCATTTGTCCTTCTGCTTCTCAGCCCCGTCGCTCTTTCCGCGCAGCAGCTTCTTTCCGCTGCCGATACCTCCTCCCAGACGCCCACCGAGCCGAAAGCCATCCACAGTTTCGATCTCAACGCCATCGACAAAACGGTCGACCCCTGCACCGACTTCTACGATTACGCCTGCGGCAACTGGCGCAAAAACAACCCCATTCCCAGCGATCAGGCCAGCTGGGGCCGATTCAACGAGCTCAACGAGCGGAATCGATATCTGCTTTATGTCGATCTGAAGAAGGCTGCGGATTCCCCGGCTACGCCCCTCCAGCGCAAGTACGGCGACTTCTTCGCCGCCTGCATGAACTCCGACCTTGCCGACCGGCTGGGCGACAAGCCGATCCTGCCGCTCCTCGCACGCATCGATGCCATCAGGGATAAGAAGGAGATCGCCCCTGTTGACGCGTACCTCGACTCAAAGACACCCACTGGCGTCTTCTTCAGCTTCGACGTCGAACAGGATCAGAAGAATTCCTCCGAGCAGATCGAAGCCGTCAACCAGGGTGGCCTTACCCTGCCTGACCGCGATTACTACATCCAGAACGATCCGCACATGCAGCAGATTCGCGACCAGTATCGCGAATACATCGTCGCCGTTTTCAAACTCACCGGCGATTCCGAGGACCAGGCGAAGACCGCCGCTGATCAGGTCCTCTCCGTTGAAACCGGACTGGCAAAAGGCGCGATCCCGCGTGTGGACCTGCGCGATCCCGACAAGGTTTATCACATCATGACCATCGAAGCGCTCGACCAGCTCGAGCCCGGCTTCGACTGGCCGGCTTATTTCAGCGGCATCGGCTCGCCCCAGGTCAGCAGTCTGAATGTCGCCGAGCCTGACTTTTTTAAGGCAGAAAGCCAGGTGATCGCCGACAGCAGCCTCGACGCTCTCAAGGCTTATCTGAAGTTCCATGTCATTAACGGCGTTGCCCCCTGGCTTTCCCAGCCCTATGCCGATGCCAGCTTTAATTTCTTCCAGAAGACGCTGCGTGGGCAGGCCCAGCAAACCGCGCGCTGGAAGCGCTGCACCGCTGCCACCGACCGCGCTCTCGGCGAGGCCGTGGGACAGGATTGGGTGAAGGAAAACTTCCCCCCTCAGGCGAAGCAGAATATGGAGCAACTCGTCGCGGCGCTCAAAAAAGCCCTCGCCGCCGACATCCAGGCTCTCCCGTGGATGACCGACGATACGAAAAAGCAGGCTGAGGCCAAGCTCGATGCCTTCCGCCAGAAGATCGGCTATCCCGAAAAGTGGCGTGACTACTCCAGCTTCGATGTCACCCGTAACGACTTTGTCGAGGACCTGGATCACTCCGCGCAGTTCGAGTTCAACTACGAGCTGAATAAAGTCGGCAAGCCCGTCGACGAAAAGGAATGGGGCATGACCCCGCCCACGGTGAATGCCTACTACGATCCTCCGATGAACGACATCAATTTCCCCGCCGGGATTCTTCAGCCGCCCTTCTACGACTTCAGCAGGGACCCGGCCGTCAATTTCGGCGGCATCGGCGTGGTGATCGGCCACGAAATGACCCACGGCTTCGACGATGAGGGCAGCAAATACGACGGCCAGGGCAACGTCAAACCCTGGTGGACCGACGCCGACAAGAAAGCATTCGATCAGCGCCTCGCCTGCGAGATCAACGAATATCACGGCTTTGAGCCCGTGCCTGGCGTCAACCTCGACGGCAAGCTCACCCTCGGCGAGAACACCGCCGACAATGGAGGTATTCGCATCGCCTGGCAGGCGCTCCTCAGCACCCTGGCCCAGGAAGGCAAGAGCATCGACGACAAGATCGATGGCTACACCGAAGCCCAGCGCTACTTCATCTCCTTCGCACAGATCTGGTGTGAAAATCGCAGCGAGCAGATCTCCCGCGTCGCTGCCAAAGTCGATCCTCATTCCCCCGGCCGCTTCCGCACCGATGGCGTCGTCCGCAATTTCGACGAATTCGGCAAAGCCTTCGGCTGTCACAAAGGTCAGCCGATGATGCCCGATGACGCCTGCCGAGTCTGGTGATCCTTCGTCTAACTCTGCAGGATCCGGGCCGCCGCTCTTTCCCCCGACGGCCCCGCTCTCGGCATTCGCGGCGTAACACCCTCGTACCATTTACAATGGTTCGGGATTATCCCTACAGCTTGTCGAGGCCGCCCCGCAGGGCCGCCCGGCGTGAAGGAAGCGCATGAAGTTCAGGAAATTCGGCCGGTTTGGTCTGGCCCTCGCGGCATCCCTTGTCATCGGATTTGGGACTCAATCCTGCCATTACAACTACACCGAGGCCTACATCTTCGTTACCGGTTCGCAATACAACCAGGTTGCCTCCTATCGCGAAAATAACGAGACCGGCGTGCTGACCGCTGCCCCACACGATCCGCTCAGCTCCGGCGGAAGCTACCCCATCCGCGCTCTTCTCCTCAGCGGCGGACGCTATCTCTACGTCCTCAATCAGGGCACACCCTCGACTGCTGCCGATGGCACGATTACCTGGACAGGCGGCAATATCTCGCTCTTCAGCATTGGCGGCGACGGTTCTCTTTCGTATCAGCTCTCTTACCCCAGCCAGGGCCTAGGCTCTCTGCGGCTCTCTCTCAGCGCGGCCGGCAATTATCTTTACGTTCTGGATAAATACCAGCCGGGGACGACGCCGAACGTCACCCCCGCTTCTCCGGCCATCAGCGCAGCCACGCCGTGCTATGACTCGACCAGCGGCGTCTACCGCCCGGCGGGCGATGTCAGCGTCTACTCCATTGACTCCAGCACCGGCCGCCTCTTTCTCGTCCAGAACCAGCAGCAACAGAACGCGCTTGGCACCCCGCTTTCTTATTTCCCGCTCGGCTGCGATCCTATCGACTTCCATCTCGCCTCCAGCTACCTCTATACCCTCGAAGCGAGTGATCCGGCCACCGGCAACACGCAGGTCGTCTATGCCTATTCGGCAAATGGCAGTGGCCAGCTGATCCAGGTCCCCGGCGGCGCGCAGCCGATCACCGGCGCAACCAATATCAGCTACATCGGGGCCAGCGGGGGTGGCGGCGCTTCCGGTTCGTATATCTACATTCTTGATAATGGAACCAACTCCATCTTCACCTTCACCCAGGGCGGCAACGGCTTGCTCTCTGCCATCGCCGGTGGATCAACTCCCAATGTCGGCGCTGCCGGCATGACGGCTCTGACCACAGACAGTTCCTCTAAATATCTGTACATCACCAATAGCCAATCCACCGGCCTCAATCAGCCCGGCAGCACGATTACCGCCTACACCATTGGCGGCGCCGGAGTTCTCACTGCACTCCCCAGCGGAGAATCGACGGGGAACCTCTTCGGCACCGGTTCGGGCCCCGTTTGCATTTTCGAGGATCCATCCCATCAATACATCTATACGGCGAATGCTGGCAGCAATAACGTCACCGGTTCCGCCTACGATCCCAACACCGGGATTCTCAAGAGTCTGCAAAAGGGCTCAACCTTCACCACCATTGGCACTCCGACCTGGTGCCTCTACAGCTCCAACACCGACTGATGCGCGCAGGATTCCGGCAAACGAAATGGAAGCAATGGGGCGGGCGGCTTTTGGCCGCCGCGTCCACCGCGGGCTTGTCGCTGCTCATGCTTTCCTGCGGCGCCAGCAATACCGTCGACTACCTCTACGTCACCAGCAACCTCGAAAATCCAGGACAGGTCAACGTCTACAAGGTTGACTCCGAATCCGGCGCGCTGAGCCAGATTGCCGACTCGCCTTATCCCTCCGGCGGCCGCAATCCTGTCTACGAAGTGGCCTCGCCCAATGGCTTGTACCTGTACGTCGCCAATCACGACGACAACACCATCGTGCAGTTCGCCATCGGCACCGACGGTAAGCTCTATCCTCTGACCACCACCAATACTCCCGGCACAGAGCCCGTGGCCCTTGCCATCAACTCTGCGGGGACCGCGCTCTACGTTCTCGACTATTACGCGCCCGCTGCTCCCGGTCAGCCTTCCTATACCGACCTCAATCCCGGCCCAGGCGCGCTGATCGTCTATCCGATCAACACCGACGGTTCCCTCGGAACTGCGCTGAGCGTCGGTGCCGCAAATTATTTTCCTGTTCAATGTTTCCCAACAAATCTGGCCCTCACTCCCAACGGCAATTTCGTCTATGTGACGAACACGAATGCCGTGGTTGTCACCACCTCGCCGCCTGTCACCGGAACCGTGCCCATCCTCCCGGCTTCCTGTCCTGCGTCCGGCACCGTGTCGGCTTTCTCCGTCAGCGCCGCTTCTGCGGTGAATGCGATCGCCGGCAGCCCCTTCTCCACAGGAGCCGGCTCTGCTCCCACCGGCATTGTGGCGGATCCCGGCAACGGCGCCGTCTACGTAACAGACAGCCATCTGAGTCAGGTCTACACGTTCACCGTTCAATCCGGAGGAGCGCTCTCTCTGGCTGGAAGCGCGGTCACTGGTAATTTGCCGATGGGCGCAACCGTCGTCACCAACTCCTCATCCGCCAAATTCCTCTACGTGACCAATTACAAAGACGGCTCGCTCAGCATTTATTCTCTGAGTTCCGGCCTGCCTTCTCTTCTCACGACCAGCAACGCCGGTTCTTCCGGACCGCTCTGCGTTCTCGCCGATCCGGATACGAACCGATTTTTGTATATTGCCGATTACATCGGGGGCAGCATCGGCGGCGCCGAACTGAATCCATCCAGCGGCACACTCATCACCAATCAGGGCTCCCCTTACATAACCTCAGGTCAGCCCACCTGCGTCGCCGCTGTGACGCACCCCGGTGGCAACAAGAATGGCCTCTGACGTTTCGCATCAGCTCGCTTTTCTGCGGTCCGCGCGCAGAATCGTAAAATGGAATGTGGTTTCCCGCGAGGGACGAAGGATCAGCATGAAGTGGACGAAAATCGGTCAGGCTTTGCTGGCCGCTGCAACAAGTCTGGCAATGGGTCTGGGCGTTACCTCCTGCAGCCCCAGCCAAACCATCGACTATCTGTTTGTCACCTCGAACAGCACCAGCGCGGGCGCCACGGCCAACGGTCAGATCAGCTCGTATCACGTCGATTCCGACTCCGGCTCCATCAGCCAGGTCGCTGGTTCCCCCGTCTCCTCCCAGGGCGCGAACCCCGTCGCCGAGATCGGCTCACCCAATGGCCAGTATCTCTACGTTGCCAACCACGGCAGCAACAACATCGCGGAATTCACCGTCGGCACGGATGGCCAGCTCTCCTTCAATCACGCCTACACCACACCCGGCTCGGAACCCACTGCCCTGGCCATGAATGCCGCTGGCACCCTGCTCTTCGTCCTCGACTATTACGGACCCGGATTCAGTGACACCACGCCCGGCCCCGGTGTACTCGTCGTCTTTCCGATCAACGCCGATGGCACGCTCGGCGCAGCAGTAACCAGCGGCGGCCTGCCCTATACCACCCTGCAGTGCTTCCCGACCGGCGTTGCCGTGGCGCCCAGCGGCAGTTACGCCTATGTCTCGAATACCAACGCTGTTGTCGTGACCACGGCCCCACCCACGACCGCCACGCCGCCTCCTACGCCCGCCGGCTGCCCCAGTCAGGGAACCGTCTCCGGTTTTGCAGTGAGCTCGTCCGGCGTCCTGACCAGCGTTCCGGGGAGCCCCTTCACCGCCGGAACCACCCCGACCGGCATCGCCGTCGATCAGACCAGCCGCTTCCTCTACACCACCGACAGCGTTCAGAATCAGCTCATCGTCTATAACATCCTGGCCGGTGGCGCCCTCAAGCCCCTCACCAACGGACCCTTCACGACCGGCACTTTCCCTGTGAATCTGGTGATCGATCCACGCGACGAGTACCTCTACGTCAGCAACTTCAACGCGTCGACCATCAGTTCATTCAGCATCTCTCAGGCGACTGGCGCACCCTCCGCCCTCGCTTCGAATGTTTTCCCCACCGGGGATCCCGGGCCCACCTGCATCCTTGTCGATCCAGCGTTCGGCCGTTTCGTCTATGCCGCTCTCTCGCAGTTCAATGCCGTCTCGGCTGCCCAGCTCGATCCCAACACCGGAGTGCTCACCGGCGTTCAGAACTCGCCGTACTCCGTCTTGCCTGCTAAAGGCTCTCAGGCCGGCAATGCCACCTGCGTGGCCGCCGTCCCGCACGGTAATCACGCGACCCAGTACGTCTCATCCACTTCGGGTCAGTAACCCCTCACGCGATCGAGTCAAAACGGCCGTCCCAATTGGGGCGGCCTTCTGGTTTTAGCTCCCCGCTCCTTCAAAGCCCCTTCTTCGCTCTGAATGCCCGCACCACATCCACCGGATCGCGATGTTCGCCATCGACGGCCTCATTCATTACCCGCATCTCGTCCGCGTCGATTTTCCCCGCCAGCGCCGCCAGAGCATCCGCAATCTGCGGCCACCGCTGCAGCGCCTCGTCGCGAAACAACGGCACGGCCTGGTACGGGGGGAAGTAGTGCTTGTCGTCTTCGAGCGCAGTCAGCCTCAGCGCCTCAATTGGTCCGTCCGTCGAGTTCGCCGCGATCATGTCCACCTGATGCGCCTCAAGCGCCCGGTACAACAGCCCCAGATCCATCGTTCGGGGCGGGCCATCGAACTTCAATCCATAAGCCGCGCTCAATCCCGGCAATCCATCCGGCCGCTGCTCGAATTCGTACCCCACCCCCAGCTTCCAGCGCGGTGTGTATTGCGCTGCCTGGCTCAGCGTCGACAGATGCAGCCGCTGTGCATCATCTCCGCGGATCACCATCGCAAACGTGTTCTCAAACCCCAGCGCCGGTCCCACCGTAATGTGATACCGCGACTGATACAGTTGCCGCACTGTCTTCATTACCGATGCAGGATCGCGATCCACCGGCTGCTTCAGGATCGCCGTCAGCGCCGTCCCCGTGTACTCGGGATATCCATCGATCCGCCCCGCCAGCATCGCCTGCTGGCATATGTAACTGCCGGCGAGATAAAAGCGGCGTTCCACCTTCAGATGTGCTTTGGCTTCGATCTCCTGCGCCAGCAGCTCTCCCAGCACCACCTGCTCTGTGAAGTTCTTTGCACCAATCACCGGATGGTCCGGGCGCGGCGCCGCGCAACCCGCCAGCAGCACACAACAAGTCACCGTCACTGTGGCAAAATGCCGTATCATCTCGCAGAACCGGGCCCAGGTACCCGAAACCATCGTTCCAGCAGTCCCAGCCCTCCGTCGCAACCCAGCGCGAGCAGCGCCGCGGGAATCGCCCCCGCCAGCACCAGCCGATTATCCACCGACGCCACGCCGCGAAAGATCAGCTCGCCCAGGCCGCCGGCTCCAACGGCCGCGGCAATCGTGGCAATCCCCACGCACGTCACCGTAGCCGTCCGCAGCCCCGCAAGGATGAACGACGCTGCCAGCGGCAGCTCCACTTTGAAGAAACGCTGCGCATTCGTCAGCCCCAGCGCGCGCGCCACTTCAGTCAGCGACCGGTCGATCCCCTGAATGCCCGCGTAGGTGTTTCTCAAAATTGGCAACAGCGCGTAGGCCGTCAGCGCAACAATCGCCACGCGCGCCGCCCGCTCGCCCAGCCACGGCAGCGGCAGCAGAAATCCAAACATCGCCAGTGAAGGAATCGTCTGCAGGACGTTCGCCATCCCAATCACCGGCTTCGCCCATCGCGGAGACCGCGTCAGCCACACACCCACCGGCACCGCGATCGCTGTCGCAAAAATCATCGCCGCGCCGGTGAGCCACAGATGCTCCACGGTCAGCTCGGCAATCTCGCCACCGTACTCGGCCAGGAAGCTGCTCATGCGCGTTTCTCCGCAGCCGCATCGGCCCCCGCATTTCTCTCTCCACGATGAAACGCTCGCACGTACGCCTCGATCTCCGGCACCTTCGAGCGCAGAAATTCTTCCGGCTCCAGATGCGCCACCAGCTTGCCTTCGCTGAGCAGCACAATCCGGTCCCCCAGATACAGCGCCTCATCCAGGTCGTGCGTCACCAGCAGCACCGTCTTCCTGAGCCGTGCCATCAGACCGCGCAGCATGTCCTGCATCTCCGCGCGTGTCAGCGGATCGAGCGCTCCGAACGGCTCGTCCATCAGCAGCACGCTGGGCTCCGCGGCCAGCGCGCGCGCCAGCCCCACCCGCTGCCGCTGCCCGCCCGATAATTGCCACGGATACCTGCTCGCAAACTGCCCGGGGTCGAGTCCCACGGTTTCGAGCAGTTCATGACTGCGCCGTACCCGCTCTGCGCGTGGCTGTCCCTCTATCTCCAGCACCAGTGCCGCATCGCGCTCCGCCGTCATGTGCGGGAACAGCCCCGTCTCCTGGATCACATACCCCACGCTGCGGCGCAGCCGGATCAGATCCACATCTCGCACATTTGTTCCGGAGACGAATATTTCTCCGCTGGTGGGCTCGACCATTCGGTTCACCGTCCGGAGCAGCGTGGTTTTTCCCGATCCGCTGCGCCCCAGGACCGCGGTCGTCGTTCCCTCTTCCACAGCGAGCGAGATCGCGTCCAGCAGCAGCCTCCCGTCCGCCGTCGCAAAGCACACATTCCGGAATTCGATCGCTGCGCTCATCGCCGTCGCCTTCACAGTGTAGGGTTTCGCCGCAAATTACGACATCCGCGCAGACCGCGCTAACACTTCACTGAAAACGAAAAGGGCTGCCTTTTTGGCAGCCCCCTATCCAGAAAAGTAGCCAGTCTTCCTACTTGCCTACTACGATTACCTCGAAGCTGCCCGGAACCATCGGCGGTCGTCCCCTCGGATTATCAGGGGTGGGCGCTGGGCGCGGTCCGAACTCCGCGGTGACCACATAAATGCGGCTCCCATCGGGATCCATGGCCAGGGTACGCGCTCCATGCTTGGTCGGCAGATCCTCGATCACCGTGTAGTGATCCGGATCGTCTTCATGCACCACAGTCAGCGTTCCACTGCCGCCATTCGAGCTGAACGCGAACTGATCTGCCGCTGAGAATCGCGCCGCGTCGGGTCCGTCGCCAATGGCCGGTGTCGCCACGACTTTGCCGCTATCGGCATCGACCACCGCCATCTTTCCGCCGTCGCACACCGCAAACAGCCGCCGATGCGCTCTGTCGATCGCCAGTCCCGATGGGCTCTCGCACGGAGCCACCGGCCACGTCGCCACCACCGTGTGCGCCTTCGCGTCCAGCTTCACAATCTCGCTCTTGTCTTCAATATTGTCGTAGACGAACCCGTTCCCATCGGCAACCGGAAATTCCGGCTTCCCCGGCAGCGCCACCGTTGCCACCGCGGTATTTGTCGCCGTGTCGATGACAGTTACGTCGTGGCTGCGTCCGTTGAACGCCCACACCGTTTTCGTCACCGGTTCAAACACCGCTCCGTCCGGACCTGTGCCCGCCGGGATGGTCTTTTCGATGGTGTTCGTCTGCCGATTGAACTCAGCAACCTGGTTCGCGCCACCGTCCGTGATGTACCCGTGCACTCCGTCCGATGAGAACACCACTCCATGCGTCCCGTGCAGGCCCGTAATGTCCGCGACCTGTTTGCCCGCACTCGTATCAATCGCGATGACGTGATTGCCGCGCGTTACGTACAGCAACTTCGACTGCGGATCAACGGCGAGGTAGTCCCACCCGCCCTCTCCGCCGATTTTCCAGTCGCCCACAATGTGAAACGGCCCTGCCGGACCGGTCCCGGTCGGCGACGCCGCAGTCTGTTGCCCCTGCCCCATCGCCACCATCAACGCCAATCCGCAAAGAGTGGCAATGCTCAAGCCATTTCGTCTCAAAGGATTCATGTCCGACTCCGTTCCTCATTCACCAACAAGCGGAGCCAGACTACTCTAACTCTCTGAATTTTTGCTGAATCCACGGTCGTTGTCGTTCTCGGGCGTAAATGCGGACTCGGCCTTGGCTAATTTCTGGTTCTCGTCCGCAATAAACCGTCGCAGCACCTCCGGGACCTTCGTCGCGTTGCGTGGCAGCACAGCATCGCCCGCCAGTCCGCTCGTCTCCAGGCTCGCGTCCGCCAGATAGCCGACAAATTGCTTTGCGTTCGCGCGCTTCACACGCAGCGCCGCCGCCACCGCCGGCTCGACCGCGTGTTCTCCAGTCACTTCCAGCAGCACCATGTCATAGGACTGCGCATGCAATTGAGCATCGAGCTGCGAATACTCTCCAGCAAATTCGATCGGCAGTCCCTGTTCCTTGAGAGCCCTGTGCATCGTCGTACCGTGCCGTTCCGAGTCGCTGGCCAGCAGAATCGATCGTTCCTCAAAATGCGGGCCGGATTCTTCTTTGTCTTGTGATTTCGATTGCGTCTTCATCGCGGGCTTGCTTTCTCCTCTTTCGGGATGGGCCTCTTGCTCGGCCCCGCTTCTCTTGCCTGTTCTCCATGCCCTCGCCCGGAAAAAATTCGGCGAGGAAATAAAGTGAATCTGCGCATCGCCATCAGCGGCCAGCAGACTCAACAGCCCAATCTGGCCGCTTCAGAACGCCGCGCGGCTTTGAGCAAATGCAGGAGGCATTCCAAAACGCCCGCCACTTGGTAAATGCCTCAAAGGCAAGGCACAAAAGGGAGATTTCCCGCCATACAACCAATTCCACGCTGGAACTTCCACTCGCACGGCAGGGCCAAAATTGCACGTTTTTCGCCGTCACTGGATCCTCGTCCCACCTCTGGCATCGAACGCATGGGATAACCTCAGAAAATGCATTACGATACCCAATTAATTCAGTGGCTTGCGGCGTTGGTCTCGCCCGCCACTGCCGCCGAGGAGGCGTTCAACTCGAGCTACGTCCGCTTTTCACTCCTCGCGCTCAGCTCGATCTTCTTTCTGGTGGATCCCTTCGCCGCTATCCCCTCTTTCATCGCCATCACCGCGGGCGTTGAACCGGCGCGCCGGCGGCGCATGGCGTGGAAAGCCTCCCTCACCTGCTTCATCGTCCTCACCGCCTTTGCCCTCGCCGGACAGTTCATCTTCAGCCTCTTCGGCATCAAGCTCCCCGCCTTCGAAATTGCCGGCGGCCTCATCCTCATGCTCATTGGCATCGACATGATGGAGGCGCGCCGCTCTCCCACCCAGGAATCCCAGGACGAAACTCAGGAGGCCGCTTCCAAAGAGGACGCCGGCATCGTTCCCCTCGGCATTCCCATGCTCGCCGGCCCGGGAGCCATCTCCAGCGTCATGGTCCTTGTCGGCCAGGCCCCCAACCACTGGCAAATGCTGGCCATCCTCGGCTCCATCACGCTGACTGCGTTCATCAGCTACGTCGTTCTCAGCGGTGCCGATCGCATTCGCGTCTTCCTCGGCGAAACCGGCATTCGCATCCTCGTGCGCATCATGGGACTTCTCCTGGTCGCGCTGGCCATGCAGTTCTTCGTCAACGGCTTCACCGACCTCGGGCTCATTCCTCGCCGCTGATGGCGCTGAGGAAGCACCACCCTGTCGTTCAGGCCCGGCTTTTTCAACAGTTCTGTCGCCTTTTCAACAGATTGCGCGGCTGCCCATCCTCGCGTACGATCAGGAAGTCGCGTTTTCTGTGAACCCGGTTTGCGATTCGCAACAAGGCGTGCTACAGTAGACGAGATTGGTAGCAGTGGTCAGGCTTCGCCAACGGATCGCAGATCCGGTTTT
>CAWBEP010000005.1:0-33151 GCA_963787915.1 uncultured Acidobacteriaceae bacterium | reverse complement strand
GAAGTGGTGAAATTGGCAGACACACCATCTTGAGGGGGTGGCGCCGAAAGGCATGGGGGTTCAAGTCCCCCCTTCCGCACCAAAAAATTCTCAGCCAGAGTCTCTCCGGCGCGCCCCGAGGTTCCCGAAAGTCGTGATTATTCTTTTCACCACAATCCATGTGATCGTTTGTCTGCTGCTCATCGTGGTCGTGCTGCTGCAGCAGGGCAAGAGCGCCGATCTGGCAGCGGCCTTCGGCGGGCAGGGTTCGCAGACCGCTTTCGGTCCGCGCTCGGCCGCCAATATGCTGACCAAATCGACCGCCTGGCTGGCGGGGATTCTGATCATCACCTCAATCACGCTCACGGTTCTGCTGCAGCATCAGGCTACGCATCGTCATTCGGTGCTTTCGGGCGCGGCCACCTCGCAGACCACGCCGAAAAGCAAGTAGGCCAATGGCCTTTCTGTGATCCGCGCGACGTTTCCCGTGGGGCCGCTCCAGTGCAACTGCACGATCCTTGCGTATGAAACGAGCGGCCAAGCGATGGTCGTCGATCCCGGCGACAACGTTCCGCAAATTCTTGCTTTTCTTGATAAACACAAGCTCACGCTGGAGCAGATCGTCGTGACCCACGGCCACATCGATCACGTGGGTGGCGCAGCTCAGCTGAAGAAGGCCACCGGAGCTCCCATTTTGCTCAACCAGAATGATTTGCCGCAGCTGAAGATGATGGACGAGCAGGCCGGCTGGCTGGGCGTCGCGCCGCCGGAGATCGTTGCCCCCGACGTGAGCGCTGAGGAAGGCATGATCGTCGGCATCACCGGGCATGCGGCGCGGGTGCTGCACACCCCGGGACACACAGAGGGCAGCATTTGCCTGTACTTCGCGCCGGAGAATCTGTTGCTGGCCGGAGATACGCTGTTCGCGGGCTCTATTGGCAGAACCGATTTGCCCGGCGGCGACAGCCGGAAGATCGTGCGTTCCCTGCATGACCGATTGCTGGCCTTGCCCGACGAGACACACGTGGTCCCCGGCCATGGCGCCGAGACCAGCATCGGAGAAGAGCGGGAGATGAATCCGTTTCTGCAACCGGGGGTTCGCTTTTAGCCGGTTGCCGGCTCGCTGTATCATCGACCCATGACGCAGCTCGAAGCGCTCTACCGTTACGAGGGCCATCCGACCGAATCCGCGATGTCCGCCCTGGGCAATCTGCGCGAGGTCTACGGGATCCGTCGCATTAAGGTCGACGAGGAATGGAAGACAGTTCGCGTCGAATACGATGCAACGCGGCTCAGCGGCGCGACGGTTTTCCAGATGCTGCGGCAGACCGGACTGGCGGTCGTCGAAGTGCTGCCCCTCATCCCCACGCAGGAAGCAGTTCCCACCGCAGCCGAACCGCAGAAGTAAACGCCAGCTGACTGGCTGTCCGACCCAGGTCCCGCATTGCGGTATTGCAATGGGGGAACAAT
Organism: uncultured Acidobacteriaceae bacterium; assembly: GCA_963787915.1. GTDB lineage: Bacteria > Acidobacteriota > Terriglobia > Terriglobales > Acidobacteriaceae > Palsa-343. The sequence continues at coordinate 31,702 of CAWBEP010000005.1, read as the reverse complement.
TTCCCATTTGCACTTTCGGCGGTATATAAATCTCTCGCGCATCTCTTCCCAGGAGGATGCGCATGCTGCGATCGATCGCCTCACACGGAATGGGCGGTAAGACGTCTCAGCCTGAAATATTTTCGCCCAGGAGCAAATCATGGTCAGTTCCGCTCGATTCCTTCTCAGCGCGATTGTGTTGTCCGTCGCTTTTGCTTCAGTCGGCAGCGCCCAGCAAACGCCGCCCGTCTCCTGGGTGGACAAGGATACCGGTCATCGCATTCATCGGCTGACCGACGAGCCGGGGTCATCTGGTTTCTACTTCAACGTGAACGCATATTCGCCGGACGGCAAGCTGATGGCTTACGACGCGCCTGAGGGCATTCGGGTGCTGGATTTGACAACGATGAAGACCCGCCTTCTGGTGCCGAATCCACCGCGGCCGGCCGGCGTTGTGCCGGGAACGCCGGGATGGTATCGGAGCGGCATTCGCGCCATCGTTGCAGGCAGAAAAACGAATAGTGTGTTTTTTACGAAATTCGATCCGGACACGAAGCTCGGCACCGTCTACAAAGCCGATATGTACAGCGGTGCGGTGACGAAGCTGGCGACGCTGCCTCCCCGCGCGAGCGTCGCGACCATCAATGCCGATGAAACGCTGGGCGCGGGAACCTACGATGAAAGCGAGGCCTCGCAGCAGCAGGAGTACGGGCGCAACCGCCCGCAGCCTGCGACGCCGGCAGCCACGCCGGGCGGGAAGCCCGCTCCTCCGCAAGCCGGGAGCCTTCTGCAGCCCGAAGACAAAGGCGAGATGATGGAGCGCCGTCTGGCGGCGCGCATTCCGGTAGTGTTGTACACCATCAATCTGCAGACGGGCGAAGTGAAGGTTCTCTTCCACTCAACGGACTGGATCGGACATATGCTCTTCTCGCCTGTCGATCCGACACTGCTGATGTATTGCCATGAAGGGCCGTGGCAAGGCGGATCGCATCCGGCAGATTCACACGGATGGCACCGACAATATCCTGATCCACAAACGCACGATGACCTGGAGATTGCCGGACACGGTTTCGGGGACTCGATGGAAAGACCATCTGGTACGACTGGCAGTACCCGAAGGGGGAGGTGTTCTTTCTTGCAGGCTACCACCTGGAAACCCATAAGCGCACGGCGTATCACATGGAGCGCAACGAATGGTCGATCCACTTCAACCTGACGCGCGAAGCCGATCTCTTCACGGGAGACGGTGGCGATCCAGGCCAGGTTGCGCACGCTCCTGACGGAGAGTGGATCGAGCTGTTTCATCCGGAGATGATGCGGCACGACGGGGCACTGGACACACCGAATTTCTGGCAGCCGGGGGTCTTTCACGCCGAGCACCTGGTCAACATGTCGCACCACAACTATCGTTTGGAGCCGAACGTCCGCTTTTCCCCCGACAGAAAGCTGGTCATCTTCACCAGCAACATGTTCGGGCCGAGCTATGTATTTGGTGTCGAAGTGAATAAGGCGACGGACGTACAAAGTTCGGACATACGGCCCACGCCGGAGCTTGCGGCGCAATTCAATCCTGTGCAGCCGACCCCGGTGAATGTGCCTGCAAAGAATAGTCCGGCGGAGTATCACTGATCACAATCAGCGCCGTTGTTGCGCGGATCGAACAGCTCCCTGAGGATGCTCTGGATCATGAGAAGAACAATGGCCATTGGCCTGGCCGCAGCATGGTTTGCAGGATCGCTTGCGGCCTGGGCGGCCGAGCCCTGGCAGACTCTGCAGAATCCGACGGCAGATCAGGTGCGCGGGGTGTGGCAGTCACCTCCGCCCGCGTACGGCCCGGAACCGTATTACGGGTTGAACGGGCCGGTGACTCTGGAAACTATCCAGCGCGATCTCGACACAATGAAGCAGCTGGGTTTCGAGGCGGTGACGGTGCAGGCTGGTTACAACATGCCGTTCGCGTACCTATCGCCAGAGTATTTCGCCTTCTTTCGGACGTTTATCGGTGAGGCCGGAAAGCGAAATATGCGGGTGTGGATTGTCGATGATGCGGGCTATCCGAGCGGGTTTGCAGGCGGAAAATTCTCCTCGACGGCGCCGGAGTTGCGCATGCAGGCGCTCGAGGTTGTACAGAAGGTTCCTGTGACCGGAGGCGCTGTGGTGCACCAGGCGCTGGCCCCTGATGTGGTCAGCGCAGCAGCAGTGGATGAGAATGGCAACGCCGTGCCGGTCCCCCTGCACGGCGATGTGCTGGACTGGACGGCGCCTCCCGGCCAGTGGACAGTGCTGCTGGTCGATCACGAATTCAGAACCTCGCCGACCCGATCGGATACGAATCCAAACCGCGCTAAGGACACAACGCAGTCGCTCGAGGACTATCTCAATCCCGCAGCAACAGCGAAGTATCTCGAATGGACGCATGAGCAATACAAGCGCTACGTCGGCGATGAATTTGGCAAGACGATCCTCGGGTTCCGCGGCGACGAACCGGATTATTCAATCAGCGGACTGCCCTGGACGACCACCTTCTTCGCCAGATTTCAGGAGATCAAAGATTACGATGTTCAACCCTACGCCGCACTCTTTGCGCAAACCCCGTCGCGTCGCGACCCGGGCGTCTCGATTCACCTGACGCCCGAACAAATCCGGATAAAAGGCGACTACTACGATGTCTTCTCGCAAATGTTCGCGGCGGGTTTCTTTGAGCCTCAGGGGGAATGGTGCGCCCGGAACAACCTCGAGTACCAGGTTCATCTGAACCACGAAGAAATGGAGCTGGAGCTGACGCACAGCGAGGGATCATTCTTCCGCGACATGCGCTGGGTCGAGGTGCCGGGTATCGACGCTATCTGGCACCAGATCTGGAAGGACACGATTTCCGATTACCCGCGCCTGGCCAGCTCGGTAGCGCACGTGTACGGAAGGCCGCGTGCCTTCACCGAGAGCTTCGCTGCCTATCGTCCCCAGCCGGATGTGGAGATGGCGCGGTACATCCTGAATGAAGAAATGGTGCGGGGCGTAAATCTGGTGGAGATGATGTACTTTCCGGCCACCTCAGCGGGGCCGAAAGCTGCGCCCATGGTCATGGGACGGGCTGGCTTTTCCGATCTGGCTGCGTATGTGCGGCGATTGAGCTATCTAATGGCAATGGGGCGGCCGGATGCGTCGGCGGCTCTGTTTCTGCCGTCGAGTTCGATGTGGCTCGGCGATAACGAGGCAGACCGTCAGTTTGTTTCGACGGAGCGACTGCTCAGCGAGCATCAGGTGGATTTCGACATTGTTGATGAAGATGCGCTCGCACGGGATCTGAAAGCAGAAGGTGGCAGTTTCGAGACGCAGAGCGGCAACAAATATCGCACAGTTATCCTGCCCAAGCCGCAGGTGCTCTCTGAGGTTGTGGTCGCGAGGCTGCAGGCATTCGCGGCCGGTGGGGGCACTGTGATTTTTCTGGGCGGGACGCCGCGATGGATTGCGGGCCGGGCCATGAAGGACGCGCGGGAGGCCACAGCCGCGGACTTCACGTGGGCAAATCTGATCGATGCCCAGCTGGCGGCAACACCAACACCACCCGCATATCCACCGGCCGCGCCGCCCGGGATACAGGCTGTGGCGCCGGAAGTTCTGGCGAAAGTTTTAGCCGCGGCAAGCCCCACGATCCGGACCAGCAGCCCGAAAATTGCGTTACGGGTGATGAAGCGGCGGTGGAAGGACGCGGATGTCTACCTGATTTTCAACGAGGGCGCGCAACCAGTTCATGAAACGGTTGGCCTGCAGGGTGAGGGGCGGGCGCAACTGTGGGATCCTCAGACCGGTTCGATTGCTCAGCTCCCTGGCAGAAGCCGCAACGGATCGATCAATGTGGCTCTGGATTTCCCACCCTATACGACACGCCTTGTCGTTGTGGGCAAGGGACACAGTCATTGAAACAGGAACTGGAGAAGGAACTGGAGAAGCAATGGCTCAACATATCTCCCGCCGCGACTTCCTCAGCGACGCGGCGGTTGCAGGCCTGGGTTTATTAGTTGTAAGCAGGCCCCCATGGCAGACGCTCGCGGACGCAAAGACAAACCATTACACCCCGCCGCCATCACCACGCGTCACATATAACTTCAACCTTGATTGGAAATTCGTTCGAGAAGATGTTTCGGCTGGTGAGGATCCCAGTCTTGATGACTCGGCATGGGCGACAGTGAGCACGCCGCACACCTTCAACGATGTCGATTCATTCAGGAAAATCATTTCGCACAGCGGCGGCGACGTCGGGACATATAAGGGGCTGGCATGGTATCGCAAGCATTTCCGGCTGCCCGAAGGCCTGGGTGAGCGCCGAGTGTTCCTCGAGTTCGAGGGGATGCGCCAGTCGGGTGACATTTTTCTGAACGGCAAAGAAATTGGCCTCTACGAGAACGGCATTACCGCCTATGGGGTCGATATCACCGATGCGGTGCGGAGGGACGGTGGCCAGAACGTACTTGCCGTGAAAGTCGATAACCGGACAAATTATCTAGAGCGTGCTACCGGCACTCCCTTCGAGTGGAACGCGAACGACTTCAATCCCGACTTCGGCGGTATCAATCGGCACGTCTGGCTGCACGTTACAGGCTCGATCTATCAGACGCTGCCGCTGTACTACGGGCTGGAGAGCACAGGGGTTTACGTGCATGCGGCCTGCTTCGATATTCCCGGAAGGACCGCTGATGTCACGGTCGAGGCTCAGATCCACAACGCGTCGAATGATCGGGCAGCGGTGACACTGTCAGCGGTGATTGTCGATGCGCAAGGACGCGTGGGTGCTCAATTCCACTCCGATCCAGCAGATGTTGGCGCAGGTGAGAAGGCGACACTTACGGCGTCTGGCCGCCTGAAGGAAGCGCGCTTTTGGAGTCCCGATGAACCGCACATGTACAGCGTCTATTCCATCCTGACCGTCGACGGAAGTGCGGTGGATGTGAACCATGTGGTGACAGGGTTCCGCAAGACGGCGTTCCGCGGGGGAGCCGGGACTGGCGGCGTGTACATCAACGACAAGTTTGTTTATCTGAAGGGTTATGCGCAGCGCGCGAGCGACGAGTGGGAGGGCCTTGGCCAGGCTTATCCGGACTGGATGCATGACTTGAATGCAAAGCTGATCCGCGACAGCCACGCCAATTACATCCGCTGGATGCACATCTCGCCGCAGCGGGTGGATGCGGACTGCATGGCTCGCTATGGCGTCGTGCAGATTTGCCCCGCGGGCGATAAAGAACGCGAACCGGCAGGACGCCAGTTCGAGCAGCGCGCAGAAGTGATGCGCGACTCAATCATCTACTTTCGTAACAATCCCAGCATCTTATTCTGGGAAGCAGGTAACACCATCCTGACCGCCGACCAGTTGCAGACGATGGTGGCGCTGCGCAGGCGGTGGGACCCGGACGGCGGCCGGCTGATGGGATATCGCGACAACGACAATATCGTCGCCAATGCGGCGCTCACTCCAGTTTCAGAGTATTACGAAGTGATGATCGGACAGGCGCCGCAAACCGGCGAACTGGCGACGCCGGACGCGATGTTCCGCGGATACAGCGCCGAGCGCCGCGATCGCGCGCCGATTATTGAGGCCGAGGACTTCCGCGACGAAGGCGCACGGCGTTTCTGGGACGACGAGTCGCCCCCGTTCTTTGGATTCAAAAAAGGCCCGAATGACCGGTACGAATATACGTCAGAGAGCTTCGCCCTGGCCGGAGTGAGGCGCTATTGGGAGTACTGGGAGAATCGTATTTCGAACCCGGATCCCGCGCACTCCCGCTGGTCGGGCTACGCCTCGATCTACTTTTCGGACTCGGATGCGGATGGACGCCAGGATTCGAGCGAGGTCGCACGTGTGAGCGGCAAGGTGGATGCAGTGCGCTTACCCAAGGAAATTTACTTCGCGCATCGCGTGATCCAGAATGAGCAGCCAGACCTCCACATCCTGGGACACTGGAGTTATCCATCGGGACCCGATGCAAAGAAAACGGTCAAGACCATCTACGTGATCGCTAATACGAAATCGGTGGAGCTGGTCGTGAACGGAACATCGCATGGAACCAACGCGAATCCCGAGAGCGGATTCATCTTCGCGTTCCCCGATATCGAATTCACGCCCGGGAGCCTGAGCGCGCTGGGACGGAATGATGGGCCGATTGTTGCCGAACAGCGGCTGGTCACGGCTGGTCCGCCAGCGAAAATCAAACTGACCCCGATGGTGGGCCCCCGCGGCCTGCAGGCCGACGGAGCGGATGTCGCGCTGATCGATGTGGAGGTGATCGATGCGATAGGGGAACGCTGCCCCACAGATAACGCGCGGATCGACTTCACGTGCGATGGTCCAGGCGTCTGGCGTGGAGGCTATAACAGCGGCATTGTCGACTCAACCAACAATCTGTATCTAAATACCGAGCTTGGGATTAATCGCGTCTCGGTTCGATCGACTCTTCATCCCGGTACGATCAGGGTGACAGCGAGCCGCGACGGCCTGAAGCCAGCGAAAGTTCTAGTTGTCTCGCATCCGGTGGAGCTGGTGCATGGCATAGCGACATCAATGCCCGTGCATCTGCCCGAGCTGGAGGAGGGATGACAAGTTCGCAGAGACAATCTCCCGGCAATTTTAGCCGGACTCGATAGTTTTCCTGGATTTGGACCCTGACCGGCCGGGCAGCGTGGCCCCGCATGGCGACTTGCCAGGTTGCAGGTTTGAGGTGATTCTGGATTGCATGGCTACGAGGCCCCTCGGCGACGTTGCACAGGTGAATCGTTCATCCCGGGCGGGATCGAACCGCATCCTCGGCGCCGGGGAGATGGCGGATCTGATCCGGGCGTATGACTGGAGCGCCACGCCTTTGGGGCCGATCAGCACCTGGTCGAGGGAGCTGCTGACGATTGTGAATCTGATGCTGAGTTGCCCATCGCCCGCGCGCATCCTGTGGGGGCAGGATCTGATCCTTCTCTATAACGACGCCTATCGGCCCATTCCCGGACCCCGCCATCCCGCGGCTCTCGGGAAGGCGTCGCGCGACGTTTATCCCGAGGCATGGCACGTGGTGGGGCCGCTGCTGGAGGACGCCTACACCACCGGCAAGACATGCTACTTCGAGAAGCTGCCGGTGCCCCTGCAGACCACTGCGGGCGTGCAGGATTTCTACCTCAGCTATTCCTACAACCCCATCTTCGAAGAGGGAAAGATTGCCGGACTGTTTGGCGTTCTGCAGGACGTGACCGGCGAGGTGATGGCGAATCGGAAGCTGCGGGAGAGCGAAGCGCGGGTGATGCGCATTCTGCACAGCATCGGCGATGCCGTGATCGTGACCGATGCGGAGGCCCGGATAACGATGATCAATCCGGTAGCCGAAGAGCTGACCGGATGGAACGCGAATGAGGCTACCGGGCGGACCCTGACCGAAATTTTTCGGATCGTGAACGAGGAGACGCGAAAGCCGGTGGAAAATCCTGCCGATAAGGTCAAGCGTCTGGGTTCCGTAGTGGGGCTGGCGAATCACACGCTTCTGCTGGCGAAAGATGGAAGGGAGGTCCACATCGATGACAGTGGCGCACCGATCCGCGACGAAGCCGGCGATCTGACCGGGATCGTACTGGTGTTTCGGGATATTCATGAGCGCCGCGCAGCCGAGCGGGAACGCGACGAGTTGACGGGCCGGCTGAATCAGGTGCTGGAGACCACGACTGACGGCATTATCAGCGTCGATCGCGACTGGCGGATTACCTATATGAATGCGTCGGCGAGGGCGGCCATCGCACCGATTGACAACATTGTGGGGAGGAATTTCTGGGAGAGCTTTCCGGATGCAGTGTATGAGGGATCGCCATACCTCGAGCATTATCACCGGGCGATGCAGGAGGGCACTGCCGGACAGTTCGAGGCGCATTATCCCGGTCCACTGAATCAATGGTTCGAGGTGAACGTGCGGCCGTCGAGAGAGGGCATCGTCATCTTTTTCCGCGATGTGACGGAAAAGAAACGCGCGGCGGCCCTGCTGGAGGAGACAGCCACGGCGCTCAGGGAAAGCGAAGAGGAACTGCGCTGGACGATTCAGCTGAGCCCACAGGTTCCGTGGACAGCGGACATCGAGGGACGCATCGTCGATTTCAGCGACAAGTGGCTGGAACTCACAGGGCTGACGCGGGAGCAGGCGCTGGGTGATGGCTGGATGCTGGTGCCGCACCCCGATGATTTACCGCGGATGGCGGAGGCGTGGCGGTCGGCGCTGGTGGAAGGACGGCCGTACAGCGTGGAGCATCGGATCAGGACCGCGAGCGGCGAGTACCGCTGGATGCGATCGAGCGCGTATCCACGCCATACGCATGGCGGTGCGATTCTGAAGTGGTACGGAACCACAGAGGATATTGAGGAACGCAAGCGGGCGGAACAGGCGCTAATGCAGGGGGAAAAGCTGGCGGCGGTGGGCCGGCTGGCCAGCTCGATTGCGCACGAGATCAATAACCCACTGGAGTCGGTGACCAACCTGCTCTACCTTGCCGAGGGCACGGATGACGCAGAAAAAATTCGCGAGTACGTGAGCATGGCGGAGCTTGAATTACGACGCGTCTCTGCTATTACGCGTCAGGCGTTGCGCTTCCACAAGCAATCGACCTGGCCGCATCCGGTGTCCTGCGACGATCTGATCGACAGCGTGCTGCTGATCTACCAGAGCCGGCTGGCAAATGCGAACATCCGGGTGCAGACCAGGAAACGTGCGCGCAATGAGGTGAAGTGCTTCGAGGGCGAGATTCGGCAAGTGCTGTCGAACCTGATCGGCAATGCCATCGATGCAATTCCGAATGAAGGCGGCCAGATCTGGGTGCGCAGCCGCGAAGGCTTCCATTGGACAAGCGGGCGGCGTGGCATCGTGCTCACGGTCGGCGACTCGGGCGGGGGAATGGACGCACGGACGCAGCGCAGGGTTTTCGAGGCATTCTTTACTACGAAAGATATTGGGGGGACGGGTCTGGGTTTGTGGATCAGCAAAGAGATCGTCGACCGCCATTGCGGCGTCTTGCGCGTACGCAGCAGCCAGCGGCCAGGGCGCAGGGGAACGGTCTTCACCTTATTCCTTCCCTTCGACGCAGTCAGCAGGTAGGTCTTAGCTAAGGGGCGGTAAGCGATGAAGAGGTTAGCGAAAAACGTTTAGCGGGAACGAATAGCGAAACGCGAGAGCCTAATGGCCGAGCCCTATTCCGCGAAAGTCGATTTACTCTTTAGCGATCAGGAGGCGGCTTGAATGCGAATGAGAATCGATTAAGGTTGCGGTATCGGCGCGATGCCGGTGTCATCCTTCAGCGTAATGCCGCTGCTGTCTTTGAAAGTAAGCTGGCTTCCATCAGCCGCGTGGATGGCGACGCCGGAAAGAGTCCAGTTCTTAGCGTCGGCGACGGAGCCTGCGGACTCGGCGTCAATCGCGATGTTCTCGAAGTGAAAGTCCTCGAGCGGATTTTGCGGCGTGGCGCTGACATCGAACGCGGTCTTTGCGCCCACCGCCCTGATGTTAGAGATGAAGACATTGCGAAAGTGTGCCAGGCCCTGTTCGGGAGGGACCGGCGTGGCGAGGATTTTGTAATACGGCGGAATGTCTGTAAGTCCCGGCGGGATTTGGACGGCGTTGAAATGCGGATTCCAGTTCATGGTGATTTGAACAGGAGTCGCGACACCCTCCAGGTGCAGGTCGTGGATGTGGATATTGTCGCCCCATCCCCCCCGCGTATGCGTCGACTTGAACAGCACCCCGAGGGGCACGTGTCCGAAGGCATGAAGGTTGTAGACCTCGATGTTGCGAAAGCCGCCGGAGGTCTCGCTGCCGAAGGTGATGGCGGCGGCGCCGTCGCTCACCGTCGAGTCGCGCACGACGATGTCCTCGTCCGGTCGCGCAACACGAAGGCCGTCGGAGTCGCGGCCCGCCTTCAGGCAGAGCGCGTCGTCATTGACGGAGATGTCGGCATGTTCGACGAGCACATGCTTCGATGAGTCGATGTCGATGCCGTCGGTGCTGGGCCCGCGTCCGCCCATGTTGTTGCGGATAGTGATGCCATCGACGTGGACCTGATCGGAGTAGCAGATGTGTACGGTCCAGAAGCCGGAGCGTGTGAGCAGCAGATGGGAGAGCGTCACGTTCGTGGAGCTGAAGATCTGAATCAGGCGTGGGCGCTTGGTGTCGTAGTCCGAGGCCCAGCGGAGGCCTTTCGGTTCGTCGATATGGCGCAGGGCCCAGTAGCGGAGCCACCAGACCTGACCGTCGCCGTCAATCGTTCCCTCTCCCGTGATGCCGGCATCATGCTGGTGGTAGATGTTGATGAGCGCCGCCGGCCAGTCCATCTCGATGCCGGAGATACGGGTGGGCATGATTGGATAGTCTTCGAGATTACGCGAGCCGATGATGGTCGCGCCCTTTTGAACTTCAAGCACGGTTCCCGACTTCACGAAGATCGATCCGGTGAGATAGGAGCCAGGCGTGACAACAACTTTTCCGCCACCTGCCGTGGCTGCGGCGTCAAGCGCCGCCTGCAGGGCCTTCGTATCCAGCGTGGTTGCGTTGCCTTTTGCGCCAAAATCTTTCACGTGAAAATCACGGGCATAGCCAACCGAGGCGATCCCGAAGATCGCGAATGCGAAGCAGGCCACGGAGCGAAAAGTGTTCACCGGTGCTCCTTCGGCGCCTGGATGAAGACGATCGGGTCTCCGTCCGGATCGGTGATCACGAGCGCGCCTCTTTGCTTCTTCACAGGCAGGCGGAGTGTACGCAGCCGATTGGCCGCGCGGCGCAGGTCAGGGACGGAAAAGATGAGGCGGAAGAGAAGGGAACTGGGAGGCTGGACTCCTGAGGGTGGGAGAAATTCGACGCGCTGGTCCGGCGTGCCGGGCAGCGTGAGCGCCGGATATCCAGGTTCCAGGGGATGCGTCGAGCGCGCGAATGAAAGCTTATCTAAATAGAAGGTGGTTGCCGCGACCGGGTCGGCCATGGGAATGCCGACGCCGGCGATGCGGTCGGCGATGCGGTCGGGGCCAAGATGCTGGCCGCGGTCAAGGGTGTGGCGAGAGCCGGGCATGTACTGCGTGTACTCGATGTTCTGGGTTGTGGCTCCGCGCAGATCGGAAGGAGGGCCTGGCTCTTCCGGTCCCTGGAGCGTGAAGAGCAGATTGCCGGCGCCCGCGCGCTTCACCGGCGTGGGGGTGAGGCCGTGCGCGATGTAACCCTGATCAACCGCGTTGATGTCGGATGCTTCAAAGCAGATGTGCATGAATCCGACAGCGGCGGAAGCATCGCGGCGCGGATAAAGCTCGATGAACTGGCGGTCGTTCACCTTAAAGAAGGCCTCGGTGGGCGAGCCGCCTTTGTCCATGGCGAAGGCTTCCTGATAGCCAAGCTTGCTGAAGAACGCGCGGGAGCGTTCCAGGTCGGAGACGCGGATGGCTACGTGGGCAATGCCGGTCAGTCTGGCGCTAATCGGTTGGTCAGCCGCGAGCGTGGACGAGCGCGCTCCCAGTGCGATTGCGATCAGGGTCAGGGCGATGGCCCCGGTCTTCCACTTCTCGCCGCGAGCGACTGCATTCACTGAGCCTGGCCTCCGCCAGTATCGGCCCTGGCCACTTCAACCGCGAAGACGTAGGTCGGCCCGAACATGTTCGAGCGAAAGATGACCCACTTCATGTCCGGGGTGAAGCTGACGTTCGGCTCCAAACGGTAATTGTGCCGCGCCATATTCACGAGATGCTCGGCATGAAAGACGCCCGGCTGGATAAACCCGGGTAAGTTGATACCTTCTCCTTTGAACATCTGCGGATGAAACAGTTCGATAAACTCGCCGTCCGGCGCTTTGGCCACCTGGCCGGGGTCGCCGCCATCGCCGCAAAAAAGCGATCCATCGCGGGTGACGTTGAAGTGGATTGACCACTCATTGCGCTGCATGTGATAAGCGATGCGCTTGCCGGTCGCCAACTCGTAGCCCGCAAGCCAAAAGTCCTCCCCCTTCGGTGTCTGCCAGTCGTACCAGAGGATTTTTCCGTCGGGCGCCCAGAACTCGTGGCCTGCGATTTCCATAAACATTGTGCGTTTGTGGATGAGTGTGTTGTGCGTGCCGTCGGTGTGGATCGTCCAGATGCGATCCACTTTTTGCCAGGGGCCTTCGTGGCAGTACATGAGCAGATCGGGATCCGTTGGTGAAAAGAGCAGGTGATTGACCCAGTCTGTGCTGTGGAGCAGCGTTCGCATCTTGCCCGTTCGCAGGTCGATAACGAAAAGCACGAGGGGGAGGTGCGCGGCGAGGCGCTGCTCCATCATCGAGCCTTTGTTCAGCGGCTGCAACATGGGGTGCTGCTGTTGCGCACTGCCGGGTTGGTCGTGGCTGGCGGCGGCGCCAGGGGCGGAAGGCGGAGGCTGGTTGTAGTCCTGGCCGGCCGTGCCCTCGATGTAAGTTCCAGCGGCCAGGGTTTCATCCGCATTGACGGAGGCGACCGAGCCGCGTTCAGGAATGGTGGCGAGTTTGCGCGTCTCGCCGGTATCGACGTTGGTGATATAGAGGGCGCGCTCTTCCGGCTTGATGTAAAAGACGCTGGGCGTTTTGTGCCCGGCAACGATAGCGTGTACGTGACCTTGCACCACCGAGCGCGTCTTCAAGGTCGTAAGGTCAATGACCGAGATACCGTCGGGCGTGGTGTAGATCATCTCTTTCCCGTCAGGCGTGTAGGCGTTGACGTTGAAATAGAAGCTGGCGGAATCAGCCTCGCGGGTGAGGCGCACTACGCGATGACCCGTAGCCGGATCGACCCACGACGTGGGTGGCTCCTGCCCCGGTTGCCACGACGGATCGGAGCCGGTTGCATTCGGCGCCACTGTCGACTCGGGTCTCTGCGCGTGGGCCGCGAGTGAAAGCAGGCACAGGACCAGCGTTGCCGATAGGCCAACTTTCCTGCGATGGGGAGCCACGTTTTCCTCCTGAGGGCAAAGAAATGGGGAGCCGAAATTTGTCGGTCAGATGTCAGCGCTCATAGGGCTTTTGTTCGGACAGAAACGGGTCGAGGGGAAGATTCCAAATCGTGGGCGGGTCTGGATGTGCCGGGTCAAAGCGGGTCACGTCCTTACGCAGGAACTTTTGAAGGGGTAGATGTTGCTGACGGATTGACTCCACGATGCATTTGGCCAGTTCCAGCGCGCCGTAAGAATTGAAGTGGGTATTGTCTTTCAGTTCTTCAGCTTGTTGGGGAAAGGTATTCGCTGGATAGTGAACGAAGGCCTTCAGGGTGCCGTCAGGGCCCATAGCTTCGAAGAGAGTCTTACTCATCGCATTCAAATCGATCAGTGGAACATTCTGTTCGTGCGCCACCTCGCGCATGGCGTCCGGATAATCGCCGAGTGTGGCTTCGATTTTGCCGTCGGGGGTAAAGTCGCGCCGGTTCATCGAAGTGACCAGGATCGGATGCGCGCCATACTGCTGGGCCAGCGCAATGTAGTGCCGCAGCAAATCCTTATAAGCGGGGATGGACACGAAACCGGGGCCGGCCTTTTGATCGTTGTGCGCGAACTGCATTAACAGAGAGTCGCCGGCGCGGATGGTCGCGAAGATCTTGTCGAAGCGGTGCTCTCCGACGAAGCTGGCGATAGTCTCGCCGGATTCGGCTTCATTGGCGATGGCAATGCGGTCGTTGAAAAATAGAGGGAGCATCTGGCCCCACGCGGCCCAGGGCTCTTTATCCTGATCGACCACGGTAGAGTCGCCGGCGAGAAAGACAGTCGGGACATTTACTGGTTCAATGTCGATCGTGCGCAAGGCAGGGTGTTGGCCGATAAATTCCAGGGTCAACTTTTCATCCCAGTCGAGGTTGCCGATTTCGCGCGGCTTCAGCCGCACGTTTTCATCCTTGTTCACCGAAGGGGTGCGGACATTGACGACAAAACTCCGCTTCAAGCTCTGCCCGGGCTGGGCGCCAACCTGCCAGAGCATCAGCCGGCGCGCCTCTGCCTTCACCGTGGTCACGGACGCAGTTGCCACTCCACCGAGCGTCAGTGTGACCCGATAATCGCCGTCCGGCTCCGCCACCGAGACGAAGAAGGGTTTGTCGCTCGAGCAGGTACCGTCCTGCACCTGAGGCGAAACTGTCAGGTCAAAACCGAATTCCTGCAGGCCGGAGCTATAGCGGGTTGTTGCGAGCAGCGGCTGCTCATGGTGGCTGGCGGCTCCGCATGTTAATTTCCACTTTGCAGGCTGCGCTGCATTGGCTGAGAGCGTCGCGGTCGCAGCCAGCAATCCCGCCAGGATCCGTCCTGATCTATGACCGGTCATCGAGTGGATTTCCCCTTGTGTTTGCCGGAATGCTCAGACAACTGCGCCACCTCACTTCCTGCCAGCAGGAATGCGCCGACGCCGTAGGTGTAGCTCGATGATGGGAGGTAATACGCGGGCGCGGATCCGGTCTGCTGGATGTTACCCAGCCGTCCATCGGAGTAGATTTCGCCGATGAGTCCGCGCCATGACTTCGCGATCACCGGCATGTAGGTCGCGCGATCCAGCACGCCGTGATTTACACCCCAGGCGAGAGCAAAGGTGATGAGGGCTGAACCGGAGGTCTCCGGCTGAGGATAATCCCCTGGGTCGAGCATGTCCGCGTGCCAGAGCCCGCTCTGCGGATCCTGCAGCCTGGTGACGGCCTCCGCCATCTCGCGTAGCTGCGCCTCGTACTTTCCGCGGCTGGGATAGTCGTTCGGCATATAGTCCAGCGTGCGAGCGATACCGCCCAGTACCCATCCATTGCCGCGCGACCAGAAGATTGGATTGCCGCGTCCGTCGGTCTTGTGCAGGAAGGTGATGTCGCGGAAATAGAGGTGACGCTGCGGGTCGTACAGCAGGTTAGAAGTTTCCCACCAGTGCTTGTCGAGGTAATCGAGATATTTCGTATCGTGAGTCGCGGCATACATGCGCGACCACACGGGCGGGGCCATAAAGAGCGCGTCGCACCACCACCAGGGGATCGGTGCCTGGCCCTCCGGGATCCGGGCCGCGCCGCCCGCGAGCAGATCATCGAGCGCCGCCTGAGTCGGGCCGATTTTTCCCGGCGCCGGATTCAGAAGGTCAAGCTCGAGGTAAGTCTGCCCTACGCTCTGGTCGTCGGCGTTGGGATGCTCGGATCGAAGTTGCCACTGAAACTTCTCAGCCATCGCCTGCATCGCGTCGCGATAGCGGGGATCGCCGACCGCAGGCGATGCAGCCATGAAGCCGGAGTACAGCACGCTCCATGTCCAGATGCGATCGAAGTACGGCTGCGACCAGGCCAGCTCCCAGTCCGCCACTTTGCGGGTGGCTGCACGCACATCGGCAGGGCGCAAAGACGCTGAGAGCTGCGCCTTCGGGCCAGGATTAGCGGGAGCGTCGCCGAAATGCCGGCTGATATCGCGATCGATCCCGGCCTGGTCCTGAGCTGGAATGGCGGGCGACGTCGCCGCAGCGGAAGGACCGGGAGTCTGCGCGCGGCTCGTCCTGCCCAGCAGACAAAACATTGCCAACAGAACCAAAGCCACCGGCGCAGGGTGTGGAGAAATAAGACTGCGGCAGTAGCGCAGGATCGCGGGGCAAGGCATAGTTCGGTTCCGTCCGGGGCCGTTTGGGGTATGCGTTAACGGCATTGCAAACCATACCCGTCTAAATTCTGAAATGTCAATAGGCATTTTATTTTCCCTTAGAAATATAAATTCGAGAGATCGAACTCGACTGTAAGCGTGTCAGCAGGGAAGTCCCGGACACGCCAGACAGGAGCGACACGCCCCAATTGGCGAGCGGATCGCGCAGACAAAACCAGTTCGATCTACTGATTTTGAACGCGCCGGGATCGGCAGGGAAGGCTCTCACGGTTGTCCATCCTACCCCCTGAGCTGGCTTGTCTGCATCGCGCTGGATTTTCTCCAGTGAAAAACATCCTCTATTGACAAACGTTCCAGCGCTCCGGTAGTGTCCCGTCGAAAAGTAAATGCCCTTCGCGGGCCCCGGCACTGTTGTCTTTTGGAGGCTTTATGCAGACTGGAAATCACCCGGCTTGGCGCAAGCGCCTGCCTTTCATTGCGTACGTCGTCGCTGCAGTCATCGCTCTTCTGCTGCCTGCTGCGCTTCGCGCGCAGACCGCAGGCGATGGCTCGATTGAGGGCACCGTCACAGATGCGAGCGGCGCCGTCGTCGCCAACGCAACGGTAACGGCCACGAATGTGGCTACCAACGTCGCTACGGTGCGAACTTCTTCTTCCGCGGGGTTCTACAGCATTTCACCGGTGCCGCCGGGTACCTACACCCTGCAGGTCGCGGCCAGTGGTTTCGAAACCCTGGTCCAGGACAACGTAGTGGTCGATGCTCTTCAAATTCGCGCCATTAACCCAGTGCTCAAGGTGGGCCAGGCGAACCAGACCGTTACGGTAACCGCCGCGCCCCCGGTGCTGGACACAGCCGATGCAACGCTGGGCCTGACCATCGAAAACCAAACCTACGCCAACCTTCCTTTGCAGATGAATAACGCCCAGCGCGATCCGACGGCGTTTGGTGTTTTGACTCCCGGAGCGCAAACCGGAACACGTCTTCCCATCATCGGCGGGACCGGAAACTATCTGGGGCAGTTGTATCTGGACGGGATGCCTGCCCAGACGATCAACCAGCAGGGGGATAACCGCCTGGTTTCTGAGGGTCTGGATCTTGATGCCGTCGATCAGTTTCAGGTTTTGACCAGCACACCGCCGGCAGAATACATGGGAGCCGGGGCCGAAAACTTCACCATGAAGTCCGGCGGCCTGCATTACCACGGGCAGGTTTCGGATTTCTTCCGCAATACGGTTTTCGATGCGTGGTCATTTACCGCAAAAGCCGCTACAACTCATAACGCGCTCGGGCAGACGATCCCAGCCCCAAAGCCGGCTGAGCATCAGAACGAGGGATCTGCGTCCGTCGGAGGGAAGGTACCGTTCACCCACGACAAGCTGTTCTTCTTCTTCGCCTACGACAAGTACGACGAGCGAAAAGGCGCCAATCCCTCATTGTTTACCATTCCGACTGCATTGATGCAGAAGGGAGACTTCACCGAACTGAATGGAAACCCCGGATCCGGACAAACGGGGACCGGCGCCAATAATAACCCGATCATCTTCGACCCAACCACCAACGCGTGCGTTGGCAGCGTTTGCACCCGCGCTCCTTTCCAGGGTATGAAAAACGGCGTCGCCACGAACAATGTGATTCCAGCGAACGAGATCTCCCCGATCACGCAAAAGATGCAATCATTTCTGCCGGCTCCGACTGACAGCAGCGTGATTGTGAACAACTACCTTGGCGGCGTCCCCAGCGGGTTTGATAATCACCTGTTCGACTGGCGGGTAGATTACGATCTCAATGCCAAGAATCGCCTGTCCAGTGTAGGGGCTCTCGGAACGGTAAACTATCTCAACAATTATGGGTCACCCTATCTCCCCCCTCCTTACGTGGGCGGCGATCTGGCTAACATTTATCCCAAGGACTACGTCGTGGGCGATACCTACACGATCACTCCAAACCTGATCAATCAGGTCAAGTATTCCTACACGCGCTTCTTCCAGAACATTCACAATGCAACCCAGGGCGTAAACGCGTGGGAGGCGGGAACGCTGGGGATCACCAATCTGCCGCCCAACGGCGCGCAGGCTGACGTGGAGTTCCCGGAGGAAAGTTTCGGAACGACACCGGCCTTTGGCAACGTGCAGACGAACTGGACAGGCTACAGCAATGCAGTTTCGACACAGTTAACGACGCCAAATAACTATGCGGTGACCGATAACGTGCAGTGGATCAAGGGGAAGCACTCCATGACCTACGGTCTCACCTTTCAATGGCAGGAGATCAACAATGCCAACCCGGCCACTTATACGGGGGTTCTTACACTGCCGTTCAACGCGTATTCCACGGCTAACTATGGCGCAGGATCGAATTCGCTGAGTCTGGGAACGGCAGCAGCCCCTTCCGGCTACTCCTATGCCAGCTTTCTGCTGGGAGCTGTGGGTGGATCGACCTCCAACGATACATCGGCTGAATCCATCGGGTTACAGCCTGTCAGTGAGCTTGGCGGTCGTTACAAGACAATTTCTCCGTATGCCGAAGACAGTTATCGTCTGACGAGAAAGCTGACTATTGACATGGGCCTCCGCTGGGATTATCTGCCCCCATATCATGAAGTCAAAGACCGCTGGACTTTCCTGAATCCTTCGATCACGAATGGCGCCACGGGCAACGCGGGTGAGCTGCAGTTTGCCGGAAATTATGGTGGCGCAGGCGTTAGCTGCGGCTGCACAACTCCGGTCCATACCTACTGGAAGAACTGGGGTCCAAGGTTAGGACTGGCGTATACGCTGAACGATAAGACTGTCTTCCGCGCCGGCTACGCTATCGTATTCACTCAGGCGGGCGGTGTGGGTGGCCGTGGCGGCGCCTATCAGGGCACGGGCCAGACAGGCTTCAATATCACCGCGATCGGACCTACCGAGGTTGGAACCGGCCCCGCAGCAGGTCCGTCTTTCTATCTCAATAACAGTGCTTACTTCACCTCCGCAGGCATCGCCAATACTTCGCTTTTCGGACCGGGATTCAGCTATCCAGCGGCTCCGACGCCGAGCGCGGCATCCCAAACCCTGAATACCGGCTATTACGTGAGCCCCACCACCGGAAAATTCGTGAGTGCGAGCAGCGTTTCTTATGCTGATCCTTATTACTCCGCGCGCGCGCCGGAGCTCGAAATGTACAATGCGGGGTTCGAGCGCGGAATCACGCGAAACATGACGGCGGCCGTCAATTTTGTCGGTAATGAAAGCCACTTCATCGTCAATTCCGGAACTACCGGAGGCAACGCTCGCGGATACTGGACCAATGAACTGAATCCGATCTACCTCGCCGGTTTGGGCGGGGTCACGGACAGCACAGGAACGAAACCCCTGCTCGTCGCTGCAGCTACTCCTGCCAACGTCGCCATTCTGCAGGCTAAGTTTCCGAATGCCCCGGCGTTAACATTCTTTGAAAATGCAGCGATGCTGAACAGCTCAGCCACCATCGCACAAATGCTGACGGCTTTTCCGCAGTACAGCGGAGTGAGCGACACCTGGGGCAACGTCAGCAACTTTAGTTACAACTCGTTGCAGATTACTCTGGAGCAGCGCTTAAGCCAGGGACTAACGTTCAACGTAAATTACACGTTTGCGAAGAATATAGGGGATGACGGAACCTTCCGTGATGGATTCGACATTCCCGCCGCGGCAATATCCCATGGGACGCACGCGTGGAAGCAGGATCGCATCGACCGTTCGTGGACGGCAGATTCCCTGCCTCAAAACCTGCACGCATTTGGCGTCTATCAGTTGCCGTTTGGCAAGGGTCATATTGGCAACGATTCGCGTGTAGTGCGCTGGCTGGCTGGCGGTTGGCAGATCTCGGGAATTTATACTTATTCTTCCGGGACGCCGATGGCTGTTGTCTGGACCGGTTGCAGCGGCTCGACCTACCCGGGCCAGGGGCAATGCATGCCCGACCTCAATACTTCATCGCCGGACTTCAGCAGTCACAACGCCCGCGTGAACGGCAGCTTCGGCAAGGGCCCGAATGGCTACGAGGCGGCGAGTCTCGGCCACGTTCAATACATCGACGTGGGCGCATTCGCGCAGCCTCAGAATATTTCAACAGTCAGCACTGCGCAGTATCTCATCGGCAGCGCGCCGCGCACCAAGCCGCTGAACCTGAACAATCCTGGTACCTTTGATCTGGACAGCGGTGTGCGCCGCACATTTCCACTCCATGAGAATTTGGAGTTCGTCTTTGAGGCGGATTGCCTGAATACCACTAACCACGTGACCTTCAGTAATCCCAACGTGAGCTGGTCGCAGGGGTCGACTTCCTTCGGCACGGTGGGTGGTATCGCGAACTCGCCGCGCGATTTTCAATTTGCAGCCCACATCAACTTCTGAGGAAGATCAACCTCGGTTGCGATCCGAGAAGCGGCGTCCTGTTTTGGGCGTCGCTTTTCGTTGCCGATCCTGATCCGCATTGTCGTTATAGCGTCAATGCGGCGTTCTGCGCACAGCAGATTCATATCGGCATTTGAGATCAGAAGTTCAGTTCATCAGCGACGATTCAAACTCCCGGCCCCGAGCCTTTATTTCGACACCTGTGCCTGCGCTGACCGCACGAGGGCGTCCGGCGCGGTACAATTTCGAGCGGATCACATACAAGCGGTTAATTCCGATCGACGCGCGCAGTCGAGGTCGTCGCGGCGCTGCCCAGTTGTACAGGAGCCCGGGTGTGCCCGGAGAGGGAGCTGGAATGAGCAGGGGAATCTGTCGTGCAATGGCGGCGTTGTTGATGCTGGCTGGCATGCCAATGCTGGGAAGTGCTTTGGATAACGGATTGGCGCGCACTCCGCCAATGGGCTGGAACAGCTGGAATAAATTTGCCTGCGACGGACTCAACGAGAAAGTAGTGCGCGAAACCGCCGATGTCATGGCCAGCAACGGGATGAAAGACGCCGGCTATCAGTTTGTCGTCATCGACGACTGCTGGCAGACCAGCCGCGATGCGGAAGGCAATATCGTTCCTGACAGCATCAAGTTTCCATCGGGTATTAAAGCGCTTGCGGACTACATCCACAGCAAAGGCCTGAAGTTCGGGATCTATACCGACGCGGGAACCAGGACCTGCGCCGGCCGTCCGGGTAGCGCTGGTCATGAATATCAGGATGCGCGGCAGTACGCCGCGTGGGGGGTTGACTACGTCAAGGAAGACTGGTGCAGCACACTGCCGGGACAGAATGCCGAGTCGTCTTATACTCTGTTCCGCGATGCTCTCGCTGCATCGGGCCGGCCGATCGTCTTCAGCCTTTGCGAATGGGGTTCTAATAAGCCGTGGCTCTGGGCCGAGCCAGTTGGCAATCTGTGGCGGTCTACGGGCGATATTCAGGACTGCTGGGATTGCAAGAAAGCGTGGGGCGGCAATGGCGTGGTGCAGATCCTTGATCTCATGGCGCCCATCTACAGCTATTCCGGTCCTGGACACTGGAATGACCCCGACATGCTTGAGGTTGGCAATGGTGGCATGACCACGGAGGAAGATCGCGCACACTTCAGCATGTGGGCCTTGTTTTCTGCACCGCTGCTCGCTGGCACCGACATCGCCAATATGTCAAAGGAGACGAGGGAAATCCTGCTCAACAAAGATGTCATCGCCATCGATCAGGATCCGCTCGGGCAGCAAGGCCAGCGCGTGAAGAAGGAAGGCAACGCCGAAGTGTGGTCGAAACAGCTGGCGGACGGCGGCCGCGCGGTTGTACTGCTGAACCGTGGTGCTATCCCGACAACCATCGAAGCCTCGTGGACCAGCATCGGCTATCCCAGCAGCGTTTCCGCAACGGTACGTGATCTATGGAGCGGCAAAGAAATCCACCAGCAAAAAGGCAGCTACTCAGCGCAGGTGCCCAGCCATGGCGTAGTGATGGTGACGGTCCGGCCGTAATTCGCTGTAGCCGTCTTGATTTCAACGGCCGAGGAGCCTCATGGATCGTCGTGATTTTCTGAAGACAACTGGAACCTTTGTAGCAGGTGGAACGGTAGCGTCTGCTCTGCCTGCCGAGGTTATCGCGTCCGGTCACGTCCGGACGGGACGAATGGTGCTGCCCATCAACCGGAACTGGCGGTATAGCCCAAAGAATTCGGCAGCAGCCCACGAGCGAAACTTTGACGACAGCGGTTTTGCTCGAGTCACTGTGCCGCATACCAACATTCGCGAACCGTGGCACAGCTTCGATGAGAAATCCTACGAATTTGTTTCGATATATCGGCGCCGCATCCGTCTGCCCGAAATCGCGCGAGGACGCAGAGTCTTTGTCGACTTCGAAGGCGTAATGACTGCCTCGACGGTGTGGCTCAATGGCGTGCGCCTCGGCGAATACAAAGGAGGGTTTACGCCATTCTCCTTTGAACTCACGCCGTACGTTGATTTCGAGCGCGACAATGTTCTGGCGGTTGAGGTCGATTCGACGGAGCGTCCGGACATTCCGCCCTTCGGCGACGAAGTCGACTACCTGACGTTCGGAGGCATTTACCGGGAGGTTTCGCTGCGCATTGTCTCGCCGACATTCATCGAAAACATCTTTGCTCAGACAAAGGATGTACTCACCGGCCAACCGAAACTGGATGTTCAATGCTTCCTGCTGAGCGCGAACAGATCCCTGGAGCACGGGCTCGCGCTGGAGGTGTCACTCCACGATGGCGATCGCATTCTTGCAAAGACGACGCAGGAGGTCCCTGCGAGAGAAGACGAGAGCAGCCTGCCGACAACCGTGCATCTGGAGAACCTGGGCGCTATCGAATTATGGGACCTGAAAACTCCGAAGCTGTACCGCGTCGAAGTGCGGCTGATGCGCGGAGCCGAGGTGCTCGATCAAGATACGCGCCGTATCGGCTTCCGTGAGGCGCGTTTCACGCCGCAGGGCTTCTCGTTGAACGGGACCGTTATTAAACTGCGCGGCCTTGACCGTCATCAGATGTTTCCGTGGGCAGGACAGGCCATGCCTGGACGCGTGCAGCGGCGCGATGCCATCATCCTTCGCAAAGAACTCAGATGCAACATCGTCCGCACTTCGCATTATCCGCAGTCGCGTCACTTTCTGGATGCCTGCGATGAGATCGGCCTGCTTGTTCTCGAAGAGATCCCGGGTTGGCAGCACATCGGCGATCGGGCGTGGCAGGATATCTCCGTCGATAACGTGGGGCGCATGATTCGCCGCGACTGGAACCGGCCCTCGATTATTCTCTGGGGCGTAAGAATCAACGAGTCTCGCGATAATCACGACTTCTACACGCGCACGAATGCTCTCGCGCACCAACTCGATCCCACCCGCCAAACGGGCGGTATTCGATACTTTCAGGAGTCAGAATTTCTCGAAGACGTTTTTACCATGAACGATTTCGGCTTTCCACTGAAGCCGCCGAATCATCCTCTATATCTCAATACAGAGTTTGTCGGACACACGTATCCGACAAAGTCCATCGATAATATCGAACGCCTGCGCGAGCACACCCTGCGTCATGCGCGAGTTCACGACCAACTCGCGTCGAGCCCGCAATATGCGGGCGGCATTGGATGGTGCGCCTTCGATTACAACACGCACGCCAATTTTGGGTCAGGAGACCGCATCTGCTATCACGGAGTTACCGACATTTTCCGCGAGCCCAAGCCGGCTGCGGGCTTTTATAAGTCGCAGTGCGATCCCGAAGAGGAGATTGTCCTGGTTCCATCCTTCCACTGGGCGCGCGGCGACGAGAACATCGGCTTCACGAAGGCTCTGGTTTCGTCAAATTGCGAACACCTCAAGTTCTATGTGGACGGAAAGCCTGGGGCAGAAGCGGATCCGGACCGACTGACTTTTCCTCACCTTAAGTACCCGCCGTTCTCTGCTGATCTGAGCGGACACTACGAGCAGTGGGGTGATTTGCGCATCGAAGGCTACATTGGGGGCAAGCAGGTCATCGTGCGAACGCTGTCTGGAAGCGGTGTCGATCGAAAATTTGCCCTTTTGCCGGACGACACGAACCTCGTCGCGGATGGAGCAGACACAACGCGTATCGTGCTGCGTGTCACCGATGAGTACGACGCCATTCGTCCCTTCGCTAACGATGCGATTCGCTTTGAGCTTACTGGCCCGGCGCAACTGATCGGAGACAATCCTTTTTCCTTGATTGGCGGTACCGGGGCTGTCTGGATCCGCGCAACGGAACAGCCGGGCAAGGTAACTCTGACTGCCCATCATCCTTACCTCGGCGCGCAAGTCGTGGACCTGGAGTTCATGCCCGCCGAGCGCGAAGTGGTATAGAGATATACGGAGTCGGGAGCGCTTCCTGCTAGAGTGTCTTGTCCACCAGAAGCTGCGCCATTTGCAGTAACTGTTGCCTTTTGATCAGGGGCAGAGGCCCGCTTGCGGCTGCAGTCGTCTCCGGGGTCGCGGCCAGGACCTGCTCGATGCGATTCACGTCGAGGCTTCCGCCAGCGTTGCTGTTGCGGAAGCGGTCCAATACTTCCTTCGACTTGTCGATCTGGCCAGTTTGGAAATAGAAGACCCCCAACATGGAATAACTCCCGGCCCATTCAGGCAGTAAGTCAACGGCATGTTCAAACTGTTTTTCCGCCTGAGCCGTATCTCCTCTCATGACCGACGTGAGACCAAGACCCCATAGAATCTTTCCAGAGGCGGGCATCCGCGTCTGGCCTCGTAAGAGCGTTCGCTGTGCCGCGGCGAGATCATTTGCGCGAAGCTGGAGCATCGCGAGGGAGAGGTAATTCTGATCGTCGTCGGGATTGCGCTCAATTGCACTGCGGTCCAACTCACCGGCGCGCGCCGTCTCGCCCAGATGGGCATAAATATCGGCGAGCAGTGTCAGATAGGCATCATCCTTCTGTTCCTGGTCGGAGGCGCCCATGGCCGCGTCCAGCGCCTGGGAGTAAAGGCCCTTGCGGAAAAGCACGTTTGCCAGGTCGAACTTCGCGTCGTCGGAATCCGGATTGACCCGAAGTGCGGCCTGGAACTGCGCTATTGCGTCGTCATACAAGTGATAGCGGGCGAATAAGACTCCGTTCCCCGCCAGAGTTCGATAATCGTCGGCCTTTAACTGGTTGAGCTGCTGAATGGTACTCCTTGCCTCGTCCAGGCTGCCGGAACGTAAATAGGCTTGAGCCAGCAGGTAGAGAATCTCAGGTTGATCCGGATGCTTCTTTACCTGATCGATAAGTTCGGCGAGATCCTGCTGATTTCTTGCGGAAGGGTCGAGCTGTGAGCGTTGATCGAGGTAACTGAAAAGATCTTCGTAAAGGTAGGAGCTGGGCGCCGCGTTTTTAGAAAAATTCTGAAATTGCGCGAGGTCGCGGTCGGCTTCCGTCGGATTATGCAATTTCCGCTCAACAACGGCGAGTTTGTAGTAGCCGGGCGCCGGGTTACGCGCTACCCGGACATAGCGCTTGAGCAGGGTCTCAGCTTCCGACGGTTGATTGCCTTCAATCCGCAGATTCGCCAGCTCCAGCAGAGCATCGGAGAAATCCGGATTGGCCCGAAGCACCTTCTCGAAGGTCTCTGCTGCCCCGGCACTATCGCCCTGGCGCTCGGCGATGTAACCGAGGTTAAAGAGACAAAAGTTATTGTGTGGATCCAGGTGCAGGCCGTTCTGGAAATCCTGCTTCGCGACGTCAAACCGTCCGAGATAGGTATGAGCAAGGCCGAGGAAGGCATAAGCGCGCATGGAGGGCTGCGTTTCAACCACCTTCTGGAACTCATCGATGGCTTTGGCAATCTGGTCGGCCTTAAAATAGGTCTCCCCGAGAGCAGCGCGCAGGTCGGTCCGCTGCGGAGCGAGCTCCAGGCCTTTTTGCAGAAGGGGAATCGCATCTTCAAAGTAGCCCTGGGCAATGCTGATCTGGGCCATGAGAAGAATGACGTCGGTGTTTTCCGGCGCTAACTTACGGGCGCGGACCAGGAAATCCAATGCATCCAGCGGCTGTGACTGCTTCCAGTGAGCCTGTGCCAGGAGGTAAAGGGTCCCTGCGGTGTCAGGCTTGAGAGTAAGTGCGCGATTCAACTGAAGCTCTGCTTTGGAATATTGACCGTCCAGCAGATAGGCCTGGCCGAGGCTATAAAGAATTTCGAACGTATTGGGCGCAATAGCATCAGCCTGCTCCAGTTCGAGGATCGCAGGCTTATTTTGCGCCGCGGATGCCAACACTACACCCAGAGTGAAATGCAGCTTTGCATCGCTTTTGCTTTCCGCCGAGAGTGCGTTTGCCAGCCGCAGGGCCTCGGCGGTGCGATGGGTCTGCAGACATCCCTGCACCATAGCCAGACGCGTCTCGCGATCGGCGGGATGGACGCGCTGAAAATACGTTATAGCTTCAGCTGGCCTCTCGCGAGCCATGAGGAGAACCCCGAGATTATAATTGCCGTCGCGATTCTGTGGGTCGAGCCGCAGCCCGGTTCGGAACATCTTCTCCGCCAGGTCGACCTTGTTCTCGGCCAGGTATTCATTACCCAGATTGTTAAAGGTCTTAAGAGAATGGGGAGCAAGCTGCAGAGCCTTCTGAAAGGCAGCTTCCGCATTCGTGAAGTCTCGCTGCTCGGTTTCTACAATTCCCAGCAAGTTCCAGCCTTCGACGTTGGCTGGATCCTTTTGCAGCTTCGCGAGCACAGCGGCTTTTGCCTCATCCAGATGTCCCTGTTGTGCCAGCGCTTCTGCTGCCTCTAAGTCATGTGAATTTCTCTGGGAATCCTTTTGCGCACGAACAGGCTGGAATGAGACGAGAGCGAACAGGATGAGGGCGGCCAGCGCGGCTGATTGGACGGCAGATTCAAAAACGTTGCGAATCATCAAATCCCTGACTGACTTCACACGCAATCAGCGCGGTGATTGTAGCATTTGCAATGCCTGCTGCGCGGCAGGATTGCCCGGCTCAATCCGAAGTAATTCCTGAAGAATGCTGCGCGCTTGTTCAGTGTCGTTGCGCATTGCGTAAAGGTTGGCGAGGTTCAGATAAGACTGATCGAAATCCGGGACAAGCCGGATGCAGGTCCTGAATTGCGCCTCAGCGTTGGCGTAATCCTGCATGCGGGCATAAAGAACGCCGAGATTATTCAAAGCTTCCGGATAGCCCGGGCGCAGGTGAATCGCTTTTTGCAGGAAATCCATCGCCCGCTGCATCTCGCCCTGCTGAGCGTAAAGCATGCCGAAGCTGTAATTCACTTCGGGATCGTCGGGTTGAAGGGCAAGTGCCTCGGTGAGGCTTTGTTCGGCTTTGTCAAAAGCGCGTTGGCGACGGTAGACATTCCCCAGGTTCAACATCGCTGTTGAGTAAGTCGGTCGCAGGGTCAGCGATTGTTGAAAGTCGCGGATCGCTTCATCGGGCTGCCCCTGCTGGGCTGCGATCATCCCGAGGTTGTTCCACGCCTCTGGATAGTCAGGACGCAACTTCAGGCTCTGTTCGAGGTATTCGCGCGCCTGCTGAACGTCGTTTCTGCGGAGCTTGAGGGTTCCGAGGTTGTAATAGGCGTCGGCATCATCGGGTTTAACCGCAATAACCTGCTGGAACGACTCTGCGGCCTGGTCGAGATAGCCGTGCTGAAAGAGCGCCACGCCATAAGTGAAGTCGTTTCTCTGAAAGCTTCCCTGGTATAGCTTTCCAGGGAAAGGAATCGCCTTTTGCATGCGGTCCTTTGCGGCCGCGGGCATGGATTTGACGTCCGTCAAAAGCGTTTCCGGGTCGACAGATCCCTGGTAAACCTTAACGATCATGCCGTCACTGTCGAGAAGAAACGACGTGGGAATGGCGAGATCCCGGCGTCGATCGAACAAGTACCGATAAAAGATGTTGTAGATGCCGGCAACTTCTTCCGATGCGATGAGAACCGGATAGCTCAGTCTTTCCTGCACTGCGAGCGAGCGAACGGACGGAAGAGCGGCAGTATTGTCAAGATCGATCGCGAGGATTTGCAACTGGTTTGCCGAGAATGCAGATCGATGCTGCTCCATCAGTCGCAGCTGCGTTCGGCAGCTCGGAGCCGTCGTTGCCCAGAAATAGAGAAGAACAGAACCGCCCTTCAAGTCGCGAAGCTCGTGAGTGTTGCCCGAAAGATCCGGCAGAGAAAAATCGGGGGCCTTCAGCGACTCCACAAGCCAGGTTCCGAAAACCGAGGGCAGAGATTCGGATCGCGGGAGCGCTCCAGTTCGGTCCCACGAGGGAGGAGGCGCGGAAAATGGCTGGGCCAAAAAAGAAGGGGAACCCTCATGCAGTTCGATGCGCTGATCGATGGGCAAATGATTGAATTGCTGCGTCAGGCCATTGGGCCATCGAACAGCAGCTCGGATTTCGGCCCCAGGGTTCCCCAATCCGAAGAACACCTCTTTGGCATGCTGAGCAAGGAAACCTGCACCTGCCTGAAGATATTTCGTCTGGCGCAGAGTGCCGCATTCTACGGTGATGGCGGCGCCAATTGCATCCCGATTGCTTTGTTTCCCGAGCAGGCGAAAGGAAATCGAGTGACCGATATCCGTCATGACGTTGTGCAGGATGCGCAGCTGCGGAGCGTTTCGGTTTTTAAGGATGATTTCGGGACGACCGTCGTGATCGATATCGGCAAGGGCGAAGGAACGACTGTCGTCGAGGAAGTCGAGCCCGGCAGGCCCGGAGATTTCGGCGAACGTACCGTTTCCTTTGTTGGCGAACAGGACGTTGCGCGCATAGCCATGCCAGGTATCATCCGATCGAATGAGTTCATTGATGGCATTCCACCCGTGTTCATACGCCACCGATGCCGATGAGTCCTCTGGCGATTTTGCGACTACTTGCCGCCAAAAAAAACTGGCAAGATCGCCGCGTTCCTGCCCGGAAATGTATCCGTTGGCAACATAAAGGTCCGGGAAGCCATCGTGGTCGAAATCCCAGAAATCGGAACACCACGACCATCGACCCATCTCGACGCCGGCCTCGTGGCCGACGTTTTTGAACGTGCCGTCTCCAATGTTGCGGTAGAGCGCGTTGCCGCGCGCGTGTCTCTGGTAAAGGACGCGAATCTTCTCCGGGGCGTCCGCATGGAACTGCTTCTGTCCCGAGACCCTCTGGCCGGCCGCCTCCCACATACTGGGGACGTACACATCCTGTCGCCCGTCGTTGTCATAATCACACCAGCTGCAACTCATGCCGGCGCCCACCTCTTCGACATGCGCTTCCTTTGAAGCAACGGCGAAAGTGCCATTGCCATTGTTGCGGTACAACTGGGAGCTGCCAAAATCGTTCACCACAAAAAGGTCCTGCAGGCCCGTGTTATTCGAGTCGCCCCATGCACAGGCGAAGCTATAGCGGTCGTTGTCCACATTCAGGCCGGCGGCCTCGGTCACCTCAACGAAACGTCCATTGCCCTCGTTGTGAAACAGGCAGTTCGGAGGACCGTTGCGGGCGTCGTAATAGGGGACGGGATAGTGATACTGGTCAAGACCCAGGTAATACATGTAAGTGCATAAGTAGATGTCGAGACGCCCATCGCGATCGTAGTCGGCCAGGGCGGCGTGGGTGAACGACCCCTGCGGTGGGCGAGTGAAGCTAAAGGCATCGCGCTTGAGCACGAAAGTTCCGTCGCCCTGGTTTATAAAAAGCAGCGGACCGGTGCCGCAGACCACGAGTAGATCCTGAAGACCCTTGTTCTCGAAGTCGGCAAAAAGCGCACAGGCAGTGTTATCGAGAACGCCGACTCCCGACTTTTCTGTAACGTCTTCGAAACTTCCGTCGCCTTTATTGCGGAAGAGCCGATTCGGCAACCCGGCTGGCTGGCAAACATAGAAGTCGTCGAAACCATCATTGTCGAAGTCACCGGCCGCCACTCCGGTGTTGTTGTACAGATCGATTGCCAGGGCACCGTCGAGAACGGTGCGCCAGTAATCTACACCGCGGAGCAGCTGATTCCTCCACGAGGCCTGGTCGCCAATCGCCTGCGCCGTGACGTCGACGAAGAGAGGCTCTTTGGCGATGGTGACCGTCTCTTCACCGGCCTCCCAGCGCTGCGCAAGCCACATTCCCGAATCCTGGCGTGACCACTCCGTATGCCACGAACCCACGCGTTCTTCACGGCGTCCGTCGCTGTAGCCAGCGACCAGGTCATAGCGAATATCCAGAACCACGGTTAGCGGAGCGCTGGCTTCTTCCTGTATTCCGTAAATTTCGAACTCCGCCGTTTCTACGCTGGAGATCGTACCCAGCCAAGCCGCGATCTCCCCGAGAAATCGCTCACGTCCTGGGAAACAGCAGCGTCAAAGCTGCGCTTGACGACTTCGATTCCGTAACTGGAGCGCACGGTGACCGTCTTCGCAGGAACGAGCGAGGATGCCTGGATGTTCGGGTGCATCGACTTCGCGAGCGAAGCCAGGTCGCGAGACGACGCCTTCAAAGCGTGGCCCCAGTCCCTGAGCTGGGCCTCAACTTCCACGGCGTATTTCTCCGTCGGATATTCATCAAGACCTGGGGGAACCAGACGCAGGATGTCCGCCAGAGGTGATGGCACGGGGTAGTGGGGAGTCAATCGAATGTCGGCGAAAGGCAGGTGGGAATCCAGAATGCCAGGGGCCGGCGCTCCGAAGAGCCGGGAAGCTCCCTGGAAAGGGGCGGGGCGAAGCAGCAAGGGCGCCAGTCCCATGCCTTTGAGGAGTCCTCGCCGGGAAATCAGACGCTTTTCGTTATTACGACCCGACATTCATGCCTGAGGAACGGTTAGACACCGGTGCAGTTCCCGCAGAATAGCACTCAGATCTGTTTCCGGTAGCGGACGAAAGCAGTCGAAAATCGCCCATATCGATCTTCGCAAACCGATCTGGACTTGCTGAAATCGCCGTCAATGCATCGGTTCGCCAGCTTTCCACCGGCGGGTGGTGAGCGGCCTCAAACTTTCGGTTGACAACCATTCTGGTCTTGTAATAGTGTTTTGTCGCTTTCAGTGTAACCGTTTCCATGCTGGCTTTTTTCTGAGTCGGATCGTGGTGTGCAGTCGATCTCACCCTCCTGTTTTACCGGTCCGCTGATCGATCGAGCGGGGAAAGCAGAGGGGCCAAATGAAGTTCAAAAAAGATTCAAGAGACCGTCGCAGTGCAGGGAGGATATTCGGATGGGCCTTACACGCAATTCTATTCGTTGGATCGTGAAGTCTGGCTATGTGGTTTTCGCATGCTTGTGCCTGCTGCTGTTCACAGCGCAGCGTTCATTCAGCCAGGTCGATGAAGGAACCATCACCGGAGTCGTGCAGGACCAGACGGGCGCAGTTGTGCCCGGTGCCCAGGTCACCCTTCTGAACACTGACATTGGCCTGACACTGCAGGCCAGGACGAGCGGCAGCGGCGTCTATACCTTCTCGCCGATCAGGATCGGCAACTACCATGTGACGGCTGCGGCCAAAGGATTTTCGACGACGACGCAGACGAACGTGACGCTGACTGTCAACCAGACGCTTGAGGTCGATATCCAGCTAAAACCCGGTGCTGCGTCGGAAACCATTGAGGTGACCACGGCGCCGCCGGTGCTGCAGACGGATGAAGCCTCTGTTGGTCAGACGATCGGCACGAAAGAAGTGAACGATCTTCCGCTCAACGGCCGCAACTTTACCTTCCTTGCGCAGCTGGGCGCGGGTACGCAGACGCCGCAGGCCGACACCCGCGGGAACGCAGCGTCGGGAGCATTTTCCGCCAATGGACTGCGTCCGGCGCAGAACAACTATCTGCTCGATGGCATCGACAACAACTCCGATACAGTCGACTTCCTGAACGGGACGAATTTCATCGTTCTGCCTCCGGTCGATGCGGTACAGGAATTCAAGGTACAGACGGCCGACTTCAGCGCCGAACTGGGCCGGGCGGGCGGCGCGGTACTCAACGCGACGATCAAATCCGGCACGAACAATGTGCACGGTGCGATCTGGGAGTTCTTCCGCAATCGCGTTCTCGATTCGGCCGACTGGTTTGAAAACGAAAACGGAGTTCCCAAGGGCGCTCTCCAGCAAAACCAGTTCGGAGCCGCCATCGGCGGTCCCATCGTCAGGAACAAGGTCTTTTTCTTCGCAGACTACGAGGGTTTGCGTCGCGTTCTGGGCAGTGTGCAGACGGTCAGTGTGCCGACCGCAGCTGAGGTCAGCAGCGGCTTTACGAACTTGTCC
>CAWBEP010000004.1:0-14045 GCA_963787915.1 uncultured Acidobacteriaceae bacterium | reverse complement strand
CCCGCTTCACCTGGGCGAGCATGTTCGGCGGATTCCCCGGCGCCCAGATCACGATGTGGTAGAGGTTGTGGGACCAAATCTCGTAGCTCTCGGTGTCCGGCTCATCGAAGTGGAAAGTTTGCGCCTCGGGAACGTAGAACATGGCCCGGTCCGGTTCTTTGAAGTCCCATCTCACCCAGTGAATGTCGTGGACTACGCCGACAATCTCATAGGTTCCGGCATTCTTGTGCGGAGCCGGACCAAAGTGCTGCCCGATTGGGTTCTGCTTTCCGAAAAACTTCTTCGCAAAAGCCTCGTTGATCACCGCCACGGGCCGCGTGGTGGCGCTGTCCTCTTCGCCAATGGGCCGGCCCATGAGCATCCCGGCCCCGATCGTAGCGAAGAACCCTGGCGTCACCCGCGTGTAGTCGGAGAAGTAATCGTCCTTCGGTCCCGGCTCCGGTTTGCCCTCCACGCTGATGTCGTGCCCCCACTGGTCGCCGCTCAGCGGCGCGTAGGTCGCCGCACTCACGCTGCGCACTCCGGGAACCGCGCTCAGCCGCTCCTGGATCTGGCGGAACAGTGGGGCCAGTTGCTCCTGCTTATAGTTCGACAGCATGGGATTGATGGAGACCAGGTACCGTCCGTCTGTCCTGAACCCAAAGTTCTGATGTTCGAGATTCCTCAGGCTGCTTCCCAGCATCGCCGCCGCGCTCAGCAGCACCAGCGATACCGCGGCCTGCACGATGACCAGCGCCTTCTGTGCCCAGTGTCGGGCACTGCCCACCGCACGGTTGGCGCCCCGCAGCGCCTCCACCGGTTCGGCCTGCGAAGTCATCCACGCCGGCGCGATGCCGAAGATCACTCCGGTCAGAAGAGAAACACCCAGCACAAACAGCAATACCGCCGCTGACGGCGAAGCCTGCACCGGAATCCAGGTGCTGTGCTGCATGGAGTGGAATGCGAGATAGAGGATCAGCCTCGCGCCGCCATACGCTACAGCCACACCGGCGCCGCCGCCGATGAGCGACAGCAGAACGCTCTCCAGCAGCGCATTCCGCACCAGCCGCGCGCGCGATGCGCCCAGCGCCACCCGTACCGCGGTCTGCTGCCGGTTCTTCAGTCCGCGCGCCAGCAGCAGGTTGGCGAGATTGGCGCAAGCCACCAGCAGCACGCAGCAGGCCGTGGCCAGCAGCAGCAGCAGACCCTCGCCGTAATCCTTGCGCAAGTTGGAAAAACCCGCGCCGCCCGGCGAAAGACGGAGCGACTGCTTTTGCCACACCGCTTTTTCCTGCGGGCTCATATCGGCAACGTGGCCGGCCAGCCAGCCGTGCAGTTCGCTCTGCAACTGCGCCTCCAGCGCCTTTGGATTCGTTCCCGGGCGCACGCGTCCAATCAGGTCCAGCCAATTGACCCGCGTGTCTTTGAGCCGCGCCGTTGCCCCGTCGACGAGCGGTTCGGCGGTCAGCGGCATCCAGACATCGGGCATGCCCCAGTCCGTCATCTTCGCGCCCACGAAACCCGACGGCGCGACGCCGATGATGGTGAAGGGATGGCCGTTGATCTGATATGTCGACCCCACCACCGATGGATCGGAGCCATACTTCAGCTCCCACGCGTGGAAGCTCATCACCGCAACCGGGGGCGCGCCCTCCCGATCATCTCCATCTGCGAACAGCCTCCCGCGCCACGCGGATACGCCCAGGGTCTGAAAGAAGTTGCCGGAGACAAATTGCCCATTGGCCGTCTCCGTTTGCGCCGCCGAACCGGCACGGCGCACTCCCAGCGCGACGTTGCCCGCCTGCAGAGCTGCCAGCTGCTCGAAGCCCGGCGTGTTGGCCCGGAACAACTGATAGGCCTCCCACGGGAAGAGAACCCAGTCGTTGGCCTCGCCGTCGCTGCTCTGGCTGTATCCGCCCCAGTTGCAGCAGCGGGCCTGATCGCCGATGCGCCACAGCTGCTCCGGCTTCGCGACCGGCAGCGATTGCAGCATGACCTGCTGGACCAGCGTAAAGATTGCCGTGGTTGCACCTATCCCCAGCGCCAGCGTCAGAACGGCGGTCAGAGTAAAGCCTGGAGATTGGCGCAACTGGCGCAATGCGTGCCGCAGATCGGCGAGCATGAGTCCTCCTTTGCAGGTGATCGTGGACGTTCCTGGCCTTCGATCCTCGAGATCAGCAGTTGAAATGCCAGCCCTTGATCATCAAAACAAATGGTTTAGATTTGTTCACGAGGCAAGACCTTGTCCGGAGTTGAGACCGGCTGTCCAGGAGCGAACAAACCATGGGATTCGGTTACGACTTCGAGTTCAAGGTTTTGCAAGGCATCGGCTTCACAACTGGCGGAAAAACCCGGCCTTTGACGCTTTTATAGGGGGCGGGTCGAGTGCTTCTGACTGTCTCGGGGCGGGATCCCCTTCGAATCGAGGCGGATAGTTCGCCTTCGCTGTAGGGAAACTTCCCAATCGTCGACTGTCTGCCCCGCATTCGCCCTGGTCGAAAACCGCCAGCACTCTACCCACTGAGTGTGATCCAGATCACTGCGAGACAACCCCGACTTGATTTGTCGTATATTTAATCCAGACCAAACTGGTCCTGGATTCGGCGCGCCACAGAATGGCCGGCCAAATCATAGGAATAAAAGGATTTCCGCTGTGAAAAAGCCGCGCATCAGGTTCCGGTTTGCCTTCCGTCTCACCTGCCTTACCTTGTTGCTGTCTGCAGCTGGCGCCTGGGCCAGCATCGCCGGAAGCATCTCCGGCACCGTCACCGACTCCTCCGGCAGCGTCCTGCCTCACGCCAGCCTGACCATCAAGGAAGTCAACAGCGGCCTTTCCTGGCGTACCCAAACCGACGAAAGAGGCTTCTACACGCTGCCCATCCTGCCCGTCGGCCACTTCGAGCTGCGCGTGGAGGCGCAAGGATTCGAAGGCTATCGCCGCAACGGCATCGTCCTCGACACCAACGCCGCCCTCACCATCGACATCGTCCTCCAGCCCGGAACCGTTCGCCAGACCGTCACCGTCGCAGACAATGCCCTGCACATCGAGACGACCAGCACGCAGATGGGCCAGGTGATCGGAGGCCGCCAGATGACCGCTGTTCCGCTGAACGGGCGCAGCTACACCGATCTGCTTTCCCTCCAGCCCGGAGTCGCACCGTCTTCCGCGATCACCGCAGCGACGGTGCAGGACGTCGGCGCGACCATCCTGAATCCCTCCGGCACGCTCAATCCCGGCAATCTTTCCATCAACGGCCAAAGGGAGACCGCGAACTATTTCAGCGTGAACGGGAGCGACGCGGAAGAGGACGTCAACGCCGGCACCGCGATCATCCCCAACCTCGACGCCATCGCGGAATTCCGCATCGTGACCAGCGACTGCGATGCTGAATACGGCGAGTACAGCGGCGGCCAGATCAGCGTCATCACCAAATCCGGCACGAATGCCTTCCACGGCGACGCCTTCAACTTCCTGCGCAACACGAATCTGGACGCCCGCAACTACTTCTCTCCCACCCGCGGCGTGTTTCGCCAGAACCAGTTCGGCGGCACCTTCGGCGGCGCCATCCGCCGCGACCGCCTCTTCTTCTTCGCAGACTACCAGGGAACCCGCCAGACCCAGGGCATCGACACGGGCAACATTCCGGTGCCCTCGAATGCCGATCGCACCGGGAATCTCCTCGACTTCACGAATGGTCGAGGCGGAAACCTGCTTACGGGAACCGTGGGCGGGCCGTACTTCGCCAGCCTCCTCAGCCAGAGGCTCGGCTATGTTGTGACCGCGGGAGAGCCTTATTACCAGCCTGGCTGCAGCTCCGCGAGCTGCGTTTTCCCGAACGCCATCATTCCCCGGACAGCCTGGTCGGTCCCCGCGCAGCGGATGCTCCAGTACATCCCGACGCCGAACACGGCTTCCGGCGCCTTCGCCACCTCCGCGTACAACCAGACGGTCGAAGACGACAAGGCGGGCGCACGCCTCGATGCCAATACGCGCTGGGGCTACCTCTCGGCCTATTACTTCGATGACTCGTTCAATCTGGACAACCCGTATCCGGTGGCGCAGAGCGGGGCCAGCGTTCCCGGGTTCGACGCGCTCACCAATGGCCGCGCGGAACTGCTGGCGCTCGGCGACACGAAGACGGTGGGCTCGACCATGGTGAATGAGCTGCACCTCAGCTTCATGCGCGACAACACCAACCTCGGCCAGCCGATCGGCGGACGCAACGTCAGCCTCGCCTCCCAGGGGTTCGCGAATCCGGACGGCACGCCCAGTATTGTCGCCCTCGATCCCCATGGAGAGAGCGTCGAGAATCTGAATTTCAACGCCTGGTCCACCGGCGCCGCAGCCAATCAGCTCATTCAGGTCAACAACACAGTTCAGGGATCGGACAGCGTCGCCAAAGTCCTCGGCGCCCACACTGTGAAATTCGGCGTTGAGCTGCACGCCGACCAGATCAACGCCGCGCCCATCGCGCAGTTCAACGGCAGTTTCGTCTTTTCCGGAACTGAAACCGGCGTCGACTTCGCCGACTTTCTCATCGGAGTTCCCAGCCAGTTCAACCAGAGCCAGCTGAACCCGTTTTATGCGCGCAACAAATACGCCGGCCTGTTTGCGCAGGACAGCTGGCACCTGCGCGAGAATCTGACCCTTAACTACGGCCTGCGCTGGGACCGCATCGCGCCATGGTCGGAAAAATACAATCAGGTTTCCACCTTCGTTGCCGGCGCGCAGTCGGTGGTCTTTCCCGGCGCGCCCGCCGGCATTCTCTACCCGGGCGATCCCGGCATCCCCAGCACCCTGGCGCCGGTGGACAAGCTCGACTTCTCCCCGCGCCTCGGCGTCGCCTGGTCTCCCCATGCCGCGAACGGGAGCGTTCTCGAGAAGCTGCTCGGCGCTCCCGGCGAAACCAGCATCCGCACCAG
The DNA here is from genome assembly GCA_963787915.1 of uncultured Acidobacteriaceae bacterium. Taxonomy (GTDB): domain Bacteria; phylum Acidobacteriota; class Terriglobia; order Terriglobales; family Acidobacteriaceae; genus Palsa-343. Next base: position 9,143 of record CAWBEP010000004.1, on the reverse strand, counting down.
CTTTGGCAATTTTTATACCGCCATCGATGCGGCCGCCATCAGCGTGCTCGCGGCTAACGCGCCTTACGGGACCACCTACACCAGCCCCGCTCCGCCGCTCTTCGCCACGCCCTTCGTCACCGCTGGCGACGGAACCAGCTACGGTCAGCCCTTCCCCTACAAATTCGCGCCGCTGAATTCATCGGCGAAGAGGCCCGACGCCGCCATCGACTGGTCCGCTTACGAGCCGATCAGCGGCATCCCCGGCTACGACATCCGCAATCGGACGCCGTACACGGAGGAGTGGATGTTATCCATCGAGCGCCAGGCGGGTCCCAACACCGTGCTCGAAGCCAGTTATGTGGGCACGTCTACCCATCGCCAGCGCGTGCTCATCGAGTCCAACCCTGGCAACCCTGCGCTTTGCCTCAGCCTCAGCCAGCCCAGCGAAGTCCTGCCCGGAACGCTCACCTGCGGGGCCGGCGGCGAGGATAGCGTCTACTTCCCAGTCGCTGGAGGCCAGGTCAACGGAACGCGCGGGCCGCTGGGGCCAAACTTCGGCAGCAACGCTCTGCAATCCAACATCGGCCATGCCAGCTACAACGCGCTCGAGCTCAGTGCGCGCCACACCACGGGACGCATCGAATTCTCCGTCGCTTATACCTTCAGCAAATCGCTCGACCAGTCCTCCAACATCGGTGAAGAAGTTGATCCCTTCCATCCGGCGCTGAGCTACGCCATCTCCGCCTTTGACGTGAAGCACAACTTTGTTGCAAGTTACGAATATCAACTTCCCTTCGATCGCTGGTTTGCCTCCAGCCGCCTGACAAAGGGCTGGTCGCTGTCCGGCATCACGCACCTCGCCAGCGGTTTCCCTGTCACGATGATCGATAACGGCGACAACTCGCTGATCGGGACCAATCCCAACGGCGTCAATAACAGCAGCATCGACGAGCCGGATTACAACGGCGCCGCGCTGCGCCTGAACCGGGATCCACGCACCAGCGCCAACAATTATTTCGATACGACCGCCTTCGCTCTGAACGCCCTCGGCACCACAGGCACCGCGAAGCGGCGATTCTTCTACGGTCCCGGGGCCGACAACTACGACATGGCGGTGGCAAAGAATCTGCCCCTCACCGAATCGAAATCCCTGCTCTTACGGGTCGAGGCCTTCAACGTCTTCAACCATACGCAGTTCAACGGGCCTACCGCCGTCGATGGCGACATCGGCAGCTCGACCTTCGGCAAGGTCGTGAGTGCCGCCCCCCCGCGAATCCTGCAAGGAGCAGTGAAATTCAACTTTTGACGGGTGTGAGTCGGCAGCCAATGGTAAGCAAAGCCGACTTCTCGAAATTCATCGCTCTGAACCGGGGGAAAGTAAAGAAGTAGTCGAAAGACTTTGCACATCGGCATCCTCGCGCAAGGCTGCGAACATCTGCGGGGGACATAGTTACCGGTGGGGCCAGTACCAGAAAGGATGGTACCTGGCCCCGCGCCATGCGCATTGTCAGTGTTTCCATTCCCCGCCCTGCGGTCCGAAGCCCGCAGACAGGCGGCTGGCCGTGTGGGTAAAGCAGCCCACAGTCAGCTGGTTGCCGTTTGCGTCGTAATCGGTGACGACGCCAGATGAAGTAAAGTGACCATCCGTTCCGAGAACAATCTTGTCGATAACGCTGGCTCGCGACGCGAAGGTTCCGTCGGGGTTATAGCGGTAGAACCAGTACGAGGCAGCGACGGTGTGATCGCCGGCAGCGCCCCAAACCCCCTCGCTGATGCCGCGCGAGGCTGTATTGGCGGTCTCGATCATCGAGCCGTCGGGACGAAACTGCTGAAGAGATGCGACGGTGCGGATGGGAGCCGCGGTTTGGCAGTTAACGACGTTGACGGTCACGGCCCAGACGCCTTCGAGACTGCTCCTCTCCTGTGCGGAAAGGATGGTCTGCGAGGCGGCGAGGCCGAGAATGGCAAGGATAAACAAACGCTGTGTCATGGCAATCTCCTCTTGTGCTGTGGAATCGGAAGCGGCGCGGGAGAGCCGGTGGGGAAGGAACCATTTCTCTGCACCTGACCTCTAGGCGCAAAACGGAGGGAAAAAACTGTCATGGGAGCAAAAAAATGATGCGATCGGCTGGCCGGTCTCGATCGACGGCGGCCAACGGTGCGGTTGCGAGGGTCTGACGGGACAAAGCGCCGAAGGGGGAGTGAAAATCGGCTTGCTGCGTCCAGATCATCCGGCGGGTCGCCTGGGCGGTCGCGGGAGATAACGCTCCACCACGCCAGAGCCTGAATGGTAAGGGTCGAGAATTAGCTGGGCCTATCCGCGGCTGATTTCGGCCTGCAGCCAGGAGCGGGCGAATTTCCAGTCCCGCATCACAGTTTCCGGCGAAACGTCGAGGACCACAGCGGATTCATCCACGCTGAGGCCGCCAAAAAAACGCAGCTCGACGACGCGCGCTTTGCGCGGATCGATGGCAGCCAGGGCATTGAGAGAGTCCTCAAGAGCGACGAGTTCTTCGGCCCGGTCATCACTCAGGTCCGGCAGCACGTCGAGGTCCACGCGCTCGGCACAGCCGCCCCGCTTGGCGGCCATCCTCCTGCGCGCCCGATCGAGCAGGATATGCCGCATCACCTGGGCGGAGACTGCGAAGAAATGCGCCCGGTGCTGCCAGTCAACGTTCCTGATGTCAATCAGCTTCAGATAAGCTTCATGAACCAGCGCCGTAGCCTGCAACGAATCTCCCTGGCGCTCACTCTTCATGTGGTGGCCGGCGATGCGGCGCAACGTTCTGTAGACACGGGGCGTCAGGCGATCCAGAGCCTGTCGATCTCCACCGGCCCAGGCGCGCAGCAGCAGGGTGGTCTCCGAGGTTGGATCTTCTTTCGAGCCAGTCTGGCCTGGATCGGCCACAGCACGCGCCTCCTGACTCACCCTCGAGGTCTGCTGTGCCTCGGGCGCGGAAGACAGTGTCCTCCGGATGCTGTTCGGCGCAATAATACCATTCATCAATTCTTTGGGGTTAACGTTTGACAACAGAGCGCTGGCAGCAGATTGAGAAGCTGTATCACTCAGCCCGCGAGAACGGCCGCGGGGTTCTGACGGACGCCGATCCCGACCTCCGCAACGAGGTGGAAAGGCTGCTGGCACAGGACTCGGAGAGCGGCGATAAGCTACTGGATCGAAACGCTGCGGAGTTCGTCGCGGACGCCCCCGATGGAGAGATAACGCCTGGAACGCAGCTCGGACCTTATCGGATCGAAAAGCTGCTGGGGCGGGGTGGCATGGGTGCGGTGTATCGGGCGACGGATACGCGTCTGGAACGGCAGGTTGCGATCAAGATCTCGAAGCGCGCCTTCCTCGATCGCTTCCGGCAGGAGTCGCGCTCGATTGCGGCCATCACCCACCCCAACGTCTGCACGCTGCACGACGTGGGTCCCAACTTTCTGGTGATGGAACTGGTGGATGGCGAAACCATGGCGGCGCGGCTGAAGCGCGGCAAATTGAGCCTTACCGAGACCCTTCGCTTCGGAGCGCAGATCGCCGAAGCGCTGGCCGTGGCGCACGCGCGGGGCATCGTGCACCGGGATCTCAAGCCGGCGAACATCATGCTGGCAAAGAGCGGGGTGAAGGTGCTGGATTTTGGGCTGGCGCGATCGCCGGGCGACCCTGTGCTCACCGAGCCAGGTCATGTTATCGGAACGCCCGCCTATATGGCGCCGGAGCGAGCCGAAGGAATGGAAGCCGACGAGCGAGCGGACATTTACGCGCTGGGATTAATGCTGGCGGAAATGGCGACCGGCCGGTCCTCGAGATTTCCAACGGATCTGCCGCCTCAGCTGGAGGGAGTAATAAGGAGATGCCTCGAGACCGATCCGGATGAACGCTGGCAGTCGGCTCGGGACCTGAAGTGGGAGCTGGAATCGATCGCGAAGTCTCCTGTCGCACCCAACGCACCGCCGCGCAAGTCGCTTCTGGTTTTCGCTCTGGTGCTGGCTGGGCTGCTGGCAACGGGGCTCAGCCTGGCGCTGTATTGGAGGCGTTCGCCCCCGCAGCCCGTCTCGCGGGTGAGCATTCTGCTTCCTGAGGGGTCGCAGGTGCGCTCGCTGGCGGTTTCGCCGGACGGGCGCATTCTCGCCCTCGTTCTGGTCAAAGACGGGAAGCAGCAGATCTGGACTCGTCGGCTCGATTCGCTGGAAATTGTTCCGCTGGCCGGCACTGAGAATGCAACCAACCCATTCTGGTCTCCGGATAGCCGGTTCATCGCCTTCTTCGCCGATGCCAGGCTCAAAAAGATCGATCGTTCCGGCGGCCCGGTTCAAACGCTCTGCGATGCCCTTGGGGCTGTGGGCGGAAGCTGGAATCGCGGCGGGGACATCCTGATTGGCGCTCTGGATCAGGTGCTTCGCGTCTCCGAAGCCGGCGGGGCGCCGGCGAAGCTTCCCGGCCATGCCGCGACGGAGCTGTTTCCGACGTTCCTGCCGGATGGGCATCACTACGTTGCTGCACGGCAGCCAAACGGGAACACGGCTCAGTCCGGATTGTGGCTCGATTCGATCGATGGGCCGGAGGCAACGCGGATCCTGCCTGACGTGACCAGAGCAGCGGTGGTGGCAACACCGGGAGAGGACGGAGGAGCGATCCTTTTCACGCGGACGGGCACCCTGATGGCGCTCCCCTTCGACATGAAGAAGCTCAAAGCGGCGGGCGAGCCATTCCCGGTGGCGCAGCCGATTGCCAGCGGCACAAATGCCGGCTGGCTGGCCTCATCCTCCTGGAACGGAGTGTTGGCGTATGTCTCCGGTGAGCAACGCCATTGGCAATACGTTTGGCGCGACACCCAGGGCAGGGATATTGGCTCTGTGGGAGATGCGGGAGATGCAGGCGGCGTGGTCATGATCTCCCCCGATGGCAAACGGGTGGTCGGCGATCCGGGAGGGGCCATAACACTCTTCGACCTTGCGCGGAATACAACGACTCGACTCACGGTGGGCCTATCCCGCGGCATGAATCCTGTGTGGTCGCCCGATGGCCGCTACGTCGCCTACAACGCGCCGCAGGGCGTTTATCGAAAATCTACCGCAGGAGGAGCACCTCAGGAACTTCTGCCCCGTTCGCCACCCATGTTTGACTTTCCCAAGAGCTGGTCACCCGACGGCCGCTACCTGATCTATGCGCAGGTGAATCCCGTCACCGGATCGGCCGATTTATTCGCTCTGCCGCTCGAGGGTGATCGCAAGCCCGTGGTGCTGGCCGACAGCTCGGCCAACGAGGATCAGGGACAGTTTTCGCCTGACGGTCATTGGGTGGCTTATACCTCCAACGAATCCGGGCTCAGCGAAATCTATGTGATCCCTTTTCCACCCGCACCCGGCAGCGGCCGATGGCAGGTCTCCCGCGGAGGCGGCGTGCAACCGCGCTGGCGGCGCGACGGCCGGGAGTTGTTCTACATCTCGCTGGACTGGACCATGATGGCGGTGCCCGTCGTCACGGCTCCGGTGTTTCAGGCCGGGACGCCGGAACGGCTGTTCAACACCGAGATGGTGGATACGGGTATCCGCACCGGTCCCATGAGCTGGGACATTGCGCCGGACGGGAAGCGCTTCCTGATCATCACGGACAAATCTCAGGAGACTTCGCTGAACGTGATCCTCAACTGGCGCCCGGGAGAGCTCAGGTGAATTGCGGCCCCGGGCAGCCCCGGCAAGCCGCCGCAGCCAAAATTGGACGACTTATCGTTACAACTCGGCCGTCAACGAGTGACTTGGCGATAAGGCGTAAGTCGACATGAATTCCTCTCGTCCCGAAGTGTCAGATACGTCGCGGCTGGAGCACCAGGTCGGCCGATTCCTCAGCATCTTTAAGGAGCGTCTTGCGCGGTGTGCCTATCTGCGCACGCATGGTCAGCCCACGCGCCAAATCCGTGACCTGGGTTGCGCGAGCGGCTACGGGAAAGTCAGCTGGGATTTCTCCCGCGCTGATCCCTTCGCGGAAACGGCGCTCCAGCAGCGCTGCGCCGCCAGTGGCCGCATTCTGCAGAAACCGTTGAACCTCAGCGTCGTTCACAAGCGGAGCGACGCACATCAGAAGGCATCCCCGGGCGGACCCTTTCTCGGTCGCACTTTCGACGTTGTACCTTAGAAAGCCGGCGATCGAGTCGCGAAGACCTTGTGGCGAAAGGAGTGCTTTGGCTGCGAGAGCGCCCTTCCGTTCTGCATACGCCCTGAGGACCCGCAAGAATACCGCCCGCTTGTCCCCGAAGATGGCATACAGGCTCGGCCGTCCTACACCCATCCCGGCGACGAGATCGTCAATCGTCGCTCCGTCGTACCCTTTCGACCAGAACACAAGAGTCGCCTTCTCCAGCGCCTGGGTCTCGTCGAAGCTGCGCGGCCGTCCTCGCGGCCTGGCGGCTTTGTGAATCATTTAGTTCTAAACTCCTTGACACTGTCCATCCTACCAATATAGAACTACCTAGTTCGTAAATCCCATATTGACTTTGGCCTCCTGCCCTTCCGGTTCCTACTTTCCCCTTTTGCTAAGGAGCAACATGAAACATTCGATCGCACTCGTCACCGGTGCTACTTCCGGGCTCGGTTATGCGGCAGCTCGTCTGGTCGCCGCCAAAGACTATGGCGAGGTGATCGTCACCGGGCGCAGCCTGGCCGGGGCACAGCAAGCCGCTGCTCAACTCGCGGCTGAGAACAAGACAGTGATTTTCACGCCGCTGGAGCTGGATCTGAACGACCCGGCCAACGTTCACTCCGCCGTCGCCGCGTTGGTTAAGCATGGTCGGCTGATTGATTTCCTGCTGCTCAATGCAGGGTTGGTTCCCTATAAGCAGCGCGTGCTCACTGCGGCGGGCGTCGAAGCATCTCAGGCGCCGCTCATTGGCCATCATCAACTGACTGTTGGGCTGCTCAATGCCAACCTGCTGAGTCCCAACGCGCGGATCGTTATCGCCGGCGCGGAGCCTGCCCGCGGGGGCGTACCCATGTTCAGGTACACCGACCTGCCAGAATTCGCGGCCAAATATCACGAGGGCAACCGAACCGCCGCTGTGGAAGCCCTGATCCGCAACGGGCCAAACGTGAAGTTCCTGCCCAACAATGCGTATGCTGACGCGAAGCTCATCATCGCCTGGTGGTCCGCGGCGCTGGCACGCCGGTTGCCCTCCGGCATGGCCGTGTACGCTGTCTCGCCCGGTGGGGCGACCGCCACCAAGGTGGTGCGAAGCGCCAGCCCGCTGTTGAAGTATCTTTTTATCCCAATCGTGAACCTTATTCCCGGCATGAATCAGACGCCGGAGACTGCGGCCGGTCGCTACATCCAGGCATCAGAGTTCGGAACCGACGTCTCCGGGCAATTCTTCGCCTCGGCCAAGGGGAAGTTTTCCGGCCCAATCGAGGTGCAGCGCCAGCCACACCTCCACGATCGCGCCAGCCAGGAAGCCGCGTGGGAGGCCGTCGTCAAGGTCTCCGGCGCGGACTTGTCTTAACAAACATCCTTGATCACGGTGTCCTGGGGGAGCGCTGATTCTGGCGCGCCGAACTTCCGGTCGCTGGGTTTGGTCGCAACTCTAAGGCCAATGGGCCTCCTGGGCAGGGCTTTCCCATTTGGAGAAAACAGGCCTTACCGAAAATCCACGGCTGTCCGCGAGAAGAGACAACCGAGCGATCGTTGACGGGCTTCTCCAAACTCTGCTCGCGCCGAGATACCGCTCGGTGGTGAGCGCGGACATGTGACCAGGCAGGAATTGAATCTGCTCCAATTCGCCGCCATTCAGATGGCAAAATCTAGCGCACGTTCGTCGGATATTATGCGGTGCCAGATTGTCCAGCTGCATCCGTCAGCGACAGCGAAGCGGGGCTCACGCTGCCGTCGACTGGCAGGTGAAGACCGTACCTCATCACGCGCATGCGCGTCTGAGCTTTGACACCCGTCGAACGGGCGAAAGGGTCAATAAGGATAGGCTACTTAAGTACCTTAACTGCCCTGACTAAAGTACTGTTGCGGTCCACCGCATGCATCTGCCATGCTTCGACATCCGTTAACTCTTCGGCCCGTCGTCAGCGAGCGGCGGGCCTCTTCTTCAGCCGAACCCCGACCCAAGTGCGCTCAATGTTCTTCCGGAGACGTTCATGGCCAGAAACCTTTTTGCAGAGCTTGACGCCATCGCCATCACCGCGCCCGTTGAGAAAGGATCGTTCGTTTTCTCATCGGGCGATCAGACCTCTGCTGTGTATGTGGTTCGCTCGGGGAAGATTGCTGTCACAGGGGCGGACCGCGAAGTGTATCCACCGGAAGTGTTCGAGCCGGGCAGCATTCTCGGCTTAGCGGCAGTGCTGAACGGGGAATACAGTGCGACGGGGTGGGCTGTGGAGGATTCAGAGTTGGGGTTCATCCCGGCAACCAGGGTTATGGAAATGCTCGAACGCAATCCAAGCCATACGCATTCGACGATGAAGCTGTTGGCGCTCGAAGTGGAAAGAATGCGGGCGATCCCCGCAATGCCCTAAAGAGGCAATCAGAAATTGATAGCCAACCAGGAAGTAATCGCAGATGAACACGTGACGGACACTTCTGGAACCACTATGGTTCATACCACCTCGACTAGACCAAATCTCACATTCTCGCGTCGTTAGCGAGGCAATTGTCCCGCCATATCCCAGTTACGAACCGCCCGGTCTCGTTGGCAACGCGCCATAGTAGGACACCCTACAGTCGGATCGACCTTTTTCGTTTACGTGCTTAGGTAATGACGGGGCAGGAGATAGAAGCGAAGACAGTACGCGCTCGGCCCGCGGCTTTTGCATGGTAGAGCGCGGCGTCTGCCTGGGCAAGCACCCGTTCGAGAGATTGGTCGCCCAACTCTGATCCCATTAAAGTCGTGGCGCCGATACTATGGAGATTGAGAGGCTTCCGCTTCCAGTCTCTATAGCGCGCCCTGCAATTGCCCGGTGGATATCTTCGGCCCGCGCTCTGAGGCCATTCTCGTCACAATCGCTGAGACTGATCAGAAACTCTTCGCCGCCGTAGCGGCCCACTGCATCGTAAGCACGAACCGCGGAGATCAACCGCTTCCCCGTCTTTTCCAGAACAATGTCGCCCGTCTGGTGACCATATTTATCGTTAACCCGCTTGAAATGGTCGAGATCACAAAGCG
>CAWBEP010000003.1:0-90500 GCA_963787915.1 uncultured Acidobacteriaceae bacterium | reverse complement strand
GAGCAGACCCTGTCGAAACCCAAGAGTGACCGGCTGAACCTGCTGCGCGCAACCCGCGCGCATTTTGGCCGAGATTTTCATGCTGTATTCCGATCCAGCCGGGAGCGCGGAAGGTGTGCTCTTCGACAACGGAGCGGCGGGGGAGACGCTGCCGGATATCGAGGTCACGGACGAATACGGTGTCGTCCACCGCGTATGGAAGATCACCGACCCGGCGAAGATCAATTTGGTGGCCACCGGCCTCGAAGACAAAAAACTGATCATTGCCGACGGGCACCATCGCTATGAAACGGCGTTGAACTACGCGAAAGAGCGAGGCGCCAGTAAGTCCGCCGAATCGAGCGAGCGGAACAGTGCAGGAGTGCCGCAGCCGGCCTGTCCGGAGGCGGCCGCGATGATGACCTTCATCAATATGGATTCCGAAGGTCTCCTGATTCTGCCTACGCATCGAGTAGTCTTCGGGCTCGCGGGGTTTGAGCCTGCACGCTTCCTGCAGGCGGCGCAGCCGTACTTCGAAATCGAGGAGCTGGCGGAGCGCGATCCGGGTCAGGCGATCACACGGCTCTCGGCGGCCGGAGACAAGACTGCGTTTGTAGGCGCCACCGCGAAGGGATGGCATCTGCTGACCGCGAAGCCGGAGGCCATTGCGGACGCATTGAAGGCTGTTCCCTCACGGCAGCGCCAGTTGGACATTGTTCAGTTGCACAGCCTGGTACTGGAAAAGCTGCTGGGAATTTCGCAGGAGGCGATCCGCGATCAGACCCACCTCCGGTATCTGCGCGATGCGGCGGAAGCTACGGATCAGGTGGCTCGCGGCGAAGCGAACGTCGCGTTTCTGATGAACCCGGTCACCATGGAGGAGCTGCGCGAGGTCGCGTTTGCCGGAGAGGTGATGCCGCAGAAGTCGACCGACTTTTATCCGAAGCTGCTGAGCGGTCTGGCGATTTATGCGCTGGATTGAGGCGGTCGCGCTGTTCGTTGCCCTCGCGGGAGGAATCGTGCAGGGGGCATCGGCGCTGCAAATGCCGCAGAACCCGCAATTGCCCCAGGCGCCGCCGATCCCTCCCCTGTCGACGCCTCCCCCGCCGGCGCAGGTCCAGCCGCGATTCCTGGTCGTCGTCGATGCCGCGCACGGGGGGCAGCTGATTCGGGCGCCCGCCTCGCAGGAGGGGTTCTCGAAAAAGGACATCACCCTGGGATTGTCGTCCCGGCTGCGCTCGACGCTGCACGCGCATGGAATCGAGGTCGTGATAACCCGCCAGGCGGATGTGAGTCTGCTGCCGTGAATCGCGCGGAGACCGCAAACCACGCGCAGGCTGCGGCCTGCCTGGTGATTCACGCGACAGCCACCGAGAGCGCCGTCATCTGTTCACCTCGTCGCTCGGACCGACCGGCAATGCCCGCTTTCTGCCCTGGTATATGGCGCAGTCGGCCTGGGTGACGCAGAGCCTGAAACTTGAGTCGGAGATCGACTCGGCCTTGGCGCATGCGGAGATTCCGGTGAGCCTCGGGCGCGCATCTGTGGAGCCCATGGACAGCATGACCTGTCCCGAGGTTGCGCTGGAGATGGCGCCGCTGGTCGCCGGACACGTGACCCAGGCGCGAACTATTACCGATCCGAGCTATCAGAAATCGGTGGTGGATGCGGTGACCGCGGCTCTGGAGCAATGGCGGAGCGACTGGAAACAATAATGATCTCGCGCGTTCAGAAGTACCTGTTCTTCGCCATGCTGCTGGCTTGCGTGGTGATGGCTGCGTTTCTGATCCGCCTGCGCAATCGGGCGCAGGATCGCTTGCAGGCCCAGACCGCGGAGGCGCCCGCGGCCATGGCGTCCGCGGGCAGCCCGCTGAAAACGGTGATCCTTTATGTGCCGAACGATCTTGACGATTCGCTGACGACGATGGAGCGCAGCCTGCCGCTTCCGGCCGACGAAAATGCGCAGGCCCGCGTGCTGCTGGAGAGCCTGATGGAGGCGTATCGCATGCCCGGTTCGACCCACCCCATCAACGTGGCATCGGGTGTGAACGATGTTTATTTTTTGCCCGCTCCGCAGGTCAGGGGAACCGATCCGGCCGGCGCGGGTAGTGGAGGACAACTGGCGGTGGTAGACCTCAACGGCGCACTGCCGAACGCTCAACCGTCGGGCATCGAACCGGAAACGCTCACGCTGCTCTCGATGATGGCTACGCTGCACGCCAATCTTCCCTCGGTGACCCAGGTGCATTTCCTGGTGGATGGCCAGCCGCGCGAAACCCTGGCCGGCCATGCGGACCTGACCAGGACGTATCTTGCGTCGGAGGCGGAGCGGCGGCCCAGTCCCGCGATTCCGGGAGGATGGGGACGATGAAGATCGGTGTTTTCGATTCGGGCGTCGGAGGCCTGACGGTGTTGCGGGCGCTGCTCGAGCACATTCCCGAAGCCGACTACCTGTACCTCGGCGATACGGCGCGTCTGCCCTATGGGGCCAAATCCCGGGAGACCGTGGCGCGTTATGCAACATCGAGTGCGCGCTTCCTGGTGGAACAGGGGGCGGAGTTTCTGGTGATCGCCTGCAACACGGCCAGCGCACTGGCTCTGGATGCCATTCGTGAGGCGGTTCCGGTTCCCGTCCTGGGTGTGGTCGAAACCGGCGCGAACGCCGCCGCTGCGGATTCGAAGACTCGCGATGTGCTGGTGATGGCGACCGCGGCGACGGTCGAAAGCCATGCCTATACGGCTGCCTGTGCGGAGCGCAACATGCGCGCGATCGAAAAAGCCTGCCCGCTGCTCGTGCCGCTGATCGAGGAAGGATGGATCGAGCACCCGGTCACCGCCGAAGTGCTGCGCATCTACATAGCCGAGCTGATGGAGGTGGCGCGCGGCGTGGCGTTAAATGCCGACACACTGGTGCTCGGCTGCACGCATTATCCTCTGCTCCGGCAGAAGATCGAAGCCGCCGTACCACCCGCCATGCGGGTCATCGATTCTGCTGCGGCGACTGCGGAACAAGTCGCGCGGATCCTGAATCTCGCAGGAAACGGGAGAAGCGGAGAGACGCGGTTTTTTGCAACGGATTCCGTGACGAAATTCAGGACGTTGGGCAGCCGCTTCCTGGGCCGCGCCATCGATCAGGTCGAGCTGGTGGACCTCGAGTCGGGAACCAGGCCATAGCGCTTCAGCCGCAGAGTAACTGAGCCCCGGACCGCCGCGACCTCGCGATTGGCAGCTTTGCAGATTCGCGAGGCATCAGACTCCACAGGTATACTTCAGGCCAGGAGCCGCTGCGGACATTCCTGGGTGGGGCAGGTCAGGCACGAGTCCCATTGCGTGGGCCGGTGCTTCCCGGTACGATACATTGTCCGGCGAATCCGGTTAATTCCTAAGGAGATAAAGCTATGTCGGAAGAAAAACAGTCCAGCGGATTCAGCTGGTTTCTTGCGGGTCTGGGACTCGGAGCTTTGATCGGCGTGCTGTACGCGCCGAAGTCGGGACGAGAGACGCGCGAGGAACTGATGAGCAGCGCCCGCGAAGGTACCGAGTATCTGAAACAGCGTTCCCGCGAAGCTGCCGATCAGGTGGGCGATCTTGTAGACCGCGGCAAAACCCAGGCCAGCGACTACGTGGGCCGCAGCAAGGAATACGTCGAGCGGGGCCGCGCGCAGTGGGATGAGTTCGTCAATCAGGGCAAGCAGTTCGTCAACGATCAGGGTGGACGCGTCTCGGCCGCTGTAGAAGCGGGCCGGCAGGCTTATCAGAGCACTACGGCCAATAAAGCCGAATCTGCGTAAACTTCCACAGAAGATCGCAAAGGGCGCGAAGAAACTGGCAGGAACTCGGCTTCGCGCTGCGAGATGGACTGACGGCCAGGGAGTACAACCATGCACCATGACGTACCAGTATGGGTCTACATCGTCTTCACCGCCGTAACTGCGGTCGGAGTCATGATGCAGGCCCTGGTGTTGCTGGGCATGCTGTTTGCGCTGAAGGGCGCGCTGGGCCGCCTGAACGAAATCTCGAAGAAGGCGGAGGAGCATGTGCTCCCGACGCTGGAAATCACTCGGCGCCTCATGGAAGAGGTTTCTCCCAAGCTGAAAGTGGCCACGCAGAATGTGCTCGAGGTGAGCCAGACCCTGCGCGTCGAATCGAAGCAGGTAGCCGGTACGGTTGACGACCTGCTGAAGAAGACATCCGGCCAGATCGAGCGAGTGGACGAAATTTTGACGGCGACGCTGAACAGCGTTGCTCATGCTACGGCCACGGTGCAGCGCGCTGTGGTGGCGCCCGCCCGGCAGGTGGGAGCGGTGTTGAACGGGTTGCGAGCAGGATTCGACGTACTGCGGAATCATAAAGAGCGTGAGACGCACGCCGCCGCTGACGGCGACCACTTCGTCTAAAGCTGCCTTGATCAAGGGCGCAACAGATCCTCGCCGGGCGCGGGGATTGGTTGTCCTGCGCGGAGGCAGCGTGGCGACTACAGAACATCGCGCGGGGATTCCCGGCATCCAAGTGTCCGTACCCCTGCGGACCATGGAATCTCATTCGACCATTCAGGAAATGAAAGACTGCATCGAGCGGACGCCCCGGATGGAAGCGCGCGCGCCCCTCTCGACCTATCGTCTGCAGCTCCATGCAGGCTTCCCCTTCGCCCATGCTGAGGCGGTCTTGCCCTACCTCAGGAAGCTGGGGCTCGGGGATTGCTACGCATCGCCGATCTTTGAAGCGCGTCCGGGCAGCATGCACGGCTACGATGTGACGCGCCATGACCGTCTCAACCCGGAGCTGGGCGGAGACGAAGGATTTGCGCAGTTCGCCGCCAGGATGCGCGAACTGGGCATGGGTCTGCTCCTGGATATCGTGCCCAATCACATGGGGGTTGGGAACGACTCGGTATGGTGGCAGGACGTCCTGGAGAACGGCCGTGCATCGGAATACGCCAGCTATTTCGACATCGACTGGAATCCCCTCAACCCCGACATGAAAGACAAACTGCTGCTGCCGATCCTCGGATCGCAGTACGGGGATGAGCTGGAGGCGAAGCACATCCAGGTGGTGCTGGTCGACGGCCGATTCAGGGTGAAGTATTTCGATCACGTGATCCCCGTGGCCGCGCGCTCGACTCCGATGATCTTCCGCGACGCGGAACTGGACGAGCTCGAGGTCCCGCAATTCTTCCGGGACATCCTGCGCGACACCGCGCACATTCCTCCGCATGAGACGACCGATCCGGCGCTGGTGGCCCAGCGCCGACAGCAGCTTGCCGAGCTGCGCCCTCGCCTCCGCGAGGCTCTTTTGCGAGAGGAAATGCAGCCCGCGGTGCAGCGGGCGCTCGATAAGATCAACGGGATCGAGGGAGACCCGCGCAGCTTCGACCGGTTGCACGAACTGCTGGAGCAGCAGCCGTGGAGGTTGGCCTACTGGCGCGTCTCCAGCGAAGAAATCAACTACCGGCGCTTCTTCGACATCAACGATCTCGTCGGACTGCGGATGGAGAACCCGGAAGTCTTTGCGGCAACCCACTGTCTGATCCGGACATTGCTCGCGCGCGGCCAAGTCACGGGGCTGCGCATCGACCACTGCGACGGATTGTTCAATCCACGCCAGTACCTGATACGGCTGCAACTGCTCTATGTCGCGGCGCACTGCTGCGGTGAGCAGGCTCAGGGACCGACGGCGCCGAGCGGCATTGAAATTGAGGTGCGGGACGCAATGCGCGGGTGCGACTGGGGCGCCGCCCAGGGGCCGCTGTACGTGGTGGTGGAGAAAATTCTGGAACCGCGTGAGGCATTGCCGCCGGAGTGGCCGGTCCGGGGACATCCGGATACGACTTTGTATACCTCGGCAATCAGGTGTTCATCCAGGGCGCCAATCGGAAGCGGTTCACGGATTTTTACGTAAAGCTGACAGGCCAGACCACCGATCCCGAGACCATCATCTATCAGTCGAAGCTGAACGTGATGCGCAACGCGCTGTCGAGCGAAGTCTATGTGCTCATGACGCTGCTCAGCCGGCTGGCTTCGGCGAATCGCAAAGTGCGGGACTTTACCGAGAACCTGCTGGAGACGGCGATCCGCGAGACGATCGCCTGCTTTCCCGTGTATCGCACCTACATCGACGATCGCGGCCAGTACACGGAGCGGGATCGCGCGTTTATCCGCCAGGCGATTGGTCGGGCGAAGCAGAGGAATCGCGAAACGGACGAATCCGTCTTCGACTTTCTGGAAAATACGCTGCTGCTGCAGGGCCGGAGCGGAGACGAAATCGACCAGGGTGAACTGTACTTTGCGCTCAAGTTTCAGCAGCTGACCGGCCCCATCATGGCGAAGGGCGTCGAAGACACTTCCTTCTACATGTACAGCCGCTTCCTGTCGTCGAACGATGTGGGCAGCTCGATGGAGGCCTTCGGCATTACGGCAGAGGAGTTTCACGACTCCAATCGCGCGCGGCTGCGAACCGCTCCGGACGCAATGCTGGCAACCTCCACACACGACACCAAGCGCAGCGAAGACGTGCGGAATCGGCTGAATGTGCTCTCGGAGATGACTTATATGTGGCCGTCGTACGTGCGCCGCTGGGTACGGCTCAATGCGCGCCACAAACGAACGCTTGAGGATGGGCGGGTCGCGCCGAGTGCGAACGAGGAGTACTTCCTTTACCAGACGCTGGTTGGTGCATGGCCATGGGCCATGCAGGGGGAAAATGATCGGGAAGATTTTGTCCGGCGTATCCAGGAGTACATGACCAAGGCGCTGAGCGAAGCCAAGGTCAATCTGAGCTGGACGAATCCCAACCCGGCCTACGTAGACGCCGTCCACGCTTTCATTCGCAACATCCTGATGCCGGATGGACGCGGGCGAGAGCCGCGCTTTGTCGAAACGCTCGAAGAGCTTCTGCCGGCCTTGAGGTTGTTTGGCGCGGTGAATTCGCTGGCCCAGGTGGTGCTGAAGATTGCGTCACCGGGCGTTCCGGACTTTTATCAGGGAACGGAGATGTGGGATCTCAGCCTGGTGGATCCGGATAATCGGCGCCCGGTGGATTATGAGGTGCGGCGGCGTTCGCTCGACGAGATGCAGGAAAAGGCGACCAGCCTGGGAGAGCTCGCAGTCTGCCGCGACGTGCTGAATCGGCTCAGCGACGGGCGCGTGAAGTTGTGGACGATGCATCGAGCCCTCGATTTGCGGAATCGGATGGCCGAAACCTTCCAGCGTGGAGAATATGTGCCGGCGCAAGCGACAAAAGACTACGCGGAGAACGTAATCGGGTTTTCGCGTGGTGGAAAAATTCTGGCGGTGGTTCCGCGCTTCTCTTACTCGCTGATGAACGGGAAGGCGCGGCTGCCGCTCGGAAGCGCGTGGGGACGCGGCGAGCTGGTGGTCCCGGAGATGGCCGGAGCGCTGCTCGAGAATGTCTTTACGGGGGAGCGCATGGCTGTGGGTCTGGACGGTCGCATCTCCCTTAAGGCAGTGTTTGCGGAATTTCCCGTCGCGTTGTTTGTCCGGGAGTGACGTGCTCCGGATCCCAAACGGCGCACCCCACAGGACCCAGTGAGTACCAGGACGATTGAGACAAGCCAAAGGCGCGGCTTCAATCGCGCGGCGGGCGTTCGTGCTTGTCGCGGTCGCTGACTTCCGTGAGCGCTGCGAGCTTCTGCGCCAGGACGGGCGTGAGCGCATTCTCCGGGCAGCGCCAGCTCCAGTTGCCCGTGGGGCGGGACGGGACGTTCATCCGGGCCTCGCTCCCCAGCTCCAGGATGTCCTGCACCGGATAGAGAGTCAGGTCGGCGACCGAAGTAGCGGCGGCGCGGATGAGCGGCCAAACGACGCTATTTCCATCGGTCTCGACGTAAGCCTCCACAGCCGCACGCTCTGTTTCACTGGTCCCGTGCTCCCACCAGCCCCGCGTCGTGTCGTTGTCGTGGGTCCCCGTATACGCAACCGTATTGGTCACAAATTCATGAGGCAGGTGGATATGCGCCCCACGTGTCGAGAATCCGAACTGCAGCACCTTCATGCCGGGCAGGTGAAACTGCTCGCGTAATGCATCGACTTCCTTCGTAATCAGCCCCAGGTCTTCGGCGATAAAGGGAAGCTCGCCCAGCTCGTCGTGCAGCCGTTGAAAGAGTGCCGCGCCAGGCGCTTTCACCCATGTGCCGTTGACCGCCGTCTCATCCTGGGCGGGGATGGCCCAGTACGCCTCGAATCCGCGGAAGTGATCGAGGCGGATCACGTCGTAAAGGAACTGCGCGCGGCGGATGCGATCGACCCACCACGCGAAGCCGTTCTGCTGGAGAACCTCCCACTTGTAAAGAGGATTACCCCACCGCTGTCCGGTCACGGAAAAGTAGTCGGGCGGCACGCCCGCGACGCGAATCGGAGCAAGATCCTGGTCGAGTTCGAAGAGCTCCGGATGAGTCCAGACATCGGCTGAATCGTAGTTGACGAAGATGGCGATATCGCCGATGAAGCGGATGTCGCGAGCCGCGCAGTAATCGCGCAGGTCGCTCCACTGATCGTTGAACGCGAACTGCAAAGCCTGGGCGATGGCGAGCTCCTCGCCAAGCTCGGAGCGAAGCCGGTCGAGAGCGCCGGGCTCGCGGTGCTTCACCTCGCCGGGCCAGTTGTGCCATGACACATAGTCATATTTCCGGCGCAGGACCGTGTAGAGGGCCCAGTCATCGAGCCAGGTTGCGTTCTCCCGGCAATAGCCTTCAAACTCTGTCCAGTCTTCCGCCGTATGGTTATGGAGGAAGTTGCGCGCGGCCTCTTCAATCAGGGGCAGCTTCTTCTGCGTCACCGCCTCGTGGTCAATGTTGCCCGACGCACCTGGCAATCCGGCCATCCGTTCATGGCCCAGCCAGCCGCGTTCGACGAGAAACTCAACCGAGATCAGCAGAGGATTGCCGGCGAAAGCCGACAGTGCGGCGTAAGGAGAATTGCCGTATCCGGTTGGTCCGAGGGGAAGAACCTGCCACAGGCGCTGCTTCGACGCGGCAAGAAAATCGGCAAATGCGTAGGCTGCCGGTCCCAGATCGCCGATACCGCCGAGAGAAGGCAGAGAAGCGATGTGGAACAGAAGTCCCGAGGAACGTTCAAAAGGCATGAATCAATCCTGAATGAATGGATGCAAAAGAGAAAGCCCGTGTTCCCCGGATGAAGCCGGAAAGACACGGGCCCAGTTGATTTTTAATGCAGATCCTATGTGCCGTTGAGCGGTGCCTGTTGCTGGGACAATTTGCGGTTGACGAGAACGCGATCCGCCTTTTCGTAACCGGAAACGAGGCTGGAGACGAAGACCTCGTACATCTGATCCCGGCGCTGGTTCAGGATCGTGTCACGCGTGGAGTCGAAGTTCTTCGCCATCTCGTCCGCTGTGGGCTGCTGTTTATCGACGATCTTCGCGACCACACCGGTGGTCCCATTGTTGAGAGCGTTGCTGATCTGGCCGACGCTCAGGTCGAAGAGCGCGGGTGCGGCGCTGGCCAGCGAACCAATGTCGGGAACCTGCGCATCGCGTCCGACCAGATCGCTGGTCTTGATGGTCGCGCCGACTTCTTTCGCGGCTTTGGCCAAATCATGCTCGGCATGGGCGCGATCGGCCAGCTCATTCGTCTTGCGCGCCAGCAGGGAAGTGATCTGCTGATCGCGGAAATCGTCGAGGACGTGCGATTTGTATTCTTCGAACGTAGGCGTGTGGGCCGCCTTAACGTCCGCGACCTGGAAGATGGCGAAGCTGTTGTCGCCGGTGCTGGCCACCTGAACGGGACCGCCGGGCTTTGCCGTAAAGGCGGCACTGAGCAGTTTGGAGCTGTCGCTCATACCCGGCAGAGTGGCTCCGGTCGCGACGTAATCGCTGGTCACCACGGGAACGTGATGCGCCGCCGCCACCTGTGCGAGGCTGGACTTCTGCGCCTCGGTGGCGAGCTGGTTCACGTACGCCTGCTCCGCCTGGGTGACTTTCTGTTTCGTTAGTGTGTCGACGATCGAGCTCTTTACTTCATCGAGCGGTTTTACGTGTGCGTCCTGTTTCTCTTCAGTCTGGATGATGTGATAGCCGAAGCGCGTGCGCACCAGGCCTGAAATCTGCCCCGGTTGTTGCGAAAATGAGGTCTGGTCGAATTCAGGAACCGTTACGCCATGCTTGATCCAGCCGAGCTCGCCGCCCTGGTCCTTGCTGCCGGGATCGTCGGAGTATTTCTTCGCTAAATCGGCGAAGTCTTTTCCGTTGTCTTTGCGAAGCTGATCGAGAATGCCCTGAGCTTTGGTTTTCGCGGCCGCATCCGCACCGGCTCCGGCGTTGGGATCGACGGAGATGAGGATGTGGCGAACTTTGACCTGTGCGTCGACCTTGTACTGCTGCACGTTCTGGTTGTAATACTGCTGGATCTCGGCATCGCTCACTTTGGGCTGCCCGCCGGGAAGCTCCGCCGCAGTGACATTCATGTATTCAATTTTGCGGGTTTCAGGATCGGCGTTCGTGTAGCGCGCCGCGTTCTGCGTGTAGAACGCCTTGAGCTCCGCGTCGGTCGGATTGATGGTCTTGCGCAGCTCGTCCGCACTGATCACTGCATAGTCGAACTTGATCTTCGTGTCCTGTTTCGTTTGTGCGTCGCGCACTTCGGCGTCGGAAACGGTCACCCCGCCGGTGATCAGCGCACGGAGACGGTCGGAGACGATCTGTTGCTTGATCTCGTTTTCGAATTTATCCGTCGTCATGTTGAAGTTCTGCGAGACAAACTCGGCGTATTGGGAGTCGCCGATGTACTTTCCCTCGGGAAACAGATATTGCCCCCACATGCCGGAGTGGAGAAACTTGCGGACGTCGTCGTCGGAGGCCGTGATGCCCAGCCGATGCGCCTCATCGAGCATGATGTGCTGCTGGATGACGACCTGCCCGGCCTGCTGCATCAGCATAGGCATCAGCATGTCGGGAATTTGTTGTCCGCGCATCATGCGGCGCGCAACCTGCTGCACATCGACAATGGGAATAGTCTCTTCCGCTGGCAGGAATCGCCCGGCGAAGCCTCCATGCCGGATGCTGGCGTAGGTATCGGCCGAGGCGGTCTGGTCCTGGAAAATGCCTGGAACGAGAAAGATGACCATCGTGATGCAGGTGAATCCGATGATGACTATGAAAACCGCTTTGACGAAGCGGGTGTCCTTCTGGAATAAGCGAATCATGGAATGCCGGAAGCCTTTTCTGCGGTCTCACGGAGTCTGGCCATCGAGGCCGGGGGCGCGCGGAGACGACGATTTCCTGTGGGCAGGAACTCTGATCAGTATAAAGGGTGGCGAGCGAACACCGGGCGAAAAAAGCCGTCAGGCCGGATTCCCGCCCAGGACCCCCGCTAATGCGTGGCTGCGATGCTCGAAGCCTGGGTTGGGTCGGTCCCGCTGGTCCCGGTTGCTGCGGCGTCCAGCGCGCCCGCAGTCGTCGTATCCAGCTTAAAGACCTTCAGGTCGGGGCTGCCTCCCGCGCACACAACGGCAATATAGGCATTCGTCTTATCTTCGACCATCTGCACAGGAAGGCTGCCCGTCGAAAACGGCGAGCCGGAAACGGTGGTCAGTGCGCCACTGTTGGATAGCAGAAAGGCGCTGACATTGCCCTGCGTCCGGTTCGCGACGTAAACGTAGCTTCCTGTCGAGTCGACCAGAACCGAGAATGCTGCCGTTCCGGTCGTGTAGGGTGAACCACTGGTCTCCGAGAGAACCCCGTTGGTGCCGATCGAGAAAACACGCACGCCCCCGGTGACGGTTTCCGCCGCGAAGAGGAAGCCGCTGGAAGGCGAAACCGCCATGCCGTAATCGGCCGCGTCCGCGGTTTTCGGTGCAAGAACGCCGTTGATCTGTGCCAGCGCACCCGTGCTGGTGTTAAAGCTCATCTCGTAAATCCCGCCAGTTCCGCAGGAGACAAAAACATAGCTGCCGCTCGGCGTGATCTCCAGGTCCGTGGCCGGATCGTTGCTGTTCAACGTGACAACGGAGGTGCTGATTTGCGTTAAAGCGCCCCCGCTGCCGATCTGGAAGACAAAAGCCTGGCCGGCAAAAGCCGATGCGCCGAGCAAATATTTCCCCGTGGGATCGACGCGCAGGACGGAGGTCGAGACCCCGGTGGCCACGGGCGTCCCGCCATTCCCGATGGTGAGCGCTCCGTTGGAGCCGATCGAATAAACGTAAATTCCGCCGGCTGCGCTGCCCATGTAGAGATAAGTATCGTTAGGCGTGATCGCCAGCGCTGTCGGTTCAAGACTCACCGAGAACGGCGTGCCGGAGATGGTGCTCAGAGCGCCGCTGGCAATGGTGAACGCGCCGATGCTGACCGGGGTGGTGCCCAGATTGCCAACGTAGATGTAGTCGCCGCTCGCCGTCCCCGTGCCCGATCCGCCACTTCCACTGGAGAGCGGAGGAAAGAATTGCCCGCAGCCTGCCAGCACGACCAACCCAGCAACTCCGGCGGCAGAGACCAACCGCCCGCAACGAGCATTGAAGGAGAGCATTCCGAACCCCACATCCATGGTAATGGCAACCGTCGCCCTGCATCCACACGGACGCAGAAGAGAGCCGTTACGCTCCCTCATCTCCTCAGCTGACGATGCAGCAACGGCGGAATTGGTTTGCCTCGCAACCAGGCGATTTGCCCCACCGGAGGCCCGCATTTCTGCACTCATCGCCTGTCCTGCACTGCCGTAGCGCATCTCATTTTGTGGAACGCGCCGGTCGCGGAAACCTGCCCATTACCGGTGTTGCGCGTGCAGAGCATTCTCATTTCAAAAGCAAAGAGGAAAACAGTGAAACCAGCTACGATTGTCGGAATTCTGCTCGTTGTCGTGGGCATTATTGGCTTTGCCGTGGGCGGCATCAGTTTTACCCACAAGAAAAAAGATGTCGATATGGGGCCGGTGCAGATTTCTCATAACCAGACGAAGACTATCCCCATCTCGCCAATACTCAGCACTGTGGCCCTGGTGGGCGGAATCGGGCTCGTAGTCGTCGGCGCCCGAACCAGCTAGGATTTCTCGTCGCCGGTGTCGAAAATGGCTGACCCACGTCTCGATGCTGGGACGTGGGTTCGCGAAACTCCGGTCAGCACCAGGCTGGCTCTCTTAAATTTCCCAGCGCAACAGCGCTGCGCCCAGCGTGAAGCCGGCGCCGACGCTCGCGATCAGCACCAGATGGTTCTTCCTGAGCTTGCCTTCTTCCCGGGCCGTTCCCATCGCCAGAGGAATGGTCGCCGCTGTCGTGTTGCCGTACCGATCGATATTGATGACGACCTTCTCTTCCGGAAGGGCGAGGCGTTCGGCACTGGATCCGATGATCCGTCTGTTCGCCTGGTGTGCGATGAAGACGTCCAGATCCGTGCCGGTAATGCCGTTGCGAGCGAGCACCGCCTCGGAGGCCTCAACCATTTTGCGCACCGCGAATTTGTAAACGGCGCCGCCGTCCTGATGTACGTAGTGCATTCTCTTGTCGATGGTTTCGTGCGAGGCCGGGTGCAGGCTGCCGCCCGCCGGCATGAAGAGCGAGCATCCGCCCGAGCCATCGATCTCGTGATGGAAATCGATCATCCCCAGTTCGCCCTCTGCGGCGGGCTCAAGCAGGACCGCGCCCGCTCCGTCGCCAAACAGGACGCAGGTGGATCGATCGGTGTAATCGATGATCGACGACATAGCGTCCGCCCCGATGACGAGAACCTTTTTGTGCGCACCGCTCTCCACCAGCTTGCTTCCCACCTGTAGGGCGTAAACGAAACCCGAGCACGCGGCCGAGAGGTCGAACCCCCACGCGCCTTTCGCACCAAGGCGATCCTGCACAAGACAGGCAGTCGCCGGAAAGAGCATGTCCGGTGTCACGGTGGCGACGATGATGACTTCAATTTCACTGGCGTCAACGCCGCGCTCGGCCAGGCAGCGGCGTGCAGCCTCGACAGCCATGTGGCTCGTAGCCATGCCGGGATCGACAATATGCCGCTCGCGGATGCCGACCCGTGAAGTGATCCACTCGTCGGAGGTCTCGACCATTTTCTCCAGATCGGCGTTGGTGAGCAGTTTTGGAGGCGTCCAGGTTCCAAGGGCGCTGATTTTGGCACGAACGGGCACACGCGGCCGAAGTGTAAGACTCAAAGCATGACTCCTGAGAGCAAAGCAGTATTGTCGCAGAAATTGGGCGAAGAAGCGGGCAGCGGAAGTGCGACTGGTCTTTGACGGGCCAACGAAAGCCCAGCGGAAGGACCCTGCAAAAACATCCAACCATTCGGTTGAAAAGAGCGACTGCTGCTCGCTACAGGTCAACCGCTGGTGGGACTGGAACCGGCGTCTCAGGTCCGCGATGAGGATAGAAAGTTGTTGCGGGAGGCGATGAGGTTTGCGTCTTCTTCGTGCACCGGGTGACCTGCTGCACACGCACTGGCCCGTTACCGTTGCTTCCTTCCGGACCTGGCGGGGTTGGCGGGATTGCGTCGCGCAGGACCCGGCACACAATGAAGTTTACCACCGCAGCCAGGGTCCGATCCGAACCGCGAGAGTGCGTTGGCTAAGGTATTTGCGCATCCACCGTTGCTTTTCTGGCCCGGCGAGCGAGGTGGCAAATCAACCCCGTCCCGCCAGGCCGCAGTTCGGACGTCAGCCGTTATCCGCGCCAGTGACCTTCGACCCAGTACCAGCCCCCAGGCTCATGACGCCAGTGGCCCGGAACCCAGACGGCGCGTTCGCGAGGCGGCTGGACCCAGTGGCCCGGCACCCAGATGTACGCCCGCCCATCCCACCGATGGTAGCCGTCAACCCAGACCCATCCTTCGTGCGGCCGCGGGCCGCGGTGTTCCACAACCACCGGCGGAGGGCCGACCTGTACATAAACGTGTTGTGCAAGCGCAGACGGGATGCTGGGGATACTCAGCAGCGCAGCCGTCGCGACGAGAAGTAGTTTCTTCATACGAGTGGGTCTTCCTTTCGGGGAAAATGTTGAACACCGCTTGCGGCTGAAATCCTGGAGTCGCCGCACAGCCGATGAAACCCGGCCCAGGGGCACGGGGTTGCGAAAAATCTTCGCACAAAACCACGCCGCTACGGTTTGCGTGGAATGAAAAGCGTTGCCGAAGGCGCGACGCGATACGTCTCGGCGAAGTTCCCCTGGTTGATGGCGAGAGAAAGACGGCCCCGCGAATCGATATAGAAAAGCGGCTTCCCATTGCCTACATCGCTGAACGTCTTGTGGAAGGGAATGTTGTACGCCTTGCCGTTCAGCGTAACGGGAACTATGTCACCGAGTTGATAACCAAGCTGAGCAAAGACCGGCTGCGGAATATCGAGGACCAGGTTGCCGAAAGGACCATCGGTCCCGATGACTTCCCCGTGCAGACCCTTGGCGTCGATTGCGGCCGTGTGGATGTCGAGGCGGACGAGCTTTGCCACATCGAGAGCCGGACCGGCCTGGCTCCAGTCGTCGCCGCGCGCCAGATGCGCGCCTGCGGGCGAGAAGATGTCGCGGCCGTGAAAAGTTGAAGACAGCTTCGATCCGATCATCCAGTCGGGATTCGTAATCTCGCGAGCCGCCGCGATGCCATCGCGATCCTGCACCAGCGTGAGCAGGCCGTTGTCGGGAACCACGAAGAACTGGCCGATCTTCGATTCGGCGATGATGGCTTTACGCGTGGAGCCGACGCCCGGATCGACGACGCCCACGAAGACAGCGTCTTTCGGAAAGTAGGGAGCAGAGCCGGCGAGGAAGCGCGCTCCTTCCGCGATGTCGTACGGCGTGACCTGGTGCGTGATGTCGATGACCTTCACCCCGGGAGCGATCCCCTCCATCACGGCCTTGCAGATGCCGATGGCGTCGTCTTTCACGTCGAAGTCGGAAAGGAATCCGATCACGCGCAGAGGCTGGGACTGCTGCGCGTAAATGGTCCCGGCTGGCCCGCGGCTCTGGCTCTTCGTGAGCTGGAACGCGAGCAATCCCGAGGCCGCGATGATGACAACGAGAAGAAGGATGCGAAGTCGCTGAGTCACAAGGAGCTCCTGCGGGCAAGGATTGAAGGAGGGTAGCACACGAGGTGGGGTCGGTGGCCCCAGGCGGCAGGCGCACGCAGCAAGCCGATCAGCGCGTCAGTGCCCACGCGACGATGGTATTGCCCCTGACGCCCGTGCCTTGCTCCGCTTCGGCTGTGAGCGTGGACTCCAGCTCCTCAGAATCCAGATGGACCTCGCAGCCGGCGATCTCTTCCGGTGTCGCGCCGTGGAAACACAGCTCGCAGACCCCGAGCCCTGCGTCCGTATCCGCGTCCGAGGCCGTTGTTCGCAGCGGAGGACCAAAAGTCCGGCAGGTCATGGGGCGCGCGGCGTAAAGGTCGCAGAGTCCCGTGGCGGGATCGAGTGCCGCACATGGTTCGTCGTTGCCAAAGTTCTCGAAGTCGTCGGCTCGCGAATCATCGAGGATGCCGGTCCTCGGATCGCCGGGAAAATCCGCAGCCAGGCGGGCGACGGATTGCTGAGCGCGGGCTCTCACGGCTAACGCGCGTTGTGCATCTACAGTGTTGAGACGGGCCAGTCCTTCGCGCAGGCGCACCGCATCGAGTTGCGAAATCGGAAAGACCCCGATGCAGCACTGGTTACAACCCGGAGCGCAGAGCAGCCACGAACCCGAGCGGCGGGCTGCATCGGCAACGGTGGCGTCGACAATCTGGATGAGTTCCGCGTCGCCGGCAGGGAGCATGGAGTCAGAGTACATCGTCGGCGTCAGCGATCGGTAAATCGAGACGAGCGCATCGGTTGCGCCGCGTGAAGGCTGGCTCAAGGGATGGATGAAGATTCTGTCACGCGAAGAAAGTATGCTGATCGCAGTGGGTCGCTCATCAGCTTGCAGGGGATGTCTGGATTGATCTGGTCAGGAGAAATTGGGCGGCTCAGAGCGCTGTCAGCCTTGGCGCTGCTCTTCTGTGGCGTTGCGAGAATAGCGGTCGCCCAGGAGAACTACGAGATCCAGGTGTATCCGTCGGAGACCATGGCGCCGGGCACCCTGCTGGTGGAGCTGCACAGCAATTACACCGTTGAGGGAAGCACCACCCCGAGCTACGGTCTTCAACCGACGCAGGGCGAGGAACACGAAACCGTTGAGTTCACGCAGGGATTGTCGAAGTGGGCCGAGCTGGGCTTCTACGTCTTTACCGAGGAGCGCAACGGCACCGGCGTGCAGTGGGTGGGCGATCACATCCGGCCGCGGGTGCGGATCCCGGAAAGCTGGCACTGGCCGGTCGGCGTGAGCTTGTCCAATGAGATTGGCTACGCGCGCGCGGCGTACTCGAATCCGACGTGGTCGTGGCAAATTATGCCGATTGTCGATCAGACGGTCGGTAAGTGGTACTGGTCGGTGAACACGACACTGAACTGGGGGATTCATCCCACCGGGCTGCCCACCGGCGCCTCACAGTCGGAGGCGAACTACTACTACCGCGACGTCTCCCCGCATGGCGTTACGTTTGGGCCTGCTGCAACGCTCGTGTATCAACCGAACAAGCTGTACAACTTCGGCGTGGAGTATTACGGATACTGGGGCGAGCTGGGGCACTTTGTGAACGTGCACAACCAGCAGCACCAGGTCTTTCCGGTGGTCAATCTTTTTGTCTCGCCCAAATGGGAGATCAACATCGGGGCGGGTTGGGGCGCCACGGCCTCCACCGATCATCTGATCGTCAAGGGCATTCTCGGACACTACTTCAACTGGGGGCGGCCGGGTTTTCGCAAGAAAGCTCCACTGGCGCAATGATGGCCGAGCCTATTCTGATTGCCCCCGAAGATCGCGTCTTCGTGCTGACCGGTGCCGGCGTTAGCGCGGAAAGCGGGCTGAAGACCTTTCGCGATCAGGGCGGCCTGTGGGAAGGCCACCGGGTCGAGGATGTCGCCACGCCCGAGGCATGGGAGCAAGACGCGGCGCGCGTGTGGCGCTTCTACAGCGAGCGGCGCCGGGGCGCGCGGCAGGCCGAACCCAACGCCGCACACCGGGCGCTCGCGGAACTCGAACGCGCGATCGGGGACCGCTTCTTTCTCTGCACGCAAAACGTGGACGACCTGCACGAGCGCGCGGGCTCGCAGCGAGTCGTCCACATGCACGGCGAGTTGTTCGTCTCACGCTGCGAGAACGCCTGTGGCCGCGCGCCGTTCGCGGATCATGCCCTTTACGAGTCGGAAGATGCGATCGCCCGTTGCGCGTGCGGCGGACGCATCCGTCCGCACATTGTCTGGTTCAGTGAAATTCCGCTGGAGATGGAGCGCATCCAGCGTGAAATCGAACGTTCGACAGTGATGCTGGTGGTAGGGACCTCCGGCGCCGTCTATCCTGCGGCTAATTTTGTGCGCTGGGGTCGTCCCACAGTGCGGAAATACTACATCGGACCGGAAGAGCCGATGAACGCGCCCGCCTTCACGCGGCTGGTGCTGGGCAATGCAGGCCAGGTATTGCCAGGGCTGCTGCGGACTTAGAATTTAGCGGACGAGGGTTCGGCCACAAGCGGATGCGCAGCCCGGTTCTAACCGGGCTGGTCGGTCAGTTCCAGCGGCGGAGTCTCCCGCAGAGCGGTCCGCATGCGCGCGATTTCCTGGCTGATCGCGCGGGTCGCCAGAAGGCAGAGACGCGGAGAGCACTCCAGCAGTTCAGTCACGCGTGGCGCCGGTATGAAGCCCAGCTCTGACGGTTCAGCTACCTCGGCCGAAAGGCTGTAGGTACCTGTCAGGGTAGCGGGAAGGCCGGCGATCTCTCCAGGGCCCAGTGTCACGGGTGGAAACAGGCGATCGGCAGCCGCATCCAGAGACATGCGGACCGCACCTTTGCGGATGACAAAGACGCCGGAGACGGGATCGCCGCAGCGAAACAGAGACGTACCCGTCGAAAAAGAGACACTGGATGCTGCTCGGTCCAGCTCCGCAGCCAGCTCGGCAATCTGTTTCGGCATACTCCTGGACGAGTCATCGACTTTTGGTGCTGGACAGACCCTCAGTGCATTCTGGAGGAAAGAGACTACCTCAGATGTGATGCATATCACAGCCGCCTGTTCCCGGTTTCGGAATCCGCGGACAGCTGAGAAGCGCGCCTGGTCAGTGACGCGGGATGTGCTCGATGGGATTGCGGCTGACAATCACACGCGTGCGCTCGCGAGTCATGCGGATTCGGCAGGGAAGCGGGTTCGGGCCGATACAGGTCCGGTCGCGAATGGCAATCCAGGCAATCTGATCCGCGCCGTTGATCATCCACGCCGTCGCATTCGTCGCGTAATTTACCTGTTCGAGATAGTAGGCCGCGTTCATGTCAACCTCAGCGGCTGCGGCATTCATCTGCGCGCATTCGTCGGGCGGTGGAGGAGCGCTGTTCGGGTTGGGACCTGGCGCGCAGTAATCCTCCGTATGCTCCAGCAGAATGCGCCGATCCGAGCCGGTGAGGAAATAGCGCGTGGTGACCGGCGCGACGCCGGCCTGCGTCGACCACTGGATCAGGTCGTCCTGAAACGCGGGCGGCAGCTGGCTCATCGCGATAGCGTGGTCCTTGACTTTGACCTGGCGGGAGAAGATCGCCACGGTGGGAGTAGGCTCCCCGTTGATGGGACGAAAGAAAAATCCGCCGAGGACGATACCGTCCTGCATATCGATCCAGACAAATCCACGGCCGCCCAGATAGGGGCCGTGCATGCCGGAGACGAGGACATAGCGGTTGTCGCGGATCTGGACCGGAGTGGAGGAGTGAGGAAGAACCGCGTCGAGTGCCTCGAACAGCGGCATGTCGTGGCCGTAATGAAACATGCAGTTCGGGACATTCGCGCTGATGATCTTGTGAAATTGCCGGTTGTGATAGAGATCGCCGGAGGGTGCGCCGTCGAACTGGGTGAGAAAGGCCAGCTCCGCCGAGGGAACGGGATTCTGGAAGAGGGCTTTGTCGTAGGGCGGCGGGGGCGGAATCGGGATAGGCGGTTCCTGCGCCTGCGCCGCGAGTGGGGCCGGATTGTCGTCGGGGGGTGGCGGCGGAGGAGCTTCCTGCGTGGGAGGCGTGTCGGCGGAGGGGATGGTTTGCGCTGTGGTCAGCGGCGTCAGCGTGGCGGCGAAAAGAACAGGCAGCAGAAAGACACCAGGTCGGCGGACAAGCAGGCGAAAGGACATCGTGGGCTTCCTTTGCGAGCGCAGCGGACGAAAATTAGGCTTCAACGGCTCAAACGCAGCGTGTCCTCAGAAGTTGCGCTGAAAGGTTGATTTCTCGCAAAATCCAAACCGCTGCGGCCGAGTTCACAGATCGTCGCGGTTCAGTGCATCGAGTCGTTGAGGGTTTTGAAAAACCGATCGTACGCCGCCTGGCCTTTCTCAGCTGCAAAGCGGAGCGGCAGAACGCGCTCCACGCAGATTTCTTTGGCGTTGGGTTGGGTACGGAGGATTCCCATGACTTCGGCGATAAAGTCCGCGAGAGGCATCGCGCGCGGATCCTGGGTCTGTTGCGAACCCATCAACTCGGTCTGGACGTAAGGCGGGATCAGTTCGAGGACTTCGACTTTGCTGTCCCGGAGCTGGTAGCGGAGGGACTCGGTCCAGGAATGGAGAGCGGCCTTCGTGGCGCAATATGTGGGGGTCATGGCGAGGGGCATCAAGGCCAGTCCCGACGAGACGTTCATGACGGCGGCGTGCGGCTGATTTCTCAGCTGTGGGAGCAGAGCTGTGGTGAGCCGGAGGGGCGCGAGCAGGTTCGTCGTAACGATGTCCTCAACAACGGAGAAGGGGGCTGCGGGGTCGTTGAGGTCTTCGACCTTCATGATGCCGGCGTTATTGATCAGGACGTTGAGCGTGGGGTTCTTGCTGGTCTGCTGCGCCGCGAAGAAAGGGAGCTCGTCGATGTTGGCGACGTCGAGGACTGCGGAGTGCATCCCGGGGTTGGCGGCGGTGACTTCGTCGAGGAGGGCTTTGCGGCGGCCCGCGACGATGACCTGATTGCCTTCCTTGTGGAGGGCTTCAGCGAGCGCGCGGCCAATGCCGGAGCTGCCGCCGGTGATGAGGATGGTGTTGCCGCTGATCTGCATGGAAATCAAACTCCTTCGCTGGGACAGGGAAGCCGCTGCGATTGTAACGTGATCTGGTTAAGCGCAGGGAGTTGGAGCCAGGAGCTGCCAGAAGCAAACGCAGCGCCAGCAAGCAGCCCTGGGCTATGCTGGGTCCCATCGTGAGGTGACCGATGACGCTCGAAGTGCGCGGGGTGTGCCCGCTGGTGCAGGTTTACGATATGCCGGCCTCGGTCAAGTTTTACCGTGACCAGCTGGGGTTTGAAGTGGTGAGCACGTCGCCGGTGCTGGGGCCGGACAAGTTCCACTGGTGCCTGCTCCGCCTCGGATCGGCGGAGATCATGCTGAATACCGCGTATGAATTCGATGACGAACGGCCCGTGCCGCCCGATCATGCCCGCGTGGCGGCGCATGAGGATACGTGCTTGTATTTCGGTTGCCCGGATGTCGATGGCGCTTACGAGGAACTGCGTGAGAAGGGCGTGGCCGTGAAGCCTCCGACGGTCGCGCCCTATGGCATGAAGCAGATGGGGCTCAAGGATCCCGATGGCTACGCTCTGTGCTTTCAATGGAGAGCGAACGAGTAGGTTGCCAATCCTCCCTCGCTCCCGGTAGCGTATAGAGTTTTCGCGCCGAGGAGGGAAGCTTGCCGCAGGATGATCTCAGCTATCAATCGGGTTTTGGAAACGAATTTGCCACGGAGGCGGTTGCCCGCGCTCTGCCGGTCGGGCAGAACTCCCCACAGAAAGCCCCGCTGGGCTTGTACACCGAGCAACTGAGCGGAACCGCCTTCACCGCGCCGCGCGCCACCAATCGCCGGACCTGGACCTGGCGCATTCGCCCCTCCGTGACGCACAAGCCCTTCTCGGAAATCGGCTCAGGGCTTCTGCGCAGCGGTCCCTTCAACGAACTGCCCACGCCGCCGAACCAGATGCGCTGGAATCCGGTGCCGATGCCGGAGAAGCCGGCGGATTTTGTCGAAGGCATCGTGACCCTGGGCGGCAGCGGCGATCCCTCGATGCAAATCGGCGTGGGGCTTCATGTCTACGCGGCGAATGCGCCCATGAAAGCCCGCTACTTCTACAACGCCGATGGCGAGATGATGATCGTGCCCCAGCAGGGAAAGCTGGCCATCCACACCGAGCTGGGAATCCTCGGCCTGGCGCCGGGCGAGATCGGCGTGGTGCCGCGTGGCATGAAGATGCGCGTGGTTCTGGAAGGTCCCTCGCGTGGCTATATCTGCGAGAACTACGGCCTACCCTTCCGCCTGCCGGACCTCGGCCCGATTGGCGCGAACGGCCTCGCGAATCCGAGAGATTTCCTGACGCCCGTTGCGGCCTATGAGGATGAGGACGGCGATTTCCGGATCGTCGGGAAGTTTCTCGGTCATTTGTGGGAGGCGGAGATCGATCACTCCCCGCTCGACGTCGTGGCCTGGCACGGCAACTATGCCCCGTACAAATACGACCTGGCCCGCTTCAATTGCATCAATTCCGTCAGCTTCGATCATCCTGACCCGTCGATCTACACCGTGATGACATCGCCTTCGTTGCTGCCCGGTACCGCCAATGTCGACTTCGCGATCTTTCCACCCCGCTGGCTCGTCGCCGAGCATACCTTCCGGCCGCCGTGGTTTCATCGCAACATGATGAATGAGTTTATGGGCCTGGTGTTTGGTGAATACGACGCGAAGGCGGAGGGATTCCTGCCCGGCGGCGCGAGCCTGCATAATTGCATGTCCGGACATGGTCCCGATGCAGAGACGTGGGAGAAGGCCAGCCAGGCAGAGCTGAAGCCGGTAAAGCTCGACAACACCCTCGCATTCATGTTCGAAACCGGACTGCCTGTACGGCCGACAAAGTTTGCGCTCGAGACAAAGATTCTGCAGCATGAGTACTACGAGTGCTGGCAGGGATTGAAAAAGCACTTCAAAGTCAGCTAAGACGCGGTCGCCAAGAGGACCGTCGGCAAAAAGGAATGGCGCATGAGTGCTGCAGAGGCGCTGCTGGGACGCATCGTCGATTACGCGGGGCTGTTCCCCCCCGCTGCGCTCCCCATGGACAGCGCGGTCAAAAATTACCAGCAGTCTATGAACGGAGACGAATCCTGGATGCTGGGCAATTTCGTCCTGCCTGCCGCGCGCCTGACTGAGTTCGCCGCGCCGTTCGAGGCGGTATGCTGCGGCGAGCAGGAAGCTCCCTGGACCCTCAGCGTCATCTGCGCCGCCGAAGAAGATGCTTCAGCGATCGAGGCGTTTCACCAAGGCGCAGTCTTCATCGGAAGCATCGAAACGAAAGCTTCCGATGCGGCGGCCGCGAACGAGTTGCTGTCGCGGCTGCCTGCCGCCCGTGCGCGCTTCGTGGAATTTCCCCTGGAGAAGACCGCGGAGTTGCTCCCTGTACTGGCGCGGTTGCAGGCGCGCGCGAAGATGCGAATGGGCGGAACCACCGCCGAGACGATCCCTTCCATTGCAACCGTTGCCCACTTCCTTGCTGAATGCGCAAAGCACAAGGTTCCGTGGAAGGCGACGGCGGGATTGCATCACGCGGTGCGGAGCGTGCGGGAACTCACGCCTGGCGGAGTGCGAGTGAAGATGCATGGGTTTCTGAATCTCTTCCTCGCCGGGGCGCTGGCGTTCTATGGGGCCGACGAAACCACCCTCGCGAACACCCTGTCCGAAGAGGATGCCGCGGCGTTTCAGCTCGACGACGATGTGATTCGCTGGCACGACAATGTGCTCATCACGGATCAGATTGAGCAGGCACGCAGCGAGTTTGCGATCAGCTTCGGATCTTGTTCGTTCGAGGAGCCGGTCGAGGATCTCAGGGCAATGGGATGGCTGTGAGGCCCGAGAGGAAGCGAAGCTGGGTGGAGTCGGCGAACGATCCCGCAACGGATTTTCCGCTGGAGAATTTGCCGTTCGGGCTCTATGAGGATCCGCGGCAGCGCCGCCACACCTGCGTGGCGATTGGCGACCGGGTCCTCGATCTTGCCGGATGCAACGTCGCCGGGCTTCTCAATGCAACGGAGATTGTGGGTCTGGGTCCGCGCGGACTCGGACACATGGAGCTCTGGCGTGCGCGGGAGATTCGGCATCGCGCTGCCGAGCTGCTCAGCGATCCTGCCCACCGTCCCCAGGTCGAGCCCCATCTGATTCTGCAAGGAGATGCAAAAATGCTGCCGCCCTTTGGAGTCGGTGGCATCGGCGACTACACCGACTTCTACGCTTCCATCCATCACGCAACGAACGTCGGCCGCCTGTTCCGTCCAGACAATCCACTTCTGCCCAACTACAAGTGGGTCCCCATCGGCTATCACGGCCGGGCGTCGTCGATCGTGATCAGCGGGAGCGAAGTGAAGAGACCGTGCGGGCAGACGAAGCCTCCCGATGCGGCGGAACCGGTCTTCGGTCCCAGCCGCATGCTTGACTACGAGCTCGAGGTCGGCTTCTTCGTCGGGGAGGGGAATCAGCTGGCCGAGACAATCCCGCTGGAGCAGGCTGAGAAGCACATCTTCGGCCTTTGCCTCCTGAACGACTGGTCCGCGCGCGATATCCAGAGCTGGGAGTATCAGCCTCTGGGTCCGTTCCTGGGCAAGAGCTTCGCGACCACGATTTCGCCCTGGGTCGTCACCCTCGATGCCCTCGCCCCCTATCGCGTACCGGCCGCGCCCAGGCCCGCAGGCGATCCGAAGCCGCTGCCGTATCTCTGGTCGGACGCCGATCAGGCGCGTGGCGGGTTCGACATCAACCTCGAAGTGTGGCTTTCGACCGCGAAAATGCGTGCGGCCGGCGAGGCGGCGGTGCGCATCAGCCTGGGGAACATGAAGGATTTGTACTGGACACTGGCACAAATGGTGACCCACCACGCCAGCAACGGCTGCAATCTGCGGCCCGGCGATTTAATGGCAACCGGGACGGTCTCGGGTGCGACCCCCGAAAGCGTCGGCAGCTTGCTGGAGCGCACGAAACGGGGCGCAGAACCGTTCATCCTGCCGAACGGTGAGCAGCGCAAATTCCTCGAAGATGGCGACGAGGTGATCCTCCGCGGCTGGTGTGAGCGGGAAGGCTTGCCCCGGATTGGCTTCGGCGAATGCCGCGGGATCGTGACGACCAGCGCATCCGCTGCCTCTCCGGAACCAGGAAGCCTCTGATCACGCCCGGACTTCTACTAGGGCATGGCTTCACAGCTGCAGAAAATTCGATATTTGAAGGGCACAGCTTCAGCTGTGCCGTAAGAGCCGCAATCGGTCAGGCTTTAGCCTCGGAGGGATGTTCCTGATCTGTGACGTTTACGGGAAGAACTTCAGGTACCACTTGATGATCGGCTCACCCGCGAACACGGTGTAGATCGCCGCGGCGCAGAGAAACGACCCAAGTGGCACGCGCGTCGAGCTAAACCGCTGTTTGTTGCGCGCAGCAGCGACAACGAGAATCCCAAACAGCGCCGTCGCGAATGCTCCCAAAACGAAGGTCAGGATGGTCGGTGCCGGGCCAAGCCACGCCGCGATCATCGCCATGAGCTTCACGTCGCCCATACCCAGCCCTTCCCGGTGGCGGACCGCGGCATAGACCCAGCGAATTATCAGCAGGAACAACGCAGCCGCCAGTGCGCAAAAAAAGGACGCCACCGCGTGCCAAACGTGGCCCGGCAGCGTTCCGCCAGGTTGCAGCGCCGCATAAGCAATCCCCAACCCGATCCCCGGCAGCGTGAAGGTGTCCGGCAGTCGCATCGTTTCGGCGTCCATCACGGCGAGCCCGAGCAGCAGAAAGCAGAGCAGAGCCGTCCCAACCCCGGTGACCGTCAACCCGTAGCGCAGATAGCTCAGCAGAAACAGAGCAGCCGTGGCGAACTCCACGGCCGGATACCGCCAGGCGATGCGCCCGTGACATGCGCGGCAGCGGCCCCTGAGCAGAATCCAGCTGACGATGGGCAGATTGTCGGCGGCGCCGATCGGCGTGACACAGCGCGGGCACCGCGATCCCGGTCGCACGATCGACTCGTGACCCGGCAGCCGGGAGATGCACACATTGAGAAAGCTGCCGAAGGCCAGCCCGAAAAGTACGGCGAAAATGGTGACGAGCAGGGTCAGGGCGCTTCCTCATGCATCACTTTAAAGGCCCACGACAACATCAACAATGCGGGACACGGACCATTCACACGTCAGAACAACAAAAAAACACCACGGGCGCACCCTCATGCGCCTTTCGAATCAGGGAGCATAGCTCCCGCAGTACCCGCCTGCCGGATAACGAGAGAGTCACCCCACCGCCCCAAAAAGCCCGAAAAACACGCCGCAGGGTAATAAAAGTAATCGTTACGAGCACAAATTCTGCTGGTGGCAGGATTGGAGCGTCTCGACCGTCGCGGATTCTCTGACCCAATCTCGAACAGTACCCTTCCGCCACAATGACCATTGATTGCTTGAATGATCACAAATACCTGGAGATATTCAACATATCCACAAAATAAATGGCTTCAATCGCACGCACCCGGCGGTGCTATGGGCATCTACTTCGCGCAAGCTCATGGCGCCCCACAATGGAGGACTTTACCACTTGTTGAACTTCGCGAAACTTCCCTGGATCTCCCGTCGCACCAGCCTGATGCTGGTGTTAGCCGTCCTCGTCACTGGATTGTTCCTGCCCCAGGCCGCTCAGGCCGGCACTGCCCAAATTGTCGATGTCGAGCAGGGCGCGACTCCCTTCCTCGGCTACGCCGGCGCCTTCTATTACGGCGGCACCATTGCCAGCGTCAGCTTTTCGATCAAGCCCCTCAGCGGCTCGGTGACGCGTCCGTTCGGCGCCAGTTATTCGGCGAGTTACCTCTCAGCGCACAACTATTTCATTTCCGGCGCGGATGCGGTGATCATCCCCATCTTCGGGCTGTATGCCGGCACCACCAACACGATCAATATCACCTACACCTTCACCGACAGCACCACCGCCACCTATTCGACAACCCTGAAGACGCCGGCTTACACCGATCCCTGCTCCCAGGTTGCCGCGAAATCCTTCATCGGGCTTCGTCCCTCCACCGCCAGCCTCACCTACGATTACTTTGAGCTGAAAGATTACTGCAGCACGAATTCTCCCGCGATCGTCGATACCGACGGCAATCTGCGCTGGGTTGGCGATGGCGGCGATACGGCACAGGACTCGGAGTATCTCAACAACGCCTTCTACTACAGCAACAATGCGACAGCCATCAACCGGATGGATATCACCAACGGGCAGGTGACCAAGGTTGCCGACTTCGCCAGCCTGGGCGTCACCGCCACCAACCAGCACAATATCGATCCCGGCCGCAATGGCAACCTGCTTGTGGAGGTCAACACCTCGAGCGAGCTCGAAGCCACCATCCTCGAAGTCAACCCAAACACGGGCGCTGTGCTCAACACCTGGGATATGGGCGCGATCATCTCCGCTGCCATGTCGGCAGGCGGTGAAACTTCAGCCACTATCGCATCCTTTGTCCAGGGTGCAGCTGCTGACTGGTTCCATAACAACGCGACGGCCTACAATCCTGCCGATAACACCCTCATCGTCTCCAGCCGCGAGAACTTCGTGATTGCGGTGGATTACGATGCGCCCTCCAGCGGTCAGCGCAAGATTCACTGGATCCTCGGCGACACCACTAAGGCCTGGTACAACACCCCGAACCACGCCCTGAAAGCCTATACGCTCGCACTCGGCCCCAACACCGTGCCGCCCATTGGGCAGCATGCCGTCTCCATCGACCATCAGGGTAACGTTCTGATGTTTGATGACGGGCTTGGCAGTCTCACCCTGAACCCCGCTGGCCAAACGCGCAGCTACAGTGCCGCCCGTTCCTACCAGATCAACACCAGCGCGAAGACGGCCACGGAAACCTATACTTACACGGCGCAGAGCGGCGGCCAGAACCTCTTCAGCCCCATCTGCGGCAGCGCCTACGATGTTGGCGGCAACTACCTCGTTGACTTCACCACTGCCAATTTCCAGGCGGCTGCCGTCGCTGCGGCCAACCCAACCTCCACCGCGGCCACCAACAACGCCGTCGTGGGAACTCTGCTCGCCTCAGGGAACACAACCGCGGTCATTCTGGTGGGAGTAGGCGGCTCGAGCAACATCGAGTGGGTCTCGGCCATTCAGTCGCCAACTCCCTGTGCCCCGGGATGGAACGCTCTGCCGTTCCCGACCAACACGTTCACCTTCTAACCAGTTCGGCTGGAGCGGGTTCCACCTGGGATCCGCTCCAATACAGACACCAAGCCGCTCCAGGTCATTTCCGTTCTGCACGCTGGCCGCGACGTGGGCGAGATCCTGGCGGGCCGTATCGGTTGAGTCCCTCCGCGGGAGGCTCCTGCCTGACCGTTGTAAATTTGGTTTATGCCCGAAGAAAGAGACGCAAGCCCGGCGATCTCCGATCGTGAGCGAGTCGCTGACAGTCGCACCGGCCATCTGTTCGCCGAGGCGGTTGCGATCATGGCGCAGCTTCGCGCGCCTGGCGGATGCCCCTGGGATCGCGAGCAGACCTTCGCGTCGATCCGCAAATACACCCTCGAAGAAACCTACGAGGTGCTGGACGCCATCGACCGCGAGCACTGGGCCGACCTCGCCGACGAGCTCGGCGACCTGCTGCTCCAGGTCCTCTTCTACGCCGAGATGGCCGCGGAGGCCGGCCACTTCGGCATCGCCGATGTGATTGCCGGTTTGAACCGCAAGCTGATTCGCCGGCATCCGCACGTTTTTGGTGAAAAGGCGTCCGCGGCCGCGGGCAATCGCGCCGAGGGGCTCGCGACCGACGGGATTGGCGCGGGCCAGGTCCTGCGTAATTGGGAAGAAATCAAGAAGCGGGAGAAGAACCCGCTTGCCGAAGGGGCCGGCCTGCTGGATTCAGTCTCCCGATCGATGCCCGCGCTGAGCGAAGCCGGCAAGATCGGATCGAAAGCCGCGAAGGTCGGCTTCGACTGGCCGGACGTCCAGGGGGTTGTGGAAAAGTTGAGGGAAGAGTGTGGAGAACTCGAGGCCGAGATCGCTTCAGGCAATCCCGACGCCTCCGGTGAGGAGCTAGGAGATCTTCTCTTTACAGCAGCTAACCTCGCGCGTCACTTGAAGGTTGATCCGGAGCTCGCCCTCCGCGACGCCAATGCGAAGTTCCGGCGCAGATTCGCAGCCATGGAATCAGCCACGGAGCGTCCCCTCGAAGCCCTCTCCCTTCCCGAACTCGAAGCCCTCTGGTCCAGCACCAAACAAACCGAAACGGAGCAGCACTCTTGAGCGCGGAGACGAAATCGGAGTTCAGGCCATCCCCGCCAACGTCAGCTGCCGACGTTGTCTACCGCGCATGCGATGGCTTCGACGAGCTGGATGCCTGCGTTCGTCTGCAGACCGAGACCTGGGGTTACGACGAGACAGACGTGATTCCGAGGCGGCTCTTCACCGTCGCGCAGCGCATTGGCGGGCAGGTGATCGGCGCGTTTGCCCCAGCCGAATCAAACTCCCAAAAGCTCGTCGGTTTCGCCATGTCTTTGCCGGGTGTGAAGCCTGGAAAGTCTTCCGCCACGCCACCGCAGCCCTACCTCCACTCGCACATGCTGGCCGTCACGC
Organism: uncultured Acidobacteriaceae bacterium; assembly: GCA_963787915.1. Taxonomy (GTDB): domain Bacteria; phylum Acidobacteriota; class Terriglobia; order Terriglobales; family Acidobacteriaceae; genus Palsa-343. The sequence goes on along the minus strand of CAWBEP010000003.1, from coordinate 60,918 downwards.
CCCCGTTCAGAAATTCCGGCATTGGGCGGAAGTTAAAGCTTTATCAACGAGATGAAGCGATCAAGCGAAGCATCACTTTAATGGAGTGGACCTTCGATCCCCTCGAAATCAAAAACGCCTTTCTCAATATCCACAGGCTTGGCGTCATCGTTCGATCCTATACACCAAATTTTTATGGTGTATCCTCTTCTCGTCTGCAGGGTGGGCTTCCCACGGACCGTCTCCACGCGGAGTGGTGGATGGATTCGGAGCGTGTGAAGGCCATTCTGAGCGGGTTCCCCAACGCGCGGCCTGAGATCCAGGAGACAATCGTGGTCCCAAAAGCAGTGAGCGAATGGAAAGCCACGGGTGTCTCCAGGGCAATGTCCGTGCAGGCTGAGAACCGCCGCCGCTTTCTGGATGCCTTTGCTCGCGGTCTGGCGGTCGTGGGGTTCCGCGTCGACGATGAAGGCAACGGCAGTTTTGAGCTCGCACCATTGCAACAACCTTAACCGGGAGTTCTATGAGAATCGATGCTATCTACCTGCGTGAATTGCGCCTTCCCCTTGTACAGCCATTTCAAACCAGTTTTGGGACCACCACCGAGCGCCGCATCCTCCTCGTTGAGCTGCGCGGCCAGGGCCTGAGTGGCTGGGGGGAGTGCGTCGCCGGCGAGCATCCGTTTTTTTCCGATGAAACCATCGACACCGCCTGGCTCGTGATCCAGCAGGAACTGGCGCCGCTGCTCGCAAGCGCCGATCCCGAGCACGGTGGCAAATGTCCTTCGATCTTCCGCCATGTCCGCGGTCACCGCATGGCCAAAGCAGCGCTCGAGAATGCCGTATGGGATCTCGAAGCGCAGATGCGCGGAATTCCGTTGGCCAGCCTGCTCGGCGGAACCCGCGAAACCATCGACTGCGGCGTCTCGATTGGCATCCAGCCGACGATGGAGCAGCAACTGGCCGAGGTCGAGAAGGAACTGGCCGCCGGCTATCAGCGCATCAAGCTGAAGTGCAAACCAGGCTGGGATGTGAAGATGCTCGAGGCCGTGCGCAACCGCTGGCCCGAGATTCAGCTTAGCGTCGATGCCAACTCCGCCTATCGGCTCAACGACACCGACCACATCATGACCTTCGACGAGTTCAACCTGCTCATGATCGAGCAGCCGCTGTGGTCCGACGATTTCTACTTTCATTCCATGCTCCAGAAGCGCCTCGAAACACCGATCTGCCTCGACGAGTCGATACGGAATCGCCGCGACGCGCTTGCCGCCATCGATATGGAGTCATGCCGGATCATCAACATCAAATGCGGCCGCGTAGGCGGCTTCAGCGAGGCCATCGCGGTGCATAACGCGGCCCAGGAGCGCGGCGTGCCGGTCTGGTGCGGCGGAATGCTCGAGACCGGTATCGGACGCGCCCACAACATCGCCCTCTCGTCTCTCGATAACTTTACCCTGCCCGGAGATGTCTCCGCCTCGAAGCGCTACTGGAAAGAGGACATCATCGAGCCGGAGGTTACGGTGTCGAAGACCGGCGAGATTGCCGTTCCCGATACACCAGGACGCGGCTTTGAAGTCCGCACCGACCTGGTCGAAAAGCTTACCGTCCGCAAGGAGAAGATCCAGGCTCTGGAAATGGTGGCCTGAAAAAACAGGCAAAAGGAACAGGAGCCAGAAAGGGGAGCGGCGAAGGCTGCTCCCCTTTTCCGTTTGCTGAATGAGAAGTGAACAGCTTTGACGCGGATTTGTCGATGGCATTTCTCGGCTTCGGCCCACGGTGATACCGTGTTGCCATGAAAAATCTCCTGATGTTGTTCGGTTTCTTCCTCGTCGCGATGACCGCCGCGCAGGCGCAGAATCCAGCCCCCGCGACAGGCACGCCACTCCAGGGAACCGCACGGGACGGCTACGACTCAGCCCACAGCCTCGAGCTCTATCGCGAGGGCAACGCGGTCATGTTCATGAACGACTATGGCCAGCTGGCGCGTTATCACGATGCCGATGTGGCGCTGGCGCCCCCGGCTCCCGGCGAACAGCGCGTCGTCTTCTTCGGCGATTCGATCACGGATATCTGGAAGCTCGACGAATCGTTTCCCGGCAAGCACTACATCAATCGCGGCATCGGCGGACAGACGACCCCCCAGATGCTGGTGCGTTTTCGCCCCGATGTTCTCGACCTGAAACCGACAGTCCTGGTGATCCTGGCCGGGACCAACGATATCGCCGGCAACACCGGAATCGAGACCCTCGAGCAGATAGAGGGCGACTATGCGACCATGGCCGAGCTGGCGCGCGTGCATGGCGTGCGTGTCGTCTTCTCTTCGGTCATGCCGATCAACGACTATAACCCCACCGCTTTGCGCTTTTTCCTCCAACGATCGCCCGCGAAAATCCTGGCGCTCAACGAGTGGCTGAAGAAATACTGCGCCGACAATGGACTCATCTATCTGGATTACTTCTCAGCGATGGTAGACGAACACGGCATGTTAAAGGCCGATCTGAGCGAGGATGGCCTGCACCCCAATGCCGCGGGCTTCGCGCTGATCGCCCCCTTGGCTGAAGCGGCGATACAGCAGGCAATGCGGAGCGGGCATTAGGGAACAGGGAACCCGGGGGCAGTCATGCCGATTAACCAGATTGTGCTGCTGTCCGGCATGAACGGGACCGAAAAGCTGCTTCTCGATTTTTCGCATGCGCTGCCGCGCCAGATGCGCAGAGACATTCTGACCTATCCCAGGGACCGGGTTTTGTCCTACGAGGACCTGCTCGAGTTGGTGCGCCCCATTTGCGCAAAATCCGAGCCATTTGTCCTTTTAGCGGAGTCTTTCTCAACTCCTCTCGCAATCTGGATAGCAGCTGAGCGGCCAGGGAACCTGAAAGGCCTCGTTCTATGTGTCGGATTTGCCGCAAGTCCGGTACGCGGGTTGACGCGCTGGTTGGGCTGGCTTCTGGCGCCTGTTCTGATGCGGGTAGGGCTACCCAAGCCAGCGATCCGGTCATGGCTGGCTGGCGGAGGCGCGTCGGAACCGCTGATTGCCACCGTGCGAGCGGCGCTTTCTTCAGTCTTGCCCAACGTTCTTGCAGCACGCCTCCGCTCAATTCTTCGTTGTGACGTTCGGTCTTCGCTTGCCCAGGTCAACGTACCCATGCTCTATTTGCAGGCGCGGCACGACAGGTTAGTGAAATCCCCATGCCTGGAGGAAATCCAGAGTCTGAGGCCAGACATCCGCACAGCTACTCTCGAGGGGCCGCACCTGCTGCTGCTGCTAAAGCCGCAAGAGTCTGCCAGGGTCGTGACAGAATTCATTCGAAGTCTTGAGGCATGAAGTAAAGACGCCAGCCGCTCGTGTCGAGTGACCTTTGTACCGCTCGCCCCTTCGATTCTCCTTGCGCCTTCGCCTCCGCTGATCCGAAGATAGGAGACAGGAAAGCTCTGCTCACCATTCGGTGCGACAGAGCTTTCGCATTTTGGCGGCAATCGGGGTGAGCCGAATCAGAAATGACGGCCAGTTTACGACTGTTAGCAAATTTGCCAATGCGAGGGGGGTCCTCGAAAAAGCGACTGAGCAAAATCAACGACATCCGGAGGGGTCGACCCCTTGAATTTCAATATTAAGGGGGGTCGGATTAGCGACCGGAAATGTACCTACTTCGTGTCATCCAGCGCGAGGTTTAGGTCCAGCACATTCACCCGCGGCTCGCCCAGCAGCCCAAAGGTCCGGCCCTGAATGTGGGACTCAACCAGCGCGCGCACCGTCGCCTCAGGCAGATGACGCGCTGCAGCGACCATCGGAACCTGATACAGTGCGTCGGCCGGCGCAATCTCCGGGTCGAGCCCCGACGCCGATGTCGTGATCAGGCCGACGGGCACCGGCTTCCCCGGATTGAGTTTTTGCCACGTGGCTACGTCACCATCGATTCGTGTGATCAGCGCCTTGTTCGAGGGCGCGAGGTTGGACCCGCCCGAGCTTGTCGCATCCCAGCCGTTGCCCGCCGCGGAGGGCCGCCCGTGAAAGTAGCGTGGCGTGGAGAATCCCTGGCCGATAATCGCCGAACCGATCACCTGGCCGTCGCGTACGATCAGCTGGCCGTTCGCCTTGTCGTGCATCAGCAATTGCGCGAGCCCGGTCACAACCAGCGGGTAGCCGATGCCCAGCAGCAGGGTCGTCAGGATTGTGTAGCGGATGGCGATGGTCAAAGTGTTGCGCATGGGTGCTTCTCCGTCCTTCAGGCCAGGTGCAGGCCGTTGATGGCCAGGTCGATGAGCTTGATACCGATGAACGGCACGATGATGCCGCCAATGCCGTAGATGATCAGGTTGCGCCGCAGCAGCGCCTGCGCGGACATCGGCTCGTACTTCACGCCGCGCAGCGCCAGCGGGATGAGCGCGATGATGATGATCGCGTTGAAGATCACCGCCGACAGGATCGCGGAGTGCGGCGTTGCCAGACGCATCACGTTCAGCGCGTTCAGCACCGGGAAGACACCGGCGAACATTGCGGGGATGATCGCGAAGTACTTCGCCACATCGTTGGCGATGGAGAACGTGGTGAGCGCCCCGCGCGTCATCAGCAGTTGCTTGCCGATCTCGACGATCTCGATCAGCTTGGTCGGGTTCGAGTCGAGATCGACCATGTTGCCGGCTTCCTTGGCGGCCTGTGTCCCGGTGTTCATGGCGACGCCCACGTCGGCCTGCGCCAGAGCAGGCGCATCGTTGGTGCCATCGCCGGTCATCGCCACCAGCTTGCCTTTGCCCTGCTCCTTCTTGATCAGGTCCATCTTGTCTTTCGGCTTGGCTTCGGCCAGAAAGTCATCCACGCCGGCCTCGCGCGCAATCACCGCCGCGGTGAGTGGGTTGTCGCCGGTGATCATGATGCTGCGGATGCCCATGGCGCGCAGGCGGGCGAGCCGGTCCTTCAGGCCGCCTTTCACGATGTCCTTGAGATAAACCACTCCCAGGGCAGTGCTGTTCTCCGAGACGACCAGCGGCGTCCCCCCCTGGCGGGCAATCTCCTCCACGCGATCGGTGACCTGCCGGGGCATGCTCGAGCCCTGTGACTCAAGCCACCGCGCGATCGCATCCGCCGAGCCCTTCCGGATCTTGCTCCCGGGCAGGTCGACGCCGGACATCCGCGTCTGCGCCGTGAAGGGGACGAACTCCGCGCGCATGCCGCTCAGATCGCGGCCGCGCAGGTTGTACTTCTCCTTGGCCAGCACCACGATGGAACGCCCCTCGGGCGTCTCATCGGATAACGACGCGAGTTGCGCCACGTCGGCCAGCCGTTCGGTGCTGATGTCCGGAGCCGGGAAAAACTCCGTCGCCTGGCGATTCCCGAGCGTGATGGTGCCGGTCTTGTCGAGGAGCAGCGTGTTCACGTCGCCCGCCGCCTCGACTGCGCGTCCCGACATGGCAAGCACGTTGTACTGCACCAGCCGATCCATGCCGGCGATACCGATCGCCGATAGCAGAGCGCCGATCGTCGTGGGAATCAGGCACACCAGCAGCGAAACCAGCACAAAGATGGTCTGCGGCGCGTGCGCATAAACGGCAAAGGGCTGCAGCGTCGCAACCGCAAGCAGGAAGATCACCGTCAGCCCCGCAAGCAGAATGCTCAGGGCAATCTCGTTGGGCGTCTTCTGCCGTTCCGCCCCCTCGACCAGCGCGATCATGCGATCGAGAAACGTCTCCCCTGGATTCGACGTGATGCGAACCTTGATCCAGTCGGAGAGAACGCGTGTGCCGCCCGTGACCGCCGAGCGGTCGCCCCCCGCCTCGCGAATGACTGGCGCAGACTCGCCGGTGATCGCCGACTCGTCGACCGACGCTACGCCTTCGATCACTTCGCCGTCGCCCGGAATGAACTGCCCCGCCTCCACCTTAATAATGTCGTCGGAGCGCAGAGCCGAGCTGGAAACAGCCTCTAAGGAGCCGTCGGTGCGGAAGCGATAGGCCATCGTCTCGCCCTTGGCCTTCCGCAGCGTGTCGGCCTGTGCTTTGCCGCGGCCTTCTGCGATCGCCTCGGCAAAGTTGGCGAACAACACGGTGAACCAGAGCCACAACGTGATCTGCAGATCGAACCCGATCGGCTGATGCCGCACGGCCTCCTCAATCAGCAGTGCCAATGTGACGACGCTGCCCACTTCGACGACGAACATCACCGGGTTCTTCATCATCAGGCGCGGATCGAGCTTCGTAAAGGAGTCGATGATCGCCTGGCGCAGGATGTCGGGATTCCAGAAGCTTTGTTTTTTGGCCATGAGAGGCTTTCCTTGCCTTACGAGAACAGGGTTCCGTGCTGCAGCAGCAGATGTTCGAGGATAGGACCGAGGCTGAGAGCGGGGAAGAAGGTTAGTGCGCCCACGATCAAAATCACTCCGGTCAGCAGCACCGTGAACAGCGCGGTGTTCACCGGAAACGTTCCGGGCGAGGGCGGGATGCTTTTCTTGCGGGCAAGATTGCCGGCCAGTGCCAGCATGGGGATCATCATCAGAAAGCGGCCGCTCAGCATGGTGAAGCCCAGCGCCGTGTTGTACCACTTCGTATTGGCGTTGATCCCGCCAAACGCGGAGCCGTTGTTCCCCGCCGCCGAAGAGAAGGCGTACAGGATCTGGCTGAATCCATGCGGCCCCGGATTGCTGATCCCCGCCAGTCCCATCGGATACAGCACTGAGATCGCGGTCAGCGTGAGAATCAGCAGCGGGAAGATCAGCACGTACAGCATCGCCATCTTCACGTCATAGGATTCGATCTTCTTGCCCAGATACTCCGGCGTTCGTCCCACCATCAGTCCCGCGATGAAGACGGACAGCACGACAAAGACGATCATGCCGTATAGCCCGGAGCCGACTCCGCCAAAGATAATCTCCCCCAGTTGAATGTTGAGCAGCGGAATCATGCCCCCCAGTGGCATGAACGAGTCGTGCCACGAATTGATTGCGCCACAGCTGGCGTCGGTGGTGATGGTGGCGAAAAGCGCGGAGTTGGCGATCCCGAAGCGCGTCTCCTTGCCCTCCATGTTGCCGCCCGCCTGCTGCGCGCTGACCTGCTGATCCACGTTATGAAACGCGGGATTCGGCTGAGCCTCGGCCCAGTAGGCGACGACAAACCCTGCCGTGAACAGAAGCGACATGCAGGCGAACACAGCCCATCCGTGCCCCGGAGAGCCGGTCATCCGCCCGAGCGTCACCGTGAGCGCGGCGCCGATCAGAAAGATGGAGAACATCTGCAGAAAATTGCTGAACGGCGTGGGATTCTCGAAGGGATGGGCGCTGTTGGCGTTAAAGAATCCGCCGCCATTCGTCCCCACCATCTTGATCGCTTCCTGCGACGCAACCGGACCCTGCGCGATGGTCTGGGTCTGGTGCTCCAGCGTGTGCGCCACCGTGTAGGGATGCAGGTTCTGGATCACGCCCTGGCTCACCAGCGCCAGCGCGTAAACAACGCAGATGGGCACCAGCACATAGAGACAGGTGCGCGTGGTATCGACCCAGAAGTTGCCGATCGTCTTCGATTCGCGGCGAGCCACCCCGCGCACCAGCGCAATCGCTACCGCGATGCCCACCGCCGCGCTGAAGAAGTTGTGATACGCCAGACCCACCATCTGCGTGAAGTAGCTCATGGTGGTTTCCGGCGTATAGGCCTGCCAGTTGGTGTTGGTCGTAAACGACGCCGCGGTGTTCCAGGCAAGCAGGGCGCTGACCGCCGGCAGATGCTGCGGATTCCACGGTAGAAAGAACTGAACCCGTTCGATCAGGTAAGTCAGCAGCAGCGAAACAAAACTGAACAGCAGCATGGCGGCGGTATATTCGCGCCAGTTCATCTCTTCTTCGGCGCGAACCCCGGAGATGCCATAGATGAGCTTCTCCACAGGTCCCAGAAACTTGAATTCGCCGCTGAAGACGCGGGCCATATAAATGCCCAACGGGCGCATGGCCACGAGGAGCACCACGAAATACGCGATGAACTGCAGCCATCCATTGGCGGTCATTTCAGAATTTCTCCGGGTAAAGTAACGCGAAGATCAGATAGCCGAAGAGAAACACCGTAATCAGAACAACGATCAGCGTAGCGACATTCATGGGTTACCTCAGCTTTTCGCAGGCGGCGATATAGAGAAGTGCGACCGCGAAGAAGGAGATGGAGAGCGCGATCATCAGAAGATCGGTCATCGGTGGTCCTTTCTGCCTGGGCGCCGGCTCGTTGCGGAAGTGCGAGCATGAGCCTGCATCAATCAAGGCTCAGGTTTTCCGGAGCCCTCGCAACGCCTCTACCAGAAGTAGTCTCCAGGCACTAAGCCGCAGATAAGGAAGTCATAAGGAAGTTGTAAGGGTGCGCGGCCCGCGGTATCGGAACACGCGACGGTGGTCCTACTCGGCTGCGCCCTCGGGAAGAAAACGATAACCGACCCACGGTTCCGTCTGGATATATTCCTTCTCCGTATCGCCCTGCAGTTTCTTGCGCAACTGGCCCACGAACACCCGGAGATACTCCGGCTGCTGCGCCGACTGCGCACCCCAGACGTTCGTGAGCAGAGTGCGGTGGGTCAGAACCTTTCCTGCATTGCGCGCGAAGAGCAGCAGAAGATCGAATTCCTTGGGAGTCAGGTGCACCGGCCGTCCGCGAACGGTAATGCTGTGAGCGCCTGGATCGACCAGGAAGTCCCCTACTTCGACCGGAGCATCGCCCGCGCGCTCGGGAGCCCGCCGCAGATGGGCTCGCACCCGGGCCAGAAGTTCCTGGATGTTGAATGGCTTGGTTACGTAATCGTCGGCCCCGGCGTCCAGCGCCTCCACTTTTACAGGCTCCTGATCGCGCACCGACAGAACCAGGATTGGGATGCTTGCCTTTCGCCGGATCGCGCGACAAAGTTCGACGCCGGTCATCCCAGGCATGACCAGGTCGGTGACAATCAGGTCGGGATGCCACTCCTCAAAAAGACGCAGCGCCTCTTCAGGGTCGTTTGCGGTGCGCACGTCGTAGCGCTGCGCCGCAAGCGATGCCCGCAGCACCCGCGTGATCTGGATTTCATCGTCTACGACCAGGATGCGTTCGGCCACGACTTCCGCTCCGGGGTATGATCGGCTTTCATGGAAAAGCATACGCCGCGAAAAATAAAGATTTTGTTGCGGTATGCGGTTCTCACCACCGCGGCTCTGCTGTTGGTCGCCCTCTTCCGCAAAGTGGTTCCGGTGAATCAGACCACGGTGGCGCTCAGCTTCCTGATGCTGGTTCTGGTGACCGCTTCGCAGTGGCGCCTGGCCTATTCCGTCTATCTCTCCCTGCTGTGCGCGTTGCTCTATAACTTTTTCTTTCTTCCGCCCGTTGGACGGCTGACCATTGCCGATCCCCGCAACTGGGTGGCGCTGGGGGCGTTCCTTTGCTGCAGCGTGCTGGTCAGCCATCTCGCTGAGCGGGAGCACCAGCACGCGGAAACCTCCGAGGCTCGACGCCAGGAGGTGGAGCGGCTTTACGAATTCAGCCAGCAAATGCTGTTGCAGGACGATCTGCGCGGCCTTGCCCGCGTGACGCCTTCGGTTGCGGCCACCGTCTTCGGATTTCGCGCCGTCGTGCTTTACGTCCGCGATGAAGATACGGCCTATTACTCCGACCCACGGAAGGAATTACTCCCGCTGGTGGATCTGAAGGCCGCCGCGAGCCAGAGCGAAGCGGGCGTGGCGTCGCGGGACGGCTCTTATCTCATCCCCCTCTCTCTGGGATTGCGGTCGGTGGGGGTTCTGGCGGTCACCGACGCAGGGTTTTCCCAGCAAATCTACGAGGCCATCGGCAGCCTGGTAGCCATCGCTCTGGAACGCGCCACTGCGGTGGAACGGAGCAGCCGTCTGGAGGCCTCGCGCGAAAGCGAGCGGCTGCGGACCGCGCTGCTGGATTCGGTAACCCACGATCTCCGTACGCCGCTGACGGCCATTCGCGCCGCTGCCACAACACTGGTCAGCCAGGCCGATCTGCCCCCAGCGGAACGGGCTGAGCTGGCCGCTGTCGTAGACGAGGAGAGCGCCCGCCTCGACCGGCTCATCGGCCAGGCAGTCGAGATGGCCCAGCTCGACGCGGCGACGGTCCACATCCATACCCACCCGGAGGATGTCCGCGAGCTGATTGAGACGACGCTTGAAGAGATGCGGCCGTTGCTCCGCGATCGCACCACCGCTGTGCAGGTCGGCGACGAGCTGTCCCATGTCCCGCTGGATCGTGAGCTGGTGCATCGTGTGCTGCGGCATCTGATCGAGAACGCTGTGAAATATTCGCCGAATGGATCGGCTATTGCATTGAGCGCGGTGAAAGGTGAGCAAAGGCTGCTGGTGACCGTGGCCGATCGCGGGCCTGGCATCGAGCCAGCCGATCAGCCGTTTGTCTTCGACAAATATTTTCGCGGAAAGAAGCAGCGCGTTCACTCCACAGGAACCGGCATGGGACTGGCCATCGTGAAAGCCATCCTCGAAGTCCACGGCGGCGGCATTGAGCTGACAAGCCAGAAAGGCGAAGGGACGCGATTCACCTTTTGGCTGCCGCTGGAAACAACAACGACCAGGGAATAGAAAGGAGGAAATGAGGGGAATCAGGAACAGGGAATTGGAAAATAGGGTCGGCTGGCCCGGGCCTCGATTCTGAGAGCCGGGAAATGCTGATTAAACCGTGGCCGTTTCCAGCTCATGCTCCGTGGCGCCGTAACGATTCCTCACATAATCGTCGAGGATCTTCTTAAAGTCCTGAACAATCGTGTCGCCGCGCAGTGTCGTCATCAAGCGCCCATCGACATACACCGGGGCCTTCGGCTCTTCAAACGTGCCGGGCAGCGAGATGCCGATGTTGGCGTGCTTCGATTCGCCAGGGCCGTTGACCACGCAGCCCATCACAGCGAGCTTCAGTTCCTCCACGCCGGGATATTGCGCGCGCCAGGCAGGCATCGAGGTCCGTAGATAGTCCTGGATTTGCTGAGCCAGCTCCTGGAAAAACGTGCTGGTCGTGCGCCCGCAACCCGGACACGCCGTGACCTGCGGGGTGAAGCTCCGGATACCCAGCGATTGCAGAATCTGCTGCGCCGCAAGCACCTCCTCCGTCCGGCTCGCGCCAGGCTTCGGCGTAAGCGAGACGCGGATCGTATCGCCAATCCCCGCGAGCAGCAGCGGTGCAAGGCCTGCTGTCGAAGCGACGATACCCTTCATGCCCATGCCTGCTTCGGTCAGCCCAAGGTGCAGCGGGTAATCGCAGCGCGCGGCCAGCATCTGGTAAACGTCGATCAAATCGCGGACGCCGGAAACCTTCCCGCTGATCAGAATCTGATCGTGACGCAGTCCGTAGTGTTCCGCCGCTTCGGCGGAGTCGAGAGCGCTGCGGCACATAGCTTCGAGCATCACATCCCGCGCGGGCAATGGCTCGGCGAGGCGCGAGTTTTCGTCCATCAGGCGCGTCAGCAGAGCCTGGTCCAGCGAACCCCAGTTCACGCCGATGCGCACCGGCTTCTGGTTCTCGACAGCACACTCAATCATCGTTCGGAAATTGTCGTCGTCTTTGCGCCCGATCGAGACGTTGCCAGGATTGATCCGGTACTTCGCCAGCGCCTGCGCGCAGGCAGGGTACTTCTTCAGCAGCTGATGGCCGTTGTAATGGAAGTCGCCGATGATCGGCACGTGGATGCCGCGCTCCGCGAGGCCTTCGACTATATGCGGCACAGCCTGCGCCGCGGCGTCGTTGTTCACCGTCACGCGGACCAGCTCTGAGCCCGCTGCCACCAGCTCGGCAACCTGCTGGATGGTGGATGCCGCGTCGGCCGTGTCGGTGTTGGTCATCGACTGCACGACGACCGGCGCCTCCGAACCGACCTTTACGTCGCCAATACGGACGGTGACCGTCTTCCTGCGCTGAATCTCCGGCATAGAACCCTCCCCTCTATTTTACAGGGTCAGGCGCCAGAGAATGGATCCGCCTGGTAGCGAAGGCGGCAGAGAGCGTGGCTACTCAAGTCGAGGAGTCCAGGTCCGGTAAACGCGGTGCAAACCGCGCGCCGGCGAACAGAATGACTCCGGAGACAGCCAGGGAAATCAGCGTCGCCGCGAGCCCGTAGCGCAGGTTGTGACGGTCGGAGATCCATCCAATCAGGTGCGGAGAAGGGAAGTCGCCCAGCAGATGGATGATGAGCAGGTTGACCGAGATGGCGGTCGACCGGATGGGCGCGGCGACGGCATTGACAATCGCCGTGTTCAGCGGACCGGTGTTGAGGAAGATGAAAAACTCCGCCAGATAAGCAGCGGGAATCAGGATGCGCGGCGGACCGAAGAAGACCAGCGCGCCGAAGGGAATAGCGAGGACCGCGCTCCATGCCGACAGGAGATAGAGCGCGCGATGATTGCGCCGCAACCAGACTTGCGCGAGCCATCCTCCGGCGATGGTGGCGAGCAAACCGTCGATGGCGGTAATTTCGCCGGCGGTGAGGCCGGCCCCGGCGACAGAGTAGCCGCCGAATCGGCCAAGAAACGCGGGGAACCACGTCGAGATCCCGCCCACCGCGAAGGTCCACATGGCCATGCCCAACGTAGCGGTTAGATACGCGCCGTTATTGAAAAGGCCCACGACGCTGGTCCTTTCGGCAGTCGGCTGGAGCGTGTCGGCCGCGCCGCGCTCCGGTTCGCGCACGAAGAGCCAGAAAGCAAGTGCGATCACCACACCCGGCAGTGCCGCTACATAGAACGGCATCCGCCAGCTAAAGCGCTGGCCCAGCTCGCCGCCCAGCAGATAACCGAGCGCTCCACCCACTGGAATGGTGATGTAGAAAATGCTCAGGACACGGTTACGTTCTTCTTCAGGATAGAAGTCCGCCAGCAACGCAGGCGCAAAGATGCTGAACGTCGCTTCGCCGACGCCCACAGCAGCATGTCGGATCAGCAGTGTGTTGTAGCTGTGCACTGTGGCCGTCAGCAGCGTGGCGGCGCTCCAGATCAGCGCGCCCGCGATGATCAGCGGCTTGCGCGGCAGCCGGTCGCCGAGCCATCCCGTGAGCGGCGCAATCAGCATGTAGGTGAAGAAGAAGGCGGAAGTCAGCAGGCCGGTCTGCGCGTCGTTGATATGAAATTCGCGCTGGACGAGCGGCTGCACTCCCGGCAAAACGTACCTGTCGATGAAGTTAAACAGGTTGAGACTGGTCAGCAGAAACAGCGCAATGCCGGCGGTACGGGCCGCGTTCTTTCGTGGCGAAGCGCCAAATGCAGGCAGGACAACCATCGAGGCGAGGATAGCAGCACTGGGCGTGCGGCCGGGCGCGCTTCGCGCTGAATTCGGCGATCCCCATGACACCGGACCACGCCCGACCTACATTTTCAGCTTTTCAAGGTGCTTGAAGCCGTCGGTCTGCACGAGCAGTCCCGTAAACAACGTGAGGTTATAGCATGCATGAACGGTAAAGCTGGCTGCCACCGAATCCGTTGCGAGCCGCACGACGCATAGCACCACGCTCACCAGGCCGATCAGCAGAAGCGGTCCCCAGGAACCGGAAACCTGCTGCGCATGCAGCATCGCGAAGGGAATCGAGGTCAGGACGATCGACACTGGAACCCCCACCATGCGCACCGTCGATTCCGCCATCGTGCCCTTGCGCTCCAGCCAGCGGAAGAAGTTCACGAGGCTCGGCAACAGGAATCCGCGGAAAGCCAGCTCTTCGGTGATGGGCGCGACCGTGACTCCAAAGAACATCAGAACCCATGCGCCCGCTGCCGATTTCGTCAGGTCCTCGAGGATCGGCGGCGCCTTCGGCATGGGCAAAAAGTTGCCCGCCAGGGTGATCGCCAAACCCGTCACTCCACCCAGCAGCGCGAGCCACCAAAACCGTCGCAACGCCACAGACAGGTTCCAGTGAATGCCTCTGGCAAACGAGCGCCCCCACCACAGCGAGAACACCAGCGCAGCCAGCGCCCAAAGCACTCCGTAGATGGCCGCTTGCATGCAAATCGCGTAAATCACGTTGCGGCCAATCTGCTCCATAAGCGACCGCAGGGCCACATGCGGCTGAGCCAGGTGAATGCCGAGCAGCGCGACAACGTAACCGCCAATCAGTGCCGGGATTATCAGAACGATGAAGACCAGAACATGCCCGAGATGCGGGATCAGCTTCGGTGGCGGTGGCGGTTGCACCGACTCCATCGGCGGAGCGGGTGGCTCGACAGGCCTCCACAGATAGCCGGCATCGTTGGTCACGTAGGCAGGCACGCCGCTCGCGCCTGGCTCGGGAAGCCCAGGGGCGGCCTCCGGCGTTTGCGGCAGATTGTCCATCGCGTCGCTCATTGGATGGTCTCTTTCGCGGCTTCTTTCCGGATCGATGGCAACCGTCGTTTCCCGTTTGCAATGCTCGGGACGCTGATGCGCCCGGTCGCTCCAGCATACCAGGGACGCAGGAACTGGCCAGTATACGAGTGGGGGATGCCGGCGACCCGTTCGGGGGGCCCTTCAGCGACGATGCTGCCGCCGCCTTCGCCCCCCTCGGGACCAAGATCGATGATCCAGTCGGCGTTACGGATCACATCGAGGTTGTGCTCGATGATGATCACGGTATTGCCGAGATCGGTGAGCCGGTGCAGCACTTCGAGCAGCTTGCGCACATCGTCGAAGTGCAGCCCGGTCGTCGGCTCGTCCAGCAGGTAAAGCGTGCGGCCCGTCTGGCGCTTGGAAAGCTCGCGGGCCAGCTTCATGCGCTGTGCTTCGCCGCCGCTGAGCGTCGTGGCGGCCTGACCCAGATGGATGTACCCAAGGCCGACATCGACCAAAGTCTCCAGCTTTTGTCGCGCCTGCGGGATATCGCCCAGGACCGGCAGCGCGTCTTCAATCGTCAGGTCGAGGACATCGGCGATCGAATAGCCGTTGAACTTCACCGCCAGCGTCTCCTGGTTGTAACGGCGTCCGTTACACACTTCGCACTGGACGTAGACGTCAGGCAGGAAGTTCATCTCGATTCGCCGCTGGCCTTCCCCCTGGCAGGCCTCGCATCGTCCCCCCGTCACGTTGAAGGAGAAGCGCCCGGCTTTGTATCCCCGCTCGCGCGACTCGGGAAGCATCGCAAACAAATCGCGGATGGCGGTGAAGACCCCCGTATAAGTCGCGGGGTTGGAGCGCGGCGTGCGCCCGATCGGCGACTGATCGATGCGGACCGCCTTGTCGATAAGGTCGAAGCCCTTGATCCGCGTGTATTCCCCGGGCGCCTCGCGCGAGCCGTACAGCTCCTGCGCGAGAGCGCGGTAGAGAATGTCGTTGACGAGGGTGCTCTTGCCGGAGCCCGAAACCCCAGTCACGACGGTCATGACGCCTACCGGAAACTTCACCGTCAGATTCTGCAGGTTGTGGCTCTTCGCGCCTTCCACCGTGATCCACTTGCCGCTGACCGCCCGTGGAACGAGACGCTGCAGGGTTGAGATTTCGCCCGCGAGATACCTCCCCGTCAGCGAGCCAGGGGCGCGCATAATGTCCTCCGGGCTTCCTTCAGCCACCACCTGCCCGCCGAGCCTGCCGGCGCCGGGCCCAAGGTCGAGAACGTAGTCTGCGTGGCGGATCGTCTCCTCGTCATGTTCGACCACCAGCACCGTGTTCCCGAGGTCGCGCAACGACTCAAGCGCGGAGATCAACCGCTGATTGTCGCGTTGGTGCAGCCCAATCGACGGCTCATCCAGAACGTAGAGAACGCCACGCAGCCGCGAACCGATTTGGGTGGCCAGCCGGATGCGCTGGCCCTCCCCGCCGGAAAGCGTCGCGGCGCTGCGGTCGAGCGAAAGATAATTCAGTCCGACCGCGTTCAGGAACTGGAGCCGCTCGACGATTTCCTTCCGCAGCCGCTCTGCCACGAGCGCTTCACGCGCATTGAAGGAAATATTGCGTGCCCGCTCGAGAGCCCTCTCCATCGAGAGCGCCGTAAATTCCGCTATCGATATGCCGTCGATCTTGACCGCGAGCGACGCAGGCCGCAGGCGCTGGCCTTTGCACGCCGGGCACACCGAGGCGGACTGATACTGCATCATCCACTCGCGATAGCTGTCCGAGCGCGCCTCTTCGAGATTGTCGTGCAGCCACGCGAGGATTCCGTGGAACCCCGTGCGCGGCGCTTCCGACTGCGGCGGTCCGAAGAGCAACAAGTCCTGCTGTTTCGCGGGAAGCTGCTCGAAGGGCTGCTTCAGGTCGATCTTGTACCGCTCTGCAGCCAGATGGATCAACCGGATGAGGTACTGCGAAGCGGAGCCCGGGCCCAGGCCGCCGTCCAGCAGAGGCTTGCTCCAGTCCGTCACAACTTTAGCCGGATCGAAATCGTAGATGCTGCCCAGGCCGTGGCAATTCGGGCACGCGCCGTAGGTGCTGTTGAACGAGAAGCTGCGCGGCTCCAGCTTCGGTACGTCGAGACCGCAATCCGGGCACGCCATCGACGACGAATACAGCTGCTCGTCGCGCTGCGTTGCCACCAGAACCAGCCCGTTCGCCATCTGCAGCGCCTTCTCGACCGCCGCGGCGAGGGCCTTCTCGATGCCCGGCTTCAGCACGGCTCGATACACCACCGCCTCGATCGTGTGATTTTTCCGCTTCTCCAGCGTCGGCGGATCGGCAAGGTCCTGGATCTCTCCGTCCACGCGCGCGCGGAATCCCTGCTGGTCGAGTTTGTCGAGCAGGTCCTTGAATTCGCCCTTGCGGCCGCGGACCACTGGCGCGTAGATGGTCACCCGTTCGCCAGGAGAGAGCGCGAGGATGCGTTCGACGATCTGCTCCGCACTCTGGCGCGAAATCGGCCGGCCGCACTGCGGACAGTGGGGTACGCCGACCGAAGCGTAAAGCAGCCGAAGGTAGTCGTAGATTTCCGTGATGGTGCCGACGGTCGAGCGCGGGCTCCGGCTGGTGGTCTTTTGCTCGATCGAGATGGCAGGGCTCAGGCCCTCAATCGAATCGACGTCGGGCCGCTCGATCTGGTCGAGGAACTGGCGCGCGTACGAGGAGAGGGTTTCGACGTAACGCCGCTGCCCTTCGGCATAAATCGTGTCGAAGGCGAGGGAGGATTTTCCCGAACCGGACAGCCCGGTGACCACAGTCAGGGTGTTTCGGGGAATCTGCACGCCAATGTCCCGCAAATTATGCTGGCGGGCGCCGCGGACGGTGATGTGGGTGATGGCCATAGCATGGGGGAAGCGACTTGTAAATCGGAAAAAGCGATAAATTCACGGCTACCGCTTTTGTACTAGTGGAAAAATGGGACACTCAGGCTAGAATTCGGGAAGCTAATCCTTTCGGTATCTTATTCGGCACAGGAAATGAGGGTCAATCGGACCACGTTCCTGCCAAAGAAACATCGGACGGAATTTGTGGCGCGATGCTCGCCGCATCTGCGCATCCAAGTAGTGGAGGATCCCCGGCAAAGCCGGGGAATTTGTGACCTTATGCAGGACGCGATGAATACCTTGATGTTGATTTGCGCGGCGCTTGCCTCGCTTGCTTTCGGAGTTCTCCTGGCTTACGGTGTTTGCCGCGCTGCCTTTGCAAAATTGCGTCAGCACGCCGGCCTCGTGGCTGCGCAACGCGCGACGGCGCAGCTGGTTCCTCCCGTTTCCCAGCCGGATTCGCTGTAGTCTCTTCCGCCACGACGCGGAAGGCGCCGCCAGGCGCTGGTTTCCAGCTGTTCGATCAACCCTCTTCTTCATCCTCTCTGAACACGCTATGAGGCTCCGTCCGTCTCACGGACGAATCTTGAGGTTCGGTGTCCAGGCGACCTGATTGCCCGGTTGAATCTCGATACCCAGCGATCCTTCCTGACCCAGCTTAAGTTCTGGGCCGGCGACGGTGTGGTTGTGGCGCGCGGCATCGGTGAAGTCGATGCTCACCGTCTCTGTCCCCAGGCTGTGAAAGCGATAACGATAGCTCGCGCCCGCGGCGATCGTCTGCACCCCAAACGAGCCGCCCGGGTAATTCACCTCGACCAGCGACACCGGCGCGGTCTGATGATTGACGATCGTGCACTGGATCCATGGCGAGCGGCAACCCACGACCAGCAACTGAATCGCGATAACGGTGAAGAGAATCGCAAAACGACGATCAGGATTTCGCATGATGACGGCTCAGAGTACCACCAGCAGACCGCCACGGCGTCATGACCCGGTAGGCGGGAACCGCTGTCGCACTGGCTTTGCTGACCGACAGCAGCTTCCGCCGGGTCAGCCAGCGCACGGCTGCCTGCGCCGAGCTCTTTGAAATCCCCACGGACTCCGCCATCTCCTGAAAGCTGATCCGCACCGGAGCGCCCGCGCGCGCCTGCGCCGCACCGAGCCATAGATACACCAGAAAGCCAGCCGGCTTGCGGTCGTGTCCGACCAGATCCCGCATCGGGTTCTCGAATTTGAGACGCGGGATTCACAACCCCGCCTGATCAGAGGATGACGAGACATTTTGGCTGGCCCGGGTCTCGAATTTGAGACCCGGGATTCACAACCCCGCCTGATCAGAGGATAACGAGCCTCGGTGGTTGGCCCGGGCTATCGAATTTGAAACCGGGATTCACAACCCCGCCTGATCAGAGGATGACGAGCCTCGGTGGCTGGCCTGGGCTATCGAATTTGAAACCGGGATTCACAACCCTTATCGATTAGAATCTTCTCAGATCATCGGCTTGCGTTCGAGCGCCCTCGCCGTCAGCACCACCCCGGTTTCGCCCGTGTGCAGCGTAATCGGGAAGGCGAGCACGTTCCAGACCCAGCGCTGTCCCTTGCTGGGCAGGTTCAGCACTCCGCGGAAGGTGCGATCGATGTAGGTTTCGCGGGTTTCCGCAACCGTCCTGAGAATCTCCGCCCAATCCACCGCCAGCTCCGGCATCTCCTGGAACATGTTGCGGGCGGGGAACCAATCCCGAGGCTTCTCCAGCACGCGGGCGCAGGTTTCGTTCACGTACTGCCATGTGCCTTCGCCGTCCAGAATTTCAAGAACGACATCGTCGCCCATGGCCATGTTGATACGCGAATAAAAAAAGTCGCGTGCATCGACCACCACAGGCTTCCCGCGGCGCTTGGCTTCGAAAGAACGCAGAGCGGTCACCAGGTCGTCGATGGAGCTGTAACCCTTCAGCAGGTGCATATCTTCGACGCCGCCAAAACGGCGCTCGAGCGTGGCCGAGAGAATAATGATCGGTACCTGCGGACGCCGTGCGCGCAAATCCGACGCCACGTCGGTTCCGAACTTCCCCGCTCCCAGGTGATAATCCAGCACCGCGATATCGATATTGTCGATGAGGTTCTCGGCCTCCTCAATCGTGCTCGCGGTCTCGGTCACGTAGCCGTACTTGCGCAGGATCGTCGAACGCAGGAGCAGATTGTCCGGGTGGTCGTCGAGCAACAACACGCGGATCGGCTCGGTGGGGCTCTGGACGAGGCTGAGTGTGGAATCCTGATCGTTCGTCGGCATAAACAAGTCTTGGATGCGAAATGCTACAGCGCTGCTGCCAATCACCCGGGGGAATTTCGTTTGTACTACTCTACTCTTCGCGTCTCGCTTTGCGCTGGAATTGCTTCAGCAGTTCCGGAAGGCGGCTGAAAAGCGCGGTTGCGCGCAGCCACTGCTTGTGATCGAACGCCGGCGATCCGGCCAGCATCGAGCCGGGCGCAATGTCGCCATGCAGCCCCGCCTGTGCTATCGCAATGACGCCGTCCCCGATTCTGCAGTGTCCGGCCACGCCCACCTGGCCTGCGAGAATCACGTTCTTCCCCACGTGTGTGGAACCCGCCATCCCCACCTGCGCGCACAGCAGCGTGTTCTCACCCACCGATGAGCCGTGCCCGACCTGGACCAGGTTGTCCACCTTGACCCCATCGCCGATGCGCGTCGCGCCCACGCTCGCGCGATCGATGCAGGCGTTAGTCTGCACTTCGACACGGTTGCCCAAAATCGCAGGTCCGGACTGCGGAATCTTGTGCCAGCGCCCCTGTTCGTCTTTCGCAAAGCCGTAGCCGTCCGAGCCCACGACCGCACCGTTCTGCAGCAGCACATCGTCTCCCAGCTGGCAGTGCTCGCGGACGACGGAGTGCGCATGCGCGAAGAAACGGTTTCCGATGCGGACCCCGGGATAGATCACCACGTGCGGCAGCAGGACCGCGTTGTCGCCAATAACGACATTTTCGCCGACGACAACATAGGCCCCAATGCGCGCGTTCGCGCCGATTTTCACAGAAGGATGCAGCACCGCCGTCGGGTGAATCCCCGCCGGCGCCGCTGGCGGCTGGTAGAAGATTTCAACCGCTCTGGCGAACGCAAGGTAGGGATTCTTCAGCCGCAACGTCGCAGCTGGCACATCGGGAAAGTCCGGCGTCACCAATACAGCTGCGGCGCGTGTGGTTTTCGCCATGTGTGCATACTTGGGATTGGCGACGAAGGTGAGCTGCCCCGGACCGGCCTCTTCGATTCCGGCAACGCCAGTGATTTCGAGGTTCGCATCGCCGCGCAGCTCAGCCTCAAGCACGCGCGCCAGTTCAGCGGATTGCATGTCGCGATTGTAATTAAGTGCAGGGAATAGAGAGTAGGGAATAGGGAGTAGGGAATAGAGAGTAGGGAATAGGGAGTAGGGAATAGAGAGTAGGGAATAGGGAACAGGCAAGACTCATCGGTCTACTGACGGGCTGCTGCCTACTCCCTACTCCCTGTCTTTCAGCTACTCCCTGCCTTTAAGGCGCTCCCGATCCCACCGAGCGGCTCTCCGTCTGGTAGTTCGAAGCACCTGCCGACGATTGCCCTGGGTACTGCGAGTTGACATGCATGTCGACAATGTTGCCCTCGAACTCCGGAGTGGCGCTCACGATGTCGGTATCGGTCCGGATGATGGTCAGATAGGGGCTGTTCTGCGAGGCGACGTAAACCTTGCCGATGGGGTAGTTGTAAATCGAGCCGATGGCGTGCGGATTTGCAGTGAGCGCAATCGTCTTCTCTATCGTGTAATTCGTCAGGTTCACAACGGACACGCTGCCGGGCGTCCCGCCCGCTATATCCCCCTGATTGGCAACATAAACACGGCTTCCATCCTGGAGCACGGCAACCTCGACCGGATGCAGACCCACCGGAATCGTAGCCAGCACGTTGCCAAAGGTCGCGCTGTCGTTCCCGTACGTGTCGAGACTGACATCGATGATGCTGATGCTGTTGCCGTCGTAGTTCGACGTAATCAGCACCTGGCCTACGCGATAGTAGTCGGCGTAGACCGGTCCCGCGCCCACGGCGATGCTGGGGTGAGCGCTGTCAATCGCATTCAGCTGCGAATTGATGACCGTGACCGTTCCGCTCCCGCGGTTCATGATGAACGTCCGCTGCGTGTCCGGCGTCATGAAGCCGTAGACGGGGCAGATTCCCAGAGGCAACCGCGCCGAAATGGTGTTCGTCGCGCTCTCGATCCCATCCGCCTCCCCGTTCACGGTCACTGCGGCCGGGTTCGCGCAATCGCCCCAGGCCGGTTGTGCACCGCCCCCGGAGTTTCCCTGGCTGATTGCATAAACCCGCTCGGCAGAGCTGAAGCCGGTCAGGTTGATCAGCGATGGCGCAACCGGGATTTCCTGCTTGAGCGCGGCGGGCAAGCCCGTCAACTGCGCCACACAGTTCGTGGTCAGACAAGTAGGCCCGTGCAGGCCGACCTCCGCCACGTAGAGATTGCCATTCGCGTAGAGGGTATTCGTGGGCTGCGATCCAGGCAACAGCGTGCTGGTAAGCACGTTTTTGGTCTGCAGCGAACTCGAGCCAGGCGGCGCGGTCGTTAATGTGCCGTCGCAGTTGGGCGCGTAAGCATTCGCTGCCCCGACATCCAGCGAAAATGTGAGCGGGCCGTTCCCGCCGTTGGCCTCCGCCACAATCGAATCGCCGGAAAAATTCAGCAGCGTAAAGATGCTGGGGGTGGCGTAGGTTCCGCCGGTGCATGGTCCGCCGACCCCACCCTGCAGCGGCGTGAATCCCGGCTGCGTGACAACGGTGATGTAGGCGCTCGGCAGCGCTGCAGGCCCCGTCGGCTGGATCGGCGTTATCACGGGACGGTATTGATTCCCACACCCCGCCGCCATCAGGGCGATCCCGCCCAGGGCCCCGGCGAGAACCGAGGGAACCAGCAACGGATGACGATGAATAAGGCTGCCGGCCCTGCGCGCGGTCCGGTTCAGAATGTGGCCGGATCCGCCTTTATGGCGATCCAGCCATGCCATGCTACGCACTCGCAAGTACCCCACTCCTCCGCCCGGCCCCTGGGACACGGGTTCAACCTCATGCTTGATATAGAAAGATGATTGTACTGTACGCGGCTGGATGCGCGCCCGTCGCCCGCGGACCTCAGGAGCCAGGAGAATGAGCGATCCCATCGATCCAAACCGGCGGAGGCAATCCGCGCTGCGCTGGCAGTCGCAAGCCGTGTTGCTTTGCCTGATTCCAGTCACTGCTGTCTGGGTCACGCTCGTCGCGGGTCAATTGTGGATCGCGCGCGACCCCATCCTGGCCTGGACCGCCGTTATCAGCGTTGGACTTGTCGTGCTCGTCCTCCTTACGCGCGCAGCCACGCCTGGCGCAGCTATCACCGGTGGCATTATCACCGCTGCGCTCTACCTGCAAACGCCTGGCATCCACACAGCGTTATGGCCGCTGCTCGCGCTGCTCATTCTCACTTTTGGCGCTACGCGTTTCGGCCGGGGGCGCAAGGAAGCCCTCGGTACCGCAGAAGCTCGGCGCGGACGCACCGCCTCCCAGGTCACGGCCAATCTCGGCGTTGCCGCGCTGGCCGGGATTCCGCTCTCGGCCGTGCATATCTTCAGCCCGCTGTCCTTTAGCACCCGCACCGCGCTCGTAGCCATGATCGCCGCCATGGCCGAAGCCACTGCCGACACCGTCTCCTCGGAACTCGGCCAGGTCCTGGGTGGAGAACCGCGGCTCATCACCACGCTCCGCCGCGTTCCCGCGGGAACGGATGGGGCTGTGTCGCTCGCAGGTACGCTCTCTGGAATCACCGCCGCTGCCGTGCTGGTCCTGGTCGCTCTGGCCGCCCTGCCGCTCACACACGTGCAGGCCCTCATCGCCCTCGCCGCCGGCATCGCAGGACTTTTCATCGATAGCCTGCTCGGCGCCATCCCCGAACGGCGCGGCTGGCTCAACAATGACGCGGTCAACGCGCTCTCAACCCTGGCTGCCGCACTGCTCGCCGCCTGGGCCGTCCGCGTTGTCTGGGATCAGGTTTCCGCCAGGATATAGTCCGGGCGTCGAATGGTTCTGCAACCTGCACCCTGTACCCTGCACCCTGTACCCTGCTCAGTCGATCCCCAGCTTATGCTGCAGCTGCTCCAGACTCACGCCCTTCGTCTCCGGATACGCCAGCAGCACCACGAAGAACTGCAGCACCATCATCGAAGAGAAAAACATGAACGGCGCGGCCGTCGAGTGCTTCGCGACCCACGGAAACAGTCCCGAAATGATCGCATTCATGATCCAGTGCGACGAGCTGCCCAGGCTCTGCCCCTTTGACCGCACCCGCGTCGGAAAAACCTCGCTGATGTAAACCCAGATCACCGAGCCCTGCGAAATCGAGAAGAAGAAGATGAACCCTACCAGCAACCAAACCAGGTCGCTTTGATGGCTGTTGCTATGGAAAATCGCCGCCACGCCCGCCAGACACACCGCCGTTCCCACCGAGCCGATCAGCAGCAGCGATTTGCGCCCCAGCTTGTCGATCACTGACATCGCCAGCAGCGTCGCCACGAAGTTCATCGCGCCCAGTAGCACCGCCTGCTTGTCGCCGGAGAGGCTGCTGTAGCCGCCAAACGCAAAAATGTCGTTGGCGTAGTAGAGAATCGCGTTGATCCCCGCCAGCTGGTTGAACATCCCAATCGAAATCGCCAGGAAAATCGGCAGCCGGTACTTCCACTGGAAGAGCGGCTCACTCCGGCTCGACCGCTCCAGATGGATCGAGTCGACGATCTCCTTCAGCTCCGCTTCGCTGTTCGGCGTGCCCATCATCTCGAGCACCTGCCGCGCCTCTTCTATGCGGTTCTGCGTCACCAGCCAGCGCGAGCTGCGCGGAATCACGAACAGCAGCAATGCAAACAGAAAAGCCGGTACCGTCGCCACACCGAACTGCCAGCGCCACGCATTGCCGCCATCCACCAGCCGCGCTACCGCGTAGTTCGACGCATATGCCAGCAGAATCCCCGCAACAATATTGATCTGGAACAATCCCACCAGCCGCCCGCGCAGCCGTGCCGGCGCCAGTTCCGCCAGATACACCGGCCCCAGCACCGACGACCCGCCGATGCCCACGCCACCGATCAGCCGGAAGCAGAGCAGGGAAGGCCAGTTCCAGGCCAGCGCACACCCCAGCGCGGAGATAACGTACAGCATCGCCATGATCCGCAGTGCTTCACGCCCCCCAATCTTCTGCCCCAGCGGTCCCGCCCCAATCGCGCCCACCACTGTTCCCCACAGCGCGATCGACACCGTGAGTCCGAGCGCCGCAGCGCTCAGATGAAAGACTTCGGTCAGCTGATGGGTCGTACCGGCGATGACCGCCGTATCGAAGCCGAAAAGTAGGCCGCCCAGCGCGCCAACCAGCGTGCTGCGGATGAGAAGCGCGTTCAGTCGCATAGGGTCTCGTTCACGAAACCGCAAGCATACCATTGCGGACGTTCGTCCGGCACGCAGGGACGCGGGCTGAGCCGACATCGCTGCCCCCTGCAAACTGTTGCTCAAGCTCCGTCACTCGGAGCGCCCGGGAGCGGTTCCTCGCACCTGCACAGTCGAAGGGTCTGCGTCGTTTTTTGGGTCACGGATTCCGCCGCTGACGATTGCCGCGCTCTGCCCCGTTTACGGTGCATTCTTGCGAGGCACGATTCCGGGTGTTGACCCCGCCCTCGATGCCCCTTTTTTTGTTAAACTATGTTTTCAGGGATCGTCTGAGACGGTCCCTTTTTCTTGTGCCCTTGAATTTGCATCTCCGTGCTGGACTTTTTCACGAATGTGCCGATGTGACGCAGAACACTGACATCGAAATCATGCATGTTGTTGAATTCGATAACATCGCTAAGTAAATCATTCGACACTAATTGTTGTTGGGAAAATGATCTGGGTGGTTCGAGTTACCTGAGTACTTGATCCCCCAAAGGGAAGATTGACCCTCCCCAGGTCGGCTGTTAACGTTCAGGCAAAAGCACAACAGATCGCTTTTACTGGCCGTACATTTTGAGTGAGGAGTTCTCCGGGAACATCCGGAATGTGACCTTGGGCAGACGCTACTACATCATCTTCGTCGCACGTGAGAAGGATGGAGCTCTCCGCAAGATTCCCATCCCTCTTCATTATGCGGGAGTGTTTGTAGCCGCTGCGGTGGTTGGCGCCTTTACCTTCGCCGGCTTGGCCGGCTCCTACTCGCGCATGCTGCTCAAGACCGCCAGCTTCAATCAGGTTCGGTCGC
Organism: uncultured Acidobacteriaceae bacterium; assembly: GCA_963787915.1. Lineage (GTDB taxonomy): Bacteria > Acidobacteriota > Terriglobia > Terriglobales > Acidobacteriaceae > Palsa-343. The sequence continues at coordinate 35,505 of CAWBEP010000003.1, read as the reverse complement.
AGCAGGACGCGCTCCGCAAGGACTACCAGCAGCTGCAGCTCGCCGCCCACGAGAAAGACATTCAGGCCGCCTCGCTCGGCTCGCTCGCCAGCGAGGTCAGCGCGCTTTACGGACTCCGCCAGAGCCGTTTGGCGAAGGCTGCGACCGCGCCGGTAACTCCGGGCAGCGATGACGGCGTCTCCGCTTTCACCGAGCAGGCTTACGCGCAGTCGCTGGATCAGCTGGCATCGCTGCGCACCACCGCGCTCGCCGGCTCTGTCCACGCTTTCAATCCGGGCGCTGCTCCCGACATGCTCACGAACTGGGTCAGTGTCGCGGGTGCCCCCACGCTCTGGCCGGTGATCGGTCCCATCTCCAGTTCCTTTGGGGAGCGTCAGGATCCGTTTAACGGAGAAGGCGCCTTTCACTCCGGCGTCGATATCTCCGCCAACTTCGGCGATCCGGTGCGTGCTGCCGCCGACGGTACCGTCGAGTACGCTTCCATGGCCAGCGGCTATGGCCGCGAAATCCTGATCAACCATGGCAATGGAATTCAAACGCTCTACGGACACCTTTCCGGTTTCGCAGTGACTGCGGGACAACAGGTCAGCCGCGGTCAGGTGATCGGCTACATCGGTATGAGCGGCCGCGCTACGGGCCCGCACCTCCACTACGAAGTCCGCATCCACAACACGCCCGTGAACCCCCACCGCTATCTGCAGGACACGATTCAAACGCTCGCCAGTACCGCTCCCGTTCCGAACGCCGGTAACTGAACTCCGCTATTGATTTTTAGAACGGTGCACCATGCAAGCCCCCCTTTGGCTTGAGTGGATGACGCTCGGGTGCCCCATTCAAGCCCTCCTCTGGCTTGAGTGGGATGACGTACGCTCGGGCGACCCATTCAAGCCCTTCTTTGGCTTGAGTGTGATGATGTACGCTCGGGTGCACCATTCAAGCCCTTCTTTGGCTTGAGTGGGATTGCGGCCACTGCGTATAAGTCGACGCAGTACAATTTCCTCGAAGCGCCGGGCCTTCCAGTCGGACTTCTACCGGAGGAATTTCCCATGACCACTGCTCTCGCAGGTACCGATCCGCCCGTCCGAGCGCTTCGCGCAACGCAGCACGTTCTGAAGAGCATTACTCCGTGCTTGATCGTTGATGACCTGCGCGCAACCATCGACTTTTACCAGTCGAAGCTCGGATTCACAGTGCTGTATCAAGGCGGCGGTGACGCCGAGTCCGAGGACTTCTGGGCCTTTGTCTGGCGCGACGAAGTGATGATCAGTTTGAAGGCCATCGCGCCGGATGTGCATCCGCAGCCGAATCCGTCGCGTCATCCCTACGCGCGATGGGATGCGTACGTTCTCACCAGCGATCCTGACGCGCTCTATGAGGAGTTCGTGGATCGGGGCGTTGCCATGCATCGCGAACTGGCCGACACTGCGGATGGTCTGCGAGCCTTTGAGGTCGCCGATAACAACGGCTACGTGTTGTGCTTCGGCCGGCCGCTCGAGAAGTAAGCCCGCGTCAAGCTACTTTTTGAACGGCTGCTGATCGGTAATTTGTGGCCGCTCCGCTTGCGCCTGTAACTGCTTCGCCGTCGCCTGCACTTCGCGGAAGAATCGAAGAAAATTTCCACCGAGAATCTTCCGGCAATCGTCAGCCGAATACCCGCGTTCCGTCAGCGCCACTGTGATCTTCGGCAAGTCGGCGGCCGAATCGATTCCCTCCGGCGACGACGGTATCCCGTCGAAGTCCGATCCCAGCCCCACATGGTCGATCCCTGCGACCTTCGCAACGTGATCAATGTGGTCGACGAGAGCGCTCAGCGGCGGACGCGGAATCTTCGCCGCCCACTCCTTGTCCATCGCGTCGGTCATCTCATAGGTAATCGTCTTGCCCTCGGCCTTCCATTGCTCGACCTGCGCCTTCTCCGCCGCTTGCCGCTCAGGAGCCTGCGCCGCCCACGCCGTCCGCCACGTATCGCTGACAAACGCCGAATAGAAGTTGACCATCACCACGCCGCCCTTGCTGTTCGGGCCGCCGCTCCGCGCCACCGCACGCAGCATGTCGTCGGTCATGTTCCGAGGAGCATTCGTCAGCGCACGCGCCGAGGAGTGCGAGGCAAACACCGGAGCCCGCGACGTGATCACCGCCCGGTAAAACGTCTTGTCGGAAACGTGCGATATGTCGACCATCATCCCCAGCCGGTTCATCTCGTACACCACGTCTTTCCCGAAGTCGCTGAGCCCATCCTGCGTGTGCTTCACCTTCGGATCGTCAATGTCGCCTGAGGAATCTGCCCAGTTGTTGGAGTTCGACCAGGTCAGCGTCATGTAACGCACCCCCAGCCGGTAGTAATCGCGCAGCAATCCCAGCGAGTCCTCAATCGAGTGGCCGCCCTCGATCCCCATCAGCGCCGCCAGCTTGTGTTCCCGATGCGCGCGCTCGATGTCTTCCGCCGAATACGCCATCATCATCTGATCGGGATGTGTGGCTGCCGCTTGATACACCGCATCGATCAGCTCCAGCGTGCGCCGCGCATAGTGCCCGTCGTACAGCTTTGGCTCCACCCAGATTGAGAAGAACTCCGCGCCCAGATTCCCCTGCTTCGCCGACGCAAAGTTCAGGTAGCCGCCATTGAGCGGCCCAGCCAGGTCGAAGTGGTCGTCAAGCATCCGCTGGGGCGTATCCGCATGCGTATCGATCACAATGGCGGATTTGTGGACTGCTTCAGGGCTGAGGGCGGCGTGTGGGTGGGTCACAGGTTTCTGGCTGGGCGTGGATTGTGCAACGACTGGCAAACTCAAGGCAAGGATGGCGAATAGCCACAGAGGCTTCATGCTGGATTTTTCCGGTATTGGGATTGTAGCAATGCGACGCGAAGGCAGGGGCCGCCGGCTCAGGACGCAGTTGAGCGAATTCCCAACAGCTCCGCTTCTTTACCGAGCCTCGTGTCGGAAGTCCAAAGCCGGGTTCCCGGTGTCACGAGGCAGGACGCGAGCAAATGCGCATCGGTCAGGCCGATGCCCTTCGACCACAGAGTGCGGGCTTCGATCATACGGCGCACATCGCGCAGATCGACCAGCCGTAGCATCGGCATGCTGTCCAGCTTGGCAAGGGTGACACTTCGATCGTGCAGGGATCCGAGAGCCAGCTCGGCCACTACGCAGGGATGCATGACGATTCGCCGGTTCTCCAGCAGGCCTCGCATCCCTGGCATGCAGGAGCGGAAAAACTCAATCCATACACTCGCATCCGCAAGGATCAAAGATCGTCCACTCTGAGGCGCCGTACATCTTTCAGGTCCGGCATCGTGCCCTCGAGCGCCGCTAGGCTGCGGGAAGCTTCTCTTTCGATCAGCGCTTTGAGGGCCTCGCGGAGCAGATCCGTCCGCTCGGAGAGACCACTGTATTCCTGCGCGCGTCGAAGCAACTCATCGTCCAGAGATACGGTAGCTCGCATGCATCAATTTTATCACCGTATCGGTGAAGACACCGGAGAGATCAATAAGTCCTTCAATCGCCTCTACTTCTCCAGCTCCCATCCTGTCACCGGCGCGACGGTCGTAACCACCGTGCCCCGCTCCTTCCACGCCCCCAGAAGATAATCGCGATTCATCGCCGCAATCGCCTCCAGCGGAATCTCCTTCGGACACACGCCCGTGCACTCACCGATATTGGTGCAGCTGCCGAACCCTTCGGCGTTCATCTGCGCCACCATCCGCACCGCGCGCCGGTCCCGCTCCGGCTGGCCCTGCGGCAGAATCCCGAGATGCGCGATCTTCGCCCCGGTAAACAACGCCGCCGATCCGTTGGGACAAGCCGCCACGCACGCGCCGCACCCAATGCACTGCGCCGCGTCCATCGCGCGATCCGCATCTTCCTTGCCCACCGGAATCGCATTGCCATCCGGCGCATTCCCTGTCGAAACCGAAACGTAGCCGCCCGCCTGGATAATCCGGTCGAACGACCGCCGGTCCACCACCAGGTCCTTCACAAACGGAAACGATCGCGACCGCCATGGCTCCAGCACCAGCTCGTCGCCTTCCTTGAAGTGCCGCATCGTCAGCTGGCACACCGTCGTCGCCGGCAGCGGTCCATGCGCCACGCCACTCACCATGAACCCGCACGAGCCGCAGATGCCCTCGCGGCAGTCGTGCTCGAACGCGACCGGCTCCTCGCCCTTTTCGATCAGGCCTTCGTTCAAAACGTCCAGGCACTCCAGCATCGACATCTCGGGGTTCACGTTGTCCATCGTGTAGCTGACAAACGCCCCCTTCGTCGCCGGATTCTTCTGCCGCCAGATCGTCAGCTTCAGTTTCATTACTTGTAGCTCCTCTGGCTGGGATGAACGTAGTTAAACTCGAGCGGTTCCTTCGTCAGGTCCGGCGGATTGCCCGCGCCCGTATACCCCCACGCGGCCACATAGCTGTAGTGCTCATCGTCGCGCTGCGCCTCGCCCTCCGGCGTCTGATACTCCTCGCGAAAATGCCCGCCGCACGATTCGTTACGCTCGAGCGCGTCGATGCACATCAGCTCGCCCAGCTCGAAGAAATCCGCTACGCGTCCAGCCTTCTCGAGGCTCTGATTCAGATCGTCGCCCGAACCCGGCACCGTTACGTTTTGCCAGAACTCGTCACGCAGCCGGCGAATCCTGCCGATCGCATCTTTCAGCCCCGCAGCGTTGCGCGCCATGCCGCACTCGTCCCACACAATCTTGCCCAGCTCGCGATGGAAGGAATCGACGGTCCGCTTACCCTTGATTGCCAGCAGCTTCGCAATCCCCGCCTGTGTCTCGGCCAGCGCCGCCTGCGCCGCGGGATGCGACTCCCCGACTTTGCCCAGCTTCGTCGACGCCAGATAATTGCCCACCGTATAGGGAATGATGAAGTAGCCGTCCGACAGCCCCTGCATCAGCGCGCTCGCGCCTAGCCGATTGGCTCCGTGATCCGAGAAGTTCGCCTCGCCCAGCACAAACAATCCCGGAATCGTGCTCTGCAGCTGATAGTCCACCCACAGCCCGCCCATCGTGTAGTGAATCGCCGGATAAATCCGCATCGGCACCTTGTACGGATTCTCATCGGTGATGCGCTGGTACATGTCGAAGAGGTTGCCGTAGCGCTCCTTGATTGTGTCCTCGCCCAGCCGGCCAATCGCATCGGCAAAGTCGAGATACACGCCCAGCCCCGTTTCGCCCACCCCGCGGCCCTCATCGCACACCATCTTCGCGTTGCGCGAGGCCACATCGCGCGGCACCAGATTGCCGAAGCTCGGATACTTCCTCTCCAGGAAATAATCCCGCTCCCCCTCCGGAATCTCATTCGGCGCCCGCTTGTCGCCCTTCTGCCGCGGAACCCAGATCCGCCCATCGTTGCGCAGCGACTCCGACATCAGCGTCAGCTTCGACTGATAATCTCCCGACACGGGAATGCACGTTGGGTGAATCTGCGTGAAGCACGGATTCGCAAACAGCGCCCCCCGCTTATGCGCTCGCCAGATCGCCGTGGCATTCGAGCCCTTGGCGTTCGTCGAAAGATAGTAGACGTTGCCGTAGCCGCCCGTCGCCAGAATCACCGCGTCGGCCATGTGCACGCTCAGCCTGCCCGTCACCAGGTTGCGCGCCACGATACCGCGAGCCTGCCCATCGATGACGACCAGGTCGAGCATCTCCGTGCGCGGATACATCGTCACCTGGCCTGCATCGACTTGCCGCTCCAGCGCCTGATAAGCACCCAGCAGCAACTGCTGTCCCGTCTGGCCGCGCGCATAGAACGTACGCGAAACCTGCGCGCCCCCAAACGACCGGTTCTCGAGCGATCCGCCATACTCGCGCGCAAACGGAACCCCCTGGGCGACGCACTGATCGATGATGTGGACGCTGTTCTGCGCCAGCCGATAAACATTCGCCTCGCGCGCACGAAAATCGCCGCCCTTCACCGTGTCGTAGAAGAGCCGGAAAATGCTGTCTCCGTCATTCTGATAATTCTTTGCTGCATTGATCCCGCCCTGCGCCGCAATGGAGTGCGCCCGCCGCGGCGAATCCTGAAAGCAGAAGCACTTGACGTTGTAGCCCAGCTCACCGAGCGTCGCCGAAGCCGCTCCGCCAGCCAAGCCTGAACCCACCACAATCAGCGTGTGCCGCCGCTTGTTCGCCGGATTCACCAGCTTCATCTCAAAGCGCGCCGTGTCCCATGCCTGCTCAATCGGCCCGGCAGGAATCCTCGCGTCCAGTTTCGTCGTGCCTGTGCTCGCGGCCGTTTTTGTTTCCGTCATCGTACTCATCGTGTCCTTCATCGAACCCATCCCGCCAGCACCGCGACTGGAATCGAAATATAGCCCACGGTGATCAGCAGCGCGATCCACAACGCCGCCTGCTTCAGCACCGGCGTATGCCGTGGATGGTTCATCCCCAGCGACTGGAACATGCTCCACAGCCCATGCCGCAGATGAAATCCCAGCAGGATCATCGAGAAGATGTACCAGACCGAAACCCACCACACGCTGAAGCCCGCCACCACGTTGTGGTAAATGTCACCCTCAATAAACTGCGACTCCGGGTGAATGTAGCCCGCCGTGAACTGCAGCAGATGGAAGATCACGAACGCCAGCACAATCGGCCCGCTCCAGTACATCGTCCGATCCGCGTACGACGAGTTCACCGACTTCTTCTTCGCGTACGCCACCGGCCGCGCCTTCTGGTTCAGCAGCCACAGCTGCACCGTCGCCAGAATATGCAGCCCCACCGCCGCAAGTAGCCCGATGCGCGCGATCCACAGCAACTCGCCCAGGCTCTTCAGGAATTTCCCATAGGCATTCAGCCGCGCCGGGCCTTCAAAAACCTGCAGATTGCCCAGCAAATGTCCGATGACAAACAGGAACAGGATCGCCCCGGTCACCGCCATCACAGCTTTTTTGCCGTTCGTGGACTGCCAGAAACTCACAGCCCGGTTGGGTCGCACGCCCGCCACACTGGCGCTCATCGAGGACACCCATTCTCGTGGGTGCGGGCCCTTTTAGTTTGGATCACGTCGGACGTTCCTTCTCTCTGGAGGTGCGGTGGCTTCAAGGCGAATCTTTATTATTCGCGGCGGAGAGAACCAGCGTCAAATGCCGAGCGGCCGGGAGAGGGAGTAGGGAATAGGGAGTAGCGAGTAGCGAGTAGGGAATAGGGAGTGGGAGTAGAGAGGAGGCAGCAGAAATCCTGCCGAGGTGCTCGTACCCCCACCCCCCTCAGGGGTGGGGCTGTGGCAAGTCACTGAAATGATGGGGGCGTCTGGAGTTGTCAAAGTTGACAACTCCGCCCCAGAGCTTGCGGGCCGCAGCTGAATCAATCTCAGTGGGCGGAGCGAGCGGAAGATGAGAAAGATCGGGGTGGCGCGCGATTGAAGGTCGCGCACCCTGGTCCTGAGACCCTGAGCCTCAAAAGGAAAGGACTCGCGTGGGCGAGTCCTTCCTGGTTCAGGCTGTACCGTCAGTTTGTGGGCCGGAGCGAGGCATTGCAAGGGGAATGCGCGAAGGGAGGAAACGAAGGTACTGGAAAAAGGGTTTGGCTGGGTGGCCCATGCAAGCCCGCTTTTGGCTTGAGTGGGCGCGTCCCCCACTTCGCGCGCAGGTCAGCGAACTCGGCCGCCTTCTGCCTACTCCCTACTCCGTGCCTTTCAGCCGGCACACGATTCTCGCGATCTGCAGCTCTTCCTCGCTGGTCACCACGCGCACCCTGGGACACCGTGCCGGATCGCCACTCGTAATGCCCATGAAATCGAGCCCATCGCAGATCCAGTCCCGCACCGCCGCGCTGTGCTCGCCGATCCCGCCCGTGAAGACCAGCAGATCGAGCCCGCCCAGCTCGGCGGCATACGCGCCAATCATCTTCCGGACCGCATGCGCGAAAACCGCGATCGCCAGTTTGGCCTTCGGGTCGCCCTTCGCCACACAGGCTTCGATCAGCCGCATATCCGACTCGCCACCGGAAAGCGCGCCCAACCCCGAGTCGCGATTCAGCAGCGACTCCAGCTGATCGGCCGACAACTGCTCGGTCCGCATCAAAAAGAGCACCACGCCCGGATCGAAATCCCCGCTGCGCGTCGCCATGGGAATCCCTCCCACCGGCGTCATCCCCATGCTGGTGTCGATAGACTTGCCGTTGCGCAGAGCCACCAGGCTTGCGCCCGCGCCCAGATGCGCGCAGACCACGCGCTCCGGCAGCGAAGTCCCCAGCTGCGTCACGATGGACTCATAGGAAAGTCCGTGAAAGCCGTACCGCTCGATGCCCATGTCGTAGAGCCGCTGTGGCAAAGGATAGTGGCGCGCGGTCTCCGGCATCGTGCTGTGGAAGGCCGTATCGAAGCACGCGTACTGCTTCGCATCCGGCAGCAGCTTCTCCGTCTCGCGAATCAGCGCCACCGCCGCGGGTATATGGATCGGCGCAAACTGCGTAGCCGCTTGCAACTTCTCGATCAGCGCATCGGTAATCGCCTGGTGCTCGCGCAAATTTGGGCCGCCGTGCACCACGCGGTGGCCAATGCTCCCTGGACGGCCGTGGCCCAACCGCTCCATGACGTCGAGGATCTCCTGCAACGCATGGCCTTGCGAGTTGAGCTGGTAGGCTTCGTCGAGAAGAGTCGCGCCGCCGGTATCTTGGATCTGCAATCGCCCGTTCGGGCGGCCGATGCCGCTGGCTCCTCCGGCGAGCATCAGGTCCGGATTGCACTCCCCCGCCGGCTGGCGATACAACCCGAACTTCAGCGACGACGACCCGCTGTTGACCGCCAGGATCAGATCTCCGGCTTCGCTCAATTCCTCTTGTCCGCTAACTGCAGCACTCAAGCCGGCCACGTCCAGTTGCGAATTTCCGGCTTGTCGATCCCATTCGTGTGCGCGTAAATCAGGCTCTCGTTGATCTGGTCGCGCAGCCACTCCTGCGTATGTGCGCCGAGGTCCCGCAGCCGCGGCACACGGTCGATAATGTCCAGCGCCAGGTTGTAGCGATCGACGTTGTTCAGAATCGCCAGTTCCAGCGGCGTATTGATGTTGCCCTTCTCCTTGTAGCCACGAACGTGGAAATTATCGTGGTTGTGCCGACGATAGGTCAGGCGGTGGATCAGCAATGGATAGCCGTGAAAGCTGAAGATGACCGGTTTGTCCGCGGTGAAAAGGGAATCGAAGTCCGGATCGGTGAGCCCGTGCGGATGCTCCGAATTCGGCTGCAGGCGGAAGAGATCCACCACATTCACGAAGCGGAGCTTCAGGTCCGGGAAGCGTTCGCGCAGGATAGCTGCCGCCGCCAGCGCCTCCATGGTGGCAATGTCGCCGGCGCAGGCAAGAACCGCATCCGGCTCGACGCCGTTATCGGTGCTGGCCCAGTTCCAGATGCCGATGCCCTTCGTGCAGTGGAGAATCGCCGCGTTCATGTCGAGATACTGCAGGTGCGGCTGCTTGTCTGCAACGATCACGTTGACATAGTCGCTGCTGCGCAGGCAGTGGTCCGCCACACTCAGCAGGCAATTGGCGTCCGGCGGCAGATAAATCCGCGTCACCGCGGCGCTCTTGTTGGCCACAACATCCAGGAAGCCAGGATCCTGGTGCGAAAACCCGTTGTGATCCTGCCGCCACACAACGGAGGTGATCAGCAGATTGATCGACGAAATCGCCGCGCGCCAGCGCAGCTCCTTCTTCGATTCTTCCAGCCACTTCGCATGCTGGTTAATCATCGAATCGATGACGTGAACGAAAGCCTCGTAGGTGGAGAAGAAGCCGTGCCGTCCCGTCAGCACGTAACCCTCGAACCATCCCTCGAGCGTGTGCTCGCTCAGCATCTCCATCACCCGGCCCATCGGAGCGATCTCCGTGCCGTCGGCATCCTCCGGCAGAACCTCCTCCATCCAGGTCTTCGGGCTGGCCTCGTAGATCGCCTGCAGCCGGTTCGACGCTGTTTCGTCCGGACCAAAAACGCGAAAGTTGTCGGGGTTGCTGCGCATCACATCGCGCAGGAAATGCGCCAGGATCTCCGTCGGTCCCGCGTATGCGCCGCCTGGCTTCTTCACGTCGAAGGCATAGTCGCGGAAGTCCGGCATGTGCAGCGGACGCCGCAGTAGCCCGCCATTGGCATGCGGGTTGGCGCTCATGCGCCGCTTGCCCTCCGGCGCCAGCGCTCGCAGTTCGGGATGCGGCCGGCCGTCTTCATCGAACAGCTCTTCGATCCGATAGCTGCGCAGCCACTCTTCCAGCAGGTGCAGATGGTTGGGATTCTCCGGCACTTCAAGGATCGGCACCTGATGCGCGCGCCAGAAGCCCTCAACCTTGTGCCCGTCGACTTCCTTCGGCCCCGTCCATCCCTTCGGCGAGCGCAGCACGATCATCGGCCAGCGCGGAATCCCCGCGTTGCCTCCGGTGAGCTTGCCATGATCGCGCGCCTCGCGCTGAATGCTGCGAATCTGTTCGACGCAGTGCTCCAGCGTCGCCGCCATGGCCTGGTGCATCACCTGCGGATCGCTGCCTTCGACGAAGTACGGGTCCCATCCGTAGCCGCGGAAGAGCCATTCCACCTCTTCCCGTGGGATGCGCGCCAGAATCGTGGGATTGGCGATCTTGTAGCCGTTCAGATGCAGGACCGGCAGCACCGCTCCATCGCGTACCGGGTTGAGGAATTTGTTGCCATGCCACGATGTGGCCAGCGGGCCGGTCTCCGCTTCGCCGTCGCCCACCACGCAATTCACAATCAGGTCGGGATTATCGAACGCCGCGCCAAACGCGTGCGAGAGACTGTAACCCAGCTCCCCGCCTTCATGGATCGAGCCCGGAAGCTCCGGCGTGCAGTGGCTGCCGATCCCGCCAGGAAACGAAAACTGCCGAAAGAATTTGCGCAGTCCTTCGAGATCCTGACTCTTGTCGGGATAGACCTCGGAGTAAGTCCCTTCCATCCACGCGTGTGACAGGGAGGCCGGCGCGCCGTGGCCAGGACCGGCGATGTACATCATGTTGAGGTCGTACTTCCGGATCAGCCGATTGAGGTGCACCCACAGAAAAGTCTGTCCGGGATCGGAACCCCAGTGGCCCAGAAGCCGTTTCTTGATGTGTTCAGGCTTGAGAGGCTCGCGCAGCAGCGGGTTGTCGAACAAATAGATCATCCCGGCGCACAGATAATTGCACGCGCGCCAATATGCATCCATGTGTTGCAGTTCTTCTGCGCTTAATGTTTCCGGAAGGCTGGCCACAGACGCGGTCATGAGGGACCTCGATTCTCCGATTAACGGAACGGGCTCTATCGATATAAGTATGACGCCGCCTGAGCCTGTATGCAGGCGCGGTCTGTGAATTTACAGCGACTTCAGGACTGGCAGGGCAGAAGCTCTATGCAGGTTCGATGCCGGCGATCTCCAGTTCGATGCCGCCGAACTCCGGATGCTCGTTCTCCCGCAAACGCCACGCCAGGTCGATGAGGGAGTTGGGCCCGAGGTTCAGCTCGCGGACCCGATCGGCGAGATTCCAGCCCACAGCGGAGAACGTCGTTCCCTGCGCGACCCGCAGACGCACATGCTTCTCCTTCATGAACAGCGGCGGAGCCATCACCTTGACACCGCGTGCGACGAAAATTGGCTCCTCGTTGCCCATCCCGAAGGGTTCCAGCCGCCGCAGCCATGAATAGAGCGCTGGAGTGATCTGATCCAGCGGCACCTCGGCGTGACAATCCAATGGATTGCCCAGGTCTTCGTCGCGCAGATGTTCGGCGGCATAGGCCGCGAGGCGCGAACGCAGGGCCTCCACGCGATCCGAGGGCAGCGAGAATCCAACGGCATGTGCGTGCCCACCGAACCGAGTGAAGATTTCGTGGCAGCTCTCGATCGCTTCCAGCAGATGAAAGCTGGCGATGGACCGGCCGGACCCGTAAGCCTCCCCGTCCTCCCGCGTGACCACAATCGCCGGCTTACCCGTCTGATCGACGATGCGCGACGCCAGGATGCCGATCACGCCGCGATGCCAGCCATCGCCATCCATCACAATGCAGCGAGAGTCGCGGAAGCACGGTTCGTCGAGCCGCGCGGTAATTTCGACGAGCATAGCGGCTTCGGCAGCGCGGCGCTCCTGATTCAGCCGCTCCAGCTTTGCGGCCAGTTCGTCTGCGCGCATGCCATCGCGGGTCGTAAACAGCTCAATCACCTCCGAGGCAATGTCCATGCGTCCCGCGGCATTGATGCGCGGCGCAAGCCGGAAGGCTACATCGATGGGCGTGAGCGGACGGCGCGCGGTGTCGATCTGCGCCTCCCGCATCAGCGCGCGCAATCCCAGACCCACCGGCCGGCGCAGTTCAGCGAGGCCGAGCGCCACGAAGACGCGGTTTTCGCCGAGCAGAGGCACCGCGTCCGCAATTGTGGCGATGGCCAGCATCTTGAGGAACGACGGCAGAATCTTCGTCCGCGCGCGTTCACCATCCCAGCCTTCGAGCAGTGCTTGCGACAGCTTGAACGCCACGCCAGCCCCGCAGAGATGGTTGCAGGCGTATCCGCAGGCGGGTTGGTTCGGATTAAGAACTGCGTGCGCCCGCGGCACGCCCATCTGCGCCTCGGGCAGGTGATGGTCCGTGACGATCAGGTCGAGTCCCAGTTCGGCCGCCGCGTCGGCAGCGGCAAAGGCGCGAATCCCGGTATCGACGCTGATCACGAGGCGAACGCCCTCGGCGGCAGCTGTTTCGAGGATTTCGCGCTGCATCCCGTAGCCCTCGCGCAAGCGATGCGGAATATGGAAGCGCACCGAGCCGCCCAGCATCTCAATCGCCGTCTTCAGCAGCACCGTCGCCGTCGTGCCATCCACATCGTAATCGCCGTAGATGAGGATCGCCTCACCCGCGTCGATCGCCTTCCGGATACGCTCGACGGCCCGATCCATGCCCAGCATGGAGTAGGGATCGAGAAGATGCTCAATACGGGGGTTGAGAAATCGTTCGGCCTCTGCAGCGGTGTTGATTCCCCGCGCCAGCAACAGCTCGGCAACCAACGGTGGAATCTTCGCTTCGCTCGAAAGGAAAGCGGCCTCTTCTGCCCGACAGGAGCTGAGCAGCCAACGCTGGCGCGGTCGTACCGCGGCCGGGGCCGTGCTCATCGGTGATGCAGAGACGGGGATCTCCGCTGCGGGAGAGGTGAGAACAGGGTCGGAAGTGCTCACAGACGGCACGGGCCAGCGCCCCTCTCAGGGCTGCTCGTCTTCATCGTCATCTTCAAAAACGATGTCGCCCAGATCGCCGACCGAATCGAGCAGCTGCTGGTAACGGTCGTACCACTCGGTCGAAGTCTCGTAAAGAAACATGATCCCCTGATGCGGAAAGCCAAGCTGCAGGTGCCCAATCTTGCCGATGTGCGTCACCAGCGTCTGCGCCTCATCCAGGTCGCTCGAGCCGGTCACCATCTCGATGTGGTAGTCCTGCTCCTGGACCTCTTCGATCAGCAGCTCGACGTCCTCTTTTTCGAGCACGACGTCGCTCATCGTGATGAACGTGGCGCCCGCCGCTTTCGCGGTTTCAACGAAGTCCTTCCAGCTGTCGGGGTTTGTTTCGTCCTCCCACACGATCGTTGGGATGTCGTCGCCAGCGTGAGCGGGAACCCGCCGGATGCCGTGACCTGCGATAAAGGCAACCATGTCATCTTTGGTTGTCGCCAGATTGTCGAAGTGCATGGAGAGCGGATTCATCGGCAGAAGCACAGTGTATCCGATGCGGAGGCGGCCGGGAATAACATCCTGCAGCCGGGGTATTGCGTGCGGATCGATCGTTTCAGGCGCTGGCGGGCGGAGGCTTCGCCGTCCTCAAGGCTCGAATTTGACCGGGACGTATACCTCGTAGCCGGACTCTCTGAGCTGCTCCTCCGTGCGGAGAACTTTGCCGTCCATCGTGACGTGTTTGAACTGGATGGGCGCGACCTTACTCCCCATCATCTCGCCGGGCCGGGTTGCATGGTAGAAGGTGCAGTTCTCGAAGACAAAGGTGGTCAACGGCGCTTTGCCACCGTCGATGTAGATATGGCCGCCGTCGTTTTCAAAGGTCGTGTTCAGGAAACGAAAGTCGTCCAGCACGATATTGTCGCTGGGGTGCGCCCCTGAGGTATATCCCTTGCCCGTAAAGTAAGCCGGAGTCAGCTGGATCCAGACTGCGAACTTATTCTGGTTCGAAACGAACTGTACGTCGTCGAAAAGTACGTGCCTGATGTTCGGCGCTCCACCGTAACCGATCGCCAACGCTGAGGTATAGGTGTAATTCACAAAATCCTTCACCACCACGTCCTCAACGGTAGAATCTTTGCCCCCGTAGAAGGCGAAGGTATCGTCCATTGTCATGGCAAAGCCATCCTCGATCCGGATATGCCTGCTGTTGCCGGTAAAGTCGAACGCGTCATCGTGGTACTGCTGCTTGCGATTGACGATTTTGATGTTGGTGGCGGAGAAGCCGTCCGTGTCGGAGACCGTCGTGGTCCAATAGGCGGAGCGCAGCAGCAACAGCCCCTCGAAAGAGATATTGCGGCAACGATTGATGACGTAGCCCTTGATGCCCGTTCGATGCGGATCGTTGACCAGCCCTTCTTCGGAGCGCGACTGCCCGTCGCCCGTGTCGGCCTGAAAATCGTGCCATAGCCAGGGGTAGCCCTCCATATCGATGGCGCCCCGGCCCATGAGGCCCGCATTCTCCACGTTATTGAAAACCACCAGGGCGCGCATTGGCCGCCCCCCGGGAGGCGTGGGTGGCGACACGTAATCCGCACTGTGCCGCGATCCTCGAATCAGCGCTCCCGCCTCCACATAGAGCCGGACGTTGCTCTGCATCAGGATCGTGCCCGTCAGGTAGATGCCGGGCGGAAAGAAGAGCACGCCGCCCCCGGGTTTCGCCGATACTTCGGCAATGGCCTGGTTGATCTTCGCGGTTTCCAGAGTCCTGCCCGTGTTATCGACCTTGTAGTCCAGAATGTTGACTACGTTCGGATCGCCGAGCTTCGGTGGGTTATTCTCCGGCGGTTCTGCGAACAGCAAGAGGCCGGGGCTCTGAAAAGTCGGCTCTTCATTGAAGAAGATAACCAGATACCGCGGGCGATCCAGATCAAAGCTCGCTGTATTGCCGCTAATGCGTGGATGAATGCCATAGGAAAGCGGACGGACATAGCAGGTGACGATGTTGCGCTCGTTGACAAGCGATGTTATTGTGACGTGGACCTTCCCGGTCATCGCGAAACTGGCATGATCCATCCACTGAAATTGGTTATAGGTCGGAAAGCGATGCACAAAGACGGACTGGCCATCGACGGTGAGCTTGTAAGCCAGACTCGGTGGCGCGCCCGGATAAGCGGGATAGGGAGTCACGGAGCCGAGAACCCCTGGCGCGAGGATTGAAAGCACTACAAGCGAGCCGATAATCCATCGGGGCTTCATGCGGCATCTCCTGCAAGTCAGCACTTACTTCGCGCGAAAAACTGCGGCAGCCTATTGTAGCGATCATCGAGTTATTCGCATCTGGAAGACGAACGATACACTTCTCACACCCGTCGGTGAGACGGAGAGGTGCTCCGTAATGATCCCTTGTGGATTTGGTCAGCGCAGGTCGTGCAGGAGTCTGCCATCAAGGCAGCTCGTATTGTGGTGTGCCATTGCTGTTGCTCTCCCGGGACTTGCCGGACCCATGCAGGCTCAGACCGGCGCCGTTGTAACCCCCGCAAATGCGACGCCGTCTCCGTTCCCGGGCAAAGATCTCGCGCAGCACAACTTCATGTACGCCGGGGAGTCTCATCGGCGCAGGATCTTCATCGTGCGGAATGGCGCAATTGTCTGGAGCTACGAGGACACTGCGGGCAAAGGCGAAATCAGCGACGCGACGATGCTCTCGAACGGCAACATCCTCTATACCCATCAATTCGGGGTGACCGAAATCTCACCCGATCGGAAGGTGGTCTGGAACTTCGACGCCCCGGCAGGGCGGGAGATTCACACCGCTGTCCCCATCGGGAACGATCATGTCCTGTTCATCATGAACGGAGACCCAGCGCTGCTGCGCGTGGTGAACATCAGGTCGGGCGAAACGGAGAAGGAGTTTCCGCTCACTACAAAGCAGCCAGTCAGTGTCCATGGGCAGTTTCGCCATGTGCGGCTCACCGCTAACGGGACGCTGCTGGTCGCCCACATGGATCTCAACAAAGTTGTGGAATACGATTTCGACGGCCACGAGCTCTGGTCGTTTCCGGCCCTTTCGCCCTGGGGTGTAACGCCGCTGTCCAATGGGAACGTTCTCATCACGGACAAACAGGGCGTCCGGGAGATCACGCGTCGAGGCGATGCGGTGTGGACCTTCAGCCCCTCCGACGCGCCCGGATACAGCTTTTCCAACCTGCAGCAGGCCTGGCGTCTTCCCAACGGCAACACCGTCGTCAACAACTGGGTCAACGAGTGGAGCACCACTCCCGATCAGCGCCAGGGAAGCCTGCAGGCTCTGGAGTTGACACCGGCCAAACAAGTGGTCTGGGCGCTGGCCTCGTGGACCTCGCCCGAGGATCTCGGCCCGGCCACGACCATCCAGTTCCTCGACCATGCAGTCGCCCCGGAGGACGTGCACTTCGGACCGATTCACTAAAGCGACTGCCATCCTGACGATTCGCATCGCGGAGCGGAACGAGCCTGGCCCGAGCGTGCCTGGCCGTCGAGTCGTATGGCATCCGCGGTTGCTCTTCCCTTCGAGGGCGCGGCTGCAGCGCTCTTGT
The DNA here is from genome assembly GCA_963787915.1 of uncultured Acidobacteriaceae bacterium. Classification (GTDB taxonomy): domain Bacteria; phylum Acidobacteriota; class Terriglobia; order Terriglobales; family Acidobacteriaceae; genus Palsa-343. The sequence continues at coordinate 18,797 of CAWBEP010000003.1, read as the reverse complement.
TAATCCCGCGGAAGGCGCGGAGGCCCTTACCTCCGTAACCCCGCAACCCTCGTTTCTCATTGCCTCGCGATCCCTCTCTCGCTACCCTGAGATCAGGATTCAGACGTGTGTCCAGGAAGCCCGCCACAAGCGGGCTTTTCTAATTGCTCCCTCAATCCGCTCACACGGGCGCAGCGGACGAGTGGTTGAACAGAACTGGCCCGTCACAAGTGATCTGGTTTCAATCACCTGACTCAAACTGGCTTGACCATGAAACGATAAGCCTTCTGGAATCAAAGGCTTAACAAAAATTGAGCAGGAAAAAATTGAAGGGCGCGGCTGTTTAGTCACCCATCCGGTATTTCACGCTGCACCCATACGGCCGCGTATAAGAAACCGCGACCTGTTGTCCGGCCATCGCCTCGGAAAGCGCCGCCGATACATAGTTCTTCGAGTTCGGAATGTCGCTCGGATCGGTCGTCGGATGATCGTCGATTGCGCCGGAGTAGATCAGTTTTCCGGATGGGTCGATGACGTACATATCCGGCGTCGTCCTCGCCTCATATTCGTGGCCGAGGGCGCCACTGGGATCGAGAAGCACCGCCGTCGGCGAAGCATGAACCATCTGGAGATAAGCGTTCTCCGCAGGGCCGTTCATATAACCGTCTCCGCCGGGAGTCGACGACAGAACCGTCAGCCAGACGACGCCTTTCGCCGTCCATTCCTTCTGGAGGCTCTGCATGTTGCCGCTGGAATAATGCTTCTTCGTAAACGGACAGTTGCTGTTGGTCCACTCGAGGACAACGAATTTGCCGCGGTACTCGGCGAGCTTGTGGGTCTGGCCGTTGGAGTCGGTTCCGGTGAAGTCGGGCGCCGGATCGCCGACGCGAACCGCCCAGGCGCTCACGCTCAGGGCGACGATGACACAAAAAACAGGGAGACGGCGCATGGGGACACCCTCCGGTTATTGAGGTATTGGACGCGCGAGGGTAGCCGATTGTCGATTGGCGCCAGGTAAAGAATTCAGCGCGTCGATGACGATTCCCGGCGTCAGAACTTCCGGCAGCACATGCGCGGGAGCGCTGGCATCGGCGGGGTAGAGGGCGTAGGTAGGAACGCCGCTGCGCCCGAGCGCGGCGAGGGTCTGGGTGATGTCGGGATCCTGGTTAGTCCAGTCGGCGCGGAGCAGAACGGCACCGGAGTCGCGCAGTTTTTGCTGGACGTCGGCGCGATTGAGGATGAGGCGTTCGTTGACCTGGCAGGAGAGGCACCAGCTTGCGGTGAAGTCGACGAAGACGGGTTTGCCCTGGGCTCGGGAATCGGTCACGAGCGTCGGGGTGAAAGGCTGCCATGAAGATGCTGATGGAGTGACGTTGCCCGCCGCATGATCAGGCCCCCCCGTGCTGTTCCCGCAGGTTTCGGCTCGCCGAACGCATGAACGCTCCACACAGATGCGCTGATCGCCGCGATAAGGATCGTGGCGGCGATGGTCGTGGCGATCGATTTGCCCGGCCAGCGGCCCAGGAACCATCCGGCAACCGCCAGAAGGAGAAACGCCGCGAGCAGTCCGATGAGGGCATTCGTTCCCGCGATCTGCGTGAAGACCCAGACGAGCCAGATCACGGTGGCAAAGATGGGGATCGAGACGGCCTGCTTGAGGACTTCCATCCAGGCGCCGGGTTTAGGCAGGACCCGCGCCCAGCCGGGGAAGTAGGCGAGTAACAGATAGGGAACTGCGAGTCCGAGGGCAAGTGCGGTGAAGATGGCGAAGCTCACCCACGCCGGATGGGCGAGCGCGTAGCCAATCGCGGCTCCCATGAAGGGCGCTGTGCATGGCGTGGCGACGACCATGGCGAGGACGCCGGTGAAGAAGCTGCCTGCGTAGCCGTGCTTCTGCGCGAGCGAGCCGCCGGCGCTGGTGAGCGAGAGGCCGATTTCAAACTGGCCGGCGAGCGCGAGGCCGAGGAAGAAGAGAAGCATCGCCATGAGGGCGAGAAAGATGGGGGACTGGAACTGGAATCCCCAGCCGAGCTGCTGACCGGCGGCGCGCAGAATGACGAGGACCGCGACGACGATCCAGAACGAGACGAGAATGCCGAGAGTGTAGACCCAGCCATGCGCTCGGAGGGTGCGGCGTTCGTGCTGTGAGGACTGGACGAGCGCGAGGCCCTTGATGAAGAGGACGGGGAAGACGCAGGGCATCAGGTTGAGGAGGATGCCGCCGATGAAGGCGAGTCCCACGGCCCCGAGGATGGCGCTGAAGTCGATAGGCGGCGTAACGCCGGTTGAGGAAAGAACACCTGGGGTGGCGTGGATCTCGTAAGCCGCGCCGTCGGGAAGTTCAATCAGTCCGTTGAGCGTCTGCGGAGTTCCCTGGAGATTTTCGTCTTTCGTCAGGGTGAGCTGGACGCCTTCGCTCGTAGGCTGCGCAGGCTGGGGCGCGGCGTTCGCGATGACGGTCTGATCGAGAGGGAAGAACGCGGCGGAGGATGTTTTCGCCCCAGTCGAGACCTGAAGCACGAACCCCTTGGGCGTCTGTTGGAAGCGCGCGGTGTCTCCCGAGGGGAGCGGCTTGGGCAACTGCGCAACGAAGCTGGCGATTCGGTTCTGAGCCGCGGCATCCACATCCGGGCTGGCCGCCGGATGGGCCCAGGCAGTGCGCGTGACGGCGAGATCCGTTTTGCCGGGAATGCAGACCTCGCGGCAAATGAGCCACGTGACGTGGCCACCGAGAACGGTCCTGGAAGTCGCTGGATGGAAATCCTGGGTCACGTGCATCGGCACCGGGAACACGACTTCGTCCTCGTACCCAAAGTCCATCAGCGGACCGAGCGGCAGGCGTTTCGGAGCGGGGAACTGCAACGCGTCCGCGGTGACGCCCGCGGGGAGATTCCACTTCACGGCCGGAGGTTCGCCCGAGTCGCCCGCGTTGGTCCAGTAGACGTGCCAGCCGTCTTCCATTTTGAAATCGAGGCCGGCTGTAAAGTTTGCTCCCGGATCGATCTGCGCTGGCGGCACGAGCAGCGTCACCTCGACATGAGGAGCACTGACGGATGATGCCGCGGGTGCGGCGAGCAAACGCTGCGAGCCGCTCGTCGCCAGGAAAACGGCGAGAGAGACGGCGCACAACGACGATCGATGGAAAACGCGCATCAGAATGCTCTGAACGTATTGTAGGCGGACACCGCTTTTTTGCCTTCCTGAAACGTGGAGCGTGCCCAGGTTCAGATGAGGCGGACATCCCCGATTCGTGGGATGGACGCAGGCGTCAGCGAAAGGTTTGCACTGTGGTGCGGACTGTGAACTTATCTCGCACTTATCCGCAGCGGCTTGTTGCACAATGAAAGAAACGCATCGTTGGAAAGGAATCCGTACATTGAGTGCCTCCACTTCGTCTTCCGCTGACATGGCCTCCTCCTCAGCGAGCCAAGAAATCAGCATCGCCCACAGCCCGGATTCCGACGACGCGTTTATGTTTTATGGACTGGCAACCAGCAAGGTCCGGGTCAGCGGATACAAGTTCACCCACACTCTTTGCGACATCGAAACGCTGAACCAGAGGGCCATTCGTGAGGCTTTCTTCGACGTAACCGCCGTTTCGTTCCACGTTTACCCGTACATCCAGGAACAGTACGCTCTCATGGCCTGCGGTGGATCGGTGGGAGACGGCTATGGCCCGATGATCATCGCCACGCGGCCCTACGATCTGGACGAGATTCGCGGGGTCAAAATTGCGGTGCCCGGGACGCTGACGTCGGCATATCTCGCCCTCAAACTGTTTGCACCGGAGATCGAAACCGAGGTGGTTCCGTTCGATCAGATTATTCCGCAGGTGCTGGCGGGCAATTATCACGCCGGGCTGATCATTCACGAAGGTCAGCTCACCTACTCCAAGAGCGGCCTCAGCCGGATTCTCGATCTCGGCATCTGGTGGCGCGAGTTGACCGGTTTGCCGTTGCCCCTGGGCGGAAACGCCATTCGCCGTTCGCTGGGCGAGCCGGCCATGCTGACCGTGACGCAGGCCCTTCGGGACAGCATCCAGTATGGTCTGGATCATCGCGACGAAGCGCTCGCGTATGCGATGCAGTTTGGGCGCGATCTCGACACCAACCTCGCCGACAAGTTTGTCGGCATGTACGTCAACGAGCGCACGCTGGACTACGGCGACGACGGGCGCGATGCGATTCGACGCCTGCTGGCCATGGGACACGAGCGCGGGATCATTCCGCATCCGGTGCATGTGGATTTCGTCGGATAAACCAGCCAGGAAAAATCCACGATCGCTGCGGCACACGCAGCCCTTACCCGGCTTGACTATTCCGGCCTTGGCTTGACTGTCGGCTCCTGTTCGGGGGGAAGCACTTTCACCGGAGGTTCTTTACCCTCTGGCACAGGTTTCTCCTGCAACTCGGACGGGTTTTTCGTCTGAGCCACGTAGTCGGACAGCTTGAGCGAAGTTGCCGTTGCGATTCGCCCTTTGTCATTCAAAGTCAGATTCCAGACCAGGTAGTGGTTCGGCGCGTCGCGGTCGGTAAAAGTGATGGCGCGGGTTGCGTTGGCTTCTGACAGATGAAGAGTGGCAACCGGCGCACGCGAGAGTCCAACCTCCACTCCGGCCCGCTTCAGCGCGTGTGCATCGGCGCCGACCATATCGGCGTAGCAAAGCGCGAGAACCAGCCACTTGCCGTCCGGCTGAACGGCTTTTTCCGCAACATCGGCGGGAACGACGCGGTTGAACACAGCAATGCTGCGATCGCTCCCGGCGGCGGAGCGGAATGGAGTCGCATTCCGATACAGGACCGGGACGACGTAGACGCGGCCCGCGTCGCGTGGGATCAATGCGGTGAACATCGACTCCGCTCCGTCACGAAACTGCTTCCGGTAGTGGAGCATGATCTCATCCGGAAACGCAGGGCACACAGCCTGATCGTAGCTCCAGCCGCCCGCGTTAAGGTCATAGGCAAAGAATGCCGCTTCGCTCGCAATCTGCCGCTGCTTCGCGCGGGTGAGGGCCACGTCGGCAGAGTCCATCTGCGATGCGGAACGGTGCTCCAGTTCGATGAACTCTGAACTGGGCGGAGGAGCCGTGTCTGCCGATCGCGATTCCTGCAGGGAAGTCCGAGGTTGGTTCGGGGAAGCCGCGGCGGATACAACCGTGCCGGCGGCCAGAAATCCAGCAAGCGCTCCTCTGAAGAAATTAAGATTTGCAGGTCGCATCCAGCTCTCAATCTAGCAACAAAACGGGCAGCCCGTGAGCTGCCCGTCTGCTGAAGCAGGGAGTGATCCTAGTGCGCGGCCGTATGATGCACCGGCGCGTGATGCACCGGAGCCTTCGGAGCCACCTTAGGCTCTCCGTCCTTCAGGATGATCATCGGCGGATTCTGGGTGTAGGAATCGAAAGTCGCGATAAACGTCGCCTTCGTTCCCGCCGCAGGTACATCTTTCAGCGGAGCCTTCATGTTGATCGTGAAGTCCGCTTTATTGGACTGCTGGGCATCCTGCGAGACGGCGAGCTGCACCGAGTCCGCAGTCGCGGAGACAACTACCCCAGGCACCTCTGCCGTGACGCCGTTCATAACTCCCCAGATTGCACCCTGGTCGGCGGGAGCGCCGTTGGAAAGGATGAATTCCTTATCCGACAGAGCCATGTTCTTCAGATTGTCAGAGCACGGACCAGGAACCGTGGTTGCCGGCGCTGGCGTTGTTGAAGCCGTGGGCGCCGCCGTTGCGGTCGCATCGGCTGCCGGGGCTGCTCCAGTAGACGGAGCGGACGGCGGTGGCGCTGGCGTGACGTTCGCGCATCCCGGAGTGCTGACGATAGCCTGGTGCGCCAGATCGGCTGGCGATGGCGGAGGCGGAGCCGCAGTCGGGTTGTAATCGGCGGGCGGGAAAACATTGGCGGGAACGGCTGCCAATTGCTGGACCTGAGAAAAACCGCCAGGCGGGGTGGCGTTGCAGGCCGCATCGTTCTGGGCGCAGTGATACTTTTTGTACCAGTATTCGGCAGCAGTTTCGATCTGCGCCTGGTAGGGAGGCTTCGCGAACTGGGCGGCGCGCGTCAGGAACCATACCGCATTCTTGATGTCTTTGGGATCTTCCTGCAGATAAGCCTGGCCGAGATAATAGGTGTCGAGGAGCGCGGGAACAACGGTGGTTTGGGTCGGATCCTTATACGACTGGAGTTCTTTGGTATAGGCGTCGATGGCGCCTTTGTAATCCTTCCTGGCGACATCGTCTGCGCCAATCGCGCTGTAGAACACAGAGGTCGCCAGGTCCTTCACCTTGTCGTAATCAGCCTGGGTCATGCACGCATCTTTGGGAGCGCTGAGACCCTTCTGGGCCCACGAAGCGGCGTCATCCAGCATCTGCTGGTTGCCGTTGGACTGCTGGTGCTCGAGGTAGACGACAAAGGTGAGAGCGCGAAGGTTATTGGGCTCGACCTGCAGGAGCCGCTTGGCCGCGTCCAGCGTCTTGGCGGCGCTCACCGACTGGTAGGCACCCATGAGTGCTTCCAGCATCTCGGCCTTCGCAACACTATTGGGGTACTGTGTCAAAAAAGCCTCGATCGCTTCCGCTTTGGCTGCCGGGGCCGACTGGCTGGTCGCGTTCGCGTAGGCGTTGTATTCCGCCGCATCTTTGATGGTGATTTGGCTGCAGTTCCCGGCAGACTGGCCCGGTGCTGCCTGGCCGCCAACCCCTAGCGCCCATGCCGACGAGCAAACAAGTGTGCCGGAGCAAAGACCCGCCAGCGCAACCGAGGCAAAAACAAGCTTCTTCATTCAACGCTCCTGGGAGAATTCCTGTGATGCAAATCTCAGAATCTTCATGCGACGGGAACACTCATTCAGATCAGACGCAAGCCCACCAGTTCAGGGTATCTGAGGCCATCGGCTGCCCAACATCGGATGCTCCGCCACGACGATGCTGGATTATAAAAACCAACTGCATACGCTGACAAGTTGACCGGATGAGCACTACTGGACCGATGTTTGTGATGCCTCCGACCTCGCCAAGCGTTGACCACCCGATGCAAAGAGCAAGATTACACGACGTTTGATCAATCCGCGGGGAAAATTTCGGAGAACCAGCAGGGAATCGATAAATGTCCGAATCGAGGACGACCGGTCGGGCAAATCCAGCCATCTATCGGGAAGACTGGATGAGCCGAATACGCGTCGTGAACGCTCGGCCCAGCGGCTGTGTGAACGTCAGATACTGTGGCGAATCGACGTTATTGTTCACGACGTACGGATCGGTGCTGTTCGTGATGTTTTCCGCTACCCCGCGTAAACCGAAGTATTTTCCGTGGAAGTGGAAGCGCCATTCCAGTCCCGGACTGAACGATGTGTAGTCAGGAAAGCGATGGCTTCCGGCGAGCCCGGCTATCTTCTGGTTGGCGTTGACGGAGTCAAACGGAAATCCTGAATGCCAGTCGAGGGTGTAAACAAAATCCCAGTTTTTGCGAACCGTGGGCAACAGGGGAGCCCAGGCGGGAAGCCATCCCCACGAAATAACCCGGTTGGGAATATCCCAGGCCAGCGGCCCGCTCTGTTGCGGGCCCAGTATGGAAAGAGCCGGAACATAATCGAGTGCGGCATTGGTGATCGCCGAGGAGCGCGTATACGAGGCAAAGAGCGCATAGTTGCCGGCGAAGGTCCGGCGCGCGTCAACTTCCGCGGAATAATAGTGGTCCTGCCTGGTATTCGTGAGAAGGTAATTGCCAGAGAGCGCTCCCGACCCATCCTGATCAGCAAAAACAAACTCGTTGGAGAGTCGCTTCTGCATGAAATTCACACCGAGAATTACCTGCGACGGCAGTTTGTGCTGCACACCGACGCTCCAGTTCAAACCGTGTGCCTCGCGCAGCGAAGAACTGTTTACTGAAAAGCTGGTCTCCAGCGGAGCACCCAGAGGCGTCATTCCGTCCGCGGCGTAATAAGTGTCGTAACGGATGCCCATCAGAGCGCGCGTCAGATATTCCAGCTGCGTATGTTCGAAGTACTCCCCGACGCCGGCGGAGAACTTTGTTGAGCTTTCAAGGCCTGGCGGAGAGTAGCTGAACGCGACGCGTGGCGAAATCAGAGGACGGCGGATGATCTCATCCCAGTCGAAACGCAGACCGGGTTGAATCAGCAGGCCGGTGCGTGGTTTCCAGCGATCCTCGATGTAGGATCCCAACTCGAAGTTGTGGCGGGCGAAGGGCGCAAAGTCCGGAAAGACGCTGCGCCGCAGAAGTGTCCCATCTTCGCGCAGGTAATTGATCGGGGCGAGCGCTTCGTTTCCGTTGAATGCGATGTGAGCTGTATCGATGCCGGCACGGAGCTGGTGGCTGCCTTTCCAGTGCTGGGAAGGCAGGTAAATATTCAGATAGCCCTCGAGGCGCTGCGACCGGCTGGTGAGGTTCTCGAAGTCGCTGCCGGTGGACATCTCCGGGGTCAACCTGAAAGGTAAAGTCCCGTGCGGCTCGAAGCCCTCGCGATACCGCATCGCTCCGAAGCCTGCGTCGAGCATGACGCCATTCTTGAAGCTCTGTTGATCGCGAATGTATGGAAGCCACGCCAGGATGTCGTGGTTGTCGGTGCTCTGCTGCGGCGTCAGGGTGGAGATTCCATCGTAGGGAGAGTGAAAGCCGTTAAAGAGCAGCCCAGCCGTCAGGCTGTTGCGGGAACCCAGATTGGCCTGGAGTTTCAACAGGTTGCTGCCGCGGATCAGTTGATCGGTGTCGGCATCCGACGGAAGTTCAGGGATGTATATGTCGCTATATTGTGTCTCGACTGCCTCGAAGAACCAGAGTTTGTCCCGCACGACCGGACCCGAAATCGTGAAGCGCGGCTCCATGGTGTCGAAGCGGATCCCGTTGAGGTTGCGGAATGAAGGCACGAAATTCGTGGCGTCGTAACGGAATTTGTTATCCCCCATGCCCGTGGTGAAAGCGATCACGCCCCCGGTGGCGCGGCCGTACTGCACCGGATAGCGCGTAGTCTCCGTGTCGATGGATCGCACGGCATCGGTGCTGACGCGCATATCCAGGGTCCCGTAAACCGGCGAGCGAATGTCAAAGCCGTCCAGTGTATCGAGCGTCATAAAGGTTTCGCCGCCGGCTACGTGCACCTGCCCGTAAAAATCGGCGACCACACCAGGGGTGAAGGGCAGAAGATTGCGGATGTCGCGATTCGTGGGAAAAGGAACGTTAACAATCTCCGGCACATTGAGAGTGGTCTGGTCGGAAACCTGCTCCGGATCGATCCCGGGCGAGGAAGCCCTGACATCGATCTCCTGCTGCCATAGCTCAATGTGGGTCAGGATCAGCCGCAGCGTTCCCTGCCGGGGGTCGACATCACTCGTTGCGTTCTGGTAGAAGCCAGGTTTGTCCACGCGCACCGTGTACGACTGGCTCCGGCGCAGAGTCCACGCGCACCGGCCCGAATAGTCCGTGGCCATGCGAAGAGCGGGCTCGCCCGGCTCTTCAATGGTCACCTGCGCGCCGGCCACGCTGACCCCGTTGGTGTCGACGACGTTGAGGACAACAGGACCAGGATGAGCGGGGGCAGCATTGGCGGAGGCAGGGTGAGAAGCCTGCCCGGACGCTGCGGTGGTGCCGCAAACGACCAGCAGGAGAGCGACTTCGACCACTCCGCAGTGCTGACGTGGCATGAACTAATTCGAACAGAGATGCATGAAACTCAATTCAAACAGCTTTATTGGATGCGCGACAGATGGCGGCTTTTGCTGATGACCGCAATGAAATCCGCGCTTCATGCCGCGCGCACCAGGTGGACTCCTTCGTCCTCTTCAGCCAGCTCCGTCTCGAATTGCCTGTGCTCGACAGCCGCCGCCACCATCTCCTCCGCGATGAGAGTGGCCACGCAAGTCACAAAGGGCAGGAGTTCACCGTACACGCGCGTTTCCACCAGAATCCCCCAGGTCATCATGATGGCGCACCAGGCGGGAATCATCCACAACCAAAGGCGCAGCTGCGCATCAGGAATATGTTTGCGGAAAAGAACGATAAATGGAATCAGGTAGCCGCACGCGCTGAAGAGCTGCGGATAGTAGCGCAGCCGTGCCAGGCAATGAAGGTTAAACGGGATCCGGGAATAATACTCCGACACATTATTTCGAAAGAAATGAAAGATGAAGATGTGCCAGCCCACCCAGTAAGCCAGCATCAGGCCGCCCGCGATGACGGCTTCCGGTTTGATCACCCGCTGCCAGCGCACACGTTGGAATGCTGCGGTGACCGGAAGCCCGCGTAACACCGCAAGCCTGGGCGTGGCAGCAACAAAAGCCCGCGATCCGGTCGGCGATGATCCGGTCGGCGACCCGGCTTTTGTTGGCCGGGCGCGAACAGGCGCATCATCAAGGGGTCGCGATTCGACGCCGGCCTGCTCTCTCCAGCCTCGCCACCCCTCGCTTACCAGATAAAACGGAATCAGAAATAACGTCGTTTCTCGATTCAGCGTGGCTACGGCAAAGAGGGCAACCAGCAGAATCGTCGGCTTGCGGAAATAGATCAGGTAAAGTCCCAGCGCAAAGAACATCAGGCTGGGCATGTCGTAAACGAAACGAAAATTCTGCACTGCATGCAGGATGTAGGTGACCGTGCACAACACGAGAAACAGTGGGTACACGAGCCACCCCAGCAACCGTCTGCGGCTCGCCGCCTGATAGATACGCGCGGTCGCCCAACCGGCGATCAGCACGCACGGGATATTCAGATAAAGTTCCACGATCCCGCCCGGCCCGATTCCGCGCGGAAAGAAGTAGCCATTTCTCGACAGGCGATCCGCATAATTCACCAGGAAAGAGCTCTGCTCCGCCCATCCAAAAAGCGGAGCGAGGAGCAATCGGGTCTGAAAGGGCAGCCGTTCGTAGCCGTGGGCGAATCGGTGGAAGTCAATATAAGGATGGCCGAGAAACAGATAGCAGCCCACAAATTGAACTGTCATCAGGAGATACAAGACCAGGATGGCGGGTCGGCCGAGGAGAGTCTTCCACTGTCGGCGAAATTTGTCCATTGACTCAGCAGTAAACATTTCCCTGTTGGATGCAGCTTGTTTTGTTGCTGTTCGATCCCTGCTGGAAGCGGAGATGGCCTTAACGCCGGAACCACCACCTGTGCCCATTTGCGGGGTATTCACTTGCTTGTCGAGCTAAACAGGGGATAACGTTAAAGACACTCCCTGGACGCGGCATGAAGCATCCTTCATCCTTCATGCATGTCACGGACGCCTAATGGTTGGGTTTCGGTCTGCTTATCCACAAGATGTTGGGGTGGGTCTGTTGACCGCGTCACCAGCGGACGATACATTCGTTCATATCCGAGCCCTTACGGCCGGCTTCTTCCTCGGAACTTAAGTTCAGGAGTTCGGTAAACCCCCATGCTGAAACTGAAAAAAATCCAGATCCTCGGCTTCAAATCCTTCTTTGATCGCACCGAGGTGCAGCTCCCCGGACAGGGAATCGCCATCGTTGTCGGTCCGAATGGATGTGGCAAGTCCAACATCCTCGATGCGGTGAGCTGGGTTCTTGGCGAACAGAGCGCGAAGAGTCTCCGCGGCGGAAAAATGGAGGACGTCATCTTCGCCGGGACGCGGGAGCGCAAGCCCCTGGGGATGGCGGAGGTGTCGCTGACCCTGGTCGATCCCGACGCCTACGAGGGCCCGCCACTCGCGGAGCCGGAGCTGGTCATGGATCACGGAGACGCCGATTGGGACGAAAACAAACTGCGTGCCGAACGCGCGGCGGAAGTGGATGAGATCATCGCCGAAACGCAGCCCGGTCAGTTGATCGACGGGGATAGTGTCGGGAGCGAACATCCCGCCGCAGCGCGGGAGGGAACTGCCGGGGAGACGGCCGTTCCAGCCGTAGTCCTCAAGATTCGCCGCCGCAAATTCAACCGCACTCCCCAAAAGGGTGAGATGGTGGTCACGCGTCGTCTGTTTCGCACCGGCGACAGCGAGTATCTGCTGAACGGCAAGCTATGCCGCCTGCGCGACATCCAGGACATTTTCATGGGCACCGGTCTGGGTCCCGAGTCCTACGCGATCATCGGACAGGAGCGGATTGGGCAGCTGTTGAGTTCGCGGCCGCACGATCGGCGCGCCATCATCGAAGAGGCAGCGGGCATCACGCGTTTTAAGACAAAGAAGCGCCTGGCCGAACTGCGGCTCGAGCAGGCGAAGCAGAACCTGGCCCGCGTGAACGATATTTTTGAAGAAGTCACCCGGCAGATGGGCTCGCTGAAGAGGCAGGCTGCCAAGGCCGAGCGCTATGCGAAGCTGCGCGATGAAATGCGCGAGAAGCTGAAGATTGTTCTGGCCAGCAGGATCGCCGATATGGACGCGCAGCAAGTGACGCTGGAAGCGGAAATTGCGGAACTGACGGCGCGTATCGATGCCGGTGCGGAACGCGTCGGCGGACTTGAATCTGAACACGAAGCCCTGGTCGCGCGCGGATATCTGCTCGAGGACGGCGCCAAAGATGCCGAGGCGCGCGCCAACCAGCGCGCGGTGGAGATAGAACGAGCCGACGCCCGGCAGCAGACCAATCAGGAGAGGATCGCCGAGCTGGACGCACGTATGGCCGCTGCGCGCGCAGAGCTGGAGCAGGCCCAGGAACATCTGCGCACTCTGACCGCGGAGCGTGAGACGCAGCGCAGTTTCCTTGAATCAGCCGCATCGGAAACCGCCGAAGCACGCGAACGCGCGCGCCAGAAACAGAATGCGATGCGCGAAGCGATTGAAGCCGTTGCCGCCGCGGAAACGCAATCGGAGAATGCGCGGCGCCAGGCAGCCCATCTTGTTTCGCAAGCCGGCCACGCTCGCAACCAAATCACCCAGGGCGAGGAATCGCTCGCAGCGCTGCATCGTGATGCGGAACGGCTTGGCATCGAGATGGATTCCGCTCGCCGCGATCTCGAATCGCTGGGCGCGGAACGAGGGCAGATTTCGCTCACCTTTGAATCGGTGACGGAAACGCTGCACCGGGTCGAGTCGGAGATTGCCTCGCTGCGCTCTGAGATTGAGGTGGGACGCGCCGATGAAGAGCAGGCGCGACGCCACGCCGATCAACTCCGCGCCGAGCACGCCACGCTCAGTGGACGCTCCTCCTCGCTGGAATCGCTGATCCGCGAACACAGTTATTCCACCGACACAGTGCGCAAGCTCTTCCAGTCGCACTCGCTCGGCGGGGGGCTCGCCCCGGTGGGCACGCTGGCCGATTTCCTCGAAGTCAACGGCGAGTACGAGAGCGTCGTCGATGAATTCCTGCGCGACGAGCTCAATTACATCGTCGTCAAGAGCTGGGATTCGGCCCACGAAGGGGTCCGCCTGCTGAAGACGGGCGTCGACGGACGCGCTACCTTCCTCGTTCACCCTGAAGATTCACAGGCGAAATTTTCCTTCGCTGGCGACGACACGCCGCCGCATCACAACACCCCCCACGCCATTGTTCCTCTCCGTAACTGCATTCGGGTGCTGGATGGGTTTGGGCGGTCGCTGGAAGCGATCCTGCCCAAGCTGCGCGAGGGGTATGTGGCGCCTGATTCGGAAACAGCGCGTTCGCTTGCGCTGGAAAACCCGAGCGCCTTTTTCCTGGCGCCCTCCGGAGAGTGCTTCCACAACGTGACCGTGACCGGGGGCAAGCCAGGCGCCGAAGGTCCGCTGGCGCTGAAGAGGGAACTGCGCGACACGCAGCAGAAGCTCTCGGCAGTAGAGAGGGAGCTGGGCCAGGCCGAGATGCGGGCGGCTGCACTCGCAAAAGGGCTGGCCGATCTGACCCGAGCCCTGGATGCAAAGTCAGAAGAGCGGCGGGTAGCAGAACGCGAGAGCGCGAACCAGAGCGCCGCGCTGCGCCAGATGGAGATGGAGGTCCAGCGGCTCGAACGGCGGCTGCAGGAGTGGACCCTTGAGGGTGAGCGCAATCGCGATGCGCGCTCGGCGAAGGAGACTTGGCTCGAGCAGCGGCGAGACGAGCTTCTGCGGCTCGAAAACGAGCAGCAGACGATCGAGTCTGGCCTCGAGTCTCTGCAGCGTTCGGTTGCGGATTTGCGGGCCAGCCGCGATCTGGCGCAGCAGGAGGCGGCGCAGCTTTCGGCGGAGCTGGCAGGTCTGGAAGAGCGGAGCCGCGGCGCGGAAGCCGCATTCGCGCGTATCGACAGGATGTATCGGGAGCTGGAAGGGCGTGTCGCACAGATCACGCAACAGCTCACTGCGGCGCAGGCTGAACAGGAGCAGCGCGCCCGCGAAAATGAGCAACTGGCCGCGGCACGGCAGCAACTGATCGAGACGCGGGAGGCCGCTCAGCAGGAAGCAGCTGAGGCCCACCGCCAGATCGCGGCATTGCGTGTCGATATCGCCGCGATGGAGCAGGAACTAAAAGGGCTGCGTGCCGAGATCGATGCGCAGCGGGAAACGCGCGGCACTTGTGGCAATCGAGCCGCCGCTCTCTCCGCCGATCTGCGCCACACCGAGGAGGCCTGCATCGCCGATCTGAGCCTTGAGGCAGCGGCCCTGCGCGAGGATGCTGACCTCGTTCGGATTGAAGGGGAACTGCTCCAGAGCGAGGATCAGGCGTGCCGGGAGATGAAGCAGCGCCTCGACGGCATGGGGCCAGTGAACATGATGGCGCTCGAGGAATACAACGAGACGGCACAGCGGCACGCATTTCTGGAGACGCAGCGCAAGGATCTCATCGACTCGATCGACAACACGCAGTCGACGATCAGGGAGATCGATGAGATTTCCCGGACGAAGTTCGATGAGGCGTTTGCGCGGATCAACGAAAATTTCAGCGTGACCTTCGGCAAGCTCTTCGGCGGCGGCCAGGCTTTTATGCGGCTCAGCGATGAGGAGAGTGTCGCCGACAGCGGGATCGACATTGTGGCGCAGCCGCCGGGCAAAAAGCTGCAGAATGTTCTGCTGCTCTCGGGCGGCGAAAAAGCGCTGACCGCTCTGTCGCTGCTGATTGGAATTTTCCTCTACCAGCCGAGCCCCTTCTGCGTTCTCGACGAGGTGGATGCTCCCCTCGACGAAACCAACGTGGGCCGCCTTGCGGATATGCTGCGCTCTATGGCCGAGGAAACCCAGTTCGTCCTGGTCACGCACTCGAAGCGCATGATGGTCGCGGCTGACATGATCTACGGCGTAACCATGCAGGAGCCGGGCGTGTCCAAGGTGGTCAGCGTGCGGCTGGCCGGGGTCGAGCAGGGAACCGGCCGCGCGGCTGTGCGTCAGTTAGCGACAGCCTGAACGCCACAGGAGAATGGAAGATGATCGCCAGAATCTGGCGCGGATTCGCAAAGCCGGGCCACGCGGATGCCTATGAGGCGATGCTGAAGCCGGAACTACTGCCGGGTTTGAGCAAAGTTCCGGGATATCGCGGAAGCTATCTGTTGCGCCGTCCAGCGGGTGACGAAGCGGAGTTCATCACCGTCATGCTGTGGGATTCACTGGATGCAATCCGCGCCGTCGCGGGACCGGATTACGAGACCGCCGTCGTTCCTGAGGAACGGAAGCAGCATCTTTCCCATTACGACGCGAAATCCGCGCACTTCGAAGTTGTCAGCGTGCAGGGATTTGACAGAAGACCGGACCAGGCTCCGCTTCAGAACACATAGCCCTCACGGATTTCCCGGCCGCATCCCGATTGCGCGAACTTTCCTGAGGCGTAGACCGCTTCACCTCGCAGATAAGTAGCTGTCACGGTGCCATATAGATGCTCGCCGGCGTAAGGCGAAACGGCATGCCGACTATGGAGCCCTTCGGGTTCCACACGGAAGGTCTGCTCCGGGTCGAAAACGACGAGATCGGCGTCATAGCCTGCCGCGATGCGGCCTTTCTTCCCCTTCAATCCGGCTAATTGTGCCGGTTTCTGTGACATGAGCCGGGCCAGATCGCTGAGGGTGAAGCCGCGCCGGCGCATGCCGTTCCACATCACCGGCAAGGCGACGGAGACCGACGAAATTCCTCCCCAGGCGGTCGCAAAATCGCCGTTCTTCATCTGTGGCGGGCAAGGCGAATGGTCCGTCGCGATCAGGTCGATCGCGCCCTCGCGCAGAGCGTCCCAGAGCCGGTCCCGATTCGATCCGCTCCGAATCGGCGGCGCACATTTGTGGAGCGTGCTGCCGCCGGGAATTTCTTCGGCTGCGAAATGCAGATAGTGCGGACAGGTTTCGACGGTGACCGGCAAGCCTTCCTCCTTCGCTCGTCGAATGTCGTCGAGCGCCTCAGCCGTGACCAGATGGACAATGTGCAGGCGGAATCCGTACTCTCGGCAGAGGCGAATTATGAGGCGAATGGCCTCGACCTCCGCTTCATCCGGGCGCGAGCGCAACCAGGTGTCGTAGTGCCGCCAGTCTGCGCCGTCCAAATCCCGTGCCGAGGGGCCGAGGAACTCGGGCAACTCAGCATGAACGAGGAGCGGCAGCCCTGTGCGGGCCAGATGTGGTGCAGCGGCGCGGAGTTCTGCTTCGTCAACTCGGAAGAAACCCTCAAGGCCAGGCTCGGCAAGGAAACATTTGAATCCGCGCACTCCGGCCCGCGCGAGTGGCTCGAGGTCATCTGCGTTGTGGCCTGAGACCCCGCCCCAGGCAGCCCAGTCGACGAGGCACTGGCCCTGCGCTGCGGTTCGCTTCGCCTCCAGCGCAGCGACCGTCGTGGTAGCCGGAAGGCAATTCAGCGGCATGTCGATCAACGTGGTATATCCGCCTGCGGCGGCCGCCCGTGTAGCCGTCGCAAATCCTTCCCATTCTGTTCGGCCGGGCTCGTTGATATGGATATGGGAGTCGACAAGTCCGGGGAGGAGCGCGCCGGGACAATCGATCCGGCGGTGTCCCAGCGGGATCTCAGATTCGCTGGAGATCGCGGTGATCTTGCCGCCGTCAACGAGCACCGCGCCGGGGCGCACGGCATCTGTCGTGACGATTTGCGAAGATACGAAGGCTTCTGGCATCGGACTCGCTGAGTTTTAGCGCGAGAGGCGCGCTCTCGTGTATTCCTTATGTACAGACCATTCTGACAGGTGATCCGATGAGCGAGACAATTTCCGCACCCTCGAATTCCGAAACCCAGGGAACGTTGACCAGCCAACAGGTTGTGGAGCTGACGAAGAAGCTGAACTATGGCACGTGGCGATTCCAGAAGACCTGGAATCCGATGCATATTGCCGATGCTGAAGGCTGCTACTTCACGGACGGCGCCGGCAAACGGTATCTCGATCTTTCGTCGCAGCTGATGTGCGTGAACCTTGGGCACAAAAACCCCGCCGTGATCGAGGCGATTGCTGAGCAGGCCGAGGCCCTGGCCTACGCTTCGCCGGCCTATGCGACAGAGGCGCGGGCGGAGCTGAGCCAGCTTTTGCTCGAGGTTCTGCCGGAGGGGCTGACGAAGTTCTTCTTCACCACCTCCGGCACCGAGGCAAACGAGGCCGCCTTCAAGATCGCACGCATGTTCACCGGGAAGAGCAAGATCATTGCGCGCTACCGGTCCTATCACGGGTCGACTATGGCATCGATTGCCGCGACCGGCGATCCCCGCCGATGGGCGATGGAATCGGTCGGTGGCAAGGGACAGGGCTTCCTGTTTGCGCCGGAGGTGAACTGTTACAAGTGCCCGATCAAACATACCTATCCGAGCTGCGGAATTGCCTGCGCCGATTATCTGGAGCACATGATCCGCAACGAGAGCGATGTGGCGGCGGTAATTGTGGAGCCGGTGGTGGGGACGAACGGCGTCCTGGTTCCTCCCAAGGAATACATGCCCATGCTGCGGGATATTTGTGACCGCAACGGTGTCTTGTTAATCGCCGATGAGGTCATGAGCGGCTGGGGGCGCACCGGCGAGTGGTTTGCAATGGACAACTGGGGCGTGAAGCCGGATATTCTGGTGACCGCCAAGGGCATCACGTCGGCTTATGTACCGCTGGGCCTGTGCGCGACGAACGACAGGATTGCCTCCTACTTCGACGACCACTACTTCTCGCACGGGCACACCTACGAGGCCCACCCGATCACGCTGAAACCGGCGGTTGCGACGATCCACGAGATGCAGCGGCTCGATCTGGTGAAACGGTCGAAGAGGATGGGTGAGTATCTCGGGCCGAAGCTCAAAGCCCTGGCGGCGAAGCATCCCTCGATTGGCGAGGTGCGCGGGTTAGGGCTGTTCTGGGCGCTGGATCTGGTCAGGAACCGCACGACGAAAGAGCCCTTCAACACGATGAAGGACAAGGTGAGTGGGACGGCGATGGTCGTCGATAAGGTCGCAGCCGAGATGCTCAAGCGCGGCATCGCGATTCAATCGTGGATCAGCCATCTTGTGGTGGCGCCTCCGTTGATCATCGAAGAGAAGGATATCGATTTCGCGGTTGAGGCGCTCGATGGAGCGCTGGCGATCGCGGATGGTGAGGTGGCTTAGGGCTTTCACCACAGAGGACACTGAGAACACAGAGGAACCCTCCAAATGAAAAGGCCGGATCTTTTTGGGATCCAGCCTTTTTTGTAGAACCGAAAAGCAACCGGTTCCTCGCTTCGCTCGGGATGACAGCATTTGTCAACGGTGCTTGATGAAATCGCCGGTTTGGAGCTCGTTCATGGCCTGGCGTAGTTCGGCCTGGGTGTTCATGACGATGGGACCGTACCAGGCGACCGGCTCCTCGATCGGCTTGCCGGAGACGAGGAGAAACCGGATACCTTCCGGTCCTGCCTGGACCTGGATTTCATCGCCGCGGTCGAAGAGGACGAGCGAGTGGTTGCTCGCGTCATAAACGGGCTGCGCGTTCGGGTCCGCGCCTGATTCGGTCAGAACCGCCTGCGGATCGGA
>CAWBEP010000002.1:0-149902 GCA_963787915.1 uncultured Acidobacteriaceae bacterium | reverse complement strand
GCGCCAGCCTGATCAAAGTCAATCCGGAGACTTATCAGACGACGGCTCCCGATGTCTTTGCCTGCGGGGACATCGCCCATGGCCCACGACTCTTCATCCACGCCATTCGCTCCGCGCAGATCGCGGCCCGGTCGATGCACGATTTTCTACGCCGAACGAAAACCGAGGAAGTCGTCCATTCGTCGTGGGAAGCGGCCGCCTACACCATGCGGGAAGACTGGGAGCAGATTGGCCGCGTCCATCCACCGACGGCGCCCGCTCGCGAGCGCGCCAACTCGCTGGTGGTGATCGAAGATAACTACGCACCGGAAGCGGCGAGGGCGCAGGCGGCACGCTGCCTGCGCTGCAACGTCGATACCATCTTCGCAACGACGCTTTGCGTTGCCTGCACCGGCTGCGTCGATGTATGCCCGCAGGATCTGATCCGTCTGGTCGGCCTGCCGGAGCTGTGCCGTACAGCAGAGGGACGCGAAGATGCCGCTGGTTTACTGGGCATACCGCCCGCGCAGATTGCCGCGATTCCCGCCGGGGAACTCGCTGCCCTGGGCGGAGTGCTGCTGAAGGACGAGGCGACCTGCATTCGCTGCGGACTGTGCGCGGCACGCTGCCCCTCGCATGCAATCACGATGCAGCGCTTCAATTTCCGGCGGGAGTGCGTCACCTATCCCGCTCTCAATCCCAAGTTGACTTATTCGCCGGATGGCGCCATCGGCAATGGACACAAACCATCCAGCGGTTCGTCTCCGGGGCTGTCATGAGCCCAGCGGAGTTCTCCGTCATGTTGGCGTTCGGCTTTATCAGCAGCCTGCATTGCGTGCAGATGTGCGGGCCGATCGTACTGACGTACAGCGTGGCGGCCAACACCGCGGAGGGACGCCGCGCCTTTCTGGGACTCCATCTCGCGTACAACACGGGCCGGACCGTCACCTACATGTTTCTCGGGGCGATTGCAGGAGCAGCGGGCGGCGCCATGGGCTGGGTCGGTCATCTGGCGGGTATTGAGAATGTCGCAGCCATCGTCGCCGGTGTGGCCATGATTCTCACCGGCCTGGTTCTGGCTGGCTTCACGCCGGGGCTGAGCGGCTGGCGCGGATTTGCGCTTCCCTCCCGCATGTTGCGGCCGGTGGGCAAACTGATTGGGGCGCCTGGGGTGCGGGCGAAGTTCACGCTCGGTTTGGTGATGGGGTTTCTGCCGTGCGGCCTGATTTATGCCGCACTGATGAAGGCGATTGGGACAGCCACCCTTGCTGGTGGCGCGCTCACCATGATGGCCTTCGGTCTGGGAACCAGCGTTGCGCTGGTCGCCGTTGGCCTGGGATCGTCGGCCGCCACGAAGCGCGTCGCACGCTGGGGAACTACCGTGTCCGCGGCCGCGGTGCTGGTGATGGGTGTTGTCCTGGTGGCCAGAGGCGCCCTGATGCCGGCCGTGCATTGCCACATGCCATCGATGGCCCTGCGGTGAGGATGAGACGATGAGCGCTCCTCCTCTGACCAGGATCGTGAAAGGCAGGCCGAGGGTCATTCTCCCCGGGACGAAGTTCCATCGCATCCGCAGGACCGTTCAATCCATCTGCTTCGCGATCTTCATCGTGCTTCCGCTGTTCGACATCATGCGCTTCGATTTGCCGCGGCAGCGCTTTTACTTTTTTGGCGCTGAGTTATGGATCAGCGAGTTTTCCATCATCTTCCTCACCATGATGTTTCTCTGGATTCTGGTTGCAGCGATGGCGATGATCTACGGGCGTTTTTACTGCAGCTATCTTTGCCCGCAGATGATGTTCAGCGAGACGGCCAATGGTCTGGAGAAGCGCATCGTGCGCTTCGTCAACCGGAAGATGCCAGGATCCGGAGCGGGGCTTCGGCGAGTCACGGCCATCGCGCTGTTTTCGGCCGTGCTCCTGCCGGCATCTGTTTTTGTCACGTTTGTCTTCGTCGCGTATTTTATTCCGCCCCTCGACCTCATCCATCGCCTGGCAAGCTTTGACATCCGTACGGCCGGAGGCATCGTGGGAGCCAGCGTCACGCTGGTTACATTCCTCGATTTTGCCTTTCTGCGCCAGCGGTTTTGCACCGCGATCTGCCCTTATGGATACCTGCAGAACATGCTGGCCGATTCGCACACCCTGCTGGTCCATTTCCACGATCCGGAAGAAGAGTGCATTCACTGCAACAAATGCGTGCGCGCCTGTCCCATGGAGATCGACATCCGCAATTCCTCGCGACAGCTCGAGTGCACCCACTGCGCGGAGTGCATCGACGCCTGTTCCGGCATTCTCGGCAAGCTCGGCAACCAATCGCTGATCCACTACGCATGGGGCGACACCTCCGGCGCGCGGAAGGATACATCGCTGCTGCATCGTATTGGCCTGCGCGATGGCAAACGGATCGCGATTCTCGTGCTGCTCACCGTTTATGCCACAGGGCTCTCCATTGCCATCGGGAGGAGACAGGCGGTGCTGGTGCGGATCATGCCCAATCGCATCACGCTTTATTCGACGAGCGGCGACGGGCTGATTCACAACCACTTCCGTTTACTGGCTTCCAATCGCGGACACGCTAATGCGGAACTGAGCCTTTCGCTGACCGGCTTTCCGGACGGACGCCTCGAGGGCGTGGACGGCCGGGTCGCCCTGAAACCGGGCGAAACGCTGCAGCGCGAATTCGATGTGGTGGTTCCATCGTCCTCGGTGCACGAGGAGATGAGCCGGATACAGATTCGGGCCAGTGTCGATCCCGGGCAGAAATCGGTTTCGTTTGCGGAGACGTTCTTCGGACCGGCGGAATCGCCCTCGGGGGCGGGCAGCACGCAATAGGAGAGTGACTGGCAACACAGCGATACACGTGGCGACCCTTGCACTCTGAGGGCAATCTGCAAGGCTGGAGGCAACGAATGAACTGGAGCAACAGCAGCAAGGAGTCGACGCGGTATCCGCGCCGCACTGCGCCGCTCACGATCGTGCTGGGCGTGGTGATGGTGTTCTTCTGCAGCATTCTCATCTTTGTCTTTGTCGCGACGAAGCGCGCACATCCGGTCATGCTCGACCAGCAGGGCCGGCCCGCGGACCAGAGTTCTCAGCGGTGAAGTGATGGCGCCGGCCGATGCATGCGGACTTTGCACGCTTGACTGCGGCCGGCATCTGGTTGCCCGGCTCTTTGAGGCCCGCGAGATCCATTTCTGCTGCATGGGGTGCGCCAACGTCTACGCGATCCTTCTGGAGAGCGGTGCTCTTGCCGGCGGACAGAACATCCGCGAAACCGAGATTTTCCGGCGCAGCCTGGAACTGGGGCTGATCTCGAACCCGATCGGCGATCGTCCACCCTCAGAACCCGTAAGTCCCGGCGCCCCGGTCGAAGAAGTTCTGCTCCAGGTCGGAGGAATGTGGTGCTCCGCCTGCGGCTGGCTCATCGAGCACGCTTTGCGGAAGCTGAGAGGCGTCGTCTCCGCCGAGGTTTTCTTTGCCTCCGATCTCGCGAAGGTCAGATATTGTCCGCAATACCTGCCTCCCGACAGCATCGCCGCGCGCATCGCAGAGCTGGGCTACCGCGCGACCGAGTATGCGGGCGACGACGCTGCGGCCAGGTCTGACGCCCGCGATTTGACGATGCGTCTGGGCGTGGCGGCGTTTCTCTGGGCCAACATCATGGCCCTCAGCGTCATCCTTTACGTCGGCTATTTTGAACAGATCGCGGCGAGCGCAAGCCGCGTGCTGCCGTTCATTCTGCTCACCCTGGCCACGCCGATGGTTTTCTACTGCGCCTGGCCGCTGCTGCGCTCAGCTTTTCTCGGCATCCGTGCCGGGCAGATTCGCATGGAAGTCCTGCTGTCGCTCGGCATTCTCACCGCGTACCTGCTGAGCGTCGCCGAAACCATGCGCGGACACACGCATGTTTATTACGACACGGCGGCGGCCATTATCACCCTGGTGCTGGCGGGCAAGCTCATCGAACGCAGCGCCAAAGATCGCGCGGCGCGCTCGGTCGCCAGACTCTGGCGTCACATGCCGAAAAAGGTGAGGCTCTCTGATGGGTGCAGCGAACGCTTCGTATCCATCGATGCACTCGAACCGGACACGATCTTCATCGTGAAAACCGGTGAACGGATTCCCGCCGACGGCATCATCCTCGAGGGCAATACCGAGACGGACGAATCGCTTCTCACCGGCGAGTCGGCGCCGCGGCCGAAGGGGCCGGGGGATACGGTTGTCTCCGGCAGCCTGAACGCGGGGAGCGTGATCCATGTCCGCGCGCTCAGTACGGTTCAGGACAGCGCTCTGTGCCAGATTATCCGGCTGGTCGAGCGTGCCCTGGGGACCCGCGCGCCGATCGAGCGCACCGTCGATCGAGTGGCCCGCATCTTCGTCCCCGCTGTCATCGTTCTGGCATCGGCGTGCTTTGTGACGCTGTTCTTCCTGCATGCAGGGGCCGGGATTGCGCTGATGCGCGCCGTGGCCGTCCTGGTCATCGCGTGCCCCTGCGCTTTGGGTCTCGCGACGCCGCTCGCCATCACCGCCGCGCTCGGCCGGGCCTCGCAACAGGGCGTCCTCATTTCCGACAGCCGCGTGCTCGAGAGCATGGGCAAGATCGACACGGTGGTCATCGACAAAACCGGCACTGTGACGCAGGGCAATTTTCAGCTTCTCGATTTTGCGTTGTTGCGCGAAGCGCACAACCACCAGCATGTCTTCCTGGCCGAATATCTTCCGCTGCTGATGGGGATCGAGTCCTTGTCCGAACACATGCTCGGCCGCGCGGTCGTTCAGTATGCGCGCGAACACGGAGTCGATGCTGCTGTAGTCTCGAACGTTGAGGTGCGCAAAGGGGCGGGCGTAACGGCCATTCACAACGGGCAGACCGTGTTTGCCGGGAATCGGCAACTGGCGATGGAGCTGTCGCACAAACCGGGCGCGGACGCGGACGATCTCGCGCTGAAATGGCAGGAGCAGGGGCGGACCGTCGCCTGGTTTGGCCGGGATCGTCAGCTCGAGGGATTGCTGGCCTTTGGGGACACGCTCAGGCCGGAAGCCGCCGACGCGATCCAGCGTCTGCGCCGGCGCGGCATGCACGTCAGGATTGTTTCCGGTGACAGCGGCCCCACCACAGCCGCTGTGGCCAGCATGATCGGCGTGGATGATTTCATCGCTGACGCCAAACCTGAAACGAAGGCACGGATCGTTCAGGATTTGCAACGGTCCGGCAAGCGAGTAGCGGTCATCGGAGACGGCGTCAACGACGCGCCCGCGCTGGCGCAGGCGGATCTTGGGATCGCGATGGGCAGCGGCGCCGACATCGCCATGAGCGCGGCGCCGGTGGTTCTGGTCAGCAGCTCGCTCGAAAAGGTCAATGAAACTTTTTGGCTTGCCGCCCTAACCACGCGCATTGTCCGGCAAAATCTGTTCTGGGCGTTTCTCTACAACGTCATCGGTCTGGTTTTGGGGGTGACGGGCGTTCTCAGCCCGATCTTTGCGGCGGGCGCGATGCTCTTGTCCAGCACTTCGGTTGTCGCCAACTCCATGCGCCTTACGCGCGCCTCCGGAGGTGAGAGATGACGACGCAGCGGCGAGGAACCAGCGCCAGAGCCGCCGGTACATCGATGCAGCTGACCCGAGCGGCGGATTATGCAGTGCGCGCCATGATTTTTCTCGCGGGACTGCCTCCCGGCCGGCGCTGCTGGTTAGCCGATCTGAGCCGCGCTGTCGCTGCTCCTCCCAGCTTTCTCTCCAAGGTGCTGCAAAAACTCTGCCGGGCCGGCCTGATCGTTTCCCGGCGCGGACAGACGGGAGGATTTACGATCCTTCCCGCCGGCCGCCAGGCGACAATTGCCGTCCTGATGGAAGTGATCGAGGGGCCGCTGCGGCTCAACGCCTGTATAGGCCCCGGCGCCTCCTGCAGCCGCAGAGCATTTTGTCCGGCGCATCCGCTCTGGGTGCGCGCGCAGTCAGCGGTACTGGAGATTCTCAATTCCGCCACCGTCGCGGAATTGGCAAATCCCGTGTCTCAATTGAATACCGGAGCTCATTCATTGCGCTGACGCGAGGCCCCGCTGGCCACCGCGTCGAACGTTGTGGCTTTTAGAGCAATTGTGGGCGATCCTGATCAACAGCAACTTGTTCTGACAACCGGATGCGGTCCCCCTCCGGCACCCACTTCGGAGTACATCTTGAAAAGCTTCCATCCCATCATCAGAGCCCGCGCCTGTCTCCTGCCGCTGTTGCTTGCCGCCTTCCTCGTTCACGCACAGCCATCAACGCAAACGAACACATTTGCGGCCTCCAATCCGACGATGTCCGCGAAGCTCACGGTCTCTCCTGAAAAAGCCCAACTGGAGATTCGCGACCTGCTCGGGCGTCGCACGCTGATTCTCCCGGGACTGTTCACCATCACCCTTGCGGATGGTTCGACGCTCCGACCCACCAGCCTCCATGCCGATTCACCCAAGCCCAATTCATCCCGACCCGCGGGCAAACAGCTTTGCGTCAACAGCGCGGACCCAGCCTCCGGTGCGCAATTCCAGTGGTGCCTATTGGTTCCGTCTAACAGCGCCTACATGCGCGTGGAGCTCACCATCCAGGCCGGCCCGAAACCACTGCCGATCGCGCGTGTACAACTCCTCGGCTTTCAGGATTCGCAGGCCCACGTCATCGGCACCGTCAAGGGATCGCCAGCTGCCGACGACGCCATGTACTTCGCCTTCGAACATCCGCTGTCCGTCACCAGCGTTGACCAGGGAAATGTCGAAGCTGCGATCGCGCGCGTGCTGCCTCTCCAGGCAGGTCAGTCTGTCACGTACTCCGCGGTCATCGGCACCTATGCACCCGGGCAGTTGCGCCGCTCGTTCCTCGCTTACATCGAGAAGGAGCGGCCGCGGCCTTATCGGCCGTTCCTGAATTACAACAGCTGGTACGACATCGGTTACGAGAACCGCTACTCGGAAGCCGACGCTCTCGACCGGATTCACGCCTTCGGAACGGAACTATCCGGGAAGCGCCACGTCCAGCTCGATTCGTTCGTCTTCGACGATGGCTGGGACGACCCGGCTTCCTTCTGGGGCTTTAATGCGGACCTTCCGCACGGCTTCACCCGCATTGCCGAGGCTGCGGCTGCGTATCACGCCGGAATCGGCGTCTGGCTTTCGCCGTGGGGCGGATACGCCGAGCAGAAACGCCAGCGCATCGCCAATGGCCAGGCCCATGGATACGAAATCATCAGCGGCGGCTTTGCGCTCTCCGGCCCAAAATACTTCCACGACTTTTCGGCCATCTGTTCCGGCATGATTCGTAACTACAATGTGAACTCATTCAAGCTCGATGGCACCGGCAACGCCGATCGGGTCTTTCCCGGCTCAGCCTTCGACAGCGACTTCGATGCAGCCATCCATCTGATCCATCAGATTCGCACGGAGAAGCCGGGCATCTTCATCAATCTGTCGACTGGCACGTATCCATCGCCTTTCTGGCTCTTCTATTCGGACTCCATCTGGCGCGACGGCGACGATCACGAATTCGACGGCGTCGGTACTTCGCGCCAGCGCTGGATCACCTATCGCGATGAGCAAACTTATCGGAACGTCGTTCAGGCCGGCCCGCTGTTCCCCATCAACTCCCTCATGCTCCACGGAATGATCTTCGCAAAGCAGGCAGAGCACCTCGACACCGACCCGCAAAACGATTTTCCCGATGAGGTTCTTTCCTTCTTCGGCAGCGGCACGCAGCTGCAGGAGATGTACATCACGCCTTCGCTGCTCACGCCGTCCGACTGGGACATCCTCGCGAAGGCTGCCCGTTGGTCCCGAGAGCACGCGTCCATACTTCGCGATGTTCACTGGATCGGCGGCGATCCCGGCAAACTGCAGGTTTATGGATGGGCGGCATGGAGTCCGAAGGGCTGGATCGTGACCCTGCGCAACCCATCCACGCAAGTGCAAAGTTTTACCCTCGATCTGCCGCAAGCGCTGGAACTACCGGCCAGGGAAGAGACGGCCTTCACCGTAAGGCAGCCTTTCACCGCTGATGACTCCGCGCAGCAACGCTGGCGGACGAGCCAGCCCGTAACCGTGCAACTGCACCCGTTCGAGGTAAAGATTTTCGAGTCGAGCTCGTTGCGATAAAGCCGCTGCTTTCGTATCTTTGGTGTTCCGCCGGCTCAAGACCGGCAGTCTTAGTCCCGCTTCAATACAAAATCTCGTTGCCCCTTTCGAGCGTTCTGCTTAGACTGGGTCATCTCTCATGATTGGCCCACGTTGGCCGTGAGCTGACGGACCCGTGTCAGGTCTGCAGACGTTGGTCGCATTCGATTGGCGCTGAGCTTTATCGTCTCACCGGTCGTAGCCTGCATCGATTACCGATCATTGGAGCGCGTTGCCATGTCCCGACCCGCAGACTCGCTGGACGCCAGACGTGTCCTCACCCTCGAGGAAATCAGTCATCTGATGGAAGAGACCGGCCAGCCAGCGGAAACGCTGATGCGGGTCGTTGAGCTCATCTCCCGTCATTTCCATACGGATGTCTGCTCAATTTATTTGCTCGAGCCGGACCGCGCCAATCTGGTTCTTGCCGCCACTGTCGGCCTGAGTCCCTCCTGCATCGGCAACCTGCGCCTCACCATTCACGAGGGATTGGCGGGCCTGGTCGCGGAGCAGGTGCGGCCCATTGCGGTGAGTCAGGTGAAGAATCATCCGCGCTTCAAATACATCAAGGAGGCCGGTGAAGACGCCTATCAATCGTTCCTGGGCGTACCGCTCATCGACCGTGGCGTTTTGCAGGGCGTTCTGGTTGTGCAAACCACCGACCCCCGTGAATTTCGCGACGATGAGATTCGCATGCTGGTCGATGCCGCGACCCAGGTGGCGCCCACGGTCAGCGAAGCCCGCGCGCTCGCGCGCTTTATCGCTCCGCTCCAGGAACGTCTCTGGAGCCTGGCGCGCAACATCTGGTGGAGCTGGGACCAGGACTCCACCGCGCTCTTTCGCGACCTGAACCCGAGCCGCTGGATCGAGCTGAACCACAACCCGGTGGCGCTGCTCAACGAGATGCCTCTCGCGCGCATCGAGCAGCGTGCCGCCGAGCTCGTCCTGCACAGCCGCATCAACTACGCCTATCGCCGCATGCGCGAGTATACGCATGCCGACCAGACCTGGGGCGCTATCCACGCCGGCATTCTGCGTCCGCGGCCCGTGGCCTATTTTTCCGCCGAGTTCGGCCTCCACGAATCGCTGCCGATTTACTCCGGCGGCCTCGGCGTTCTTGCCGGCGATCACATCAAGAGCGCCTCCGATCTCGATATTCCCCTCATCGGAGTCGGTCTCTTTTATGGACAGGGCTACTTCCGGCAGTGGCTCGACGGCAAAGGCTGGCAGCAGGAAACCTATCTCGACACCGACATCAGCCAG
Source organism: uncultured Acidobacteriaceae bacterium (assembly GCA_963787915.1). Lineage (GTDB taxonomy): Bacteria > Acidobacteriota > Terriglobia > Terriglobales > Acidobacteriaceae > Palsa-343. The sequence goes on along the minus strand of CAWBEP010000002.1, from coordinate 140,517 downwards.
CTCCCCATGGAGCCCGCAATCGGCGCCAACGGCAAAGCTGTCACCATCGAAATTGCCACCCGCGGCAATCCCATCCTCGCCAAAGTCTGGCGGGTCAAAGTCGGGCGCTGCAATCTCTTCCTCCTCGACTCCGACATCGAGGGCAATGCCCCGGAGGACCGCAACCTCACCTCTCGCCTCTACGGTGGCGATCACCGCGTGCGCATCCGTCAGGAGCTGCTGCTCGGCGTGGGCGGATTTCGCGCCCTCAAAGCCCTGGGCATCACCCCAGGTGTCCTGCACCTCAACGAAGGCCACAGCGGCTTCGCCATTCTTGAAGCGATCCGGACCCGCATGGTGGAAGAAGGCACGAACTTCGCCACCACCGCGCCGCGCGTCAGCCGCGAAGTCGTCTTTACGACGCACACGCCCGTCCCCGCCGGGCATGATCGCTTCGACGCCGGGCTCATCGAGGAGCACCTCGGCCCCCTCGCCGACGCGCTGGGACTCTCGAGCGGTCAGCTTATGGCGCTCGGCCGCGAAGACGTCCACAACTCCTCGGAAACTTTCTGCATGACTGTTCTCGGGCTGAAGCACTCGCGCCGCGCGAATGCGGTCTCCAACCTCCATGGGGATGCTTCGCGTCAGATGTGGACCGGCCTCTTTCCCGGCAAGTCCGAAGACGACGTCCCCATCGGCCACATCACCAACGGCGTGCATGTGCCCACCTGGCTGGCTCCGCAAATGGCGCGCCTCTACGACCGCCATCTTGGCTCCGACTGGCACGGACACAGTGGCCGCGCTCACACCTGGGAGCGCATTGAGAGTGTCGACGATGGCGAGCTCTGGGAAACCCACGTCGGCCTGAAGCTGCGTCTTCTCGAGTTTGTCCGCCGCCGCGCCATGGAGCAGGCCGAGCGCCGCGGCGCATCACGCGATGCAGTGCTGAAGTTCGGCCGCGTTCTCAGCCCCGACGCTCTCACCATCGGCTTCGCTCGCCGATTCGCGACCTACAAGCGCGCCAATCTGATCCTCACCGATATCGAGCGGCTCGCCTCCATGGTCAACGACCCCCGCCGTCCCGTGCAGTTCGTCTTTGCCGGGAAAGCCCATCCTCATGATGAGCCGGGCAAGCGAGTGCTCCAGCAGATCGCCGAACTGATGTACGACAGCGTCTTTGCCGATCGCTTCGTCTTCGTCGAGGATTACGACATCAACGTGGGCCGCTACTTCGTCCAGGGCGTCGACGTCTGGCTGAATAATCCGCGCCGTCCTATGGAAGCCTCCGGCACCAGCGGCCAGAAGGTCGTGCTCAATGGCGGACTCAACCTCTCCGTCCTCGATGGCTGGTGGGCGGAAGCCTATGACGGCCTCAACGGCTTCGCGATCGGCGAGGGCCGCACCCACTCCAACATGGATGTCCACGACAACCGCGACTGCGAAGACCTTTACCTCGCCCTGCGCGATGAGGTGATTCCGCTGTACTACCACCGCGACCAGGATGGCCTGCCCCGCGGCTGGATCCGCCGCATGAAGCGCACCATCCGCACCCTCGGCTGGCGGTTCAATGCCGACCGCATGGTGATGGACTACGTCACGAAATGCTACGTCCCCGCGGCGGGCGGAACCTCCAGCGACATGCGCGGCCAGTGACCGCTGAACCCTGCGGCAGTTGTTCAGACAATCGCCCCTGAGCAATTGCGGCGCTAAAATAGCTGATCTGACTCACGGGAGTTCTCGCGCCAATGACCACATTCGGTCAGGACACTCGATTTGCCCTGCGGCAGCTTCGAAAATCCCCGGCCTTCACATTCACCGCCATCGTGACCCTCGGACTCGGCATCGGCGTGAATGCCGCGATGTTCTCGGTCATCGAACAAGTGCTGCTGCGGCCGCTGCCGTACGCAAATCGATCGCAACTGGTCGTCCTGGAGGTGGTTCCAAAAAACGGACCGCCCACCGGTTCGTTCTCCCTGCCCGACATACGCGACTACCAGGCGCGCTCGCGCTCTCTCGAAGGCATCGCCTTCTACACATTCCAGCTCCCGACTCTCGGCGGAACAGAGAATCCCGAGGTCACGCCGCAGGTTGTTTGCAGCCCAAACCTCTTTGACATTCTTGGGACACGGCCGGAGATCGGACGGGGCTTCACGGCTGACGATGCCAGACCTGGCCACGACCATGAGCTGATTCTCAGCGACGCAGTCTGGCGGAAGTTCTACCATGCCGATCCCGCCATCATCGGCCGCGCCGTCCCGATTAATGGCGTGCCTTATGCCGTCATCGGCGTCATGCCGCCCGGAATGGTCTTCCCGGTGGGCGCCGACGGAGAAATTTTCAGCCCGCTCAATACAGACGATAAGGATCTGGAAGACCGCAGTTCGGCTGCTCTCGAAACTATCGCCCGGCTGCGTCCCGGCGTTACGCCGCCGCAGGCAGCGGCGGAGATCAACGGGATTCACCGCCAGCTCGAACGCCAATACTCCGACGAGGGCCAGGGCGATTCGATTCGGGTGACCGGTTACCGAGCATCAATCACACAACGCTCCCGAGCCGCGCTCTTCGCCCTCGCATGGGCCGTGGTTGCGGTGTGGCTCATCGCCTGCGCCAACGTCGCCGGCCTGATGCTCACGCGCAGCAACGGCCGCCGCCGCGAAATCGCCATTCGCGGCGCCCTCGGCGCACCACGGGGGCGCATCACCCAGCAGTTCCTGACGGAGAGTCTGCTCCTCAGTCTTGCCGGAGCCGCCGCGGGTCTGGGACTCGCCTTCCTCGCCCTCCGGCTCCTCCGGCAATTCCTCGCCGATTCTGTTGTGTATGGCAACGAGGTCCATATCGACGCCCCCGTCTTCGGATTTCTCATACTTGCCTCCTGCGTTTCGGCGCTGCTCTTCGGCCTCGCTCCGGCCTGGCATGCAGCCGGCGTTCCTGCTCAGGAAGGCCTGCGCGAAGGCACGGCCGCCGCAGGCACCAGCAAACGGCAGGCGTTGTGGCGCGATGCCCTGGTGGTCGCTGAGATTACCCTCACCCTCGCCCTCCTCATTGCCGCGGGCCTGATGATGCGCACCCTGCTCTCACTGCGGCGCGCGGAGCTCGGGTTCGCAACCGCGCACGTCCTCACCGGCTCCATTTTTCTGCCCACGCATGGACCGTGGTGGGTAGTCTCCAATCCACAGAACGCGCCCAATATGGTGCGCACGTTCTATGACCCGCTGGCTGACAAGCTCTCCCACATTCCAGGTGTTGAAGCGGCCGGGTTCACCACCGTCCGCCCGCTCGAGCCGCAATGGAGCTTTGTCGACAATGTGCATGTCAAAGATCGCGCTCCCGTGCCCCACGGACAGGAACCTCACGCCCAGGTGCGCGCCTCCACCACCGGCTACTTCCGCGCCATGGGCATTCGTCTTATCGCCGGCCGCCTGTTCGATGACTCAGACTCGCCCAACACACCCATTGCGCTCGTCGTGAATCAGACCTTCGTGAAGAAGGTCTTCGACAACGCGAAACCACTCGGCCAGCAAGTCGAGTTCGGCGACAAGGGCCCCCGGCAATACGCCACCATCGTTGGCGTTATCGAAGATTCGAAGCAGGACGCCCCCGGCGAACCCGCGCAGCCTGAAATCGACGCCAATCTCGAGCAGCTCATTCCCAGCGACCAGTTTTATCCCATCCTCGCTACATTCCACATGGACATCGCCGTGCGCACACGCGCCGGCATTGGGCCCACGGCCGATACCATTCGCCGCGACGTGCACGCCCTCCAGCCCGAAATTGCCATCCAGGACCTGAAGCCGATGCAACAGGTCGTCGACGATTCCCTGGGCGCCCAGACCCTTGCCGCGCGGCTGCTGGCCATCTTTGGCTTTGCCGCACTGCTGATCGCCGTCGCCGGCATTTACGGGCTGCTCGCCTACTCGGTCAGCCAGCGCACCCGCGAGCTCGGCGTCCGGCTTGCCCTCGGGGCACAGCGTTCCGACATCCTCTGGCTGATTCTGCGCCACGCCATGATTCTGCTCGGCATCGGCCTCGCCTTTGGCCTCGGCGTCGCGTGGGCCGCCGGGAGCGTCCTGCGGTCGTTTCTCTACGGAGCCAGCGGCTACGACGCGGCCACGATCGCGCTCGTCGTTCTCGCCCTTGGTCTTTGCGGACTCATCGCCAGCTACTTTCCTGCACGCCGCGCTGCCGCATTGAATCCCGTGATCGCGCTCCGAACCGAATAGCAGTCCTCCTGCTCGCACCACCCATAGCCGCAAGCTGCGGTTTCTGGCAAACTAAACCAGCGCTTCGCATCCGATCTGTTGCCGGGAGGCAGTCCCCGTGATCCAGGTGAAAAACCTGACCAAAAAGTTTGACCAGTTCACCGCAGTCAACGACATCTCATTCCAGGTCGATTCTGGTGAGATCTTCGCCTTTCTCGGTCCCAATGGCGCCGGGAAAACCACCACGATCAAGATGCTAACCACGCTGCTCCGCCCCACCACCGGCAGCATTCACCTCGATGGATTCGATCCCTGGGTGAAACAGCGGGACGCCCGCCAGCGCTTCGGCATCGTCTTTCAGGATCCCAGCCTCGACAACGAACAGACCGCGTACGAGAACATGGAGCTGCACGGCATCCTTTATCACATTCCGCATCGCGTGCGTGTGGAGCGCATCGAGCAGCTCCTCCGCCTCTTCGAGCTCTGGGAGCGCCGGAAAGATTATGTGAAAACATTCTCCGGCGGCATGAAGCGCCGTCTTGAAATCGCACGCGGCTTTCTGCACACACCGAAGATTCTCTTTCTCGACGAGCCGACCCTCGGCCTCGATCCGCAGAGCCGCAATCAGCTCTGGACCCATGTGAAGGACCTCAACCAGAAAGAGCGCACGACTGTCTTTTTAACCACGCACTATATGGATGAGGCCGACCGCGTCGCCCACCGCATCGCCATTATGGATCACGGGACCATCGTCGCGATCGGAACCTCGGCGGAGCTCAAGGCCCGCACCAGCACCGACTCGCTGGAGGCTGCGTTTCTCGCGCTCACCGGCACCTCACTGCGCGACGAGAGCGCCAGCTCCACCGACAACCTGCGGCGTTTCGCGCAGATGTGGCAAAAACGCTAAGGAGAACTATGGGCGCGATCTACATCATGTGGCTGCGCGAAGTGAAGCGCTATTTTCGTTCGCGGGCGCAGCTGATCGTCTCGCTGGGTCAGCCGACCCTCTATCTTCTGGCGCTCGGCTTCGGCTTCGGTCCCATATTCGCCCGCGCCGGCGCGGGCAACTACATCCAGTTCATTGCCCCGGGCATCATCGGCATGACCGTGCTCTTCAGTTCCATCTTCTCCGGAATGGCCATGCTCTGGGATCGCCAGTTCGGCTTCCTGAAGGAAACCCTCGTCGCCCCCGTGCCGCGCATCAACATCATCTTCGGGCGCACCCTCGGTGGCGCTACCGTCGCCATGATGCAGGGCCTTCTGATGTTCATTGTCTGCCTCATCGCCGGCTTCCGCCCCGTCCATCAGCACGCGCCCGGAACGCCCGCGACCTACAACTGGCTCGCCATCCCCGTCGCCCTCATCTTCGTCGCCATGATCGCCCTTGTCTTTGCGGCCCTCGGCGCTTCCGTAGGCTCGAGCATTAAAGACATGCAGGGTTTCCAGGTGCTGATGAACTTCCTGGTCATGCCCATCTTCTTTCTCTCCGGCGCCCTCTACCCGTTGAAGAATCTCGGGGCGGTGATGACCTGGATTACGCGCGCCGACCCTCTGGCCTACGGCATCGACGGCCTGCGCGGCGTGCTCATCGGCAACTGGCAGTTCAGTTATGGCCCGCAGTTCAATTTCCTCCTCGATTTCTGCATTCTTGCGGCGCTGGCCGCCGTTTTTCTCGGCACCAGCGCCTGGCTGTTTTCACGCATCGAGGTATAACGAGATAGGTTCTGCCATTCTCCGTGCAACCCCCCGCCGCGTTCCTGCTTCTGGTAACGTGAAAGCCAGGCAATGATTCATCTCATCCCCGCGTTACTCTTGTTTCAGGACACCACACCCCCCGCTGCTCCCCCGGTGAACAACGGCAGCGCGATCGTGGAGATGTTGCAGAACAGCGGCCCCATCGCCATGACGGTGCTGGCCGTGCTTCTCGTCGCCAGCCTCTTTTCGTGGGCCATCATCATCGGCAAGTGGGGCGCCTTCCGCCGCGCGCGCGCGCAAAGCCGCCGCTTTCTCCGCGCCTTTCGCAAAGCCAGCCGGCTGCAGGAAATCGCCACCGTCAGCGAGCAGTTCAAGCCCAGCCCTCTGGTGAATGTCTTCGACGAGGTCTATGAGACCTACCGCCGCCAGACTGGCGGCTTCGGACCGCCGCGCAATATCACGGCTCTCGAGCGCGCCGGCCAGACCGCGGCCAGCGAATCGCTCACCGCCATGGAACAGCGTCTCACGTGGCTCGCCAGCATCGGCGCCATCTCGCCCTTCATCGGCCTCTTCGGCACCATCATGGGCATCGTCGACGCCTTCCACGGACTCGGCACGGAAGGAACCGCGACCCTGCGCGCGGTCGCTCCCGGCGTCTCTGAAGCTTTGATCACCACAGCGGCCGGCCTGCTGGTAGCCATCCCCGCCGTCATCGCCTACAACCAGTTCACTTCCACCTGTCGCGATTTCGCCGCCCGCATGGACGACTTTGCCCGCGAACTCCTCAACAGCATGGAAGAGGCGGCGCTGAAACCGGATCAGGACGCACTGGAGACGGCCCGTGGCCTTCACAAGTAGAAGCGGCCACACCCAGACGGCGCTGGCCGAGATCAACATCACCCCGCTCGTCGACGTGGTGCTGGTGCTGCTCGTCATCTTTATGCTGACCGCGCCCGTGCTCCAGTCCGGCATTCAGGTCAACGTCCCGAAGACGAAGACCGTCCGCGAGATCACCGAGCAGCGCACCGTTCTCACCATCGACAAAGACCAGCAGGTCTTTCTCAACGACAAGCCGGTCAACCTGAACGATCTGCCCAACATCCTCCGCGCCCAGAACACCGACACCGTTCATCAGGTCGTTTATCTGCGCGCCGATGAAAAAGTCCCCTTTGGCGCCTTTGCCACGCTGATGGACGCCGTGAAGCAGTCCGGCATCACCAACGTGAGCATCGTCACCCAGCCTGCCGAAAGCGCACCCACCCGCAAATAAACGATCCCCCTGGCTCGCCCGGGGGTTCCCTTTGAGACCTGGACTCCCACCTATTTCTATCGAAATGCTTCCTCTGTGCTCTCTGTGTCCTCTGTGGTGAACGGGTTTCTCTGTGCTCTCTGTGTCCTCTGCGGTGAACGGGTTTCTCTGTGCTCTCTGTGTCCTCTGCGGTGAACGGGTTTCTCTGTGCTGTCTGTGTCCTCTGCGGTGAACGGGCCCTCTGTGGTGAACGGGCTCAATTCCCGCCCGTCAGCATCTTCACGTACTCGTGCCAGAACTGCACGCTCTTGAAGAAAGATTCCTCCGGCAGCCGCTCATCCTTGCCGTGCGCGCGCACATCGCTCGTCTCCAGCTCGATCGCCGACCAGTTATACGTTGGAATCCCCGCCGCGTTTGTGAAGACGCTGTCCGACGCGCCCGTCGCCATGTCCGGCACCACCGGCGTCCCCGGCCAATACACGGCGACCAGCTTTTCCAGCGGCTGCATCACCTCCGGTTGCAGAGCGACGGGCGGCGGACCCTTCGACTCCGGCGCACCGCTGTGAATGCCGCCCCCGTCGTCCACATACTTGACCGTAATCTTCCCATCGTCGAAGATGCGGATCAGATCCTGCCGCACCTCCTCCCGCGAATGCCCCGGCAGAATCCGGCAATTCACATTCGCCTGCGCCATCTGCGGCAAGGCATTATTCGCGTGTCCCGCAAGCAGGCGCGTCGCTACGCAGGTTGTATGCAGTGTCGAGTTCCACTCCGGCTGCGCGGAAATCCGCGCAATCGCCGCCGCATCCGGCGGAGTTGCCAGGATTGCTTTGATATCCGTCGCGGTCTTCGCAGGCTCCAGCGTGGCCAGTTTTTCGAAGTATGCGCGCGTGATCGCATTCAGCTCAAACGGGAACTGATAATTCTGCAGCCTCTGGAGCGCATCGGCGAGATGGTAGATCGCATTGTCCGGCACGGGGAGCGAGCTGTGCCCTCCCGGATTCGTGACGACGAGCTGATAATCCGCATACAGCTTTTCGCTGGCATCCACCCCTGCCGTTATTGCTTTGCCGTGATCCAGATCCACGCCGCCGCCGTCCGGATTGAACGCGAACGCTGCCTTCATCAGCTCCGGATGATTGCGCAGCAGCCAATCCACTCCGTTCGATTGGCCGCCTTCCTCGTCGGCGGTCAGCGCCAGAATCAGGTCGCGGTCCGGCTTGAACCCTTCCTTGTGCAGCCGCAGGAACGTCGTCACCAGAATGGCGTCGCCATCCTTCATGTCCTGCGTGCCGCGTCCGTAGTAGTAGCCGTCTTTTTCGGTGAATTGAAAAGGATCGGTGGTCCAGTCCTCGCGCCGCGCTTCCACCACATCGAGATGCCCGATAAACAGAATCGACGGGTGCGCGCCGCTGCCGTGATAGCGCACTACCAGGTTCTCCTTGCGGTCGTTCGGGCCGCCCACGTAGATGTCGCTCGAGGGAAAGCCGGCGTCGACAAAACGCTGCTCCATCGCCTTCGACGCCGCGGTCACGCTGCCCACCGAGTCTGTGGTGTTGATGTTGATCAGCTGCCGGTAAATGCTCAGCGCCAGCTCTTTTGTCGCTGGATCGGGCGCCGTCCACGACGGTGCGCTCTGCGCCCATCCAATCGAACCCCAGAGAGTTGCGACAATTGCAAACGTTGCGAATCGAATCCGCATCAAGTCATCTCCTGTTTTCTGTGAACAGACAAGGTAACAGATCGCGGCACAATTCTCCTCAAGCGCGTTGCACCCTGGCATCGCACCGCCTCTTTGCGTAAGCTGATCGGTGGAAACGCTGAGGTGCAAGATGAACGGAAAAACCCTGAGGCGCGGAATGATCGTCACGGCGATGTTGACAGGAGCGGCGCTGGCTCAGCCCGCCAACCCGAGTCAGCCTGAATTTGTGAACACTCTGATGCCGCAACCCGCCCAGCTCACCAGCGGCAGCGGACGTCTCGCGATCGCTCCGGCTTTCTCCATCGGCGCGGACAAATTTCACGATGAACGTCTGGACGGCGCGATCGCCTGGGCGATGGAACGGCTGAGAAATCAAACCGGCTTATCCCTCGGCACGACCCCAGGTCTTACCGTCTCCGTCGACGGTCCCGGCCAGGCCGTGCAAAGTCTTGACGAGGACGAATCCTACTCGCTCGACATCACCGCCCAGGGCGCGCATTTGCACGCAGCGACCGACGTTGGCGCGATGCGCGGCCTCGAAACTTTCCTGCAGCTGGTGCAGACCGATGGCCAGGGCTTCTGGCTCCCCGTCGTATCCATCCAGGACTCTCCACGCTTTCGCTGGCGCGGCCTCATGATCGACTGCTCCCGCCACTTCGAGCCCATCGGCGTCATCGAGCGCACCCTCGACGCCATGGCCGCCGTCAAGATGAACGTCTTCCACTGGCACCTCAGCGACGACCAGGGCTTCCGCCTCGAGAGCAAAACCTTTCCGAAGCTCACCAGTGAGGGCTCGGAAGGCCAGTTCTATACCCAGGAACAGGCAAAGGACATCGTCGCTTACGCGCGCGGGCTCGGCATCCGCGTGGTCCCCGAGTTCGATATGCCCGCCCACAGCACATCGTGGATGGCCGGCTATCCCGAATTGGCCAGCGCGCCCGGCCCGTTCACTGTCGGCCATGACTTCGGCGTCTTCGACGCCACCATGGACCCCACGAAACCGTCCACGTATAAGTTCCTCGACAAATTTGTCGCAGAGATCGTGACGATTTTCCCGGACGAGTACCTGCACATCGGCGGCGACGAGAACAACGGCGTCGAATGGAAGCAGAATGCAGCGATCCAGAGCTTCATGCACGACCACAATCTGCAGGATGCGGCCGCACTGCAGGCGTATTTCAATCAAAAGCTGTTACAAATTCTGGAAAAACACGGCAGGAAGATGATCGGCTGGGATGAAGTCCTCACCCCGGGCCTGCCGAAGGACGTCGTGGTGCAGTCATGGCGCGGCTTCGATTCGCTCGCTGCCGGCGCGAAGCAGGGCTACAGCGGCATTCTCTCCGCCGGCTACTACCTCGATCACATGGAGCCCGCCTCCGCCCACTACGCGGTCGATCCGCTGCCCGCCAGCAGCGACCTGACGCCGGAACAGGCGGCTCGCATCCTGGGCGGTGAGGCCTGTATGTGGAGCGAGTACGTCGATCCCCGCATCATCGATTCGCGCATCTGGCCACGCACCGCTGCCATCGCCGAACGCCTCTGGTCACCGCGCACCGTCACCAGCGAAGACGATATGTACCGCCGACTCGCCGTCGAATCTCTTCGCCTCGAGGAGCTCGGCCTCACGCACATCTCCCAGGAGGAAGTAAGTCTCCGCGCCCTCGCCGGCACGCAGCAAATCGACGCTTTGCGTCCTCTCGCCGCTGTACTCGAACCCGTCAACTTCGATGGCCGTTCGGGATGGTCCCAGACCCACAGCGTCAACACCCTGACCCCGCTGCACAATCTCGTGGATGCGCTGCCCCCCGACCCGCCCTCGCGCCACGACTTCGGCGACCTGATGAGCACCTATCTGCAGGATCCCGTCGCGCACCCGGAGGAAGAAGACGAGCTGGACGACACCTTCCGCTCCTGGACGGCCCAACCTGAGTTAATCGAGCTCATGACCGCTTCACCGCAGCTGGCCGAGGCTCTGCCCCGCGCCGAACAGCTCACCGAACTCGGCACCATGGGCCTTGAGGCTCTTTCGTATTTGTCTTCCCGAGTGCCGGCCCCTCCCGGATGGAAGGCGCAGAAGCTGGCCATTCTCGATGACGCGGAAAAGCCGGTCGCGCTCACGCGCTTCACGGTGCTCAAACCGCTGCGCGATCTCGTGAACGAGGTGAGATAGTCTGGGAGCTGGGAATCGGGAACTGGGAACTGGGAACTGGGAACTGGGAACTGAGAACCGAGAACTGGGAACTGAGAACCTGAGAACTGAGGAACTGAGGAACTGAGAACTGAGGAACTGAGGACTGAGGACTGGGAACTGAGAACTGAGCTGGCGGAAGAATCCCGGCCGTTGCTGTTCCCTACTCCGTATTCCCTACTCCCTATTCCCTACTCCCTATTCCCTACTCCCTACTCCCTGCCTGAATCCAGCCGCCGCCCACGACCTCATCGCCGTCATAGAAAACGGCGGCCTGGCCCGGCGTCACCGCGCGCTGCGGCTCGTCGAACACCGCCTCCACCTCATCGGGACCAACCCTGCGCACCACGGCCCAGGCCGGCTCGTGCCGATGCCGAATCTTCGTGCGCACCCGCATCTCGCCGCGAAGCTCGGAAATCGAGATCCAGTTCAAATCCCGCGCCCGCAGAGTCTTCGTGGTCGCCTCTGCGTCCGATCCCACCGTGACGCGACGGGTCGCGTTGTCGATCTGGATCACGTACAGCGGATTGGACGACGCGACGCCCAGCCCCTTGCGCTGTCCCACGGTGAAGTTGTGAATGCCGCTGTGCTGTCCGATTGTCTCGCCTGAGGTTGAAACCAGCTCGCCCGCGCTGTCCGGGATCGCCTCGCCCTGCTCCTCGAGATACGCCGCGATGAACTGCTTGTAGTCCCCGCCCGGGATAAAACAAATCTCCTGCGAGTCCGGCTTCACGGCAATCGCCAGCCCATGTTGCGCCGCCAGCTCCCGCACCTCCACCTTGCGATAACCGCCAAGGGGAAACAGCGTCCGCTCCAGCTGCTGCTGCGTCAGGCCAAACAAAAAGTAAGTCTGGTCCTTGGCCTGATCTGCAGGCCGGCTTAAAATCCACCGTCCGCGCGCAGGGTCCCAGTCGTTGCGCGCATAGTGCCCCGTCGCGATCCGGTCCGCCCCAATTTGCTGCGCCCGCACCAGCAGCTGATCGAACTTCAGATGATCGTTGCACAGCGAGCACGGAATCGGCGTCCGCCCTTCCAGATACTCGCGCACAAACGGCCGCACCACATCCTGCTCGAAGCGCTCTTCCTCATTCACTACGTAATACGGAATCGCCAGCGCCTCCGCGACCCGCCGCGCGTCATACACATCGTCGAGCGAGCAACACCGCCCCGTCACCTGCTCCGGCATGCCCTCCTTGCCGGCCAGCCGCCGCTGGTTCCACAGCTGCAGCGTCAACCCGACCAGCTCGTAGCCCTGCGCGCGCAGCAACGCCGCGACCGTCGACGAATCGACACCGCCGGACATCGCCACCGCAATGGTGTTGTTGAAGGACATAACCGCTCTGTCATTAGTATCGCAAATGCGAGCGGCGCCCGGCGCCTGCACCCTGCACCCTACTCCCTATTCCCTGCTTCCTACTCCTGCCTTTACTGGTTCACGCCGCTGGCCAGGAATCCACCATCCACCACCAGCACCTGCCCGGTCACAAACGAAGCCGCGTCCGAGGAGAGAAACACCGCCGCTCCCACCACTTCTTCCGTTTTGCCGAATCGCCCCATCGGCGTGCGCATCAGCAACTCCTTCCCGCGCGGGGTGCTGTCCAGAAGCTCCGCATTCAGCGCTGTGCGGAAGACGCCCGGCGCAATGGCATTCACGAGCACGCCCTTCTTCGACCACTCCACAGCCAGCGAACGCGTAAGGGATGCGACCGCGGCCTTGCTCGCCGCGTAGGCCGCCACCTCGCTCAGCGCCACAAACGAATTCAGCGACGCGATGTTGACGATGCGACCGTAGCCGCGCTCCAGCATGTGCTTGCCGAAAACCTGACAGGCCCGCAGCGTCCCGGTAAGGTTTGTGTCGATAATGTCCCGCCACTCCTCTTCCGGAAACGTGAGCGTGGGTGCGCGCTTGATCTTGCCCGCGCTGTTCACCAGGATGTCCACTTTGCCGAATTTCGCAACCGCCTCCGCCAGCAATCTTTCCAGCGACCCGCGATCCTGCGTATCGCACATCAGCCGCAATGTCTGACGCCCGCGCGCCTCGATCTCTGCCGCCGTCTCCTCTACCTGCTCACTGCGCCGCGCCGAGGCGACGACATCCGCTCCGGCCTCTGCCAGTCCCAGGCTGATGGCGCGCCCAATGCCCGAAGTTCCGCCCACCACCACCGCGATTCTTCCGTCCAGTTGCAGAGACTTGAGCGTCACCTGGCCCCCGCATGTTCCGGCTCCGCCACCGGCGAAGGCTTGCCCAGAAACACCGGCGCAATGTGCCGATCGAACAGGTTCTCCGTCACGTTCTTCGCAATCACCGCTTCGTTCGCTTCCAGCAGTCCCAGGTAGCGATCGCCCATCTTCGCCGCAATCTTGAATCCCACATGCAGCAGTTGCCGCAGGCTGCTGTTGTACTCCGGGGAGTGCGGATCGTGGCGCAGCGCCGAGGTGAATTGCTTCGACGTCCACCCCGCCACCGTCGCCGGCGTCGGCAGCTTTGCCGGATCAATATCAATGACCGTTGCATAAGGCCCGCACAGCTCTTCGCGATGCGCGTACGCCTCGGCGTAGATTTCCTTCGCCAGCGCCAGGCCGGCGCCGCCCGACTCCGCCAGCCCGATAATCTCCTCGAGCCACGTCGTCCCCGCCGTCTTCAGATGAACCCCCGGCTTCCTTGTCGCCTCATGAATCGCCGCGTAAATTGAAAACTTGTCGCTGCCCGAGTGCACGCTCAACTTTAGATTCCCGGGCAGCCCGAAATTTCCCACCGCCCACGCAATCGCCGCCACATCCAGCCCAATCTCCCGCCGGAACTGCAGAACGTCGCCCACATAATCCACGCCCTTGTTGAACCGCCCGGTGAACTTCGGCGCGATCGTCTGCACCGGAATGCCCTCATCGGCAATCGCCGCCAGAATGATGAGCAACTCCGCCGGAGTCTGCGCTGTGTCCGTTTCGTCCATCGAAACCTCGGCAATGAAATTTCCCTTTCCCTTCGCCGCTTCGATCTTTCGATAGACCGTTCCCGCCTCTTCCACCGCGAACAGGAACTTCGCCGCCGTCGCCCGCAGCAGTTGTGGCGTAATCTCAATGTCCTCGTCCACTCCCTCCAGCCGCACTTTGCCGGTCAGCCCCGCACGCCGCTTCACAAAGTTCTCAATCGACGATTCTGGAGCGGGCTTGCCAATCGCATCCGCCACATCAATCGTGTAGAAGTCGCACGGCGCGAGAAACCGATCGACCGTTGTCAGGTTGATGTGGTCAGCATCGCAAAAGTACGGCTTCTTCCATCCCAGCGCCTCGACCGCCGCATCCGCAGCCGCGCGCGTCTGCGACGGCTCCGAACCGATAATGTTGTGCTCGCGGTTCGACTTGTTCCACACCGGAATCACTTCCACGCCTGCGCGGCCCGCTTCCATGCATGCTTCCAGCTGCGCTTTCGCCTGATGCGCAAAGCGATCGCCCACACCAATCGAAAACTTACCCAGTTCAAGTCCGCTCATCGGATTCCTCAATTCTCCTGCTCAGTTCTGAAACGATCCCGCTGCGCCCATAGCCCGAGACCGGGATTGCTGATATAGAAAATCTCTTCTCCATCGACGCTGTTCAGTCCGTCCCGCAGTTTTTCGGGATCGTAGCGCCGCTGCATCTCGTTCAGATTGCCATAGGCAAATCCAACGCCCTCCACTTCCTCGCGCGTCAAATGGCCCGGGCACCAGGTAATCGTGAATCGGCCCTCGGACGATCCATGGATCAGGTGGGCAGCCGCGCTCAGATCGGCGGCCAGATCGGCATTCTTCGCCACCGCCTCCAGCGTCGCCGGGGTACCGCGATAGCCATATTTCCGGATCAACGCATCGATGGTGCGGTCCTCGCCGAACTCCTTCACCGCTGGCGCGAGGATGATCAGCTCCGCTCCATCCGCCAGCGCCATGCGCGTCCGGTAGACCGCCTTGTTGCCCAGCCACGTGCTGTGAAATTCCTGCGGATCGAGATAGACCACCACCTTACGCAGCGGCTTGTCCATCATCTCGAAATTTACCTGGAGGCTTAACGCCGCCGCCCGCTCAAAGCACTCCGCGTCGTCGCCGATGAACACACCACGCGTCGCCAGGCCGCCGGACTGACTCGAAACAACAGGGGCGCGCCCCACGACGGTCTGCACGTAAACGATGGGCAGTGACTTCAAAAAACGCTCCCCAGCGTAATTCAGAACGCGCCGCACCGGGTTGTCGGCACGCCCCATGATGCGCTCCATCCCATACACCGCGCCCAGATAGTGGCTGCGATTGATTCCCTCGCGGCCGCCGGTCCCCACCAGGATGTTCTTGTTGTAATTCGCCATGCCGATCACTTCGTGCGGCACCACCTGCCCGACTGACAGGATCAGATCCCACCCGCCCTCGAGCAGCAACCGATTCACCTGCGCCGGCCAGGAAAAATGCAGCTTCTCCTCTGACTGCTCCTCGATAAACGCCTGCGGCACCTCACCCAGTGTCTCGATATCCGTCCGCCAGTTGTGGATGTGAAACAGCTCCTGCGGCACCTCGCCAAACATCCGCGTCAGCTGCGCCGGCGACATGGCCGCGTGCGTGCCCAGCGCGGGCAGCACCGCCGCCATCCGATCGCCGTAGTACTCCCACGCATACCGTGTCAGCTCGCCCGCGCGCGAATGTAGACGCGTGATGTCCGGCGGCACCACCAGCACCCTTCGCTTCGGCCCAAGCTTGTCGAGCGCCTCAAAGAGCAGCCCCTTCAGCTCCGCGCAGGAAATCTCCATCGCCGCATTGCCGCGCGCCGCGTAGAGACTCATGCTGCCAGCTCCACCTTCTTCAACCCTGGGGCCAGGGTTACGATCACCGCCAGGGCCAGCAAATAGACGCTGGCCGCTGTTACAAATAAGCTGTAATAGCTGTGCGTGATCTGCAGAATCCATCCCGCGCTGGTCGCCAGCAGCATTCCACCCACTGATCCCGCCATGCCCCCAATCCCCACCACGCTGCCCACCGCGCTCTTCGGGAACATATCCGACGCCGTGGTGAACAGGTTCGCGGACCATCCCTGATGCGCGCCCGCAGCCAGGCTCAGCAATCCCACCGCGGCCCACTCCGAGTGAAGTGACCCCACCAGGAAGATCGGCACCACCAGACAGGCGCAGAGCAGCATCGCGCTCAGCCGCGCCGTAACCGGCGACATTCCCAGCTTCCGGAACGGCGCTGGCAGCCAACCTCCGCCGATGCTCCCGATCGCCGACACGTTATAGACGATTATGATCGGCAATCCCAGATGGCTCAGGTTCAGATGGAATCGCTGGCTGAAGAACGATGGCAGCCAGAAAAGATAAAACCACCAGATCGGATCCGTCAGAAACTTTCCAATCGCAAACGCCCACGTCTGCCGATAACTCAGCACCCGCAGCCACGGAATATTTGGCCCCATCTGCGCTGCCGCTTCCTGATAGATGTGCCGCAGCTCCCGGCCCGTCAGCGTGGGGTGATCGCTCGGTTTCCGGTAGTAGAGATACCACCACGCGATCCAGATCAGGCTGAAGATGCCCGTGCTCAAAAACGCCGCGTGCCATCCGAAGCGCAATGTCACCCACGGCACAATGAGCGGAGCAAGGATCGCGCCAACATTCGCTCCTGAATTAAAAATTCCCGTCGCCAGCGATCTTTCGCTCTGCGGAAACCACTCCGCGACGGTCTTGATCGCCGCCGGAAAATTTCCCGACTCCCCAAACCCCAGGAACAAGCGCGCAATGCCAAATTCAAACGGCGTGTTCGCCAGCGCATGCCCCATCGCGGCCAGGCTCCAGATCCCCATCACGATGCAGTACCCAATGCGCGAGCCCAGTTTGTCTACCATTCGCCCGGCGATCAACAGACCAGCGGCGTAGGCGAACTGAAACGCGTCCACGATGTACCCGTAGTCGACCTCGGTCATCCCGATCGAGTGCTGCAGCGTTGGCTTCAGCAGGCCGATCACCTGACGGTCCATGTAGTTGATCGAGGTGGCCGCGAAGAGCATTGCGCAGATCGTCCAGCGCACATGCCCAAGCCGTACGCGCCCGCCACGGTCCGGAGGGTCTAAGTCTTCCATCGCATTGCCGGGTTCTCTCATTGCTGCTCTCTCATGCCGAAAACTCAGCCTTGCAGCCGATATGCCCTGCGCACCAGATTGCAAGTCAGGTCGCGCGCCACTTCGACCGCCTCGTCCTCGTCCAGCCGATGTTCGGCCACCAGCCGCGCCAGCCATACGCAATCGATCCGCCGCGCCACATCGTGCCGGGCTGGAATCGATAGAAATGCCCGCGTGTCGTCGTTGAAGCCCACCGTATTGTAGAAGCCAGCCGTTTCGGTCACCTGCTCGCGGAAGCGCAGCATCCCCTCCGGGCTGTCGTGGAACCACCAGGGCGGTCCCAGCCGCAGACACGGATAATGACCCGCGAGCGGCGCCAGCTCCCGGCTGTAGGCCGTCTCATCCAGCGTAAACAGGATCAGCGTGAAATTCTTCTCGTTGCCGAATCGCGCCAGCAGCGGATGCAGGGCCCGCACATAATCTGTCGCCATCGGCATATCCGCGCCAATGTCCCGTCCATAGCGCTCGTACAGCTTCCGGTTGTGATTGCGCAGCGACCCCGGATGGATCTGCATCACCAGCCCATCCTCCACACTCATCCGCGCCATCTCCGTCAGCATCTGCGCGCGAAACACCTCCTGCTGTTGCTTGTCCGCTCTTCCGGCGAGGACAGTTTCGAACAGTTTCGCCGCGTCCTCGCGGGACAAGTCGGCCGTCTGCGCAGTTGGGTGCCCGTGATCCGTTGCTGTGCAGCCCATGGTCCTGAACCGGGCGCGCGTCTTTGCGTGCGCCCGCAGATAGCCATCCCAGTCGCTCGTCTCCTCCCCCGTCATCTGACCAAGCTTCGCGATATTCTCAACGAACCCAGCAAACTCCGGATCGACCACCGGGTCGGGGCGAAACGTGGGGATGATTCTCGGCGTCGCCCCCCGCACCTTCCATCCTGAATCGCGAATCGCCTGATGATCGGCCAGGGAATCGAGGGGGGAATCCGTCGTCGCCAGCACCTCGATCTGAAAGCGCTCGTAGAGCGCCCGCGGAAGAAATTCCGGTGTCAGCAATCTCTCCGAGATCACGTCGAAGTAGAGATCGGCCGTCGCCCCGGAGAGCCGCTCCTCCAGCCCGAACAGCTCGTGAAAGGCATAATCGAGCCACAGCCGCGTCGGCGTCCCTCGAAACAAAAAGTAGTGCTCGGCAAAAATCCGCCACACCCGGCGCGGATTCTTCACCTCCGCTACTCCGATTTCGAGATCCTCCAGCGAGATCCCCTGGCTGTAGAGCATCCGGTAGACATAGTGGTCGGGCTGCACGAACAACTTTGCCGGATCGGGAAACGGCTGATTGTTCGCAAACCATCCGGCCTGCGTGTGCCCGTGCGGGCTCACAATCGGCAGATTTTGGATTTCCTGATAGAGCCGCCGCGCAATCGCCCGCTGGGTAGGCTCCGCGGGAAACAGTCGATCCTCGTGCAACAGGGTCATCGCAGCGGGCATCTTCATCGCACTCCAAATAGTAACCGACCCTCGAACGCGCCGTACCGCTCAGCGATGTGGTTGGAAGGCACCGATTCAGCGTGCCAGGGCGATCGAGGCGAGGCCTTAGCCGCCGGGGAATACAACCGATCCCACGCAGCCGGGAACGCCCGCTGCCCTCAAGTAAGATACTCAGTTATGGCGTTCGCATGATTGGCCGGACCATCTCGCATTATCGTATTGAAGAGAAGCTCGGCGAGGGTGGCATGGGCGCAGTCTATCGCGCGGAAGATCTCATCCTCAATCGTGCGGTCGCTCTCAAATTCCTCCCGCCCGATCTCGCCGCGGTTCCCGAGGCGCGAAGCCGGCTCCTGAAAGAGGCGCAAACCGCCTCCCGCCTCAATCACCCGAATATTGCCACGGTCTACGAACTGAATCTCGACGGCGACACGCCTTTCATCTCCATGGAGCTGGTTTCGGGCCAAAGCCTGAAAGATCTGATCCACCGCTCTCCTCTGTCTTCACCGGCGGCCTCCGCCATCGTCCGTTCCATCGCGGAAGGCCTGCGCGAGGCCCACAGCCGTGGCGTCCTCCATCACGACATCAAGCCTGCGAACGTCATGATCGATTCGCGCTCCTGCGTCAAGATTCTGGATTTCGGCCTCTCCGAGCTTGCGCGCTCCGACCGCCGCGCCGGCGAATCGGAAGCCGACTTCGTGACACGTTCTTCCGCCCAGGCGGTCAGGGGCGGCACCGTGGCATACATGGCGCCGGAGAGGATTCGGGGAGAACCCGGCGACGCCCGGAGCGACATCTTCTCGTTCGGCGTGCTCCTTTACGAGTGCCTCTCCGGGCGCACGCCCTTCCGCGGCGAAAGCGCCATCGACATCATGCATGCGATTCTGCACACTCCCCATCTTCCGCTGCGCCAGCTTGTGGTGGACATCGACCCGGCCTGGGAGTCGCTGGTGGACGGGTGCCTTGCGAAATCGCCGGCCCAGCGCTGCAGCTCCATGGATGAAATTCTTCGCGCAATCGACCGTATCGGAACCGCACCGCGCCAGGCCGAGAAATCCATCGCCGTGCTTTACTTCGCGAATCTCGGCGGAGAGAAGGATGATGAGTATTTTCGGGACGGGATGACGGAAGACATTATCACGGAGCTCACCAAGATCGCCGAGCTTCGCCTCCTGCCCCGCTCCGCGGTATTACCCTTTCGCGACAAAGCGGTTCCTGCGGCGGAGATCGGGCGGCAGCTCGCCGCCGCGTACGTCCTCGATGGCAGCCTGCGCCGCGCCGGCAACCGCCTGCGCATCAATGCCCAGTTGGCCGAAACCCGGTCCGGCCATTCGGTCTGGGCCGAGCGCTACGACCGGCAAATGGAAGACGTCTTCACCATTCAGGATGAGATTGCGCAGAGCATCGCGGGAACGCTGCGCGTGGTACTCACCGACAAGGAAAAGAAGGCCATCGAAAAGATTCCCACCCGCGACATCCAGGCCTATGACTACTACCTCCGCGGACGCCGCGTCTTTTACGAGCTGCGACGCAAGAGTCTCGAATACGCGCGGCAGATGTACGCCCGCGCGACCGCGATCGATCCGGGATATGCCGCCGCCTTCGCCGGCATCGCCGATGCCAGCTCTTTACTCTATATGTGGTTCGAAGCTTCAGAGGACAACCTGCGCGAGGCGGCCAGCGCCAGCCGCCGCGCCGTCGAGCTCGACCCCGAATCTGCCGAAGCGCACGCCTCCCGCGGCCTCGCTGAATCCCTGAACAAAAACTTCCACGAGGCCGAAAAGGAATTCGTCGAGGCCATGCGCCTGAACCCCAGGTATTATGACGCGGCCTATTTCTTCGGCCGTTGTTACTTCACCCAGGGAAAGATGGCGGAAGCCGCGGCCCTGTTCCGCAAAGCCAGCGAGCTGGATCCGGCGGACATCCAGTCCCTCAATCACCTCGACATGTGCCTGCGCGCGCTGGGCAGGACCGAGGAGGCTCGCGCTGTCAGCCGTGCTACCTTCGCCCGCGCGGAGCGCCACGTCGCGGCGCATCCCGAAGATGCGCGCGCCCTCTATCTCGGCGCCGCTGCCCTCGTCGTGCTGGGAGATCGCGAGCGCTGCCTCGATTGGGCGGGGCGGGCCCTCGCCCTCGACCCTGAGGAGAACACCACCCTCTACAACGTCGCCTGCCTCTACACGCATCTCGGCGAATCCAGCCGCGCGCTCGATCTGCTGGAGAAAACCGTGCGCAGTGGATTCGGGCAAAAGGAATGGGTAGAAAATGACCCCGATCTGGAGCCACTCCGGGGCGACCCGCGTTTCCAGGAGTTAATCAGGCAGCTGGCGGCTAAGTCCGGCAGCCCTCAGGAAACCATCCTGTGAGAAAAGCCGGAGGCAAAGCGGCTGGCCCGCGAATAAGGGCGGCTCTTATTTTCGATCATGGCCAGAGTCGAAATAACGCTCAGGCTGATTGACGCCGGCTACGACCCTGTACGCGTTGTCCGCCCCAGCACCCGGGTTCCGCGCACCGGCTTCTTCTGGTGAACCCGCACCAGCTTCGGCGTCTGCTCTTCTTCCACACCTGACCGCCGGTCCATCCACTCGTCGAGCCGCGATTTGCGGAACCGCCACCGGTTCCCCAGCCGAAAGGCCGGAATAAAACCCGTCGCAGCGTATCGGTAAAGGCTGTCGGCGCTGATGCCCAGGTAGTGTGCCGCCTGGCGGATATCCATCACTTCACGAACTTCGGGTGACCCAGACGCGGCTTTCACGTATTCCTCCAGAGCATGCGAAGCAGCTTCACTCGGTGCACATGGGGGATGCATCCGGCATGGCCGTTCTACCGAAAACGGCCACACAACGGCGCCTTCCCACGACACCCGTTTGTGAGGCTGTTCCCGGCACGCCCTGTATACCACAGCGCGAACCGCGAAAGGAATCCCGTTTTTGCGGGGTGCTTAAGTATCAACCATGCCCCGTATAAATAACTGCGCGAGAACGAGATAGAGTCTTCATTTAAAGCTTTGGCTCGAGCCCCGTCAGGATCGACAGGAAGCTGTCGTCGACCGTTCGGTTTTTCGCGATTGCCTCCGCCAGCGGGATGTCCTCGATCTTCGTCCCGTGCAGCACCACCAGGCGCCCAAACTTCCCCTGGTGCACAAGATCGATCGCAGCCAGCCCATACCGCGTCGCCAGCATCCGGTCGTAGGCGGTCGGCGTCCCGCCCCGCTGCGTATGCCCCAGATTGACCGAGCGCGTCTCGTACCCCGTCTTCTTCTCAATCTCCTCCGCCAGGTGTTCCCCAATCCCGCTGAGCCGCGCATGCCCAAACGAGTCGACCTTCTCGCCCTTGGTGGCCTGCGCGCCGGAATCCGGCAGCTTCGCCCCCTCGGCCACCACCACGATGCCGTACTTCTTGCCGTGGTCGTGGTTGTACTTCAGGATCGCGCACACATGCTCCAGATCGATCGGCTTCTCCGGAACCAGCACCACATGCGCGCCGCCGGCCACACCCGCGGTCAGCGCGATCCAGCCCGCATCCCGGCCCATCACCTCGCATACGATGACGCGGTTATGCGACTCCGCCGTCGTGTGCAGGCGGTCCACAGCCTCCGTCGCGATCATCACCGCCGTATCGAAGCCGAAACACACATCCGTACCGTTCAGATCGTTATCGATCGTCTTCGGGACCCCTACCCCCGGCACGCCCGCCTCAATTAGCGCATTCGTCACCGACTGCGTATCGTCGCCGCCAATCGCGATCAGCGCATCGAGCTTGTTGGCCTTCAGCACCTCGACGCATTTCTGAATCCCGCCCTCGATCTTGCGTACGTTCGTCCGCGACGTCCGCAGAATTGTCCCGCCTTCGATCAGGATTCCATCGACTTTCTCCAGCGTCAGCGGCACTGTGTTGTTGTCGAGAACTCCGCGCCAGCCTTCGAGGAACCCAACAAACTCGTCGCCATAGTGCGTAATGCCTTTCTTCACCACCGCATGGATCACGGCATTCAGGCCAGGGCAGTCTCCGCCGCCCGTCAGCAAACCAATTCGCATCGCGTCCCTCTCTCCCTTTTCCAGGAGTCTTCTCCCGGAAATCGTTCTGATTTTTGTTTTGGAATTTTCGGTTCGCCGAAAAGTCGCAGGGCTTTCCGGGAGTAGGCCGGCCTCACGCCCCGGCTCGCTCTCCAATAAACGTGTGACTGTCACGCCCATGATAATGGCCGATCCGCAGCGATTCAAATGACCAAAATACTCAAGCCGGCCTTTAGAATCTCTTCATGTCCCTTCTGCACGTGATTCTGCTCGCCATCATCCAGGGCCTCGCCGAGCTGCTCCCTGTCTCCAGCTCCGCCCACGTCGTCGTCGCGGAGAAGCTGATGGGCCTCGACCCCTCCTCCCCGGCCATGACCCTGCTGCTGGTCATGCTCCACACCGGCACCATGTTTGCCGTCATCGTCTACTTCTGGAAACAGTGGCGCGCCACCTTCTTCTCGAGCGCTCGTGAGTTCGGCCGCTTCGCCTGGCTGGCCGTCATCGCCACCGCCCTGACCGCCATCATCGGCGAGGTCATCATCAAGATCATCGAGCACACGGTCTTTAAAGGCGTCCCGCATGCCGAGATCGAGGACCTCTTCAGCCGCCTCGACTTCATCGCGCCCGCGCTGCTCGCCGCCGGCGTGCTCATCATCGTGGCCGGCGTGCTCCAGCGGCAGGACGATCCGGGCTCAGATGGCTCCAACCCAACTTCCGATCCGGCGACGGGCATCAGCACCGGTCAGGCGAGCCTCATCGGCGCGGTCCAGGGCCTCTGCCTTCCCTTCCGCGGATTCTCCCGCTCCGGCGCTACCATTTCCGCGGGCATGCTCGCCGGGGTTCGGAAAGTGCGCGCAGAGGCCTTCAGCTTCGCGCTTGCCGTGATCCTCACCCCGCCCGTCGTCTTGCGCGAAGCGCTGCGCCTGCGCCACGCCGCGCACGCCAGCTTTGCTTCGGCAGCCGTCTCCAGTCTTCTCGGCGCAGGCTTCTCGTTCCTCGCCGGACTGCTTGCCCTGAAATGGCTCAGCGCCTGGCTCGAACGCGGCCGCTGGTACTACTTCGGCATCTACTGCGTCCTTGCCTCCATCGTCGTCTTCGTCCTTCACAGCAAGGGCTATTGATCCACTACCACCTTGCTAAAAGCAACCTGTACCCTGCACCCTGTCCCCTGTACCCTGTCCCCTGTACCCTGTCCCCTGTCCCCTGTACCCTGTCCCCTGCCCTCATGTGGCTCCGCAAACTGCGCATCGAGCACATCACCCCCACCGGCGACGCCCATCCATGCCCCATCGCGTGGATCGATAACTTCGCGATGCGCAACTTCACCAACGACGCCATCTTCGACGACACCATGCCGGTCGCCGACGGCTTGCTCGAAGCGGGGTTCCGCGTCCCTCTCGACCGCCTCACCGATGCAATGGAGGACTGGTTTCGCCGCAAAGGCTACCTCGCCCCCGCAGAATCTCTCCGCATCGAAGAACTCGCACCATCGTCCCGTGTCATCCCGCCCGGGGCGCGCAGCGCATAGTTGAAGAGACCTGTTTTTGCTTTTGGTTTTATCTACTCCCTACTCTCTACTCCCTATCCCCTGCCTTTAGGGCGCATGCCGCAGGTAGATGTACTCCTCGAAGGGCGTAGCCACCCCCGCTTTCATCTCTGGCGCAAATACAAGGCCCTTCGCAAATTCCTCCGCGTCGTGCACGATGTCCTCATCGTCCGCATCGATGACCGACACTTTCTTCACCTTCCCATCGGCGCCCACCGCAACCTGCACCAGCACATTCCCGTATAACCGCTCCATCTCGATCGTCTTCATTCCCACGACCTTGTGCGGAACCGCATTCGCGCCTGTCCCAAAAGTATCTTCCGGTTCCCCCATATCCGGCTCCCCGGCGGGAATGACAAACAGCACCGGCGGGAGCGTCTTCACCACCTCGACCGTTCCCACAGCCTCCACCATCACCTGCCCAGCGTCGTAGATTCGGAACCGGCGCGGCACGCTGTGCAGCCCAACCGGCTGCCAGTCCTCCCAGGCCACCGTCTGGTTGTACATCTGCGAGAACGCCAGCACGTGCGCCAGTGGATCGAAACAGATGCCGACCGGTACCACCATGTCCGTGCACTCAAACGGCAATCCCTGCACCTGCCGAAAGTGCACCTCGTGCTTCGCATCTCCGGCCCCAAACAGCGCGACTGCGTAGGTGGGCTCACCATAGTCCTGGCGCAGGTCATAAACCTTCAGCGGCATCACCGTATTGAAGCGCCGCCACTCGACATTGCGGACCAGGTCATGAATCCGCGTATAACGAAAATCCCCCGCGGCAATCTCCATCCGCGTCGCGTGCCGCGGATCGCGCCAGATGTCCCAGGTACCGGTCGTGAGTTTGCCTTTGCGGTCATAGAGCCTGAGCTCGTAATGCACATGGTGCGGAACATCGGTGGCGGTCGCGCCCGCCTCCAGGCTCCGCGCTCGTTCCATCTCCGCCGCCAACGGATGCGTCGCCATCACCTGCCCCTGCGCCGCTACCGCCAGCACCATCATCATTGCGAACAGCGCTCGCCGCATAATCCAGAGCCTTTCTTCGCAGAAACCCGCCATGATACCAGCCGCCGTGGAACCCGGTCCCCGGTGTTCTGCGCCCGGTACCCGGTACCCGGTCCCCGGTTCCCGGTTCCCTGCACCCTGCACCCTGTACCCTGTACCCTGCACCCGGTTCCCGCCGCCGCAAACTCCGCGCCCGTCCCTCGCATCCCACCTACAGGAACCGGCTGTGATGGCTGCAAGCCATGCCCCCGTTCACGCCGGCCAGAATCTCTGTCCTACTTCACAGAACCCAAGGAGAACCGCGCATGAAGAATGAAAATCTGAGAGAGCTGCTTGTCGAAGAGCTGAAGGACCTTTACTCGGCCGAAAACCAGCTCGTCAAAGCGTTGCCCAAAGTCGCCAAGAACTCCTCCGATCCCCAACTGAAGAAGGCCATTGAGAGCCATCTCAAGGAAACCGAGAACCACGTCACACGCCTCGAACAGATCTTCGAACAGCTGGGCGGCAGCCCCAGGGGCAAGACCTGCGAGGGGATGAAAGGTCTCATCACCGAAGCCGACGAGCGCATCAAGGAAGGCGGCGAGCCCGCGGTCCTCGACGCCGGTCTGATCGCCGATGCCCAGCGCGTCGAGCATTATGAAATCGCCGCCTACGGCTCCGCCCGTACCTTTGCCAGCCTGCTCGGCGAGAAGGAAGTCGTCCGCCTTCTGGAACAGACCCTCGCGGAAGAGAAGGCTGCCGACGAGAAGCTCACCTCGATTGCCGAGAACGTCAATGTTGAAGCCAAAGCCGCCTGATCCCGATCCGTTCTAACGATCGGTATCAGCAGCCTGGTTTGCGAAGGGAAGTCCGTACGCGGGACTTCCCTTTTCGCTTTTTTAGTCACCGCCGGCGATAAATCCAGGGGGAAATCCGCCCGGGAAATCCGTTGTGGATACTTTCTCCTTTTCTTCGCCTACAATCCTTGCATGGGCGAGATGAAGCGTCAGATTGCCTGGGAGAATGAGCAGAGCAGCCGGTACGCCAGCACGGTCGCCATCTGCGCGTCGATCATCGCCGCCGTTCGCCTCGCGCGCGACGACATCGGGGGCTACAGTCCCAAACTCACCTGCGCCGTGGCCGACAGCGTCCACCTCGCCCGGCAGATTCTGAAGCGGGTTCTCGGCCGGTAGCCTACCCGCGTTCGGCGCGCAGATCGATGCTAAGCTGCTGGCATTTCTTATAAAAATGGCTGCGCTCGAGGCCGAGCGCCTTCGCCGCATTGGTGACGTGGCCGTTCGCGCGCTCGAGCTCCGCCAACATCGTCGCCCGCTCGAACTCCGCGACGCGCTGCGCCAGCGGAACGTTCCCATCGCCGGCATTTCCCCTGATGGCCGCCGCCGACCCCGCAGGCGATCCCGGCACACGCTGCGGCAACGTCATCTCCACCGTAGCCGCGTCGACGCTGTCGTCCGCGAGCAGCAACAGCCGCTCGACAACGTTGCGTAGCTCGCGAATGTTGCCCGGCCACGGATACTGCCGCAGCGCCTCAACCGCTTCCGGCGCAAAAGGCGCCGGCTTCCATCCGTTCTGCGCGCAAACCTGATCAACGAAATGCTCGACAAGCGCGGCGATGTCCTCGCGGCGCGCGCGCAGCGGAGGCAGCGTGATGGGAAAGACGACGACGCGATGGTAGAGATCGCGGCGAAAGCTGCCCGCCTCCACCATCTCTTCCAGATTGCGGTGGGTCGCCACGACGACGCGCACATTCACGGCCACCGGCTTGTCTCCGCCAATGCGCTCCACTTCCGATTCCTCCAGGACGCGCAGGAGCCGCGTCTGCATGGCGACGGGCATATCGCCAATCTCGTCGAGAAAGAGCGTGCCGTGATGCGCCTGCTCGAATTTGCCGATGTGGCGCTGCGCCGCTCCGGTGAACGAGCCTTTCTCATGGCCAAACAGCTCCGACTCGATCAGCTCCGCGGGAATAGCGGCACAGTTGAGCGTGACAAACGGGCCTGCGGCGCGCGGACTTCTGTCGTGCAGCGTGCGGGCGACGAGCTCTTTGCCTGTGCCGGTTTCGCCGTAGATGCAGACGCGCGACTCGCTGGCGGCAACGCGATCGATCTGCGCCATCACGCGCCGCATCGTCTCGCCTGTCCACACCAGTTCGTGTTTGCCCACGCGCCGGCGCAGCTCGCGATTCTCGGTCTCAAGCCGCTTGAGCTTGAGCGCGTTGTCGACGGTCAGCAGCAGCTTGTCCGTCGAGAGCGGCTTCTCGAGAAAATCGAGTGCGCCCAGCCGCGTCGCCTTCACGGCCATCTCGATATGCGCCTGGCCCGACATCATCACCACCGGCGCAGCGACCCCGCTCGTCTTCAGGTCCTCGAGCAGCGCCAGCCCGTCGCGCCCCGGCATCACCACGTCGGAGAGGATCAAATCAAAGGGCCGCGACCTTGCCAGCTCCAGCGCTTTTGCCGCGTTGTCGCACACCGTCGCCTCGTGGCCGGCGAGCCGAAAGGCCCGCGCCAGCGACGCCAGCGTGTTCGCCTCGTCGTCGACGATCAGGATGTCGGCTTTGCTCATGCGCTCGTCCGCTCTGACAGCGGCAATCCGATAACGAAACGCGCGCCGCCCCCCTCCACATTTTCCACCGCGATGGTCCCGTTGTGGTCGGCGACCACGGACTGCACGATGGCAAGGCCGAGTCCCGTACCGTGCTGTTTGGTTGTGTAATACGGCGTGAAAAGGCGCTCGCACTCCTCGGGTGTGAGGCCGGCGCCCGTATCTGTAACTGCGATGCGCACAATATCGCGGGCGCGCGCCGCGGAGATGGTCAGCGTTCCACCCTCGGGCATCGCGTCCATCCCATTCAGCACCAAATTGGAGAGCGCGCGGTGCAGCAGCTCGGAGTCGCCGAGGATGGGCAGCGGCTCCGAACTGATCGAAGTGCCCAGCTCGATGTGCTTCTCTTCGAGGGCCGGCCCGTAGAGCTTGACGACGCGCCGGACTGCTTCACGCGCGTCCATCGGGACAGCCTCGGGTTTCGGCAGTTTGGAAAAATCGCTGAAGCGCCCGACGATGACTTTTAGATTTTCGATTTCGGCCTCAAGGGTCGCGGCACTCTCACGAAAGACCTCGTCGAACTGCTTCTTGGGCAGCTTCTTCGCGCGCACCATGTTCTCGACGGTGATCTGGAGCGGAGTCAGCGGATTCTTGAGCTCATGGGCCAGACGCCGAGCCAGCTCCCGCCACGCTGCGACGCGCTCGGTCTGGACGAGGCGTTCGCGCTGCTCCACCAGCTGCCGCGTCATATTGTTAAAGCTGCGCGCCAGCGCGCCTACTTCGTCGAGGCTGCGGATGTCGACCCGCGTCTCCCAGTCGCCGCCGGCCACGCGCTGCGATGCGCGCGCCAGCTCTTCAATGGGGCGCGAGATGCGGGCGGCGATCCAAAGGCTTGCCCCCACGGCAAAGATAATGCCGAGTCCGGCGATCCCGTAGGCGATATCGCGGATGTGCTGCTGCACCTCGACCATGCTCCGCCGCGAGTTGGCCACAACCAGCACCGCGAGCACGTCGCCATTCGCGCCCTTCAGCGGGATCGCCGTCACGCTCATGCTGTCTTCGCTGCGCGGCGTGAGGTAGACAACGCCCTCGGCGTTATGCCCGTAGTTGCGCGCCTCGTCAATCTGCGCGCTGTAATGAGCCGCTGGCGCACTCGCCTGCGCCGGCCCCGCAAAGTTGTGCGGATCGAAGGGCCCGGAAACATTGCGGTAGATGTAGATCTGCGTACCGGCGGGGATGGGAAAGTCGCGCAGAAATCCAGCATCGAGCTGCCGGCCGCCCACCACATACACAGGCGGATCGGAGCCGTTGACCTTGCGCGCCGCAAAGAGCCCAACCTGCGAGCTGCCATCCGGCATGTCTTCCTGCTTCAGAAACGCCGGCTTGCCGGCCGCGGCAATCGCTGGCTCCTTGTAGCCGAAGCGCGCCGTCCACTGCAGCGACGAGACGATGCTGCCATCGTGTGCCACGACTTCGAGGTAGTCGAGGCGATACTCCTGCGCGAGCGGAACGGCGAGGGTGAGGTAGGGCGCGGGATCGCCTCCGTTGGCGAGGTCGAAGGCGATGCGCCGTACCGGATCGCTCGCCGCCATGCGATCGAGCGCCTCTGCTGTGTCGGCGGCCCGCTGGTTGAATTCGTGCTGGAACTGCCCGACGAGCGTCTCGGTCTGCTGCCGATCCAGATCCTCGAAGACATGGCGCACACGCACCGAACCGGTCCAGCCCACCGCCGTGACGACGCCGAGCACCGTCAGCGCCAGCATCAGCAGCATCTTCTGGCGCAGGGTCACTTCGCGCCTTCCAGCGACGCATCGGCGAGCAGGGGCTGACCATCGATCGCGAGCCGCAGATCGCGCACACGCTCACCCACCGCCCACGCTCGCGGCAGCCACAGCAGCGGCACAACGGTTTCGTCGTCGAGAATCCCTCGCTCCGCCTGCCACAACGACTCTGCATCTGTGCCGGTCACCGTACCATTTTGCCCGAAGCGAGCCAGCATCTCATCGAGCGCTGCCCGCGGGCTGCCCGCTTCCAGATGCACGCGCCGCAGTTGAAGCGGCGCTGCCTGCCGCGAACCCGGGGGAGCCGCCTGCACATTGAAGCCCGCTTCATGCAGATTCAAGGCAAGCCTGTCCGCCACCAGCTGCATCGCCGCGCTGGTGTCGTCGGTCCCAAGCGCCAGAGCCGGTGACGATGCTCCGCCACGCAACGCATGCGCCCGATCCAGATCGCGGTCGGACGGAAAAAGAAACGAATACCCGCTGAGCGCCTCCGGCAACAGACTCGCCGTCACCTCGCCTTGCTTCTGAAAGATGACGTTGCAGAGCGCCGTTCGATCCACAGACAGCGCCGCCGCCTGCCGCATCTCGCGGCTAGCCAGCGCACCATTGGCCGCGATCGTCAGAGCCAGCAAGTCGACCGGCCGCGATACCAACACATTCAGGTGTTGCTGCTGTGCCTGGCGCAACAGCTCTGGGGGAACTTCGACGATGTCCGTCTTCCCCACGCTGAGATCGAGCCACTGATCGCGAATCGTGCGGCGGGATCGCAGCTCCACGGTGTCGGCAAACGGCCTGCCCGACCAGCAGTCGTCGTTGGCGACCAGCGTCAACGCGCCGTTGGCAAAGCCCGTTACCCGAAACGGTCCCGTCCCCACCACTGCGCCGGTCGCATCCTGTTTCGCGATGGCGAACTGCGTCTGCGCCAGCAATTCCGGCAGGTCGGGAACCGGCGAATCGCAGGTGAAGATGATGGACGGCCCCACCGCGCGCGCCATCCTCCACGGACATGCCCCGTGCGCGCAGGTCCCTTCCAGCGACGCGGCGATCGCATCCGCGGTCAACGGCGTTCCATCCTGGAAGCGCACTTCGGGCCGGATCCACAACTGCCAGCGATGATCGGCATTCTGCGACTCCCACCGCACGGCCAGCGCCGGCTGCACCGCGCCGCTGTCGTTCACCGCAGTCAATGTGTCCAGCACCAATCGTCGCGCGAGCCCATCCGGCATCTGCCACGGATCGCCCTGCATTTCAATCCGCAGCGCTCCGCCGTAATGCGGACGCGTCCGCGCCGGCGCTCCCAGCGCCGCGGAGATCAGCATGCAACTAATTACACAGCGCCGCAACATTCCATACCTCATACCGTGTGGGACCGTCCCGCCGCACAATCACAGTGGCGCTTGCCGCCTCGCTCGCGGTATGGATCGCGACCACCGCGCCCTCGACCGTCACCGGAGCGCTCACCGCAATCGCCTCGCGGCCGGCAATCTCATACGCGCGCAAACTGTCTCCGTTGGCCGCCGCTCCTGAACCCGATACCAGCACCTGCACGCCCGACCCGCACCCCGAACGGATCACCGCGAAATCGCTGCCCCAGTCATTCGCACCGCTCACCGGCTTGAGAACGTTGTTCTCAAGCAGCATCACCTTCCCATCGAGTCCGTTCATCAACAGCGCGGTTCCGGTGGGCCGCGGGAAATCCGAAGCCTGATAGAAAGGCGGAAGCTCCATGCCGAACCCCGGCGCCAGCACGCCGGTGAAGTAGTCGCGCAGTGCATTGTAAAAGGCCCGCTGCGGCCCGCTCCCACCGGAATTCTGGCCTGCGCCCAAACCCGCCGTCGCAATCGGCCACGGATCGTCGCTGTCCGAACACCCTACAGCGATCTGCGCACTGGCGCCGGTCGAGCTGCACATCACTCCGGGAAGATACGCGTCGAAGAGGTGATCCTGCGCTGCGATCATCTCCCCTCGCAGGTCGCGCGGAAAAGCGCGCGTATGCGCTATGGCGAACCGCTGATCCTCCATCCAGCTCGTCTGCCCGGAACCGTTGGCAAGCAGTGCAGCGCCGTTTCGCTCATAGGTCACGATTCGCTCCGGCTCCAGAACGACCAGCTTCTGCACGCCACCCGTTGTGAAAGTCTGCGCATCGAGCACCGGGTCCGCTTCTGTGATCTCCAGAGATCTCCGCAACGTCACACCGGAGCCACCTGCGGATGCGGCCGTTGCTTCCAGACTCACCGGCAGCATCGTCACCCGCGTCTCGGTTCCCTCCACGACTTCCGCGACCCACAGGCCACCGCGCAAATTCTCAGATAACGTGACGCGGATCATCGTCGCGCTGTCGCTGCCGCCCGTCACCACGCCGAACCCACGCAGATCGCGTTCGAGCAGCCTCCGGATCACCGGAATCTCCGCGCTCGCCAGCGACGATTCGTTGCGGATGGTCAGCCTGGCCGGTCCTGGACCTGCGAGCGCCGCAATTTGTTTGGCCAAATCGGCAGAGGGCTGCTCCCAGTTCGCGGCGTGCGCCGCGGGCAGAACGCACATCAGCGCCACCACCGCCCACAAGCTACCCTTGTGCATCATTCGCTGGGGCGGATTATATCCTGCGCTTCGCATGGCTCTTTCTCCCGCTTCTGCTCAGGCAAAGTCCACCTCGGCTGCCGGGTTATGACAACCGAGGTGGTTTCCAATGCCAGCCTTCTCCAGAGCCCGTGCTTTACAAGCCGAGAAGGCCGGCGCAACACCGCTCTTGCGGCAAGTCAGTTTCGTCCCGCGACCCCCGGATCGGCTTGTCCCGGGTTTTGCGCCGAAGGCGCGCCCGCCTGGGCGGCCAGCCCCATCCCCTTGAACACATCGTTCGCGAAGAAGAACTTCCCATCCGACGGCACCATCACCATCTGGATCTTGTCCGACAGCCGTTCCGCAATAATTTTGTTGATGAGCAGCGGCGACTGATTCAGCAGCTTCGCCTCGCTCTGCATTCGCTCAGCGTCCGCCGACGCCGTGACTCGAATGCGATTGGCCTCCGCGTCCGCCAGCAGATTGCGGCGCGTGACCTCTGCCTTGCTGTCGATCACCTTGGCCTGCGCCTCGGCGTCGGCGTTTTCAATGGTCGCCTCCTTACGGGCCTCGGCTTCCAGCTTCGACTGCTCAATTTGCTTCTGCTTCAGCGGCAGTGTGTACTGCATCGCATCGCTCTCGCCCTTCGCCTCGACGACTCTTGCGTGCGCCTCGCCCTCCGCCTCCTTCACCTTCTGCGCGGCATCGGCTTCGGCCTGCAGTTCGGCGATGCGCACCTGTTTCTGCTGCATATCTGTCTGCACCGTGAGCTGATCGTCCTGTTGCTCCTTCAGCAGCAAGTCCTGGAGACCTTTGGCGTACTCCGGAGGAAGCTGGATGTTCCGCAGCATCACCTCCTCGACGAGGATGCCATCGGCGCCCAGCTTCTTCGTGATCACGCTCGCCGCCTCACTGCGAATCTCCTCCCGCCTCACACTGAAGATCTCCCGCACCGTGTATCCCGGCGTTAATTCCCGCCACGCGCTGGCCACCACCGCCGGCACCATCTGCGAGTCCACGGGCTGGGGCAAACGGCTCTCGATGTAATCGAGCCGGTGCGGATCGAGCCGGTAGCGCACCGTGATCGCCAGTCCGATATCGAGGCCCTCCTTCGACTGCACATCGAGCGGCTGCATCACCAGCCCCGTCTTCTGCATGGTCGGCGACGCGACTGTCGTAGCGCCTGCGCCTTCGACCACGCCCGCGGTGAAGAGCTTGTCGCGCAGATCGAACATCTGCACGCTTTCCACCAGTGGCGTAACAAAGTGCGCGCCGGAATAGAGCGTTCCCGGCAGCGTGCCGCGCATCTGGCTCACACGCACCCCACCCATCCCGGCAGGAATGACGACGATGCTGTCCGCCACCAGCAGCGGCAGACACGCCACCAGAACCAGGACGGCCGAATGACGCCAGCGCCTCGGCGGCGGTTCCATCTCCGTCGTTCCATCGGGAGCGGAAGCCAGTTTCTGTCGATACTCGTACATCTTCCACAGGTCGTAGAGCGTGATGACGACTGCGGCAGTCAGGAACAACACTCCCGCGACGATGAGCAGATCCTTTAGTGCAAGCATGGCTTCTCTCCCTTTCGCTCGGTTGCGATGCTGGGCACCCTCTGTCGAGCACCGCGTGTTTCACCTACCCCGGATCTTTCCCGGGGCACATACGAGACCCGCCATCGAAGCGGGGCTCCATCCGCTCGTGAGGCCGATTGCCCTCCGGGGAAACACGCCGGAAAAACAGACGGACCAGACCTCCGAAGATCAACTCCTCCAACAGCAGCCCGCACGCGACGCTCAGCAACATCGCACCGGCCACACTCAGCGATTCCGCAAACAGTTCCATGACGATCCTCATTTCCTCTCTGTGCGTTTACTGACTGACCGGAACGGCCGGCGTCGCTTCAGCATCGATGTGGTCTTCCGCGGAGTCTCCGGATGGCGTGATCACCCGCGCGGTTAAGGCCGTTGCGGTCGCAACCCCCGGCCCAGCCGGCTCCCCAAAGATCTCCGCGGTCTCCTCGCTCGGCTCGCCCACGATCTCTACCGTGTCCCCGCTCCTCACCCGCGCATACAGGTCTTCGAGATCGGGTTGCGCCATGCGAATGCATCCGTGCGACGTCGCCTTGCCGATCGAATGCGGGATGTTCGTTCCGTGAATCCCATAGCCCTTTTTGTCGAGCCCCATCCAGCGCGTGCCCACCGGATTGTCCGGCCCTGGAGGAATGACCTTGCCCTCGTGGTAGTAGGTCGGGTTCGCCACACGCCCGACGATCGTGAACGTCCCGACCGGACTCGGCGAATTCTTACCCCCCACGCCGACCTTGTAGACCTTCAGCACCGCGCCGTCTTCAATCAGCGCCAGCCGCCGATCCGCCAGGCTGACCACGATCTTCCGCGTCGCCGCGGGAGCGTGAGCGCCGGCCATCCCCGGGTTCTGCGCCGCAACGGGGATCGCCAGAAGTGCCAGGCACCCGGCGGCCATCACCGCGTTCACCATCGTTGCTATTGGGCCCGTCATCCCTGGGTTCGTCATCATCGGGTAAGTCATCGCTCGCCTCACTCGCTTTGCCTTGCGCCGCGAGAGAGTGCAAGCCGTCGCCCATCGCCGGCCCGCAGAAAACACGAGACTTGCCCACTGTCGGAAGCAGCGCTCTCGTGTCCTCCAGAACACGCCGTGTCCGGCCTGACACGAATCCACGCGGTAAAAGCGCCCCGGGCCATCGCCAAACCCAGGCATCAGCCAACTCCGCACCGCACCCATGCGTCTGCATAAAGCATGGAAATGCAGTTCGCCAAACTCCTTCACCGCAAGATTGTTGTTCTGGGCCCCCGGCTTCTCGGCGGCGATAAAGATCGGGACAAGCTGGAAACCGTCACCCTGGTCGGTGTTGATCAGGCCGGTATCTGGATCGAAAGCGAGGAGGCCGCCAACCGCATCGCGGAGAAGTACCGCGTGAAGCCCGCCAGCCCGTCGGCGTTCTTCATTCCGTTTGCGCAGATCACCACAATCCTTGCCAGCAACGACACTGCCGGCAACGACAGCAAGGCCAGCGACACCGCCGATACCGCGCCCACCAGCCCTGACGCCAACAAGGCCGCAGCTTAAGTTGTTACAAGTCCGCTAACGCTCGCGGCGCCAACTCGTGTTGCATGCCTGTGCAGATTGAGCTGCGCGCCGATGGACGTAACCTCCCGGCATTCGCGCACTCAGCCCTTGCGCCCGCGGATTTGCGTGCTATTCTGGCGACTCTTCCCCGGAAAGGCGTCCATGGAACAACGGATACTGGAGTCCTGGGCCTCGTATCTTCCGCAGTTTGCCATCATCCTCTTCTTCTTTCTCGCTGTCGGTTTTGCCTTTCTCATGCTCCGCGAACGCAGCCGGGCGCGGCGCGAACTCGGCCGTCAGGCCTGGATTCGCCTCGAGACCGAAATCGAACGAATCACCGCCAGTGCGGTACAAACCCACGACACCGCCCGTCAGCACCTGGCCTCCGTCGTATCGGTGAAAACCGCCACGGAGGAAGAAGCGAGCCGCTTCCAGCAGCAACTTTCCTCTTCGAAACAGGAATTCGAGAAGCTGCTCGCCGAAGTCCGCAGCGTCAGCCGGCAGATGGCCACGCTCATCCCCGCGCCCGGCGATGCGGAGTGGACCTCGCCGGAGTCCCTGTTGCGCATGGCGCGAGAGGCCGATGACTGGCCGCAAGCCGCCGCATACCTCGCGCGCATCGACATCGGCACTGCGACTTCAAAGAATCTGGAATGTGCGGCCGCGATCTGCCGCGATCATGGCGTTGTCTCGAAAGCCGTCGATCTCTACCGCGAAGCCGCGCTGCGCGATCCTGAAAATGTGAATGCGCGCGCCGAGCAGCTGGCTCTCTCCGCGGAGATCAGCCCCGCGAATCGCACGGAATCCCTCCGCCAGCTCCAGGAGATGACGACGCAAACCTTCGTTGACGGGACGAATGGCGCGCATGTCCAATCCCGCTTCTTTAACACCCTCACCGGGCTCGGGCGCCACAAGGAAATGTCGGACTACTGCGAGGCGCTGCTCCAGTTGCCGCTCTCGCCGCATGCGCAGAGCTCGCTGCACCGCAACCTCGCCGGCTTATATCGCAGCCTCGATCGGCCGGACGCCGCGTTGACGCACTGCGAAGCCGCCCTGCAGCTTCCCGGCGAAGACACGCATGTACTCGCCCTCTATGCCCAGCTCCTCGCCCAGAAGAAGAAGTACGACGAGGCGTTTCGCATCGCTCTGCGCAGCCTGCAGCGGGATCCCACCTGCGCGCGCTGCTATATGATCCTCGCCGAGGTGCAGGAGAAGCGCGTCGGCCGACCCCCCGCCCGCCGCCTTCTCGAAAAAGCGGCGCACTGGGCCGATGCCTCCGAGCTGATCGAGATCGAAGGCAACCTCCGTCGCCTCGCCGCGCTCGATGAGCTCGCGGAGATCCTCCCGGCCACGCAGCCGCAGCTCATCCAGGCCTGACTGGCATTTGATAAGGTCTCGTGCGCACACGCCTTCGTTTCATTCTTACCGTCGTCGCCGCCCTTCCGCTCATCGGCGCGAACGCGTGCGCCCAGCGCTACATCCAGCGCGAGATTCTCATCCCCTGGATTCAGGCTGAGCCCGGCGGCCTCGACACTCTCCTCGTCTATGTCGATCTGCCGGGCAAGCATCCGCTGGTCGTCATGACCCATGGCTCTGCCCGTAAGCCGGAGCTGCATGTGGACGTTACTCCCTGGCAGCAGCTGCCGGAGGCTCTCTGGTTCGCGCGCCGCGGCTGGGTCGTCCTCGTGGTGGTGCGCCGCGGCTACGGCCGGTCCGGCGGCGAGCAGGACGGACGCCATGCCGGTCACTGTCCCGCCACCGA
This sequence comes from uncultured Acidobacteriaceae bacterium, assembly GCA_963787915.1. GTDB lineage: Bacteria > Acidobacteriota > Terriglobia > Terriglobales > Acidobacteriaceae > Palsa-343. Next base: position 103,637 of record CAWBEP010000002.1, on the reverse strand, counting down.
TTATCAGTCGGCGGCCGAATATTCCGCGCAGGATCTTCGCTTCGCGATGGACTACGCCCGCACGCTGTCCTTTGTCGATCCCGATCGTGCGCTCGCGGTTGGCGTTTCCACCGGCGGCCTTGCGACGGTGGCTCTCAGCGCCCAGGCGCCGCCGCAGCTGATGGCGGGCATCAACTTCGCCGGAGGCCGCGGCTCGCAGGCCGATCACGAGGTTTGCAATCCCGAGGATCTGATCCACACGTACAAAAGCTTCGGCAAACACTCGCGCATTCCGATGCTATGGATTTATGCCCAGAACGATAAGTTCTTCTGGCCCGAGCTCGCGCAGAAGTTCGACGCCGCCTTCCGCTCTCAGGGCGGAAACAACCAATTCGTCCTCGCCCCCGCTATCGGCGACGACGGCCATGCCCTGTTCCGCCACGTCGATGCCTGGTCCGACACCGTGGACGCCTTTCTCACAGCGCATCATCTCAACCCACTGTCCCAGCCGCTTCCTGAAATCCAGGCACCGAACATTCCGCCTCCGCCGGGTCTTAGTGAGGATGGGCAGCACGCCTGGGAGACCTATCTGCTCCTTGGGCCCCATAAGGCCTTCGCGATGTCGCCCCACTCCTTTGGTTACTCCACCGCGCAACCACGCACCGACGACGCCCGCCATAAAGCCATCGATAACTGCCGCCACGCCACGCAGAATAAGGAAGACTGCGCCGTCGTCTCGGTCGACAACGCAGAAGCGCACTGAGGCTCGAGGGCGCCCTCGACCTGACAAACGCCACTCCGCTGAACTGAAGGCCGCCTTTCCTGATCTCTGATCGCTGCCCCCTGTTTTTTCTTGACATCTCATCGGTTCGTGTTAACTTACCGTAAGTGGACGCTTACCTCCAGGCCGGACTCGATGCCCTCGGCGATACCTCCCGCATGGCCATCTTCCAGAAACTCGCCGCCGGCCCGGTTGCTGTCAATCAGCTGGCGCGCACCCTCCCCATCAGCCGCCCCGCCGTCTCCCAGCACCTGCGGGTGCTGAAGGAAGCAGGCCTCGTGACCGATACCCGCGCCGGAACCCGCCGTCTCTATCAGCTCAGCCCCGAAGGCATCGCCCGCCTTCGCGCCCACTTCGATCGGCTCTGGGAGCAGGCAATGAGCAACTTTCAATCCGTCGCCGAAAATCCCCCGCGGAAAAACACAAAGAAACCCACGCCGCACAAAGGAGAGAAGCATGCCCACGCAGGCAGAAGCCGCCGTCGTCCGTAAAAGCGTCCTGGTGCAGACCAGCGTCGTCCGCGCCTTTTCCGTATTTGTCGAACAGATGGAAACGTGGTGGCCGGCCACCCATCACATCGGCTCGACGCCCTTCGAAGCCATCTTCGTCGAGCCGCGCGTCGGGGGACGCTGGTACGAGCGCAATGCCGCCGGTGAGCAATGCGAATGGGGCAAGGTGCTCCGATGGGATCCGCCGCGGCGCGTCTCTTTCTCCTGGCATGTCGGCCCCGGCCACGACTCGCCGGACTGGAAATTCGATCCCGATCCCGCGAAAGCCAGCGAGGTCGAGATCACCTTCGTGCCCGAAGGGCCCTCCGCCACGCGTGTGAACCTCGAACATCGCGGCCTCGAACGCCATGGCGAAGGCTACGAGCAGCTGGTCGCCATGTTCAACAGCCCCGGCGCCTGGATCGCGATTCTTGAAAGCTTTGCGCGGGCTGCGGACCAGAACCCTGCCGGCGAGGAAGTCAGCGCATGAAGTCCGTGCTCCCGCTGCGCGTCGCTTCGGTCCTCGCGTTCATCCACGCGGTGCTCCACACCGTCGGCGGCGTCTTCGGCAAGACGCCGCCCGGCCCCGCCACCCTGGTCGTCGCCACCATGAAGGCCAACCCGTTCACCATCCTCGGCGTTACGCGGACATTTTTTGACTTCTACCATGGCATGGGTCTCGGCGTGACCATCTCCCTCACCTCCGAGGCCGTCGTTTTCTGGCAGCTCAGCTTGCTGGCGAAGACAGCCGCGCCGCAACTCCGTCCCATCTGCGCGACCTTTCTCGTGGCCTACCTCGCTCTGTCGGTCAACTCGTATGTCTATTTCTTCGCTGGTCCCGTGATCGCGGAGATCATGATTGCCGCGTGTTTTCTCTGGGCGATCGTCGCCGCGCAGCCTGCCGCCGCGGCTTGATCCACGTTTGCCTCCCGCAGCGGCACTCGTCGCGCAAAGATGGGACGATGCGCGCGGCAAAGCCATCGGCATATCGCGGATGAATTCCTCGAAATGCAGCTAACGCGCCGCGCGCGCCTTCGGTTCCGGCGCTGCTGGCTGGGCACTCGCAGGCTGCGGCGAAAGGAGCACGCGCCGCAGCGCCCGGATGAGCTCGGGCCCGGTCTCTTCCAGTTCACGCAAGTGGTATGCGGCCAGCGAGCCGAGCAGCTTCTCGCCCATCGGCGTCATGCGCAGCAGGATGCGGCGGTGGTCGGTCGGATCGGGACAGCGGCGCAGCAGTCCCTGCTCGATGGTGCGGTCGACCAGCTCAACGGCACTGTTGTGTTTGAGCAGCATGCGGGCCGCAACGTTGGCGATGGTGGGATCGAGCTCCTCCGGCATGCCCCAAACGCACTGCAGCAGCTGATACTGCTGGGCGCGAATGCCCGCGGCATCCGCCGCCAGCGAGGAGAAGTGCAGGAACTTTCTGAGCTGAAAGCGAAACTCGGCCAAACGCCGCATCTGGGCGCGCGACAACGGAGGCGGCTCTTTGTGCCGAGGCTGCTGAGCGTTACGGACGAGAGACAAGGCGCCCTGCACTTCCGAAAGATTCATACGATTATCGTAGCACGATATATCGTATTACGAGCTTTGTGGGGTCCAATCGGCTGGCTCCCCGGGATCGGCAAGGATGGCGCGCGCATCCGTTTCATCGTCGGAGCTGACCTGCAGCTGCAGCGGCCCGAGGCCGGGCTCCATGATGCGGGCATTTTCGCCGGAAAGAAAAACATCGATCCCCGCGGATTCCAGGCGCAATTTGGCCATTTCCGCTTCGAGCGGCTCGGTGAAGTTCGCAATTGTCACAACGTCGGCCATAATTCCCCCTCTTTCCTTCGAGCTTACCCCGATTGAGTGAGATGCGCTCGAACCGCAATCGTTGGTGTGCGCACGACGATTCGCTTTCGTTGCGCCAACAGCCGCTGCGCGGGCGTGCGTCTTTGTGACGATAGAATGAGAGGTTCGCCGGAGGAACGCATTGATTCCCCGTTACACCCGCGCGGCCATGGGCCGCATCTGGAGCGACGAAAGCAAGTTTCGCGCGTGGCTGGAAGTGGAAACCGTCTCGAGCGAGGTGCTCGCCGAAGACGGAGTCGTCCCCGCCGAGGCGGCGCGCGCGATCCGCGAGCGCGGCGGCTTCGACCTCGCCCGCATCGCCGCGATCGAAGCGGAAGTGAAGCATGACGTGATTGCCTTCACGACTGCGGTTGCGGAAAAGATCGGGCCTGAGTCGCGCTGGCTGCACTACGGCCTCACCTCCAACGACGTCGTCGACACCGCGCAGGCCCTCCAGGTAAAAGCCGCTTCCGCGATCCTGCGCGAAGACATTGAGCGCCTGATGGCCGTCCTGAAGACGCGTGCGCTTGAATTCAGGGACACGCCCGTCGTGGGCCGCACCCACGGCATGCATGCCGAGCCCACCACGTTCGGCCTGAAAATGCTGAACTGGTATGCGGAGATGCAGCGCAACCAGCAGCGCTTCGAAGCGGCGGCCGAACAGATGCGCGTCGGCAAGCTCTCCGGCGCCGTCGGCGCCTTCGGTCACATCGGCCCTGCTCAGGAAGAGCGCATCTGCGCGCGCCTCGGCCTCGCGGCCGCTCCCGTCGCAACCCAGGTCATCCAGCGCGACCGCCACGCTTATTACATCGCGACCCTCGCGGTGATCACCGCGACCCTCGACAAAATTGCGACGGAGATTCGCCATCTCCAGCGCACGGAAGTGCGGGAGGCGGAGGAGTTTTTCTCCGAGAAGCAGAAGGGTTCGTCGGCGATGCCGCACAAACGGAACCCGATCACGGCGGAGCAGATTTCCGGCCTGGCCCGCGTGGTTCGCGCCAACTCCCAGGCGGCCCTTGAAGACGTGGCTCTGTGGCACGAGCGCGACATCTCGCACTCTTCGGTCGAGCGCGTGATCCTCCCGGATTCGACGATCCTCGCCGACTATCTATTGGCGAAGACCGCGGACCTCATCGACAAGCTGGTGGTTTATCCGGCGCGCATGATGAAGAACCTCGAGAGCACGGGGGGACTCATCTTCAGCGGGCAGTTGCTGCTCGATCTCGCGGAGGCCGGGATGCTGCGCGAAGACGCTTACCGCCTGGTGCAGAAGCATGCGATGAACGCGTGGCAGAACGATCTCGTCTTCCGCGATCTGGTGGCGGCCGATTCCGAAATCTCAAAGCTTCTCAGCAAGGAAAAGCTGGAGCGCACCTTCGATCTGCATCGCCAGCTCGGCAATGTGGATGCAATCTTCGCGAGGGTGCTGGGAGCCGCGGACGGACGCGAATACGGGGCGTGACGATGGGTCTTAGCGGCGCCAGCCCGTTCCGCTCTCGATGACCGAGTCTCCATCGCGCGGCGCAACGCGTTGCCGCTATTGCCCTGACTTCACCGCGACCTGCGGCGCTTCCTGCAGTTGCCGCGCCCGCGCGCACAGCTTCTTCAGCTTGCCTTCGATGTCCGCATCACCGATGTGCTCATCCTGCAGTACCCCATCGGCATCGATGGTGAAGGTATGCGGAATGGCCTGGACGCCGAAGAGTTTGGCGATTGCGCCGGAGCCATCCCGATACTGGGTCCAGGTCATGCCGTTTTTCCCGACAAAATCCTTCCACTTTGTCTCGTTATCGTCGAGGCTGATGCTCATCACGACCAGCGGCTCGCCCGCGAACCTTTGCGCAATGGTACGAATGTGCGGCAGAGCCTCGCGACAGGGCCCGCACCAGGTCGCCCAGAAGTCAATGAGCACAACCTTACCCGCCAATCCGTCGAGTGATAGCTGGCTCCCGTCGAGCGCCGTGATGGCGAACGCCGGCGCCAGGCGAGCCCGCGCCAGGTTGGGATTGTCGAGGAAACGCTGGGCGCGCTGCCGATCCACGTCATCTTTGCCGGCAAGCATCAGAAACTTCGTGAACTGCGCTTTGGCCGCATCATCCTTGTTCAGCCGCGCCAGGCAAATTCCGTCATAGAAGCATGCTGGCGGCGTATTGGCATAGGCCGCGATGGTGGCCTGGAACTCCTGGTCGGCTGCACCGAAGCAATCGGCCTTGTTCTTGTCCAGCCCCTCCCGGTACTGAACCATCCCGCGCGCCATGTGGGCCTCAGCTGTTTGCTGCGGACCGTTGGCGTCAGCGACAAGCTCCTGCGCGGCGGCATCAGCGGCCTTAAAGTCGCCAATCTTCAGCCCATATTCGATGATCTTGTACGCGCATTTCGCGCAGTGACCGCCATCCTGTTTGTCCGCTTTTTTGAATGCGTCCAGACCCGCAGCGATATTTCGCTGCTTAATCCAGTCCAGGGCACCCTGGTAGGTCTTTTGCGCCTTCGGGTCAGTGGGGCCCTGAGAATCCTGCGCCCCCGCTGCGCACGCAACCAGCAGCATCGCCAGAAAAATAGATGGCCCACGCATCCGTTGAACTCCCTTCGGAGAAGCACGGTATCACGAATCTTCCCGGTCGAAGCGCCTATTTTGGAGGCAAGAGTCCACTCTCGCGCGTCCGCAAGCTTGTGGTCCAGTTTTTGTGAAGGAAGGGCTACCCGGAAATCCGCCTCAGATATCCATCACGGAGTCTTCAATCGCGCGGCGCACATTGCCTTCCGCCCGGGCCAGGCGCCGTACGGCCTCCGGCTTGTCGACCCCGGCCTTGAGCATCACCAGCGCGACCGGAACGGAGCGGCCAGCGGACTTGATCACCTCCACGGCCTGCTCGCGATCGACATCGCAGGCGCGCATCAGGATGCCGATGCCGCGCTCAATCAGCTTCGAGTTGTGCATGTGCACGTTGACCATCAGGTTTTCGTACACATAGCCCAGCCGGGTCATGGCGCCGGTTGTGATCATGTTGGTGATCATCTTCTGCGCGGTCGCCGCCTTCAGCCGCGTGGAGCCGGAGATGACCTCGGGACCAACCTCGGCCACGATGCACGTTTCCGCCGCATTCGCCAAAGGCGTGTTGGGATTGCACGTGATGCACGCGGTCTTCGCGCCCAGCGTCCGCGCATAGGCAACCGCGGAGACCACATAAGGTGTGCGCCCGCTCGCCGACAGCCCAATCACCACGTCTTTGCGGCTAGGCCGTCTCCGGGCGATATCGCGCTTGCCCAGCTCTTCGGAGTCTTCATTCACTTCCACCGGCGAAGCCAGCGCCTTGGGACCGCCGGCCATCACGTACTGCACGGTCTGCGGGCTGGTCGAGAAATACGCGGGAATCTCGCAGGCGTCGAGGGAAGCCAGCCGTCCGCTGGAGCCAGCGCCGATATAGATCAGACGCCCTCCCTGGCGGAGACTGTGGGCGACCATGTCGATGACCTGGGCGATCTCAGGAATCGCCTTTTTTACGGCCGCGGCAACTTTATGGTCTTCCTGATTGATGATGCGCGCGATCTCGACGGCCGACCGCGTATCGAGCCCACGGGTAGCTTCGTTCGCCTTTTCGGTGAGCAGTTCCTGGATGCCGGCCGAGGACCCATTCGATGCATTCGCTCCGTTGGATCCATTCGAACCGTTCGAACCATTGGAGCCGAGCTTCGATCCGTCGGCAGCTTCGGGATGTGGATTGAGTGTAGTTCCCATTTTTCCTGGGTTTTAACCGTACTAGCCCTCGATAATTCTAACTCGTTATCGCTTGCAGGCACGATCAATTTTGATCAGCCAGAGTGGTACTGTTTCCCCACCGAAACGAAACAGATAAGCCGGGAGGGGATGGAAGTCTACCAGGCGTGCTGTCCGACCGAACCCTGGCCCGCTTCGATCCCGCGAATCCTGCCGTCGCGCATATGCACGATGCGATCGGCAATAGCTGCGGCCTCAGGATTGTGCGTGATCATGAGCACCGTCTGCCGGAACTCCTTATTAGACTTGCGCAACATCTCAAGGACAGCATCGGAGTTCTCCGTATCGAGATTCCCGGTCGGCTCGTCGGCTAAAACGATGGCCGGGCGGGTGATCAGCGCGCGCGCGATGGCGACCCGCTGCTGCTCGCCCCCCGAAAGCTCCGAGGGCCGATGGCTGAGACGGCCGGCAATGTGCAGCAGCTCGGTAAGATTGCCGAGGAAATTCTCGTCGATCGGCTCGCTGCGGCCGGCGATCTCCCAGGCGATCTCGATGTTGGCCCGCGCCGAGAGAGTCGGCAGCAGGTTGAATTTCTGAAAGATGAAGCCGATACGAGCCCGCCGCATCTTTGTCCGCTCCGCGTCGCCCAGAGTGGAGAAATCCACGCCACCGATGAACACGCGGCCGCTGGTGGCACGAGTCAGACCGCCGAGCAAATAAAAGAGCGTCGACTTGCCGCTGCCCGATGGACCGACGATCGAGACGAACTCGCCTTCCTCGACAGAAAAGGTTGCGTCGCGCAGCGCCGGAACTTCAAGCTTTCCCGATCGATAGACTTTGCCGAGGTGCTCGGCGCGAATCATCTCAGCCACGCATCGATTGTAAATGGGCGGCGGGATTCACCGTCGCCCACCACCCCTGGCGGATGCATCGGATGCAGTTCCGCCTGACAGCGCGCTGCTACCCCAATCAGGATGCAACCGCGTGCGTCAGGGGATCGAAGACCGCACCCTCGGAGGGTTCGTAGTCCGGGCGCTGAGTCTTTTTCGGACCGCGCTTGCGCGCAATCATAATGCGAATCTTCTCCAGCATCTCGCTGGGGGTCGAAATCCCTTTAGGCAGAAACGCGTCGGCGCGGTTGGCGTGGTCGAAGGCCTTGACCGTGGCGCTGATGAGGATCATCGGAACCTCCGGAGCGATCTCCTTCATGCGCCGCACCATCTCGTTGCCATCCATATGGGGCATCACCAGGTCGCTGAGCACCAGATCGATGCCGCCGGTGCGAAACCGCTCGACCGCCTCTTTCCCATTGCGAGCGGCAACGACGCGATAACCGCCTCGTGTCTCGAGCAGAAATTTGCGCACAGCGAGGGCCTGTTCATTGTCGTCTACACACAGGATGGTCTTCTTCGGTCTCATATTTCTCCCTTGCATCTCCCCGCACAGGCGGGAGCAACGCGGCGAGGCGCGCAACGAGGTGCGTCCGTCGGCTGGGTTGGGGTGATCGCATCCGGTGCCTGACGAATGGCGCTGCGCCGGCTGTTGGAGCGCAGGACGCCGCGGACCCGCCAGGAGGCAGGATGCGGGGGAATGAAACGTCAACCTCCTGAGTCTCAACCCGCCCGCGCTGGTTCCGATTGTGTTCCCGGAATGATGGCGGCCGAAGTTTGCGCCGAGAAGGCCTGCGTTCCTTTCCGATTCAGTTTTCAGTTAAGCCAAAAGGCTTGCTTTCCAAAGCCACGTCAGAGTACGAACCCCCACCCTTCGTGGCAATAGGGAAAACTTAGCGAACAAATGCTCGTGTAAAGGCCAGCTTTGCACCGGCCTCTGTTATGGCCCGATGAATATTGCCTCACGCGCATCCGGCTCTGTTGAAAGGGTGTGGATCACTCAGGGAAAAGAGGTTCTTTTGCAGCGAATGCGGTGCGCCCGTTTTCGCCTGTTTGCCGAAAATCGGGCGAGCCGCCGATTCAGTTTTCGCCGATCAGCGGTGGAAGATCTGCATGATCATCTCCGACTGCACCTGATTCAGCTGCTGAATCGTGGCTTCCAGCGTCGGACGATCGTCGAGCGAGGCGCCCGTCATCAGCTCTTTCAGGCGGAACGCCGTGTGGCGAACGAGGATCTCCGCGTTCTTCAGCTTCTTGGCGTCGCGCAGCAGATTCATCTGGATTTTGCCTGCGTAGCTCTGCGCCGCTTTGAGCGACGCGGTTGCCTGCTGGGCATCGCCGGCCTGGAACTGTGCGGTGGCCATCTCGGTCATCGAGTGGACCAGCTCGGCATAAATGTAAGGCTGCTCGTTGGGAGAGGCCACTGCGGCTTTGGCCTGCAAATCAGCCAGTTCGCGGGCGTCCGGCGCGTGGTCATCCATACCATGCGCCCAGGCGAGAGAAGCGGGAAGAACCACAGCGGCGACGACGGCGACAAACCGCATGGTGCACCTCCGGGGGGAGCGTTCCGAGAACCATACCGCAGTTTGCGTTCTTCGCGCCAGCGACTCAGAAAATTTTTCGGATATGGACTTCCGAAAGTAACTTCCCCGGAAGCGTCAGAGCAAACCTCAATAAGGTACTGCGGCAGCGCGCGCCTTGAGCACCGTTACCTGGCAAGAGCAGCGAGCCGGTGCTTTGCCTGCCACTCCTGGTCCGGGAATTTTCCCTGAGCGGCGGCGAGGAAGCGTTGGTAATAATCCGCCGCTGGCTTGGTTTGATGAAGATTATCGTAGGCCGTTGCCCAGAGGAACAAACTTGCCGGATTTTCCGGAGCGAACTTCGCCCGCATCGCCAGCGCGTCCAGCTCTGCCTGGTACTGGTGGAGCTCCGAGGCGGCGAAGGCTATTCCGGACCAGGCATCGGCGTCGTTTGGCGCGGCGGCAACAGCTTGATGGAAGGCGGCAAGCGCCTCGGCATAGCGCTGCCGGCGGATGAGAATCCGTCCCCGGGCGTCGAGAAGCGCGGGATCGGCGGGGGCGGCGGCTAACAACTGTTGGTTGAGCGCATCGGCTTCATCCATCTGCCCTGCCTGCAGCGCGGCGTCGGCAAGCATGGCCGTCACGGAGGAATTCGCCGGTTCGAGCTTGTGCATCTTTTCGAGAACAGCCAGTCCGTCCGCCGCCTTGCCTTCCGCGTTCAGGATCGCCGCCAGCTGAGCATTGAGCGCCGGGTCATCGGGATTCCGGCGCAAAGCGGCTTCGACCAGCGGCTGAGCGTCGGCATACCGCTTTTGGTCGATCAAAAGATGAATCAGGCCGGACGTGGCCTCCGACGAGCCAGGGTCGGCCTCCATGGCTTTCCGATACTCCTGCTCGGCAATCGCCCCATCGCCGGCAGCCTCGGCAATCTCAGCCGCCAACAGCGTGTCCGCGGGAGTCTCCGGGGTCAGCTTCAGGGCATCGACCAGCGCATCCCGCGCACCTGTGGGATCGGAGGTTCGCAGCAGACGCGCCAAAGCGCGGTCCGCCTGCGCCTTGGCCGCCGGGCTTGGCGGATTCGGTTCGAGCTGGGTGGCTGCGTCGAGCTGCTCACGCGCCGCCCGATCATCCTGCGCATCGCCTTTGGAGGCGAGCAGCAATCCCAACGCCAGCCGCGCCTCAAACAGCTTTGGATCGGCTGCCACCGCTTTGCGGTACCAGCCTTCGGCTGCGTCCGTGTGGCCCTGCGCGTCTTCCACGTAGCCGCGATCGAAGAGCGCACGCGCGTCCTCGGGGTGCGCGGAGAGGTAGACGCTCAGCCGGCTGGTGGCCAACGCGTAGTTTTTCGCCACGATCGCGGTTTCGACGTCCCCGAGCGGATCCGCCGCCTGCTGCTGCTGCGTGTCATCGGAAATGGTCCCGGGCGGCAACGGCGCCGGCTGCGCCATCAGCGGGACCATCCCTGCCAACAAAACCAGGGCCAAAGCGCCCAAAACACACTTCACCGTCACACCTCGCCCTCCCGCTCGGCTGCCCCGGGTCTCGTCTTTGAGACCCGGGATAACCGCAGACCATTTCTTCGAAAGTCCGCCCTTACGGAAACCCACTGGCTCGGCTGCCCCGGGTCTCGTCTTTGAGACCCGGGATAACCGCAGACCCTTTCTTCGAAAGTCCGCCCTCACGGATACTTTGAAAGCTCGGCTGCCCCGGGTCTCGATCCTGAGACCCGGGATAACCGCAGACCATTTCTTCGAAAGTCCGTCCTCACGGAAACCCACTGGCTCGGCTGCCCCGGGTCTCGTCTTTGAGACCCGGGATAACCGCGGGCATCCTCTCCGAAACACCCCTCACTGATAAACCTCGCTTTCGGCAACCTGTTCCGGTTCAGCAATGCCGTGCCCGTTCAGCACCCGTGCCAGCCATTGACCGGTGTGCGAGAGCTCGCTGCGGGTGATCGCCTCCGGCGTCCCCGTGGCCACCACTTGTCCGCCCTGCGCGCCCCCTTCCGGTCCCAGATCGATCACCCAATCCGCCGACTTGATCACATCGAGGTTGTGTTCGATCACGACCAGCGAGCCGCCGCTGTCGATGAGCTTGCGAAACGCGACCAGCAGCTTGCCCACGTCGTCGAAGTGCAGGCCCGTCGTCGGCTCGTCGAGGATATAGAGCACCCGGCTGCCGCCTTTCTTCCCATCTCCCGAGGACCGCTCCGACCGCGTCGAAGCAAGGTGCGCAGCCAGCTTCACTCTTTGCGCTTCTCCACCGGAAAGCGTGGTCGCCGACTGCCCTAGCCGCACATAGCCCAGGCCAATCTCCTCGAGCACCGCCAGCTTGTCGACGATCTTCGGATGTCCCGCAAAGAACCGCAGCGCCTCGCGCACCGTCATCTGCAGAACTTCATGAATATTGCGCCCCTTGTAGTGAATCTCGAGCGTGCTCGCCTTGTAGCGCGACCCGCCGCATTCCTCGCAGGGCAGCTCTACGTCGGCGAGAAACTGCATCTCGACCGTGACTGTCCCATCGCCCTCGCAAACGTCGCAGCGCCCACCCGGCACATTGAACGAGAAATGACCGGCGGCATAGCCCCGTCTCTGCGCCTCCGGCTGCGCGGCAAACAGCTCGCGGATCGCGTCGAAGGCCTTGATGTACGTCACAGGATTCGAGCGCGGCGTCCGCCCGATCGGCGTCTGATCCACCAGAACAATGTCGTTGAGGCGCTCGACGCCTTTGATATCCCTGTAAACGCTCGTCGGATCGCCGCCCTCAATCCGTCCCAGCCTGTGCGCGACCGCCTTGTAGAGAACATCGTGCACCAGCGTCGACTTGCCCGATCCCGAGACCCCGGTGATCGCCACCAGCAGGTTCAGCGGAATATCGACGTCGATCCCCTTCAGGTTGTGGACGCGCGCGCCCTTCACCCGCAGCCATTCCTTTGCCGGGCCCGGCGTGTGCCGCCGCGCCGGAACCGGAATCGTGAGCTGTCCGCTGAGGTACCGCCCGGTGATCGACGCCGGATTCGCCTCGACCTGCTCGACCGTTCCCGCCGCCAGGATTTTGCCTCCGAACTCGCCGGCCCCCGGCCCCAGATCGAGCAGATAATCCGCCGCGCGCAGCACATCGGGATCGTGCTCCACCACCAGAATCGTGTTGCCGAGATCGCGCAGATCGTTCAGGATGCGAATCAGCCGCGACGTGTCCCTCGGATGCAGCCCGATCGACGGCTCATCGAGGACATACAACGCACCCACCAGCCGCGACCCCAGCGAGGTCGCCAGCTGAATGCGCTGCGATTCGCCCCCCGAGAGCGTCGACGCCAGCCGATCGAGCGTCAGATAATCAAGCCCCACAGCATCGAGAAACTGCAGCCGCTGCCGAATCTCTTCGAGAATGCTGCCGGCAATCTCCTCCTGCATCGGCGACAACTGCAAACTCGAAAAGAAGCGCGCAGCCGCGCCGATCGTCAGCGAAGCCGCCTCGCAAATGTTCTTGCCGCTTTCACTTCCCTGCTCGCCGATCCGCACCGCGCGCGCCTCGGCCCGCAGCCGCTGTCCTTTGCACTCCGGACAAAGCGCATACCCGCGATACTTGCTGAGCATCACCCGCACGTGCAGCTTGTACTTCTTGCGCTCCAGCAAATTGAAGAACCCGTGCACGCCGGGAAACGCGCCACGCCCGTCCAGCACAAACGCCTGCTGCTCCGGCGTCAGATCCCACCACGGCACGTCGAGTGGAACTCCACTTTGCTTCGCAGCCCGTCGCAGATCGGTCAGGTAGGTTCGATACTTCGGCCGATTCCAGGGGTCGATCGCCCCCTCGTCGAGCGTCTTCGACTTGTCGGGAATGATCAGGTCGAGATCGAAATCAATCGTGTTCCCGAATCCCTGGCAGCGCGGGCATGCTCCATAAGGATTGTTGAACGAGAACAGCGTCGGCTCCGGCTCGCGATAAACGCGGTGACAGATCTTGCACTCGAACGCCCCCGAAAACCGCAGCCGCTCCCGTGGTCCCCTTGCGGATTCCTCCTCGCGCGGGACGATTTCATAGAGGATCTCCCCCGACTCGCGATACCCGATCTCTGCGGCATCCACAATGCGCGCACGATTCTCCGCCGAAACCACGATGCGATCGACAAGCACGTAAACCGGCAGCGCAAAGTCGATCTCCAGCAGCGACTCGGGCGTCGAGAACTCATAGATCGTCCCATTTTGATAGAGCCGGTTGAAGCCGCGCTTCCGCAACTCGCCGAGCCGCTCGCGCAGCGGATCAGGCAACACCCCCGCCTTGGCCGCAGCCGTCTCCTTCTGCGTCTTCGCTGTCTTGCGTGGCCGCCCGGCGGTTTTCTTCACTGGCGTTGCGTCTTCCGACGGGGGCTGTACGGGCGTCGTCGCCGGTGGCTGCACCGGGAACAGCGCATGTAAGCGAGTTCCCTCGCCGAGCGCCAGAACGCCCGCGGCAATCTCGTCCACGCTGTCCCGTTTCACGATGCCGTTGCAAACCGTGCAATGCACCACGCCGCAGCGCGCCCACAGTAGGCGCATATAGTCGTAGATTTCCGTTGCCGTCGCAACTGTCGAGCGCGGATTCCGCGTCGTGTTCTTCTGCCGGATCGCAATGGCCGGCGCGAGCCCGTCGATCAGGTCGACATCCGGCTTCTCGATGCGCTCCAGAAACTGCCGCGCGTACGCCGACAGCGACTCAACATACCTCCGCTGCCCCTCCGCATAAATCGTGTCGAAGGCCAGCGACGACTTGCCCGAGCCCGACACTCCCGAAACCACGGTGAGCTGCCCGTGCGGAATCGCGCAGTCGATATTCTTCAGATTATGGGTCCGCGCGCCGCGGATGATGATTTCGTCGCTCAAATGCCCGGTCCAGAGGCTCCAGGGAAAAGTGCCCCAGTTTGATTATAGGGTCGGCAGCCGGACCCTCGCCCTGTGCTAAAAATTGAACCCTATGCACCTGACCGGAGCCCTGATTCTGCTGCTCTTCATCGTCCTGGTGGCCGCGACGATGCTGCTTCTCCTTCACCTGACACGCGCAGGGCGCATCCTCCACGAGCGCATCCCCGATCGCCCACGGCGTCGCCTGTTTCTGGCCGCTGTCACCTTCTTCATCACCTTTCTGGGCGTGCGGCTGCTGGTCTGGGCCATCGTCCATCACATCGGACCCTTCGGCTGGGTCATGATGGGCGGCCGCCACATCCACCATCTCGTGTGGGGAATCCTGCTGTTGCTTGCCGTCGGTTATGCCGAACTGGCGGAGGTCGGCACCGGATCATCCCCTTCGTCGCTCTTCATGAGCCGGCTCATCTCCATCGGCTTCGGCATGGGCGCGGCCCTCACCCTTGACGAATTCGCGCTCTGGCTCAACCTGAGCGCCGATGCCTACTGGACCCACCAGGGCCGTGAAAGCATCGACGCTGTAATCCTCTTCGGCGCGCTGCTGGCGATCGGCGCCCGCGGCGCACCGCTATTCACGAAGCGGTCAACAACCACACCCGCCAACTGAACTCCGCCTGGCTGGCCCGGGTCTCGATTCTGAGACCCGGGGTTCCCTGGCCCAATTTTCTCCTCCGCGCCGGCTCACTCCAGGTCTCGATCTTGAGACCCTTGATCCCCCGAATGCCAAAACCGAGCCCCCCGCCTGTCCCACTGCGCCCCTTTTGCCGATAGAGACCGGTGGGGTGGTGTCCGCTTTGGCTCCCGTTGCCCGTTTAACGTCTAGCCCGCTGGTGAAGCTCGCTGTCAGAATGGTGGTCATGCACTGGACAGCAGCGTGGGTTCTCCTCATTTTCATGGCAACGTGCGCCACGGTGATGCTGGTTGTTCTGCACCATACCCGCGCCGGAAGCGTCCTGCACGAGCGCATCCCCGACCGCCCGCGCCGCCGGCTCTTCCTCGCCGCTATCGGCTTCGCCATCACCTTCCTCGGCGTCCGCCTTCTCGTCCTCCTCATCCTCTTCCACATCGGCCCCTTCGGATGGGTGATCGTGGCCGGGACCCACATCCACCATCTCGTCTGGGGCATTATTCTGCTGCTCGTCTCCGGATACGCCATGGTGGCCGAAGTGGGCACGGGGGCAACTCCCACTTCGCTCTTTGCCGGCCGCCTCATCGCCATCCTTTACGGCATGGGCGCCGCGCTGACTCTCGACGAGTTCACCATGTGGCTCACCATCAAAGACTCGCTCTGGTCGTTCCAGAACCGAGCCAGCATCGACGCGGTCGTCCTCTTCGGGGCCCTGCTCGCCGTCGGCGCATGGGGAGCTCCGCTCTGGACCAAACGCCCCCGCAAGCGCCCCGCGCCTCACCAGGCGCCATCCCCGGTCCCATCCCAGGGCGGCCACAAAAATCCGGCCCACAAATAAAAAACCGCGCCGAGATTCTTCCCGGCGCGGCCCCTTCTTACCCCAAAAAGCTATTCGCTGCGATTCGGGAAAATACCCATCCTCACGGACACCATGAAACTGCGCCCGGTTGTCAGGCTCAGCGTATCGAGCGGCGACGCGCTGGTCGTCGCATAATACGCCGAACCGTTCACAGGAGCGGGGCTCCCGCTGGAAGTTACGTCAAGGATGCTCTCGTCATTGAACAGGTTATTCACGCTGAAGCTGATTTTCGACTCGTCGAACATCGAATTCTTTCGCAGCGTGTAGTTCAGATACAGGTTCACGTTATTGGTGGGCGAGTCCCATACCTGATTGTGAAACGTGCCGTTGTCGTTGTAATGATCGCCAACCCGCTTCTCGACTATACCCAGATCGAGACCGTGAGCCTGATAAGTGACCGCCGTCGCCTGAGTATAAAAGAGGTGTATCGGCAACGTAGAGCCCGGACGGAATTCCGGATCCCGTATAAGTTGCCTCGCCCACGCTCCCGCTGGTGTAGACATGGATGCCCGCGCCCAGCGCGGCATTGACTTCACCTTCAAAGCCGCGTGTAACAGAATCGGGCCCGAGATAATAAGCATCCAGGTTATACAGCGGATTGCTCGGGTTGGTTCCCTCCGGCGCGAGGATGTAGTTACTCTGAAATTTGATGTGGTAGTAATCCCCATCGACCGTCAGCCGGTTCAGTTTCAGGACGGACCCTCCCTGCCAGGTCGTCGTCTCCGTGGGTTTGGGGAGTTGGTTGACTTCTGCGCCGCCTCCCTTGACATCGAATGTGCTGCTGGGCGGGATTACCGCGCCTTTGCCAAACTGACCGTAGACAGACCAGTTTTTCAGCACACGGAAATTGGCTTCGGCCGACGGCAGATTGCTGCCAAAGTTCCCCGACGAAGTGGTGTACGGGGCTCCCTGCAGGCCGCCCACGATCTTTCCATCGTCTGCATACTGCCGGAGATTCATGGTGTAATACGCCTCTTTGTCGCCGCCGACGAGGCTGAGCCTGCTGGTCGCATGCCACTCATATTCAATAAAAGGATTGTAAGAGTCGGTCCAGAAATTCTCGTGAAAGTTCGGCAGTGTCTGATCCTGAAGCGTGAGCGGGTTCGAGGGAATCTGATAACGGTTGGTGGTGGCCCACTCATACCACAGCCCCGCCCGGAAGACGCCGAACTTTGAGGTCTGGCTGATCGTCGAAGTTTCCCCGTACTTACGGTAGCTGTTCAGCTTATCCACCGCGCAGGGCAGCGCAGTTACACCCTTCTTCGTCACCGGGGTCGAGCAGTTGGCCTGCGTGATCCACCCTGATGAGCCGCCCGGGCCTGTGGCCAGGCCGGTTGTATCTTTCGAGTTATCGTTGGCATAGTATTGCGCATTGTAGTAGCTGTAGCTATAGGGCTTGGCGTCGACAAACCACCCGCGGCCCAGCGCCGAGCGAACCGCCCCGTACTCGAAGTCCGTTGGAATGACATAGGTGTTGTAGTGCTGATAGAAGGCGCTGGTCGGATCGTTGCTCTGCAGCAGGTAATTCCAGCCATAATTGGCTACCTGCGCGCGATAAGGCGCATTGTTCGGAGTGTTGGAGTTGAACCGAATAACGCCGCTGTATCCAGTGATGGTCGTGCGGTCGGATAGCTTGTACAGCACTTTAATATCCCCGCCGATGCGGTTCTGATCGTTCCCGGTTTGAAAGCCGTCCGATTCCATGCGGTGGACGTCGACGCCAAGGCCGATGTTCTTCTTCGCCCCCAGCATCCCGGTGTTGAACTGGCCATCCGCCAGCGTCGTACCGAATGAGCCATATGACACCGAAGGCAGAATCGACATCTCGCTCGGAACTTCCCGCGACTGCAGGTTGATCGAGCCGCCGAAGGTGCTGGGCCCGATGGTGGACGCGGTCCCGGGACTGCGGTCGAAGTCCACGCTTCCAATCCATACCCCCGGAAAGAAAACCCACGAGTGATGGGTCGGCGTGTTGGTGTCCTCGAAGGGAATGCCGTCCCAGGTGATGTCGTAGTCGCCGTCCGGGAAGCCACGGAAGTAAATGGTTCCCTGGCCGAGACCAACGCCGTTCGTGTTATAGCCGAAGGTACCGGGAACGATCTGGATGATATTCGTGTAATCGGCTGTTGGGGCCGTAAACTCGCGGATAAACTCGCTGCTGACTTCCGACCTGGGTGCGACGGTGTCGAGCGATTCCTGAGAAAGAGCATGCTGCCCCGCGATAGAGTCGCCCGCAATTGCCCGTACCTCGATATTCTGCTCGATGCTCCCGACGTTCAGGGTCGCGGTGATCTCGGCAGGGGCCGCGGAGGCCACAGCTTCCTGGGTCAGCGTCGCGAAACCCTCCGCCGTCAACGTCAGGGTGTAGCGGCCGGCGGGAATCCCCCTCACCGCGAAGCGGCCCGCCTCGTCGGCCACGGCATTGCTCACCGCGCCCGTTGCCTGGTTCTTCGCCTCGATCGAGACATGGGCGACCGCAGCTCCGCGCACATCCACTACCGTTCCCACAATCGACGCCATGGTTTCCTGCTGCGCCGGCAGCATGCGCGCTGAAGCAGAGAGCACGAGAAATACGACAAACACACGGCGCCATGCGCCTGAAAATGGGTGCAGCACAGGATTGCCTCCAAAAAGGATTTCAACGGAAGAGCTGGATTTGACTGCGGGGGTTTGCGGGGAAGAGATACTTGTTTGAACCTAGAGAGGGTTCGTCAAAGGAAGGTTAAGCTTTTGTTGCAACGCGATAAATTGGCTCTGTGGATATTGCCGGAGAGATTACGCTTTCGTCATTCCCCCGTGTGGAGTGAAAAGCCGGCTGCTCGCGTCGAAATGCTGACAGGCGCAGTCGTTCGCCCTACCCGCTGCCTGTTCCCTCCCTTGATACCTGTAGCCATGCCTGTCGCATTTCCCCGCGAATTCACAGCGTCCCCCACGCTATAGTCAGAATGGCGATTCCCACGACCTTGCTCAGGCGTGGCAAAAAGCAATCTCAACAGCGGCAACGCGACGCTCCTCGACGAGGAGGCGAACGATGTTGTGCGCCGGCCGGTGTCGGCCGAGAGCTACGCGCGTCCGTCGCGCTCCCCGCGTCCAGCCGCTGATCCCGACGAAACGGATGAGCCCTTCCTGCGCGCTCGCCGGCGCGTCCGCGTGCGCCGTGGCCCGTTGCCGGAATGGGCGGCCAGCCGCTGGGGCCAGGCCGGCTTCGCTGCCATTGTCCTCGCCCTGCTCGCGGTCCTCACCACGCTCGCCTTCACCGCACGCACCTTCCTCCTGCACGATCCTCGGTTCCGCATCGAGTCGGCTGCGTCGATCCAGACCCTCGGCAACTCCGAGCTCACCCGGTCCGATCTGGTCTCTGTCTTCGGCTCAGATGTCGGACGCAATCTCTTTCTCGTCCCGCTTGCGAAGCGCCAGGCGGCCCTCGAGCAGATTCCGTGGGTCGACCATGCAACCGTCATGCGGCTCTTGCCCAACCAGCTGCGCGTCGCCATCGTCGAACGCACGCCGATCGCCTTCGTTCAGGTGCATGGCCGCATCGCGCTCGCCGACGCCAACGGCGTCCTCCTCGACATGACGCCGATGCAGATGGCCGCCCGCCGCTACTCCTTCCCCGTCGTCAGCGGAATCACCCCGAGCGATCCGCTCACAGTGCGCAGCGCCCGCATGCATATTTATCAGCGTTTCCTCACCGAGCTCGACGAAGGCGGCGAGCACATCTCCACCCAGCTCAGCGAGGTCGACCTCTCCGATCCCGAGGACCTGCGCGCCACGGTACCGTCGAACGGCTCCGACCTCGTGCTGCACTTCGGCCAAGAAGACTTTCTCGCCCGCTGGCAAAACTATCAGGCCCACATCGCACAGTGGCAGCAACAGTATCCGCAGCTGGCCTCCATCGATCTTCGCTACGACCACCAGGTCGTCCTGAAGATGGCCGGCCAGCCCGAGCCCGCAGCCAGCTCCACGCCGAAACCGGCGCAGCCTGCTCCGCAGGCCAGCCACCCTGCGCAGCCCGAGCACAACGCGGCGCACAAGCCGGCCGCTGCGAAACACGACCCTCCCGGCAAACACCATGAGCCGGCCCACACCGCGGGACACGCCCCGGAACACGACGGCTACGATAAGGCTCACGCCACGCCGGCAAAATCCCGCACCACCCGGGGGGCTGCGTGAGCCAGCAGGAGAACATCATCGCGGTCATCGACGCCGGCAGTTCGAAGATCCGCGCGCTGGTGGCCGAGATTCACGAAGGAGCGCTCCGCTATCGTGGCCATGGCATCGCCGACGCCGCCGGCATGCGCAAGGGGCTCATCGCGGATCTCGGTCCCGCCGCAGCCGCCATCGATCGCGCCGCCGTCATGGCGGAAGAATCCGCGAACACCGTCATCGAGCGCTGCGTCGTCGCCGTCGGCGGACCTCACATTCGCGGCGTCAACAGCCGCGGCGGCATCAGCCTCGGAACGCGTCTGCGCGAAATCACCAAAGAAGACGTCCGTGCCGCCGTCGATCGTGCCCGCTCCATCGCCCTGCCCGCCGATCGCGAAATTCTGCACCTGCTGCCGCAGCAGTTCATCCTCGACGAGCAGCCGGGCATCCTCGACCCCGTGGGTATGGTAGGCAATCGGCTCGAGGTGAATCTCCACATCGCCACGAGTGCGGCCAGCGCACAGCAAAGCATCGTCACCAGCGCCAACCGGGCCGGGCTCGAAGTCACCGAGACCGTCTTCGAAGCCCTCGCCGCCGCGGAAGCCACGCTCTCCGCCGACGAGCGCGAGCTGGGCGTCTGCCTCCTCGACATTGGCGCTTCCACCTCGGAACTGGTCGTCTTCTTTGAAGGCTCGGTGGCCCACACTTCGGTCGTTCCCATCGGTGGCGATCACTTCACCAACGATCTCGCCGTCGGCCTCCACGTCACTGCGCCCGAAGCCGAGTGGCTCAAATGCAACTACGGCCACGCCATCGTCACGTCGGTGCCGCAGCACAGCGAAGTCGAGCTCGCCGGTCTTCCTGGCTACGAACCGCGCATCGTCAGCCAGCGGCTCATCAGCGAAATCCTCGAGCCCCGCGCGCGCGAGCTCTTTCAGCTGCTGCGCGATAACCTCCGCCACGGCGGCGTGCTGGAAGCGATGGGCGCCGGCTGCGTCCTCACCGGCGGCGGCGCGCGCCTGCCCGGCCTTCTCGAAACGGCGGAGAGTCTGCTGCGTGTCCCCGCGCGTCTCGCCTCGCCCGTTCCGCTCTCGCGCATGCCCGCGGAGCTGGCTGCGCCCGAATTTTCAGTACTTACCGGGACCTTGCTCTATGCCCACCGCACCAGCGTCACCCGTGCGGCGGAAAACCAGGGACTGCGCGCCAAGTTGCGCGCCATCTTAGCCGGAAGCGTTTAGTTGAAGGAGTCGAAGCCGATGAAGAACCAGCCCATGAGCCAGCCCGAAGAAATCCGCATCCAGTTCCACGACGAAGTCCTCCGCGGCGCGAAGATTAAGGTCATCGGCGTGGGCGGCGGCGGTGGCAATGCCGTCAACCGTATGATCGCCGCCAGCATGGAGGGCGTCGAGTTTATCGCCGCCAACACCGACCGCCAGGCGCTGCAGCTCTCGCACGCCCCGGTCAAGCTGCAGCTGGGCGCAAAGCTCACCAGCGGGCTTGGCGCGGGCGCCAATCCTGACGTCGGACGCCGCGCTGCCCTTGAGGACTCCGAGAAAATCCTCGAAGCCCTCGAAGGCGCGGACATGGTCTTCGTCACCGCCGGCCTCGGCGGCGGCACCGGCACCGGCGCGGCCCCGGTCATTGCTTCGCTCGCCAGCGAGATGGGCGCCCTCACCGTCGCCGTCGTCACGCGCCCCTTCGGCTTCGAAGGCAAGCGGCGCATGGCCCAGGCCGAGCGCGGCATGCAGGAGCTGCTCGAGAGCGTTGACACCATGATCGTCATCCCCAATGAAAAGCTCCTCGCCGTGGCCAAAGACGCCGGCTTCTTCGAATCCTTCCGCATCGCCGACGACGTGCTCCGCCAGGGCGTCCAGGGCATCTCCGACATCATCACCATCCCCGGCATCATTAACCGCGACTTCGCCGATGTGAAAACCACCATGGCAGGCATGGGCTACGCCGTGATGGGCACAGCTGTGCGCGGCGGCGCTAATCGCGCTATCGAGGCGGCACAGGCAGCCATGGCTTCGCCTCTGCTCGAAGCCGGCGCCATCGACGGAGCCCGCGGCATCCTCATCAACATCACCGGCTCGGCTTCCCTCAAGCTCAGCGAGGTCAACGAAGCGTCGAGCCTTATCCAGAGCGCCGCGCACGAAGACGCCAACATTATCTTTGGCGCCGTTCTCGACGAGTCAATGGCCGACGAGGTCAAGATCACCGTCATCGCCACCGGCTTCCGCCAGGGCTCGGCGGAACGCCGCGAGCAGATGCTGGGAGCGGCCCTGCGTCAGGAGGCGCTGGTTCCCCGCATCGAGACCCGCCCCCCCACGCCCCGTTTCGCCAGCGAAGAGGACGACGAGGACTTCACCCCCGCGGCGCAGTCCCCCGCCCCACAGCCCATCCCGGTGCTGGTCCCGGTTTCCGCCCGCGAATTTGTCTCCGCGTTTCGCGTCCATGAGCCCGAATCCGATGGCGCCGAAGCTGGCCCAGCGCAGCCGCAATTTTCGGAGGAAACGGCGGACGAGCCCGCTTTTGTCGGCGTTGCTGTGGCCGCAGCGGTCGATCGGGCCGATGAAGCCGTCGCCATCCACCCCGCCTTCATCGAGGAGCCCGGGGAAAACCTCGACATTCCCGCTTTCCTGCGTAAAGGCGCCTTGTGACCCGGTTTGGTCATCCATTCTTGGCTTTTGACCGGAAAGAGGCATACGAATCTGCGAAAATGTACTGGACAGACAATAGTTTCCGGTTATAGTGAACCCATAGTTCCTGCCATTCATCCAAGCCCCTGCAGCTGAGGGGACCCATCAAAAGCAACAAGATGGGCGTCTTCGGGGTTTGGACGAAGCATAATGGCGAGAAACTTATGTCCCAATACGGAACGCAGATTCTGTCCGGGGCATGTCGATAGGGTAAGGGTACGAAAGAACGGTTTCGCCAGACAAGCTTCTGCAGCACCATGGCAGAAGTCCTGGACTTTAGATCTCGAGTTTTCCTGATGAAGCGTCTTCTTTTGCCTTTCTTGCTGTCTGCCCTGGCCGCCCAGCCGCTGCTCTTCGCGGCATCGACCACAACGACCCGCCGGACTACCCACCACCACTCCCGCGTTCACGAATCCGCGACCGCCCGCCATCACCTGGCGACGTTGCAGCACAGCCAGCGCGTGACCGGTGCACACCTCGCCTCAGCCAGTCTGACCACCGTGCGCCACCACGGCTATGTGCGCCACACACGGCATCATTATTACGAGCGCTTCACGGCGAGCTCCTTCGCGAATACCGATCTGACCGCCGGCGACGTCACGGCTGGTGAAGATCCCGTCGTTCGCCAGGCTGCCCTCGACGCCCTCGGCGACATGAATGGCACCGTCGTCGCCATCGACCCCTCGAACGGCCGCATTCTCGCCATGGTCAATCAGAAGCTGGCCCTCTCGAGCGGCGCCGAGCCCTGCTCGACGATTAAGCTTTCCGTCGCCCTGGCCGCCCTCGACGAGGGCATCATCAACAAAGACACGCCCGTCAACCTCGGTGGCAGCTACCACCTGAATCTCACCGAAGCGCTGGCTCACTCCAACAATCTCTACTTTGAGACTGTCGGTCGCCGCCTCGGCTTCGATCGCGTGCGCCACTACGCCACCCAATTCGGCCTCGGCGAACTGGCCGGCTACAACATCGAAGGCGAGCAGCCCGGTCTCTACCCCGACCAGCCTCTTGCGGAGAACCTCGGCGGCGTCGGCCGCATGTGCTCCTTCGGCGAAGGCATCTCGATGACCCCGCTCCAGCTCGGAGCCCTCGTCGCCGCGATCGCCAATGGCGGAACGCTCTACTACTTACAGCATCCGACCACACCCTCCGAGGCGCTGACTTTGCAGCCGCGCATTAAGCGGACCCTCGACATCGCGCCGATCCTTCCCGAGATTCACGACGGCATGCAGGCCGCCGTCCAGTACGGCACGGCTCGCTCGCTGCGCGCCAACTTCAACGAGTTCCCTGTTCTCGGCAAGACCGGCACCTGCTCGAACGACGGCACCCGCTTCGGCTGGTTCGCCTCCTACGCGGACACGCAGTACGGCCGTATCGTCGCCGTCTTCTTCCTCGAAGGCGGACGCCCGACCTTCGGCCCTAAAGCCGCCGAACTCACCGGCATCTTCTATCGCAATCTCTGGGACTCGAGCTACTTCGCCGCGAAGCAGGCGCCCGTCACTTCCGACACAACCACGACAACAGCAGTCGGCGCCCCCCAGTAAACGAAACACCCCGACTTTCTGAGTATGTGAAATCCCCGCCCACCAGCGGGGATTTCTGTTTTCGCGTTGATCCCTCCCTGATCCCAGGTGGTGAGCAGCGGCGGGCGACCGCGGAAAGCCCTTTTAATTTCGCGATGGCCGGTCACAATTGCCGCTGATGGGAGTCGTGGCTCACAGCTGACGGCTTGATAGCGTAGTTGCTGTGTTCGACTTTCCCTAAGATTGGAAAGAGCCCTATCGCTGGAAAACGAACCTTCGGCGCTATCTGCCGTGGTGCCTCATCGGGATTGTTGGTAGGAAGGGACGGGGCTGCGAAGCGGCAGGGGGAACTGACCAGTGGTACAACATCGACAACGAGATGAGCGGCTGCTATCACTGCCGCGTCGTCAGTGAAGGACAGTTGTGGAAGCTGTCCGGAGCCAACTGAACTCCAGCCTCCCCGCAATCCCCCCCGCCAGGTTCACCCCATAGCAAGAAGCAAACGCTCCTGCCATTCGAATCGCAACGTAACTCGGCTGTGCGCTAACCCGAAGGTACCGTCCGAGCCCAATCAGTGGGACTCGAGCTACTTCGCCGCGAAGCAAGCGCCCGTCACCTCCGACACACCCAAAAAAGCGCAGTAGGCCGCCCCTTAGTAAAAGCGCACCTCTCCCTGATCTAAAGATCAAGGCAATAAAAATCCCCGCCTCACCAGTGGGGATTTTCATTTTCGTCTTAACGCCTTTGATCGCGGCAAGGAATCAGGTCGATGAGGAGGCTGCGGGATGTCCGGGATGCATCTGTCGCTGAAGGCATTCAAAGCGCCGCAAGGGTTTCCCCTGAACCCAGGCCCCCAATATGCCCCCTGCCAGGTTCACCCCATAGCAAGAAGCAAACGCTCCTGCCATTCGAATCGCAAGATAACTCGGCTGTACGCTAACCCGAAGGTAACGTCCGAACTCCCAGGTAATCCCGCCGTCCCGCGGACCGGATGGTAAGGCTGGTCACCATGAACAGAACTAAACGCGATCTACTGTCACTTCCGACACAACTACAACACCGCAGTCGGCGCCCCTCAGTAACCGCGCACCTCTTCCTGACCTGAAAATCAGGGCAACAGAAATCCCCGCCTCACCAGCGGGGATTTCTGTTTGCATTAACCCACGCTGGTTGTCACTGACCACGGGCGCGAAGCTCGACTGTCGATGAAGCGGTATTTTCACCAATCAGGAATGGCGCTCCCATGCCGGCTAGCTCAGCCAGTTGGGAGTTATCGAATGGCATGTTCCATCCGTACAGAACAGCCTCCAGGCGATATTTTCCCGGCTTCAGGCTGTTGACAAATATTTTGGAATCGAAACGGAAGGAGCCTGTCATCGACTCGCCAGGTTTCAGGAGCAGCGCATCTTTTCGCATCCGTTCAGGAAGGCTCATTCGGTCAACGGCATTCGGGCCAAGGCAGGAACCGCCGAATCCCGGTTCGTAATGCTTCCCCGAGCTATCTTCGAGCCGGCTCCAGAGGTGCGGCGAATTCCCGCACTTAATCTCCCATTGGGTTGCAGGTATGTACAGAGAGGCATTGCTGATGTTTTTCACGGTATAGCCTATGAGGACCTGGTCGCCGATCCTGTAGGCTCTGCGGGCGGTCCGTATGCTGAACCGAATGTCGTTACCGTGCACAAATGGCTGCTGTCCGTGGGTTCTGGCCGGTACCACGAAAAAGAAGATCAGAGCGAGGGACGCAACCGCGCTCCAACGATCCACTGAAACTCGCGCCACTCAGGTAGCTTATACCTGATCGAGCCGGCCTTTTCGCATCCCAGTCAGCCGCGCCTCCGCATGCGGGATAATGAGCACAAATGAGCGACTCGCGAGACTGGCGGCTCGATAATCTCCAGCATCTGAAGGGTGTCAGCTTCAGCAGGGTTGTGTTTCGCAAGCGAAGAGACAATTGGGATCATGAACATTGCGCTGGCTGCTGGCAGAAGTTTGCCGAGTTTGGTAATCCGCCCGAAGTGCTGCACGAAGGTTTCCTTGTAGTAAAGCGCGACGAATGGGTCTGCCCGGACTGTTCCGAGGTGTTTCGAGATGAATTGCATTGGTCAGTCAAATGAGCGGGCAATGGTCGGTTGTATCTACTACGAAACTTCCCGTATTGACGGTCATGCGGGCTGGACGAGGATAAAATCCGGCGGGAGGCGGAAACGTGCCTGAACAGAGCGTTGGGACGTGTGAGATCTGCGAAGGTCGATTCGATTATTGGCTCTGTCATTGTGGATTCGCGGACGGTGTATACGCCTATTGCGATTCCTGCGGCATGACCGCCATTCTCTCCGCCTGGGACAAGCGAATGCCGAGACTGCCGGATTGTCCCGGACAGCAGGAGATATGTACTGCAATGGAGCCGTTCATCTTGCCCTGCAGTTGTGGCGGGGCGTTCAAGAAAGGTTCTGCCCCACGACGTCCGCGTTCTAATTGTCCTTTGTCTGCCGAACTCGCGATTGCATATATCAAGAAGAACGCGCCGGGCCATCTGAAGGGATGGAATTGGCAACGGAACTGGAGCGGCCTCTATTGCATCGTCATTGAAAATCGTAACATCGGGAACAATTTCCGGTAGGCGTCGGGCCGCTCCGAGGCGCCGAGCCAAGTTGTTCCGAAACCCGTCCGGGCAAAACGCTTCCCCTAAAACTCCAGCCTCCCGCAATTCCCCCCGCCAGGTTCACCCCACAGCAAGAAGCAAACGCTCCTGCCATTCGAATCGCAAGGTAACTCGCTGGCGTACCAACCCGAAAGTACCGTCCCAACCCCCGGAAATCCACTCATCCTGCGGACCGAGTGGTCGACCAGATCTGGATCAGCGGTTGCCTCTTCCTGCAGCGAACCGCGCCCTTCGGCGTAAGCGGTTCTCATGCACGAAGAGCGCGGACGATCTCTTGTTCCAAACTTCTTCCCATTGCCGCGTATAATTCGCCTGCCTCCACACACGCACTTTCCTCCCCCATTGTTGGGCGGTGCAAATTCGTTGCGCGAGGCCGAGGAGATCGACCCTATGAAGAATTCGGTGAGGCTTCGCCTCTGCCTGTTCGCTGCGGTTACCACGCTTGCATTCGCTATGCCGTCGATGGCACAAAATATCCGCACCGTCCTCCTGGTCAAGGTAAAGGCCGGACAGGAAGATAACTGGAAATCGGCTGTCAAAGACTATATCGCTCTGTTCAAAAAAGCAGGATCGAAGGAAAGTGTAACCGTGTGGGATTCGCAAACCGGCCCCTCCCAACACGCCGTCGTCTGGTACTCCTCGAAATGGAAGGACATGGACGAGCAGGATCCGGCCATGAAGGGTTCGGAGGCGGATATGGCGCGGGGCATCGCTCGCCTCAGCGTCGTTACCGACAGCCTCGAATACTGGATCGATGAGATGCAGCCCGACCTGATGATCCGATCCAATGACGTCCCCCCCATGATCCGCGTGGGACGCACGCGGGCGATCGCAGGAAAGATGAATGAACTCAGGGCCCTTTTCCACGATGAGTTGTTCCCGGCCATTCAGAAATCCGGCGCCACGGATTTCGGCGTTGCTGTGGCACGCTTCGGCACGCCCACCAATGAGATTCATACCTACCTGGGAATCAAAAGCTGGGCTGATCTGGACGGACCCATCGGCGCGGAGAAAGGCATGACCGCCGGCGAATACACGGCGTTTCAGGCAAAGCTGGGATCCTTGATCGAGAGCACCGAATTCAGCATTTGGAAGTTCGACCCGGAACTCAGCTATCTGGCCCCAACTAAATAAGCAGGGGAGAAACTCCGAACAGAAGCGGTGGTGTTCGCTGCGAAAGGGAGGCATGTGAATCGACGTGCCTCTCTTCTCGCACCTGGCCGTCACAGCCCAATCAAGCTGTGGGAGCCCCGGACCCTTCTCCCGCACTCCAGCCTCCCAAAATCCCCCCCCGCCAGGTTCACCCCATAGCAAGAAGCAAACGCTCCTGCCATTCGAATCGCAAGATAACTCGCTGGCGTACCAACCCCAAAGTACTGCCGCACACCCAAAAAGCCCTTCCTCCGACCGAAACGAACCCAGCCCGCGCGATCCGCTCCCACACTGCGCGAAAGAGCCGTGAATACCCTCCTGGCCACCGGCGAATTTTCACTCTTCCCTGACCCATGCTCAATCCGTGCGAACGATGCGAGTGATTCCATCCAGCCCCTCGAATCCCTCCCGCCCCGCCCAGACGAAAGAAGGTGAGCCTCCCAGCCAAAAGAATATGAACCACCCGTATGCGATCATGGCCGGTGACGGCCTGCCCTTCGCAGGGCCGCGGTCGGGGGAACATGGCTCTCTGGTCTGCATTCTTCCTCGCGTTCAGCGCGCTGCTGCCGCTGATCAACCCACTCGGCTCCGCGCTGGTCTTCCTGGGCCTCGTGGGCGATGCCCCGCCCGCCGTCTATCATTCCCTGGCACGTCGCATCGCCATAGCGAACGTCATCTTTCTCGGAGTCATCGAACTCCTCGGCTCCGCCATCCTGAGTTTCTTTGGCCTCTCTCTGCCCATCGTCGAGCTGGCCGGCGGCATCGTCATCGCCTCCATCGGCTGGCGGGTCCTGAATCAGAGCGACTCCGGCGTCAGCATCCGCAGCAAGAAGGAGGAAACCGGCGATCAGGGCGCCCAGTTCAGTGACCTGCGGGCGAAAATCTTTTATCCGTTCACCTTCCCCATCACTTCCGGACCCGGCACTCTGGTCGGAATGCTGACACTCAGCGCGCACAACGTAGGCCGCACCGTGACCGCCCACATTCTGAGCCATCTCGGCGTCTTCCTCGCTGTCGTCGTTCTCAGCCTCTCGGTTTACTTCTGCTATGCCTACGCTCCCATGGTGACGCGCAAAATCTCTCCCTCAACGGCGCATGGAATCCTGCGCATCGTCGCTTTCATCCTGCTCTGTATCGGCGTTCAGATTGCCTGGAACGGCCTTTCCACCCTTCTCGGCAGCCTGCTCCATACGTGATCCCCTGAGGACCGCAGACATCGAGTGCGCATAGCCGCTCTCGCCACCGCAGCCATCCTGCTCCTGTACGCCGTAGTCCGCTGGGGATGCTCGATCCGGATCGCTAAGGCGCCAGAGGCATTGTTGACCAGAAGGCCAGTCCTGCGGCTACATCGAAAACGTTGGTCCGCATCGGCTCCCGGGCGACGATATCCGTAAGCCGGCAAGTCCGCCGTCGGCGCATGCGATGCCACCACCGCCCAGAGGTGTCCTGGCGACGGCATTTCCTGGATGGGCTGGAAGGTGGCTGCCCCGCGACCGCCATCGGCCTGCGCTGACCCCCCGGGCTCCACCGCACTCCTCTTGCTGAATACGCCAGCCTGTTCCATTCATGATCCCCTCAGCGCTCCGCGCGAAACGGCGTTGGATCCTGTGTCTGGTGCGGCCCCATTAACTCCGTCTGGACGTAGGGAAGGATGAGCTCCATGACACTGCTGCCATTGCCGCCCCTCAAACATTCCCCCCCCCGCCAGGTTCACCCATAGCAAGAAGCAAACGCTCCTGCCATTCGAATCGCAACATAACTCGGCTGTGCGCTAACCCGAAAGTACCGTCCAAACTCCCAGGCAATCCCGCCGTCCCGCTGACCGGATGGTAAGGCTGATCCATCATGAACAGAACTAAACGCAAGGCGCACGTCACTTCCGATACAACTACAACAACCGCCCCTCAGTAAACGCGATACTGTTCCTGACCTAAAAATCAAGGCAACAGAAATCCCCGCCTCACCAGCGGGGATTTTTCATTTTCGTCTTCACGCCTTTGATCGCGGCAAGGAATCAGGTCGATGAGGAGACCGTGGGATGTCCGGGATGCATCTATCGCTGAAGATATTCAAAAGCGCCGCAAGGGTTTCCCCTGAACCCAGGCCCCCGCATTCCCCCCCGGCCAGGTTCACCCCACAGCAAGAAGCAAACTCCGATTCCGCCCAGCCGGCAAGATCAAACCGGCGCTCCCACGCTCAGAAGTACCTTCCACGAGCCAAAACAGTCCCGCAACCCGCGAAGGCAGCTGCGTTACTCTTGCAAATTGTCCCGTCACGCCCCGCAGCCACGTTGAAAAACCCTGGATCGCAGAGCTTTGAGCCGGCTTTCAGGCTGTTCCCCGATCACCGAAGAGCGCAATCTCGAAGTCGCTTCTCCCGGGTTACAACCACAGCGAGGGACGAAATCAGAAATGCTCCTTCCGGTGGTATCGCATGAGCCGCCTGATCATGCCGCCTAATCGACGCGTTCTTCCAAAGATAGTGATGTTCAGTTTCGCAACGACCTCATTGTCCCCGCAGGATGCCATCGAGCAGCTCGATCCCCGAATCCCCGCCCAGGTACGCGCCCCCTTGCGTCCCCTCGCAGTTTTCTGCGATACAGGTAGGGTTTCCCCAAGGAGCCGTCATGAAATCCAGACTGATCGCCTCGGCCCTGTTTCTCGCCCTGAATCTCTCCTTCGCCCACGCCGGCCTCCGCAACATCAGCCCCCAGGAAGTCTCCTTCCCCAGCGGCAGCGATACCGCCCACGGCCTTCTCTATCTGCCCGCCGGCAACGGCGTCCATCCCGCCATCGTCGTCATCCACGAGTGGTGGGGCCTCAATGACTGGGTCAAAGATCAGGCCGAGCGCTTTGCCGATCAGGGCTACGTCACCCTCGCCATCGACCTCTACCGCGGCAAAGTCGCCACTGACCCCGATATGGCCCACGAGCTGATGCGCGGACTGCCTCAGGACCGTGGCATCCGCGACCTCACCTCCGCTGCCGACTGGCTGGCCCACCGCACTGACGTCGATCCCCACCGCATTGGCGCCATCGGCTGGTGCATGGGCGGAGGCTACGCCGTCCAGCTCGCCATCGCCGATCCGAACCTCCGCGCCGTGGTCATCAATTATGGTTCGCTGCCCACCGACAAGACCGCCCTCAGCCAGATCCACGCCGCGGTCCTCGGCAACTTCGGCGGCCTTGATCGCGGCATCACCCCCGACGATGTCCACGCCTTCCAGGCCGCCCTGCAGTCCCTCGGCAAACCCTCCGATCTGAAAATCTACCCCGACGCCGGCCACGCCTTCGAGAACCCCAACAACAAGACCGGTTACCGTCCCGAGGACGCCCAGGACGCCCAGAGTCGCTCAACGCAGTTTCTCGCCGATCAGCTGCACCCGGCGCAGAAGTAAGCAAGCCGGTGGACTGGAACGCAGTAACTATCCAGCGCTCGAAATCGAGGCAGGTTCCGTCAGTACCTAATTACGACCGGGATATCCACAGGCCGGTGTTATCCCTCACCAGGAAACCGCCGCGGAGGCTTCATCGACCTGCCGATGGGTCTGCACTCCCACTTTATTGGCCTCCAAGTGCCTGATTTATAGTGCATTCGCCCCAGCAGTAAGTGTCTTTGGTGCCTCCCGTGGTTACCAAGGTCTCGAAAATACTTCTTGCTTGTGAATCGCCGACCGTGTTAACTATGCAGGCAATATCTTGAAATTCCTGCCTTGCAGTACACAGGGGAAAGTACGGTCGAAAAGGCCACTATTATGAAAATTGGAACGACTATCCGAGGGTACCGCCTGTCCAAGGGCTTGTCCCAGGGGGATATTGAGAAGCGTACGGGGCTTCTCCGCTGCTATCTTTCAAGAGTGGAGAACGGACACACCGTTCCTTCTCTGGACACCCTCGCTAAAATCGCCGGAGCACTCGAACTTCCACTCGCTCAACTGTTTGCCGAAGATACGCTGGGACGTCAGCTCCAGTCGCAGAAACTCTCTGACGACGAGCTCCGCTTCCTGACGCAGATCCGCCGGTATTCCACCAATTTGAATGACAGCGATCGCAAGCTGCTGCTGGCAATGGTCAAGAAATTCGCTGCCACGGCGACTCGATAGCCCGCCCATCCCCCGCATTTACCTTCCCGCAGGCGTCGGAACCGGCCTCCGAGGTCCCGGGAAACTCTCACCCGCCCGAAGTGTCGTAACGGGCGCGTATACCCCACGCCACCAGCAGTAACAAGAAGATCATCACCCCCACCGCAAGCGCCCGCCGGCGGGCAAACGTCGCTCGCGGCGCTCCGATGCGCGGCACCAGGGGGGCGCCCAGGGCCAGCCCGCTGAGGAATCCACCGAGGTGCGCCATATTGTCGATCTGCAACCGCGTGTGCGCGATCCACAGCCCGCCGTCGATGATGAAATTCAGCAGCGCGAAATACCAGACGCTCCGCCGCAGCCTCTTCAGCTCGATCTGCGGAATCGGCAGCAGCGGCGAGCGCAGCAGCATCAGCAGAACGCCGGCCAGCCCAAAGACCGCTCCCGAGGCGCCCGCGCTCAGCACCGCGCCCTGTTGATTCGGCAGTTCCGGGTGCACGGCTACACTGAGCAAATTCCCTGCGACCCCCGTAAGGATGTAAGCGGCCACGATGCCGAATTCCCCCAACAGCGGCTCGCCCAGCAACCCCAGGTTCCACAGACACCACATATTGGTCGCGATGTGAATCCACCCGAAGTGGACGAAGATCGCCGTCATCACGCGCCACCACTGGCCAAACTGCACGACGAATCCGCCATTGCAGAGCAGCGCGTAGGACAGGTTGTCTTCAAATGTGGGCGCTGCGACGGAACGGCTCAAATAGAGCGTCATCAGGAATACCGCGCAGTTCACGCCGACCAGCGCATACGTCGCCGGCGCCGACGCCCAGTGCCGGCGCGCGGGCCGCGGCGGTGGCTGCGGTGGCGGATACCATCCGCGCGGCTCCGGCTCCCGCTCAGGCTCAACACCCGGTGGCAAAATCTCCGGCCGCGAGGCAAATCTTCGTCCCGCGCTCTGATCGGGCTCCATTCTCCTACCCTATCGTTCTCGCCGCACGCTGACAATCCACCGAAAGGTTCCCGTCATTCGGGCAGCAACTTTATGCGACCTTCACCCGATCGACCCGCGCCTTTTGTGCGTCCCGAGGATTTGCTCGCACCGTCGTGTAAATGGCTGCCCCACGTCTCGAGGTTGCGACGTGGGTTGGCGAAATCCCAATCGGCGCGAATTCCGCAACCAGCCACTAGGATGGCGCCGTTCTCCCCGTTCCCCTCTCGAACCCACCCGCGCGCGCCCATGCAATCGCCGCAAACGGCCCCATCACGAAAACAGAGATCAGGATGCACGCCCCAATCAAATCCGTTGTCATCCACTTTCGCCCCGCGGCATCGGTCACCATCCTCGGAAACCCTGTCGGCACGGCGCCCGGAACCGCCAGCAATAAATTTCCGCCCGCAACCAGTCCGTACATCGGCACCGCCAGCCGATCCCATCCCCGCGGCACAATCTTCTGCTCTTTCCCGCGCAGCCAAAGAGCAAATGCCTGATAGAAAACCCACGTCGTCAGCAGCCAGCCGAAGTAATTGCTGAAGGGCACGCCAAAATATCCGCCGCCCTCCAGCCACACCCACGCGTGATCGATATTCGCCCATACCGGATCCATCGCCAGATCCCATGCGGTCATCGCCACCGCCGCAATCAGCGGAACTACAAACACTCCCTGCCACGCGTTTGCCCGCGCGCCAACCACCAGCGACGCCACCACCCACCCCAGATAACCCACACCCACATACGCGAGCGCCAGCAGGATCGGCAGCTCGAAGACCTTCGTCCCCATCACGCCGGTGAAATAGTAATGGCCGAAGGGAAACCCGGTCCGCAGGCTGAGGCTCTCGAAGAAGCTGCCGACCGCAAGGCAGAGCATCGTGAAAACCGCGATGCCGCGGCCTCCAAAGACGCTTCTTCCGTGAATCATGGCGAAGAGCGCCGGTGGCAGTACGTGCAACACGACGATCAGCAGCGTCGGCACGCGGGTCGGAAACACCTGCAGCACCCGCGCGCCGGCATAGAACACCAGCAGCGCCACCAGCGCGTCCCGCGGCCCCCTGCTTTTCGACATAAAAGGATTCCAGCCAGCTATCCGCAACGTTCCTCTTCCCATTTGATTACAATTTCCTTTCACGCCCGCCATGCGCGGCCATTTTTCGGAGCCATCTAATTGAGCGGTGACAAACGAATCGCCCGCGCGCTGCTGAGCGTCACGGACAAAACCGGCATCGTGGATTTCGCGCATTGCCTCGCGCGCCACGGCATCGAATTGGTATCCACCGGCGGCACGGCCAGAACGCTCCGCGAAGCCGGCCTCGCCGTCCGCGATGTCGCCGACCTCACTAACTTCCCCGAGATGCTCGATGGCCGGGTCAAGACCCTCCACCCCAAAGTGCATGGCGGCATCCTGTACGTGCGCGAAAACTCCCAACATCGCGATCAGGCGATGGCGCACGGCATCGATCCCATCGACATGGTCGTCGTCAACCTCTACGCCTTTGAGAAAACCGCTGCCAACCCCGACGCCTCCTTCGCCGAAATCATCGAGAACATCGACATC
The DNA here is from genome assembly GCA_963787915.1 of uncultured Acidobacteriaceae bacterium. Lineage (GTDB taxonomy): Bacteria > Acidobacteriota > Terriglobia > Terriglobales > Acidobacteriaceae > Palsa-343. The sequence goes on along the minus strand of CAWBEP010000002.1, from coordinate 69,237 downwards.
GGCGGTCCGGCCATGGTGCGCTCCGCTGCGAAAAATTTCGAGGACGTCGCGGTTGTCACCGCTCCCGCCGACTACGGCTTCCTCGCCGATGAGCTCGACCTGAACCGCGGCATGCTCAGCCGCGAAACGCGCTGGCGTCTGGCGCAGCGCACCTTTGCCGCCACCGCCGGCTACGACGCCGCTATCGCCAATGCCATTGAGCACATCGAACCCCCGTCCACGGGCCAACCCGTGCGCTTCACCGACAATTTTCCGCAGGTGCTGCGCCTTTCTTATCCGCTGGCCCAGTCCCTGCGCTACGGAGAAAATCCCCATCAGCGCGCGGCCCTCTATCGCGATGGCTCCAGCACGGGCATCGCCGGAGGCCAGCAACTCCAGGGTAAGGAGCTCAGTTACAACAACCTCGTCGATCTCGACGCGGCGTGGGAATTGGCGCAGGACTTCGATGAGCCCGCCGTCGCCATCATCAAGCACACCAACCCGTGTGGCGCGGCCATCGGCCCCAACCTCCTCGAAGCCTATCGCAAGGCGCTGATCGCCGATCCCATCTCCGCATTCGGTGGGGTCATCGGCGTGAATCGCGAGATCGACGGGGCCACCGCCGAAGAAATGGCGCCGCTCTTCGTGGAAGCCATCGCCGCGCCCAGCTTCAACGATGACGCTCTGGTACGTTTCTCCTCAAAGAAAAATCTTCGCCTCGTGGCGGTGCGCCGCGCCGACACCACCCGCGTCTTCCGCCAGATCTCCGGCGGCTTACTGCTGCAGGACGCCGACCGCGCGCGCCTCTCCGTCGCCGACCTCAAGGTCGCCACCCGCCGCGCCCCAACCGAAGAGGAGCTCAACTCGCTGCTCTTTGCCTGGACCGTCGCGAAACACGTCAAATCGAACGCCATCGTTTACGCCCGCGACGGCCAAACCGTCGGCGTCGGCGCTGGCCAGATGAGCCGGGTCGATGCCGCGCGCTTCGGCGCCATGAAGGCCGTTCTCCCACGCGACGGATGCGTCGTGGCCTCCGATGCCTTCTTTCCCTTTCCCGACGGCCTCGAAACCGTCGCCCAGGCCGGCGCCACCGCGGTCATCCAGCCCGGCGGCTCGGTGCGCGACAACGAGGTGATCGCCGCCGCCGATCGCCTCGGCCTCGCCATGATCTTCACCGGCATCCGCCACTTCCGCCACTGAAGCGCAGGCACAGCCACGGGGCAGCGGCGAGCCGTCGCCCCTTTGACGAGGCGGGGCTCACTTCCCGCCACTTCGCTGCGCGGCGTCAAGCTTCCGGGCGAGAAACGCGCGGATGATTCCGGCTATCTCGTCGAGATGCGTCTCGAGCGGAAAGTGGCCGGCGTCCACCAGGTGAATCTCCGCATCCGGGACGTCGCGCCGGAACGCTTCAGCTCCCTGCGGCAGGAAGAACGGGTCATTCCTGCCCCACACCGCAAGGGTCGCGGGACGGTGGGTCCGCAGATACTCCTGGAACCGTGGATACGCAGCGACATTCGCCTTGTAATCGCCGAAGAGGTCGAGCTGTATCTCGTCGTTCCCCGGCCTGTCCAGGAAGTACTGATCCAGCGTGTAGCTCTCGGGAGCGATCAGCGAAGGATCGGACTCACCATGGGTGTAAGAAAACTGCGTTGTTCCCGACTGGAGAAAGGCCCGCAGGTTGGCGCGATTCTCCTCGGTCGGGGCCTGCCAGTAAGTGCGAATCGGGTTCCATCCATCGCTCAGGCCTTCTTCATAGGCGTTGCCGTTCTGCGAGATCAGCGCCGCGATGCGCTCGGGCCGCGCCAGGGCGAGACGGAAGCCAACCGGCGCTCCGTAATCGAACACATAGATGGCATAGCGGGTGAGACCCAGCTTGTCCGTAAAGCTCTCCATCACTTCGGCGAGGTGATCGAAGGTGTAACCGAAGCTCTTCGCGTCAGGCGCATCGGAAAAGCCGAAGCCCGGCAGGTCCGGCGCGATAACGCGGTATTTGTCCGAGAGCCGGTCGATCAGACCGCGATACTGGTGGCTGGAGCTGGGAAAGCCGTGCAGCAGCAGGACGGCGGGGGCATCCTTTTTCCCGGCTTCGCGGTAGAAGATTTTGAGCGCCGACGCGTTGCGGCGGTCGTCGACGGAGACGGTCTGGTAGGTGGGACTGGCGGGCATAAAAACCTCCTGGTTTGGTGATTATCCTATTGTACCGATCATTCGGTACACAATGCAGATTCACCGGGGAGCCTGCCCGATTCCGAATATTTTGTGATCTACTCTCATTAGAGCGAACGATCTGTACAGGCTCGGATTTTGCCCATGCCCGCCGCCCTGGCTTCAAGAGACGAGATCGTTGACCGGCTGTTCACCGTCTTCCGTGACCGCGGCTTCGATGGTGCGTCCCTCGCCGATCTGTCGCGGGCAACCGGCCTCGGGAAGTCCAGCCTCTATCACTACTTCCCGGAGGGCAAGGAGCAGATGGCCGACGCCGTCCTGGCCCGGGCGCTTGCGCTGATCGACACCGCCATCCTCCAGGCGGCTCGATCCCCTGAACCCCTGCGCACGCGGGTGCGCAAGGTCGCCGCCTCCCTCGAACAGCTCTATGGAGGAGGACGCTTCTCCTGTGTCCTGGGCCAGCTGGCCACCGCTCCCATCGGGACCCGCGCCCGGCAGAGCCTGCGGCTCGCTTTCGGGCACTGGACCGAAGCAATCGCCGGACTCGCCGCCGAGGGCGGGATGCCGCCGGGGCGCGCCCGCCACTTTGCCGAAGACTGGATCGCGCGTCTCCAGGGAGCCTTGATTCTGCAGTCGGCCAATGGCGACGCGGGCCCATTCGAGCGGGCCATGAAGGTCCTGCTCGAACTTCCGAGCGCCAGCGCCACCCGCCTGCGAAGCTAGTCCTCATGATGCACACGGCGCGGTGAGATCCGCCGGCCTGTCGACTGGGGGCCGCGGGTTGAAGCGACCGTCCTCTCCCCCCTCCCCCCTGGGTGCGGATGTGTGGGAAGCTGCTGAAAATTCGAGAGGTTTGGGAGTTGTCGAGTTTGACAACGGGACTCTGGGCGCCTTACGGGAGTGAAACGCGATCTCTCAGGTGCAATTTCAGACGCGTCACCCGCGGTTCCCTCAAGGTCGCCGATGGAATCGGGCGCGGGGCGGGGCGGCAGGCGGAGGTGTTCTTCGCGCTCACGGAGGCAGAAATCACAGGGGCGGTTGGAAGCGGGGCCTTCGCAGTTTCCAAAGGTGAAGTGCGCACAGGTGCGTTCATTGAGCGGGGGCAGCTCGCCATGCCGGTCGGCTTCGATCCGGAGGTTGAGGATGCGCTCGCGGAAGATATCGTTGAAATCTTCGGCGGCCATGGTTTGCTTCTCAGCGATTTCATCCGAGGTGAGCCATCCGTCCGGAGGCATGTCCTGGGGGCTGAGGGGCCTGGGTTTGCCGAGGCGGTCGCACTCCTGTTCGTAGGCATGCTTGTGGTAGTTCCAAACGGGGTTGAATGCCGAATGATCACCGGTCCAGGCAAGTCGAGGGCCGAGGAGCGTTCCGTCGACGGAGGGGTAGACATCAGCAACGGGCACCGGGGCGAGGGTTGGCTGGCCGGCGGATTTGAGGGGAGCTGGCCGAGGAATGGTGAGGGCGGCAACCTGGCAGGCGTAGAGGATTTTTCCTGCCCGGAGGGGATCGAGAGTCTCGGCGAAGAGGCCCTGAGCGACCTGGGTGACCACAACCTGGATGGTGTCGAGACTTTCGAGGAGTGGGATGGCGACGCGCGGGCCTTTGGGGCAGACGGGGAAGCGGTATTGGGCGTGGGCTACGCAGAGGTCGTGGCCGCGGAGGGCGCGGGCCCGGCACTGGAGTCCGCTGACGGTGAGGGAGCGGCAGCGCCGTGGGGGTGGAGCGGGCTCGGAGCTGGGGGCACCGGATACAGGGTTGCTGGTGGGCAGAGACATTCGATCCTCCTCGTCGGGCGTTTGGCTGGCCAGGCACGGCGCTGTCGCGTGTGCGTGGTGCAGCAAAGGAAAAGCCCCACCGATTGGGGTGAGGCTTGTACGGGACACGATTCCTTAATAACAGACTAGAGAGCGGGTGGGGGAGAGGCAAGCAGAATGCAGGTGGGCGCAGGTACGAAGGTCACGCGAGGGGTGGCAAGTTGAGGGTACTTAGCACTTCCGTTACAAAACAGACCGGAGACATGGTTTACGGCGAAGCGCGAAGGCTACGGAAACTGGGTCTTCAGGGACACACGACGATGTTGTATGCCCTGGAAAGAGAGTCGCATCCTGGATCAACGTCTACAATTTTTGTCGAGTTATCAGAAAGAGGAGATGTCCGTAGCGGACCTTTGCCGTGCATATGAAATCTCGCGCCCCACGGGCTATCGCTGGAACAATCGCTACGAGGGCACTCGGCCGGAAGGACTCGTAAATCGTAGTCGCCGTCCTCATAGCTGTTCCCATGCGACGCTGGAACCGATCGAGAACGCGATCCTCGTGCTTCGCCCACGATGAATCCACCGGCGGCTTGTCTCCGGTCACAGCAGAGCCGATTCGATCGCTTTCGCTATGTGTTCAACCACGAGCGCCCCTCACGAGGGCTTGAACAACCAGGTTCCAGCAAGTCTCTACCAACCGAGCTCCGTCCGGTTTCCACGCAAGCTGCCGGGGGAGTTCACTTATCCCAAGAATCTCCTCCTTCGACGGGTGAACAATAGCGGAGACATTAGCCGGCACAAGACCAGGATCTTCATCAGCGAAGTATTCCGCTTCGAGGAACTCGGATTCGAGTTGATTTAACCAGGGCTTTCCAGAGTCTTCTTCCGGTACATGGAGATCGGAGAACTCAATGCGGAAGAGCTTCGCTTCAGATCTGCGCGAAGAATAGTCTGATTTTCCTGCACGAAGTCCAGACCATCGGAGACGACAGAGTGGGAAAAGTACGGAAATCTCGAAGAACCCTTCAACCAGCAAGTTCGACTTATGAGGACTAACCAGATCTCAATTTGGAGCGAGATACGCCTCATCTTGCGTTGGGCTGATTAAGGCGCTCTACCACATAGAAAGGCAGGCTCTGCTCATCGCGATGCAGCTGCAGGCCAAAGCTACTGAGAACCGCCGAGAGCGTTGACAGGCCGGCGAACTCCGCTCCGTTAGCAGAAGCCCCCGATGGGGGAGGTGGCAAGTTCATGGGCTGCCACCCCTGTGAATGCATCGCGAACAATCCGGTAGTGGCGGTTCGGTCAACAACCGGGAGATCAGTCCAATTTTCGAGATAGTGCGCGAGGTCAAACATGTCCACGCCTCTTGCGTTCAAGGGATGTCCGAAGCCTATTTCAAAGCTGTGGCAACCATCTGAGTCGGTATCGAGAATGCAATCCCTCGGGCTGATCGTCGATCGGGTGAGCTTCTGGTCGTTGCCTGACAGAGTAAGTGCGTAGACCGGTGTGGTCACCGTTTTAACTTTGAGCACAAGGCCGAAATGGTCGTTCAGGAGTTCCTGCAGCAAGATCGTTATCGTTCGCCTCTGGGCTTGTATGTCTTTCGTATCGAGTTTCAAGGAGGCCGAGGTCTTTGCTTCAATATCGAACCGCTGGTGGACTGCCCACTCCGGAAGTGAAGCTAGTCTTGAGGTCGGATTGTCCGGGATGGCATAGGCTATGGCAATTAGCTCAACTACAGGAACGGAGTGGCAGACCAGATCACCAGTCGGAAGGAACTGCAAACGGCTTGCGCCGGAGGCGCTCGATACCGAGGGCTTGATAACAACACTCGCGAACTGTTGTGCCCGAGCGAGTGATGGCATAACGCACCACGAAGACAGCGAAAAAGCGAGAAGGAACCATAAGCCGCACCTCACCTGCGCACTTAATTTTTCCACATCAATTCATGCTTCCATGCAGTTTCAGCAGGAGCATCTCTGAGCGGTTCGGCGCGCTAAGATTGAAAGCCGTATCCCTGGGCAACGTCCCATTTGGAAGCTCGTCTAAGCTCGCGTTCAAGCGAGTCATCGTAGTTAAACGTTAGAATGACGTCGCCGGTCCTGACGATTGTGTCCGAGAATCTGGCATAGGCAATTGCCGGATTCACGTGAATCTGCATAAACCATTGACGGAGAGAAGTGCGCAGATATCCGAGGCGATTTCCCAACCACCAATATTCCGCTTTGTCTTCCGAAGAGTTCGAATTCCTGAGCGCATGACCGCGTATGCAAATCGCTAATCTTGCTGTGGGGTGAACCTGGCCGGGGGAGATGGGGACTCGTCGATGGGCCAGCCCTTGCAGTGAACGCTGACCGAGCGCCGAACGCTGATCGCTGATCGCTGACTTCCTGAACGCTGAGCGCTGAAGCGAGCGCGTTTGCTTCTTGCTGTGGGGTGAACCTGGCCGGGCAATGCCGTCAGTTCCAGAATGTTTTTCGTTGGTACTTCGGGGTCGAACCGAAGGTTGAAACGATTGAGATTCGAGCGGCGAAGGCGTTTGCTTCTTGCTGTGGGGTGAACCTGGCCGGGCAATGCCGTCGGTTCCAGAATGGTTCGCTCTTGGTACTTCGGGGTGGAACAGAAGGCCGAAACGATTGAGATCCGAGGGGCGAGCGCGTTTGCTTCTTGCTGTGGGGTGAACCTGGCCGGGGGGGGCAATCAGGGGGGCGCTTGCTGCGGGACCTGGATGCGGCCAGTCGAATGGGCCGCACGCTGACAACCGAACGCTGAACGCTGAACGCTGGCGCCTGAAGGCTGGCAAGGAGCGGTGACAACTGAGCTGGACGCTGAAGGCTGGCAAGGAGCGGTGACAACTGAGCTGGACGCTGAAGGCTGGCAACGGAGCGCTGACGACTGAACGCTGAACGCTGAACGCTGGCGCCTGAAGGCTGGCAAGGGAGCGCTGACGACTGAACGCTGAACGCTGAACCCGTCCCTTGTGGTAAATCTGACCCATGCGAGCTGTTGCCGAAAAACTCCGCCTGAGCGCCATCTCGCCAGGCCTGGTCCAGTCCGAGATTCGCGCCATGAGCGTCGAGTGCGACCGCGTGGGCGGCGTCAATCTGGCCCAGGGCGTGTGCGACACCGAACTCCCGCAGCCTGTGGCCGCCGGCGCCATCGACGCCATCACCCAGGGACACAACATCTACACGCGCCTCGACGGGATTGCGCCGCTGCGCAAGGCCATCGCCGAAAAGCTGGCGCGCCACAACGGCGTCACCGCCGATCCCGACGCGGAGATCCTCGTCACCTCCGGCGCGACCGCGGGGTTTCAGTCGGCGTGCATGGCGCTCTTCGATCCCGGCGACGAGGTGATCCTCTTCGAGCCCTTCTACGGCTACCACCTGAACACCCTGCGAGCGCTGCGGGTGGAGGCGGCATCGGTTCCCCTCACCGCACCCAACTGGACGCTCGACCTCGAGGCCCTCCGCGCCGCCATCACGCCGCGCACGCGCGGCATCGTCGTCAACTCGCCGTCGAATCCCTGCGGCAAGGTCTTCTCGCGCGCGGAGCTCGAAGCCATTGCGGCCCTCGCCATCGAGCACGATCTCTTCGTCCTCACCGACGAGATTTACGAGTACTTTGTCTACGACGGGGCCGAGCACATCAGTCCCGCCACCCTGCCCGGTATGGCCGAGCGCACCATCTCCATCTCGGGGCTGTCGAAGACCTTCAGCATTACCGGCTGGCGCGTGGGCTATCTGGTTGCGGATCGACGCTGGCTCGGCGCGATCAGTTACTTTCACGACCTGGTCTACGTGTGCGCGCCCTCGCCTTTCCAGTATGGGTCGGCGGCTGGATTGATGCAGCTCCCCGATTCTTTCTACGCAGGCCTGTCGACTGAATACCAGGCGAAGCGGGACATGCTGTGCGGGGCGCTTTCCGATGTGGGGCTAACTCCTTCGATCCCGCAGGGCGCCTATTATGTGCTCGCCGATGTTACAAATCTTCCCGGAGCCACGGCGCGGGAGAAGGCGCGCACACTATTGCGCAATACCGGCGTGGCTGCGGTGGCGGGGACGGCATTCTTTGCGGAAGGGCGCGGCGAAAACCTGCTCCGTTTCTGCTTCGCGAAGCGCGATGAGGATTTGCAGCGGGCCTGCACGATGCTGCGGAGGCTGTGAAGCCTCAGGCCGCGGTCTGCGCTTCGATGTCCACCAGCGGGTAGCCGAGTTTCTTCCACTCCTCGTAACCGCCTCGGAGGGGGCGCACTCGGTTGATGCCCATCGAGCGAAGCTGCAGGGCCATCTTCGCGGCGGTCGCTTCACTGGGACAGGTGCAGAAGAGCACGATCTCCTGATCGCGCGGGATGCGGGCGCTCTGCTCCACCAGCTTGTCGGGCGTCATGCTGAGCGCGCCCGGCAGTGTGCGCGGATCGGGCAGGTAGTCGAGAGGGTGGCGCAGATCGACGATGAAGACCGGCTGGCCGCTGTCGATCATCTGCTTCAAGTCGGTCGGCTCCAGCCGGGCCATGCGCACCGAGCGCAGGAACGCGCGGCGGCGGAGCATCCTCCAGACCAGGAAACCGATGAGGAGGAGGACAAAGATCGCGACGAAGAAGTGGGCCGTCCAGGAGAGCGCATTGGGATGGCGCTTCAGGATGTCGCCGAAGAAACGCCCGGTCAGCGTGATCGTCAGCGTCCACAGCAGGATGCCCGCCGCGTCGGCGAGCAGGAACCTGCCGTAGGGCATGCCGATTTGACCGGCGATGGGAGCCGCTACCGAGCCCAGACCGGGCACGAACTTTGCGAGAAGCAGCGCCGATGGTCCGCGCTTTGTGAAGTAGCCCTCGGTCTTGCGGACGCAGGCCGTGCTTTCGAAACTGAGCTTGCACATGAGCCGGACAACAGCTGAGCCGTAGCGCTGGCCAAAGACGTACCAGATCGTGTCGGCGATGAGGCTGGCCAGGAGAGCTGCGGCGAGCACGAGCGGAAGCTGGAGCTGATGGGTTGCCGTCAGGGTTCCTGCGGTGAGCAGGAGCGGGGTGCTCGGAATCGGCACGCCCAGCTGTTCGCAGAGCACCCAGAGAAAGACGAGGGAGTAGCCGTACTTGATGACGAAGTCGAGAGCAAGAGGCATAAATAGCCGGCCTGGGGAAGCTAAGGAACTTCAGTATAGATGTGGCACGGGGCGAAAGGGAGCGGGGTGTTTCCGCCGGGAACATCCTTTCCGGCGCGAGTGTTCCCGAATGGGGATGCTGTTGGTACGTCGGGTTGGAGCACCAGGTCGAGATGATTGAGGTTCGGGCTACAAAGGCGTTTGCTTCTTGCTGTGGGGTGAACCTGGCCGGGGGATGGAGGACGGTGGGGCGTCTACGATGCCAGACCAGCAACGCGGCTGGCTGGATCGGCCGAGCCTGGCCCGGGGAGATGGTGGCTGGGGGGAGATGGTGGCCGGGAATATCCCGCAACCGTTCCAGAATGGGCTTCCTGTTGACACTTTCGGGCAGAGCATCGGGTCGAGACCATTGAGATTCGGCCTGCGGAGGCGTTTGCTTCTTGCTGTGGGGTGAACCTGGCCGGGGCGGCAGATGGTGGGGCGTCTTCGATGCCCAGACCAGCGCGCGGCTGGCTGGATCGGCCGAGCCTGGCCCGGGGCAGATGGTGGGGGGGAGATGGTGGCCTAGGGGGAGATGGTGGCCGGGAACATCCCGCAACCGTTCCAGAATGGGCTTCCTGTTGGCACTTTCGGGCAGAGCATCGGGTCGAGACCATTGAGATTCGGCCTGCGGAGGCGTTTGCTTCTTGCTGTGGGGTGAACCTGGCCGGGGGGAAGCGTAAGGTTGTCGCCACGAAGCAGCCGCGATGCAGGCGGTCGAGCGCGGCCATGCTGGCGGTCGAGCGCGGCCATGCTGGCAGTCGATCGCGGCCATGCTGGCATCAATCGCGGCCATGCTGGCGGTCGAGCGCGGCCCGGGGCGAAAGGGAGCGGGGTGTTTCCGCCGGGAACATTCTTTCCGGCGCGAGTGTTCCCGAATGGGGATGCTGTTGGTACGTCGGGTTGGAGCACCAGGTCGAGATGATTGAGGTTCGGGCTACAAAGGCGTTTGCTTCTTGCTGTGGGGTGAACCTGGCCGGGGGATGGAGAAGGGGTGTCGCTGCGAGAGCAGCGGCCATCTCGGTCGATCGCGGCCACGCTGTCGGTCGATTGGCGGCCACGGTCGTTCCGGATGCGTGGCCATATCGGTCTGGATCATGGCCACTCTCGGTCGTTGGCGGCCACCTCGGTCCGGATGCGTGGCCACTCTCGGTGTTCGCGGCCATGCTGTCGGTCGATTGGCGGCCACGGTCGTTCCGGATGCGTGGCCATATCGGTCTGGATCATGGCCACTCTCGGTGTTCGCGGCCATGCTGTCAGTCGATTGGCGGCCGTCTTGGTCCGGATGCGTGGCCATATCGGTCTGGATCATGGCCACTCTCGGTCGTTGGCGGCCATCTCGGTCCGGATGCGTGGCCATATCGGTCTGGATCATGGCCACGCTCGGTCGTTGGGCCATCTCGGTCGATCGCGGCCACGCTGTCGGTCCTGATCATGCGGCCGTCTCGGTCTGGATGCGTGGCCATCTCGGTCTGGATCATGCGGGGTCGGTGTGAGTGTACCGGAACATCCGTTACAACTCCCTCGCGGTGCCAGAGGTCCGGTTTGAAGCTTTTGCACTTGTCTCTGGCGTTGTTCCTCTATATCTATGCTCGTCGTCGAGGCCGTGGAAATGTGGTAATCCCGAAGGGATTTCCAAAAAGTGTGGGAAGGATGGGACGCCGGAACTATGGCTTTCCGTGCTTTCCACACTCTGTCATTCCCATGGCCTGTTTTGAGGGCGTCGAGCGAACTTCAGGTCAACGTTCTGCGCTTAGGGTTGGGAATAAACTGTCCAAATGAGCGAGAGAACTGCGAGTCGGTTTAACTGGTGGCTTCCGTTATATGGTTTGTTGGGAGCGGCTATCGTCCTTCTCCCAAAGATGGTCCTCGGAAACGACATCGGGACATTTCTCGCGACGGCTCTGGTTGCAGCCATCGTCGGCATTATCCTCTTTGTGATTCTTCTCCGAACTGTGCGCCGCCAGAGCGTGGCCGCCTTGTCGACGGTGGTGGTTTTCGGAGCGGCTTCCTGGCTGCTATTCAGGGTTTCTGATGACGTTCGCACGACAGGCCGATGGCTCATTGAATCGCGTAAGTATAAGGCTGCGATTCTTGCCCAACCCGATCCTGCCAATGGTGAACTGAAACATGCAGAATAGGATGGCTGGGGATTTGCCGGATCTGGTGACACGACGGTGTACCTGGTATTCGACCCAAGTGATTCACTAGCCGCTGCAGCCAAGAGTCGTTCCGTAAGAGTCTTCCGCTACCAGTTCTAAGCCGAGATTCTCAAAGCGGAATACCTCACTGATGAAGACCCTGTCCTTGTGCCAGCTAATGTCGCCGCTGTTGTTGATCCTCCGCATCATAAAGCCCTTCGGGTAGACGTACTCGATGGTCGTCCGCGGGAGTGGAACTGGGTTCGGGCAGACTGCCCGGGGTCGCATTATTTAACCCTTCGTGCGGCCGCTCGTGGTTGAATATCTGCCGGAAACGGTCGAACTTTCTTTGCTGAAGCCGCAGCGTTGCAGCTGCATGGTTCGTCGTGTCCTCCTTGAGGGCCCTATGCATTCGTTCATGACGCCCGTTTTGCTGTGGCCTCCCGGGTTGGATACGTTCATGCACGATGCCCATCTTCATCCACTCAAGCGAGAGCTTGGATAATCCCAGTAAGCCCGTTCCGGCAAGTGGCGCTCCATTGTCTGTTCGGATCCGCGCTGGCATTCCGTACTCGCGCATCGCCGCTTCGCACACCGCCCTCACCTAGCTCAAGTCCATTCGGGAGACAATCTGGCAGCGAATCAGGTAGCGGCTGTGAGTCCCCTCTTGCGCGCAAGGGGGTCGGCGATCGGCGCGCTCGGGGTACTCTGTTTCCATGCCAGGCCAGACGGTTGGGCCCTCCGACGCAAGTGCAGCAGCGCGCTTCGCCCCGGTGCGCCTCGTGCTGGACCGGGCGATTGCGGATCGCGCTTTTCCCGGAGCGGCCTGGGGTGTTTTGCATCGCGGCCGCGTTGCCACCCGTGAGGCCGCCGGACGCTTTACCTATGAGGCGAATGCGCCGCTCGTCACGCCGGATACGGTCTTCGATATCGCCAGCGTCAGCAAGGTCGTCGCGACGACAGCAGCCGCCATGTTGCTCGTCTATCGCGGGCAGCTCGATCTGGAGACACGGGTCGGGGACCTGCTGCCCGGCTTCGTCATTGGGATGGAGCCGGGGAGCGGCAAGCAAAACGTCACCGTGCGTATGCTGCTCGCGCACACGTCCGGGCTGACGGCCTACGCCCCGCTGTTTCGGGAGCACACGACGCCGAACGCGCTGCTGCGGGCGATTCTGCGGCTGCCGCTCGAAGCGAAACCCGGTGCACGCACGGAGTATTCAGACTTTGGGTTCATCCTGGCGGGAAAGATCATCGAGCTTCTCAGCGGTGAGCCGCTGCATTTGTTCTGCCAGCGCGCGATCTTCGCTCCGCTCGGTCTGGCGACGACGGGCTTCTGCCCATCGCGCGAGGCCCGTTCGTCCATCCCGCCGACAGAGGACGATCGGACGTTTCGCCACCGCGTCCTCCAGGGCGAGGTGCAGGACGAGAATTGCTACGTGCTCGGCCGTGCCTCCGGTCACGCAGGTGTCTTCTCCAGCGTTGAGGACCTTCTGCGCTTCGCCGAGTGCATCCTGGAACATGGGCGAACCGCAGACGGAGAAACGCTGTTCGAGCCCTCCACGGTGGAACTGTTCGCGACGCGGCACGAGACGCCGGACGGCAAGTCGCGGGCCCTCGGCTGGGATGTGCCAACGGAAGGATCGTCGTCCGGGCGCTTTTTCGGGCCGCGCTCCATCGGACACCTGGGGTATTCGGGCTGCTCGCTGTGGATCGATCCCGATCAGGAACTGGCTGTGGTGCTGCTGACCAACCGCACCTGGCCGGACCGCTCGAACAATGCCATTCGCCAGGTCCGGCCTGCGTTTCACGACGCCGTTGTCGAAGCGCTGGGAACGGCGACGTAGCTTCGAAATGACCAGGGGCGATCGGCCACCCTTCCGGATGTTGGCGATAGGGTCAACGCTGCAATGATCCCTCGTATTCGCGACCCCGTTCTCCGACAAACGAAGGACATCGGGAAGCCTGCAATGAAAAAGGGCCCGTCGCGCGGGTCCTTCCTGGTTCAGGGTTCAACTCCAGTGTGCGGACCCAGGACGGCCAATGCAAGCAGGATCGCGGGGACGTAGAAACGGAGGTAACGACACACTTTGGCGTGTCGCTTTCGTACCTATTTTCGTCGCTTGGCAAGGTGATGTTTGTGGATCCCGGGTCTCAACGGCGAGAGCCGGGCCAGCCAGCCGTGAGGTTTGACCGGGAAGAGTGGACTGTTTTGGGGCCGGGCGGTACTTCTGTGCCGCAACCAGCGTCGAGTCCTGTTGCCCTTCGGAGGACAGAAGCGTTTGCTTCTTGCTATGGGGTGAACCTGGCTGGGGGAAGCGGCGGGGGGGTTGCGGCTCAGGCCGGCCTCCGGGGCAGCCAGACGGCAAAGGCCCGTGGGGGAGGTAAGGGCGTTCTCAGAATCTCTTTCGAGGAGCGAAATTTAGGACGTTTCCGGTACCGTGGCGCATTCAAGCCCTGTCTCATCCCGTTCCCCTTGAGCCACCCGGGGTCTCCGGGGTGAGCGGCGCCGGAGATCCGTGTGCGCGAGATCCTTATCAAACGGGCGCAGGTTTTGGCTTGAGAGGGCAGTACGATCGATGGACGGGCTGTGTTCCCGCTGCTCGTTCTCGCTCCTTGACTGTCCACTCCGATTCGATTTCCACGCGTCCCGTGACTCCGGTGGTGTCGTGGAGAAAACTGCTCCACTCCCAGTCTTCTGCACGCTCGCAGAATCCCTATTCACGGGATTGCGATGAATGGAGCGCCGCTTCTTAACGAATGCCGATGATTCCGTACGTTGAAGTCGTAGTAGCGCTTCTGCCAGAAGTGCTCGGCGTTGCCCATCAGCCGCCGCGAAATTTCCTGCTCCAGGGATTTGAGAGCATTGGCGAGCGCAGGATCCCCCACTCAAGCCAAAAGAGGGCTTGAATGGGCCACCCCACCCACGTCTCAAGTTCGAGACGTGGGGCGGCCGTCATTCAATCGTTGCGACAGGCCACAAGCTCACTGGCCGAAGTCGCCACCGCCGGAATCGCCGCCGAAGTCGCCTCCACCGGAGTCGTCCAGATAGCCCTGGGCATCGCCGCCAGGGTCGGAGCCGGGGTCGCCGCCGCCGCTGTCGTCGTAGGGGCCCTGCGGCTGTTCATCGGGACCGCCGATGTTCGATGACGCGTCGTAGGGTCCCTGCGGCTGCTCGTCGGGACCGCCGAAGTTTCCGTCCTGCTGGGAGGGGTCGTCGTAGTAGTTGTTGATCACGGTCTCCTGCGGGCCTCCGCCGAAGCCGCCGAAACCTCCGCCCATGCCGCCATGCAGCAGGGACTCAATTCCCTGGAGCGCGAGCATGCCGCCGGCGACGCCGGCTGCGGTGGAGGCGGCGGAGCGCAGAAAGCCGCCTCCGGGAGCACTCGCGTAGCCTGGAGCCGTCCCTGGTCCATAGCCTGGTCCATAACCGGGCGGCGGAGGAGGATAGTTGCCGGCATAGTTCGGCGGCGCGACCTGGTATTGCGGAGGCGCTGGTGGCGGAGGGTACTGCGGAGGATTGCGGTGGAGCAGACCGCCGAGAAAGCTCGTGGCCCGTCCGGGCTGCGGCGGCGCCAACTGTTGCTGGGCCTGGTGCATCTGCTGCATCTGCGCGTGGGCCTGGTCGAGGGCGATGTTTTGGATGAGCACCGTCTGCGCAAGCTTATAAAGGGCATCGGGATCGCGCGCCAGGCCGTCGTTTAAGAGGGCCTCGGCATCGGGATCCTTCTCGGTGAGCTGCGTTCCTTCCACTTTACGGACCAGGTCCTGGAGCATCTGTGCTTCCTGGGGGGTCATGCGCGTTTCTCCTTCATGAACTGCATACGCAGAATACGCCCGGCGGGTTTCCGTTTTCGCTGGCCTGGGGACCAGGTTGAAAGGGTTTCAGGTTTTGAGTGGGTGATCCCTCGGGATGGGCAACAACATGTTGTTGCCTCGGGATGTCGTTGACTCCGTCGGAGAGGATGCGGCGTTGGAGGCTGGAGGCCAAAAGAAGGCTTGCATGGGCCGGCAGTTGTACTGTCCCACTCAAGCTAAAGAGGGCTTGCATGGGGCACCCGGCCAGTTGTACTGTCCCACTCAAGCCAAAGAGGGCTTGCATGGGGCACCCCGGCCAGTTGCTTTCGTGGCTTTTGCAAGGTGATGTTTGTGGTCCCCTAGTCTCAAGGGCGAGAACCGGGCGATGCCGCTTTGCTGGCTCGGGCGAGGCTCCGAAGCCAGCCAGCCTGGTGTTTGACTGTGAAGTGCGAACTTTTTTGGGCCCCGGCGGTACTTTGGTGCGGCGGGCAGCGTCGAGGCCGTTGCCCTTCGGAGGGCAGAAGCGTTTGCTTCTTGCTCTGGGGTGAACCTGGCTGGGGGGCGGCTCAAGTTAAAAGGGGGCTTGAATGGGGCACCCAGCCAGCCAGCCAGTTGTACTGTCCCACTCAAGCCAAGAGAGGGTTTTAATGGGGCACCGGCCAGTTGCATGTCCCACTCAAGCCGAAAGAGGGCTTGAATGGGGCACCCGCTGGGGGAGCGGAGGCCAAAAGAGGGCTTGCATGGGCCGGCAGTTGTACTGTCCCACTCAAGCCAAAAGAGGGCTTGAATGGGGCACCCGGCATTTGTACTCAAGCCAAAAGAGGGCTTCAATGGGGACCCGGCGTCCAAACGCAAAAAGACCTTCGCGCCGGTTTCAGCTGCGAAGGTCTTATCTACTCCGGAATTGAAGATCAATAGATCCGGAAGTTGACCTCGATGTTGATCTCGACGGGCACGGGTTTGCCCTGGAAGATCGCGGGCTTGAACTTGTACTGGCGCACGGCTTCGAGGGCCTTCTCGTCGAGGCCCATGCCGAGGGGCCGCACCACGCGCACGCGCTGGGGATTGCCCTGCGAGTCCACGATCAAGCCTACGACGCAAACGCCCTGATACTTGGCGCGGCGCGCCTCGTCGGAAAACTCCGGATCCGGGGCGTAGACCAGCACCGGGTTCGAAACACCGCCGCCCGGATGCATGAGGCCGCCGCCGTAGCCGCCGCCTGTTCCGGGTCCAATACCGTTGCCGTTACCGGAACCGATGCCGCCACCGGAGCCGCTGCCAAATCCGGAGCCCGATCCGCCACCTTGTGAGGCCAGTGCGATCTGGGGCGATTGCGGAATGCCGATATTCGGCATATTCGGATTGTCAGGAAGCTTGATGGGCTGGGGCATCATCACGGCCGGCGTGACAGCCAGCTTGGGATGATCGAGTTTCAGAATTTGGGGAGGCGCCAGGGGCTGCTTGACCATTTTGGGCAGCTTGCCCTTCGACGCTTCGACAATCTCATGATTGCCGCCGCCACCACCGCCGCCCATGGTCTGCTTCATGGGGGCAGCCGGGATGAACGGAGTGACATCGACGGGAGTGACCGCGAGTTTTTTCTGCACCGCCCGCTCGCGCCATTGCGCCAGGGTGAAGAGCAGGATGAGACCGATGATGACCGCGTGGGTGACGAAGGAAACGGCGCTCGATGCCGGACTCCGCTTCACAGCCATAGGATCGCGGACGGCGATGGGGGTGGAGCTTAGCTTGAGAGGCGGCAGCTTCCTGGGAAAGAGCACGTCGACGACGCTGGTGTACAGCGTCTTCCAGATGGGCTCCTCCACGATCGCATCGAGCCCCCCAAAATGCAGAGCAGGCAGATCAGGTTCTCTAACCCGAGTTGTGTCCGGTACCAGGTGCGGAGAGGTCAAAACCGAATTCCCCATGCTTAGCTCGCCGGGGGTTTTAGGACCCGGCTTCTCCTGATTATCAATGACAGCCGCCCTCGCTGTCTTGTCCAGGGCGTTGCTGCCTTTGCTGAGATGCGGCATAGCCCCGAAAAATTACCTGCACTGTTCCCTTCACGGATAGACGCAGCGCACCGCAGGAAGTTACTGCGGAGCATGCGGATACAATGAAGTTTTATTCACAGCGACCTGCAAGTTGGAGAAACGATGTCGTCTGCGCCGCCGTCCGGCGATCCCAAAGCGGTGAACGAGGCTGTTGCACTGAAAGATACCCTTTCGCTGCCTCGCACCGAATTTCCCATGAAGGCGAACCTGCCCCAGAATGAGCCGGCGCGGCTGCGCGCGTGGCAGGAATCGCGGCTCTATGACAAAATTCGCGAAGTTCGAAGCGGTGCGGCACGCTGGATTCTTCACGATGGTCCGCCGTACGCGAACGGACCGCTCCACCTCGGCCACGCGCTCAACAAAGGCCTGAAGGACTTCATCGTGAAGTCGAAGACGATGGCAGGGTTCGATTCCCCGTATGTTCCGGGATTCGATTGTCATGGCCTGCCGATCGAGATCAAGGTCGACGAAAAGCTCGGACGCAAGAAGCTGGAGATGCCGGCTGGGGAGTTTCTGCGCCACTGCCGGGAGTACGCGCAGAAGTATGTCGATCTGCAGACGAGCCAGTTTGTGCGGCTGGGGGTCTTTGGCCGCTGGGACGATCCGTACAGCACGATGTCGCGGCCTTACGAGGCGCGCATCCTGGAGACGTTTTATCGATTCCTGGAGGCTGGCTTTGTCTATCGTGGGCTGAAGCCGGTTTACTGGTGCATCCACGACCGCACCGCGCTGGCCGATGCGGAGATCGAGTACGAGCAGCATTCGAGCCCCAGCATTTATGTGCGCTATTCGCTGACCAGCGACCCGGCGGCGATCCATCCTGCGCTTGCCGGCAAAAAGGTCGCCACGATTATCTGGACGACAACGCCGTGGACGCTGCCAGCTTCGCTTGCGGTCGCGTTCCACCCGGACTTTGAGTACGTCGCGCTCGAGCAGGGCGGTCAGGTTTACATCGTGGCGCAGGCTCTGGCGACGCAAGTCCGCGAGGCGTGCAATCTGGAATCGGCTGTTCCCATCGCTACCTTTAAGGGCGCGGCGCTGGAGCGGACGACGTTTCAGCATCCGTTTCTGGATCGCCAGATTCTCGGCGTGCTGGCCGATTACGTGACTGCGGATCAGGGGACGGGTGCGGTACACACCGCTCCTGCGCACGGGGCGGATGATTTCAACACCGGGACGCGCTATGGACTCGACCAGACCTGCCACGTCGATAATGCGGGGCGCATCCGCGACGGCCTGCCGGAATACGACGGCAAGACGGTCTTCCAGGCGAACCAGCCGATCATCGATCTGGTGGCTGCGCGCGGTGCGCTGCTGGGGCGCGCCGATATCTTTCACAGCTATCCGCACTGCTGGCGCTGCCACAACCCGGTGATCTTCCGCGCGACGGAGCAGTGGTTCATCGCTATCGACCATGAGATGACGCTGAACGATGGGTCAAAGGTGAATTTTCGGCAGCGGGCTCTCGACGAAATCAAAAACAGCGTGAGGTGGGACCCGGCGTGGGGCGAAGAACGCATCTCCAACATGATTGCGACACGGCCGGATTGGTGCATCTCGAGGCAGCGAATCTGGGGTGTGCCCATCGCGGTGTTCCTCTGCGAGAGCTGCAACACGCCCTACGAGGATGCCGCACTGAATCGGCGCATCGTCGAACTGTTCCAGAAGGAAGGCATCGAAGCGTGGCACACGCCGGGCGCCGATACGCTGCTGCCGGAGGGCGCGCACTGTGCGAAGTGCGGAGGGACGCGGTTCCGGCGGGAGACGGACATCCTCGACGTGTGGTTCGACTCGGGCGCGAGCTGGCACGCGGTGCTCGAAGAGGAGCCTGGGCTCGCTCCGCCAGCCGATCTTTATTTTGAGGGCGGGGACCAGTATCGCGGGTGGTTCCACACTTCCCTGCTCACTTCGGTGGGCGTTGGCGCGCAACACGAGACGCCGTTTCGGATGGTGGGGACGGCGGGATGGACGCTGGACGAGCAGGGGCGCGCGATGTCGAAGTCGCTCGGCAACGGAGTGGATCCTGTCGATATTGCCGACCGCCTGGGGGCGGAGATTGTGCGTTTGTGGGTGGCGAGCGTCGACTTCCGCGAAGACGTGGTGTCGAGCGAGCCGATCATGCAGCGGCTTGCGGAAAATTACAGGAAGCTGCGGAATACGTTTCGGTTTCTGCTGGGGAATCTGGCTGGGTTCGATCCGGCGCGGGATGCGGTTCCCGACGATGAGCTGTTGCCGCTGGATCGTTATATGCTGGCGCGCTGCCGTGAGCTGGTCGAGAAGGTCTGCGGAGTGGATGGCAAAGGTGGGTGGTATGGAGACTTCCAGTTCCACCGCGTGTATCACGCCGTGAACGAGTTCTGCATCGTCGAGCTGAGCGCGTTTTATCTGGATGTGCTGAAGGACCGGCTGTACACGTTTGCGCCGAAGGGGGTCGAGCGGAGGTCGGCGCAGACGGTGCTGTGGAGAATCACGGAGGCGTTGGTCCGGCTGGTCGCGCCGATTTTGACCTTCACGGCGGATGAGGTGTGGCAGTATCTGCCGGCGGTGGCGGGCAGACCGGAGAGCGTACATCTGGCGTTGTTTCCGAGGGCGGAGGAGTTGGGGGACAGAGACGAACCGTTGCTGGCGGATTGGAAAAACTTACTACTGCTACGAGACGAGGTGATGGTCGCGCTCGAGGCTCAACGTAAAGCCGGGAAAATTGGAAAGGCACTTGACTCAAAAGTCCGGATCGAGGCTCAACCAGCGGGCGAAGCTTGGCGGCTTCTGAAGAAATACGAAGGCAGCCTAAAAGAACTGCTGAACGTATCCAAGGTAGAAATTGACGATAAGGCTGGTCTTCGAGCCGGTGCCATACCGGTCGAGAATTACAGCCTGCTAAACGAAAAGCTTATTAATCCCCTGGTCGAACCAGCCGAAGGCCACAAGTGCGACCGCTGCTGGAACTACTACGCCGACGATTCACCCCAGGCCGTCCGGCAATTCGGGCCATGGCCGAACGTTTGTGGACGGTGCGCCGATGCTCTCAGGCAGATGGGTTACGGTGAGGCCGGGCAGTGACCAGCAAGACGAGCAAAGCAGGCAACACCGCATTCCCAACCGTGCGACCCGACCGGCGGCTCTGGCTTCTCGCCATCTCCGCGTTCATCGTCCTTTTCGACCGGCTCAGCAAGCACTGGGTGGTCACCCATATTGAGGAGGGCGATGCGATCGTCGTCATCCGCCATATCTTCCGCATCACGCATGTACGGAATCCGGGCGCGGCGTTCTCGATGTTCGTGGATTCGCCGCGGCCCTCCCTGACCCACTGGATCCTGACGGCCTTCTCGCTGATCGCGGGGGGAATTATCCTCTTCGTCATCCTTCGCTACGGCCGCCGTCTCACGCCCACCATGGTCGCTCTGGCCCTGATCCTCGGCGGCACGATCGGCAATGTATGGGACCGCATCCGCTTTGGGATGGTGACGGATTTCCTCGAGGTCCACATCGTCCACTACCACTGGCCGGACTTCAACGTCGCGGACTCCGCCATCGTCGCCGGCGGCATCCTGCTGATGCTGGACGCGCTGCGGCCTTCGAATCAGCCCGCGCCCAAGCCCTGATCGCGACGAGGCGGCAGCTTAGTACCGCAAACCCAGCCGCATCGGAAACTCATCTTCGTCCTCGCCGGGCTCGATGAGCTCCTCATATTCGGCCATGCGTCGCCGATGCATCGCCCGCAAACCCAGATGGGCTGCGGCGGCGAGTCCCGCCGCGATCGCAAGATGTGCGGCGCTGGCCTCGATCACCGGCTCGAGGCCAACCGTGAACATGACGATTGCCGGAAAGAATCCGAGGTAAGGAATCAGCAGAAGGACGAAGTTGGTGGCTGCGTCTGGAGGCGCACCGGTAAACGGAATGGTCTTCACGTTCAGAAAGAAGACATCGGTCAGAAGGAGACTCAGGGCAAGGGCAACCAGCGCCTGCCCGGAAGCGAAGCGCCAATCGTGCGCCGCACGGCCGCCGAAGCACGACGCACACACCGCGGCGATCAGGCTGAGCAGGGCGCTGCAAAGGAAGACCCAACGCCGGGCCGCGCCTATTTCCCCTAAGCCCGCTTTGCCGACGATGACGCGAAAGATCCAACGCCCGCGCTGATCCGCCGGCGCGAGAAACGTGCTGCGCAAGCCCGACACAGTCCAGAACGCGACAATCGGCACGGTGGCCCGCAAGCCGTCCGGCGAGAAAACCAGCCCGACCTTTCCATGCACGACGTTCATTCTTGTAACAGTCGCCAGCACTAAAGCCGCGCCCATGCCCCCGTACATAACCAGCACCATGCGATAGCGCGGCACGCGCAGCAGATTCTGTCCGATGAATTGCCAGATGGCGCGGCAATTCGGCGTCCGCGCCAGGGTTGCCTCCAAAAGGCGGGCGATCGCGCCCATGGTTTGGCCGCGACTCTCGCGGCGGACGCCGCCCTCCACCAGCCCGCGCGTTTTGCGCCACCAGGCCAGCGGATACGAGACCACGGCCAGCACCACCACAATGCCTGTCGCTGTCCATCCGATCCGCGCGAGATGGAGGAAGACGGGTAATGTCGACGGCCCATCCAACATGCGCTGATAGATTCCCAAAAACCAGAAGGGCGGCACGCACATCGCCAGGCGATTTCTCAGGTCGAGCACTCCACCGAGGGCTCCGTCCATGGCCGGATACAGGAACAACAGCGTGAGCAACGCGAGCACGAAGAGCCCCTGAAGCCAGAGCGCGATCTTCCGGAACAGGCGATCGCCCAGTACTCCCAGAAGAATGCCCTCGATGGCGAGGAACAGCGCAGCCCCAAAGACGCCGCTCGCGCCGACTGCGGTGAGATGCGCGGCCCAGAACCGCCACAGATGCGGCGGGTCCATAGCCGCAGGCAGGACAAGGGCTGCAAGAAAACCTGAGTCGAACAGCGCCGCGCCCATCAGAATGAAGATGGCCGTCACGCGCGCAGCGAACATCCGACTGCTCCTGACGGGCAAGGGCGACAGGACAAAGACGTCGAGCAGGTCCGGGAAGAGCAAGTCCCATTCGAAGATCGTGACGAGCCCCATCGCGACGATCGAATAGAGCACGTAGAAGTAGTGGTCGCCTGCCTGCGCCCAGTATGGCCGCGGGCCCCAGTACTTCCCGATCCGTCCGTGAGGGAGGTGATAGGGGGTATAGAGATACAAGGCCAGCACCAGTCCGGGTATGCCCATGGCGCAGGCCACCTGGACGAGGCGCGTTTTCGCGTCGCCGTCCGCGGACGCCAGCTCATTCGTGAAGAAGCGCTCGAGAAAATGCCGCACGAGCACGCTGAACTGCGTGGGCTCTTTCGCCGCGACAGCAGGTCTGCGCGCCAGGATGTCCAGCGAGAGCACCGTGTCGCGCAGCGGCTTCGGGGAACTAGCCAATGCTCATCACCTCGACCATCTCGCGGGCGGCGGCCTGCGTGTCCTGCTGGCGGACCAGCTGGGCGAAGACCTTTTCGAGGCTCGGCAGCTCCATCAGGCGGGTCAGCTCCGACGGCGCCGCGTCGGCGACGATTTTTCCCTGGGCAATGACAATGACGCGATTGCAAATCTGCTCAACGATTTCGAGCACGTGCGAGATGTACAGCACAGCCTTGCCGGCGGCGGCGAGTTCGTGGAGGAGATCGCGGAACAGGCGCGAGGACAGTACATCGAGCCCCGACAGCGGCTCGTCGAAGATCAGCATGCGCGGATCGTGCATCAGCGCCGCAGCCATGAGCACACGCTGGCGCATGCCTTTGGAGTAGACCGTCATCGGCGAGTGACGCCAGGATTCGAGCCCGAGCAGCGCGAGCATGGCATTGGCCTTTTCCTCAATCAGCCGCTCGCGCATCCCGCGCAGCCTGCCCACCAGCTGCAAGTACTCCATGGCGGACATCCAGGTGTAAAGGTGGGCTTCCTCAGGAATGTAGCCGAAGGTCGCGCGCCAGGTGAGCAGGTCGGAATGGATATCCTTGCCGTCGAAGAGAACGCGGCCGTCGTTCGGCCGGAGCAAGGCGGTGATGATTTTCACGGTCGTGGACTTGCCTGCACCATTGGGCCCGAGAAAACCGACAATCTCTCCGGGGCGGACGGCGAAATTCACGTCGGAGATGGCGGGGATGCCGCGATAGCTTCTCGACAGGTGTTGGAGCTCCAGCATGACCCTATGTAGCATACTTCTTTTAGGCACGTCAACAGAATGCTACATAGGGTACAATTCGGCGTATGCCGGTTGACGCGAAGCTCTCGCATACCGCCGCCATGATCCTCCAGGCGATCCACGCGGGCCACATCTACGGCTTCAGCGTGATGCAGATGACGGGCCTGCCGAGCGGCACCGTCTACCCGGCGATGCGCCGACTGGAACGCGACGGCCTCATTCTTTCGAAGTGGGAAGCGCAGGCGATCGCCGATGCCGGTCAACGGCCGGCGCGCAAATACTACCGTCTCACGCGCACCGGCAAGGCCACGCTTGAAGCGGCCTACAAGCGCTATCCGCTGCTGGAAAGAATGATTCCGTTGCGGGAGTCCGCGCTGAGGGAGCAACGGGCGTGAGGAGCTTGCGCGTCGATTCCGTTCTGCTGGCGCGGATCAACCTGAGGGCGGCATCGCTGCTGGTCCCGCGAGCGGATCGCGGTAGCTGGAGCGCCGAATGGTTCGCTGAGCTTCACTACGCCTGCAGCGCGCGGCCATGTGCCGCGGATGGCTGGATGCAGACGACCGGTCCTGTCGCGTTCAGCCTGGGCGCGTTCCACGATGCTTTCTGGATTCGCTGCAACCATCTGCGCGGCGAAGCTTTATTTCAGCGCGCATCGCCGATCCGCCGCGGCCTGATCCTTGCGGGATTCGCGGCGGTGGCGTCGATCCTTTGCCTCTGGATGCCGGGGGCGCGCCAGGCGCTACTGCCGATCCATACCTTTCGCGCCAACGACCTGGTTACGCTGTCGAGTGAGGGTTATGCGGGAGCCCAGGCCCCAAGCATTCCGGTCGAGGATTATCTGGAATGGCAGACGGATACGGATCATCTCTTTTCCGATCTCGCCTGGTATCGGCCGGCGGTCAAAAATGTGGAGCTGGGGCACCAGCGGACAGCGCGGCTGTCCACGGGCATCGCGAGCAGCAATCTGTTCCGGGTGCTCGGCATCCCGCTTCGCGGAGTTCCTTCGCCGCCGGGGTCCGGACCTGGTCTCGTCCTCACGCGCAAAGCGTGGCGGACGCGGTTTCAGAGCGATCCAGGGATCATTGGGCGGGTGGCCAGCATCGATGGGCAGCCCGTTCGCATCGCCGCTGTCATCCCCGACGACGGGCGTTTGCCTGGCCGGATGGACGCATGGCTTCTTGACCAGCATGCCCTGGAGCGACTGCCGCGGCACGCAAAAGGTTTTGCATTCGCGCGGATTCGCAGTGCGGCATTTCCTGCGCCTCGCGGCGGGATCCGGGTCATGGTTGAGACTCGGGACGGGGTGACACACTCGTTCGAATGCATCTCGGTGGGCTGGCTGGCGTGGCAGGCAACTTCCAATTTCCTTTTTGCACTGCTGCTGGCGTGCCTCGCATTGCCAGCAACCACGGCCCTGCCCTTAGGAGACTATCCAAGCCATCACGGCCGTCGCGATGGGCTGGCTCTGGCGGTTCGCGCCCGGCGATGGTATTTTCTCGGGATTAAATTCGTGCTGGTGCTGGCGATTGTTTATCCGGCCTCGATCGCGTTGGCCTGGGGACCTTCGCTTGCGCCATCGATCGCGTTGACGATCCAGGTGATGGCCGCATTCCCTGCCCTGCTCTTCGGCTTTCGCTGGGTTCTTCAGGATCAGCGGCGGCGCTGTCCGGAATGCCTGCGGCTGCTGTCGAACCCTGCTCGCGTGGGCCAGGCTTCCTGCAATTTTCTCTCGTGGAATGGCACGGAACTTTTCTGCGATCGCGGCCACGGCTTGCTGCACATTCCGGAGCTGCCGACGAGCTGGTTCAGCACGCAGCGGTGGCTGTGCCTAGACTCCTCATGGCTCTGCCTGTTTTCCGAAAGCAGCTCAACGTCGCCAGGGATGGTCTGAAGGTTCGGGAACAAAGCTGCGCGCCGCGGAGGTCCAGGGCCAAACACCAGCCCGGGCCCGCTGCAATAAACTAATGCCAAATCTCAAGGCAAAGGATTGCGGCGCTCTTGAAGTTCTTCCGACTCCCTGTTGTTGTGCTCCTGCTGTGTGCTGTGGCCGCGCCCGCGCAACAGATTGCGCAGGAACATTACGGCTGGAAGAATGTGCAGATCGTGGGCGGCGGCTTCGTCGACGGAGTCGTCTTTCACCCCACAGCGCCGGACCTCCGCTACGCGCGCACGGACATTGGCGGGGCGTACCGCTGGGAGAGCACGGCGCATCGCTGGCAACCGCTGCTCGACTGGTTGCCTTACAGGGACCTGAACCTGATGGGGGTCGAGTCGCTCGCCGTCGATCCCTCCGATCCGAACCGGGTGTATCTCGCGTGCGGCACCTATACCAGTCCAGGCAGCCCAGACGGCGCGATCCTTCGCTCGGGCGATCGCGGGAAGACGTTCCAGCGCACCAACGTGCCCATCAAGTTCGGCGGCAACGAAGACGGACGCGGCAACGGCGAACGGCTGGCCGTCGATCCGCAGGACGGGCGGATTCTTTACCTGGGCACGCGCCACGATGGGCTATGGCGATCGCGCGATCGTGGCGTGAGCTGGACGCGCGAAGCGAGTTTCCCGAAGATCGCGGAAGCCGCGCCGCCTGCGCCGGCGAATATTCCGAATCTTCCGGACAAGAGCGCCGAACAACATGGGAGCTCCGAACAGCATGGGCAGCGCATGGCGGTGAAGGGGGACGGCATTGTCTTCGTGCAGTTCGTGCGGTCGCCGGGTATCGCAAGCCATCGTTCCGCGGGGACGGAGACGCTGTATGTTGGCGTCTCGCTGATGAACCGGCCGAATCTGTTTGTCTCGACGAACGGTGGAGCTACGTGGAAAGCCGTTGCCGGCGCACCGACGCAGTACCGTCCAACGCGCGCTGCTCTTTCCTCCGATGGATCGCTCTACATTGCGTACGGCACTGCGCCGGGGCCCTCGCGGATGACGAACGGCGCGGTGTGGAAGCTCAACACCCAAACCGGCGGATGGACCGACGTCACGCCGGAGCATCCGGTGGCGGGCAAATCGGAGTTTGGCTACGCGGCGGTGTCGGTCGACGCGCATCATCCGCAGAGCGTGATCGCGAGCACCTTCGGCCGTCCTGGCTCGGACGGCGGGGAGACGATCTTTCGGTCCACGGACGCGGGTGCAACCTGGAAGCCGATCTTCGGCGGGGGGAACAGCGGAATCTTCGATTATTCGCTTGCGCCCTACGTTCAGCCAACGCCGATCCACTGGCTGTTCGATATTGAAATCGATCCCGCCAACCCCGATCATGCCGTCTTCACCACGGGCTACGGTGGGTGGGAGACTTTCGACCTGACTGCCTTCGATCACGGCCAACCGACGCACTGGAGCATTCTGGCGACGGGGATCGAGGAGACCGTGGCGCTGGAGCTCGACAGCCCGACGGACGGGGCGCACCTGATCAGCGCGATCGGGGACTACGGCGGGTTTGTTCACTGGGATCTCGATCGGCCAGCACCGGAGGGTTCTTCGACGCCACCGCGTTTCGGCAACACGACGGGCGTCGCTTCCGGGGCGCTTCGGCCGAATGTTGTTGTCCGCGTGGGGGTGAGCGCGGAACACAAGGTGGGGGAGAACATCAGCTACTCGGTCGATGCGGGCCGCACATGGAAGCCGACGGCCTCGCATCCGAACCTCGGCAGCCAGGCCGGGTCCATCGCTGTTTCCGCTGATGGCGGCACATGGGTGTGGACGCCGGAGCGTGAGTCGAGCTGGGTCACGCGCGATCAGGGTGCGACATGGAAATCGGCTCAGGGGCTGCGCAGTGGCCTGCGGGTGATCGCGGACCCGCAGGATTCGCGGGCCTTCTATGCGGTGTCACTCGAGAGCGGCACGCTTTACCGCAGCACGGACGCAGCGGCAACGTTCACGGCCCAGCCTCTGATCCTTCAGAACGCGCCGCCTGCCTCGACCGCGCCTCGCGGCGATATTCGGGGAGGCCAGGATCGCCTCTACGCCGCGCCTGGGCGCACGGGCGATCTTTGGATTGCCGCGTTTGACGGTCTCTACCGCGCGTCCGCAGCAAGTGCGAATACGTTTATCTTCGCCCGCCTGCCCGGCGTCACGGAAATCCACGCCTTTGGGTTCGGCAAGGCGGCTCCGGGAGGCAACTATCCGGCGCTCTATCTCGCCGGAAGCATGGTTGGCCAATCCGGTGCGGGGCAATCCGGCGTCTTCCGATCGATCGATGAAGGCCGGTCGTGGGTGCGGATCAACGACGATCAGCATCAGTGGGGACTGATCCTGCAGGTCGCCGGCGATCCGCGCATCTACGGACGCGTGTACGTTGGAACGCATGGCCGTGGGATCCTGTACGGAGATGCTGCGCCACATACGGCCAGCAATCACGCCAAAGGAAAAACACCATGAGCTCGGAAATCCCGACCCTCTCCGGCCAACACATTCGCCTGGAGCCGCTCGAGTATCGCCACATTAACGGGCTGGTCGCGGCGGCATCGGGGGATCCGACGCTTTACCGGTGGAGCGCGGTTCCGCGCGGTCTGGAGGAGACGACGCAATATGTCGCCACTGCGCTTGGCTGGCGCGATGCCGGCACCGCGGTGCCCTTTGCGACAGTGCGTCAGACGGATGGCGTGGTGATCGGCTCGACGCGATTCTTCGATATGGAGCGCTGGCCGTGGCCGCCACGGCACGAACGCCACCGTGTCCTCGATGCCGATGTCTGCGAGATCGGCTACACGTGGCTGGCGCATTCGTCCATTCGCACCGGGGCAAACACGGAGGCGAAGCTGCTGATGCTGACGCACGCGTTCGAGGTGTGGCAACTGCTGCGGGTGTGCCTGCACACGGATGAGCGGAACCAGCGCTCCCGCGCGGCGATTGAACGGATCGGGGGGAAATTTGAGGGGATTTTGCGCGCCCATCGACTGGCGACCGACAATACGCCGCGCAACTCGGCGCGATTCTCCATGGTTGCGTCTGAGTGGCCCGAGGCCAAGAGACGCCTCACGGCGCTGCTGAAGCTCAGCTGAGGCGGGGGAACGAAGTTTCGTGCGCGTTGTCACAGTTTCTTTCCATATTTTCGGAAAGGATTATTCTCTAAGGTTCGGATCGACAGTTCGGATTCAGGTTCGGAATTTCGCAAGAGAGCAGCCATGACGCACTACGAGACGCTCCACACGCACACGGAAGCCGGCATACACACCATCCTCCTCAACCGTCCGGAGAAGCGGAATGCGCTGACGCCGCAGTTGATGGAAGAGCTGACTTACGCGCTGGAGGCCTTTGCGGGGAGCCAGACGTGCCGGGTGGTGATCATCACGGGGGCCGGCCCTTCGTTTTGCGCCGGACTTGACCTCGAGCACCTGCGGACGATGCCCTCCGCGCCTGGGCTTGCTGCCGCAACCGAGGAGTACCAGGCGGACGCCGAGCGCATCGCCAAACTCCTCAGCACGCTTTACGCGCTGCCGAAACCGAGCATTGCCGCGGTCAACGGTCCGGCGATCGCGGGCGGGATGGGGATAGCCACGCTGTGCGACTTCACGCTCGCGGTTCCAGAGGCCAAGTTCGGGTACACCGAGGTCCGGATCGGCTTCGTGCCGGCGATCGTTTCGGCTTTCCTGCGCACACAGCTGGGGGAGAAGTCCAGCCGCGACCTGCTCCTGACGGGGCGTCTGATCACGGCTGCGGAAGCGGAGTCGCTGGGGCTTGTGAACCGCATCGTGGCGGAGCCGGATCTGCTTCGGGAAGCTCGTACCCTCGCGGTGCGCATGGTGCGGAACAGTCCGGCGGCGATGGAAGCCACGAAGCGGCTGCTGGGCAAATTCTCCGACCATCACCTGCCCGATGACATTGAGGCGGCGATTCGCGCCAGCGTGGACGCCCGCTCGAACGCCGATTTCCACGAAGGGGTCAACGCGTTCCTCGAGAAGCGCGAGCCGCGGTGGCCGTCGTGCCACCATCCGGTGAAGGAACCGCTGACGAAGTAGGGCGAGTTTAGTGGTCGAATGCACGATTTTCGTGCAATTCGCCTAGCCACTTTTGGGCGGGAAGTGGCATGTCTCCATGACAACTTGCTCCGGATAACGCCTAGCCACTACTATCCTGCAAATGCCCGAGGTCTCGGCCGGATTACTCCCCGTCATCCCCATCGACCGCGATGCTGCGACGCCTCTGCATCGCCAGGTTTATGCGGGATTCCGCGACGCGGTCCTGCGCGGGGACCTGGCCGCGGGACAGCAAGTCCCCTCCAGCCGGGCACTCGCCGCCGAGCTTGCAATTTCGCGCTTTCCGGTCCTCGATGCGTATGCGCAGCTGCTGGCAGAGGGCTACTTTGAGAGCCGCGTAGGCTCGGGAACCTTCGTATCCGCCTCCCTGCCGCATCACCCCGGCAAGACCCGGCCGCCGGCGCGAGCTTCCGACACCTCGCGCCAGACTTCGCATCGGTCGATGCAGTTCCCCCCGTACGAGGCGGTTCCGTGGAGGCATGGGTGGGGGGCGTTCGGTGTCCATCAGCCGGCTCTCGATCAGTTCCCTTTCGAGCTGTGGTCGAAGCTGCTGGCGCGCCACAGCCGCACACTGCGCGTCCACACGGCGCACAATCTACATCCGCTGGGGCTACAGATTTTCCGGGATGCCGTTTGCTCGTACCTGCGGACGGCGCGATCGGTGCGCTGCGATCCAGGCCAGATCATGATTGTCTCCGGCTCGCAACAGGCGCTGGATATAACCGCGCGGGTGTTACTGGACCCAGGCGACGCTGCGTGGATTGAAGAGCCTTGTTATCCACTGGTGCGCTCTCTGCTGCTGGGGTCCGGCTGCCGGCCGGTCGCGGTTCGGGTCGATGAAGAGGGGCTTGATGTGGCCGAGGGCATACGGCTCGCGCCCGGGGCACGGGCTGCCTTCGTCACTCCCTCGCATCACTACGCGCTGGGGGTGACGATGAGTGCGTCTCGCCGGTTTCAGCTGCTCGAGTGGTCCCGGCAGGCGTCGTCATGGATCGTGGAAGACGACTACGACAGCGAGTACCGCTTCGAAAGCATGCCGATACCGTCGCTCCAGGGGCTCGATCCCTGCGACCGCGTGATTTACATCGGGACGTTCAGCAAAGTGCTGCGCCCGTCCCTTCGGCTGGGGTATATCGTTATTCCTCCGGATCTGGTGGACCGGTTCGCGGCTGTCCGTTTCTGCATGGACATCTTTCCGTCGTACCTCTTTCAGGAAGTGCTCACGGATTTCATGCAGAGCGGTCACTTTGTGCGGCATATCCGGCGGATGCGGTCGCTGTACAAGCTGCGCCGGACGATGCTGGTCGATCGGCTGCGCGCGGAGTTCGGGGACGCCCTCGAAATTCATGGATCCGAGGCCGGCATGCACCTCACGGTCACGTTGCCAGAGGGCTACAACGACGTTGAAGTGGCGACGCGCGCGGCGAGCGAGAAGCTGTGGCTGTGGCCGCTTTCGATTTGTTATTCCACAAGCCCGGCGCGGCAGGGATTTATCCTCGGGTTCGGGAATATTGCCGAGGAGCAGATGCCGGGGGCGGTGCACCATCTGCGGCAGATTCTGCGGATGTGAGTGGTCTCTGAAAGCCCTGGTCAACGATTTGGACCTGGCCGGGTTGCTTGAACAACAGCCCTGGGCGGCTAAAACCGGGTGGATTTAAGGCGCTGCGAGGAGGAAGCCGAGAAGCTTGTTGATTGGAAGGTTGCGGATGGGCGACTTTACGGAAGTTTCGTCTAAGACGGAGCTCGGTTCGGATTCGATGCCTGTTCCACCAGGCGGCGCCCGAAATGGGCGGTTGCTGCTGTGCGACCGGCAAGCCGGAAGTTTCCGGTGTCAGGCGGTGGCGTGTTCGGAAGCGACTGGCAAGAGCGCTGGTTCCAGAATGGTTTTCTGTTGGTACTTCGGGGTAGAACAGAAGGTCGAAACGATTGAGAGTCCGGCTGCGCAGGCGTTTGCTGCTTGCTGTGGGGTGAACCTGGCCGGGGGAGGTGAGGGGGCGTGGCGGTTGCAAGCCCTCCACGCCTGCTTGGCCGATTGCCTGTAACCCGGGTCTCAACATCGAGACCCGGGCCATCCAGTCCATTCAGCACTCTCTTAGTCAAGTGAATCATCTTGACTGCAGTCGTGCCGTGATACAAGGGCCGCTCCGCTGTGGTCCGCATTGGTTATGGAAAGCTTCAGCATCTGCAACGGTGAAGGCGTGCCGTTTCAAAATAAGCCGGAAGTTTCCGGTGTCAGGCGGTGGCGTGTTCGGAAGCGACTGGCAAGAGCGCTAGTTCCAGAATGGTTTTCTGTTGGTACTTCGGGGTAGAACAGAAGGTCGAAACGATTGAGAGTCCGGCTGCGCAGGCGTTTGCTGCTTGCTGTGGGGTGAACCTGGCGGGGGGAGTTGAGGGCGCGTGGCGGTTGCAAGCCCTCCATGCCTGCTTGGCCGATTGCCTGTAACCCGGGTCTCAACATCGAGACCCGGGCCATCCAGTCCATTCAGCACTCTCTTAGTCAAGTGAATCATCTTGACTGCAGTCGTGCCGCCCTCCATGCCTGCTTGGCCGATTGCCTGTAACCCGGGTCTCAACATCGAGAGACCCGGGCCATCCGGTCCATTCAGCACTCCCTTAGTCAAGTGAATCATCTTGACTGCAGTCGTGCCGTGATACAAGGGCCGCTCCGCTGTGGTCCGCATTGGTTATGGAAAGCTTCAGCATCTGCAACGGTGAAGGCGTGCCGTTTCAAAACAAGCCGGAAGTTTCACAGTGGTACTCGGGGGCTGAAGCCCGAGAACGTCAGGGCCTTGTATGGCACGGCTGAAGCCGTGCCCCTTCACGTTTTGTTGGCCAAGGTGAAGCTTGTCTTTATTGGATTCTGTTGTGGTCCGCATTGGTTATGGAAAGCTTCGGCAAAGTGGCTATGGCAGGCTGCCACTGAATGGGAGCATACTGGTCGGCAACTCGATTCAGGGGGGTCTCCTTCGTGACTATCCGCCGCCTGTCTCTCGTTGTTCCGCTGGCGCTCGCAGCGCTTGCTTTCACGCCTTTTCAGCCTGGCTTTGGGGAGTCCGTTTCGCAGAGCACCGCTGCGCCCGGGCTTCAGGCGATGTCGCCGGAGGATCGAGGCGATCTGCTCATGGCGCGCCAGGAATACATGGCGGCTATCGAAGCCTATCGTCAAGCGCCGATGGACGCTGTGACCCTGAACAAGATCGGGATGGCCTACCATCACCTCTTCGCGCTCGACGAGGCGCGCAAGGACTACCAGAAGGCGCTGATGATTCGCCCCAACTATCCGGAAGCCATCAACAATCTTGGGGCGGCCGATTTCGCTCAGGGCAATTACAAGGAAGCGATTCACCTGTATCGGCGGGCGCTGAAGCTGATGCCGCACTCGGCGGTGATCGCGGCGAATCTGGGGACGGCCTACTTTGCGCGGGGCAAATACAAGAACGGGCTTGAAGCGTACCAGACGGCTTTCGCCAACGATCCGGAGGTCTTCGACCCTAATTCGGGTCAGTTGATCCAGGGGAACAGCAGCGCGCGCGACCGGGCGCGCCAGGATTACTGCATCGCCGAGCTATTTGCCGAAGCCGGCAACAAGGACCGTGCCCTCGAGTATCTGCGCAAGGCTCTCAATGACGGGTTCGACGATCGCAATCGCATTATGCAGGACACCGAATTTGCGCAGTTGCGCAAGACGCCGGAGTTCGCTCAGCTGATGGCGGAAGAGAAGATACGTTAGATCGAATGCAGCCTCGATCCGCATTGCCGGAGAAGGAGGCACATCCACCTGGCCGGAGCCGCGGCGTTTTCGAGGCCTCCCCGCGCTCCGGCCCCTTTTTGCTGGCTGACGCCGAGGCCGATCGCGACAACACGGGGCTGGTGTGGCTTGCGCGATTGATGATCGCCGTTTCGCTGATTGCGTTCGGGATTCAGCAATTCGTCTACTCCGGACACGTTCCCGACCTTGGGCTGGTGCCGGAGTGGGCGCCGGAGCATTTGCTCTGGGCCTGGCTGGCGGGCGCGATTCTGGTATTCGCCGGCGTGGCGGTGGTGAGTGGGGCCTGCGCCCGGCTGGCGGCGGTTTTCCTGGGCTTTGTCTTTCTGCTCTCGGCGTTTCTGCGATTCTCCACGCATATTCCTGGCATGATCCATAACATCGGGGATCGGGGCGTGTTCTTCGAACTGCTTGCGTGCTGCGGCGGTTCGTGGATGCTCGCCCGGACGTTCTCGGGTTTGCGTTATGACTGGAAGCCGCCCGTTGTTTCGGAGAGGCTGGCGGCGAGGCTCGCCACCGCCGGCCGCTGGCTCTTTGGCTGCGCCTTCGTCGTGTTCGGCAGCCTGCACCTGCAGGCGCCCAAGTGGATTGCGGCGCTTATCCCGCACTGGATTCCGTTCCCCGTCTTCCTTGCGTGGCTGACGGGCTGCGCTCTGGTCGCAGCAGGGCTCTCGATCGCAGCGAAGGTCTGGATGCGCTATTCCGCAGCGCTGCTCGCGCTCATGCTGTTGTCGTGGGTTGTGCTGGTGCACGCACCGCGCATCGCGCACGCACTCCATGACGGCGATGAGTGGAACTCGGGATTCGTGTGCCTGGTCATGGCGGGATTCGCATGCATCGCGGCTGCGAGCATGGGTACTCATCGACTGGCGGCGAATGAGAAATCTGTCCCTGCGGATGAAGAAGGCGGATCGCTATTTTGAAAGCTGGCCGGTGAGCGAGAGATCGACCGCGACGTCTTTGTCCGCTTTCCAAACCAGGAAGCTTGGATCCTTCAATCTCCATTGAATGTAAGGCACGTCGAAATGAGCTTTGGCGGTTGCGTTTGTGCCCTCGATATGGACCTGCATGGGGATGGTGATCGGGTGGGGCGTGCCGAGGAGGGTGAAGATGCCGGTTACCTGGATGGTCGAGTCTCCCGATGGAGCGATGACGCCCGACCAGGAGTTGGGTTCGAACGAGACGGTTGCGTACTTTTCGACCTGGAGGATCTGATCGTTCATCTTTTTGTCGCGGCTGCCGTTGCCGGTTTTGCCGCTGGCAGCGAGGACCACCACCGAACCCGACATTTCAGGAGTGTTGCGATCGAAATGGACCGATCCGGACTGAATGTGAAACGTGCCGTTGACGATCTCGTGGGTTGTTTTGAGCGTGATTTTGACCTCGCTGGCATCGGGGTTGACGGCGAAG
This sequence comes from uncultured Acidobacteriaceae bacterium, assembly GCA_963787915.1. Classification (GTDB taxonomy): domain Bacteria; phylum Acidobacteriota; class Terriglobia; order Terriglobales; family Acidobacteriaceae; genus Palsa-343. The sequence goes on along the minus strand of CAWBEP010000002.1, from coordinate 34,873 downwards.
GTCTGATGTTGCGCGAGCGCGGCGGGAGCCAGGACAACGGCGAGGGCTAAGACTGCGAAGGCTTTCATTACATCTCCCCTGGAGGGTTTGAGGAACGGAGTTTTGGGGCTGGAATCGATTTCAGCTGGAGAGTGCGTGTGGAGCAAGCGCGGCGTGCTGGGCGACGCGTGTGAGTCTGGCGGTAACGCGCATCACGCCGGGCCAGACGCTGAGGCAAAACGGCAAGACAGCGCGCGCGAGTGAGTTGTTCAGGCCATCGGCGGCGAGCTCGGCAAGGCGCATCTGGGCCCGTAGTGCGGAGCGCAGTTTGGGCTGGAAGAGCGGGGCCGGCTCTGCGGCAAGATAAGCAGCGGCGGCGCAGCGGGCCGTATGCAGGGCGATGGATATACCGTCACCGGTGAACGAGGGGATGACGGCTGCCTGATCGCCGATGCAGTAGAGCCCGTCCTGAGTGGAGCGGCGGAGATAACCGTACGGGATGTGAGTAACGGTGATCGGCTTTTCAAGCAACGGCTGCGCATCGGCAAGCCGCATCGCGAGGTGGGGACAATCCTGCTGCATCTTTGCAAGCAGGCCCTCCCAGCGGAGACCGGCACGGGAGAAATACTTCCGTTGCACCACGCAGCAAAAATTCGTGATGCCGTCTTCCACCGGTTGGATACCGCCGTAGCCTCCCGCGTAGAGCGTCAGCTCGGAGGCGTCGGCCAGGTCCGCAGTCTGTTCCGGAGACATGCGGTAATACATTTTGAAGGCGACCCACTGGTGGGGGTCCCTGGGACGGCCGTGACCGCGGAGATCGTGCTTGCCGGTGGCGAGAAATGCGGTTGGCGCTTCGCATGTGAGGCCGTCGTCGAGCGTAGCCTGCCAGAGGCCGTTGGTGGTACGGCAGAGGGCCTCGACACTGCGGCCACGTGAAACTCGCACTCCGGCGGCGATGGCTGCGGAGATGAGCGCAGTGTCGAGCGCTTTGCGGGTAAGCGAGGCAGCGGGAAAAGGCAACGGAGCCTGGGCGGCGCGGCGTGCTGCGGCGAGGCGAACGTAGTTGATGGGTTTGGCGCCGAGCGAGGTCACGTCGATGCCAAGTGCGTGAAGGTCCTCAAGGGCCTCGCCGCTCAAGAATTCGCCGCAGACTTTGTGGCGTGGTGTGGGCTCGCGTTCAATCAGCGTGACACTTCGTCCCTTGCGGGCGAGCGCGATGGAGGCGGCGCACCCTGCGACTCCACCACCGAGGATGAGAACTTCATCTTGCAAAGCATTGCTCCTGATTCACAGCCGGTTTGCTCAATTTGTAAGGGATTCCCTGTCGGATAGACGTTTCAGAACGGTGTGCGACAGTGATTCTGTACAAATCGTCATGTTGGCTTCAAAACGACGGGCGATGGATATCTCAGGCGGCCATCAGCCACGACGGGTGGTGAGCTCGCGCCAGTTGAGACCGAGGTCGACAATCAGAAGCGAGGCGAGTGTAAAGGCGATCACACCGACAGCGGATAAGACGTCGCCCAGGTGGCTCCAATAGGCGGGAACAAGATTGAACACGCGGCTGGAGACGAAGGTAAAGGTGACGGCGTAGGAACGGGCCATCCATTGGCGGTGGACGGTGATTTGGCGGTTACGCGCGGTGACGAAAGCGGCGGTGGTGCAGACGATCCACGCGGCGGCCTGCATCGAGGTACCGGGGAGGCCGGGGCGGCCGGCAGCGAGAGCGATCCCGGTGAAGGAGCCGACAAAAACGCAGAGGACGTAGATGCGGCCGAGGACACGATGCAATTTCAGGCGCCGCTGGCGAAATCGCGATGAGAACTGGAGGGGGCCGATGAGAAGCGCCAGGAGGCCGGCGAGCGAATGCGGGATGAGGAGATGGCGGTCGGCGATGACCTGCAGACGGTAGGCGTGGTACATCGGATAGTCGGTGACGAGGAGAAGTTCCGAGGTAATGAAGACAAAGAGGGTGGTGAGTCCAAGCGAGACCCAGAGAATCGTCCTGAATCTGGAAGCGGCGGGGCTGGGCGCTGGAAGTGTGGAAGTTGGCATTATTCGCGGCTCAGATGGTTAGACTTCATGAGGGGCGCAAGGAGGGAGACGCGCACCAAAACCTCGTATCTTTTAGTTTAGCGAGAGGCGACACGACCGACCCCCGACTTCCATCGCCCGACACACAAACGTCCTGGCCGCCAGCGCTCGACGGTGACGGCCGCTCGCGGGATTTCCGCCGCAGCCAGCAGGCGTACCCAATCCTGCTGCCGGAAGGCGCGGCGGAAGGACACCGGGCCATCGTGTTGGACGAACCGATGCCAACCCGCTATCCGCGCCAACCACCCAAACATCCGGCTGCTCCGCTCGGAGCGCTCCAGATCGTTGATAAACCAACCCATCTGGGCAGTCGCCTCCATCCAGCGCAGGAGGGCGACGATCTCCTCATCCTCGAGGTGATGGGCCATGAGCGAGGTGACGACTATATCGATTGGTTTTTGCGGTCGAAACAGCAGAGCATCGCCCATGACCCAGGTGATGCCGAGGTCCTCCGGTGTGGCCTCGGCTGCGGCACGCGCGGCATGAGGGTTCAGGTCGATTCCGGTTAACTGCACAGCGATACCACGCCTCCGAGCCCAGCCAGCAATCTCCCGCAGATAGTCGCCTCCGCCACTGCCCACATCGACGATGTGCAATGGAGCACCGAAGCCTTGCCGAAGCTGCCTGAGCCAGGCCAGCGTGGGCCGATAGCCCAGCAGCCAGCGGTTAACGTGCTCCAGACTGCGCAAGCAGCTACGAAAATCCTCGTAGGTGCAGTCGCCATCCATCAGCTCGGGCAACTCACGGGGAGAAACCCGGCGGCTGAAGTCGACCTCCCGACTAGACGGCATGAAAGCGCATCGTCTCCGCGATCAGACCGGGCCCAAACGCCATTGCACATCCTCGCTGCCCAGGGCGCGCCTGCTGCATCAGCCGCTCGAGCACAAACATCACGGTCGCCGAAGACATGTTCCCGAAGGCCGCCAGGACCTCGCGCGACGCGGCCAGGGCATCGGGCGGCAGTTCGAGTGCCTTCTCCACGGCATCCAGAATCGAGCGGCCGCCGGGATGCACGGCCCAGAGGTCGATGCCATCGCGCTCGGTGATCAGCTGGCCGTGGCGGAGAGCGCGGCTCAACTCGCCGGGAACCTGTCCGGAGAGCAGCATGTCGAATCCAAGGCCACGAATCTTCCAGGTAATCAGCCCCCTGGATTCGGGGACCATCACGGCGCTGAAGGTGTCCAGCGCCAGGCCCTGGCTGTGAGCGGTAATCAGGCTCGCCGCCGCGCCATCGGCAAAGATCAGGAAGGAGAGCACCTGCTCGAGGTCCTGCGTCTCCTGAAAGTGCAGGGTGCAGAGCTCGAGGTTGACCATCAGAACATGTGCGTTCGGATCGGAGCGAACGATATGGCGCGCCAGCTTCAGGGCATTGATCGCGGCATAGCATCCCATGAATCCGATCATGGTGCGCTCCACGCCTGGAGAGAGGCCAAGGTGGTCGACGATCTCGAAGTCCAGTCCGGGGGCGTAGAGTCCGGTGCAGCAGGTGACCAAAACGTGCGTAATGCCGGAGCGTTCTTTGTCGCTGAGCGCAAGCCGGTCGACGGCTTTACGCATGAGCAGCGGAGCGGTCTGCTCAAACAACTCCATACGGGGCGCGGTGTTGGGAAAATTGCCGGGCCGATAAAACTCGTGCGCATCATAAGGCGAGAGCTGGCCCGAAGCTCTCTGCGGATCGAGGAAGGAATAGCGATGCGCGATATCGGCGCGTTTGACCATGCGGCGGAAAACCGAGCGCAGCCGGGGGTCGGCGAGCATCTTTTCCGCGAAGGCGATGAAGGCGTGGTGGACATCGTGCTCAGGTACGGCAGTGGCGATGCGGTTCAGGTAAGCCGTGGTCAAGTACGATGGGCCCTCACCTAAAATTATATGGAGGATCAGTCGCTTGCGGCGAGCGCAGCGGCAATGTCTTACGCAGGGGCATGACCAGCGGATTAAGATTTCGAAATCGGAATCGACTCCAAAGCGGAGGCACAGTGAGGGCGCTTGTGCTCGAGGAGTTCGAAGGATTTTCCTGCACGCTTACGAGATATCAAAGCGCGGCAATTCCCTGCGCGTGATGACCGAGGGCAGTCTGTTGGGGGCAAGCGCTGCGCTCATGGACGGTGGTGTCACCGCGGCTTTTTGTAAGGCGGCCTGGCCCCAAAATGACAGAGCGGAGGTGCAGCGAGCTGCTGTGGGCGACGCGCTTTATCCTCAGCAAAATGCGCTGTTTTGCGCCAATGTTGCCCGCAGTACTTGCCGTTTCCGGTACTCCTGTACCGCTTTTCCTCTTCATTGCGTCCAAAGGAGTAACTCCCATCTTCCTTTTTGGCAGATGGAGTGGTACAGGTAGGTATGGATACGGCGCACGCGACCGAACTGCTCGAGGCAAACCCCAGCGAACTGGGCCTGCGTCCTTTACCGGGCGACGATCATCCAATCGTTATCAGGGCGAAAAATCTTCGCAAGGATTACATCACCGGGCGTGGGCGGCTGACGCTGTTCGACGGGCTTTCGTTCGATGTAGTGCAGGGCGAGATGCTGGCGATCGTAGGGCAGTCGGGCGCCGGGAAAAGCACTCTTTTGCACATGCTGGGCGCGCTTGATACCCCGTCGGCCGGGGACGTATACTGCGCCTCGATTCATCTGGGATCGCTCAGCCCCAAACACGCTGCCGGCTTTCGCAATCGCGAGATCGGCTATGTCTGGCAATTTCACTATCTCCTGCCGGAATTTACGGCGCTGGAAAATGTTGCGATGCCCCTGCTCGCCAGGGGTGAATCGAAGGCGGATGCCTTCAGAACCGCGGAGCAGTGGTTGGACGAAGTGGAACTTGGCGATCGCGTGAGTCATCGATCCGGAGAACTTTCAGGCGGCGAACAACAACGCGTCTCAATCGCGCGGGCGCTGGTCACGGAGCCGAAGGTTCTGCTGGCCGATGAGCCGACGGGGGATCTGGACAGCCTGACGGCGGAGATGGTCTTCAGCCTGATCAATCGGCTCCACCGCCTGCATCGGCTCACGTCGGTCATCGTGACGCACAACCTGGCGCTTGCCCGCCGGTGTTCACGGATCATGCGGCTGGAAAAGGGCTGCCTGGAAGAAGTTTCTCCGCTGTCTTTCTGATTTCGCAGCGGAACAACGGACGGGGGAAATCAGGGTTATTGCAGGAAACGGGAATTGCGTCGAAGGCCCCGAAACTGGATCGGCGACGCGCTCTCGCAAAGTGGGATGGATGCGGACGAATGCTCCAGCCTCAGGGCCGCTCGGTTTATTGTCCCCGGATTCACGGCAACCGGCGGCGCTCCGAGCCTCAATGGTTTCTAATTGAGGTTCACAGGAACGAAGAGTCCCGATTGCCTATGGGCGTGCCGGCACAAACGACTGGCATCCCGGAAGACAGCCGGAGCCTCCAAGAGGGATCATGTTCGAACGCTATACAGAAAAAGCGCGGCGCGTCATCTTCTTCGCCAGGTATGAGGCCAGCCAGTTCGGCTCCCCTTACATCGAGACCGAGCACCTGCTTCTGGGACTTCTGCGCGAAGACAAGGCACTCACCAACCGCTTTCTTCGCTCGCATGCCTCCGTCGAATCTATCCGCAAACAAATTGAAGGCCACACTACGATCCGAGAGAAGGTTTCGACTTCGGTCGACTTGCCGCTCTCGAACGAATGCAAGCGCGTGCTTGCCTATGCCGCGGAAGAAGCAGAGCGGCTGTCGCACAAACACATTGGGACGGAACATCTGCTGCTGGGACTGCTGCGCGAAGAGAAGTGCTTCGCCTCGGAGATTTTGCACGAGCGCGGGCTGAAGCTGCTCGCGGTGCGTGAGGAACTCGCTCGCTCGACGCAGGAGAAGGTTCCGCAGCAGCAGCGCAATCGGGAGTCGAGCCTGCTGGCCGAGTTTTCGCGCGATCTTACGCAGGCCGCCATGGACTCGCAGCTGGATCCTCTGGTGGGCCGGGATCAGGAACTGGAGCGCGTCGTGCAGATTCTGTGCCGGCGCACCAAGAACAACCCTGTGCTGATCGGCGAACCCGGCGTAGGCAAGACGGCCATCGTTGAGGGGCTTGCGCAGCGCATTTCCGACGGAGATGTTCCCAGCTTCCTGGCCGACAAGCGCGTTCTGGCTCTGGACCTGTCGCTGATCGTCGCCGGAACCAAGTACCGCGGCCAGTTTGAAGAGCGCCTCAAGACCATCATGAAAGAGCTGATGGAGAATCAGAACTCCATCATCTTTATTGACGAGCTGCACACCCTGGTCGGCGCGGGATCGGCGGAAGGTTCGCTGGACGCCGCGAACATCCTGAAACCAGCACTGTCGCGCGGCGAAATTCAGTGCATTGGGGCAACGACGCCGGCTGAGTATCGTAAGTCCATCGAGAAGGATCGGTCGCTCGAGCGCCGCTTCCAGGCGGTCAAGGTGCCGCCGCCGAACGAAGAGGACGCGATCAAGATCATCAACGGGATCAAGGACCGGTACGAGAAGTTCCACGCGGTGAGCTACACGGATGAGGCCATCAACTTCGCGGTGGCGCACTCGAACCGCTACATCTCCGACCGCTTCCTGCCGGATAAGGCGATCGACCTGATCGACGAAGCCGGCGCGCGGGTGAAGCTGCGCCAGACTTCACTGCCGGAGGAGATCACGGAGGTCCAGAAGCGCATCAAGTTCATCGTTCATCGGATGGAGAACGCCATCGCGAACCACGAGTTCGAGAAGGCGCGGTTCTACTCGGACGAAGAACGGAAGGAACGCGACAATCTGCGCGCCCTGCGCGACAAGTACCATCTGGACGATTCAACGGCCGGCATTGTGGGCCGCGAAGACATCGAGGACGTGGTGAGCCGCTGGACCGGCGTGCCCATCACCTCGATTAAAGAAGAAGAAACGCAGAAGCTGCTGCGCGTGGAAGAGGAGCTGCACAAACGCGTCATCAGCCAGGACAAATCGATCTCGGCGCTGGCACGCGCGATTCGGCGCTCGCGGGCAGGGCTCAAATCGCCCGCTCGCCCGATTGGGTCGTTTCTGTTCCTCGGACCGACGGGGGTGGGCAAAACCGAAATGGCCCGCACCCTCGCGCAGTTCCTGTTCGGCAGCGAGAAGTCGCTGATCCGCTTCGATATGTCGGAGTTCATGGAGAAGCACTCGGTTTCGAAGCTGATCGGTTCGCCTCCGGGCTACGTGGGCTACGAGGAAGGCGGCCAGCTGACGGAGCGGGTGAAGCGTTCGCCGTACTCGGTTGTGCTGCTCGATGAAATCGAGAAGGCGCATGCCGATGTCTTCAACATCCTGCTGCAGGTATTTGAAGACGGACAGCTCACCGATGGGCTTGGGAACACGGTCGACTTCAAGAACACGATCATCATCATGACGTCGAATATCGGCGCTCGCCACCTCCAGCGCAAGCAGGGGCTGGGCTTCCAGAGCGACCGCGAAGACATGGTGATGGAGAAGATCGAGGACCTGGTAAAGAACGAGGTGAAGCGCACCTTCAACCCGGAGTTCCTGAACCGTATCGACGAGATCATCCTGTTCCAGTCGCTGACGGATGCCGACCTGATCCAGATTCTGGAGTTGCTCGTGCAGCAGCTCAATACGAACCTGGCGCAGAAGGCGATTACCATCTCCGTCACCGAAGACGCCAAGAAGTGGATCCTCGAAAAGACGCTGGTCGACCGCAGCTACGGAGCCCGTCCGCTCCGGCGCGCGCTCCAGCGCTACGTCGAAGACCCGCTTTCGGAGGCGCTGATCGCAGGCGGCATCGCCGAACGGCCGGCTTTTCTGGAGGTTTACCTCGACAACAACCAGCTGTTCTATCGCCCAGTGGCGAAAGAAGGCGCAGAAAAATCTGCCGAGGGCATCCTGCTCGTCAGCTAGGCTGAATTTGAAAGACGGGAAGGCTGCGGAGCGGTCCGCAGCCTTTTGTTTTTTTGCGCGCAGTCTACACATTCACGTGTGTGATAGGCTACACATCGTGGAGGTCAACATGGCTACCAATCTTGCACTCGACGACAAACTCATCAATGAGGCTCGGCGTATCGGGGGGCACGCCACCAAGAAGGAAGCGGTTACCGCGGCTCTGGATGAATACATTCGCCGAAGAAAACAGCTTGAAGTACTGAAGCTCTTCGGAACGATTGATTACGATCCGACCTGCGAACCGATGATGATCCGCCAGCGTGATCGCGAACGAATCCGCCGGAAATGAGCCTCCTTGTTGACGCGTGTGTTTGGTCGCTGTCTCTCCGCCGCCGGCCGGGAGCACCGCTCAGCGGCGATCAAAAGCGCGCAGAGATCGAGTTGCACGAAGCGATCGCTGGCGGCCGCGTTGCCATCCTTGGCGCCATCCGCCAGGAGGTTCTATCCGGTATCCGTGACAGGGCGCAATTTCTCAAAACCCGGCAGGCTCTGTCGTCATTCCCGGATGAAGAGGTGCTGCCGGGTGACTACCTCGACGCCGCACGTTCCTTCAATCTCTGCCTCGAGCATGGGGTCCAGTGCGGTGCAGTCGATATCCTTATCGCCGCAGTCGCAGCGCGACGGAAGTTCACAGTACTCACCTGCGATAAGGCCCTGCTTCGCTGCCTCAAGGTACTGCAAATACCGCGCGTTTAGCGGATAGTCGCCTAATCCACCCGGGTCGCCGTCACTTCAACCTGCATCTTTCCTTTGCTGTCCAGATCGTCGGCGGAATACACCACAGCCGGCTTGCCGACCGGGATCAGGACGGAGGAGTCCCACTTGTTCTGGCGGATCACCGGATCACCGCGCAGATTCGCCGATGCCCCGCCCGCATTATTGTCGGCAAGACTGCTGACTTCCGCCGACAAGAAGAAGGCCAGCTTATCGCCGATCTCCTTCACCTGCCGGACGTCGAAGTTCACGCCGAGATCGATGTACTGGAATTGCGTCGAACCATCGTGCGCGCCGGTCTGGATGGGGATCCTCGAACCGGTACGAATCTGCCCATTGGGACCGCCGCGACCGGTCATCACGGTTTCGACAAAACTTCTGGTGTTCGTGACCTTGCCTGCGTCGTTGATTTCTTCGAGAACCAGGTTCAGGCGGTAGTACCGCTCCGGGGTGGCTTCCGGTGTTGAGCTCTTCGGCGCATCCTGCGCGCTTACCGTGATGGCCGCGAATCCAGCCATGACCACGGTCAACCAGATCATCCTGTTCTTCATTTATTTCTCCTTGTTCTTCGCGTTTTCGTTGAAATCCTGTTGTTCACTGCTCACCAGCGGCGCGATCTTCAACTCGGCGATGGCGATCGGATCAGCGAGATGCTTCGCCTCTTCGACCACCTGATTCGTCTGCTCCGGCGTCGACTTCTCGGCGAACGCCAGCAGCGACTTTTCCTGCGCGGATAAGGGGCGAGGCGCAGGGAAAACTTCAAGCTTCGGCAAACCCTGTTGTGCGGTCAAGAGACCGGTTGCTCCCGCGGTGTGCGCGACTTTCCGTGCGGCGTGATCGGGTAATTTCGAAAGGCCAGACGGGCCCGGCACCCGCGCCACAGCTGGAGCCTTTGGCATCCAGGCAATTTTCTGAACCGGCGAGCCCCGGTCCATCCACGCCGCGAAAATGATTGCCATCACCGAGCTCGCGACCGCAGCGGCAAATCGCCACCACGCGATTCTCCGCGCCCTGGATTCAGAACGAACGCGCGCCATCACCCGGGCAACAGCGATGGGGGTTCCGAGAACCTCGACGCGATCCACGTAGCTGCACAGCGCAGCGTCAATCCGCTCCTCAACGCGATCATCGTTCCGCATAGCGCCGCTCCTCCATGGCCGCAATCTTTTCGCGCAGGATCTGGCGCGCCCGCATCAGCCGCGTCCGCACGGTGCCCTCGGGGACCCCGGTCGCCGCCGCAATCTCCCGCGAGTTCATCTCCACTGAGAGCGCCAGCGGTTGCCGTAACTCATCAGGCAAGCTGTCGATCAGCCGATGCACTTTAGCCTCCCAATTCGCCGCCACAGCAACCTCTTCCGGATCGGGGCCCTCAGCGGCGATGTCCTGTTCAGCCGGATCGGAAGCCGCATCGCGATGCGGTTGCGGCGAAGGCGCGTGTGCCTGGACGGCACGTCCGCGCAGCCGATCGACCGCAGAGCGCCAGGCGGCTCGCGCCACAAACGCCTTCTCATCCCGCAAGCCGCTCCACGCACGCGCCCGAAAAATCTTCAGAAAGGTCTCCTGGGCAGCATCCTCCGCATCGGCGCGATTGCGCAGCACGGCCCAGGCGACCCGGCAGGCAAACCTCCACTGGCGTTCGACCAGACCCGCGAACTCCGCCTCATCGTCCGGTCGCACGCCAGCGGCTCCTCATGCCTTCATCAGCAAAGACGGTCCCACCACTCCTGGTGTTCGACTTTTTCCCGGTTCATCGAACGGAAGTACACTGGCGACCTGTCAACGGCTTCCCCATCTTCGAAGAAGCAAGGCCGATTCTCAGGATGAGCGCACCAGCGCAGGGCAGGCGCCTACACGCGCAAGGTTTGCACGCCATAACGTGCGAGCCGCCGGTCCGAAGTGATCAGGACCAGCCCTTCGCTCATGGCCTGCGCGACAATCACACGATCGAACGGATCGCGATGATGCATGGGAAGCTGGGCCGCCGCTTCGGCAAATCTCGTTGTTCCGGCAAGCTCCAGGAATCCCGCGCGCTCCTCAAATGCAGAGATCGAACCCGACATTTGGAGCTTGCCCAAACTTTGTTTGATCGCCAGTTCCCACGACGACGCGGCACTGAAATACACGGCCACAGCCGCGTCCAGCTCAGTAATCACATCTGCCGGAATCCGATCGGGACTTGAGTTCAGGCAAAAGAGAACGTTCGAATCCAACAGGTATTGCGCCTTCACTGCCGATCCTTTGTGCGGAGCAGAAAAGCAACAGGAATGTCCTTCTCGAAATCCGGCGCAACCCAGGTTACGCCCATCAGATTCCGGCCGAATGCGGCCGAGCGCTTCCCTTTCGGCGCTGGCAGGGCCACCAGCCGCGCCATAGGCTTCCCCGCCTTCGCGATCAGGATCTCTTCACCGCCTGCCGCTCGCTCCACGAGATCCGAAAGGTGAGTCTTAGCCTCGTACAGATTGACCTTTGTCGACATGCCCTGGTTTGCCTCGAATCCAGAAGTTGGTCAACCTGGTCAATCATAGAGCCGCTGCGTCCCTTGTCCCCAGATTCACGCGACCAACCTATCGGGCCGTGTTTCCCCTTGCCTCGCGCCACGCACTCCGCTAATCTGGCGCGGACTTTTATTTCTCAGCCGAGGTGAACCATGGATCCGCACACGATGCATATGTTCGCAGCGATGATGGCGATCTTCCCCATCTTTTTCCTGGTCCTGATCGTTGTATTCATGATTCCCTACTGGTTCATCTGGAAGAAGGCCGGCTTTTCGCCGTGGCTCAGCCTCCTGATGCTGCTGCCAGTTCTCAACATTGTCATGCTGTACGTGCTGGCGTTCAGCGAGTGGAGAGTGGTCCCCGTGAACCAGCCGACCTATTTGCCGCCGCGGGTCTGAACACGGTCCGAAGCAAGGTCCGTCACCGGAGGGGCGGCAACTCTATGCTGCCTTCGTCTCCGCGGTTTCGATGCGCTCGCGCAGCAGATGCATGAGAGCTTTTTCTTCCGAACGCAGCGCCTGTTCCTCCTCTTCGCGGAGCACGTCGTCGTCTGCTGACGCAGCGTTCTGCGCTTTCTTTACCGCTCGAGCCAGACTCCCCGCCAGGTAGCATTCGAGGACGGCAGGATGCACGTAGCATTTCCTGCAGACCGCCGGAGTGTTTCCCAGGCGAAGGGCTACGGATTTGATCGCCTCCGCCACGTTGCGTTTGGCCTGGGTCTCCGACTCGAATACTTCAAACGTCCGCAAGGCCATCGATGCGAGCACCGAGCCAGCCCAGGTGCGAAAATCCTTCGCGGTAAAGTCGGCGCCGCTCACTTCGCGCAGATATGCGTTCACGTCCGCTGCATCCACGGTGTGCGGTTCCCCGTGCTCGTCCAGATACTCGAACAGTTCGTAGCCCGGCAACTCCTGGCACCGCCGGATGATGCGGGCGAGCCGCCGATCTTCCACGCCCACGGTATGCTGCTTTCCGCTTTTGCCACGAAATCGGAAGATCACCGTGGAGCCGGTGACGTGAACGTGTTTGCCCCGCATTGTGGTCAAGCCATAGGAATGATTTTCGCGCGCGTATTCTTCGTTGCCGATGCGAATCAAAGTCCGCTCCATGAGACGGACGATCGTGGCCAGGATCTTGTTGCGCGGCAGACCCGGCAGCGCGAGGTCTTCTTCCACGCGGGCGCGAATCCCGCGGAGCGCGGTACCAAAGAGCAGCATGCGCTCGTACTTGGTCTCATCGCGCACCGCTCGCCAGCGCGGATGGTAACGGCTCTGCTTCCTCCCTCGCGCGTCGCGTCCGGTAGCCTGGAGGTGCCCGCGGGCATCGGGGCAAATCCAGACATTGGTCCATGCAGGCGGAATCACGAGCGACCGGATTCGGCGGAGGGTCTCGGCGTCGCGAACCGCGTGCCCGCTGGCATCGACGTAGCGGAATCCTTTGCCGCACTTTTTCCGGGATATTCCAGGTTTCGCATCGGAAACGTACCGGAGGCCCGCCTCTTTCGCCGACTGCTGAGGATCTGTAACAACTTCAGGAAGCTTTGCCTTCTGATGGGCCTGCGCCATACGTGCAGAGTTGGATGCGGGCGGAGGCGTGAAGCGTGGCAAGCCGCCGCTTCACGCCCGCCCAGGAGAACGTAGGGGAGTTATGTAGGCCAAACCGCCCGCACCTCCACGATTCCGTGCTGCGCGCCTGGGCACTTGGCAGCCCACGCGAGGGCCGCATCCAGATCGGGCACGTCGATCAGGTAGTAGCCGCCCAACTGCTCCTTCGAATCCGCGTAAGGGCCATCGAGCACCTGGGTCTTCCCGTTCGCCGTCCGCACGGTTGTCGCTGTTGCGACCGGCTGCAGCCGATTGCTTCCGGCCAGGGCTCCGGCTGCCCTGAGAGCTTCGGTATAGGCCATGTAAGCGGCAAAGCCTTGTTGCTGTTGCTCCGTTGTCATCTTGCCCCACATCGACTCATCGCTATACAGCATCAGCAGATATTGCATCGCCATTCTCCGTTGTGAATTAGGCAGGCATCTTCTCCCGCCAACACGATGACGCGTGGCCGGAGACGGTTTGGACATCCTACAGAAACTTTTTTGATTTGAGCACAGCCGGCGGCCGGCTCAGGCCTGGGCATGAACCTGACTCTTCAATGAGGAGCGGTGCTTCCGGGACTGGACGTCAGCATCCGAATTGCCGCAGGTGATGATCCGTGTGCTTCCAGTGGAGCGCGTTCCACTCCTCATTGTTTAGCGGGCCAAAGATGAAATGGACCGGGCCGTTGCCGGGAGGCAAAGCCGCCAGGCGCTCCATGCGTTCCACCACACCCTTCCGGTCCAAGTCAAAATCGCCTGGAGCCGAGGTGAACAGTTCCCGCGGGGCGTTCGCCCCTTTGGGAAGCGGCAGGACATACAGAGCAAGGTGCTTGAACGGAAAATAGCGGAGCACCCTGGGACCGGAGGGCGGGATCGGAAGCGCGCCCAGCCCCGAGTCAAGAGAGTCCACCAGGTGAGACAGCATCTGTGGTGCATTGAGACTGCCCCACTGCGCTTTCATATCCGGCGTCAAGCGCTCGAGGCGCGCCGCCAGGCTTCGCCGCACGGATTCATCCCGCAACGTCGGCATCTTCCCACCCCCGGGGTTCCTGCCGCTCATTCTCTACGGTCTTTCGGCCGTCGTCCAGAGCCGATGCAGCGAACTTCACCGATCCCGAAAGCGGCTTTGAGTCAATTGCCCGCCTGCGGTTTCGTTTTGGGCGAATCGATATAGGCAGGATCGACAGCCCCTGTGAGAAGCTTTGCGAACGACTCCCAGGAGCACGATCCGGCAACAGGGCCCGAACAGCCGTCGACAGCAAGCGGAATACGCAGGGGCGGGTGCGCAGGCGTGAGAGGTAGTGCCCTGCGCATCTGGTCGAGCGTCTGGGATGTGTACCAGGTTCGGACAGAGTAGGCCCCGGTCGCGCGCGAGCGCCAGAGTTCGAAGACCAGCGCGGAACCGGGCGGCGTATCGTCGCGCCGTCCATCGGCAAACCAGTTCAGGCCGAGGAGAGCGGCGACGTTGGCGAGGTTGGTATCGTGCCCGATCAGGAAGAGGGCTCGGTTGTTGAGTTGTTCGGGAGCCAGGGGATCGGGCTCTCCTGCGACGGCCTCCTGCATTGCGCGGCGGATTTCATCGAGAAGGTTGGAAGCCTGCATTCGCGCGACTGCCGGGGTGCGCTGAACAAAATCGAAGGCCGCGGTGTGCAGACCGATCAGAGAACGCAGCGAGGTTTCCGTGAGGCAGCCCCAGCCGACCTCGGCCATGGGAAGGCCCTGGGTGTACTCGAGCAGAAAATTTTCGGTGAGCGAGGACGCCGTGCTGAGGGGTCCGCGCAACTCACTCGGGTGGTCGCCGCGTCCCGGCGTGAGGCTTGAGGGGATATCGAAGAGAGACGTCCTTGCGTGGACCGCAGAGGCGGGCTCGCCGCAGGTATCCAATATGCGATCGAGATTCGCGAGTTGCGGACGAAAGACCTCGGTGAGCCTCTGCGGGGCGCCGCCGATGTGAGCCGAGATGGCCGCGACCGCAGCACCAGCATCGGGCCGAACAACCCCCGCCTGGAGCGGATGAAACAAGGGGTCCGGCGTATCCTCGGCCAGGGCCCGAACTTCACGGGAACATCCTGGAAACATACCCTCGGCTAAAGCCTTGCCCGTTTCCCGCGTACGCTGATCGGAATCCGCATAGAAGCCGATGTGGGGAGCATCCTCGCAACCGGTGGTGTGAAGCAGTTTTTCGCCGGCCAGGAAGGTTCGATCATAGGCGCCGAACAGCTTCATCAACTCATAGCCATGGGGAGTAAGGTAACCGGGCGGCACGTTCCATTCCGGCCAGGGAGCTCTGGAATAGACGTAATACTGGTCCGGAGTACCGGTGGGCGAGCGAACCCCGTGCCGCGTCAGGTAGACGACGAACCTGAGTTCTTCGCGCTTACGACCGAGGCTCTGCGCATACGGCGGACCCGCGACACAGACGATCATCGCGAGCAGGACGAGGCGACCACAAAAGGAACGAATCAATGCGCACCCTGAAAAGACAGGCCGCCCGCTGAGAGGAACCGGCGGCCCGGGAAGTAGATCTCTCAGCGTTCAGGGCTCGAGGTCCAGCGCAAGCTCGCGCTGTAAGTCGGTTTGTAGTATTCGCGCTGAGTCATGTACTGCGGACTGCCGTTGTAGAAGCCAAACACTTCGTTGTTGAGGTTGAGGCCATTGGCGATCAGGTGCAGGCCACGCCAGAGGCGCGCTCCCATTTGCGCATCAACCTGTAAGTGTGGGTAGAAGTAGTTATCACCGAGCGGCCCATTCGGAGGTCCCGCGGTATTGTTGCTGGGATCGGCCTGGTTGTTGAAGTATTGATAGGCGTTGTCGTTGGCGCCGTTATAACTGATGCCGGTGTGCACCGAATAGCGGCCCAGTTCATAGGAGGGTTCGATGTTGAACGCATGTCTCGCCTGCCCAATCAGGGGCGGGGCATCGGTCCGGCCGGGTATCCCGTTGGTATGGGAGCCGGTGTACGCGTAGTTGGCCATCATTCCGAGCCCACGCAGCGCACCGGGGAGGCTGGTCAGCTTCTGCTGCCATGAAAATTCGAGGCCGTAGACGCTGGCATTGTTGGCGTTGATGTTCTGCGCGGCGAGGTCGGGTGAGCCATCCGGGTTGATCGTCGAGTAAGGAACAAACACCGCAACGATTGGATTAACCAGCTGTTTGTAGAAATATCCTGTCTGAATAACGCCGAAAGGGCGCAGCTCCTGCTCCAGCAGTACGTCATAGTTATTGGCGTGGGTGGGTTGTTCGCTGGGATTGCCGACGGAGTAGCGGGGAATGGATCCTTCACCGTTGTCGAGGATGTAGGGCACCAGATCGTACGGGTTAGGACGAGAGATGCCGCGGGCGTAGACGGCACGGATAGCGGTGAGCTGGGTGACCTGATAACGCGCCTGGACGCTCGGCAAGGGATCAATGTAAGTCTCGGAGCTGCTCGTCGGCGTGGTTCCGATCCAGTTCCCGTTGTTGTCCAGACCATCGCCGTTTGGACCGGCGGCGGTATTGACGAGGAAGCCGGCGGCATGAACCTGGGTGGCTTCGATGCGCAGGCCCGTCTGCAACCGGAATCTGGACCAGTTCAGGGTGTTCATGAGGTAGCCGGCCGAGACGCGCTCGATCAGATTGAAGTTATTGGAGTCAGACCCGGAATGGGTATCAGCGACGTCCAGAGCGAACAGGCCGGGATTCGCTCCAAAATAATGGTCCAGCTGATAGTAGTCGGTAAATGGGCCATCGTGGTAGGTGCCGTCATAGTAGTGTGGGTCGGTGAATCCGCTCTGAAACTGATCCGCGGTTGCGCCTCCACTGTAATCGTAGGTCGGCGTGAAAGCATTCTGAAAGCCGTGACTGTTACGAAATTCGCCGCCGACCTCGAAGGTTGAAGAGATCGAGCCGAGATGATAGTTAAACCCTGCGCCAACCCACTCCTGCAAGTTGAGTTCAACAGCCTGCCCGGACGTGCTGATGAACTGGTTGATGCTGTAGTTGGCGAGGTTAAATGTATTGTCGGCAGGGTTGGAGTTAGGCTGCATGCAGGCCGGCGCCCATTGCGGCCGATACTCGTCCGGCGCGCCGATATAGTCGCAGTTCGCTTTGTCAAATTTCTTCAGGGCCGAAGCGGAAGTCCAGGAGACCTCAGGATTGCCTCCCGAGTTCAGCTCTCTCGACCGGGAAACGGCAGAGCCCCAGTGGACCCAGGCATTGGTGAAGGTGTGGTTTCCATCGAGCGAAAATGTGCCGACGGCAAGATCAGGTCTGCGCAGCGACTCATAGAACTTCGGCTTATCGTCGGTGTTCACTTCGTAGTACCACTTATCGCCCCAGTCCTTGAAATCGGAAAGCATAAAATGCGCGGCGAGTGAGGAGTGGTCGTTGATCTTATAGTCGAGGCTGCTGGTGCCACCCCAGCGGAGCCGCGAGTAGCGATATTCGCGCAACGTAATACCGTCGTAGTAAGGGTTGGCCGAGCCGTCGGGATTGATATCGGGGGAGGGTTCAATATCGTTAATGCCGCGGCCGTTATAGTCATACTCCGCGCCTCCGATGAGGCCCCACTTCTGCGTCTTACCAAAGCGCATGCCGGCGGTGGTATCCACCATGCCGACGTAGCGGGTGTTTTCAATGGGGGTGTAGCCGAGGCTGGTCTCACCGCTGAAGAAAGGCTTGACGCCCGCGGTTTTGGTGACGAGGTTGACCGATCCGCCGATGCCGTCCGCATCCTGGTTGGCCGACAGCGTCTTGTTGAGTTCGATCGACTGCACCATATCCGCCGGGATGGTGGCGAGGTCAACCTGGCGAATTGCAACTTCGGGCGCGGGCACTGTGACCCCGTCGATCGTCACGTTGGTGAGGCGGGGATCGAGTCCGCGTACCTGGACGTATACACCTTCGCCTTCATCCCGCTGCAGGGTGACGCCCGGCATGCGGCCGATCGCATCCGCGACGTTTGCATTCGGCAACGCAACGATTTCGCTTTCCGGCATAACATTCAGAATGTTGGGCGAAGTGATCTCGAGGTTGACGGCCTCGGTGAGGGTCTTCCCTGTCGCCGCTGTCACCACCACTTCCTCGCTGTTCGAACCAACCTGCAAAATGGCGTTCAACGTCTCTGTCTTTCCGGCAGTCAAGGTAATGCTTTGGGTCTGCGGAGTGAATCCCGTCGATGTAATGGTGATGGAGTAGGTTCCCGGCGCGAGCCCGCTCAGAGAAAAGTCGCCAGAGTCGCTGGTGGTAGTTACAAGACCACCGGGAGTGAGGACCACGCGGGCGCCCTGGATCACAGCCATCGACGCGTCACTGACATGGCCGGTAAGGGCAGCTTGCTGCGTCTGGGCGTAAACAACGCTGCGGACGCCAACCGCCACAACCAGCAGCAAGAAGATCGGCCACAGCGTGGTGAACAAATTGCGAATTGTTTTTCCTGCAAGCATAAGTACCTCTCTTGACTCGTTTGCCGGGGGAGGCAGCGTGTGATCTGCGCGCAGTATGGCAGCCGAATCTAAAGCCAATCTAAGGAGAACGGCCCGAGGGGCGGGTTTTCATCGGGAATTAACGCCCCAGGCCTAGGGTTCAAACCATGCAGGTGCTGATCGTGGAGGACAAACGCAGCCTGGCCGGGCATCTTGGGCGCGCTCTCGAGAGCGAGGGCTATGCAGTCACGCTTGCGTATGACGGTGAGGAAGCTTTGCGGCTTGGGCGCTCCGATCGTTTTGACCTGATGATTCTCGACGTGATGCTGCCGCGCATGGACGGATTTACTGTAATCCGCAAGCTGCGGGCAGATCGGCTGCGCACCCAGACGATCATTCTCTCCGCGCGCGATTCGATGGGGGACATCGTTCAGGGCCTCGACGCGGGCGCCGACGATTATTTGACGAAGCCCTTTGCCTTTGGCGTGTTGCTTGCCCGCATAAGAGCCGCGGCCCGCAGAGTCCCGGAGCGACCCGCGGAGGCGCTCCGCTTCGACGATCTCGCGCTTCGCCCGCAAAGCTGCGATATCCAGCGCGGCGAACGGGTGGAATCTCTGACCCGGACTGAATATGCGCTTCTCGAGGTGCTGATGCGGCGGGCCGGCAGCATCGTGCCGCACAGTGTTCTGATCGACGAAGGGTGGGGGCCGAATGCCGATGTGGGCTCGGAGAGCCTCTACGTCTTTATTCGCTCGCTGCGCTCCAAGCTCACGCGTCCTGGCGAGACAGAACTGCTGCACACCGTCCGCGGCGTAGGTTATGCGCTCCGCAACGAAGCCTGATGATTCGCCGCCCGTCGATCTCGCTGCGCCTCACGCTCTGGTTCGGCGGAATTTTCTTTCTCGGCTGGCTGCTCTTTGGAGTTGCCATGTGGCTCAACCTCAAGAGCACGCTGACAGGCGAGCGGTATCAAACGCTGTCGCGCCGCATTGGCCGGCTCGAAGAGCTGCTGGACAAGACAAGCCGCGAGGACCTCGCCGATCGATCTCAGGACTTCGCCGAATTCGCCAAAGCGACCGGCAACGGGCTCTGTGAAGTCTTCCGGCGTGACGGAAGCCGCGCCTATCCTTCGCCGACTCCCGCAGCGCAGGCATTCCCCTGGCCGACTGTGTCGCGCAACGACTCAGATCGATTTCTCCAGGTTCGTTCGGGCGGAGAGGCCTACTGGGTTTTGATCCATCCTTTCGCGCTCAACAGCGAGCCTCTTTACCTGCTGGCGGCCGCGCCGGAGGCCGGCAATCAACTCGTGTTGCAACGCTTTCTGGCGGGACTGCTGGCTTCGATACCTGTGCTGCTTCTGATCTCTTCGGCGGGCGGCTATTTTCTGAGCCGCAAAGCGCTGCGGCCCGTGGATCGCATCACGGTGTCGGCTCGCTCCATCAGCATCACGAATCTCTCCGAGCGCCTGCCGGTGGTCCGGAGCGGAGACGAGCTGCAACGGCTGGCCGAGACCTGCAACGCCATGCTGGAGCGCCTCGAAACCGCGGTGAGCCGGATCAAGCAATTCACCGCCGACGCGTCGCATGATTTGCGCGGCCCGATCTCTTTCATGCGCACCGTAGCTGAAGTGGCGCTGCGGAATCCGGAAGCCGATACGCAAAGCCGCCAGTCGTTCGAAGAGATCGTCGAGGAATCGTCGCGCGCCGCCGTGCTGCTGGAGAATCTGTTGACCCTGGCGCGCGCCGATTCCGACCGATGCGATGTTGTGCTGACGCCGGTGAGTCTCACTGAGGTTGTGCAGGAAGCTTGCGCGCTGGCGCTGCCGCTGGCGGGAGAGAGGCAGCACACACTGTCGGTTTCTCTCGGCGCGGAGCGAAACATCAAAGTGCTCGGAGATTTCCCGAGCCTGCGGCGCCTTATCTGGATCCTGCTCGACAACGCGCTGAAATACACGCCCTCGCCCGGGAGGATCGACGTGCAGCTCAGCAACTCGAGCCGCGAAGCCACGATCACGGTGCGCGACAACGGAATCGGCATTCCCGCCACGGATCTGCCGCGCATCTTCGATCGTTTTTACCGAGCCGATCCTTCTCGCAGTCAGGTGGAAGGCAGTGGCCTCGGCCTGTCGATCGCGCGCTGGATCGCAGAGACCCATCATGCCGATCTGTCGGTCGGCAGCGTTGAGAGTGCTGGGACGACGGTTCGCGTCGCTTTCCCGATCCTCGCCGGCTAGCGTGGCGAGGGCCGCGCGGTCAGGCTTCTCGCAAGTTCATCTTATCTGCGAGGGTTCGCTGGGCTTCAGCGAGTCAGATGCGCGCAGGATGCCCAGTCAAGCCGATAGCAGCTTGACCGGGCATGCGTTGTATTCCTGCCTCAGAAAGACAGCTTAAGAGCGAGTTGCACGAGGCGCGGATTGTTGACGGTGGAATTGACGGAGCCGAAGCCTGGCTGGTTGATATCGTTGATCGGCATACCGTATTCAGGATGATTGAAGAGGTTGAAGAACTCGGCACGGAAGTTCAAACCGATCTCGCGGGGCAAGGGAAAATCCTTGATGACCGAGAAGTCGGAGTTAACAAAATCGGGCCCAGTAACGGGAACACGTGGAGCGTCGCCGAGCTCACCCGCAGGCGCGGCGACGAAGCAGGCGGAATTGATCCACTGGTACTGGCTGTGGTTTGCGGCATACGGGTCGCAACCGGAGACTTGATCAGGCCGGTTGTAGTTATAGTCGTTGCCGCCGGTATTGAACGTTGTGCCCGACTGGTTGTTGCTGTTGATGAGCGGAACGGGGAAGCCGGAAAGAATCCTTTCGATCAGCGTGACCTGCCAGTCGCCGAGCACGGTATTCGTCGCACGGTTCCAGCCGGATCCGAAGCTCCTGCCCTTGCCGAAGGGCAGGTCATAGATAAGGCTGGCGGTGAAGCTTTGATTGAGGTTGATCTGCGAGAGGGACCAGTCAAGATTTTGCCAGTTGGGCAAGGGGAAATACGGGGCGCTCAACTCCGAGCCGAGGCCGTCGGACAAGCCGTTGTCGTAGGTATGGGAGTAAGTGTAGGCGACCAGGGCATAGAGACCGTACTTCGGCGTCTTGGTTTCCGCCTTGATCTGCATCGAGTTGTAATGCGTGTTGCCCACGTCGCCATAGAGGAGGATTGCGTTGTAGTTCGGAGGGTTGTAGGGATAAGTATAAGGAGCGCCGCCAGGCAGGCATCCGATGTTGTTATCGCCGGCGGTTCCGCAAGCCGAGGGGCTGTTGGTGTTGAGGTCGTTGCCAATCACCAGCAGATGGCCGCCGGTTGAACCAGCGTAGCCGGCGGTGAGCAGAACATTGCCGGGCACCTGGCGTTCGACGTTCACGTTATATTGGTGGACCCTGCCTGGCTGGAAGTTCCGGGGCTGGTAGACGAACGTCCCAGGGAAGGTAGGCACGGTTTGCGGAGTGGGAAGAGAGGGAAAGCCGCTGGAAGGTTGTAGTCAACTCGGGAGTTTGTCCGCCAGGGTAGTGGCGCAGTAGGAGGTAGCGAAGGCGCAGCCTGCGGAAAACGTCGCGGGAAACTGATCGGACTCGCCGAGGTCGGGCGGATTTTGCCACAGGCCCTGCGCACCCTGATTCCAGGACGAATCGTGATAGATGCCAAAGCCGAGGCGCAGCACGGTCTTGTCGCTGCCGAGAACCTTCCAGGTGAGCGCCGACTCGGGGTTCGTAGAGCGCCCCAGAACATATTGATGCCGGCCGAGTCGCTCACACCGTTCTGCCCGGCGATCAGAAGCTGTCCTCCCGTCGAGGGGATATAGTCCGCCATGCGGTTATGGATCTCGGTGATGGGAGTGGTCATAGTCCCACGCCAGGCCCAGGTTGAGGGTGAGCGAGGGGGTAACGCGCCAGTCATCCTCGACGAAAGGGCCGGTAGATCTTCCAGCGGCGGCCGGTGATTGGCGCCGATCGTAGGTCTGGTCGTGGATGGCCCCTCCGACGATCCCCATGCGAGCATGGTCGGCCTCGGGATTGCCGGGGGCAGGCCTTCGCCGCTGAAGTTTCCGAAGGTGCCGACGAGCCAGAAGCCGTCCTGAAAGCTTCTGTGCCGACGTTCATCTGGTTGTCGCGGAGATCGAGGCCGGCGCGGATCTCGTGCTTGCCGCGGATCAGGTCGAGAACATCCTTGAAGGAGAAGATGTTGGTACCACCCTGGAACGGCGAGTAGCCGCGATCGCCGAGCGACCAATAGCCGCCGTGGACTTCAGTGGAAACCAAGCCCTCGCTGTAGTGAGCCGCCGGAGCTGGGGTACCGCTGGAGGAGCAACCCAGATCGGCGTTGGGAATGCCCAGGATGGCCGATTCGCAGGTGAAGTTACCCTGCGAAGCAATGTAGTCGAAGATGCGGTCGTAGCCCAGGGTGGCCTGGTTGAGGGTCGTGGGTGAGAACACGTGGTTCCAGCCGAGGCCGATGTTGCGTGCATGGTTGATGAGGTTCTCATTGCTGCCGAAGGCGTTGGATTCGGCGAGCCCCGGCGCGCCGCCGGGGACAAAGGAGAATGCCTGGTCATAGCTGAAGCGGGCGAACATGTTGTCTTTCGCGGTGAGCGTTTCGTCCAGGCGGACGTCGAACTTGGTTTCGTTCAGCGCCGCACCGGCTCGTTGACGTAGTTGTAGCTGGCTTCGCGATTGCCCGCGTTGGCGTTGGGCGTGGGATAGATCTCGAGCAAGCCCTGTCCGACGCTGTTGATCAGGTTGGAGGGGATCTTGTTGCAGTTGGTGCTCCTGCGGCTGGAGTCCATACCGGGTTGTCCGTGAGTAGGATGTTGCCGGCAGCGATTGCCGGAAGTCGCACTGGAAGTAAGGATTGGCAGCGCCAACCATATTCGGATTGGCGATGACGGATGAAGGCGGCCGATTCCTGAGAGCGGATTGCCGAAGGGATCGGCGGAGAAATCGCCGCTGCGCATGGCCAGCGAAGGAACCAGGCCGGTGAAGGTAATTCCTTCGCGCTGATACTTCTGCTCGGCATCCACGAAGAAGAACGTCTTGTTCTTGCGGATGGGCCCGCCGATGGAGCCGCCGAACTGGTTCAGATTGAACTTCGGGGTTGTGGTGTCAAAGTCGCCCTTGGCGTCGAGATCGGTGTTGCGGACGAATTCGAAGAGCGAACCATGGAAATTCGTTAGTGCCCGATTTGGTGGTGACCAGAACGGTTGGGCCGGCGCGGGTTCCGTATTCGGCGGAATAGGTGTAAGTCAGAACCTTGAATTCCTGAATGTCGTCGATGGAGGAAAAGATTCCGATGCCACCCGCGGTGAGTTCGTTATTGTCGACACCGTCGAGGAGCCAGTCTGTGCTGTTGGGGCGGGAGCCGCCGACGGACAGAGAGAACGATCCGCGCGCAGCCACCTCGCTGTCGCTTCCCGAGGTGAAAAAGCTGCCGGGGTTGGTTTCTGAGGTAGCGCCCGCGGTGAGGGTGGCGAGCTGCACGAAGTCGCGTCCGTTCAACGGCAGCTGCGCCACTTCCTGCGAGGTGATGACCTGGCCGAGAGAGGGATTGGCGGTTTCGACAGCGATGGCTTCACCCGGAGACCGTTACCGTGGTGACGACGGTTGCGGGCACGAGCGTGAAATCCAGTTCGCGGGCTTCATCGACCTGGAGATGCAGGTCCTTCGATTCGGTGCTGCGAAAACCCGAGGCATCGACGCGCACGGTGTAGATCCCGACCGGCAGCAGAGGGATCAGATAATGTCCGGCGCTGTCGGCCTTCGCGTCTCGAGCGAGGCCGGTCCCTGGGAAGTGGCGACGACCGTGGCTCCGGGAACACGGATCCGGATTTGTCGAGGATATTTCCGGAGAAACTTCCGGTCGCCTGGCCGTGCAGGGCTGGCGCCATGATCAGCGTAAGAAGACAGACTGCGAAAGGAAGAAGTGTTCTGGAGGATTGTGAATCGGTTGAGAATTTGATCGACTGCGGAAACTTCGCGCCAAACATCGTGCGTTTCATAGTCATACCCCTTTTCCAGAGGATTCGGCCAGAGTGGCTTTTGCAGCGACGGGGCTACTTAAGGATTCATTGACTGTAGAAACTGATGGGTCGAAAGTCAACAGATGTTTTGGAGAGCTCGCCGATGCCGAGGCGCTTTCAGGAGTTCCTCATGCAACTTTGCGGCGGGATCGGATGGCAGCTTCGTGGATCCGCAGTCCTCGGTTGGCGTGAGCGTTCTCTGAACATCTGCCGTCGCACGGGAAAGCGGAATGCCGGCGAGTGCAAGCGCGGAGCGCCGGGGTCCGCACCTGAGCAACGCAGGTACGCTTCCAGGGATTATCTGGATTTTTCCCGCTGTGGGCGGACGCCTCGAAAGGTCGACAGATCCAACGACCGCCTGAACGGCGTTAGTAAGAGCGGGGTCTGTGAATGAATGCGGGCCGAACTTCACCGCGTCTCTCTCTGTAGTACGTCAACCATCGTTGATTGGATTGGATGACTGGAAAGAATTAATTCTCAGCGCGCGTGAATCCATTCCGCGACCACCGGACGTAATCAGTGCAGCAGGGAAATTTTCAAAGGAGCGAGAGAATCACCATGAAGAAATACTGCGGGATGCTGTTAATGACTGCATTTCTTTTTTCCGGCATTGCGGTTCAGGCACAAAAGGATCCGGATGTGGGTGGAGCCGCGATGTATCCGACAAAGAACATCGTCGAAAACGCCGTCAATTCAAAGGACCACACGACGCTGGTTGCAGCTGTTAAGGCAGCTGGCCTGGTGGAAACTCTTGAGGGCCCGGGACCGTTCACGTTCTTTGCGCCACCAACGAGGCTTTTGACAAGCTGCCTGCGGGCACGGTGGACACGCTGCTGAAGCCGGAAAATAAGGATCAGCTGACGAAGATTCTCACCTACCATGTGGTCCCTGGCCGGCTGACGACGAAGGACCTGAAGCGGCAGATTAAAATGGGCCACGGCAAAGCGGAGCTGAAGACGGTGCAAGGTGGAACGCTGACCGCAAGCCTTCAGGGAGGCGATGTGGTTCTCACCGACGAAAAGGGCGGTATGGCTCATATCACGATTGCGAATGTAATCCAGTCGAACGGCGTCATTCAGGTTGTGGATGCGGTCCTGCTCCCGAATTAATCGGCGGCACAGGAGTTAGTTCTAACTCTCGGCGTTCCTTGCAGAAATTCTTATCGCGGAAGAACGCCGGGAGTTATCTAATTCTGCAGCCGCAGTTAGCGGGCCATGGAATAGGTTTTATGAATCATGATGAGCTTCGGCTGCGGTAGCTCAACAATTGCCGGAGTCTTTGCGGGGGCGGGTCATTATCGATGAGAGCAGCCGGATCGCCAATGTCCCTTCGACAAAATTGATGGGGGCATCCGCATCTAGAGCCAACGCCATCCAGCCAAGGTAAGATGGACAATTGGCGCCGATGACATCAAACCCTGCTCCAGTTTCTCCGCGTGTGCGCTTCGCCCCCTCGCCCACGGGCTACCTGCACGTTGGCGGGGCGCGTACAGCGCTCTTCAACTGGCTCTTCGCCCGCCACTTCAACGGCACGTTTGTCCTCCGCATCGAGGACACGGATTTCGAGAGGTCCTCGGAGGCGATGGTCGAGGGGATCCTCGAAGGCATGCGCTGGATCGGACTCGACTGGGACGAGGGGCCTTTCTTCCAGTCGCAGCGCCTTCCGATGTACCAGGCCACGGCGCAGAAACTCGTGGCCTCCGGCCATGCTTACTATTGCTTTTGCACGAAGGAAGAACTCGAGCAGCGGCGCACCACCGCAACGGCCGCGGGCCGTCCACCGATGTACGACCGCCGTTGCCGCGCCATCGATCCCGCGACGGCAGCCTCCCGCAAAGCTGCGGGGGAAGCCGCGGCGATTCGCTTCTCTGTTCCGGACGGTGGTTCGACGGCTTTCGATGACGCCGTCTTCGGCCGCGTTGAATTCGTCAACGCCGAAATTGAGGACTTCGTTCTGCTCCGCTCCGACGGCATCCCGACCTATCATCTCTCCGTGGTGGCCGATGATATCGACATGCGCCTGACGCACATCATCCGCGGCGCGGATCATATTTCGAATACGCCGAAGCAGGTGCTGCAATATCGGGCGCTCGATGCCGATCTGCCTGTGTTCGCGCACGTTCCGCTGATTCTGGGACCAGACAAAACAAGGCTTTCCAAGCGCCACGGCGCGACCTCAGTTACTGCTTACAAAGAGATGGGCATTGTCCCGGAAGCGTTCCGCAACTTCCTCGCCCTGCTGGGATGGTCGCCTGGTCCCGTACACAGAGATCGCGAAATCTTCTCGTCGGAAGAACTGGTTGAGCTCTTCGCACTCGAGGGGATCTCCAAATCGAACGCGGTGTTCGACAATGACAAGCTTGCCTGGTTCAACACCGAATACATTCGCGCCTACGATTCTGCAAAGCTGCTGCCGCTGATCGAATCGGAATGGAAGGGCGCGGAGTTTACGCCCAACCGCTCGCCGGCTGAGATTCTGGCCGCCATCGACCTGCTCAAGCCCCGCGCGCGCAGCCTGAGGGATTTTGCGGGATCGTTCCGTGCGTATTTCAGCGACGACTTCGAATACGATCCAGCGGCTGTTACAAAATTCCTGGCTGATCCAGGGTTGCCCACTCTGCTCGCCGAACTGGCTTCGCGGTACGCCGGCATGGCGGACTTCAGTGAAACGTCGAGCGAGGAGGTTCTTCGTGCCTTTGCCGCAGAGAAGAACGTCAAGGCCGGAGTGCTGATCAACGGATCGCGTGTTGCGCTGACCGGCCAGGCCGTGGCCCCCAGTCTCTTTGCGGTCATGGCTGCGTTGGGCAAAGACCGCGTCGTGCTCCGCCTCTGCGCCGCGGCGAAAGTGCCGACCTCGGGCTGACACCTGCCGTCGGCAGGCGGCGTGGACTGCGGGAGCCGGTCTGGCAGCTTGCCGAACGCCGCACGCTGTTTTCTTTGTTACAATCGAAGGGCGGAATGGTGACAGTTCCGTCGTTCGCGCTGCGTTGTGGCAGGCTGCGGACACAAATCCAGACGCGAGGCGCCATGCCTTTGCGGCATTTTGGTAAGGCTTAGGGGACGTAGCTCAGTTGGTTAGAGCGCTGCCTTCTAACCGGCTACCTTTGGAATCAGTAACATAACTCCTTGGTGTCCACGTTGGTGTCCACGCTTTGATAAGCTATGGCCCAGAGGAGGACTCTTTGGATGCCCACTCCCAAGCCCCTCGGCACTCTTCTCAACGCTCCCGACTACGCGGACCGCGTCAACCTCATCAAGAAGATCAAGACCGCCAACGGATGGCGCTTTGCCCCCGTCGTTCCTGAAGCCAACGGACGGCTCAAGGACCGGGTCCGCATCAACGGCCAGATCGAAGTCCACCCCGAAGGCGCCTACTACATCGAGTGGCGCGTCGGTGGTCGGAGCGGCCGCCGCTATCGCACCGCCGTCGCCAGAGACGAGGCCATCGACCAGGCCCGCCGCAAGGCTATCGAGCTGCGCGCCATCCGCGACGGCCTCATCGCCGGTCCCGAGCCTGAGCCGGAGGTTGCGCCCAAGACGACAATCGGCGACGCCATCGACGCCTATCTCCGCTATGTGAAGATGCAGCGCAAGCCTCGCACCCATCTGACCTATCGCTACACGCTCGATACCCTGCTCCGCGCCGCTTACAAGAAGAAGTACGTCGAGGACGCGAAACGAGACGACGTGCTCGACTTCATGACCTACTGCTATGAGCTTGGGCTGGGTGCGCGGACCGTCTACGACAAGGTCGTGACCGTGCTGCAGCTATTCAAGAAGCATGGACGCATCGGCCTGATGGAAAAGGGCGACTGGCCCAACTACGTCGATGCCATCCGCCCGATCTATGAGCCCGAAGAGCTGACAGCGATGTTCAAGGCGGCGACCGAAGACGAGGCCGACATGCTCAAGTTCGTCCTGGGCTCCGGCTTCCGCGACCAGGAGATCCGTTACGTCGAGTATATGGACCTCGACTTCCGCATCAGATGTGCGGGTGACGGCGAAACCGCAGTGGGGCTTCACTCCGAAGAACTGGGAGGAGCGCATCGTCCGCTGCCAGCAGGCTTGATCGAACGTCTGACGAAGCGGAAGGAGGCGCAAGGCGGCGAGGCCGCACGATTTCGTCTTCCCCAATCGGGGCCGCCCGGACAGCGAGATGGATATCGCCAACAGGCCAAGCGCGTTTTCGAGCCCGAGAGCGCCTCGGCGATTAATCACTCATCGTGATCGGTCATACTGACGAGAAGCGCGTTGATCGGTACTGATTCAAGAAGGATATTTACAACGCGGGATCGACTCGTGACGGTAAAGGCGGCAGTCCGGTCTTCCTAGAGTTGCGATCCCGGAGGCGCAAAAAAGGGCGTTCTACGCAAATGTGAAGGAGTGCAGCAGCCAAAAGGAATGTCAGCGTGTAGATGACGACGCCCTTCCAGCTGTTGTCGTCTTGCAACCACGGAAGCCAGGTCCGATCCATGTGGGCCACTTCTTTGTGTGTCAGGTAGAGGGCAAAGGCCAGGGAGGCGAGTGTGCCACAGCCCGGAATTCGACAGGGCAAGAACTCCTGCACCCGTAGCCGTGGAAGCCACCAAAAGGGCCAATCCCACAGCCAGCACGGGAAAGCCGAAGACTATTCCGGCGGCATTACGGAAGACGGGTCGGGCCCCTCGAAAGAGCCAAATACCGACACCCGCTACCGTGATACCCGCTGACAGGAGTAAGTTTGCTTGCGTCCTCGGCGTTGCCACATCAGTGGTCGAAATTGTTGAAGCACGGCTAAAGTTACCCCTGCCACCAATGCATCTAGGCGGCTATACGTTGCGTAATAGAGCCGTTTGGCCGTAAAAATCTCAGCTGCCTCGTCGTTGATTCCTGGAGCCCGGATGACATGGAAGAGTTCCCAGCTTCGGATCAGCATGCCCATGCCAAATAAGACGATGATTAGCAACATCGTTCGCCGTGCGTTTGGTTTTCGAGCAAACACAATGACGATGATGGGAAGCAAGAGGTAGAACTGTTCTTCGATGCATAGAGACCACACATTGAGAGAACGCCCGCTCGGCTGGATAGACCATCACAAGGTTTGCGGTGA
Organism: uncultured Acidobacteriaceae bacterium; assembly: GCA_963787915.1. GTDB lineage: Bacteria > Acidobacteriota > Terriglobia > Terriglobales > Acidobacteriaceae > Palsa-343. The sequence continues at coordinate 5,602 of CAWBEP010000002.1, read as the reverse complement.
AGGTTAGGAACTTCCAAATTGCGGGCAGTTTGGGCTGTTCTCTCCAAATAGGGATGGTGACATACAGGAGCAGGCGGCTAGGTGAGCTGGCAGAATTCGATAGGCCCTGCGCCTGTAGAACTGTCGGATGTTTATTGACTTGCCTTGGGCGACTAGCTTCAGGATTTGGGCCCCGATCAAAAATCCGCTCAACACAAAAAACAGGTCGACGCCCATTCCATCCACGTTTCCAATGAACTGGAAGGCAGGGGGTAAAAAGCGCTTCACGTGGTAGATCATCACCACCACAATGGCGAGCGAACGCAGCGTGTCTAACCCATAAAGGCGGGTGTTGGGATCGGGTTTCACGTGGGCTCCAGCACGGAGGTGTGCTGCAACCAGCATGATGCGCCATTCCGTTGTTGCCCAGTGGCTAATCATATACGAGGCCATCAGAGCATGAAGCGATCTCCTTTTGTGCTGATTCGTCCTCAGAAGTCGGCTAATGAGATGGTCCGCCGCTGTAACCTTCCGCTGAGTGTGAGAGTATAGAAGCAGTGGTTTCTGAAGGAGGATCATCGACATGCAGATTCGTTCGGTAGGCATCGACTTGGGCAAGACGACGTTTCACCTCGTGGCTTTAGGAGCATCGGGCAAGGTCCTGGTGAAGAAGAAGTTCTCACAGAAGCAGCTACTGGCGTTTACGGCGAACATGCAGACGTCGTTGATTGGTCTTGAAGCGTGCTCCGGAGCGCACTTTCTTGGTCGAGCTTTGAGAGCAGCAAGGCCATGACGTGCGTTTGATCGCGGCACAGTTCGTAAAGCCCTTTGTGAAGTCGAACAAGAACGACTTCGTCGACGCGGAAGCCATCGCGGAAGCTGTCGAGCGCAAGAACATGCGCTTCGTCCCGATCAAAACAGACGATCAACTCGACCTTCAGGCGATGCATCGAGTCCGTGACCGGCTTGATCTGCCGGCGCACGGCAGTCATCAACCAGATACGGGCTTTTCTGATGGAACGCGGCATGGTGTTTGCACAGAAGCCAGCCAAGCTGAAGGCCGCCATGGCAGATGTTCTCGAGAACGCAGACAACGCACTGACGCCCCATGATGCGCAACATGATCGGCATGCTGTGGGAGGAGTGGAAGACAGTCCAAGGGCAGATCGACGAACTGACTGATGAGGCTCGAACAGATCGCCGATGGCGACGCAGGCTTGCCGCCGTATTCGACAGATTCCAGGCATCGGACCTATCGTTGCGACGGCTATCGTTGCCGCCATCGGCAACGGCGCTGCCTTCCGTAAGGGGCGTGATTTCGCAGCATGGCTGGGCCTTGTTCCGCGTCAGTATTCGACCGGCGGCAAGGCGAAGCTGCTGGGCATCAGTAAGCGCGGCAACATCTACTTACGCAAGATACTGATCCATGGCGCCCGCGCCGCCGCCATGCGCATCAAACGGGATCGTTTCGCGATCGGAGGATGGATGGACGCGCTGAGCGCGAGCGCCGCGCAAGTACGTCGTCGTGGCTGCATGGCTAACAAGCTCGCGCGCATCGCATGGGCCGTGCTGTCAAGCGGAGAAGACTACCGGCCATGGGTGATCTTGGCCGCGGCATGAGATAGAGCGGAAAAGACGCCTGCGGCTTGGAAGCGCTCACGCGCTCCCACTTTACCGCACTACGGCTACGACGAGTTTCCACCGAGGTCTGCACAGAACAGTAAGGACGAAAGAACAGTCACAACGGCGTGTCTGGAAACCTGATGTCCGAAATGGTCTTCAACACCGACCGGCTTATAAGGACAGAACGCAGCGCAACTCATCCTGGCCAGGAGCGATGAGGCTCCACAAAAGGCCGAATACATTTGCCGCAGACTTGTCTTCTCGCCCAAACCTGCCCTTGCAGTCACACGGCGGACCATACATAATCGGAAGCAATCCGCCCAAGCGTTCTCAGTTGGTGATATCAGGCCAAAGCGCTCATTGAGCGCACGTTGAGGATGAATGGCTATGATGAGGCCTAGGAAGCGCTCTTGTGTTTATCTGTGCGTTCCCGCAGCAGGTCGGGCAACCTGGTCTTCCGAAGCTCGGCAATGACCTTCTCAGTCAGTTTCCATTCATCACCCTTCAGGTGTACCACGAGTTGTTTCCAAACCACCTCAAAGGCCCGACTCGCGTCCTCCTCGGTGAATGAGATTCCGGCTGGCAGAGAGGGGCTCAATGTCTTCTGTTAGGCTTCGGTCCAGCTTTTGCAGCATCCGCTCCTCAGCTGCTGCCCGGTGATGGTATTCCCTTCCAGTTGAAAGTAATGTTCGAAGCACTGGAGCAATTTGTTTCGGTCGAGCTGGAGTTGGGTCAGACCCTCATTCAGGTCGAACAGGTCGCGGTTCTTTCGTCGCTGAAGCAGCGCTCGCAGTTTGGTCGCGAATATCTCTTCCGGCTCATAGGAGACGATCTCCGTCTGACCCTGATACCAGCGGCTTTCCACCGCGAAGGGATAATGCTTGAGTCCAAGAAAACACTCGTGTTCGCGCGTATTGATCTCAACTTTCAGCTTTAGTTGCCGGCTGGGTCAGCTTCGGGCGCAAAGCGGAAGGTGAGGTGGATGGAGTGGCCTGCCTGTTCCCGCCTGCAGGGACCGAGCCACGATAGTGCCTCGCGCACGGCGTCAATGATTGGGCCGTTGGGTTCTGCATTCAACTGGACCAGATCGATGTCTTCTGAGTAACGAAGCGGTCGCGAAGAGCAGCTTGTGGAGTGCTGTGCCCCCACGGAATGCGATTTTGTCTTTTAGTGCTGGGGCGTTGAACAGGTCACAGAGAGCACGCGAGATGATGAGGTCTTGTTCGACCTGTCGAGAATCCGGCCACGGGGCCGTCGCGCTCCATTCCTGGAGAAATGCAATGGGGATCAAGAGTCCACCTCTACGGGCTCAGCAATGGTGAGCCGCCATTTTGAATTGATTTCGGCGGGAGCAGACGCGCCCAGGATCGGTTTGATGGACGGGTCGAGCGGTTTGGAGGACTTCGCCTGTCGCGCGAACTTCTCCAAATGCTTCGAGATCCGTTCGTGTCCGGTGACCTCCAGAGAGGTAGCCCAACCGCCGGACAGCCAGGTTCTCATCGAACGCTGCGACCTGAGCCAGCTTCCGGGCATCGACTCTCGCCGCGATGTCTTTTACCACCTGAGCGACGCTGGCAATGCCGGCGGCCTTATGGAAGTACCGAACGCTATCCCAGAGATAATCTCGACCCCGGCCACTCTGGCGTATCCGTCTGAAGTGCGGGATTTGGTCGAGCCATGCAGGTTGGTTCACTTTCTCGAAAGTGCCGGGAGCCTGATAGATGAACTGGAGACGATGCCGCCCGATCTGGAGAGGACGGAGTTGGCCCGGAACGATGACTTGGAAGACCATTGCCGCCTGATGGGCGGAGCCGTGGAACGCGGCAGCACGCAGCAGCGAGATTCTGTAGTCGATTTGCTCATGCTGCATCAGCGGGCCGATCCAGCGTACGGGCCGGGCTCCGACCACCAGGTCCTCCGGACGCAGGATGAGATCGAACTCGTGGCGCAGGTTCACCAGCTTGTGCTTTTTCACCAGCCGATGGGCTGCGGATGCGAATGCGGATTGCGGAGAACCCAAGTCGCTGCGTGCCTCTTCACTGGAGAACGAGGAGCGGCCCATTGCCAACTTCTGATCGAGATAGGCTTCGAAGCAGACGCCATCCCCCAATCATATACGATAAACTTGCGATAAAAGCATCTTTTTGCGTATAAGTGGGGTTATCTGTTGCCAGGTTATGCAACGCTAGAAGCCTCGCCAAATAGAGGCTTCGCACGGCCGGGGCCCTTCCTGCCGGTTTGCGTAGTAGGCCCATACTTGAGCCGCAACCAATTTGCCACTTCCTGTGGATCGAAACGCACGGCACCCCCGACTCGAAAACTGGGAAGCTGGCCCCGCGCTGCCATGCGATAGATGTGCTTGTCGTCCACACCTGGTCCAGTTGGGTGAGATGGACAACCACATCGACGGCGGGCTGACCGGGCCGATCCTCATCATGCTCACGACCGATTACTACTCCCATGACCACCAGCAGCTCCTCATGCCGCAAGGTACGCGATTGATAGGTACGGTGCAGAGCGTTGGCAATGCCCAGCAGCGGAAGATGTTCGTCACCTTCCACCGTGCGATTTGCCCGGATGGGTTCTCTCTTGAGTTGGATAAGTACGTCGGCCTTGACACTTCCAGACGATCCGGCGCAAGCGCCAGTGAATCAGCTCGATCATATTATCCAAACTTACCATCGCGGCAACCATCGTCACAGCGCCCTGCAAGCGTCCATTTTCGATCCGAGCCGGGATCACTCGCACAACCGGCGAAGGGGATTCCTTGCCTGCAACAAGTGGCATTCAATGCGGCTGACGGACACCTTGAAGTGACGGGGTTCTATGCGTTACAGCATCACGTACCTAAAGCCTACGGGAGAGTTGAGCTTCAGCAAGGCTGCCGCTCGGCTCAATATGACCCAGCCGACTTTGAGCGAGCAGATCAAGCAGCTTGAAGAGTGGCATGGAGAGCGCCTTTTCAAACGTGTGCCCCACGGGGCCGAACTAACGGCATCGGGTCGCGGTTTCTGGTGTGGGCCAGGCGCATTCTCGGTATGCGGTCGGGTAGGGATGAAGGCCACCTCCGCAAGCATTCGTAGTTAAGTGGCCGTTCCGAATCGGTTAGCGAGCCAGACCATTGATGGGCCGACACTGCTAGATCGGAACCGTATCGCATGGCGGATGCTGACTGACGGCGTTCGGTGGAGATCACTCGCCCGGACGGCTCGTTGGGTGGCTTTCCGGTTACGGTTGTAGACTTTGCCAACCCCGAGAACAACGATTGGGCTGCGGTCAATCAGTTTACGGTGAGGGAGGGCAGCGACGTTCGTCGGACCGACATCCTGCTCTTCCTCAACGGGCTGCCAATCGCCTGTATCGAGTTGAAGAACGCGGTCGAAGAGTGAAGGCAACGATCTGGGCAGCCTACGACCAACTCCAAACCTACAAGCACCAGGTTCCTTCACTATTCGTTCACAACGCGCTGCTTTGCATCTCGGACGGAATGGAAGCGCGGTTGGCTCGCTCACCTCGCCTCCCGAACGGTTCTTGCCGTGGCGCACGATTGAGGGGGAGAATCCTGCCTCATCGTCGATCCCGCAACTAAGGGTTGTGATCGAAGGTCTATTCGACAGGCAGCGGCTGCTCGACTTCCTCCACTACTTCATTGTCTTTGAGGAGGAGAAGACCGGTACGGTGAAGAAGGTTGCGGGATACCATCAGTTCCACGCGGTGAACCGTGCCCTCGAAGCGACGGTCCAAGCCGCCGATATAGATGGCGACCGACGCGCCGGAGTCGTCTGGCATACGCAAGGTTCAGGTAAGAGTCTGACGATGGTGTTCTATGCTGGACGGCTCGCGCTCGACCCCGCCTACAGAACCCAACCATCGTCGTCTTACAGATCGTAATGACTTGGACGATCAACTCTTCGGCACGTTCTCTCGTTGTCACGAGACCTTGCGGCAGCCGCCGATACAAGCGGAGAGCCGTGATCATCTCCGACAACTTCTCAGTGTC
>CAWBEP010000001.1:0-73457 GCA_963787915.1 uncultured Acidobacteriaceae bacterium | reverse complement strand
ACGCATTGGGCGTTGCCGGGATCGAAGGCGCGGGCGGCGGGAACATAGATGGGTTCTGGCAGGGGTTGATTGGGCATTTGAGTCCTCCGGACGGATTCGAGGTGGTTCGCCGAGTCACAGAAAAGGCTGGACAAAAGGAAAAGGCCGCACGGGCGGCCTTTTTTATTTTTTCTACCTATAAGTCCAGAATATCAGATTGAGCGAATTAATCGGCCAACTTTTCCTGGGCTGGGTGGGTTGTAAGTCGTTCTGCGTCAGCGGTCATTACTTTGGATTTTTCCACATAGTCTTGACAGGGTTTACAGGTTACAGGTTACAGGGTACAGGGTACAGGGGACAGGGTACAGGGGACAGGGTGCAGGGGACAGGTTACAGGTGACAGGTTACAGGTTACAGGTTACAGGTGACAGGTGACAGGTGACAGGTGACAGGTTGCAGGTTGCAGGTTGCAGGGTGCAGAGGACAGTGTGCGGGGGACAGGGTGCAGGGTACAGGTGACTGGGGACAGGGGAGGCGCGGCTCGCTCGAAAGCACAGTGGTGGCCGGTGATCCGCCAATGGTGTGCGGCTATGATTGAGTCAGCTTTCAACATGCTGTTACGGAGTGATTCGGTTTGTGCGAGCGATCGGGACTCATTAGGAAGCTGTTGCTGAACCTGCATGTAAACGTAGCCGAAAGACAGATCCTCGGCATTCTCCATGAGGACGAAGTGGCAGAGGCGGTAAGAGCAATCCTGGATGAACAAGGAGCATTCCCGAAGCGACGCCAAGGGCCAGTCGTCTATGAAGGAGCAGTGATCACGGCGGACAACGGAAAGCCGGAGATCACCTGGGAGCGTCCGCTTCCTCTCGATCTGACGGTTATTGCGGAACAACGAATACGGACTTTCCCCAATGTGGACTCTGCGATCAGGGCCTTTATCGACAGCGAGTGGCCTCGGGGAATCGACGGGATCACCATCCAGCGGCGGCGATAGCGATCATGATTGGCGGTTGGTCGGCAATACTTCCCGTTTGAGCGGCGTAGCGTACAGCGACCGGCCCGGCTAGCCGAAACGTCTGCGTAGCCGGTTTACGGCAATCATGACGCTGGCGGGCAGAGCGGCTTCTATTCTTGGTCCGCCAGAAGAAGCATATGGACAACATGCCCCTGCGCATTGGCATCGACGTGAAGCTCAACACCGCCGCCCTCCCATTGATACATTGCGTAATAAGCGTATTGCTCTCCGTGTGTATTCTGCGTGCCCGTTCCAGTCAGGTATTTGCCGCATTCGCACCGCGTGCCGTAAAGCCGCTTTACCCTCTGGATGGAATCCCCTAATCCCAGTCCTCGCCCGGTAATTCCGATGGATTGCTCGGGATGTTTGCCCCACACTTCTACGGAGTAGGCCCCATGGGTATGCATGAAGTCTTTGCCGCCCACTTTTTGGTAGACGCATCCGCTTCCCACCTCTAGTTGGACCTCGCCCCGATTCCAGATGTAGCTGTTCTCGCACTCATCAAGCTTGACAACCTTGTAGGGCGGTCCCAGAGTTTTGAGGACATCGGAGATCGGCTCAATATGAAGGCCCATCTCGTCGCGGGGGAAATCGCGTCCACTGGAGTCAATGTATATTCCCGAAAGCACTCGTTCGGGGGCACCAGCCGGTCGGTGAGCGCGATCTGGATGGTCCGCGTGGCATCTCTGCACAGAACCCACCAGAAGTAGAAACGCAGGCAAGCATTTTACGATCCGAGTAAATGGCCTATCAAATCTGCCCATCTCAGCGATCACCCACCACTTGTGAACGACGCAGTATACCCTTCGCCATCGACCTTTGCGAATCGCCGTGCGAAGTTTCCGACCGAATTGTCGGCATTACTTCCCTTTCGATGGAGCAACTTCCGGGATCGGCCACGGCTGGCCCGAAACGTCCGCGTAACCGGTGATACAGCACCAGGGCTGCGGCGAGCGAGGGTTGTGTCACCACGCGAATGTTCAGGCGGCGGCCAGCGCGGATCGGTCGCCAGGACGATGTTTCAAGCTAACGGAACCGTCGGGCGCGAACACGAAATCGTATTCGCTATTGCATGGACCGCAGAGCCAAAAATGCTCCAGTCGCGCTTCGTCGCCGTTGCCGTGAATCATCCTCACCACTCGCCCGTCGCGCAGGTAGTGCAGCTCTTTCCGGCAATCGGAGTTGTAGCAGACGTTGATCATATGCCCGTGGTATGCGATTTCAGCCGGGGCGAGGCAGAGCCCCCGAGAACAGAGACGACGCTAGCCGCCATCGATCAGGAGTATCCATCCCACCTTCGGGACACGGGGTTCGCCCGATAATAACCACGGCGTTATTGTCAGACGGTGCAGTTAACCAGTTCGTTAGTGGAATAGCCGCTGAGGACCAGTCGATGACAGGGTGCGGGAGACGCCGCGGCTGAAGCCGCTCTTCAGGCGACCGCCTTTCCATGGCCTGAAGGCCATGGCTTCTACCGTCGCCTCGCTGCGCGAGGTCATGATGCATGCCCGAACCGCGAGGGTTCGGAGGTGTCTCCGAGCAAGTGGGCAATTTGCGCGATGTCCTTACAGCGTGACCATGCGCACGCCGGTGATGGCGGGGACGGCGCGGAGTTCGCGGAGGACGGCGTCGTTGACTTCGCCATCAACCTGGACGACGGCGAGTGCGGAGGCGGGGCCGGCGTCGTGGACATCGGAGCGGCCGAGGGCGAAATTCGCGATGTTGACGTGGTGCTCACCGAGGATGGTGCCGATGCGGCCGATGACGCCGGGCACGTCCTTGTTGCGGATGGTGATGAGGGTGCCCTGAAGGGGCGCTTCGATGTCGATGCCGTCGAGGTGCAGGAGGCGGGGCGAGTCGCCATGCAGGATGGCGCCGCTCGCGGAGATGCTGGCTTCGTTGGTGTGCAGGGACAATTGCAGCACGCTGCCCGATCCGCCGAAGGGTGCTTCTTTCTTCTCCTCGTGGAGGCGAATGCCGCGCTCGGCGGCGACGGAGGCTGCGTTGATGCGGTTGACCTGTTCGAGGTGACCGAGGACACCGGCGACGGCGCAGTTGCGGATCAGCTCGGTTTTCGTTTCGGCAAGGCGGCCGTGGTAGGTGATCTGAATGCTGTCGATGCTGCCGCGCGGAATTTGCGCGAGGAAGGTGCCGAGGCGCTCGGCGAGGGTCATGTACGGCGCGAGTTCCTGGTATTCTTCGTGGCTGAGCGAGGGGAGATTGACGGCGTTCTGGGCCACGCCGGATTTCAGATATTCGCGGACCTGCATCGCGATCTGAATGCCGACGGCTTCCTGGGCTTCACCGGTGGAACCGGCGATATGCGGTGTGAGGATCACGTTGTCGAGCGCGGCGAACGGGGAATTTTTGGGCGGCTCTTCGTGAAATACGTCGAGGGCGGCGCCGGCGACTTGACCGGACTTGAGGGCTTCGGCGAGGTCGGCTTCGACGACGAGCTCGCCGCGTGCGCAGTTGACGATGCGGACGCCTTTCTTCATGGTCGAGAGCGTTGCGGTGTTGATGATGCCCGCGGTCTGGGGTGTGAGGCCAACGTGGAGGGTGAGGTAGTCGGAGAGCGCGAAGAGTTCCTCGGCGGAGACGAGGCGGATGGCGTTTTCGCGGGCGATGGAGGCGGAGACGAAGGGGTCGTGACCGAGCAGCTCCATGCCGAAGTTGCGAGCGCGGCGGGCGACCTCGAGGCCGATGCGGCCGAGGCCGAGGATGCCGAGTTTCTTGCCGCGCAGTTCGGAGCCCTGAAGGGATTTTTTCTCCCACTTACCGGCGTGCATGGTGGAATCGGCGCGGGGAATCTGGCGGGCGAGCGCGATCATGAGGCCGAGAGCCAGCTCGGCGACGGCGATAGCATTGGCGCCGGGCGTATTCATGACGACGATGCCGCGGCGGGTAGCGGCTTCCGCATCGATGTTGTCGACGCCAACGCCGGCGCGGCCGATGACGCGCAACTTTGGGGCGGCGGCCATCAGGGCGTCGTCGACCTGCACGGCCGAGCGGACGACGAGAGCGTCGGTGTCCGCTACGGCTTCAGGTAGATTCTTCACCTGATCGTGGGTCAGGATTTCCCAACCGGCTTCTGCCTGGAAGACAGCGAGGGTCGCCGGAGAGACCTTTTCCGCGAGGACGACTTTCATTTTTCCCTTTCGTGTCGTGATGCCCGGGCTCAGGCGTGCACCATCTCCGGCTCGCCGGCTTTGACGTTCACGGCTTGTCCCGATCGCTCAGCGTAGACCTGCTGTGCGGCGGCGAGAGCTTTGCCGAAGGCAAATCCAGGCAGGTTGAGCGAAGCGGCAGCGACCTGTTCGAGCGCAGCGACGATGGCGATGGTGTCCATGTAATCGAAGAGGCCGATGTGGGCGATGCGGAAGATCTTTCCCTTCATCTCGCCCTGGCCGTTGGTGACGATGGCGGCAAAGCGGCGCTTGAGTTCCTTGACGATGAGGCCGGAGTCGACACCCTCCGGCGCAAGAACCGCGGTTGCCGCGGCTGCGGGGGCGGTGGGAGAAAACAGCGAGAGGCCGAGGGCTTTGACGGCGGCGCGGGTCATCGCAGCGCAGGTTTCAGCGTTGTCGATGAGGGCATCGCGGCCGGCGGCAAGATCGCCCCCGCCCTGAGCGGCAATGTAATCGAGTGCGGCGCCGAGCGCGGCGATGAGAGCCACGGCAGGAGTGTAGGAGGACTCTCCCTTTTGGGCGTTCTTCCGCTCTTTGCGCAGATCGAAATAGTAGCGCGGATTCTTCGAGGTCTCGGCGGCTTTCCAGGCGCGGTCACTGAGGCTGAGATAGGCGAGACCGGGCGGAATCATGACGGCCTTTTGCGAACCGCCGATGATGACGTCGACGCCCCAGCCATCCACGTCGAGGTGGGTGGTGCCGAGGCCGGTGATGGCGTCGACGATAAGGAGGGCATCAGTGCCGGAGTTTTTGAGCAGCGCGCCGATAGCCTGGATGTCGTGACGGACGCCGGTCGAGGATTCGGTGGCCTGGACGCAGACGGCGCGGGTTTCGGGATGCAGAGCCTTCTTCACTTCATCGAGCGAAAACGTATCACCGTAGGGTGCGCTCACCAGGTCGACCTGGCAGCCAAACGCTTTCGCCAGGGATTCCCAGCGCTCCCCGAATTTTCCGGCGGAGAGCACCAGAACGCGATCGCCGGGCGAGGTGAGATTGGAGACGGAGGCTTCCATGGCGCCGGTGCCCGAGGAGGCCAGGAGCAGAACGTCGTTCCGGGTGCCAACGAAAACCTTCAGATGCGCAAGCACGCGCTCGTAGAGTGCACGAAATTCCGGAGTACGGTGATGGATATCCGCAGCGGCCATGGCAAATTGCGCAGCAGGCAGCAAAGGAGTCGGGCCAGGCGTGAAGAGGCGGGTCTTGCGAATCATGATGATGGGTTCCTCATCTTTATTTTAAGACCGCGTAACGATTCCGTCTTCTACCTATAATGAGGGTTCCGGTCACCGAGGAGAGCAGCGATGGATCTGGTAAAGCAAATCGATCACGATATGGTCGCGGCGATGAAGGCGCACGATGTGGAGCGCACGGCGACATTGCGCATGGCAAAAGCTGCGCTGAAGAACAAGGAGATCGAGAAGCGCTCCGCGCTGACGGACCCCGAGGCGCATCAGGTGTTCAAAACCATGATCAATCAGCGGCACGATTCGATCGAGCAGTTTACGAAGGGCAACCGCCCGGAGCTGGCGGCGAAAGAAGCGCGGGAGATTGTGATCATCGAGAGCTATCTGCCAAAGACGGCGAGCGACGAGGATCTCAAAAAATTTGTGGACGAAGCGCTGGCAGGGGCGAGCTTCGGCCCGCGGGACATGGGTGCGGCAATGAAGGCGGTACAGGCGCGCATCCAGGAAGCGGGCGTGCGCGCGGATGGACGGCAACTGAGCGAGCTGGTGAAGGCCAGGCTCGGGCAATAGGCTTCAGGCGATGGCCCGGACGGGAATCCTGCCGGAAGGTTCTGCATCCTTCGCAGGGTCGGTGCCCGCCATTTCGCTGGCGAGGGGCAGGAAGACTCGGAAGCAGGTGCAGGCGCCAGCGCGGAAATAGAAGCTGCGGAAGCCGATGGTTCCCTCATATTTCTGAACGATGCCCTTGCTGATCCACAGGCCGAGGCCAGTACCCTTGGCGGATTTGGTCGTAAAAAATGGCTCGAAGAGCCGCTTCGTGTCGTCGCGGCGTATACCGCCCCCGGTATCGGTGATGGAGACGGAGATGCCGCGGCGCTGGGATTCTCGTTGGCCGGCCTCAGCGACCCGCAGGCGCAGGGTTCCACCGGAAGGCATCGCCTGAATGGCATTGCTGATGAGGTTGAGAAAGACCTGGCGCAGTTCTCCGGGAAATCCGCGCACAACGCCGGGCGACGAATACTTTTTCTGCAGCTGGATGCGATTGGCGAGGATGGGACGCTGCTGCAGTTCGACGACGTTGTCCAGCAGATCGGGGACGGAAACGGAGATCGGTTCTTTCGAATCGCGGTAGAAGCTCAGCGTCTGGCGGGTAATGTGGGATGCGCGCTGCAGCTCCTTTTCGGCGAGCTCGGCGTAGTAGCGCGCCTCATGGTCGAGCGAGGGATGGTTGCGCAACAGGTAAAAAGCGTTGGTGATGGCTTCGAGGGGATTATTGATTTCGTGCGCGATGATCCCGGCGACGCGGCCCATGGCTGCGAGTTTTTCGGCCTGCCGTAAAGCTTCTTCGGCCTGCAATTGGGCTGTGATATCGCGCTGGATTTCAAGAACAGCATCGCCTTCACGGTTAACGACCTTGCGGGTAGCCACCACGATTTCTCGCCCATCGCGAGCGCGCTGAATGAGATTTCCCTGCCACGATCGGCGCGAGAAGAGCAGGTGCTCCATCGATTCCTTCGAAACAGGAAAGACGGTGCGCAGGGTTTGGTGCAGGTTGCAGCCGATGACCTCCTCGCGCCGCCACCCGTAGAGGGTCTCCGCGCCGGCGTTCCAAAAACGAATCGAGCCCTGCAAATCGCGGACGATAATCGCCTCTGTAGCGAGCTCCAGCAATTCCGCTCGCTCCCGGTGGTGGGACTCACTCAGCCGCAAATCCTGCGTGACTTCGCCGAGCCGCTGTTCCAGTTCGGATTGCAGATGCTGAACCAGGCGATTTTTGCGGTCGAGCTCCACAAAGAGCTCGACTTTCGCACGCAGGACTTCCGGCTGGACGGGAATGGAAATGTATTCGACGGCGCCGCGGCTGTAGCCTTCGACTTTGTCAGAATCGCTTAGTTGAGCTCCGCAGATAAAGACAACGGGGATTTTTCCAGGTGATGGATGTTTACGAATTGCATCGAGGAGATTCAGGCCATCGATTCTGGATATGGTTTCGCCGACGACAGCCGCCGCCGTGTGGGTCCCGAGCAAAACATCCAAAGCCTCGTTGGTGGACGCTGCCCGCAGGAGATTCGTGCCTGGATTGGCGAGGATTGCCTCGTAAGTAAGAGTGGAAGCGGGTCGATCATCCACGATCAGGATGTTGACTCTCTCGTCGTTGGTCATGGAACTCTCCGGGCCCAAACACCTATATATCGGTTTCACCGGGTTAAGGCGCGACTTAGCCGGAATCGCTGCCGGGGCTACTACCTGCATAGTAAGCCTGAATTCCTCCCGGCAGGTTGAGGGAAGGGAGCACTCAGAGGCTTGCCGATAAGGAGTCTGTGGTGATGCGGCCGGACAAGCGAAGGTTGCCCACGGAATCGGAAAAAGATGGACTATGCCGCTGAGTGGCAGCCTCGCGGTCAGGGCTCAATGGTAAAACTAGTAGCGATGCAAACGCTCAACCGACGTGACTTTTTACGGACCGCCATGGTGGCGCCCGTGGCAGCGCAATCGTGGGCACTCCGATCGGGGCAGGAAGCCAAACGGCGGCTGCTCTTCGCAGGCACACAAACCGGATCATCCGGCAGCCAGGGAATCTACGCTTTTCGCTGGGAGCCGCTGAGCGGTGAGCTGGAGCCGGCGGGATTGGCCGCGAAGAGCGACAATCCCACGTTTCTGGCGGTCGATCCGGACGGGAAGTATTTGTACGCGGCCAACGAGATATCGAGTTTCGAGGCGCAGGCGAGCGGCGCTGTGAGCGCTTTCGCCATCGATCACTCCGGAGCCAAACTGAGGGCGCTGAACGAGGTTCTTTCCATGGGGGCCGGGACCTGCCACGTGGCCGTCGACCACCTGGGGCGCGCGGCTTTCTGTGCCAACTACAACGGCGGAAGCGCGACATCGTTTGTGCTGAACTACAACGGCCAGATCAGCGACCCGGTCTCCCATTTCCAGTATCAGGGGCATGGACCGAATGCCGAACGCCAGGACGGGCCGCACGCGCATCGCGTAACGGTTTCACCCGACGATCGATTTCTGCTGGTGAACGACCTGGGCCTGGATTGCATTCATATTTATCACCTGAACGATGCCAACGCGAAGCTCACACCGAACGCCCCTGCGCAGTGGAATGCAGCCCCTGGCTCCGGACCACGGGCGCTGCGATTTCATCCCAATGGGAAGTTTGCTTACTGCGTGCACGAGCTGGTTTCGCAGGTCGAAGTGCTGCGCTGGGAGGCCAAACAGGGCACGCTCGAATCGGTGCAGAAGATCAGTCTGATTCCCGACGATTATCACGGGCAGACCCGGGGCGACGATATCGTTATCACCCGTGACGGACGCTTTGCCTACGCGGCGAATCGCGATTACGACTGTCTGGTGAGTTTTTCGGTGAATCCGAAGGATGGCAAATTAGCGATGCTGGCGCGCAGTTCATGCGGCGGGAAGACTCCGCGGCATCTGGCACTCGATCCAACGGAGCGGTGGATTCTGGTGGCCAATCAGGATTCGGACAGGATCTCCGTCTTTGCGAGAGAAGGGAAGACGGGAAAGCTGGCGGAGACGGGAAAAGATTTTGCACTCTCCAAACCGGAGTGCCTGGTTTTCGCGTGAGGACAGGTCTTTAAAGACTATCCCTCAGGGGCTAAAGCCCTTGTTGTTTCGGGTCGTTACGGCACGGCTGAAGCCGTGCCCCTTCAAAACAGCGGCCTTCAAAACAGCGGCGTTCAAACCGCGGTGTTCATCAGAGCTTCCTGCAGCGGTCCGTGATCGGGTTTGGAAGCGATCACCGCGTCAGAGCTTCCTTCAGCGATCAGTGATCTGGTTTGGAAGCGATCACAGCGTCCAGGTCGGCGATGTGAGTGGAGAGCGAGCGGAGATCGCCGGCGGAGAGCGGCCGATCGGATTTCAGCAGGAATTCGATTCCGGAAGCGACCTCGCTGCCCAGCGGCATGCCAAAAACGCCGAGAACCCCGGACAGTTTGTGGGCAGCATCGCGGCCCTGGGTGCGAGCTTCGGTATCTTCCGGATTGCGCGTAAGGCGATCGCAGGAGGAGTGAAGCAGGGCCATTCGCTCCAAAACGGTTGGGCGACTGATGCGCCACACCTCGGTGAGCCGCTCTGCGATTTTCGCTGCTGCGTCGCCGCTCATATCTCGTGCCAACCCAGGGTCGCTGCAATCTCCTGGGCCAGCACAAGCGGGTCGAAAGGTTTAAACATCACTTTGACGACGCCGAGGTCGGAGAAGCGCTTCTGATCGGCGGCCTGCACTTTGGCGGTCAGAAGGATCACGGGGATGTTGGCGGTTTCGGGCAGGGCACGCAGCTCGCGGAAGGTGGTGGGGCCGTCCATTCCCGGCATCATTACGTCCAGCAAGATGGCATCGGGATGATTCTCCCGCGCCTTTGCGATGCCTGCGGCGCCCGATCCGGCGACCAGCACATCCCATCCGGCGACGGTCTCCAGGCTAAGCGCGGCGACCTCGCGAATATCCTCCTCGTCATCGATGATCAGAACGCGCCGCGACATGGTTGACCCCATTCCTGCCTAAATCCGGTTATCCCAGCTTTTGCTCGAACTGGTTTTGTGTGGCTTCTTCGGCTAACGACGAAAGAGAAGCGCGCTCGGGCAGGTAGAAGCGGAAGATTGCGCCGCGGGAGCCGTTTTGCTCCGCCCAGATGCGGCCGCCGTGCTGGTGGACAATGGTGCGGCAGATGGCGAGGCCGAGGCCGGTGCCGCCTTTCTGCCGTGAATCCGAGGCGTCGACCTGCTGGAAGCGATCGAAGATCGTTTCGAGCTTGTCGGCGGGAACGCCGCGGCCCTCATCGATGACACTGACGGTGACTCCGTCGGTGGCATGAACGATGACGATGCGAACGGTGGAGCGCGGTGGAGAGAATTTAATGGCGTTGCTGAGCAGGTTCGTCATGACCTGCAGGAGGCGATCGGAATCCGCTTCGATGTAGACGGAAGTTGGGTCGCTGGCGAGATAGACGTCTTCGGACTCGGCCATGGGCTGCATGGTTTCAATGGCCTGCCGTACCAACTCTTCAAGAGCGATGCGGCGGAAAGCAAGAGGAGCGCGGCCCGAAGTCATTCTTTCGAGGTCGAGAATGTCGTTGATGAGGCGCACGAGACGATCGGAGTTGGCGACGGCGATACGCAGGAGGCTGGTAGCTTTCTCGCTCACTTCACCGAGCAGGCCGGCGGAGAGCAGGCCCAGCGCCCCGCGGATTGAAGTAAGCGGCGTGCGCAGCTCATGGCTGACGGTCGAAATGAACTCGTCCTTCATGTGGTCGAGGGCGTAGCGCTGACTGATATCGCGGAAGCTGAGAACGCTGCCGACGGGTTCTCCCTCTTCGACCATGGGCATCAGGGAGAACTCGACGGGAAAGCTGCGGCCGCTTCCGCGGAAGTAGACGTCCTGTCCGGAAGCGCCTTCGACGGCGTGAAAGGCCCGGCGGGTGAGGCAGCTGGCATCGCAGCCGGACGCTGGCGGATGGAGAAGTTCGTGGACTTTGCATCCGATCAGTTCGGACTCGGTGCGTTCCATCATGCGCGCCGCGGCGGGGTTGGCGAACGCGATGCGGTTGGCCGAATCGACGCCGATGATGCCGTCGGCCACGGAGTTCAAAATGACGGCCTTCTGGCGGTCAAGCTGGCGGACGCGGGCTTCCTGACCGGCGCGCGCCATGAACTGACCGACGGAGTTGCAAACGGTTTCGACGGTGGCCATCAGGTCCGGATCTTCGCGCATGAACTGGCGGGAGAAACACTCGACCACGGCGATGACCTGGTTGCCGACGCGGACGGGGACCGCCCACGAGGAGATGTAGCCATTGAGGCGGGCCGCAGTGCGGCGAAGAAAAGCTGGATGCTGACGGACGTCCGAGATCCAGCAGGGCTTGCCCAGAGACCAAACCATCCCGGGAAGTCCCTGACCGCGGGCGAGCACCATGGCATGGGTCTCGTTGAGGAAATCTTCGCTGGAGCGTCCACGAGCGCACCAGCAGATGCGGGGACGAATGGAATGGTGTGGCTCATCCACGATCCAGAGCGCGGCGAATTCACACGCGAAGGTTCCGCACAGGGCCTCGAGGACACGGGTGAGGCCTTCATCGATGGAGGTGGTTTCGGCGATGATCTGACTGACGACGAGCTGAATGCGCAGGCGCCGTTCGCGACGATTCTGCTGGGTGACATCGCGGAAGATGCAACGGACGGAGACGGGACCGGATTCCTCGCGACGGCAACTGAGGCCGGCCTCCACCTCGACATTTTCGCCGGAGGAATTCTGCAGGCGCAGGGGATGGTGTTCCACGCGAACGCCATGCAGGGCCTTGTGAAACAGCGCGGCGGCCTCGGCCTGCACCTCCGGCGGAAACGGGGATTCGAAGCCGATCAGCGATTCGAACTGGGAGGAATCCATGCCGAAGAGGGCTTGCCAGGAGGGGTTGACGTAGAGATAGCGCCCGCGCGGGCTGAGAGTGGCGATCATCTCAGCGGAGTTTTCAAAGAGGTCGCGATAACGCTCCTCGCTTTCGCGCAGCGCATGTTCGGCGCGGCGCGTGGCGCTGAGGTCAACGGCGATGGAGACGAGGCCTTCCACGATTCCCGCCGAGGAGCGGGCCGCTGAGAGATAAACCATGGCGGGGAAGGTACTGCCATCCCTGCGCTTGTAGCGCATTTCAAAACCGCGCACGCGGCTGGCGGGAAAGGTGGCTACGTAGCGGACATAGGGAAGGAGACTGGGAGCCGTTTCGGCGGGGATCTCAGGGTGGGTGCGGAAGGCGGGCATCGAAGCAGCGAGTTGCTCCCCAACCCGGGCCATTTCGCTCTCCGGGAAGAGATCCGCCGCGGTGAGCTTGCCCAGCGCTTCACTGGTGCGATAGCCGAGCATTCTTTCAGCTGCCGGATTGAAGAGGCTGATGCGGCCGCTGAGGTCGCAGGCGATCATCATGGGCCCGGCGGAATCAAGGATGCTTTGGTGGAGGCGAGCCACGCGCTGGAGCTGACGTTCGCCCTGACGCTCACGGAGCGCGGCGCGAAAGCTGGAAAGAGCGATGGCGACGAGCAGCGCCTGGGCGATAGTCCAGAAGGCGGCAAACCAGAAAATCCACGGATGGCTTTGGGCAGGGGGGCTCCCGAAGTTGGCGAGGATAAGGGCGCCGACAAGAGAAAAGGCCAGCGCGATCATAAAAGCGCGCGTGACAGTTCGGGAGTGGTTGAATCGGGCCACAACTCGATTCCGTGGAAATCGGGGAATGTGATTCCCTTATCGGTAGACAGGGGTTCGGGGTCAAGTATAGGGGAAGGGGAAAGGGTTCCGACAGCAAAATTGACCCGAATCTGCACTCGCAATGCCACTTTGGTGTTACGCAGGTTTTAATCCGGGTGCAGAAGCGTTTTCTGATTTTTTAAATGAGATTTCAGACCGTCACCGGATCGAGGATGCGGCTCCAGCGACGCTCGCGGCGATCGGCGTAAGCCTTTTTGTGCCATGCGTAACCGGCAATGAGCGGCAGCGCCAGGGTGGCTTCGCTGTAAACCATCTGCTCGAAGGTGGTATCGACTTTGCCCCAGGAGCTGGCTTCCTTCAAAGTGCTTGAGGAGAGGGCGCCGTCGCGGACATCGGCCACGGTGATTTGCACAGCGTACTTGTGCATGGGGGCTTCGTTGCCGAGGATGTCGGCGGCGACCACGATGTCCTGGGCGAAGTTTTTGGGAACGCCTCCGCCGATCATGAGGAGGCCGGTCGTGGGATTGGCGATCTTGAGCTGGGTCAGCTCGTAGAAATCCTTAGCCGAATCGATGGAGACTTTGGGCTTGTCCTGGCGCTTATGCTGGTGGGCGACGAGGCCGAAGCCGGCGGAACAGTCGCTGAAGGCGGGACAGAAGATGGGCACGTCCTTCTGCCAGGCCGAATAAACGATGGAATCGACGCCGCCCTTTTCGGGTGTGTGGCCGTTTTGTTCGAGCCAGGCGCCCATGGCGCGGATGAATTCGCGGGAACTGTGGGGACGGGGCGGCAGGGAGTCGGCGACTTTCTCCGTGGTTTCGTCGCAGGCGCGAAGCTCTTCTTCGTCGATCAGAGTGTCGTAGATCCTGTCGATCATTAACTCGCGCAGCTCGCCGTCCTGGGTGCCGGACTTGTAAAGCTCGTCGGCGATGTAATGCCTGAAGCCGAGGGCTTCGAAGAAGTCCTGGTCCACGATGTTGGCGCCGGTCGATACGATCGCGTCGACCATGTTGTTGCGGATGAGCTCGACGAAAATCTGCCTGAGGCCCGCGGAGATGAGGGAGCCGGCGAGGCAGAGGATGACGCCGCAATCCTGATCGCGCAGCATGCGTTCGTAGATGGAGGCGGCCCGGGCAAGGTCACGGGAGCTGTAAGCCATCGACTGCATGGCATCGACGAGGGCAACAACGTTGTGCTGCCGGATGTCGATGTGGCGGATGGGCGTGGAGAGAAGGTCGCGTTTCGAAGGCATAACGCCCTCAGGATAGCAAAGCGAAACGCGGAAAAAGGTTGAGGAGCGGTGAATTGCGCGGATGAAATTGCGTTGCGGAGGGGATAGGGAATCGGGCCTCTCCCTGAGGCCCGGTTCCAGTGTCAGGAATCAGGAGCGGGCGGGGTGAACGGCGAAATCGCTCCCCGCGCGCCGGCCGCTGGAGTAAGAGGCGCCAGCCTGGGTGGGGCTGTCGAGGCGGAACTGGCGGATCATACCGTTGAGATCGTTGGCGAGCGTAGCCAGGCCATGAAGAGCTTCGACCGCCTGCTCGGCGCCGCGGGTATTTTCTGCGGACAGGTGCGAAATCTCCCCTGCCGACCTGGAGATTTCCTCCGAAGCGGAGGTCTGCTCGGTGGCCGCCGTGGCAATCATTTGAATCTGCTGTTCGACCCGCCTGGACGAATCGATGATCGCGGAGAGACTCTGGTGGGCGCGGGTGGTTTCCTCAATGCCGGTGTGAACCGCAGCCTTGCTTTCCTGCATCACCTCGAGCGTTGCGCGGGTTTCCTCCTGGATGCTGCGGATGGTGCCCCCGATCTCTTCGGTTGCAGTTTTGGTCCGTTCGGCAAGGCGGCGCACTTCTCCTGCGACGACCGCGAAACCGCGGCCGTGCTCGCCGGCGCGCGCGGCCTCGATCGCCGCGTTGAGGGCAAGAAGGTTGGTCTGCTCGCTGATTTCCTGAATTACGCCGACAACTTTGCCGATTTCCTCGGAACGCAAAGCGAGGGAGCCCATTTTTTCAGAGACCGAGCCCGTAGAGAGGGCGATGGTCTCCATGGTTTTGGTCGCGGACTGCATGACGGCGCCGCCCTGTTCAGCGATCTGAGCGGACTCGCGGCTTGCCGCTGCAGCCTGATCGGCGTTCCGGCTGACCTCGCCGATCGTAACGGCCATCTCCTGGGAGGCGGCAGCGATCTGATTCGTTTTGCTGGTCTGGTCTTTCGCATTTGCAGCGCTTTGACCGGCCGATGTGCTGATCTCGGTGGTGGAGGCGGCCAAAGTATCGGCACCCCGGGCGACGGATTGGAGAACCGTGCGCACGGAGGCGGCACAGACGTTAATCGCTTCCTCAAGGCGTCCGGTCTCATCGGTTCCCGACACGTCCACGCTTATCGTCATATCCTTTGCGGCCAGACGCTCCACAGCGGCAACTCCGTTCAGGATCCTGGACGAGATCAGGCTTGTCAGAAGCATGGTGGCGCCCACGCACAGCACAAGCACCAGAAGGCTCGCAATCGAAACCAGAACCCGCGCGGTGCTCGTGGTGGAAATCACCCGTTCCGTCGTATCGCCCGCGCCTTTGTTGTACATGGCAATGACGTCGTCGCCGACGGCGTAGGCAGCGTTGTACGTCGCACGGCTCTGCTGGATGGATTGCTGGATCGTCTCCTGATCGGCGTCACTCGGCAGCGCAATCGACTTTGCCGACGCATCGTCATAGGTCAGCACCAGCTGGTCCAGATGTGCCAGTAGTTCTTTCTCTTCGCTTCCGGTGGTCAGTTTCTGAAATTGCCGGAAGCCCTCGTCCAGCCGCTCTTTGGCTTCTGTGTATTTGGCTTCATTTCCGGTGCGGCAGGCTGTATCCGGACATAACACGTGATTCAACACCGCCCGCTCCATGATCGAATGCTGGCTGTGCATCGAATCGAGAAGCCGCACGCCGGGGAGCCACTTGTCGTTGATTTCCACGGTGGCGCTGCTGACCTTCGACAACATAATCAGGCACAGCATCCCGATTCCCACGGTAAAGGCGCAGACGACTCCGAAGAACAGCATCAGCTTTCTGCGGATACTCAGGTTGCGAAGAAATTGCATGGCCCCCCACTCCGGTGCGTGCGTTCGAATCCCAACGCATCCAGTGGTTCCATCGGCATGAAAACGAATTTCAACAGTTCCGGAGACGCATCAGCGCAAAACCCGCGGAGAGGCCCCCGGCTCAGTCGGGGAGGACCATCGTTTTGCCGGCGAGGTCCGCGGCGCGCCAGAGATACCAACTGGCAACGGAGCGGAAGGGACGCCACTTCTCGCCGCGGCGCTCGATCTGGTCGATGGCCGCGAGCATGGTCGCGTCGAAGGGTTTGGATTTGGGGAGGCGCAGGAAGGTGAGGGCAAAGCCTTTGCGGATGCCGTAGTCGGTCACGGGGAGGACGTCGGGGCGGCCGAGGCGGAAGATGAGCAGCATCTGGACGGTCCACGTGCCGATGCCGCGGACCTGGGTGAGGCGTTCGATGATTTCGTCATCGGACATGCGGCGGATGGCGGCGAGGGTGGGAACGGTGCCGTCGATGGTTTTGGCAGCGAGGTCGCGGAGGGCTTTGGCCTTGGAGGCCGAGAGGCCGGCGGCGCGCAGCAGGTCGTCGGGGGCTTGCAGCAGGTGTTCGGGCGTGGGGTGAAGCTCGCCGAAGCTGGTGAGGAGGCGTTTGAGGATGGTGGCGGCGGCTTTGCCGTGGAGCTGCTGATAGATGATCGACTCGAGGAGAGCCTCGAAGGGGGAGTGCTGGCTTTTGAGTTTGAGGGTGAAGGGCCCGGCGCGCTGGATCAGTTGGCCGAGTTTGGGGTCGGCCGCGGCGAGTTCCTTGCAGGCGCGGGGGGCATCGTAGCGAACGGCGCGGCGTCCATCGGGCATGGGAGCAGGGTACAGGTTGCAGGGGGAAGGGTACAGGTTGCAGGTTACAGGTTGCGGTTGCAGGTGCAGGTCGCAGGGGACCAGGGTGCAGGAGACAGAGTGCAGGGGGAGTGGGGAGCCGGAAGCGGGAATCGGTTGGCTGGCAGCGAGAGCGGTGAGATTCGCCACCGGCGCGGTTACAGATGTGGGAAGTTTGTGGTGAGGAGAGGACGATCGCAACCCGGCGAGGGCGGTGCTGGAAATTTGTCAGGGAGTGTTCGGGTTCAGGAATCATCGATGACAATGGAAGTCGAATGGGAAAATGGCCGAGAATGGCGCGAGGGCGAGGCCATGCGCGGATGATTTCTACGGAAAATTTTCCTGTTGGGAAACGGTTCGCTTGCAGAGCGCGGCGGTGTGCCGCTATAGTTCCTCTTTACGGTTGAAGTTTGTGATGAAAGTCACAAGCGCTTGTGATCCTAGACACAATCAGAACTGATCCAGAGCAAAGGACCTCGCGGGTAAGGCAAGTTCCGCGCCCTGGAAACCAACATGGCCGTTGTACGAAGTGCCCGATTTCTTTTGAGGCCGCCGCTTCCTCCGATCGCGTCGCTCTCATTCAGTCATCCTCAAGCTCGATTTGCAGCGATTCATAGGGGACGCAGGACGCTTTCATGGCGCAGATTTTTGACCGCAGCTCGAACGCGCTGGCCCGGATGAGCCTGGTTTTGACGGGGTTGATCCTGATAGCCCTGGGGCTGACACTCGATGAACTGCAGCGTTCGCCGTGGGTGACGCGGCAGGGACAACGGGCCGATCAGCCAGTGCCGTTCAGCCACAAACATCACGTGGAGGGACTTGGGCTGCAGTGCCAGTACTGCCACACGACGGTTGAGAAGTCCGCGTACGCGGGCATTCCTCCAACGAAGACCTGCATGAACTGCCACGCACAGATCTGGACGGATGCGCAGCTGCTGGAGCCGGTGCGGCGCAGCTGGGCGACGGGCGAGTCGATTACCTGGACGCGGGTGCACGATTTGCCGGACTACGTTTTCTTCAATCATGAAATTCACGTGAACAAAGGGATCGGGTGCTCATCGTGTCACGGCCGCGTAGACAGGATGCCCATCATGTACATGCAGAATTCGCTGCAGATGGAATGGTGTTTGAACTGCCATCGGAATCCGGCGAAGAACTTGCGGCCGACGAGCGAGATTTACAACATGGCGTGGGACGGTGCTTCGGAACTGAAGCCGGTGTGGTGTGCGGCCGAAGAGGTTGCTGCTGGATCGCCCACCGCGGGCGGGGTGACGTGCACGGAGACGGCTCCGGCGGGCGAGGTGCAGATGGCTGCGCTGAATAAGCCGGTGACGGGCGTGCACGCGCAGGCGGCCGGCGTGGGCATCGGCAGCGAGGACACCAGTCCGGTGCAGCTGCCGGCCGGGCTGCACTACACGAAATTCACGAGCCAGCAGGCGCTGGGGCAATTTCTGGCCGGACACTACGACATCCGGAATCCGCGAGAGCTGACCAGCTGCGAGGTTTGTCACCGATGAGCCAAAGGCAGGGTACAGGGTACAGGGCACAGGGTGCAGGAGAGCGGTCAGCGATCAGCGATCAGCGTTCAGAGGACCTGGGGCAGGGTGAGCCGAAGAAGATGACGCTTGCTGAAGTGAGGGCGAAGCTGGCGGGACAAAAGGGTAAAAAGTTCTGGCGTTCGGTCGACGAGCTGGCGGAGACGCCGGAGTTTGACGAGATGGTGGCGAAGGAGTTTCCCTCGCAGGCATCGGAGTGGATCGATCCGGTCTCGCGGCGCGGCTTTCTGAAGGTGATGGGTGCGTCGATGGCGCTGGCGGGGCTCGCGGGCTGCACGAAGCAGCCGGATGAGCCCATTTATCCGTACGTAACGGCGCCTGAAGATTTGATTCTGGGCAAGCCGGTTTATTTCGCGTCAGCATTTCCATTTGCTTCGGGTGCGGTCCCCGTGCTGGTGAAGAGCGATGCCTACCGCCCGATCAAGATTGAAGGAAATCCGGAACACCCGTACATCCACGGTGGGTCGGATCCGATCACGCAGGCGACGCTGCTCGATTTGTACGATCCGGACCGTTCGCAACACGTGCTGTACCGCGGGGAGACGAGGACCTGGCCGGCCTTTCTGGCCGCCTACCGATCGATGCTGGCGGACAAGAAGGCGTCGGGTGGGAAGGGATTGTATTTCCTCAGTACGACGGTGACATCGCCCACGCTGGCATCGCAGTGGCAGCAGGCGCAGAAGATTTATCCGCAGGCGAAATTTGTGCAGTACGATCCGGTGAATCGCGACAGCCATTACGCAGCGTCGCAGCAGGCGTTCGGCAGCTTTGTGGACGCGCAGTACAGGCTGGATCAGGCGGACGTGATTGTTTCGCTCGATGCGGACTTTCTGGGCGGTGCGACCTTCCCGGGATTCCATAAGCTGGCGCGGGACTACGCACAGAAGAGAAAACTCGACGGCACGGACCAGATGAACCGGTTGTACGTCGTCGAGAGCGTCGTTACGACGACTGGTTTCAAGGCGGAGCATCGGCTGGCGGTGAAGCCGAGCCAGCTGGGTGCGTACGCGCAGGCGCTGGCGGCAGCGTTGGGCGCGGGCGGTGCGCAGGGCGGCGGAAGCTGGCCGGATCACGAAACGAAGTTCCTGCAGGGTGTGGCGGCGGATCTGAAGGCGAGTGGCGGAAAGTGCGTTGTGATTCCCGGCGAATTTGCGCCGCCGGAGGTGCATCTGGCGGCGTTCGCCATCAATCAGGCGCTGGGGAATGTCGGAAAGACAGTGGTGTACACCGATCCGGTGAACCCGATGCCTTCCATCCAGGTGAACGATCTGAAGGCGCTGGTCGCGGACATGAATGCCGGCAAGGTGGACTGGCTGGTGATCCTGAATGCAAATCCGATTTACTCGGCTCCGGCCGATCTGGACTTCGAGAGCGCGTTCAATAAAGTCGGGACGGTGGTGCATCTCGGCTCGCATCTGGACGAGACGGGCGAGATGGCGCAGTGGCACATCAACAACGCGCACTACCTTGAGATGTGGTCGGATGCGCGGGCTTACGACGGCACGGTGAGCATCGTGCAGCCGATGATCGATCCGCTGTACGGCGGACACACGGCGCATGAGATTGTGCAGTCGATGCTGGCCGAGCCGGATGTTACGGCGTACGACGCGGTGCGCGCGACGTGGATGGGCAGTGGGGCTGCGCTCGCGAAAGGCGATGCGGAGTTCAACTGGCGCAAGGCGCTGCACGATGGTTGGATCGATGGCACAGCCTTTGCGCCAAAGAATGTGACGGCGAAGAGCGGAGCGGGAAATGCGGGGAGTGCGCCTGCGAGCGGCGATTCCGTCGAAGTAGCGTTTCGTCCGGATGCGAATGTCTACGACGGCCGCTATGCCAACGTCGGATGGATGCAGGAGATTCCGCGGCCCGTCACGAATTTGTCCTGGGACAACGCGGCGCAGATGAGCTACGCCACGCTCGAGAAGTTTGGGCTTGCGGAGAACGATGCCGTCGAGATTGCAGTCGGCGGGAAGAAGATTATCGCCGGAGCGCTCGCGGTGCCTGGGCAGGCGGATGGCGTGGTCGTGGTGACGCTCGGCCAGGGGCGGCGCAGCGGACGGGTGGCCGGAGGCGTGGGGTACAACGGGTATCTGATCCAGTCGTCGGGCTCGCCGTGGGCGCAGGCGGGGGCGACGCTGAAAAAGACGGGCGACATTTACGACATTTGCGTGACCAAGAGCCACCACATCGACCAGCGCGCGGTATTCGCGGGCGGCGATGGGAGCGGGACGCACTCGATTGAAGGCAATGAGTCGCTGGACCGCGGGATTATCCGCTACGCGACGCTGACCGAATTCAAAAGCAATCGGGAGTTTGCGCACGAGGGTGAAGGGCGGGATGTGCCGGAGCCGGACGAAACGATGTTCCCGGCGTATCGCTACGACAAGAATGCGTGGGGGATGTCGATCGACCTGAACTCGTGCGTGGGCTGCAACGCATGCGTGGCGGCCTGTTATGCGGAGAACAATATTCCGGTGATCGGGCGGCAGCAGGTAAAGATCGGCCGCATCATGCAGTGGATTCGCATCGATACCTACTTCGAGGGGGATCTTGCTGCGCCGCGCGCGCACTTCCAGCCGATGACCTGCCATCATTGCGAGAACGCGCCGTGCGAACAGGTCTGCCCGGTGGGTGCGACGGTGCATTCACCCGAAGGGCTGAACCTGATGGTCTACAACCGCTGCGTGGGCACGCGGTATTGCTCGAATAACTGTCCCTATAAGGTGCGGCGGTTTAACTTCCTTCTCTACTCGGATTACGAGACAGAGAGCCTGAAGCTGATGCGGAATCCGGATGTGAGCGTACGCAGCCGCGGCGTGATGGAAAAGTGCAGCTACTGCAACCAGCGGATCCAGGAAGTGAAGATCGCGGCGGATAAGGAAAACCGAGATATCCGCGATGGGGAGATTCGGACGGCGTGCCAGCAGTCGTGCCCCACGGATGCAATTATTTTCGGCAACATCAACGATCGGCAAAGCCGGGTGGCCTCGATCAAGACCAATGAGCGGACGTATGGCGTGCTGGCGGACATCAACACACGGCCGCGGACGACCTATGTTGCGGGTGTGCTGAACCTGAACGAGGATTTGGCGAAAGAGCTGGGAGAGTATACGAGCTAGGAGCTGGTTAGCAAGTTAGCGAGTTAGCAAGTTAGCGAGTTAGCAAGTTAGCAAGTTAGCGAGCAAGTTAGCAAGTTAGCAAGTTAGCCAAAAGGGGCGAAGGCGAAGAGCGCATGGCGACGAAAGACGCACCCGTCAACAATCCGATGGTCGATCCGGTCACGGGAGAATACCGGGTCATCGCGCCGGGGCACACGTTCAAGTCGGTCACGGAAAAGGTCTCGCGCATCGTGCTGACCAGCCATACGCCGCTGGGGTGGTGGTTTGGGATTTTGGTGGCCGGATCGATCGTGGGCATCCTGCTGACAGCGGTGACGTGGCTGTTTCTGAGGGGTGTGGGGATCTGGGCGATCACAGTCCCGGTGGCGTGGGGCTTCGCGATCATCAATTTTGTTTGGTGGATCGGCATCGGCCACGCGGGGACGCTGATTTCGGCCATTCTGCTGCTCTTCAAGCAGGGTTGGCGCAACTCGATTAACCGCTTCGCGGAAGCGATGACAATTTTTGCCGTGGTGTGCGCGGGAATGTTCCCGTTGATCCACGTGGGCCGGCCATGGCTCGGATATTGGCTGTTTCCGTATCCGAGCACGATGAACTACTGGCCGCAGTTCCGTTCACCGCTGCTGTGGGACGTGTTCGCGGTATCGACGTATGCCACGATCTCGGTGGTGTTCTGGTACATCGGCATGATTCCCGATCTGGGGACGCTGCGGGATCGCTCGACGTCAAGCCTTGGGCAGTTCGTTTATGGGTTGCTGGCGGTGGGATGGCGCGGATCGGTGCGTCACTGGGTGCGGTACGAGACAGCGTCGCTGCTGCTGGCCGGTCTGGCGACGCCGCTGGTGCTCTCGGTGCACAGCGTCATCAGCCTCGATTTCTCTGTTGCGCTGATGCCGGGCTGGCATACAACGATTTTTCCGCCCTACTTTGTTGCGGGCGCGATTTACTCGGGATTCGCCATGGTGCTGACGCTGGCGATTCCGATTCGCAAGTTCTATCACCTTGAGGATCTGATCACGATCCGGCACATCGACAACATGGCCAAGGTCATGCTGGCGACGGGGCTGATTGTGGCGTATGGCTACTCCACAGAAGTATTCATGGCATGGTATTCGGCGAGCCACTGGGAATACTTCATGATGTGGAACCGGATGTTCGGGCCGATGGGGTGGTCGTACTGGGTGCTGATCACGTGCAACATCGCGCTGCCGCAACTGATGTGGCTGCGGAAATTCCGGGTGAACGTGGGGCTGATGTTCCTCATGTCGCTAATCGTAAATACGGGCATGTGGTTTGAGCGGTTCGTGATTGTGGTGACGAGCCTGACGCGCGATTATCTGCCGTCGTCGTGGGGCACCTATCGGGCGACTAAGTGGGATTATGCGACGTTTCTGGGAACGCTGGGTCTGTTTACGTTCCTGTTCCTGCTGTTTGTGCGCTTCCTGCCTATGATTCCGATGTCGGAGCTGCGCATGATGCTGCCGCAGGCAAAGGTGCGGGAAGAAGCGGAACCTTTACCGGAGGCAGGTGACTGATGCCTTTACCTGAAGGTGTGTACGGGTTGATGGCTGAGTTCGAATCGCCCACGCAGCTGGTTGTGGCGGCGAAAGCCGCGCACCACGCGGGCTACCGGAGGATGGATTGCTACACGCCGTATCCGGTGGAGGAAGCGGCGGAGGCGATCGGGTTCCACCGTGACGAGGTTTCGCTGGTGTGTTTGCTCGGCGGGCTGCTGGGTCTGGCGGCGATGTTCGCGCTGGAGACGTGGATTGCGGTGTGGGCCTATCCGCTGAACATTGCGGGACGGCCGTACTTTTCATGGCCGGCATTTGTGGTTCCGGCGTATGAGTGGACGATTTTGTGGGCGGGCTTGTCCGCCGCGTTCGGCATGCTGGCGCTGTGCGGATTACCCAAGCCCTATCATCCGGTTTTTAACGCGCCCAATTTTCGCAACGGAGCAACGAGCGATAAGTTCTTTCTGTGTCTGGAGTCAACCGATCCGAAGTTCGATGCAACAGAGACGCGGAGTTTTCTGGAAGCGCATGCACCTTTATCGGTGGTGGAGGTGGAATATTAACACCTCAGGGCACAGGGTGCAGGCTGCAGGGTGCACGGTTCTCCGCGCTGCGAGCGTGGTGGGCGCGCTCGGCTTGCTGATATTCGCGGCGGGGTGCCGGCAGGATATGCAGAACCAGCCAAGAATGGT
Source organism: uncultured Acidobacteriaceae bacterium (assembly GCA_963787915.1). Classification (GTDB taxonomy): domain Bacteria; phylum Acidobacteriota; class Terriglobia; order Terriglobales; family Acidobacteriaceae; genus Palsa-343. The sequence continues at coordinate 50,071 of CAWBEP010000001.1, read as the reverse complement.
TCCACAACGTGGTACCACGCTGTTCGCCGATGGGCGCTCGGCGCGTCCGCAGGTAGAGCATACGGTGGCGCGGGGTCAGCTGTATGAAAGCGAATATTTCTACACCGGGCTGATGAACGGCAAGGAAGCCGACATGATGCCGTTTCCGGCGACGATGCAGGTGCTGGCGCGCGGGCAGGAGCGGTTCAATATTTATTGCACGCCGTGTCATTCGCGCGTGGGCAATGGAGCGGGAATGATTGTGGATCGCGGCTATAAGCCGGCGGGGAATTTCCACGATGCGAAGCGGCTGAGCGAGCCGCTGAGTCACTACTTCTACGTGATGACCAACGGATACGGCGCGATGCCGGATTACAAAGCGCAGGTGACGACGGAGGATCGCTGGGCGATTGCGGCATATATCCGCGCACTGCAGCTGAGCCAGAATGCGAAGACGTCGGACGTACCGGCGGGAGCGCAGGTGGAGAATCTGACTTCGATTGCGGAGGGGCTGGGCTACCCGGCGAGTTACGCGGGGCCGTGGCCGCTGCCTTCGACGGCGGTCAATGCGAATCCGCAGACGCTGATCGTTGCGGGGGCTCCGGCCCACAGTGCCAATCCGCCGGCTTCGAAGAATGTCCCTGCAATGACCACAACGACGGGGCAGAGCATGAAGCCGCCGGCGAGGCCCTCAGGAGCGCAGCCATAATGGCGAACGATACATTCAGCAAAGGATTGCCACGCACGCTGGGAGCGCCGGATTTCGTCGATGTGTGGCGGAAGCGGGCGCTGATCACCGGGGTGGTGTTCGCGGTGCTCGCGGTGATTCTTGCGTTCCTGGGGCAGGCGCAGGATGGGCTGGGGTGGGATCACGTGGTGCGCGCCTGGCTCGAAGGATTCGTGTTGTGCTTCGGCTTCTGCTTCGGCGGTATGGCGCTGCTGATGGTGCAGTATCTGTCGGGTGGCAAGTGGGGGCTGATCATCCGGCGTCCGCTGGAAGCCATGTCGCGAACCTGGCCGCTGGTGGTGCTGCTGTGGATTCCGGTCGCGATTCTGGGTGCGTCGTTCGGCAAGCTATATGTCTGGGCGAAGTACGCCGACTGGGCGCCGGCACTGAAGCAGGGCCTGATCACGAGCGAGCAGGCGCATGCGATTCACTGGAAGCAGCCGATGCTGAATGTGACCGCTTTCTATGTGGTGTCGCTGGTGTGTTTCGCGATTTTTGCGTTTTATGTGACGCTGCTGAATCGCTGGTCGCTCAAGCGGGATGCCGATCCGGAGCCGCATGTGGCGCAGTGGCGGACGAAGTTCGAGAATCTGAGCGGATTCGGTGTTGTGTTGTATGCCATCCTTCTATTCCTGCTGGTGATTTACTGGGTTATGTCGCTCGATCCGACATGGTATTCGACGGTGTACGGGTTCCAGTATCTGGTAGGGCAGGGGTATGGAGTGCTGGCGCTGTCCATTTTGACGCTGATTGGTTTGTCGAAGGCGGAGCCGATCAGGAGCACCTTCCGTGTGATCGAGCAGCATGACTTAGGCAAGTTATGCTTTGCGTTTGTGATGCTGAATATCTATCTGGCGTTCGCCTCTTTCCTGATTATCTGGTCGGGTAACTCACCGGAAGAGATTCCCTGGTATCTGAACCGGATACGCGGAGGCTGGGGCGTGGTTGCGACGCTGGACGTGATCTTTCACTGGTTGATTCCGTTCAGCCTGTTGCTGTCGAGGGATCTGAAGAAGATTCAGAGCCGGCTGGCGCTGGTTTGCTGCATCATGATCTTTGCCCGATTCTGGGATCAGTTCTGGCTGATTGAGCCGAACTTTAAGGATGCCGCGCGCAACCTCCACTTCAGCTGGGGAATTCTCGAGTACATCGCGGTGCCGGGAGCGCTGTTCTCGTTCTGGCTGGTGAACTACTTCACGGAACTGAAGCGGCGGCCGCTGATTGCGACCAACGATCCGCACCTTGCGGAGATACTGGAGCATGACTATGCCCACGCCTGATCAGCATGGTAAGCAGCTCGATCCGAAGGCGCATTACGACGAAGCCTCGGTTCGAGAAGGCTATGAAATCACCGACGCGAACACCGGCGGCATTTTTGTGTTTCTCGCGGCGCTGTTTGTTTCGGTGGGCGTGTTCTTCGTCTTCTGCTTCGGCATGGGAAAGGTGATCAACAACGGCCTGGATAAAGCCGATGGGCCGGTGAATCGATGGAACGCGCAGAACCAGATTGCGCCACGAAAGGCGATCCAGTCGAATTCGGCGCTGGAGCAGCAGCAGCTGGCTAAGTTGACGCAGCAGTTTCCGACACCGCGGCTGCAGCTGGACGATGGGAATCAGGATCTCGCCGACTTACACGAGCGCGAGAGCTTGCTGCTGAACTATTACAGCTGGGTCGATAAGCCGGGCGGGGCGGTGAGGATTCCCATTACGCGGGCGATGGAATTGATCGCCCAGCGCGGGCTTCCGGTGGCGCCCCAGCCGCAGCATCAGACGCTGATGGCGGGTGATTCGCAGCCAAAGGTGCAGATGCCGTTGACAGACGGTTTTGCGCGGACGGCCTACGAGCAGGAGTTACATGGTGGACCGATGCAGGCGGGCGAGCAGGCTTCGAGTAAGGCGGATAACCAGTAGAAGCAGAGAGTAGGGAACAGGGATGCGGGATCGGGAGACAACACGGGGATGGGGGAAGACGGCGGGGATGGTGCTCGCCTGTGCTCTTCTGTGTTGTTTTTTCGCGTCTGCGGCGCCAGCGCAGAGCCAGTGGTTTGGATTTCAGAAGCCGGGAACCCCGGCGGATCAGCAGCCACTGCTGTTGAAGCAGATCAGCATCCAGCAACGGTTGAATACACAGCTTCCTCTGAATCTGCCGTTTGTCGATGAGACGGGTAAGCCGGTGTTACTCGGCGACTACTTCGGGAAGCGGCCAGTAATCCTGTCGCTGGTGTACTACCAGTGCAAGATTCTTTGCCCGGAAGAGATTGATGGATTGGTGGGCGCTCTGGAGATGTCAAAGTTCAACCCAGGGCGGGATTTCAACGTGGTGCTGGTGAGCATCGATCCGACGGAGACGCCGGCGATGGCGGCGCGGGAGAAGGCGTTTTACATGAAGCGATACGGGCGGCCGCAGGATGTCAACGGCTGGCATTTTCTGACCGGACAGCAACCGGCGATCCGGGCATTGGCGACGACGGTGGGATTTGGCTACGTTCCGATGCAGGGGCCGGATGGAAAGATGACACAGTTCGCGCACGCGAGCGCGATCGAGTTAGTGACACCTGAAGGCCGGTTGGCGCAGTACTACCTGGGAGTGGAGTTTTCACCGAAGGATATCCAGCTGGGTCTGGTGGAGGCATCGCACGGGACGATTGGGTCGCCGGTAGATAATCTGCTGACCTATTGCTACCAGTACGATCCGACGCAGAATCGGCACACGCTGGTCTACATTCGAATTTTGCAGGCGGGTTGGGTGGTAACTGTGTTGGCGTTGGGAACTTTTATGATCGTGAACTTCCGGCGCGATGCGCGGCTGGCGCGGGAACAAAGGGCACATCTGGTGAACGGATAAAAAGGCGACGATGCATTTCATCAGTCCGGTACTGTGGCAGTTTTTAATTAAGTGGCTCACCTACTTCGCGATCTTCCCGCCGGAGGCGTCGAGTATCGCGCCGTACGCGGACGCGCTTTATTTCTTTCTGATCGCTATATCGGTCCTTGGTCTTACCGCGGTTGCCATCCTGGTGGTGACCTTCTCGATCCGCTACCGGAAGGAGATGAGCCCGGTCGCCACACCGATTGAGGGATCGACGCTGCTGGAAGCGACCTGGACGATCATTCCGCTGATCCTGTTCATGATTTGTTTCGTGTGGGGCGCGCTGCTGTACTTTCGCATCTACAGCCCACCCGCGAATGCGATGAACATCTATGTGGTGGGCAAGCAATGGATGTGGAAGGTGGAGCATCCGGGCGGCCAGCATGAGATTAACGCACTGCACATTCCGATCAACCGCCCCATCCAGGTGACGTTAATTTCCCAGGATGTCTTCCACAGTTTCTCGATTCCGGCGTTTCGAGTGAAACGCGAGGTGATTCCGGGGCGCTACAACACGGAGTGGTTTGAGGCTACCAAAGTCGGTACCTATCACCTGTTTTGCACGCAGTACTGCGGAACGCTGCACTCGCAGATGATTGGCGAAGTGGTGGCGATGACGCCGGAAGATTATGAGGCGTGGGCCGCGGGCTCGACGAGCGGGAATTCGCTGGCGCAGAACGGGGAGCGGCTGTTCGCGAGCCTGGGATGCAATTCGTGCCACAACGGCGGACCGAATGCGCATGGTCCCAACCTGGCGAACGTGTATGGATCGCACCTGCAGATGAAGAACGGCTCATTTGTAACGGTCGATGATGCTTTTCTGCGGGACACGATTCTGAATCCGACGATGCATGAAGTGGCGGGCTATGCGCCGATTATGCCGACCTACCAGGGACAGGTGAGCGAAGAAGGCCTGATCGACCTGGTGGAGTATATCCGCCAACTCGATTCGCAATACCGGATCGAACAGACGATCAACAACAGCGCAGCGCAGCCCATACAAACGAGCGCAACGCCGCCGGGCACTTCGGCGCCTGCGCTGGCGCCAGGAGCGGTGAAGCCATGAGCACAATCGTTACACTGCCGGACCAGTCGACAGCCACGCTGCCAAAGGTTTCGTATCTGAACAAAGAGTACGGGCTGAAGAGCTGGCTGCTGACCGGCGACCACAAACGGATCGCGATGCTGTACCTGATCTCGATCACGTTTTTCTTTTTTATCGGCGGGGCGATGGCGGGGCTGATCCGTCTGGAATTGCTGACGCCGCCGAGCGATCTGCTGGCCGCGGACACCTACAACAAGGTATTTACGGCGCACGGCATCATTATGGTGTTTCTCTTCCTCGTGCCCTCGGTGCCGGCGACGATCGGCAATTTCCTGATCCCGATTATGGTGGGCGCGAAAGACCTGGCCTTTCCGAAGATCAACCTGCTGAGCTGGTATCTGTATATAGTCGCGGGCTCGATGATTCTCTTCGTGCTGGTGTCGGGCGGCGTCGATACGGGCTGGACGTTTACAACCCCGCTGAGCACGCATTATCTGAATACGCACGTGATCACGGCGGGGCTGGCGGTGTTTGTTGCCGGGTTCAGCTCGATTTTCACAGGACTGAACTTCATCGTCACGATTCACCGCATGCGCGCGCCGGGTATGACCTGGTTCCGGCTTCCGCTGTTTGTGTGGTCGCATTACGCGGCGTCGATTCTGATGGTGCTGGGCACGCCGGTACTGGCGATCACGCTGGTGCTGGTGGTGCTGGAGCGGACGATCGGGATCGGGGTCTTCGATCCGGCCAAGGGCGGAGACCCGCTGCTCTTCCAGCATTTGTTCTGGTTCTATTCGCATCCGGCGGTGTACATCATGATTTTGCCGGGGATGGGCGTGATCTCGGAAGTGATCAGCACATTCTCGCGGAAGCGGGTGTTTGGGTACACGGCGGTGGCGTTTTCGTCGGTGGCGATTGCGGTGTTCGGTTTCTTCGTCTGGGCGCACCACATGTTCGTCATGGGCATCTCGAGCTACTCGGCGCTGGTGTTTTCGCTGTTGACCATGCTGGTGGCAGTTCCTTCGGCGATCAAGATCTTCAACTGGTCCGCAACCTTATATAAGGGATCGATTACGTTCGAGACTCCGATGCTGTATGCTTTCGGATTCATCGGGCTGTTCACGATCGGGGGGCTGACGGGCGTTTTTCTCGGCTCGATGGGGATGGACATTCACCTGACGGAGACGTACTTCATTGTGGCGCACTTCCACTTTGTGATGGTGGGCGGCATGCTGATGGCGTACCTCTCGGGCGTGCATTTCTGGTGGCCGAAGATGACGGGTCGTATGTATCCGGAGGGAGTGTCGAAGCTGGCGGCGGTGATTACGTTTGTCGGATTTATTCTGACATTTTTCCCGCAGTTCCTGCTGGGCTATCTGGGGATGCCGCGGAGGTATGCGGCGTATCCGCCGGAGTTCCAGGTGCTGAATGTATTTTCGAGCGCGGGTGCGAGCGTACTGGGTGTGGGTTACATGCTGCCGTTGCTGTACCTTACCTGGTCCTTGAAATACGGGCGGATAGCTGGGCCGAATCCGTGGCAGGCAACGGGCCTCGAGTGGCAGATTCAGTCGCCGCCGCTGACTGAAAATTTTATCGAAACACCGATTGTGACGCACGAGGCGTACGACTACGAGTGGCTGGAAAGCAAAAAGGGGAGCGAGGTGCCGACCGTTGGATAGCCACACACTTGCGGCTCAGACCGCGGAGACGGTCCACACGCAGCACGAGCATCCGCCGTTTCTGCGTCATCATTTCGCAACCGTGGAACAGCAGCGGGAAACCGCTACGTTTGGCATGTGGCTGTTCCTGCTGACGGAAATCATGTTCTTTGGCGGGCTGTTCTGCGCCTATCTGATCTTCCGCAACTGGTATTATCCGGCGTTTGTGGATGGCAGCCACTCACTGCATATCTGGGCGGGCACGCTGAATACGACCATACTGATTATTTCCAGCTTCACGATGGCGATGGGTGTACACGCGTCGGAGACGCGGATGCGCAAGGCGCTGGTTGGTTGGTGCATCGCGACGATTATTCTGGGTTGTGGTTTTTTGTGCGTGAAGGCCTATGAGTGGCACGACGAATGGGTTGAGCATCACGTGCCGGGACTGAACTTCAGCCCGGAGGGGTTCATGAAGGTTAACCCGGATTATCCGGCTGATAAGCCATTGCAACTGGATATGGCCGAGAAGACGCAGGTGTACTTTTCCCTGTATTTCGCGATGACCGGCATGCACGCGCTGCACATGGTCATCGGCGTATCGTTGCTGACGATTCTTACGATACGTGCGTGGGGTGGGGCTTATACGAACGGGCATGTTGCGCCGGTCGAGAATTTTGGGTTGTACTGGCACTTTGTCGATATTGTGTGGATCTTTTTGTTCCCGCTGTTGTATCTGATCAGCCGACATCAGTAAAGCAGGGAATAGGGAATAGGGAATAGGGAGCAGGGAATAGGCTGCGACGCAGCTTGTGCGGTTGAGTGAGCGAATTGAGTTAAGGAAACTAATTTATGGCTGAAGCGAAGCATCCGGATGAACCAACGAAGCACGAAGAGCACATCGTAAGTCCGACCGTTTATCTGGTGATTGGGGCGGCGCTGCTGATTCTGACGGCGACGACGACGGCAGTTTCCTATGTGGAGCTGGGCGACTTCAATGCGGTGGTGGCGCTGGCAATCGCGTGCATCAAGATGACGCTGGTGGTTCTGTTCTTCATGCATGTGAAGTACAGCTCAAAATTGACGAAGCTGACGGTGGCGGCGGGGTTCCTGACGTTCTGCGTGCTGATCATGATGACGATGACGGATTACATCAGCCGGGCATGGGGACGGTGGTAAACGGCAGGTTACAGGGTACAGGGTACAGGGTGCAGAAAGAGCGAGGGGGAGCGGCCAGGGCTGCTCCCTTTTGCTTTTCAGGTCTGGGCATAATAATGGGAACCGCTGGAGGTCCGCTCCGCGAAGCTTCTTCTGAAGTTGCACTGGCGCCTGGACGACGGCCCCGAGCGCATCGTAGATCCAACGATCGAGGTAAATCATGCTGAAAACGGTGCTGCTGGCGGGCAGGATTCTGAGGAAGAATCCTGGATTCACGATGATTGCAGTGCTGACGATCGCGCTGGGTGTGGGTGCGAGCACCGCCATCTTCAGCGTGACGAACGCAGTACTGCTGCGGCCGCTTCCCTATAAGGATCCGGGACAGCTGGTGGTAGCCGGCATGGATCTGACCAGGCGGCATGTGAAGGGGCTGCCGTTTTCGAATGCGGATTACATCGATCTGCGCGATGGCACGAAGAGCGTGTTCTCGGATATGGCTGGGGTGTTCACGTTTCGCAATGTGGTGGTGCGCGAGGATGGGACACCGGAAGAACTGCGCACAGGAATTGCGACCACGAACTTCTTCTCAGTGATGGGAGCGAAGATTCTGTACGGCAGGGATTTCACGGCGGAAGACGGAACGCCGGCGCCACAGCCTCCAGCCGGAGGAGCGGCGGGCACTGCGGCATTGCCTCCGCCTCCTCCGCAGATTGGCATCCTCAGTTACGAGTACTTCATGCGACGCTATGGCGGCGAGCGGAGGGTGATTGGGCACAGCATGCAGGCGCAGGGGCGACCCGGGCCGCTGATCGTGGGCGTGCTGGCTCCGGGATTCCGGTTGTACCTGCCGCCGGAGGCCGATCAGGAAGCTGCACCGGATGTGTGGGTCGCGAATCGATTGGCGTACGACGCGGCGCAGCGCAACGGGTTTTCCATCGTACCGATCGCACGCCTCAGGGAAGGCGCAACAGCTCAACAGGCGCAGAGCGCGGCGGATGCAGTCGCTGCAGAGGGGCGCAGGACCATTCCGATGGATGCGTCGATCGGATATCAGATCACAGTGGAGCCAATGGCGCAGCACCTGGTGGCTGAGGTGCGGCCGGCCATTCTGGCGCTGATGGGATCAGTGATTTTTCTGTTGCTGATCGCGTGCGCGAATGTGGCGAATCTGCTGCTGGTGCGTGCGTCTCTGCGGGAGCATGAGTTTGCCGTGCGCGCTGCGCTGGGCGCGAACCGTTGGCGGTTGATTGCTCCGCTGCTGGCCGAAGCTGCGCTGCTGGGTGTGATGGGAACAGCGTTGGGTCTGGTGATTGCGTGGTCGGGGATCAGCGAACTGCGGGCGCTGGCACCGGAGAATCTGCCGAGGCTCGACAGCATTCGGATCGACGGGACGGTACTCGGGTTCACGGCGCTGGCGGGATTGCTGGCCGCTCTGTTGTTCGGCCTGGCTCCGGCGTGGCGGGCTACGCTGCCGGCGCTGATGAATGTGTTGCGCGGGAGCAGCCGGACGTCGGGTTTGGCGAGCGGAGCGACGGTGCGGAATCTGGTGGTGATGGCGGAGGTGGCGCTGTCGTTTGTGCTGCTGGTGGGGTCGGGGCTGATGTTCCGAAGCTTTCTGGATCTCGAGAGGATCGATCCAGGATTCGACGCGCACAATTTGCTAACGTTCCAGTTACAGTTTCCGGGGAATCCGGTGCGCCGGCCGACGCCGGAGGAGCGGGCGACGATGGTGCGGCAGGTCCAGGACCGGCTGCGGGCGATCTCCGGAGTGCAAACTGTAACAGCGTCCTTTCCATTTCCGCTCACCGGAGAGTTCAGCCCGATCCGCTGGGGGAATCTGGAGGCCGCGCAGGATCCGAGCCGTTATCAGGCGACAGACCTGCAGATCGTGTTGCCCGGCTATTTTGAGGCGATGCGCACGCCGCTTCTGGCCGGAAGAACGTTCACGGAAGACGACAATCTGCCGGGACGGAACAACGTCGTTATCGACCAGATTCTGGCGGATAAGGCATTTCCCGGGCAGTCCGCGGTGGGCAAGCGCATCCTGATCCGCGTTCGAACACCGGAGGCGGAGCCCGTGCAGATCGTTGGGGTAATCGCCCACCAGCGCGAGGAATCGCTGGCGGAGCCGGGCGCGAGCAGGTTTATTTCACCGACGGATTTCTGGGCAACGGCGCCGTGCAATCCTGGGCGCTGCGCACGGGGAGCGATCCGGCGGCTTATGAAAATCAGGTACGCCGTGCGCTGCATGAACTGAATCCGCAGTTTCTGATGACGGAGATCGCGACAGGCGATGAGATTGTTCACACGGCACAGGCGGGTACGCGGTTTTCGCTGCTGCTGATTTCAGCCTTTGCGGTGATTGCCGGTGTGCTGGCAGGCGTGGGGCTCTATGGCGTGCTGTCGACGGCGGTGCGGCAGAGGACCGCGGAGATTGGCGTGCGGATGGCGATGGGCGCGCAGCGGGCGGATATCGTGCGGCTGGTCGTTCTGCAGGGTTTGCGCATGAGCGGGATTGGGATTGTGGCCGGCTTGATTGCTGCCTTTGTTCTGGGCCGGGCGATGACTGCTATGTTGGTGGGGGTGAAGGCGACCGATCCGATGACATTTGTCGCAATGACGGTGATTTTCTTGGCGATCGCCGTTTTCGCATCGTGGATTCCGGCGCGGCGGGCGGCGGGGTTGGATCCGAAGACGGCGCTGATGGAGAACTAGCAGATCAGGGTGCAGGGTACGGGTACAGGGGGCAGGGTACAGGGGACAGGTGCAGGTTCAAACGCGGGGGGCGTTAGAGGCGCGGAGTTCAGGCCGGGCATCCTGTTCGCGCATGGCGATGGGCTGCGGGATGGGCTGGGTAGGCGCCGCCGGCTGAACGACGTGCTGAATTTCAACGACAGGCGCTAAATGCCGAGTCTGCTGGTAGGTGTAGAGGATGCGGTGGACCACCGTGACCGTGGAAATGACGGCAAGAACCCAGAGGACGGGCGCCATGACGCCCCAGCGCTCGAAGAGGGCGCCGAGAATGATCAGGACCACGCGCTCGGGGCGCTCCATAAAGCCGACTTTGCACTTGCCGATCAGGGCTTCGGCGCGTGCACGGGTATAGCTGACCATCAGCGACGTAACCATGACGAACGCGGCGAGGAAGACGTAAAAGAGGCGGTTGCCGCGCGCGTAGAAGACGAGGAGTCCGAAAAAGAGGACGACGTCCGAGTAGCGGTCGATGACGGAGTCAAAGAACGCGCCGAAGACGGTGACCTGCTGGGTTTGACGCGCGACGCGTCCATCGACCATGTCGAAGATACCGGCGCCGATGATCACGAGGCCTGCATAAAAGAACATGCGGACGTAGTTATGGGCGTTGCCGAAGCCGAAGAGAACGGCAGCGCCGGTGTTGATCACCAGCCCGAGAAACGTAAGGACGTTAGGGGAAATCCGGGTGAGGGCAAGACCGTTGACGATGGCTTGCAGGATCACGCCACAACCGGCGCCGAATGCACGGGTCCACGTAATTTGGGAATCTTTGCTCACTACTTACCGGCTTGGGCTTCCGCTTTCGTCTCGTCGTGAATGGTAACAAGCTTCAGGATTTCGAGCTCGCGCTTGCCGTTGGGCGTGACTACGGTCGCCATATCGCCCACCTGCTTGCCCACAATCGCTTTGCCAATGGGAGAGGTGGTGGAGATGAGGCCTTTGCTCACATCCGACTCTTCGCTGGTCACGAGCTTGTATTCGATTTTCTCATCTTTCGAGGTGTCGTAAACGAGGACCGTGGACCCGAATGCGGCGCGGTCGCGAGGAATGTTCGCGAGGTTTACAAGGGCGAGTTCCGCCATGCGTTTTTTAAGCTGACCCAGGCGCGCATTGACAAAGTCCTGGCGCTGCTTGGCCATGTGGTACTCGGCGTTTTCGCTCAGGTCGCCCATGGCCACTGCCTTCTTGATCTCGGCGGGCAGTTCATGGGTGAGTTCGTGTTCGAGCTGTTTGATTTCTTCCAGCAGCTTTTGCTTAATGTGTTCGGGCATGAATCAGTTTTTCCCCAGGAATTGGTTCCGATTATGTTGCACTGCGAAAAAACAATGCAATGCAGAACGAAGGCACGCCATCGCGCCGCATCTACGAAACAAAATCCCTGGCAAGGAATAGGGTCCGAAGGCTGGGGTACCGCCTCACTCAGGATTATACGACGCCGCAGTGGAGCGTTGTGCGTCGAGAAAGCTCTGCAAAATCAACACCGCAGCGACCTGATCGACCACCTCCCGGTGGCCGGAGAGGGGCCGTCCGGCGGCGTGCAAATGACGGTGTGCCTCCGCTGAGGAGAGCCGCTCGTCCCAGAGGTGGACCGGGAGCGAAAGGGTTTCACGGAGGGTTTCGGCGAAGGCCTGGGTCCTGGCCGCCTGTGGGCTGACGTCGCCGGACATGTAAAGTGGGTTGCCGATGACGATGGCGGTGCAGTCGAATTTGCGCACCAGCCGGCCGAGAGACTTGACGTCCTGCTTCGGGTTTCTTCGGACCAGAGTCAGAACCGGCTGGGCGGTGAGGGCGAGCTCGTCGGAGACGGCAACCCCGATACGGCGGTCTCCGAAATCAAGGCCCAGCAGGCGGGGTTGCACAGTAACCATACTAGCGCGGGGAAATGACAGAAGGCCGCATCTTACAATGGGTTAGGGAATCAAACGGACATCATCCAAGGAGCAGGTTCTCCCCTTTCGTGCGACGCTTCTTCCTCTTGCTTTTTCTGATTGCTTTGGTAGCGGCAGGCGCGGTGGGATACGCGCTGCTGATCCCGGCTGGACCGCGGACGGAAACGTTCGTGGACATTGCGCCGGGCATGTCGAGTATGCAGATCGCCACGCAGCTGAAGCAGCAGGGAATCATTCGGAGCCGGTATGTGTTTCTGGCACTGCATGAGGTGAAGCGCGGATCCCTGAAGGCGGGGGAATATCGCTTCGATCACCCGTTGCCCATGCTGGATGTGTGGAGTCGGATCCGGCGAGGCGATGTCTACACGGTAGCGCTGACCATCCCCGAGGGGTCGAACCTCTTCGACATTGGGACGCGCGTGGAAGCCGAGGGTCTGGGCTCGAAGACTGCGTTCATCGCGGCAGCGAGGCAGGATACGTCGATGATTGCCGATCTGGATCCAGCAGCGCCGAGTCTTGAGGGATATTTGTTTCCGGATACTTACCGGTTTGCGCGGCATACGGCCCCGGAGGCGATGCTGGCGGCCATGGTGAAGCGCTTTCGGCAGGCGTTGCAGCAGATCGGGTTGAGCGCCGATTTCCATCGCACGGTTACCCTGGCATCGCTGGTGGAAAAAGAGACGCCGCTCGACGCGGAGCGGCCGCTGGTGGCGAGCGTCTTTGTGAACCGGTTGGCGCAGAAGATGCCGCTGATGACCGATCCGTCGGTGATCTACGCGGCGTTGCTCAATGGACGCTACCGGGGCACGATTTACCAGTCGGATTTGCAGGCGGACTCGGCGTACAACACCTATCGGCATGCGGGGCTTCCGCCCGGACCGATCTGCAATCCGGGGTTGAAATCGCTGCTGGCGGCGATCCATCCGGCGCAGACGAAATATCTGTATTTTGTGGCGGCGAGCGCCGATCCTTCGGGGCAGTCGCGTTTCTCGGCGACGCTGGAAGAGCACGCCAAAGATGTGGAAGCGTACCGGCGCGCGGTGCGTAATGCAGGCCAGCCGCAATGATGGTGATGGGCCATTTGGGGGAGCGTGAATGCCGATCGCGTAACCGAATATACTCGCAGTTTGCTGCCCTGATCCGAATGCGACTTATACGGAGTGGATGGTCTTTCGCGCTGATGCTGGCACTGCCGGCGCTCAACGGGTGCCTATGGCATACGCGGAGAGTACCGCAGGCGAAGATGCCGGCGAATGTTCTGACCGCGCCTCCGGAGCAACTGGTCGACGCGATCAACAAGCAGTACGACGCCATCCAGTCGATGAGCGCGACGGTGACCTTTACGGCGACCGAGGGTGGGTCGATCAAGGGCAAAGAGACCACCTATACCTCGTTCAGTGGGTACATTTTGTTGCGGAAACCGGAGTCGCTCCGGGTGATTGGATTCCTGCCGGTCGTGCACACGCGGGCGTTCGATATGGCGAGCGACGGAAGCACCTTCAAGCTGTGGATCCCCCCGAAAAACAAAGTGGTTGAAGGGACCGACACGGAGCCTGAACCGCCGTCGGCCAATACCTTTGAAAACATGCGGCCGTATATTTTCTTCGATTCGCTGCTGATCCGGAAGATTGCGGCCGAGGATGAGCTGCTGCCGACGGCCGACAGCAAGACGGAGGTTAATCCGAAGACGAAAAAGCTGGAGCTGATCCCGGAGTATTTGTTGACGGTTCTGAATCGGCAGGGGACCAGCAATATCCTGCATGCGAAACGGGTGATTTACTTCAGCCGTATCGATCTTCGGCCGATCGAGGAAGATATTTACGATCAGAGCGGACAGATTCAGACCCAGGCGACCTACGGGCCGATCCAGACCTTCGGAACAGTGCATTTTCCCGGGACGATCACCATCAAGCGGCCGCTGGAGCAGTATCAGATTCTGATCTCGTTCCAGAAGCTGACGGTGAATCAGCAGCTGAACGATGAGCAGTTCGAGCTAACGATACCCGAGGGAACGCCGGTGCAGAAACTGCCTTAAAACAGGGGACGGTGACAGGGTACAGGTGACAGGGTACAGGTGACAGGTGACAGGGTACAGGGGACATAAGGGGCATTGAGCCGAACCCACCTAGAGCGGGCGGTCGGTATAGAGAGATTTGTCGGAGAGTTCCTGTACCGGATAGAGGCGGGAGCCCAAAAGCGACTCGACATGGTCGTGGAAGTCGTCGGGAACAAACAGAAATTTCCGCGGCCCGGCGCCCCACATGCGCAGCAGGTCCCCATCATTGAGAAAAATGTGCGGCGCGTCCGGATAGTCGGAGCCCCAGATCATGGAGGAGCCGAAGGTCTGGCCGCGGTCTTCATCCTTTTCCGGAGTGAAGTACGAGGTGCTGCCATGCACCAGCAGAGCGGGGCGTCGGGTGTAAAAGATGATCGACGAGCCATCGGACTGATCGCCGTAGAGCATAAGCTGGGCGTCAGCGTTGGCGGGCGAGGCCGTGAGGCGGTTGATGGTGTCCGCCATCGCCTTCGATGACAGCATGGGCTCGAACCGCACGAGGGCAATATGCGCAGCGATGAGAATGACCGCCGTAGTGAAGGCGACGGTTGCCGTCGATTCGAAGGCGTGCCCCTTGCGGCGCAGATGCCACGCGGCGATGGGCCCGAGGAAAAAAGCAACAGCAGCCAGGATGGCGGGCAGGCGGAGCGCGGCAAACGAGGCAGCGGTGAGGTCGAAGAAGTGCGACATCGAAAGCGTGTAACCGCCAACGCCGCGATGAGCCAGCAGCGTGCCGATGTCGGCGATGTAAGGCAGATCGCGCGACTCCCATAGTCCCCATGCGAGGAGCCCGGCCGCGGTGAGTCCGGCCACGAGGAAGAAAAGCTGTGCACCTGTGAGCCATGGGGACTTTTCGCCGCCAGACGGGGACTCCTCAGTTACCGCGAGCGCTCCGGCGATGAGCATGAGCAGCGCCGGGTAAACAGGCCAGGTGTAGTACTCCTGATTGGTCGAAAGGGCGAAGAAGATCAGGATGAAACCAGCGTAGAGGGTCAGCAGAAGGCTGGTGCGCGCGCGAAAGCGCAGGCGCGCGGCGAGGGCGGACGACTCGTAAGCGGTGAGACTTGGATCGAGGAACTGGATCGTGTTGGTGCTGTCGTAACGCAGATCGGAGAAGAAGATATAGCGATTGCGCCAGGCGCGGCGTACGACCAGCGGCAGGAAGAGGCTCCAGGGGAAGATCCAAATGAGCTGGCCGAGCCAGAAGACGTACCAGGGCTGGCGGTTGTAGTCGTGCGGGTAACGGAGCCCGAGGAAGCGGAGGACGTGCTCGTTAATGAAATAGAAGTAGAAGAAGCCGTGAACGTGCCCCGGCGTCGGAATAGCGCCGACAGGATGTCCCTGATCCGGATTGCGCAGGCCGGCAAGGATGTGCCACGGGGCGCCGATGGCGAGGAAGAGAAGCAGTCCGGTAAAAAGATGGAACTGACGCCAGCGACGCCACTCGCCGGTGACGATGAGGTACGGGATAATGGCAGCGAGAAAGAAGACCGGCGCGATGAGTCCTTTGGCCAGGAGCGCCAGCGCGAGAGAAGCATAAGCGATATAAAACCGTGATGCTTTTCGGTCCTCGGCGCCGGTAAGAAAGCTGTAGAGCGCAAGGATGAGAAAGAAACTGATGATCGATTCGGGAATGAGGGTGCGCGTGAACAGAAATACACCGACCGATGTGAGCATCGCCAGGGCGGAGTAAACTGCGGCTCTGTTCCCCCAGGCGCGACGGGCCCAGAGCCAGACGATCAGCGCGCAGCCCAACACCGCGAGAGCCATGGGCAGGTGGGTGGCGAAGACGTTAAAGCCGAAGAGATGATAGTCGACGGCGACGATCCAATACGGGAGGGGCGGTTTCTCCAGATAGCGGATGCCGTTGACGTAGAGCGTGACCCAGTCGCCGGTGATGGCGATGTGCTGGGCGGCCTGGGCGTGGGTGGCGTCGGCGTCATCGAGGAGCGAGGGAGAGAAGAGCGCGGCAAAATAGACAGCCAGGAAAACGAGACCGAGGAGGGTCCATGCCCGCGCCGGAGTAGAGTAAAGCGATGGCTGCATGGAAGGGGCCGCGGAGTGAGAGGTCGACAGAGGTGGGTTGGTCATTGGGCTTGATCCGGGGGGAATTTCAGAATAGCAGCCGGAAACGACGAAGGGTTGCAGGGCAAGGATGACGCACGATCTTCAAAACGTAAGGCAGCTGGCTGCCACACTGCGCGAGAACGTGGCAAAATGCGCCAGCGACCCTGATGTGGATGCGGTGCATGACACGCGCACCGGGACGCGCCGGCTGCAGGCCACGCTCGAGGATCTTGCGCGGGGCTTTCCTGAAGGAGATCCGGTGCGAGAGGCAGCGGCGGCAACAATGCGTCTGCTGAAGAAGATTCGTCACGAGGCGGGTCCGGTGCGGGACCTGGATGTTCATCGGAAGCTGGTGGACAAACTGCTCCGGAGCTCCCTGGAGCCTGAAGGCCACAAGAAGAACGTAGAGAAGGCGGAGCCGGGGCAAGGCGAGGCAGCGGGTGAAGGGAAACCTGATCTGCTCGAGAGTCCGGAGGCCGGGCTGAAGACAACAGCCGTGGAGCGGCAGGCTGCCGAGCTGGATGCGTGGCTGAAGCACCGGCGGAGCGAGTTGACAGATGGATTGCTCGAGCACGCGAACGATTGGGTGACGAAACTCGATAAGCGTGTCGAGGAGCTGGCTGCCGCATTGCGGGCGAAGAGCGTGCGGCGTGCAGCAAAGAAGCCGCCCGGGGTCGTAGCGCTCGACAGCTTCGCGCGGCTGGCTACGGAGATGCAGGTTCTGGACGCTGCGAATCTGCACGATTTTCGAAAGGGTGCGAAGAAGGCGCGGTATGTGGCGGAGCTGGCGGCGCGGGGCGATGCGCAGGCGCAGCAGGTGGGCGCGACGCTGAAGAAGCTGCAGGACGAAATCGGCGACTGGCACGACTGGCTGGTGCTGGCGGAGGAGGCGCATGCAGCGTTGGGTGATCGAGCGGCGGACCTGACGAAGCGGATCGAAGCGGAACGCGAGCGGCATTTTGTCGCGGCGATGAAGATGGCGGCGAAGTTGCGCGGGCGGTTGATGGGGGAGTGGCTGGCGGTTTCGCGAAAGAGCGTTCAGCGGTCGGCGATCAGCGTTCAGAAACGGCGGGGAAAGAGCGTTCAGCGGTCAGCGATCAGCGTTCAGAAACCGCCACGTGAGAGGACATCTTAAACAGATGTTGTGGAGAAAAATGCAGCACACTTAGGAGACGATGCAGACCTTTGCAGCCATCGACATTGGATCGAACTCCTGCCGGCTGAAGATCGGCCGTGTGGTGAAGCACCGGCTGCGCATCGTGCACGAGGATCGCGAGGTGACGCGGCTGGGGGGAAGCGTCTTCGACACAGGGATCGTTTCGCCGGAGGCAATGGCGGCGACACTCCGGACGCTGAAGCGGTTCTACAAGGCGGTTCAGTTGCACGGCGCCGATAAAGTGCGCGCGGTGGCGACCTCGGCGATGCGCGACGCGCGTAATTCGCGAGCGTTTCAGGCGTGGGTGCGCGATGAGACGGGCTGGGACGTGGAGGTTATCTCCGGCCTTGAAGAGGGGCGGCTGATCCATCGCGGTGTCGTGGAGAACGAGCCGGGAGCGGGCGGACGCTGCGTGCTGGTGGACATCGGCGGGGGAAGCTGCGAGATCACGCTTTCCGAACACAAGAGGATTCACGAAACGATCAGCTTGCCGCTGGGCGCGGTTCGGCTAACGCAGGAGTTTGTGCGCAGTGAAGTTCCGGCCAAAGAGGAAATTGCGCGCCTGCGGCAGTTTATCGATCGTGAGCTGCGACGCGTCAAGCGCCGTATCCACGCGGACGGGGTGCGGCTGACGATCGGAACATCGGGGACGGCTGCGGCGCTTTACGATGCAGGACGTGCGCTGGGGAAGCGGCGCGGGGGTAAGAGTGCGGCACGGGAGCTGATTCCGACGCCCACGGTGCGGAGGTTAACGGCGAAGCTTACCAGAATGAAGATGGGCGAGCGTTCGGCCGTGCCGGGCATTGGGCCGAAGCGTTCGGAGATTATCGTAGCGGGCGCGCATGTGTTCGCGGCCATTCTGGAAGAGCTGGGGCTGGCGGGGTTCCGCTATTCGCCATTTGGCTTGCGCGATGGCATGCTGGCGCAGATGCTGGCGGAGCAGGATTCGCGGGCGTCGGTGCATCAGCAGTTCGAGCGGGAGCGGTGGCAGGCGGTCGAAGAAGCTTGCCGGAGGTATGGGACCGATCCGCGGCAGGCAGAGCCGGTGCGCGAGCATGCGGCCCAGCTATTTCGCGATCTGGCCTCGGTGCACGGGCTGCCCCTCGAATATCAAACCTGGGTGGAAGCGGCGGCGATGCTGCGGGATATCGGAAAATTTCTGAATCACCAGGGTTATCACCGGCACGCGCAGTACATCATTGCGAACTCGGAGCTGTACGGGTTTACGCCGCAGCAGCGCGTGTTGACCTCGGCGATTGCGCGGTATCTGGGCAAGAGCCGTCCGGCGCCGGAAGGGCGGACGATGCGGCTGGTCCCTCCCGAAGAATACGAGCACGTGCGTCGCGCAGTGGTGTTGCTGCGGCTCGCGGTCGCGCTGAATCAGGATCGCGCCAGCGATGTGCTGAAGGTGCGGGTGAGCGTTTATCCAAAAAGGGTGATGCTCGACCTGTTGCCGGGGCGCACGGGCGCGGAGCTGGAGCTGTGGTCCCTGCGCAAAGAGGCGGGCTATTTCCGCGAGGTCTTCGGGCGCGATCTCTTCGTCGCCCTGGCGTAGACGCCGCGCAAAATCCTGGGATCGACGAGCCAGTGCAGCGTGCCGGGAAGACGCGTGCAATCGATGCGCGCGATGGCGCCCTTGCGGAGCCGCGAGTTCACCCGGCCCGTCGGCGCGAGCAGCGATCCAAAGAAGTTCGTGAGGGTGGGATTGTGCCCGACGACGAGGACATTGTCGTACTGATCGAGGCTGCGAACCAGGGCGAGGAATTTTTGGACGGTCGAGTCGGGGGCGAGCGCGTCGGAAATCTCGATCTTGCTCTCATAGCCGGTTTCCGTGCCGACCAGTGAGGCGGTTTGCAGGGCGCGCTTGAGCGGGCTGGAGACCACCCGGTCGAATTGCACATTCAGGTTGTTCAGAAAACCGCCAACAAGGAGGCACTGCTGCTTTCCCTCTTTATCGAGGGGCCGCTTGACGTCAATGAGGGGGTTAGCGCGGCGCGTGCCCGCGCTGGCGTGACGAAGAATATAGAGGTTCATGGCGAGGGCCGACGGACTCCAATCGTGGGGGAGCTTTAACCTGATTGTAACAATCGGCAAGGATAGCGAATGTTAATTTCGCGGACCCCGGGGAGGGGCTGTTAACAGGAATTACGCGAAAGTGACGACACCCGGGCCTGTGTTTCAGACGACAGGCTGGGGCATGGGGATCGGTCCAGGATAGGGCTCCGGGTCGGGGTCCGGCGCTGGCCCTGGGGCAGGGTCCGGCGTGGGAATCGGTGGGGGATTGAGGATTGGCTCGGGTCCGGGATCGATGCCGGGTATGGAACCAAGGCGGAAGTCAGACGGCGCGGGTGCATTCATTGACAGGTGGGAGGGCCTGGGGACGCAGGCTGGTTGCCTGCGGCAGTTCCCAGAGCTCCGAGACGAGCAGTCCACCGAGCGACGAGTGCGAGGCCCGGCGGCGAAAACCGTGCCGAGCGAGCAGATCTGCCCAGGGGGGAAGCTTCCGAACGGACAGGCCGGTGAGCAGGCGGAAGGCAGCGTACAGTGCGGAAATAATGCCGCGAGCGAGCCATGCGCGGAATCGGCCAGATACCGGGATTTGGAATTCGGAGACAAGCCAACGTGCGCCTGGTGCAAGACGGGCGCGCACCCGCGTGATGAGGGCGTCGGCTTCGGGCCCGGTCAGGCAATCCAGGAAAAAATGCGTGACGACGAGGTCGTAGCGTGTACCGGAGGGCAGAAACAAGCGGGCGTCCGCGCAGATCGCCGTGATTCGATGCAGCGCGCTGAGGCAGGAGATGCGCTTCATCAGCAGATGCAGCATGGCCGAACTGGCATCCACGGCTTCGGCCTGCAGGTCGAGGTTTGCCGAGAGAAGCTTCGCCAGGAAGCGGCCATCGCCATCACCGAAAACAAGGGCTCGACGGGAACGCGCCAGATGCGGAACCCAGTGGAAGCGGCAAGATTCGAGCATGGGGCCGAAGGAGAGATATTCCATCAGGCGGTAAGGGCGAGCGATGCGGTCGAAGCGCGGCGCGCGGCCGACCGGAGAATTCGGTTGATGGGCTTGTTCGATCAGTGGATGATTGCGGGCTAAAGATGCCATGGCAGGAAGAAAAACAGAGGGGTAAGGAGCGCGGCGTCGACAGCCACGCGGAGAGCGAGGAGAAACTGGCTCGCCTTCTCCCGATCAGCGGTTCGCAATCCCCAATTGCGGTAAATGCGATCGAGGGCGAAGATCAGCATCGCGGAGACGAACGCTGAGGCGGGGAGGCGGAATCCAACGTGGTTGCGCAACGCGCACAGGAGACCGGCTGAGCCAGCGGCGAGAGTCAGGGCGAAAGTGCAAATCGTGCCGTTGCGGGCGTCGACAAGAGGGCGTTCCCAAATTTCGATGGCGAGACAATTCAGGGTGCACAGGGCAGCGAAGACGACCACGGACCCCGCTAACGCCGAGCGCGGAGCATTCCATTCCGACCAGGCCGGAACCGCGCAGGCGGCGGCGAAAAGAATGCCGACGGCCAGTTCGCGCGGGAACCAGCCGATGATCCTTCCAGGGGCAAGATGCACAAGCGCGAAGTAGATCATGGAGAAGGTGAAGACGGCCGCATAATCGACGCGAGCCGCGGTGGGCATGATGCTGATGCAGCAGAGCAGCACAATGGATGCGAGCGCGACGCCAGCGAGGAAGGCTCTGCGATGGCGCGCATGAAAAAAATGGCGCGCACGGAGACCATGATGCGGGCCGAATCGGCTGTCGAGCAGACGATCGGTGACGTAGATGAGCCAGGTTCCAATGCCAAGAACGCCGATTGCAACAAGTGAGGCGTGGATGTGAGCTGCCCTCGCGAAGCTCCAGGCCCACAGGATGGCTACCGTGGGCGCGTCGAGGCTTACCAGGTGCCAGTAGGCGGGGACGCCGAGCAGTGTGGCCCGGCGCTGTCCGCTTGCGGTGAGGATGGGAGCGGCGAGGGCCACATACCAATTCTAAGAGTGAAATTGGCAGCGAAACTCGCCGCACATCCGGCGTGGATCATTTTCATGGATGCAGAAAGTGACCCGATCGCGAAGTCACGGCAGTTAGTTAATAGTTGAATCGGTATCGAAATTCGCCGTAAAGCTGGCGTGAGTCGTTCCAGTGGAATCCGCCGAACGTCAGACTGTTGTCCAGTTGCACGCGGCGGTTTGCCAGATTCAAACCAGTCGCCGAAATCGTGTACTTCTCAGCGAACGTTTTTCCCAGCGAGAGATCGACCGTCGTGTGGCCGGGCAGATAATCGCCTGGATACTGCACGCCTGGAAGGCCGTTCGTGAACCCCGATCCGTAATAGACATTGGTCGAGGCGTAGGCGTGCCAGGGGAGGCTGGTGTTGTAGCCCACGTTGAGAGTGTTTCTCTGATCATGGTCGACCGGCGACAGGCCCGGGGGAATGTTGACGGTGGAGAGCGGGCAGGACGCGGTAGCCGGGGTCGGGCAGATCAGGCCGCCGGTGATCGGAGTGGTTGCCTGCGCGATCTGATTCGCATAGGCAAGATGGAACTGGCCGCGATGCCAGATGTTCGAGGAGCGCAGCGTTAATTCCCAGCCCTGAATCATGGCGTAGTCCCAGGTGATGGGCCAGAAGATATTCGACTCTCCAATGTTGTTGTGATCGAGCCAGTTCTCGGCCCGTGTTTCATAATTGTCGGCGCTCAGCATCCAGCCCTTGTAAGGAATCGTCACGCCAAGCTGCCACTCGATATCGCGTTCGCCGTGGAGCGGCGAGAAGGCAAGTCCCTGACCGCTTGCCAGATTCTGCAAATTGCTGGTCGCGGTGGATAGCGGAGGCGCCTGATAGAAGTAACCGTAGAACCCGCGAAAGACCCAGTTCAGTCGAGGAATTTTGATCGCGGCGCCGAGGCGAGGATCGGTGGCGTGCTCGGAGATCGCCGCATCGAATGCCGTTTCGCGCAGTCCGGCAATCAAGGTTAGCCAGGACGTGACTTTGTACTTGTCGTTGATGAAGAACGTGGCCTGGCCGCCATTGACGCCGATCGACGACGCAGGCACATTCGGAGTGCCGTCGGTGTATTCGTTGAAAAAGTAGTTGTGCTGGTGCTGAAAGAACCCGTAGACGCCCGCCTGCAGATCGTTTCGTCTGAAGTTGAGGCTCAGCGCCGCCTGGGCTCCTGCGTACTGCGCGGTCTGCGTGACCGAGGAGATGACCGGAAAGTCATTTGGGCCGCCGTGATAGTCCGCGCCGTTGTAATGGTAGAAAGGCGACACAGTGACCAGCGTATTTGGGTCAAACGTATGAACCCACGAGAACGTGGCATAACCATCGGGCTCCACTTCGGCGTCATGCAGTCCGTAGCTGGGGTAAACGCTGTTTCCGACAGAGTTGGGGTCGGGATCGATGGGGATCTGATAATAGTCCCGGCGAAGAGATCCGACGAGACGATATTGATTCTTTGGATCGGGATTGAAAATGAACGAGGTGAAGCCACCCACTCCGTTGGCGGCATCGTTGACAACCTGCGGGACAGGCGTCTGGAGGCCGTAATTGCTGCGATCTCCATTGAGGCTGGCATAGTAAGCGGAGCGGGCCGTGTGCGCACCGCAACTCAGCTGATCGTCGGTCTGGTAGAAGTTCCCGGCGAGGATGACCAGGTCGCATTCGCGATCGCGTTCAAATCCGGTGCGCGGCACAACGTTAAAAATTCCGTAGGTACGGTCGCCATAGTCGGCGTCGTAGCTGCCTCGCTGCACTTCCAGATAGTCAATGTCTTTGGGATCGATCTGCGGTCCCAGATTATTCGCGATGTTCGTGTTCGGGATGGGGACTCCGTCAATCAGCCACTCCACCTGATGTCCCCCGCGCATGTGAAGCATGTCGTGGGTCACGTAAGCGGCCGGCACATAGTCGGTGATCATCTCCATGCCATTGGTGCGGTCCGCGCCCGGTGTCTCCTGAATGTCGGTACGGTTCACCATCGTCGTCGGAGTGACACTTTGGGTGGTCGCTTCCACCGGATTTTCCGAGACAACGACGCTTTCGTTAACGCCGGCCACGGCTAGTTGGAAATGGAGCACGGGACTGGTGTCGGACTGGACAATGACAGCCTGGCTGACGTCCCGGAAGCCATTCGAGGAGACCGCTACCGTGTAGTTCCCGATAGGTACGGAAGTGAACAGAAATTCACCGTTATCGTCGGAAATCTGCGATTGGGTCCAGTCCGAGTTCTCAGCTTTCAGAGTCAGGTGCGCCCCGCGAATGGGGCGGTGCTGCGGATCATGAACGACGCCGCGAACTGAACCGAAGATAGTGGCCAAAGCGAAGGGCGCTGCGAGCTGGCCAAGCGCCAGCACGAGCAGTAGCTTTCGGAGCATATGAGATTCCTCAATTGGGTTCTGTAGCAGTCACGGTTGCAAAACGGAGCACAAGCGCAGAGAACCGCGCTCGCTTCTGCCTTCGTGGCGGGGTTACAGGCTGAGGAGTGAGGGAGGGCCGCGTTTTTGCCGGGTGCGGTCGGCGGAGGTACGATAGCCGGCTTCCGCTTCGCGGACGATAAAGGAAGGTCCGGCGGTCCGTACATGCGGCGCCGGAGCGTTGTTTCGCAAGAATGCGTGCGGGACCATCAGCTGGGGATGGGCGAAGGGAGAGAAGGGGCATTTCTCGGAAACCATCCGATAGCGTGAGGAGACGCCCCCCATCGCCATGCTCATCGCACAATGGTGCTTGCCGTTGCGGCGGCAGCAGGCAGGCAGCTGCGATTCATCGGAGGTGGAGGCAAGTGCGGGCGAGATCAGCGGCAGGCCGAACACGAGCACCAACCCCAGCGCCACCAGCACCGATCCGAAGCGTCGCATGCGGAAATAGTAGCAGGAGGCCCGCGGAAGACGAACGCCACCTACGGCCAGCTACTGCGTGGAGTAGTCCTGCTGCACCAGGGCCCAGACGTCGTTCTTCTTCGAGGTCAGGGACAAATGATGGGACACAGAATCCGCAGCGTCTTTGTCGGGCGTGTACGACAGGGTGTACTGGGATTTGAGCAGGGCGGAGATTTTCGCGTAGGCTTCGTCCGCTTTGTCCTTCTTGCCCTCGACCATGTAGCCGCCGGTCGCCGAACAGATATGTTCGAGGATCTCTTTGCCGTCAATATGCGGCTCGGACGAAGGAGATTGCCCGCCGCCACGACGGCCTCCTCCACCGCCACCGGGGTATCCGCCCCCGCCCCCGGGGAAGCCGACGCCACCCCCGCCCATGCCACCCCGGCGGCCATTGTTCTGGTTCGGATTGGCACGCTCTTCCTCGCCCTTGTAGTAAATGGCGAAGATGGCGGCGTGTGCGGCTTGCGCAGCTTCGATAGCGTCGTTGACCGTTTCTTTGCTGTCGCGGTCGATGCCGTCACTGATGAGAATGATGACGTGATGGCCGGGCTGCTTCTTCATGACTTCGTTGGCGGAGAGATAAATCGCGTCATACAGCGTGCCCCCGCTGCCTCCGCCGGCGGTGTGCCCTGAAGAACTCTGGTCGCCGTTGTCGCCAGTTTGATTGCCGGACTGGTTGCCGAACTGCGGCGACCCAAGCTGGTTGGCGGCGTCGTGCAGTTTGTTGACGTTGGCTGTGGGATCTTCGAGCAGGTCGACTTCGCGGGCGAACTGAACCACAAAGGCCTTGTCGTCGGTTCCGGGCAGGGTGTGATCGACGAAGTGGACGCTGGCCAAACGCTCATCGCCGAGCTCGGTTTTGAGATTGGCGCTGGTCTGCCCGAGGATTCCGAAGACGGTGGGCGACGGCTGCGCGATCGCGAAGGAGGCGATCGTTTGCAGATGGCCGTTATCGGTAAGGGTAAGATCGGCGGCACTGAAATTCTTCACCGGGTCACCCTTCTTGTCGACTACCGTGACCGGCAGACTGATGGGGGTCGCGGCGGGTGCGGCCGGCGGCGCCGCCGCTGGAGCCGGGTTCTGCGCCATAGCGTAAGCTGCGACTAGGATTACAGCGGCCAGAGTGGCCGCGAAAGGCGAAAGTCGTGCGAAGGTGCGCATCGTCATAGTTTGCAGGAGGTCGTTCGACCACCCATTAGACGTTAGCACTGGACGGGTGGTTTCGCAGATTGGGGGATTGGCGGAGGTTGCGAAACTTCCTGCCTTGTCGGCACAGCTAAAGCTGTGCCCCTTCAAAACAGCCGGCACAGGGGCTGAAGCCCGGCATCTTCTTGCGGCCTATGCGGCACGACTGAAAGTCGTGCCCTGATACAAAAGCGAGCAACCGAGGCATTTTTCCGCAGGCAGTGAATGCTGTGCCCCTTCCAAAACAGAAACTTAAACAGATGTATGTTAGCAGCCCTTGCGACGCCAGATGAGGTAGTCGACGGAATAGCGGCCTGCGCCGAAGATGAGGGCCATGAGCGAGGCAAAGAGGAAAGTGTACGGGTCGGCCCCATAAAACTTTCCCGGATCGCTGATGACGGAAGCGAGCGCGGCGCGGTCCGCGGTGAGATAGGCAACAAGCATGTCCCCGGCGAGCAGAAGGCCGACAAAGCGAGTACCGAGGCCGGCAATCAGGAAGATGCCGCCCACGAATTCCAGAAGCGAGACCAGGACCACGGTAGGGCCGGGAGCGGGGATGCCGAGGCTCGCAAAGAAATTGGTAGCGGTGTCCAGGTGATGCAGACGCCCCCAGCCGGACTGCGCAAATTGCCATCCCCAGTAAACACGGACGAGCAGAAGAAAAGGGGATTCGAGCGCTGCGGAAGCCAGCTGGAAGCGGCGATAGGCCGTGGTGATGAAGTTGGAGGGTTTGCTGCTGGCTGGTGTGGTCGCCGGAGTACTCATGAGTGATAGCCCTTTCTTACGGGGAACGTTGAGGTCACGATAGCGGTGGCGCAGGAGTGTCTCACGGATGCGGCTCTCCCAGCAGATAGGCTTCCATCGACTGGCGCTCCGGACGGATATGGAAATTGCCGTAGCAAAGCCTGCGCAGAATTGAATCGGAGCGGCCGTGCCAGCTGCCCCAGGACAAAGGTGAGTCGCCGTTGACGTCTTTGGCTTCGCGGCTGGCCCCGGCGTCGAGGAGAACCTGAACCGTGGCTTCGGAGGCGAAGGCAGCGGCCCGGTGCAGAGGGGTCTCGCCGCGTGTGCGGCAATCGCGCATAAAAGCTCCGGTTTCCGCGCCCGGTATCGTGACCGCGTTGGGGTTGGCTCCGGCAGAGACCAGCACACGAACTACGCGATCATGGGCCGCGCCGCCTTTGGAGGTTGCGGCGTGCAGCGCGGTTTCCCCGGTACCGCTCTCGGCTTCGTTAACCTTCGCGCCGGTTTCGATCAGGAACTGGCAGAGACGCCAGTGTCCGTGGAAAGCAGCCGTGTTGAGTTGGTCATCGAGAGCGGAGCGGGATGCGCCGTGCGCAAGAAGATAGCGAATGGCGCTGACGTCGCCGTAATAAGCGCACCATTGAATCAGGGGGACTCCCTGGGCATCCTGAGAGCTGGCGGCATGACCCTGCGCCAGGTATTCAAAGACGAGGTCGGTGCGTCCGTCGGTGATCTGGTCGAGCATGGGCAATTTCTACGGGCGGGATTCGGCAGGGACGGCGAACCAACCCAGCATAGCCCAGTTGGCGAAGGCTTCCTGCAGGAAAGCAGGATGTTGGTCTTCAGGCAGGGAGCTGTTCGTGAGGGCGAGATCGATGGCGTCGCCCAGAGTCTGGCCGCTGAGGAGCGCTTCCAGCAGGCGAAATTCCTCCGGTGAAAGCGGTTTGTACCAGACGGAGTTTTCGAGCCGATGCAGCGCAATGTGGATCGCCTTAGGCTCGAGTGCGGCGACGTGCCTCACATGGTGGCGCTTGCGCGTGGAGCTGGCGCTATTCGCGGAGGAAGCCGCACTGCCGTTTTCGTTGCGCAGCTGCAGAAGCAGATCGTCGACGGGATAGGAGAGCGCGAGCACCCGCAGATATGGCTGCAGGTGCAGCGTGGAGTTCTCGTCGATGGCGGCGAGCTCTTCGGCGCTGAGACGCGAGCGCTGTTCCGAGTCGAAGGATTCGATGTGCGCCCATTCCAGGCGAGCCATGTCGCGGGCGAGTGTGGGATGCGGGCCGAGGAACTCGGGATGGGAGTCAAACCAGGCATCGAGGCGCGAGCCGAGATTGCGCAGCGTGAACGACTGCGAGGGGCACTCGGTGAGATAGGCGCGCATAAGCTTGTCGAATTTGGCACGGCCGAGGATCGCCTGCAGTCCGGGGAAATCCTCCTCGAACGAGGAGTAGAGACGATACCAGTACTGTCGGTTGTAGATTTCCAGCCGCTCGAACGACGTGAGCCGGTCGTTGGGGCGGATGATCGCCTCAGCCTCGCGCACGTTGGAGCAGCCATCGCGGCGACGGCGGGGCATGGCTTCCTGACGGGTGAGTGGATGCATGACCGCCGCGGCCATCCGACGCTGAATTTCGAGAAGCTGGCTGGAGGGTTCGCTCATCGCGCAGATCCCACAAACAGCTCACATGGCTTCGTGTCTTCCCGCGCTTCGGTTGGGATGACAAGACTTCGCGCGGCCGCCTGCATCGCCGCGAGGCTGTTGCCGGTAGCAGCAGCTTCGGCAGCGGCTTTGAGGAATTTGTTGGCCTTCAGAGCCTCGGCGTGGACCTCTTCGAAGCTGGGGATGTTGTCGTCCCATTCGAGCAGCGTGGCGGTGGGCCCGCAGCGCTCGATGGCGCGAGCATAGAGCTTCCACACGGCAGGCAGCACGGGGTGATCGTGGGTGTCGAGGATGTACTTCTCAAATTTGCTGTGGCCGGCGATATGAATCTGGGCGACGCGATGCGCGGGGACGAAATTCACGTACTCAAAGGGGTCAAAACTGTGGTTCTGCGACGAGACATAGATGTTGTTGACGTCGAGCAGAATGCCGCAGTCGGCCCGCTCCACCACTTCGGTGAGAAACTCCCACTCCGTCATCTCCGAGGCGTGAAACTCGGCGTAGCTCGATACGTTTTCGACGACGACGGGGACCTCGGTGAAGTCCTGAACCTGGCGGATTTTCTGCGCGGTTACTTCGACGGCCTCCCACGTGTACGGCATGGGAAGCAGATCGTGGGTGTAGCGGCCGTCAACCGAGCCCCAGCACAGGTGGTCGCTGAGCCACGGCGTGTGGGTGCGGCGGACGAGCTGCCTGAGGCGCTTGAGGTGCTCCCGATTCAGCGGATCGGCGGAGCCGAAGTACATCGAGACGCCGTGCTGCACGATTTTGTACTGCGAGATGATGCGATCGAGGACTTCGAGCGGGCGACCGCCATCGATCATGTAGTTTTCGGAGATGATCTCGAACCAGTCGACGACAGGTTTGCGCGCCAGGATGTGCTGGTAGTGAGGAATGCGCAGACCGATGCCCACGCCATAATCGGTAAAGCCATTGAAGCGATTTGCGGGCACCGGGAAAACCTCGGGTCGAAAAGCAGAAGGGCCGCGGGTCGCGCGGCCCCGCATGCAAAAGTAAAACTACTGGGGCATCTTGGAGCCGTCAGTTGCGCAGCCGCCCTTGCCTTTGCAGCTGTTCTTGCCCTTGCAGCCGTTGTCGCTGCTCTTGCAGCCGCCCTGGCCTTTGCAATCGTTTTTGCCTTTACAGGAGTGCTTTGCGGTTGTGTCCTGAGCCGAGCTGCTGAACGACAGCTTGCCCGCCTTCAGGATGGGCGTTGCGGACGAGTTGACTGCCGCGGACGCGTGCATGGCTGTCGCGCCGCTGAGCAAGCCGGAAACGGCCGCAGCGACCATCATGGTCTTCATCGAGTGCTTCATTTTTGTCATTCCTCCATCGGATTGAGAGGACCGAGACCAGGCGCGCATCGGGGAAATGGGGAGCGCCAGGGCGGGGGACCTCACGGTGCGGATTAGACTACATAAACAACTACGCGATGTGCCACCGTCGCGGATTGTTTATTTTTCCCCAGGTGTTACCGAGTATTGACGTCAATGCACGGGTTTGTTACCGATTCATTACCCCGCCAACCTGCGCACATCCAATAAAAGGAATGGTTTAGGGAACAATGGCAGATCTTGCAGGCGCGAACCGGTCTCTTGCAGGGAAGATTGCCCTGCGCTTTGTGCTGATGATCGGCGTCGTCAGTTTTTTCGCGGATTTCACATACGAAGGGTCGCGGAGCATTACCGGGCCATTTCTGGCGACGCTGGGCGCGAGCGGCGCGATTGTCGGGATCGTTGCCGGGATGGGTGAACTACTGGGGTATGGGCTGCGGTTTTTTTCCGGAAGGGTGAGCGAGCGGGACACGGCAGTTCTGGCCGATGACGCTGTTCGGCTACTTCGTGCAGATGGCCGCCGTGCCCGCGCTGGCTCTGGCCGGGAACTGGCAGATCGCCGCAGTGCTGATTGTGCTGGAGCGGGTGGGGAAGGATAGCATTCTCATTGACCTGTACGCTCAATGTCTTCGCACAGTGCACTCTGAGTCAAGGATGCGGCCCCGTGGACAATCTCACCTCCCAACCGAATGGAACTGGGCAGGTTTACAACGGCGACGGAGCATCGAATAACGGCAGCGGGGGCTGGTCATTTAATCACTCAAGCGCGAACCAGTGCTTGAGTTGCCACAACGGTGTGGATCCCGCAACATACCTGATGAGTGGCCATAAGAACACACTTAGGAAACTTGCTCCAAATGTAGCCTGGGGAGGCCCTGACGGCGTCCCTTACCTGACAACCGATGACCATTATGGGTCGGGAAGCATCTACGATTGGACAACCGGCACGATCACCTTAGGTTGGTGCGATCCACTCTCAGTACCGGCGCAAAATGGGATTCCTGCGCAGGACCCCTTATGCTCCTATCCCTACTACACACTCGCCAACTCACATGCTCCCGCCACGTACTCCCCGATAGCCCCTACTGCGGCCACTGGTGGGGTGCAAAATCTCTTTTACATATACGGCGGCTGGGATAACTACGGCGGCACCAGCAACAATGCTGCGACTCACCTCGGTACGATATTTAGCAATGGGTTTACCGGGGGTCTTTACCCCAACGCCAACTTCGATTGCGCGCGTTGCCATGCCACTGGCTATAATTTCGATGCCTCTGGACCTGAACCGACCCAAAACACCAATAATGCTGTAACCGCAATCCCGAATTCCCAATTCAGCAGGATCCCTAGCGATGGCTACATAGCACCCGGCACGACGGGTACGTCTTCGTGGTATTTGACCGGTGTTCAGTGCGAACGATGCCACGTGGCGGCCTGGAGCTATGGCTCCCACGGGGACGGTCCGTGGCAGGCGACCATGCCCCAGAACGAAGCGGCGACCGCGTTATGCCTAGAATGTCACCGCGGGGAAATCGTTACCAAGGCCAACGCCAGCACGATTCCCCCAACCTCCGGCAGCATATCGCCACAAGCCACTCCGAAGACCCAAGACCACGGCTACTGCTCCGACCTGTCGGGCTCGGCTTACCCGAACTGCGTCGCCAATTCAGCCAACACATGGGTATACAAACCTTATTTCGAGCACGAAGCAGGCCCGACCTTCCTGAACAGCCCACATGCCCGGCTTACCGGAAGCTTGGTCCAGAACGCGCAGCACTCTCCAGATCTTTCCATCACCGTCTCGGGCAGCTACCAGAGTCTGTTCAGCCAGAGTCCGACCGATCCGAGCAAGAACAATGGATGCATAGGTTGTCATGACCCACACCAGAGTGTGCCGCCTTCGGCAAGTCTGCCCCAGCCTTATGTTTGCAATGACTGCCACAATCTGTCGAGCACTCTTATGCAGACAATCAATCACCCGACCGGAATAGGGACACCGTTCCCGACGGGCACGTCGGCCGACCTTCCCGCCGCGTGTGTGAACTGCCACATGGTGGCAGCCGACGGAAATGTTAAGAGCCATCTGTTCCGCATCTCTTGGTTTAACTACAGTACCTTCCCGACACCTACACAGCTCTACGGACAGAACATCACAGCGCCGAACACCGCCTCAGATGGGGTAATTGCTAATGCGGCCTGGAATGACGTTGACCTCGCCTGCGGACAATGCCACATGGGCGGCAGCGGCAACGGGGTAAATCCGTATGGCTTGATCGCGCCGCCGCAGACGGCCGGCCGGGCACCGATCCTAAACAAAGCGTCGCTAGAGGTCTATGCGAGTACTATGCATTCGGGAGATGCTCCGGCGCCGACACCGACATTTACTCCTGCCGCAGGGACCTACACTTCGTCGCAGTCGGTGACGCTGGCAGAGTCCATGCCAAGTCTAACGATTTACTACAACGCAGACGGATCAACGCCGCCAAACAGCAACTCCAGTATTTATTCTGGAACGGCGATACCCGTTTCCGCGAACACTACGATCAATGCGATTGCTGTGGGCGTGGGGGGATGGGCGTCGAGCTTGGTCGGCAGTGCCACGTACACAATTCAGACTCCGGCGCCAACCTTATCGCCAGCGCCGGGAACGTTCACAACTCCGCAATCGGTGACGCTCGGTGATGCGGCGTCTGGTGCGACGATCTACTACACAACGAACGGTTCAACGCCAACCACTGCATCCACCCAATACACTACAGCAATTCCACTTTCAACGCAGACACAATCAGAGCCATCGCAGTGGGAGTTAACGGGACAGTACAATCACAGCCGGGACATACACTTTCAATTTCTCCAGCGGCCGCAGTGCCGACTTTCTCGCCGTCCCCGGGTACGTACACAGGTCAGCAAACAGTGACGTTCTCGGATACAACGCCGGGTGTGAATATTTACTACACCACGAATGCGAACAACGCCACGACCTCATCAACTCTGTACACCACCCATTACGGTCTCCACTAACACTACGATCAATGCTTTTGCAGTGGGTACGGGTATTACCCCAAGCCTGGTTTCCAGTGGAAGCTACGTCATCAAATTTGCCATGGCAGCGACGCCGACGATCTCGCCGATCCCATATACATACACCACGCCACAAACTGTGACGCTCACGGATACAACGCCAGGGGTGACGATCTACTACACCACGATGGCTCCACGCCACGACTGCATCCACCCAGTACACAGGACCATTTACAAGGCCGACCACCACAACGATCAAAGCATCGCCGCAGGTGGAGGGTATGTTGCGGGTAATGTGGCCAGCGGAACTTACACCATCATTGCTGCTACGCCGTCAATCTCGCCCACCCCATATGCATCACCACGCCACAAACTGTGACGCTCACGGATTCAACGCCTGGGCTGACGACCTACTACACCACGAATGGCTCCACGCCGACGACTGCATCCACCCCATACACAGACCATTTACGGTCTCGACCACCACAACGATCAAAGCGATCGCCGCAGGTGGAGGGTATGTTGCGAGTGGTGGCCAGCGGAACTTACACCTCATTGCTGCTAGCGTCAATCTCACGACCCCAATACATACACCAGCCACAAACTGCTGAACTCACGGACTCAACGCCTGGGTGACGATCTACTACGACCAATCGGCTCCCACGCCGACTACGATCCACCCAGTACACAGGAGCATTTACTGGTCCGACCACCACAACGATCAAGGCGATCGCCGCAGGTGGTGGGTATGGCGTGATGTAATGTGGCCAGCGGAACTTACACAATTACTTGGAAGCATGCACCGGCTCTGCACCATCAATCGGGGGGACGGAAACGCAATCAATCACTTCCATCTCCGCCACCACCGACGCGAATGGTGTCGGGAACGGATACGCCCCGAGCGCGGTAGCCAGCGGCACCTATGCGCTCGTGGCGGCGTCTGACCGGGCTTCTCTCCAGCGCCAACAGGGACCTTTTAGCACGGCGCAGTCGGTGACGCTGATTAATGCCACGGCTGGTGCGAGAATTTACTACACCACGAATGGAACAACGCCGACGACATCATCAACTCTGTATACGGGGCCCATTCCGGTCTCAACCACCACCACGATCAAAGCGATTGCCGTTGGGCACGACTTTGGCCCAAGCGCGGTAGCGAGCGGGACTTACACCCTCGTGGCAGCGCCACCAGTCTCGCCGGCGCGAAGAGGGACATTCACTTTGCCGCTATTGGTGACATGACCGATGCCAGCCCTGATGTCACTATTTACTACACCACAAATGGAACTACACCCGACGACCGCATCAACCCCGTACACAAAACCAATCCGGGTTACAGGGTCAATGACGATCAAGGCTATCGCTGCAGGTAACGGATATGGCGCGAGCATAGTAAGTGGTGGAAGCTATGTCCGCCCTCCCGGCCTATTCAGCCGCGCAAGCAGGAGGTCCGAAGGGTCGAAGGGGACGATGCTGACGGATTCGCCAAAATCGAAATGATCATCACGGGACTGACAGTGCCCATTATTGGATGCTAAGATCGCCCCTTTCACGGGGTCATGCATAGCTTTATCTCCGGGCCACGCACAAAATTAGAAATACAACAATCGTGTCGATATTCAGGCCCCCAAGCGCCAGACATTTGCCGACGGCCACACTGATACGACGACTTCTCTGGAAGAGTTTAGAAGTCCATAGGAAAGCATCGACTGGCTATCCAGAGAACTCTGATTAAATTCTCGGCTTTCCACATTGTGTAGACTGACTTACGTCTCTGAAGACACTTGGGACATTACCCGTTGGACAAAAGGGGTCTCCCGCGGAAGTGACCCTCACGATCCCTGGCAGACGGCATAGCAGTAGGAAAGTGCGGCGAGGACGGATGTTTCATTTATTCACTCCTGTGATTATTCCGTTCTGCTGGAGCGTAGCCCTTAGGGCAAGGTGGAACTAGAACGGAACATCGGCGGCGCCCTCTCAATGCAGAAATTGTAAAAGCCTTCCAGTTGTACAATCAAGATTCGGGGCTCCGAATTCCTTCATGAGTTTCCTCGGCGCAAAGTCCTACCGTATTGCAGTCTTGTGCCTTCTCCTTCTGGTGCTGGCGAACGCAATGGCGGCAGGTCTGCGCACGGTGTCGGATACCGACATGGGCTGGCACCTGGCCACGGGCCGCTGGGTTGTGCAGCACCACGCTATCCCCAGCGCGGATGTGCTCTCTTATACGGCGGCGGGTACGCGGTGGATTTATCCTCCGTTTGCCGGAGTGCTGTTGTATCTGATCTATGCAGCCGGGAGGATAACGCTGGACTAGCGTGTTTTGCGCACTGGCATGCGTCGGGAACGTGGCATACCTGATTCGCAAGCGTGATCTGGCATCCATTATCCTCGCCATGTGCGCCGTGGAACCGATTGCCTTCCGCACCGCTCCGCGTGCCGACCTCTTCAATACTGTGTTCCTGGCGGTTTTTCTCGGCGAGTTGTGGGCCTTTCAACGTGGTTCCAGCAAGCGTCTATGGGTCTTGCCGCTGATCATGTCGTCTGGGTAATCTTCATCCCGGGTTCATCCTCGGCCTAGCGGTGATCGGCGCCTATCGCTGCTGGAAGCTTGCGACTGACCATATGCAGCACGCCGCGGCGGTGCCATGCAGCGTCTACGCACGGCTTGGCCGTGGCTGGCTGGAACCACAGCGGTGACCCTGATCAATCCATGGGGCGCCACACTTTATTCTGCTTCGCTTACTCTTGCAGGGGTGGGGGGGCAGCAGCAGGGCGCCTACAACACTCTGCTACCATCGGCGAGTTCCTGGCAGTTCCGCTTTCAACTCATCTTCTGAAACAGTTGGTCGATTTCCGCCATCCTGAGAACGGCTACGCCTGGCTGATGGTGGTTGCTCTTCCGTCATCCTGCGTGGCATTGCCGCAAGCAGCCTGGAGTTGCGGTAGTCCAAGCAGCGGCCCTTTATCTATCGCTGCAACACGCGCGATTCATTGGATTGTTCTGCGTCACCACCCCATCATTGGAGCCACGTTGCTGAGCGAGGGCAGCAGCACCGCCCATCCGCCCGCGCAGCTGCGTGAGGGTTCGCCGAAGCCTCCACTGCTGCTCGAACCTGCAGCACTGGCGATGATGTTCATCTGTGTCATCGGCGCAATCACCTTGTTGCACACCATGGATTTCATCACTAACCGCACGCATGTGGTCTTCCACACTGAGTCGAGTTTCGGCACTGGCGAAGCATCGTGGTATCCCGAACGTGCGGCCAGTTTTATCCGGCGCCAACGCTTGCCCGGAAACATCTTCCAGGAATACGGACTGGGCGGTTTTACCGCATGGCGTCTGGGGCCCGACTATCCCGACTTCATTGACGGGCGCTTCGATCACCTCGCGCCCGCAGTACTGGTGCAGGAGCGCAAACTTAGGAGCCACGCACCGGACTCTCCGGTCTGGCAGGCAGCGGCCGATCAGTGGGGTATCAATGTGCTGCTGATTTTGGAATCGGGAGGCCGCGCCGCTGAGCGTCAAGATGCCCTTGGTTTCTGCCAGAGTACGAACTGGCGTCCTGTGTACATGGACGAAACCGCGCTGGTGCTGTTGCGTAACACTCCGGCCAACCAGCCCTGGCTCGATCGTCTGCAGATTGACTGTCGCAGCCAGCAACTTGTACCACCGCCAGCGGCATCGCGGAAGGAGCTTTATGACTTTTGGGCCAATGCCGGGGGATTGTTCTTTGCGCTGCAGCGCGATCAGGAATCCGAGGTTGCTCTACTTCGTGCCCTGGCGCTTTACCCAGACGATCCGAATGTGCGCATCAACTTGGCGCGACTCTATCATCGCCACCAGATGCTCGATAAGGCTGAGGCCGAATACCGTGCCATCCTGGCGCTGAATGAGAGCGACCTGCCCTGGCTGGAGCTGGGCGAGATCTACGTGGAGCAGCGCCGCCTGCCTGAGGCGGAGCGGGCGTTTTCGCGTGCCGCTCATCTGGCTGTCAGTCCGAGTACCCCGTATATGGACCTGGCGCAGGTGGAGCTCTGGCTGAACCATCCAGAAGCCGCAATACAAGCCTATGACAAGGCCGAAGAGAACAGCCCGTACCGCAATGGGGCCGAAGGGCTCGCGCCGGAATTCTATGCCGATATAGCCGACGGGCGCGCGGACGCCGAGCGCATGCTCTCCCATCAGTCCCGGGCAATCGAATTTGAACAGGAATCCGTGCGGCTGAATCCTTCCATTGTCGACCGCTGGAACAAACTTGCCGACTTATATGATTCGGCGGGTCAGTTGGATTCTTCCAGGCAGGCACGCGAGAGAGCCCGAGAGCTGGAGCGCAACACTGGCTCACGATGAACAGGGAGCAACTAGGAGAACTTGTCTGGTGTGGCAAGCTGTTGAAAATAATCCTCGCAGGGCCGTGACGGGCCGCTGGGGATTTTGACCGGATGTGCGGCTGTGGCCTGTGTCAGAAGTCGCAGAGAGGCCTCGGAGCTACTGAGGTTATCCTCAGGCCCGGCGCAATGGACCTTGCGGATCACAGCATGTATCTGATTGTTGTTTCATAGACTTACCATTTCATTGTGAAAGAATGCCGGCGCTGTCTTGACAACGGCAATCTAATTGCAATCTTATGTACGTGAATCAAGGAGATGGTGTGAAGAGGGCTCTGAAGTCGATCTCAATAGCGGTTCTGGCAGGCGTATTCAGTACAGCAGCATGGCCTGCTGTCCACCCAGTCCCCCTCGATCCTAAACAGGATCCCGCAACCTGTGCCCAGTGTCATGAAGACAAGACAAAAGGCAAGTCAGTCCATTCGGCCATTGCCATGGGCTGTACATCCTGTCATCAGATTCGTGTCAGTAGAGACATCACCCGCGTCACACTCACAACTTCGACCCCTGTTGCGCTCTGTTTTACCTGCCATGCTGACAAAGTTACCGCTAACATCAAAGGGAAAGTCCATCCTCCCGCGGTGCGCGACTGTTTAAAGTGCCACGATCCGCATACCTCAGACAATAAGAATCAGTTGCTTAAGCCCGAAAGCGGAGACAAGGAAGCCAATCTTTGCCTGAGCTGCCACAGTATAGGACTTGATGTTCCAAAGGATGGCAGTCGTCACGCGGCACTGGATATGGGATGCGACACCTGCCATATAATGCACAAGACTGGGGAGCGCGGGGTGCGCGAATTTGATTACCACCTGACGAAAGATGCTCCGGCGCTCTGCATCGACTGCCACGATACTAAGGATGCCGCGCTTGCCAAGGCGCACCAGGGGCAGCCGTTTGAGAAGGCGGATTGCCTCTCCTGTCATGATCCGCATCAGTCGTCCAGTAAGAAGTTGATGGCTAAGTTCACCCATATGCCGTTCGCAGGAGGGCAGTGTGATTCCTGCCATGCCCCGGCCAAGGGCGGCAAGGTGGTACTGACTGCCGCAACTCCGAAGGAGATCTGCCTGACTTGCCACTCCGAGAAGGGGGAGCAGATCGAAAAGGCCAAAGTTCAGCATCCAGGAGCGGCGGGTGATTGCACTGATTGTCATAACCCGCATGCCGGCAACTCGCCTTATTTTCCCAAGCCGAATC
Source organism: uncultured Acidobacteriaceae bacterium (assembly GCA_963787915.1). Taxonomy (GTDB): domain Bacteria; phylum Acidobacteriota; class Terriglobia; order Terriglobales; family Acidobacteriaceae; genus Palsa-343. The sequence continues at coordinate 12,315 of CAWBEP010000001.1, read as the reverse complement.
CGGTTGCCGTTTGTCTCGGATGCCACGCCGACCAAGCCGAACAGGGAAAAAAGGCGCATCCCCATCAGCCAGCTTTCGAGCAAGGCTGCGGCATCTGTCATGACCCGCATGGCAACGAGAACCTTCACCTCCTTCGCGCCAAGACCCCAAACGCGCTGTGCCTGGAGTGCCATGGTCCGGATACCGAGCAGCCTGTAAAGTTGGAGAGTGAGCACTTGGTTACGATCTTCGATGGCAAGGTGAAGGTGCCTGACGACTATTTCAGCAAAGTCATTGTGCTGCCGATCAGATATGGCCGCGGTCATCCCGTTACAGCTCATCCGGTCTCTAATGTGATGGATCCGACGGATGTCACTAAAGTGATGACTCCATTGTCGTGCATGAGTTGCCATCAGCCGCACTCTTCAGCACAAGCCGACCTTTTGATAAACGATGCACAGAACAACATGGCGTTCTGTGATACTTGTCATAAAAATAGATTCGAGATGAAACAATCAGATACGAAATCGAAGAAGTGAAACAAGTGCAGTGGAGAGCAAAAAGATGTCTGTAACTTCTTTAAACTCGGTTCGCGGGGGCAGGTTGGTAGCTTTCGCGCTGCTTCTATTCGTTGCGCTAGCTTCACCTTTTACGGCTTACGGGGGCAATAAGAAGAAGAACGCCACCCCGCAGCCGACCGCGCCGGCCAAGCCGAATGATTTCTCCAAACTCGTCTGGCCATCGCCTCCTGACGTCGTCAGGGTTCGCTATGTGGACTACTTCGCCGGGATGAAGATTGACACTGTGAGTGCTGCCGCTGCTGTGAAAAAGAAGCAAAGCTGGATGGACCGCATGGCGGGTACCCCGGAGGGCGCCGAGAAGCAGGAAAAAATGCTCAAGGATTTCCCTTATCAGCTGATTGGGCCTTACGGGGTCGGCGTTGATTCCAAGGGGTTTGTGTATGTAGCGGATCAGAAGGTGGGAGCGGTTTTCATCTTTAACCCGGAAACCAAGGATGTGCAGCTCATCAAGAATGGCACCGATGCTCGCTTCGGATGGATCAACGGCATTGCGCTTGACGATAACGATCGCCTCTTTGTCTCCGATGGGAAGCTGGGCCACGTTGTGGTTTTCAATCCCCAGCATAAAATAGAGGGCCAGATCAAGGAAGGCATGCTAAAGCCGAACGGGCTGGCTATCGACACTGAAAATCGGCTCCTTTACGTGGTTGATACTGAGCAGGATCAGGTGCTGGTGTTATGACGTCGACTCCTATAATCTTTTGCGGCGGATCGGCAAGAAGGGCAAGAAGCATGAGCTTACCTCGCCGGGAGATTTTTCCGCGCCTATGAATGTAGCTGTAGATGGGGATGGGAATGTTTATGTTACGGACATGCTGAATGACCGGGTAGAGATTTTTGATGGGGACGGTGACTTCATCCGCACGTTCGGCAAGAACTGTGACGCGCCAGGGTGCTTTGAGCGTCCCAAGGGGATTGCCGTGGACTCAGACGGGTACATTTGGGTAGCCGATGCGATGATGGATCGTCTGCAGATCTTCAACCGTGAGGGTCAGGTGGCAATGGTGATCGGCTCCCATGGAACCTTGCCGAGCCAGTTCAGTGATTTGGTCGGAGTGGCCTATGACAAGGTGAGACATCGGATTTTCACAACCGAACAGTACCCAGGCCGCATGCAGGAGTTCCGCTATATAACCGAAGACGAGGCCAAGGCGGAGAAAAAGCGCTTGGCTGAAGAGCGGCAAAAGAAATTCGCGAACGGAAATAAGTCGGGCGCATCCGTCGGCAAGCCGGAAGAAGGACAAGCTTCCAAAGGCGCCCGATGCGGGCGAACAGCAGCCAACGACAAAGGCCGTACCGACTGACACACCGGGCCCCACGACGAAGTAAGGGGGGAGCTCACTCCGACGCCAGTGATGAAATACCCGTATTCAGTTGACGCCGCTCCTTGAGCGGCGTTTTCTCCGGTATGAACCTGCCTTTCGTACCATCAGATCCGGCCCGCTCAGCCTACAGCCTCGTAGGGAGGCGGCAGGCCATCTGGCTAGGGGGTGAGGAATTTAACCAATGTACGTTGTCCATCTGCGTATTACGCCGCAACTATGATTCCCGCAACCCTAGAAATTGCAGGGTATTTCTTACCTTCTAAAGCCATATATCTAATTTATATTCAATAACATACAGTTCCATAGCACAGAGAATCTGCCGGCGTCCTGTTAATGGCAAATCAATTGCTCCATAGAGAGTTGCAAGGATTGCAAAGCTATATCGACCAAGACAGTAATTTGGCACTTTGGTGGGGGAAAGCAAGCCGTAGAAGTTTGGCGGTGATATGCCGCCAAAACGGAAAGCCTACTCTGGATCGTAGCTTGCAAGGCAATGAAGAACACCTAATTAGCTGTTTATTTCAGGAGGTTTTACATTCTATGAAGAAGTTAATGCTCGTTCTGGTTGTCATCTGTTTGGGCACATTAAGTTTGCTCGCTCAGCCTGGAGTCCCCACGGGTGACATACTGGGCGCCCACCTGAACTACGGCCGCGGTTGCGCGGCTTGCCGCTCCGCACAGCGGCCAGGCTGGTAACGGCCCTGTTGCCCCCAGACTACTGCTAACTCCTACCTCTGGGGCCAGGACACCACCGCCCTTCTAGGCAAGACCATCACCTTCAGCGGCAACACGGTTGAAGTTCTGCCGAGCACCCTGGCTGCTGGAACGCCTGATGTCAGCGGCGTTTTGATGTGCCTCAGCTGCCACGACGGCCAATACGCAACGGGCGCCATGATGAAGAACGTGGTTTCGAAAACGTGGCTGTGACCGGCAAGTACGGTTCGAACCCGATTCCGACCCTGATGGGCAACGAAGGTGCACTCGGCGTTGGCAACTACCTTGCCAACCACCCGGTGGGCCTGAACGCTGCGGTAACTTGCGGCGGATCGCACAACTGGGATTACACCGAGACCAACGGCACCATCTCGATGAACGGCACCGCCTCGGCGCAGTTCGTCAAGAACTATGGCTTCTTCGTCAGCCTGTCGGCCTACAACAACAACGCGGTCGTCACCTGCACCAGCTGCCACAACCAGCACTTGATGAACATTGTTTCCGTCACCAACGGCCCGAAGAGCGGTCTGCCGACCGGTTACTATCTGACGATGTTCTTCGTCCGTGCACCTTACAACGGTGCGAACAGCACCAACGTTGCCTCGAACCAGAACGCTCAGTTCTGCCGCGAGTGCCACGGTGGCGAAGCGAACGAAATGAACGCCGGCTCCGCTATCCCGACCACGTTCTAATTGCTATAGCCTTACCTGGGGGGAGAGAAATTCTCTCCCCCCTTTACTTTATCTACTGACTGCTTAACCTAATTGCTCTGCGAGGAAACATGAAGTACGTGTTATCTGCCTGCGCCCTGCTTGTTGTGGCGCTTTCTCCTGCATCAGCCCAGCTGGCCACCTCACATACCACTCAACGCATGGGCGAGGCAACGGCTCCGATGCAGGCGGTGGGCAAGCCTGTCGCCAGGGTCAATGGCACGGTTCTGACGGATCGTGACCTGCTGAGTACGATGTATGCCATGTTTCCGTATGCGCGCCAGCACAACGGCGCTGTCCCCAAGGAAATGGAGCCGTCCATCCGCGCAGGCGCGATGAAGATGATGGTCTTCGAAGAACTGGTCTATCAGGAGGCGTTGCGCCATAACGTAACGGTGTCGGCTGCGAAGTTGCAAAAGGCCGAGGAGGCCTTCGCCCACCAATTCGATAGCCCGGCCCAGTTTCAACAATATTTGCAGGTGGAGTATCACGGCTCCCAACCGCTGCTGCGCAGCAAGATCAAGCGGTCACTGTTGATCGAAAAATATCTGACAGCCGAGGTAGATCAAAAGGCCACGGTCTCCAATGCGGAGGTCAAGGCATACTTTGACAAGAACCCGGAACGTTTTCGAGTCAATGAGTCGTTTGCCTTTCAGTCGATCTCCATCCTGCCCCCGCAGAATGCAACCCCGGATCAGTTGAAAGAGGCACGCAAGCGGGCGAACGAAGCTCTGAAGCAGGCCAAGACAGCGAAGACCTACGAGCAGTTCGGCCTGTTGGCGGAAAAGTACAGCGATGACGATTACCGCGTCATGATGGGCGATCACAAGGCTGTGGAGCGCTCCAAGTTGCCGCCTTACGTGGTGCAGGCCATACTGGCCCTGAAGCCCGACCAGGTCAGCGACCTCATTCAGGTCGAAAACGCTTATACTATTATCCGGGTGAATAAGCACATCATGGCGGGGCAAATGAAGTTCGAGGACGTAAAAACTTCAATTAGGAATGAGATGCAAAAGCGAAAGATCGAGCAATTGCGCGCAGCCCTCGACAAGAAATTGCACCAAAACGCCAAGATCGAAGTGCTGTAAATTCCATGGCACAAACTCAGGCTGGGTCGTGGGGCAAGCCTGGTCCGATGCCTGAAACATCCGCTGCTGATGAGTTTGGATGTGGAATTAGTTTAGCAATCAGTATCAATGACGTCCGGCAGGTACAAGGCGCTGGCTGCAACCAGCGCCTTGCTTCGATGTGCAGCGTGAGCGCGCGCCAATATGGGCTGGCGAAGTTTGGCGATCCGGCGTATTCGCAGGCCAGGTCTGGCACGGAGCGGGTCAAACATCTTTCGAGCTTTCTTCGGTGAGCAGTATAACGTTCCCGTATGCTGTACGTCTAAACAGTGGGGCTCAATTAAGCGGTAAGGATCAATAGGGCTTGTGCTCCTGCCACTCTGCTACTGTTGTTGAGCCCATGATAAGAGCGCGAGTTTTTGTTTCGCGACTCGTAGGTTTGGACTACTCATGCGGTTTTGGCACTTGAGCCGTTGTATACAATCCGCATTTGTGCTGTTGGCCGGAGTTTTAGTACTGGCTGGCCCGTTGTGCGCCCAACTCCAGGTAGGCGACAACCTGATCATGCATCTCAACGGCACTCTTTCCGCCGGATACAACGCAAGCTACGGAAACATGACAACCTCGGACCATAGTTTTGGGGGTGGAGGCACAGGAACACTCTCAGGATATTATTACAACCCTAATTTTCTTAGCTTCACTGCCACGCCCTACTACAACCAGGCGCGGGACAGTTCCGGCTCTCTTTCCATCTCTAATTCCAGCGGAGTGACCAGTCAAGCCCAGCTCTTCAGTGGCAGTCGATATCCAGTATCGATCAGTTATTCCAAATCTTACAACAGTGAAGGAAGTTATGACGTTCCGGGGTTGGCCAACTACACCTCCCACGGCAATAGTGACAGCCTGGGCCTGGGCTGGGCGGAGCACATTGCTGGCTGGCCAAGTTTATCGGTAGCTTTCCAGAAGACCGGATCCCAGAATTCGATTTACGGCTCCGACCAGAGTGCCACTTCCAGCGGTCATTCCCTCAACTTCAGTTCAAATTACCGTCTGGCTGGCTTCGGCTTGGGTGCATCTTATTACCTGGGCGCATCCAGCTCTGAGGTTCCAGAGCTTCTTGTGGGCGGAGAACAGGTCACATCAACTTCTGCGAATGACCATGGCTACACGTTCTCGGCCTCGCATCGGCTACCCTGGAACGGCTCCGTATCTTCTTCCTATAACAGTTCGACGGTGAACATTGATTACCTGGGCACGCATTCGAGCTACACGGTGGGTAATTTCAACAGTGCCGCAACGCTCCAGCCAACCCAGAAACTGGCAATGTCGATGGGTATGACCTACTCCAGTAACATCGGCGGCAGCTTTGTGCAGACATTGCTCGCCGATGGGGCCGCGGTAACGCAGTCAAACCAGAGTCCGGCATCCCATGCTTACGCTTTCACTGGCGGTGTCGGCTATGCAGCTGCGACCAATTTGCGGTTGCAGGGTCAGGTCGAGCGCCGAACCGAGGAATACGATGGAGTCACTACAGGAGCCAACTATTACAGTGCCAGCGCCAACTATTGGCATTATGTATTTGGTGGCCGTATCAACTCCTCCGTAACCGTGCAGGACTCCACAGTTGACGGCAGCTCTCAGAACTCACTCGGCTTTAATGCTACGACCAATTTCAACCGAAGAATCGGGAAGTGGGGAGTAGCACCTTCGGTCAATTATGCGCAGAATGTGCAAACGCTCCTGGTTAATTACACGACTTCACAGTATGGCTATGGGGGTAGTTTAAGACGGAAATGGGGCATAGTTAACTGGTCCCTCTCTTCCGGGTTTAGCAGCACCGGCCTCACCGGCCAGTCAGGCACAACAAGTCAAAGCAAGAGCGTGAGCACTGGCCTCGGTATTGGACACTGGGCCAACATGGGTGCAAGTTACACAGAGTCGAGTGGAAACGGAGTTCTAACCGGAGGAGGAATAACGTCAACTCCCGTGCCTTCGCCAACCCTTCCAGCTACCTCGGTCGTTCTCTACGGAGGTAAGAGTTACTCGTACTCGATCGGCAGTACCCCGATCCACAGGCTCACGCTATCAGCTTCCTACGCACATTCAGAAAGTAACACCGGGAACTCCTTGAGCGGCTCTACAAATACAACAAAGATTCTAACTACTCTTATCCAGTATCAATTCCGGAAGATGTACTTAACGGCCGGCTTCAGCCAGTTAACGCAGGGATTTACTGCATCCGGAACTGCCCCGCAGACGGTATCATCGTTTTATATAGGAATATCCCGATGGTTCAATTTCTTCTAACTGTCGCGCGTGGAAGGAGCCTGCGGCTGGCTCTGGGAATCGCCTTTGCCGTCCTTCTACTGTTGACGCCCGTTCTGGCATCACGGCAGACGAAAGTGGCGGAAGTGGCGCCACCGGATTTGTTGCTGGATGGCGACCGCAAGCTAAGTTACGAACATAGTTTTAGTTCCGAACGCGAGGTGAAGCCGAAGCGTGGCTTCTGGAACAAACTGGTCGACGTCATCGCGGGCGAGCCCAACTTTCACTATTTGGTCCGCCCTTACAGCGTCGTTGTGGATTCTCGTGGGCGCATCATCGTGACCGACCCCGGAGCGCGTGGAATTCACATATTCGATTTCACGCAACAGAAATACAAGTTCATTTCGCGCGCGGAAAAGGGGAAGGATTCGATGCGCTCCCCACAATGCGTGGCTCTGGACGCCGAAGACAATATTTATGTGACCGATTCAGATGCTGGCAAAATCTTCGTATTCGACTTTAACGGGAAGTATAAGCAGGTGATAGGCAGTTTGAAGGGCGGCGAAGGCTATTTCAAGCGTCCTACAGGGATTGCAGTAGATTCTTCCGCGCAGAGAATTTACGTGACGGACACACTACGCAACCAGGTGTTTGTGCTCGATATGCAAGGCAGCGTTCTACAGACGATCGGGAAGAATGGTGAGGGTAATGGGGAATTCAACTTTCCGACTGAGTTGTTGTTGAACGGCAAGGACCTGCTGGTTGTGGACGCTATGAACTTCCGGGTCCAGATAATTGATCGCTCAGGAAACTTTCGGTCGGCGTTTGGGAGCATTGGTGACAGCAGCGGATCAATGTTCAGGCCGAAGGGGGTCGCCGTTGACTCGGAGAATGATATCTACGTGGTGGATGGTCTGTTGGGAGCGGTGCAGGTGTTTAATCGGAGCGGTGAACTACTGTATTACTTTGGGAAAACAGGAGTCCATCTGGGAGAGTTTCAGTTGCCAGCAGGACTATTTATTGATCGCAACGACCGTATTTACGTAGTGGACTCGTATAACAGGCGTGTCCAGGTATTCCATTACTTCGAATGGCATCAGTCCGCCAAGGGAGCGCGTCAATGAGGTTTAGGGATTTATGGGGATACCTAATCATCGTGTTGGCTGCGAGTGCCTTATCTGCACAGATTACTGGTGATGTGCTCGGTGTGCATAACTTGGGTGGAGGTCAATCACCCATAAAGGGTACGTTAAACAGCTCTTGTTCGTACTGCCATGCTCCGCATTCCGGGACTGGAAAAGGGCCACTGTGGAATCAGAAGTTCTCGACCGCAACCTACACTCCGTACGGCAGCTCCACTTACGTTGAGAAAGGCAATACCCAACCTCCGATAGGCGGCCCCAGTAGTCTATGTCTTAGCTGTCATGACGGGACTGTTGCGCCGGGAACAACCGCAGCTTATGGGACAATCGCGATGTCCGGCTCCATGAACGCACCCGATGTCTTTGGGACTAATCTCTCAAGTTCACATCCGTTTAGTCTCATCCTTCCGTTGAGCGATTCCATCATCCTGTTCTCAAACGTTATAAAAGGCGGGACTGCCGATCCAACCCATGCTGTGCATCTCGTTCGCGGAAATGTTGAGTGTACTTCCTGTCACAATCCACACGTTCAAGCCAAGGACAGGCTCTCACTGAATTTTTTGGTTCGCGATAGCTCGAGTGGCCAAATGTGTCTCGCCTGTCATGATCCAACTCGGACCATGACAGGGAAGGTGAACCCGCTGGCGCAGTGGTCGACCAGTATCCATGCCACAGCGACAAACAAAGTGAGTGTGGGAAGTTACGGCACAGTCGCAACCGACGCATGCTCATCCTGTCATGCACCCCACGAAGCGGGTGGCCCTGCTCGTCTGCTCCGGGGACCGAACGAACAGGACTGTATCTCCTGCCATGGCGGGGGTACGAGTATGTCTCCCGCCGCTCTCAACGTTTACGCTGAATTCGGCAAGATCGGGCATCCATTCCCTGCAGGTACCAATACGCATGATGCCGCCGAAGGTTTCCAATCTTCTACGGGTGCGCCTCCAGCTGTGATTCTCAACAACAACCGACATGCCACATGCGTGGATTGCCACAACTCTCACTCATCTATGCAAGTAAATACATTTACCGCGCCACCCTCAGTGCGGGTCTCGCAGAATGGCATCGCCGGAATAAGCGCAATTGATGGTACCACCGTCGTTAATCCTTCCATCAATCAGTACGAAAATTGTTTCCGTTGTCACGGCACTAGCGCGGGAAAATCCGTAAATGCAGTCTTTGGTTACCTTCCGGTGCGGGTGGTTGCCGCGGGCGATCCTCTGAATGTCATTCTGGAGTTCAGTTTGACCGCTACATCAAGTCATCCAGTGACGCACATCAGCAATAGCACTCTGCCGCAACCAAGCCTCCTCACGAACATCATGAATCAGGACGGAGTGACGAAAGGACGCCTGATAGGCACGCAGATTCTGTGCACGGACTGTCACAATAGCGACGACAATCGCGAGTTTGGAGGTGTCGGTCCGAACGGACCGCACGGTTCCAAGTGGACGCATATCTTAGAGCGACAGTATCTTGCCAATCAGGCACCGGCCCGGGGCAGTTGATCACAAACCTTTACCCGAATCCTGACCTGAGCGTACATGGTCCCTATGCGCTGTGCGGCAAATGTCATGATCTGACCAATCAGATCATGCAGAACACTAGCTTCAATCAGCACGCTTACCATATCAATGCCGGATTCTCCTGTTCAGTCTGCCATATAGCGCATGGAATGGGCGCGACCAGCGCGACCATAACCGGCGAGAGACTGGTGAATTTCGACGCGAATGTGGTCGGTTCAAATGGTGCGACGCCCATCTCCTATAATCGCGCCGCAAACACCTGCACGCTTACCTGTCATGGCTACGCTCATAATGTTGATGGCTCAGTCACTTCGGCTCTTGCGCATGGTGTAACCGTAAGTCGCGGAAAAGGAAAATGACGCCGAGTCTCCCTGCGGTTTGTGCTTGGCGTGCGACAAAGTAGTACATTTCTCCAGAATGAGTCGCACAACAATGGGTTAAAGATATCTATGAAATCTGCGCCACCTATAGATAGAGATCGAATCAATCGCACCAGTGCACTGAACACTCTTCCCGTGCGGGTGCTCACGTTGTCTGTTGCTGTTTGCCGCTGCGGCCGTGCACGAGGCTGTTCACCTCTCTTCATTGGCTGATGCCGATGTGTGGTGGCATATGCGCACGGGCCTCTGGATCCTTCAGTATCATGCGATCCCGCACAGCGGATTGTTTTCTCAATACTCAACGTTGCCCTGGGTGGCCAGCAGTTGGGGGTTCGAAGTCCTGCTCGCCGTCGCCTACAAGTTACTTGGATTGCGTGCTGTCCCTGTCACCTTGATGGTCATGAAGGTTGCGTTTGCAGTGTCGGCTTTTTTATTGGCTCGCGGCTGGGGCAGAAATTTCTGGTTCGCGGTGACTATTGCCATCGCTGCTCAGTGTGCTCTGCTAGACTTGCGGCCATCGCCCAGCTTTTGTTCCTTGGTGTTTTTTGCCATTGAACTGGCGCTCTTGTTGGAGAGTCGACGCACGGGAAACACGCGGCTGCTTTTCTGGTTGCCTTTGTTATTCGCACTATGGGCAAACGTGCATGTCCAATTTGCCTTGGGACTCATTGTTTTGTTGATGTTTCTCACTGCTGGGCTGGCCGGGGAGGTATGCCGCCGGTCTGGGGTGGACTGGTATGCTGACGTGCCTGCTCTGCCGTTAGGTGTGGACTGGGGTGGCGGTGGCCGTGTGCTTTTGCGCCACCCTTGTGTCGCCATATACCTATCAGGTGTACAAGGCCGTGATCAAAACACCAGTGCGTTCGCGTACATTGCGGAGCACCATGCGATGAATTTTCGCCACCCGCAACACTACGTTCTGTTGTTGCTGGCGATGGCGGCGTTCCTGTCATTGGGTAAATCGGCGATCGCGGACCTTTCCGATCACGCTGATGATCGCCAGCGCAATTGTTGGCTTCCGTATGCAGGGTGATGCTGGGTTTCTCGCATTGGCTTCAGTCGCGGTGATTGCCGATGCACTCTCGGGCGCGGAGATTGAGACTCAGCCGGGCAGACGGGCGCACCTTGGAAGGTTGGAAGTTGTGGCAACCGCCGTGCTGTTGTTGGTTGTTGGAGTGGTGTCAGTCAGTCGCATTCCGTACAACAGAGAACCACTGTTGAATACCGTAGCGAAGAGCTTTCCGGTGCAAGCCTCGGATTATATTCGCGAGACCCATCTGCCGAACCCGCTATTCAACGAGTACAAATGGGGCGGCTTTCTGACTTGGTATCTGCCTGATTATCCGGTGGCTATCGATGGACGCAGGGATCTCTATGGCGAGAAGATCAACGATCGCTATTTTGCGCTGATAAATGCAGAGATTCCGCTCAACACCGATCCTGTTTTCCTGTCGGCTCAGACCATTCTGCTGCCGGCGAGCTCACCAATGGCAGAGGCGCTGGCCACGATTCCAGACTTCAAAGTGGTTTATCGAGACGACTTAGCCATGGTGTTGGTGCGTCAAAACTAGCGCACTCTACGTGGCGCTGAGAATCAGCGGTAGTCGGCTTACTGACTCCCCGGCGGCAATGGCAGGCCAAAATGATCCGCAATGATTTCCATTTGCTCTAAGGCTTGTTTTGCCATCCGCGGATTTCGTCCCTCTGTTAAGAAAAGCTTTCGGGCGTACGAGCACTCCGCAAGACCTTGTTGGGGCTGCTCGTTGAATGCGAGCGAGATGCCGTACCAATAGTGGGAATTAGCAGAATCCGGGGCTAGGTACAGCGCCTGCCTGGCAAGGTCAAAGGCTTCTTCCTCGCGCCCGATCCTCAAGAACAAGTTTGCCCTTCTATCAAGTGCCCTTGCCGCTGCTGCGCGGGTGTCAAACTCGCCCTCGTAAACCAGCATTGCGCTGCCACCCAGATGGTCCTTCGCCTCAGCCGCATAAAACGGTGCAAGCGGGCCACCCGGTTGCCCATCGGCCTGAAGCGCGGAGGCGCTTACAAAGACAATTCCGTTCATTCGGGCTGGAACAAGTTCGTTATAGGTGTTCCCCATTTGTGTGCACGGGACTTCGTAGGGCCTGGACGGCATAAGGTAATTGCTGTCCAACCAGCAAGGCACGCCAGGGTGCTTCTGCCATGTACCGGCGCACCTGCTAATAGACCTGACCAGCATCGGCCCCGGGCAGGTACTTGTAAAGGCTGCTCGGTCCGCCCCAGGCCTCGTTCGCATAGGAAAGATAATTTGGATAGCAGCGCAGCGATGAAACTGCATGCAGCACAAGCAACCCAGCAAGCACCCCGACCGCCCACCGATGCCGCCTTGCAAAATACACGCATCCGGCGGCCGCTAAGATTCCCAGAAATGGAAGCATCGGCAAGAGATGCCGCACAATGCTGACTCTGCGGACCTGCATGCTAGCCGCCAGGAACAGCAATGTTAGTAGCAGCAGAAAAACCACTTCCGTTCTCCGCTCCTTGCCAAACGCAGCAAGCCCAACCCCGCCGAAATCACAAGCATCGCGAGCATAGGCAGCGTGAATTGGACTGCGGCCGTCAGTGGGGCCAAGTACCGCGGCGCATC